>NZ_DALZYX010000005.1:0-396068 GCF_031987975.1 Pseudescherichia sp. | reverse complement strand
TATACACACTTTCCAGGCGTGCTCCTTCAGCCACTCGGACACCTCACCATATTGTCTTCCCAGCATCGCTGGGACGGCGCTAATGTAGGGAAATCCGCTCCCACCGTCAATCCTCTTTTTCAATAATTTAGCGCGTTTAGACAAACTTCAAGCAACGTGCTTTCTAAATATCCAGGAACTGTTTTTTTTATCATCAGTAACCTTTATCCCTGAGCGCAGAACAAATTTGTTATCCTCATCAATAGATAACAATTCAACGAAACCAAAGCACGATCGCATCTGGAGTCAGTATGGATATCATCTTCTATCACCCGTCATTCGATACGCAATTTTGGCTGGATAAACTTTCCCAGGCACTTCCCCATTCACGGGTCCGTGAATGGAAGCCAGGCGATAACGAACCCGCCGACTATGCGCTGGTCTGGCATCCTCCGGTAGAAATGTTGCAGGGCCGTAAACTGAAAGCGGTCTTTGCTCTCGGCGCAGGCGTGGACTCCATTCTTAGCCAGCTTAACGCCAACCCGGATATGCTGCCGGAATCCATCCCGCTGTTCCGCCTCGAGGACACCGGCATGGCATTGCAGATGCAGGAGTATGCCGTGAGCCAGGTATTGCACTGGTTCCGACGCTTTGATGATTACCAGGCGCAAAAACAACAGGCCCGCTGGCAGGAGCTGGAGGAGTACCAACGCGAAGACTTTACCATCGGCATCCTTGGCGCAGGCGTGCTGGGGTCGAAAGTAGCTGAAAGCCTTCAGGCATGGGGCTTCCCGCTGCGCTGCTGGAGCCGTAGCCGCAAATCCTGGCCCGGAGTTGAGAGCTTTGCCGGCGAAGCCGAGCTGGGGAATTTCCTGAAAGGAACCCGCGTCTTGATTAACCTCTTGCCTAATACCCCAGAGACCCAGGGCATTATTAATCTACCGCTGCTGAACCAGCTGGTGGATAACGCTTATCTGCTCAACCTTGCCCGCGGCGTGCATGTTGTTGAAGAAGATCTTCTTAAAGCGCTTGATTGCGGCAAAGTGAAAGGAGCCATGCTGGACGTCTTTAGCAAAGAGCCGCTTCCGGCCAGCAGCCCGCTATGGGCGCATCCGCAGGTTGCAATGACCCCACACATTGCTGCCGTGACGCGCCCGAATGAGGCTATCGACTATATTGCCAGGACCATAACAAAGCTGGAGCAGGGCGAGCCGGTAACTGGACAGGTTGACCGGACCCGCGGCTACTAGCACTGGGTTTTCATTAAAAAGGGTAATAATTCCTGTTATCCTTGAGCATTATTAACTGAGGAGAGCGTCATGTACCCCGTTGACCTGCACATGCATACCGTTGCCAGCACCCACGCTTACAGCACCCTCCACGACTATATTGCGATTGCCAAAAGCAAAGGCCTTAAGCTTTTTGCTATCACCGACCACGGCCCCGATATGGCCGATGCGCCGCACTACTGGCACTTCGTGAATATGCGTATCTGGCCGCGGCTGGTGGATGGGGTAGGGATCCTGCGCGGTATTGAGGCCAACATTAAAAATATCGCCGGTGAGATTGACTGCACCGGGCCGATGCTGCCCGCGCTGGATCTGATTATCGCCGGCTTTCATGAACCTGTGTTCGCCCCGCAGGATCAAGACACCCATACCGCAGCAATGATTGCTACTATGGCCAGCGGTAACGTGCATATCATCAGCCACCCGGGAAATCCAAAATATCCTGTGGATATTCCGGCGATTGCCGCAGCGGCGGCGAAGTATGATGTTGCACTGGAGATCAATAACTCCTCTTTCCTCCACTCGCGCAAGGGCAGCGAGGCGAACTGCCGGGCTATCGCCGCCGCCGTGCGTGATGCCGGGGGCTGGGTAGCATTAGGATCCGACTCGCACACCGCCTTTTCGCTGGGTGATTTTACCGAGTGCCGCAAGGTGCTGGATGACGTCGGTTTTCCCGAAGATCGGATCCTTAACGTCTCGCCGCGCCGCCTGTTAAACTTCCTGGAATCGCGCGGAATGCCGCCGATTGCCGAGTTTGCTGAACTTTAATTTTTTAACGGAACCCATAATGAACGAGTTTTCAATCCTCTGCCGCGTGCTTGGCTCACTCTACTACCGCCAGCCTGAGGATCCGCTTTTAGCCCCGCTCTATACGCTGATTCGCGAGGGCAAGCTGGCAGCAAACTGGCCGCTGGAGCAGGATGAGCTGCTGGCCCGTCTGCAAAAGAGCGTTGACGATCCCGCTCTGGTGACGGATTACCACAATCTGTTCATCGGCGACGAGTGCAGCGTTGCGCCATATCGCCATGCGTGGCAGGAGGGGGCAAACGAGGCAGAGGTCAGAGCATTTTTGGCCGCCCGGGGTATGCCGCTGACCGATGTGCCAGCGGATCACTTTGGTACTCTGCTGCTGGCTGCCTCCTGGCTGGAAGATAATGCAGCGGAGGATGAGAGCGAGGCCCTGGAGACCCTGTTTGCTGATTACCTGCTGCCATGGTGCGGGACATTCCTTGGTAAAGTCGAAGCCCATGCGGTAACACCCTTCTGGCGCACCATGGCGTCGCTCACCCGGGACGCTATCGCAGCCATGTGGGATGAGCTTGAGGAAGGAACCGCAGAATAGCGTGATATAAATCACAATATTCATGCAACAATAATCGCCAGATTACAAATAACGTGCGGGCGATCTCACTTCAATGGCACGCTTCTGCTAAGATGCGCGCCATGAACATACTCTTCTCAATTGCATTAACGACCGGCATTCTCTCAGGTCTCTGGGGCTGGGTTGCCGTCTCATTGGGCCTGCTGAGCTGGGCCGGTTTCCTCGGCTGTACGGCCTATTTTGCCTGTCCGCAGGGTGGGGTGAAAGGGCTGTTAATTTCCGCCTTTACGGTAATGAGCGGCGTAGCCTGGGCAGAGGTGATTATCTACGGCAGCGCGTTAAGTCCGCATTTGAGCATCGTTAGCTATCTGCTCACTGGCGTTGTGGCCTTCCTGATGTGCATCCAGGCGAAGAGTCTATTACTCTCCTTTGTTCCTGGCACCTTTATTGGTGCCTGTGCTACCTTTGCCGGGCAGGGCGACTGGCGAACTGTCGTTCCGTCGCTGGCCGTCGGCTTACTGTTTGGCTATGCCATGAAGAACAGCGGCCTGTGGCTGGCCAGCTGGCGCGAAAGAGCGGCCAACGCCAGCGCAAAAAAAAGCGTGGCGGAGTAGTCCGCCACGCTTCGATAGTGCTCAGGAGCAATTACGACTCTGGCGGCGTCGCCATATGGCGGTATTTCACCAGAATCGGATCTTCGCTCTCCGCCTTGTTTTGCAGATCCCACAGCCCGCGATCGATACCATCGTTAATTAGGTAAATCACCCCGGTTTCAATCGCTGACATCAGACACAGCATGACGGGTTCGTTCGCAGTAAAGCCGACCTCACCCTCCAACAGACGCTGGTAGTCAATGAAGCGGAACACCCCGGCCTGCACCTCATAGGAGAGGATCGTCTTGCTGGTGTTGACCGACGACAGGATCTCTCCGGTACTCACATTGACCACGCGCAGGTTAACCGCGACCTGGTCAAGCTGGTACTGGGTGTCGGCCCCGATGCCAAAGTAACGCGCACCCACTCCACCGGACTTCACGTTGCTCTCATAGCCGATAATCGAGCCTTCGACCATCACGTTAGCCGCAGTCAGCGACTGAAGCGGGAAGCGGTTATTAACCGCCACCGTGCCGTTCTCCTGCGCCGCACGAATGATCTTCCGCTCGTTAAGCAGGTTCTGCAGCCCCTGGCGCTCAAGCGGAATAAACCAGCGTGAATCCTTCAGCGCCGTGACAAGCATAGAGGTGGCGCTCTGCGGGACTGCGGTAGAGAAGTTACTCGCCGGATAGGCTTTAAACTGTCCGGTTTCATCCTGAATATTATAAACAGAGACAAATATCTTACCGGTTGGCATCGGCAGATGGGTTAAATCTTGATAACTTTGGGCCCGAGGCATTAATGTTGGTTTGGCTGCTTCTTTCGGTGGTGCCGTTAAGCATCCGCTGAGTAAACAGACAGCCAGCATGGTGAGTAAGCGCTGCATAATTATTATTCCTGTAAAAACGGTAGCTGTGCTTTAAAAGTCGGTTGAACCACTCTGTAAACCCGACACCTCTATAGTGGATGTTTTCCCGGTTTTGCGATCTGTTACGTTGAGCTGAAGCTGCCCGTCGTTATTAGCGATATCAACAATAAAATCACTGGTGATCATTCTTCCCGGCTTGCCAGTATTAATGTTGGTCAGTAATCCTCCCAATACCTGGGACTGAATTGCCTGGGTAAAGTTATCCAGTGCAGAAGGTGTTTCTATTCCGTAAGTATCGTCATAATCCGGATCTTTATAGGAGTTTTGCGCCTGGGCGCTATTTAATAAAAACGCGCCGTTATTGGGGTTGCCACCAAAATTAGGGTTGCGAAACTGGAAGGTCATATTTCCAGCCCATATTGACGGCGAGACAAGCAAAAGCGTGACTATGGCACAGGCAATACGCATGTGAGCCTCCGAAAGAAATTTATCGTGTTTTAGAATTCATCTCGCGCTAAATCGCCAGTACCAAGCAAAGCTTGATCGATCTGCCGGCGATCCAGTGCTTCCTGGGTTTGCGCTATCGCGGCGTTGACGTTGTTGTCAAAGTCGCGTTTAGTAGGAAATAAAAATGTCTGGAATACCACGTCTTGATTGACCGTAATGGTTATCCAACTTCCCCACCGTGCGCTGGGACGTTCATTGATGCTCAGGTTCCCTGTATAACTGCTTTCCCATTTATCACTAAAAGCACGATAAAAATCGTGTCCAACAGAAGAGACCGTACGATCGGTCAGCAATCCGGGAACTTCCACTTCGACAGCGCGCAGGTTCCCGGCAGCCAGCAGAAGACCTGCGGCTGCAAACCATGCAACGAACCGTTTCATGGGATTATCGCCTGAGGTTGTCGTTAGCCCAGGAGACCGCCTGTGTACGATTTTTTACAGATATCTTCTTGAAAAGATTGTAGAGATGGGTTTTTACTGTGTTTTCGCTAATAAACAGCGAACGGGCAATCTCGTTATTCGAGGCACCAATTCGCAGCTTATTTAGGATCTCCTTCTCCCGGTGCGTGAGCAGCGCGGCTTCGGAGCTGTTGTAACGGTAGTTACCGGAGTGGGTAATGAGGTAGCTGGCAAGCTTCTGAGAGAAGTAGCACTCCCCACGCTGCACGCTAAGCAGACCGTCAACGACCCGGGACTGATCTTCCGTCACGTAGAAAACGCCGTTGATGTGTGGCCAGCTCTCTATGTCACGGAACGGGTATTCATCTGGCGTATTGAGCAGTAACAGCTTCACTGCGTTGTTTTTCCTACCTAAATTGTCCTGCCAGTAATGGATCAGCTTTTTATCCGCCTCCATCATGTCGAACAGAATCACGCTTCCGGGCGATATATCATCCAGAGAGCGTTGAATATTATGCACTTTCCCGGACAGAGAGAGGGATTGTTTCAGATGCTGCAGCAAAGCAGCAGCTTGTAAGGAAGGTTTAGTAATCAAGAGAATAGATTGACTTTGAAAACTCTGGACTTCGTTAAACATAATAAACCCCGCTTGTTGGTACACCTGTCTTTTTCCCCAGGTCTTACTGGGGTATCCAGAAGTACTGACAGATGTTGCACTGCTGTGTGTAATCAATAAGAGTGAGCCCTAAGGGCAAAATTTAACAAAACTCAAACATACTGCTGATTTCAATCTAGCCATTACCAATCTTAAATCAAGTGTTAAACATGTAACAAAATGTAAAAGTAAATTTTAAAATGTAATTTAGACGAAATTTTGATGTTTAAATTTCATGGAAAAGTTGTACAAGTTAATACTTTTGCATCACATTTAAAAATCATACAAATTATTTTAACTTATTGTTATTAAAGCAAATATATCTTGAAATTAAACATTTTGATTTTTTTATGCAGTTAAATTTTATGAGTGGGCGTTATCAAAGGCACGCAGAGGGAGAAGAAAGTTGCTTTGGTGATCGCAAAACCACAAAATTTTTATGTATACCTGCATATGGCTGCTACCGGGGCATAACTCAGTTCCGGTTGTTATAACGCTCAAACCTGTACCAAACTTCCGTCGCAAAATTTATTGTATGCATCATTCGACTATTTTTTAGGACGTTAGCACTTTAAGGTGAACATATAGATAAAAATACCACCGCTGGGTGAGATATTATTGATATTTGCCGCTACATACTCTTTTCCGTAACGCAGCGTTAACGGATGTAAAAATACGTTAATTGCAGTGGAGCATAATATTCATCAGTGAGAATAATCCAGGTCCAGGTGACAACATGAAAAACAGAATGTTGATTATGGTGTTAACAATGCTGGGTGCGCCTGGGATAGCCGCCGCGTCAGGTTATGATCTGGCTGTATCGGAATATAACTTCGCGGTAAATGAATTGAGTAAAACGTCTTACAATCAGGCTGCGATAATTGGCCAGGACGGTACCAATAATAGCGCCCAGCTACGTCAGGATGGATCTAAAATGCACGCTGTTATCTCCCAGGAAGGGGCAAATAACCGGGCAAAGATTGATCAGGCAGGAGCCTATAACTTTGCGTATATCGATCAGTCAGGCAGTGCTAATGACGCGAGTATAACGCAGGGTGCATATGGTAATACCGCAATGATTATCCAGAAAGGTTCGGGTAACAAAGCGAATATTACGCAGTATGGTACGCAAAAAACGGCAGTTGTAGTGCAGAGGCAATCACAAATGGCTATTCGCGTTATTCAACGCTAAATCCATTGTGAATCAAATATATCAATCCGATGGGAGTTTACCATGAAATTCATTAAAGTGGCAGCATTGGCAGCGATCGTTATTTCAGGCAGCGCTTTCGCAGGTTCCGTTGGTCAATATGGTGGCGGCAGCTACGGCGGCCCGAATTCTGAATTAAGCATTTTCCAGTACGGCAGCAATAACTCCGCGCTGGCTCTGCAGACCGATGCTCGTGACTCCGATCTGACCGTGACTCAGCATGGCTCACGTAACGCCGCAGACGTAGGCCAGGGTTCTGATGACAGCTCTATCACCCTGTCACAGAACGGTTCTCGTAACAACGCCACTATCGACCAGTGGAATAGCCGCCACTCTGATATCGACGTACGCCAGTACGGTACTGCTAACGGCGCGCTGGTTAACCAGACCGCGTCTCAGTCTTACGTTGAAGTACGTCAGGTTGGCTACGGCAACAACGCAACGGCTAACCAGTACTAATCATATCTGGTACGAAAAAACAGGGCTTCGGCCCTGTTTTTTTATCAGGAGGCCGCTATGCACCCCTTGCTTTTAGTTACCGCCCTTGCCAGCCAGATTACGTTTCTGACCGAGCGTCAGGAGGATATCTATACCATTACGCCACAGGTTGTCCTGTCCCAGCCCTGCGTATGCCAGATCCAGATCCTCACCGTCCACGCAGGCGTAAGCGGGCAGAGTAATACCCAACAGCGAAAGACCCTGACCCTGCAAGCTAACCAGCCAACAAAACTTGCACGCCTGAGTATGAATATCTCGCCAAAAGATACTGTCAAAGTGGTTGTTACGGTCACGGACGGCGATGCCCTGCATCTCGTGCAGCAGTGGCCAGCTGAGCAATAACGCAGCAATATCCGGTGTAAAATCAATCTGCTGTACCGCTATACCGTCTGGCCGAACGCCGTGTAATTTCTCCCGCCTGCCACACCCTGCTATACACTTAGTTGAAAGCGATGAGATAAGAGAGGCAAATATGCAATCGCGTATGGAGGTTATTCAGGGTGACATCACTACATTACAGGTCGATGTCATTGTTAATGCGGCTAACCCTTCCTTAATGGGCGGGGGCGGCGTAGATGGCGCTATCCACCGTGCCGCCGGACCGGCGCTGCTGGCTGCATGTAAAACCGTGCGGGAGCAGCAGGGCGAGTGTCCGCCGGGCCATGCCGTGATCACCCTTGCCGGGGCGCTACCGGCGAAGGCGGTGATCCATACTGTAGGGCCAATCTGGCGCGGCGGTGAGGATCATGAGCAGCGCCTGCTGGAGGATGCCTACCGTAATAGCCTGAAGCTGGCCGAGGCCAACGGCTATCACTCGGTGGCGTTTCCGGCAATCAGTACCGGCATATACGGTTTCCCTAAACCGGCCGCGGCGGAGATTGCTGTCGCTACGGTTTCGGATTATCTAACCCGTCATCCGTCGATTGGTCAGGTATACTTTGTCTGTTATGACGATGAAAATGCCCGGCTTTATCAACGACTACTCACCCAGCAGGGTGACGAACCAGACGCATAATACGCGGCTGGGGCGCGCTATCGCCCCGGCCTGCGCCGCCCATCCTGACGAATGCGGCATTCTGGCCCTGGACAATAGCCTTGACGCTTTTGCCGCACGCTACCGGCTGATTGAGATGGCCGAGAAAAGCCTGGATATCCAGTACTATATCTGGGAAGACGACATGTCCGGGCGGCTCCTGCTGTCACAGCTACTCAAGGCAGCCCGGCGTGGGGTCACGATCCGTCTGCTGCTGGACGATAACAATACCCAGGGACTGGATGATATTCTGCGCAAACTGGATGCCCATGCCAATATCGACGTTCGCCTCTTTAATCCCTTTTCGTTTCGTCTCTTCAGAGCCTTCGGGTATCTTACCGACTTTGCCCGTCTCAATCGGCGTATGCACAATAAAAGCTTCACCGCGGATGGAGAAGTGACCATTGTCGGCGGCAGAAATATCGGCGATGCCTATTTTGGCGCTGGTGAGCAGCCGCTCTTTTCAGATCTTGACGTGCTGGCAATTGGGCCGGTGGTTCAGGATGTGGTCACAGACTTTGAACGCTACTGGACCTGCCAGTCGGTTTCTACCCTGCAAAAGGTGCTCGATATAGAGGACGGGGATATCGACGGGCAGATCCAGGTTCCCGAGTCCTGGTACAACGACGAGACAGCCCAGCGCTACCTCTCCAAGCTTGAAACGTCCCACTTCTCTACTCGGCTTGAGGCGGGAACCCTGCCGCTGCTGTGGGCTAAAACCCGCCTGCTGAGCGACGACCCACGCAAGGGGCAGGGCAGGGCGCGGGAGCATACCCTACTGCCGCAGCGCCTGGTGAAGGTAATGGGGATGCCGCAGCAGCAGATCGATATTATCTCGGCCTATTTTGTCCCGACCCGCGCCGGGGTGGCTCAGCTGCTGCAGATGGTACGCAAGGGCGTGAAAATCGCCATTCTTACCAACTCTCTGGCGGCAAACGATGTGGCGGTGGTGCACGCGGGCTATGCGCGCTGGCGTAAAAAGCTGCTGCGCCACGGCGTGGCGCTATACGAACTCAAGCCAACCCGGGAAGGGGGCCGCCATATTCACGACCGCGGTTTGACGGGGAACTCCGGTTCAAGCCTCCACGCCAAAACCTTTAGCATCGACGGCGCGAAGGTGTTTATCGGCTCGTTTAATTTCGATCCCCGCTCGGCTATGCTCAATACCGAGATGGGCTTTGTGATCGAGAGCGAACCGCTGGCGCAGGTTATTCACCACCGTTTTCAGCAAAGTCAGCGTGAGGCGGCCTGGGAGCTGCGCCTTGACCGCTGGGGGAGAATTAACTGGATCGACACCCAGGACGGTCAGGAGAGAGTATTAAAGAAGGAGCCAAAAACGCGCTTCTGGCAACGGATGCTGGTGCGATTAGCATCCCGGTTGCCGGTGGAATGGCTCCTCTAAGCTAGTTTTGCACCTGTTTCGGCTGCGCTTTAGTGACTTCGGGCTTGCCGGAAAAGAGAAAACGCAGCAGCGGAATGCGGAGATGCACTTCATAAAGCGCAACGGCGCAGCCCACCACAAAAATTAACCCGCAGATAAAGCCCAGCGTATTCGAGTGAATATGGGGGGTGATCCATGCGCCAAAGAGCAGCGTCAGCGGATGGTGCACCAGATAGATAAACAGCGATGCGTTGACGAAGTAGGTCACGCGGGATGACTGGAAGTTAAGCAGTCGATGCCCCAGAGAGAAGACCACGTTCACCATCCACAGCCCCATCACCATCGTAATCACGCTTTCCGTCTCATACATCCACGCATCGCCGCTGCCGTAGCGCTGGTTAAGCAGATAGGCGACAAAGGCCAGTGCCGCGCCCAGAGAGCAACCCCACGACGGCGTGGTGAAGAGCGCCTTCAGCTTAGGCGTAATAAAGGTCAGCGCCCCCAGCACAAAAAACGGCAGATAGAACAGGGTTTGCATCACGGCAAAGTTAAACAGACCATCGCTGAGGAGGGGAGGATAAATAACCAGCAGGCTGCGGCGGATAGCGGCATAGAGCACGCCAAGCAGCAGAAACAGCAGCGTGAGTTTAGGTAGCGTAAGCTGGGCTAGCAGCGCATCCGGGTTAACCGCCACCGCCTGCTTGAGCTTACGGAACAGCACCAGCCCCAGCGTTGTTAGCACCACCAGCACCAGTAAAAACCAGAGGTGGGAAACAAGATCCCATACTAAGGTATTATACTTGTCATAAACCGAGAGGGTGTGCCAGCTGTCGGCCTTGCCTTTAACATGCTGCAGCATCAGAAACTGCGGCAGCGTTAACAGCGGGATAGCGGTCAGCATTGGAATGCCTACGCGCTCGACGCGCACTTTCCACCAGCGCTTCATGGGGTAGCGCAGATAGAGCATATAAGAGAAGTAGCCGGAGATAACAAAGAAGACCTGCATCCGGAAGGCGTGAATAAAGTCGTTGAACAGGGTCAGCCACCACGAAGGCGTAGCGCTGTTCACATGCCAGACGTGGCTTGAGTAGATCAATGAGATATGAAAGGGGATGCCTAACAGCATCAGCCACGCGCGAATGGAATCCAGAAAGTATTCGCGCTGTGCGGGTATTTTACTCATATCACTCCGTGCAATATCAGACTTATCGCCTTATCCCTAAGGCCAGTTATGATTACATTCGTTGGCAACCCTACACTAAGCGTGGCAGCCTGTCTCCAGGAGAAACGCGTAATTGGCAAGGTGTTGCTTTTATTTGCTTATCCACTGAGCCAGTGACCGAACAAAGCGGGGATTAAGTTGTCGGATTGCCTGAAATACCATTAAAATAGATCGGATCGATTTAAGCACACAAAGGGGGAAGTGCTTAGTTATTATGAAACATAATCTACAAGTGATGAAAATGCGTTGGTTAGGCGCAGCGGTGCTGTTATCCCTGTACTCTTCATCGGGTTGGGCCTTTAACATCGATGACGTAGCAAAACAGGCGCAGTCGTTAGCCGCAAAAGGCTATGAAGCCCCGAAAAGCAACCTGCCCTCTGTCTTCCGTGACATGAAATACGCGGACTATCAGCAGATTCAGTTCAATCACGATAAAGCGTACTGGAACAACGTTAAGACCCCATTCAAGCTTGAATTCTATCATCAGGGTATGTACTTCGACCTGCCGGTAACCGTCAATGAAGTGACGGCGACGGCGGTGCATAAGATCAAGTACAGCCCGGACTATTTCAACTTTGGCAACGTCCAGCACGATAAGGACACGGTCAAAGATTTAGGCTTCGCCGGCTTCAAGGTTCTCTATCCTATCAACAGCAAAGACAAGAATGATGAAATTGTCAGCATGCTGGGAGCGAGCTACTTCCGCGTCCTTGGTGCCGGGCAGGTCTACGGACTCTCTGCCCGTGGCCTTGCTATCGACACCGCGCTGCCGTCCGGCGAAGAGTTTCCACACTTCCGTGAATTTTGGGTGGAGCGTCCGAAACCTACCGATAAACGCCTGACCATCTACGCGCTGCTGGATTCGCCGCGTGCGACCGGCGCTTACCGCTTTGTAGTGATCCCGGGGCGTGACACCGTGGTAGACGTGCAGTCAAAGGTCTACCTGCGTGATAAGGTCGGCAAGCTGGGCGTCGCGCCGCTGACCAGCATGTTCCTGTTTGGACCAAACCAGCCGTCACCGGCAACCAACTTCCGTCCTGAGCTGCATGACTCTAACGGTCTCTCTATGCATGCCGGCAACGGCGAGTGGATTTGGCGTCCGCTGAACAACCCGAAACACCTCGCCGTCAGCAGCTATGCGATGGAAAATCCGCAGGGCTTTGGCCTGCTGCAGCGTGGCCGCGAGTTTAACCGCTTCGAAGACCTCGACGATCGCTACGATCTGCGTCCCAGCGCCTGGGTAACGCCTAAAGGCGAGTGGGGCAAAGGCAAAATCGAGCTGGTTGAGATCCCGACCAACGATGAGACCAACGACAACATCGTGGCTTACTGGACGCCGGATCAGCTGCCGGAAGCCGGTAAAGAGATGAACTTCAAGTACACCATCACCTTTAGCCGCGACGAAGACAAACTGCACGCGCCGGATAACGCCTGGGTCACCCAGACGCGCCGCTCAACGGGCGATGTCAAACAGTCCAACCTGATCCGCCAGCCGGACGGCACCCTGGCGTTTATTGTTGACTTCACCGGTGAAGAGATGAAAAAGCTGCCGCAGGACACCCCGGTCTCTGCCCAGGTCAGCATCGGTGATAACGGTGAAATTGTTGAAAATGTTGTGCGCTATAACCCGGTCACTCAGGGATGGCGTTTAACCTTGCGCCTTAAGGTTAAAGACCAGAAAAAGACGACCGATATGCGTGCTGCGCTGGTAAATGCCGAGCAGCCGCTGAGTGAAACCTGGAGCTACCAGCTACCTGCCAATGAATAAGACAACTGAATATATCGACGCGCTGTCTCTCTCTGTTGAAGAGAGAGCGGCGCTGCCGACAACGGATCTGCGCGGCGTGCACGAAGCGCTGGATGCTGAACATCGCCGCTACGAGCGGGACGATGACAGCCCGCTGGGTTCAGTGCAGGCACGTCTTGAGCATGCCTGGCCAGATTCGCTGGCGGAAGGCCAGCTCATCAAGGATCACGAAGGGCGTACCCAGCTGAAGGCCATGCCTGAGGCGAAGCGCTCCTCCATGTTCCCCGATCCGTGGCGTACCAACCCCATTGGCCGCTTCTGGGATCGCTTGCGCGGGCGCGATGTGCCGCCACGTTACCTGTCGCGGCTGACCAAAGAGCAGCAGGCGAGCGAGCAGAAATGGCGTATGGTCGGATCTATCCGCCGTTACATTCTGCTGCTGCTGACCATCGCCCAGACGGTGGTGGCCACCTGGTACATGAAAACCATTCTTCCCTATCAGGGTTGGGCGCTGATTGCCCCGGAAGATATGATGGAACAGGATCTGCTGGTCTCCTTTATGCAGCTTCTACCCTACGTGCTGCAAACCGGGATCCTGATCCTCTTTGCGGTGCTCTTCTGCTGGGTCTCGGCCGGGTTCTGGACGGCGCTGATGGGGTTCCTCCAGCTGCTGATAGGCCGCGACAAATACAGCATCTCAGCCTCCACGGTCGGAGATGAGCCGCTCAACCCGCAGCACCGTACCGCGCTGATCATGCCGATCTGTAACGAGGACGTTGACCGCGTGTTTGCTGGCCTGCGCGCAACCTGGGAGTCGGTGAAGGCGACGGGGAACGCAGAGCACTTTGACGTCTATATCCTCAGCGATAGCTACAACCCCGATATCTGCGTAGCAGAGCAAAAGGCATGGATGGAGCTGATTGCCGAGGTACAGGGTGAAGGGCAGATCTTCTATCGCCGCCGTCGCCGTCGTGTGAAGCGTAAAAGCGGTAACATTGACGACTTCTGCCGTCGCTGGGGCAGCCAGTATAGCTACATGGTGGTGCTGGATGCGGACTCCGTCATGACCGGCGACTGCCTGTGCGGTCTGGTGCGTCTGATGGAAGCTAACCCGAACGCCGGGATTATCCAGTCCTCACCGCGTGCGTCCGGGATGGATACCCTCTATGCACGCTGTCAGCAGTTTGCCACTCGGGTTTACGGGCCGCTGTTTACCGCGGGTCTGCACTTCTGGCAGCTCGGGGAGTCGCACTACTGGGGCCATAACGCCATTATCCGCGTGCAGCCGTTTATCGAGCACTGTGCGCTGGCCCCGCTGCCGGGCGAAGGCTCGTTTGCTGGCTCTATCCTCTCCCACGACTTTGTGGAGGCGGCTCTAATGCGCCGCGCCGGTTGGGGGGTGTGGATCGCCTACGATCTGCCTGGCTCCTATGAGGAGCTGCCGCCGAACCTGCTGGATGAGCTGAAACGCGACCGCCGCTGGTGTCACGGCAACCTGATGAACTTCCGGTTGTTCCTCGTAAAAGGGATGCACCCGGTGCACCGCGCCGTGTTCCTGACCGGGGTAATGTCCTACCTCTCCGCGCCGCTGTGGTTTATGTTCCTCGCGCTCTCTACGGCGCTGCAGGTGGTTCACGCCCTGACCGAGCCGCAGTACTTCCTGCAGCCGCGTCAGCTGTTCCCGGTGTGGCCGCAGTGGCGTCCTGAGCTGGCGATCGCGCTCTTTGCCTCGACCATGGTGCTGCTCTTCCTGCCGAAGCTACTGAGCATTATCCTGATCTGGTGCAAGGGGACGAAAGAGTATGGCGGGTTCCTGCGCGTGACGGCGTCGCTGCTGCTGGAGGTGCTGTTCTCTGTGCTGCTGGCCCCGGTACGTATGCTGTTCCACACCGTGTTCGTGGTCAGTGCCTTCCTCGGCTGGGAAGTGGTCTGGAACTCACCGCAGCGTGACGATGACTCTACCCCGTGGGGCGAGGCGTTTATGCGTCACGGCTCGCAGATGCTGCTGGGCCTGGTCTGGGCAATCGGCATGGCGTGGCTGGATCTGCGCTTCCTGTTCTGGCTGGCACCGATCGTGGTCTCGCTGATCCTCTCCCCATTTGTCTCGGTGATTTCGAGCCGCGCAACGGTAGGCCTGCGTACTAAGCGCTGGAAGCTGTTCCTGATCCCGGAAGAGTACTCGCCGCCGCAGGTGCTGGTGGATACTGACAAGTATCTGACGCTGAACCGTGAGCGGTCGCTGGAAAATGGCTTTATGCACGCGGTGTTTAACCCGTCCTATAACGCCCTTGCCACCGCCATGGCGACGGCCCGTCATCGGGCAAGCCAGGTGCTGGAGATCGCCCGCGACCGTCACGTTGAGCAGGCGCTGAACGAGACGCCGGACAAACTCTCCCGAGACCGCCGCCTGGTGCTGCTGAGCGATCCGGTGACAATGTCACGTTTACACTACCGTGTCTGGTCCTCGCCTGAGCGTTACTCGTCGTGGATTAGCCAATACGACGCGCTGAAGACAAAATAACTGTTTAGTGTTTGATGAATAAATACCGGCTCTACAGCCGGTATTTTTTTATAAGGAGAGGTATGCGGATAATTACTGTTGTAGTAATGGCGATGCTGCTTAGCGGGTGCGGCAGCATAATCAGCCGTACTATTCCGGGACAGGGGCATGGGAACCAGTACTACCCAGGAGTTCAGTGGGACGTACGCGACTCAAAGTGGCGCTACATCACCGTTCTGGATCTCCCTTTCTCTCTGGTTTTTGATACGCTTCTGCTGCCTATTGATGCGCATCACGGTCCCTACGAGTAGTTAGCGCTCGTCCCACTCATCCGCTGCGGTGCGACCCTCTTCGGTATCCAGCGGCGGCTGCAGCTGAAATTCGCCCTCATCCCACTCGTGGAGGGTATTCTCCTCCAGCCACTCCTGGCGCAGCTCAATCTCGTCAAACTCGCCGTCAAACACGCTCTGCGCGGCTTCGCCGGTCAATAACGGCAGACACTCCCCGTCCTCGCCTTCGTCGGCTAAAAATTCCACCTGCCACATGATCTCGCCATCCTGTAGCACGTACTTCTGCATATTAAACTGCTGAATGTTGGCACTCTCTTCGTCCAGCTCAGGACTGTTGGCCAGAAACTCTTCACGAGCAGCATCAATGGCTTCTTCCAGCGTGGCGTACATGGTCATTGGTTTCTCCCTGTGAAATTGACATGTTGTTCAGGGAAAGAATAGTTGAATCTGAGATTTTACAAGAATGATTGCGGAAAATAATTGAGGTGCGGGCGCTGGGGATCGTAGGCCGGATAAGGCATTATGCCGCCATCCGGCGTTACGGGAATCAAAAGTTAGTAGCGTGACGGCACGCCTTCGGGGCGAGTTTTAAAGCGGCGGTGCAGCCACATATACTGCTCAGGTGCCATCAGAATGCACTTCTCGACGATCTTGTTCATCCAGGCGGCGGTGGTTTCAGCATCGTCCAGCGGCGGCGACAGCTCGGGATCCAGCATCACCAGCTCATAGCCCTTACCGTCCGGTTTGCGGCGCGGTACAAAAGGAACCAGCGCCGCACCTGAGAGACGCGAGAGCATCCAGGTTCCCGAGGTGGTGGCGGCCTGATCGACGGCAAACAGCGGCACGAAGACGCTGGCCCGCGGGCCGTAGTCGTGGTCCGGCGCATACCAGACCACCTCACCGCTCTTCAGCGCCTTCACCATCCCTTTCAGATCCTTGCGATCGAGCATGGTTTTATTGGAGCGCAGACGCCCCCAGGTTTGCAGCCAGTCAATCACCGGATTATCGTTGGGACGGTAAACGCCAATGCCTGGCGACTGCATGCCAAACATGCGCGCCCCCAGCTCCAGCGTCAAAAAGTGAACGCCGATCAGCAAAATACCGCGTTTTTGCCGTTGCAGTTCATAAACAGGCTCAAAGTTAATGACATCCATCCAGCGGGCAACGCGCCTGTTTGACCAGAACCAGGCCATGCCGGTCTCCAGCAGACCCATGCCGGTAGACTCAAAGTTTTTTACCACCAGCGCGTGACGCTCGTCAGGGGGCATATCAGGAAAGCACAGCTCAAGATTGCGCGTGGCGACGTGCACACGACGCTTCATAAAACGCATTGCCAGCCGCCCCAGACCACAGCCCAGGCGATAGAGAATCGGATAGGGGAGCTGAACAATAAGCCATAAAAGGCCTACGCCGAACCACGTCAGCCAGTAGCGGGGGTGCAGCAATGCCGCTGAAAATTGAGGTAAATGCGTTATCTCTTTCCTGTTTTCCAACACCTGTTCTCCTTATGATCGTTACGGTGTGCAATGTAACGTAAACGCCGGGGATGTAAATTAACAGTATTTGCTTTATGATGCTGCCCGATTTTAATTCATCATTCATAGATTGCAGGAAACGTACACCATGCCAGTGTTACACAACCGCATTTCGAATGAGGAGCTGAAGGCGCGTATGCTCGCTGAAACCGAGCCGCGCATCACTGTCTCATTCTATCAGTACTTTACCATTGTTGATCCGCAGGCTACCCGCGACGAGCTGTACAAGGCGTTAACCGCCCTGAACGTATTCGGCCGCGTCTACCTGGCCCACGAAGGGATTAACGCCCAGATCAGCGTCCCGGAGAGCCAGTTTGATGCCCTGCGTGACTGCCTCTACGCGTTTGACCCGGCATTAGACGGTCTGCGCCTGAACGTGGCGCTCGATGACGACGGTAAATCGTTTTGGGTGCTACGCATGAAGGTGCGCGATCGCATCGTCGCTGACGGTATTGACGATCCTACCTTTGACGCCAGCGACGTCGGTGAGTACTTGAAGGCCGCCGAGGTCAATGCCATGCTTGACGATCCCGACGCAATCTTTATTGATATGCGTAACCACTATGAATATGAGGTGGGGCACTTTGAGCAGGCGCTGGAGATCCCAGCGGATACCTTCCGCGAGCAGCTGCCGAAGGCAGTGGAGATGATGCAGGAGCATAAAGATAAGAAGATCGTTATGTACTGCACCGGTGGCATCCGCTGTGAGAAAGCCAGCGCGTGGATGAAGCATAACGGCTTCAATAAGGTATGGCATATCGAGGGCGGCATCATTGAGTATGCGCGCCGGGCGCGGGAGCAGGGCCTGCCGGTGCGCTTTATCGGCAAGAACTTTGTTTTCGATGAGCGGATGGGAGAGCGCATCTCTGAAGATGTCATTGCCCACTGCCACCAGTGCGGCACGCCGTGCGATAGCCATACCAACTGTCTGAACGATGGCTGCCATCTGCTGTTTATTCAGTGCCCATCATGTGCTGAGAAATATAAGGGCTGCTGTAGCGAACTGTGTCAGACGGAGCGTGAGCTGCCGGAAGAGGAGCAGCGCCGCCGCCGGGCAGGGCGTGAGAACGGGAATAAGATCTTTAATAAATCTCGCGGTCGTCTGAATACTAAACTGGGCATTCCGGACCCGGAGTAAGCGTTACAAGCCTGCCGGGGAGACCCGGCAGGCCATTTGCGAAGCGGCGTTATTTCTGGCGCACGCCTTCAACAGAGATAATCAGATCCACTTCCTGCGATGCCGGACCCAGATCGGTATTGATATTGAAGTCCTTCAGCTTGATTTTACCTTCTGCTTCAAAGCCAGCGCGAACGCCGCCCCACGGATCGTCGCCCTGACCAATCAGCTTCGCTTCCAGCGTAACCGGCTTAGTGACGCCGTTCAGAGTCAGATTACCGGTGATGTCCAGCTCGTCGCCATCTTTCTTCACGCCGGTTGAGGCAAAGGTTGCCTGCGGAAATTTCGCTACGTTGAGGAAATCTGCGCTGCGCAGGTGTTTATCACGCTCGGCGTGGTTGGTATCGACGCTGTTGGTGTTGATGGTGACGTTAACCTTATCCGCAGCCGGATTTTGTTCGTCAAAGGTAAAGGTCCCGTCGAAGTCTTTGAAGGTGCCGTAGAGCCAGCTGTAGCCCAGATGCTGAATACGGAAGTTAACGAAGGCGTGCTGGCCCTCTTTATCGATTTTGTAGTCAGCGGCTACAGCAGAACCGGTTGTGAACAGCAGCGCACCAAAGGTTAATGCCAGCAGGTTTTTCTTCATCTTATGCTCCAGAGTCAGGGGACGATTTACCCAGCATTCGTTTGAGGGTGTCGTCTTTATCAATAAAATGGTGTTTAAGGGCTGCCAGAGCGTGCAGGACCGAGAGAATAACCACGCTCCATGCCAGCCACAGATGTAGGGTGCCCGCCAGATCGGCCTGCGCGCCCGCGTCGGCCAGCGTCGCCGGGATCTCAAACAGGCCAAAAACGCTGATGGGCTTACCGTCGGCGGTAGAGATCAGATACCCGCTGATGACAATGGCAAACAGCAGGGCGTAAAGGGTGATATGCGCGCCAATGGCGGCGACATGGGTAAGGCGTGAGTAGGAGGCCAGTGCCCTGGGTGGCGGTGAGAAATGACGCCAGATCAGGCGTACCACCAGGCCCATCATCAGCAGCACGCCAATGCTTTTATGCAGCTCCGGAGCCTGATGATACCAGCCGTCATAGTAGCTGAGAGTCACCATCCATAGGCCAAGGGCAAACATGCCATAAACCACCACCGCAATCAGCCAGTGTAACGCAATAGAGACCGCGCCATAGCGGCGAGCAGAATTACGCAGTTGCATAAAGTTAACCATACTCAAATATAAAGTTAACTTAAAATGGCCTGCAAAAAATATTAATGCAACTTAAAAATAACAAAATAGAGCGCTATTTTATTTTATTCAATTTATTTGCATTGATTTGACTTAGGATTGTCAATGATTTCGTCTTAATTCCACAGGCTATGCTATGTCACTGCTGTTGTGGGCAAATTAGCCTGCTTACTATCATTCAAAAAAACTGCTTTAAATGAAGTTTGATTAAAGTAGTGTCAACTTTTGTCAATATAACTTATCCGGCATAAATTATATAAATAAAATCAATTAACGCCAGCAGCGACCAGAAGACAATATAGGCCATCAAATGTTCACGGACGTTTTCAGTTAACCAGGTAAATAGCCAGCGCATGTTCTCTCCATGGACAATAAGCATGAACAGGCCCGCAAGGGGCCTTTTTCTTATCCTGCCATGAAACGCCGTAGCGAAAACGGGGTTAAATCAAACGTTGACGTTTTACCCGCCGCAAAGTCGGCTGCAATTTCACCCAGCACGGAGGCAAATTTAAAGCCGTGCCCGCTCAGTCCGGTAACCACCAGCGTACTGGCGTTATCCGGCAGCGTATCGATGATAAAGTCCTCATCCGGCGAGTTATCGTAAGTGCAGGCCGCGCCATAGAGACAGCCGCCGATGCCGGGAAGGCACTGACGCAGGAAGGGGAAACATTCAGAGCCATCGGTAGCGACGCGGCCAAATGGCAGGCGCTCATCCTCGCTGCTGATAGGTTGTCCACCGTTATGCCTGCCGATTTTAAGCGCATCATCTTCCGCCGGGAAACCGTAGTATTGGTCGCCGTTAGCCAGCTCACCGGTAAAGGCCGGGAAGTTGTTTTTGCGACTGTAGCGGCCATCGGCCTGATACCAGGCAAACACCTTACGTACAGGCTGAACAGGTAAAGAGGAGAGTAGCTGCTTCACCCAGGTTCCGGCGCTCACCAGCAGCTTCGCGCCCCGATACTCACCGTCGGCCGTCTCAATGGTCACGCCATCATCATGGTGATGGATGGCCGTTACCGGACAATTAAACAACTGCGCGCAGCCAGCCTCCCGGGCGAGACGGATCCAGGTTTTTATCGCCAGTTCGCTTTTCAACACGCCAGAGTTAGCCTCAAACAGGGCGATATAGTCATCAGGCACGCGAAATTCAGGCCAGCGGGCCATTAGCGCCGTGGCGTCGAGCTGCTCAACGTTAAGGTTAAACTGCTTAGCGCTCTGCGCAACGTTGCGCAAAAAATCAGAGTTAGCGGGACCAAGATTAACCACGCCGCTGCGGATAAACACCTCTTCACCGCTCTCCGCTGCCAGCTGCTCCCATAGCGCCTGCGCTCTAAGCACTAGCGGGACATACTTCTCGCCCTCGCCGTAGGCGTGGCGGATCAGCCGCGTATCGCCATGGTGGCTACCCTGCTGGTGGGGCGGCATATGGGCATCGGTCATCAGCACCTTTAGCCCCGCTCGGGTGGCATAATAGCCCGCCGCCGCGCCGACTGAACCGCTGCCGATAATAATGAGATCGTATTTCATAAGGCTCTCCTGGCAAAAACTGTGCTCAGGAGAGTAATTAACCCGTCGACGTTATACAAGCCACAAATAAATAAGGCACCCTAAGGGTGCCTGGTGGTTGAAAAATGAGCATTCATTAATGCCGCTTGTACTCGTTTTCCTGGTAGTCGCCAGATTCAATCTTGGCAATGCCGGCTTCTAAAATCGATATAAATTGACGAGCAACGTCGGTCGTTAACCACAGAGTCTGTCCGACCTCCGTGTCGTCATGGTCGGCATGATTTGGGGTCTGGTAGTGCAAGCGCAGCATCAGCGCATCGTAGCTGTCCACGGTGCTGATGTCCCACCCTACAAGCGGATGGGTTTGAATGACTTCATTATTTTTTACCATTTTAACCCCCTAAATGCGTGTTTAAAGACAACGACTCTTGAGGTTCAATGCGTGTTTATTGAAGCAACTTAAGTATATCAATAATTAAGCAGATTGCGCTAATAAAAAAACAGGGGTCAGTTTTTCTGAACTTTCTTAGAATTTTTTGAACAAGAAAACGCCAAATTACAGCTTATTTATTACGGAGATAAGCGGCACCATCAGAATAATGCCTAAAAGTGAAAAAAAGCCGGGGCGACCCGGCAAAAGCACAATAGGGAAACAACCATTAATCCTGCGTAAACCAGTCGTCAGCGCTCTCCCAGGTTTGCTGAAGGATCTCGCTAACGCGTTCTTTATCCCCTTTAGCACCGCCGAGAACAGACAGATTGTTGGCGGCTGCATAGCGGACGGTCACCTTGCCTTCGGTATCGGGATAGTCGCTCTGCAGACGGCGGGAGAGTTCGCTTGCCAGCGCGTCAATCGCGCCCGGCGGTAAGGGTGTTGTTTTAGCGATGGTCACTTCGATACGCATGATTGCCCCCTGAATGATGTACTGTGTTTTTATACAGTATAGACAGCAAACTTACAACAGGGGGCAGACTATTTTTTAGCGGCGGATCCGCCAGTTAACGCGCTCACCTGCCAGGAAAGGGATCAGGGTGTCATCGCTCAGGGCGATGCTTTCCGGCACCTGCTCCTCTTCCCGCACTAGCTCAACGTAACCCTCGTTGACCGGCAGACCATAGAAGCGCGGGCCGTTAAGTGAGCAGAAGGCTTCAAAGTGTTGCAGGGCGTGCATCTCTTCAAAGACGGTGGCGTAGCTGGCTAACGCCGTCGGGGCGTTAAAACAGCCTGCGCAGCCGCAGCTGCTCTCTTTACGCAGGCGGGTATGTGGGGCGGAGTCGGTGCCGAGGAAGGCACGCTCGAAGCCGCTGGCCACCAGCTCGCGCAGCGCCTGCTGATGGATGTTACGCTTTAGGATCGGCAGGCAGTAGAGGTGAGGGCGCACGCCGCCCACCAGCATATGGTTACGGTTGAACATCAGATGCTGCGGGGTAATGGTGGCCGCCAGCCGCTCGTTGCCCTCGCGCACATAGTCGGCTGCATCTTTAGTCGTGATGTGCTCAAACACCACTTTTAGCTCCGGCAGGCGCTGGCGCAGCGGCTCCATTACCGTTTCAATAAAGCGTGCCTCGCGATCGAAAATATCGATCTCAGCGTGGGTCACTTCGCCATGTACCAGCAGCGGCATGCCCAGGGTCTGCATGCGCTCAAGCACCGGCATAATAGCGTCAATGCTGGTGACCCCGTGGCTGGAGTTGGTGGTAGCGTTAGCCGGATAGAGTTTGGCAGCGGTGAACACGCCCTCTTTAAAGCCGCGCTCGACCTCGTTGGGATCCAGCGAGTCGGTAAGATAGCAGGTCATCAGCGGGGTGAAGTCGTGGCCGGCAGGAACAGCAGCCAGAATACGCTGGCGATAGGCGATAGCGGCATCAACGGTAGTCACCGGCGGTGCCAGGTTTGGCATCACAATAGCGCGGCCATAGGTTTCACTGGTGTTGGGCACGACAGTCTTTAACATATCGCCGTCGCGCAGATGTACGTGCCAGTCGTCAGGGCGGCGAATTTTTAAAACCTGGGGTTGTGCTGTCATGAAAGTGCTCCGGCTGAGGTGAAATCAGTTATGGCTGGTTTTATGCCGGGCACTAAGGATATGCGTAAACGTTTTCGTTTGCACTCTTTTCCTGCGAGGATAACAAAATTGGGCGCGCGCTGCGCCCGCCATGTCAGTTAACAAACGGAATAACAATTTCGCCTGCTTTGATCTCTAGCCCTTTGGCATATTTTTTTGCCAGCGCTTCACCTTTGCTGCTGTCTTCGCTCAGTACGTAGGCTGGCTGCTGATTAAAGTATTTTTGCAGCGCCTGGTTCAGATAGGGGAGTAGGGTCTGTACGACCGGCTGCATTTTCTGCGGCATTACCGAGGCGTCTACCACCTCCATCTGCTGAAGAAAGATGGCCCCTTGCTCTTTATTGAAGACCGGCAGCGCCTTGAGCTTTAGCTTGACGGTAGCCTGCTGGCTGCCAAACAGCGAGTTAAGATCCAGCCCGGCGTCCCCGGAGAGGGTAACCTTGTCCGGCTCCTCACGGCCAATGGCGCTGACCAGGTTATTTAGCACAATATGCGCATCCGCTACCCCCGGCAAACCAATGTCGCGGGAGAAGTTATTATGTTTTTGCAGCGCCTGGTTGATCTCTTGCTCGCTGACGGTGTACTGGGTGAGCTGGTTGCAGCCCGCCAGCAGGCCGCCTGCGACAAGGGCGGCGGCAAATAAAATCTTCTTCATGGGATCCCTCAAAAGCCATCCATTGTGCCATCGTGACACAAAGCAGTCTGGCGTGCCAGCAGGAGACGCAATAGCAGAAAAGGCTGAAAGCGGTGGCGGAAACCTGCGCTTCCGCCAGACCTGAGGTTAAATAGCGATAGATGACAGGAGGTTAATTTGCGTCTGCTTGGCCATATTGTCGCGATAGTCGGCGACGCGCGTTGGCCAAACGATACCGGGCACGATGGTCAGGTTACGCAGCAGTGGGAAGAGGTGGATATCATCCTCGGAGAGTTCACCGTTAACCGCGTTGGGCTGAACAATGTGCTTATCCAAATCGCGCAGATCGTCACTGATTTTTTTAACTAGTCCTGGGGTATGGGCAAGATGCTCGCTAAAGTCACCGATAGCAGCCTCTTTCTTATTGGTAAAATAAGCCCGCGCTTCAGGGGTAGCAAACTCATCAAATGGCGCTTTAGCAAAGCGGGGGAGCAGCAGGCGGTTGGTATACTCGTTAACTTTACGCAGCCACGTCTCAATGGCGGGCTTACGTGCGCCGGTCAGCAGCGGTTCGCCGTCGAGCTGGTCAACATACTTCACGATGTCCAGGCTCTCGGCCATGTAGCGGCTGTCATCTTTTTGCAGGATCGGCGCCATCTTCTGGCCAATCATGCGGGTGGGCGTGGCTTCATCATCGCTAAGCAATACGTTAAGTTCTACGGGCAGATTCTTCAGGCCGAAGATCATGCGGGCTTTAAGGCAGTACGGGCAGTGATCGTAAATATAGAGCTTCACGTTTCCCCTCCAGGTGATGGTTGTCCGTAACCATCAGTATGGAAGAGAAAAAAGCGCCTTTCAAATCAGGCCTCGGGTTCGAGCACGCCTGTCTGGGTATCTCTGGGGCTGAACTGCCACCAGAGTGCAAAGAGAGTGACAAGGCCAATAGCCGACAGCATCATCCACGGTAGCTCGGGCTGGCTGAACGCTTTCCCGGCGTCGAATAGCCAGCCACCCCCCGCGTAGCCAAGGAAACCGCCGAAGGCGAGACCGAGGCGGCTAAAGCCCATATAGCTGCCCCGTGCCCGGGCATCCGCCAGTTCGGCGCTCAGGGTTTCGCGCGCCGGTTCGGCAATAATCGAGCCGATGTAGAACGTGCAAATTAATGTAAAGAGCTGCTGTAGCGAGCTGACCATGCCAATCGGCAGCAGGCTGAGGGCCATAAACAGCAGGCCAGCCATCAGGCGCTGCTCAAGGCGAAAGCGTTTTTCGCTCCAGCGGGCAAGCGGGTAGAGAAGCGTCAGCGACAGGCTCGCTTCAATGGCATACATCCACTTCACCGCCGCCGGAGAGCCAGCAATGTCGTTAACCATGATCGGCAGCATCAGCATCACCTGCACCGCCAGCATGTAGTAGCCGGTTAGGGTCAGCACGTAGGTCACGAAGCGTTTATCGCGCATTACGCGATTTAGCCCCTCCCGCACCGGTGTTTTTACCGTTGAGAGTTTCCAGGCCGGCAGCAGCCAGGCGTTGAAAGCGGCGCAGAGGACAAATATCACCGCCCCGGTGGCGCACACCAGGCGGAAATCATACTGCAATAGCCAGCTGCCGAGCAGAGCGCCGATCACCGCCCCGGCGCTGTCCTGCATCATCAGCAGCGAGAAGAAGCGTCCGCGCAGATGAGGGCGGATCAGCTTGACCACCAGCGCCGAACGCGGCGGATCAAACAGGGTGCCGCCGAGGCCCGAGAGGATACACGAGCTCCAGAGCAGCCATGGCTCCTGCGCCACCGCCATGGTGGCGAAACCGGCGGCTCGCATCAGCATGCCGGTGACGATCATCGGCTTGGCACCGAAGCGATCCGCGATAGCGCCACCGAAGATCCCCAGCCCCTGCTGGATAAGCTGCCGCAGGCCGAGGGCAATACCCACCATTAAGGCGGCCCAGCCAAGCTGATCAACAAAGCGAATGGATATAAGCGGGAAGACAACGAAAAAACCTAACACAACCAGCATATTATCGATGAGCAGGAAATATTTACCCAGGCGCCTGGCCTGCGATACGCGGGACATCTCCCCTCCCGGGAATGTCAAAATAGTTACCCTGCTATTCTGCGTTGTTACTGGCCATTTTCCCACCGTTACGGCGACGATATTTTTTTATCAAAGCAACGCTTTGATTGATGCTCTTTATCGTAATAGTGGCGTGCCACAGGTATAGTTATCTGCAGGGGTAATAAGACGTTTCGACAGGAGTGGTGATTAATGTTCGGCTATCGTAACAACGTTCCAAAAGCGCGCTTGACGACGGACCGGCTGGTGGTGCGTTTAGTGCACGAGCGCGATGCATGGCGTCTGGCGGACTACTACGCAGAAAACCGCCAGTTTTTAAAACCCTGGGAACCCATTCGTGATGAGAGCCACTGCTATCCGTCCGGCTGGCAGGCGCGTCTCAGCATGATTAACGAATTTCATAAGCAGGGAAGTGCCTTCTACTTTGCGCTGCTCGATCCTGAAGAGAAAGAGATCATGGGCGTAGCTAACTTCTCTAACGTGGTACGCGGCTCGTTTCACGCTTGCTACCTGGGCTACTCTATCGGGCAGAAGTGGCAGGGGCAGGGGCTGATGTTTGAGGCGCTGACCGCCGCCATCCGCTATATGCAGCGCACCCAGCATATTCACCGCATCATGGCTAATTACATGCCCCACAACCAGCGCAGCGGCGGCCTGCTGGCACGGCTGGGCTTTGAAAAAGAGGGCTATGCCAAAGCCTATCTGCTGATTGATGGGCAGTGGCGCGATCATGTGCTGACGGCGTTGACAACGCAGGAATGGACCGCAGGCCGCAACTAAGGAAATAATAAGATGAAAATCCTGTTAAGCCCCGCCGAAGCGCGGATTATCGGCTGCCTGCTGGAGAAGCAGGTAACCACCCCGGAGCAGTACCCCCTCTCCCTGAATGCGGTAGTCAGCGCCTGCAACCAGAAAACCAACCGTGAGCCCGTGATGTCGCTGGACGACGCTGAGGTACAGGATCTCCTCGACACGCTGGTCAAGCGCCACTACCTGCGCAACGTCAGCGGCTTTGGCAACCGGGTAACGAAATATGAGCAGCGCTTCTGCAACTCTGAGTTTGGTAACCTCAGGCTCAGCAGCGGCGAGACGGCGCTCATCACCACGCTGCTGCTGCGGGGCGCTCAGACGCCGGGCGAACTGCGAACGCGGGCGGCGAGAATGCATGAGTTTGCCGACGTGCCGGAAGTTGAACAGACCTTAGAAACGCTGGCAAGTCGGGAGGATGGTCCCTTTGTGGTCCGTCTGCCGCGCGAGCCGGGCAAGCGAGAAAGCCGCTATATGCACCTGTTTAGCGGCGAATCGGTTCCGGAGGCAACAGCCGCAGCGAGCGAAGCGCCACAGCCAGAGGATCTTGCTGCGCGAGTAACGGCGCTGGAGAGCGAAGTCGCTGAACTGAAGCAGCGTCTCGATTCACTGCTGGCACACCTGGGAGATTAACCATGACACAGTTACGTATAGGCGTGGTAGGGCTGGGCGGCATTGCCCAGAAGGCCTGGCTGCCGGTACTGGGGGCGGCCACTGACTGGACGCTTCAGGCCGCCTGGTCGCCGTCGCGGGAGAAAGCGTTAGCTATTTGCCAGCGCTGGCGGGTGCCCTATGCCGGGTCGCTGCCGGAGCTAGCCGCCCAGTGCGATGCGGTATTTGTCCACACCTCTACCGCCTCGCACTATGCGGTGGTGAGCGAGCTGCTGAACGCGGGGGTACACGTCTGCGTCGATAAGCCGCTGGCGGAGGATCTTGCCGACGCCGAGCGGCTGGTGGCGCTGGCCGCGCGCAAAAATCTGATCCTGATGGTCGGCTTTAACCGCCGCTTCGCGCCGCTCTACCGCGATCTGAAAACCCGGCTGGCAAACGGGGCATCGCTGCGCATGGACAAGCACCGCAGCGACAGCGTCGGCCCGCAGGATCTGCGCTTCACGCTGCTGGATGACTACCTCCACGTGGTAGACACCGCCCTGTGGCTGGCAGGCGGCGAAGGACAGCTCAACGGTGGCACGCTGCTCACCAACGACGACGGGGCGATGATCTACGCCGAGCATCACTTTAGTCATGACGCCCTGCAAATCACCACCAGCATGCATCGCCGGGCGGGCAGCCAGCGCGAGTGGGTGCAGGCGGTAACCGACGGCGGCCTGTATGACGTGACCGACATGCGTGAGTGGCGGGAAGAGCAGGGCAGCGGCATTTCGCTGCGTCCCATTCCCGGCTGGCAGAGTACCCTTGAGCAGCGCGGCTTCGTGGGCTGCGCCCAGCACTTTATCACCTGCGTGAAAAATCAGACTGCGCCTGAAACCTCCGGCGAGCAGGCGGTGCTGGCCCAGCGCGTCATTAACAGGCTCTGGCGCGAGGCGATGGCTGAATAATTCACTGTAACATCTGGATGTAGTATTTCATTGCAATCCAGGTAGACTAAGCGCTTCTTCTAACGCCTGCTATGCAGGCGTTTTGCCGCAGGGTTTCGGATTAATACAGTAATGAATTTATTAAAATCGCTGGCTGCGGTCAGCTCGATGACTCTCTTTTCCCGCGTGCTGGGGTTTGCTCGCGACGCCATTGTGGCAAGGGTGTTTGGCGCAGGGATGGCAACCGACGCCTTCTTTGTGGCGTTTAAGCTCCCTAACCTGCTGCGCCGCATCTTTGCGGAAGGCGCGTTCTCCCAGGCCTTCGTGCCAATTCTGGCCGAGTACAAAAGCAAGCAGGGCGAAGAGGCTACCCGCGTCTTTGTCGCCTACGTTTCCGGTCTGTTGACGCTGGTGCTGGCCATCGTCACCATCGCCGGGATGCTGGCCGCGCCCTGGGTGATCATGGTCACCGCGCCGGGCTTTGCCGATACCGCCGACAAGTTTGTGCTCACCACCCAGCTGCTGAAGATCACCTTTCCCTACATTCTGCTGATTTCGCTGGCCTCGCTGGTGGGGGCGATCCTTAACACCTGGAACCGCTTCTCGGTGCCGGCCTTTGCGCCAACCCTGTTAAACGTCAGCATGATTGGCTTTGCGCTCTTTGCCGCTCCGCTGTTTAACCCGCCGGTGCTGGCGCTGGCCTGGGCAGTCACCGTCGGCGGCGTCCTACAGCTCTTCTATCAGCTGCCACATCTCAAAAAGATCGGCATGCTGGTATTGCCGCGCATCAGCTTTCGCGATGCAGGAGCGATCCGCGTCGTCAAGCAGATGGGCCCGGCTATTCTTGGCGTCTCGGTCAGCCAAATCTCACTGATCATCAACACCATTTTCGCCTCGTTCCTCGTCTCCGGCTCGGTCTCGTGGATGTACTACGCTGACCGCCTGATGGAGTTTCCCTCCGGCGTGCTGGGCGTGGCGCTGGGCACCATCCTGCTGCCGTCGCTCTCCCGCAGCTTCGCCAGCGGCAACCACGACGAGTACTGCCGCCTGATGGACTGGGGCCTGCGCCTCTGCTTCCTGCTGGCGTTGCCGAGCGCCGTGGCGCTGGGGATCCTCGCCAAACCGCTAACGGTCTCGCTGTTCCAGTACGGCAAGTTCACCGCCTTTGACGCGATGATGACCCAGCGGGCGTTGATCGCCTACTCCGTGGGGCTGATGGGGTTAATTGTGGTGAAAGTGCTGGCGCCAGGGTTCTACTCGCGGCAGGACATTAAAACCCCGGTCAAGATCGCTATCGTCACGCTGATTATGACCCAGCTGATGAACCTGGCCTTTATCGGCCCGCTCAAACATGCCGGGCTGTCGCTGTCCATTGGTCTGGCCGCCTGCCTCAACGCCAGCCTGCTCTACTGGCAGCTGCGCAAGCAGAAAATCTTTACCCCGCAGCCGGGCTGGCAGCGTTTTCTGCTGCGTCTGGTGATTGCTGTGGTGGTGATGGCCGCAGCGCTGCTGGGTGTGCTCTCGGTGATGCCGGAGTGGTCGCAGGGAACGATGGCCTGGCGTTTGCTGCGCCTGATGGCGGTGGTGGCGGTGGGAGCCATAGCCTACTTCGCCACGCTGGCGCTGCTGGGCTTTAAAGTGAAGGAGTTTGCGCGCCGGACGGCGTAAAACGGTTCAGGCCCGGGCAGCGATGCCCGGGCCTGAACGATAAGAGGTCAGATGGAGATTTTCTTGCCGCCGCGGTGGGATACCGAAGTCTGGCCATTCGCGCCGTAAAGGGCAGGCTCCTGATGCGGTTTTAACACCTCCAGTGCCTGTCGGTTGCGCTGGATCTGATCTTCCAGCAGCCAGCCGTTGTGCTGGTTTAGCTCACGCAGGTGCTGCGTTTTTTTGGTAATCGTCAGCCAGCGGCCTGCGATATCATCGTTTGCGCTCTGCTCCATATTCTGTTCGGCACGACGCTGCTGTTCAAGATAGTCCAGCGAGGCGAGCAACGAACTCTTCTCTTCGGTGATACGCTGTAGCGCGCTGCCGTTAATCTGGCCCGCCGAAAGGTGTTGTTGCTCAGCATCCATCACGCCTTTCAGCGCGTTCAGGATAACTGTCATTTGATCAAGAACTTCTGACAGTTTGCTCATACGCTCACTTACTCTGTAGGAAACTCTGCGCTTCGCTAATCAGGGCGTCGGCAATTTTGCCGGTATCCATTTTCAGCTCGCCGTTGCGGATCGCGGTTTTCAGTGCTTCCACGCGCTCCATGTTAATATCGTCGCTGCCCGCCTGGGTCAGTTTGGTCTGCGCATTGCTAATAGTGACGCTGGTGCTATTCGCCGTAGCGGATTTTTCCAGACGCGTTTTTGGAGTCTGAGTGTCGTTGGTTTCGCGCGGCTGAACAGTGCTAACCGACTTTAAAGGCGATGTACGATCAATGCTCATAGTGTTGTCCTCATCGAGGGTTCGCGGCGTTAGGGCTTGCCATCATCATATATTGCTTAATTATCGGCAAGGGCCGCAAAATCTTTAAAAAGATTACAGATTAATAAGAATATTCCCATCAGGCGCTACCGTGCCGCTTACCACCTGGCCTGACGCCATGCGCACGCGGGCATTTTGCGCCACCGAGGCATTGTTCAGCGCCTTACCTTCACCGTTTACGCTAAAGCCATCGCCGCTGGCGATCACCTGTACACGCTCACCGGCCTTAACCCGCCACGATTGGCGCAGCATGGAGAGCTGAATCGCCTGGCCTGGGGCGACATCGCGCAGGCTTACCGCATCCTGAGCCTGGTTAATGTCCAGCATGGTGCGCGGCGGGAGACGATCCAGACGGCCGCGCTTCAGGGTCACGCTGCCCGGCTCCAGCGTGCTGCCACGGGTAATCGCCTGGGCGGCGACCACGTAGTTTCCGGTCGCCGCTACCGTCACCTGCAGATAGCGTTTCTCATTGGCGCACTGGGCCAGCACGTTAACGTTGCCCCACAGCTTCGCGCTACCCGCAACGCTCAGCGCGGGTTGCTCACAGGCAGGCAGCAGATTTGCCGGGGTTCGCAGCGTAACGGCGACCTCATCGCTAAAGCCCGCCAGCCGTTGGGCAAAAAAGGTGGTCAGCTGGGCGGTGAGATCCTGCGCCGCTGCCAGGGGACTGGCAAACAGCAAAATTGCGGCGCATACGCTTTTCACACCGTGCATGGTTAGCTCCTGCCTGGATTAACAAGTGAGGGGATTTTACCCGTAGCGCCGATCTATCAACGCAATAAATAGCGACGCATTTTGCGTTTATTCCAACGATAAGGCGTGCCTCATGCCCTTTAAGCTGTCATCTGTCATTTTCTCATCAGCGTAACGTCATCAGCGGGGGAGACATGCTCGATAAACTCGATGCCGCGCTACGATTTCAGCAAGAAGCATTAAACCTGCGCGCCCAGCGCCAGGAAGTTCTGGCCGCCAATATTGCTAACGCCGATACCCCGGGGTATCAGGCGCGCGATATGGATTTTGCCAGCGAACTTAAAAAAGTGATGGAGCGCGGCCGGGCCGAAACCAGCGGGGTATCGCTGGCGCTGACCTCTGCCCGCCATATTCCTGCCCAGACCATCGCCGCACCGTCTACTGAACTGCTTTATCGCATTCCCGATCAGCCATCGCTGGACGGTAACACCGTCGATATGGACCGGGAGCGTACCCAGTTTGCCGATAACAGCCTGCAATACCAGACCGGGCTGAACGTTCTGGGTGGACAGATTAAAGGCATGATGAGCGTGCTGCAGGGGGGGAATTAATAGATGGCACTACTGAACATTTTTGATATCGCCGGCTCGGCGCTGACTGCGCAGTCCCAGCGGCTAAACGTGGCAGCCAGTAACCTGGCGAACGCCGACAGCGTCACCGGGCCAGACGGCCAGCCCTACCGCGCTAAGCAGGTCGTGTTTCAGGTGAACGCGGCGCCAGGCGCGGCCACCGGCGGCGTCAAGGTCGCCAATGTCATTGAGAGCCAGGCTCCGGACAAGCTGGTCTTTGAGCCAGGCAACCCGCTTGCCGATGCGAAAGGCTACGTGCGGATGCCCAACGTGGACGTCGTCGGTGAGATGGTTAACTCCATGTCCGCCTCGCGCAGCTACCAGGCCAACGTTGAAGTACTTAACACCGTGAAAAGCATGATGCTGAAAACGCTCACGCTTGGCTCGTAAAGGAGAGTCGCATGTCTATCGCTGTAAATCTCAACGACACTACCAGCACTACCGCTACCTCGACAGCTACCAGCGCAGCGGCCGGCAGTAGCGCAACGGATCTGCAGAGCAGCTTCTTAACGCTGCTGGTTGCCCAGCTCAAAAACCAGGATCCCACCAATCCGATGGAGAACAACGAGCTGACCACCCAGCTGGCGCAGATCAACACCGTCAGCGGCATTGAGAAGCTCAATACCACCCTGGGCGCTATCTCTGGTCAGATCGACAACAGCCAGTCGCTGCAGGCGAGCACGCTGATTGGCCACGGGGTGATGATCCCGGGCACCACCGTGCTGGCGGGCAGCGAGACCACTACGCCGTTTGGCGTTGAGCTGACCCAGGCGGCGGATAAAGTCACCGCAACCATCACCGATAAAAACAACGTGGTGGTTCGCACCATCGATATTGGCGGCCTGAGCGCGGGTGTTCACACCTTTAGCTGGGACGGCAAGATGACCGACGGCACTGCTGCCCCGGACAGCGCCTATACCGTTTCCATCAGCGCCAGCAGCGGATCCACCCAGCTGGTGGCCCAGCCGCTGCAGTTTGCGCTGGTGCAGGGCATTACCAAAGGCAGCACCGGTAACACCTTAGATTTGGGTACCTACGGTACCACCACCCTCGACGAAGTACGGCAGATTATATAAGCCTTTACACTTATCAGGAGTAAGTCATGGCCTTCTCACAAGCGGTCAGCGGCCTGAATGCTGCGGCCACCAACCTCGATGTCATTGGTAACAACATCGCCAACTCCGCCACCTATGGCTTTAAATCTGGCACCGCGTCCTTCGCCGATATGTTTGCCGGTTCTAAAGTCGGTCTTGGCGTGAAGGTTGCGGGTATTACCCAGGACTTCACCGACGGCACGACCACCAACACCGGTCGTGGCCTGGACGTTGCTATCAGCCAGAACGGTTTCTTCCGTCTGGTCGATAATAGCGGCTCGGTGTACTACAGCCGCAACGGCCAGTTCAAGCTGGATGAAAACCGCAACATCGTTAACATGCAGGGTCTGCAGCTGACCGGCTTCCCGGCCACCGGCACCCCGCCGACCATTCAGCAGGGCGCAAACCCGACGGCGATCTCCATCCCGAACACCCTGATGGCGGCGAAAACCACCACTACCGCCGCGATGCAGATCAACCTGAACTCCACTGACGCTGCGCCGACCGTGGCTTTCGATCCGACTAACGCCGACAGCTATAACAAAAAAGGCTCGGTTACCGTCTTTGACAGCCAGGGTAACTCCCACGACATGAACGTCTATTTCGTGAAGAGTGGAACCAGCAACACCTGGAATGTCTACACCCAGGACAGCAGCGTGGCGAACAGCGCCGCGACGCTTTCCACCACTCTGGGCTTCAGCGAGACCGGGATGCTGACCTCCGGTGGTACCGCTAACGTGACGACGGCGACCATCCCAGGCGCGGATCCGGCGTCCTTTAGCCTGAGCTTCCTGAACTCCATGCAGCAGAACACCGGCGCGAACAACATCGTGGCTACCAGCCAGAACGGCTACAAGCCGGGTGACCTGGTGAGCTATCAGATCAACGACGACGGCACCGTAGTGGGTAACTACTCCAACGAGCAGAACCAGCTGCTGGGCCAGATCGTGCTGGCTAACTTCGCGAACAACGAAGGCCTGGCGTCCGAAGGCGATAACGTCTGGTCGGCAACCCAGTCCTCCGGCGTGGCGCTGCTCGGCACCGCAGGCACCGGTAACTTCGGTACCCTGACCAACGGCGCGCTGGAAGCCTCTAACACCGATCTGAGTAAAGAGCTGGTCAATATGATCGTCGCGCAGCGTAACTACCAGTCGAACGCGCAGACCATCAAAACCCAGGATCAGATCCTCAACACCCTGGTTAACCTGCGCTAAGCGCCTGACGGGACGGCTTCATGGATCACGCAATATATACCGCGATGGGCGCGGCCAGCCAGACGCTCAACCAGCAGGCGGTTACGGCCAGCAACCTCGCGAACGCCTCCACGCCAGGCTTTCGTGCGCAGCTCAACGCGCTGCGCGCCGTGCCGGTAGAGGGCCTGTCGCTGCCTACCCGCACGCTGGTAACCGCGTCTACCCCCGGCGCGGATATGACCCCTGGCCAGATGGATTACACTTCCCGCCCGCTGGACGTTGCGCTGCAACAGGACGGCTGGCTGGCGGTACAGACGCCGGACGGTACCGAGGGCTATACCCGCAACGGTAACATGCAGGTCAGCCCGACGGGTCAGCTGACCATTCAGGGTAACCCGGTGATGGGCGACGCAGGTCCGATTGCCGTGCCGGAAGGGGCGGAGATCACCATCGCAGCGGACGGCACCATCTCGGCGCTCACCCCGGGAGATCCGCCCAATACGGTATCGCCAATCGGCAAGCTGAAGCTGGTCAAGGCAACCGCTGCTGAAGTGGTGCGTGGCGATGACGGCATGTTCCGTCTCAGCCAGGCCACCCAGGCTACCCGGGGCGCAACCCTGCAGGCCGATCCCACCATCCGCGTGATGTCGGGCGTGCTGGAGGGGAGCAACGTGAAGCCAGTTGAAGCGATGACCGATATGATCGCCAGCGCGCGTCGCTTTGAGATGCAGATGAAGGTCATCAGCAGCGTTGATGAAAATGAGCAGCGTGCTAACTCACTGCTGTCGATGAGCTAATACAGGACTATTTATGATCAACTCCTTATGGATTGCCAAGACCGGCCTCGACGCCCAGCAAACCAATATGGACGTCATCGCCAACAACCTGGCGAACGTCAGCACCAACGGTTTTAAGCGTCAGCGCGCAGTCTTTGAAGATCTGCTCTACCAGACCGTTCGCCAGCCAGGCGCGCAGTCTTCCGAGCAGACCACGCTGCCGTCAGGCCTGCAGATTGGTACCGGCGTGCGTCCGGTGGCTACCGAGCGCCTGCACAGCCAGGGTAACCTTTCCCAGACCAACAACAGCAAAGACGTGGCGATTAAAGGCCAGGGCTTCTTCCAGGTGATGCTGCCGGACGGTACCGCCGCCTATACCCGCGACGGTTCTTTCCAGGTGGATCAGAACGGCCAGCTGGTCACCGCAGGCGGTTTCCAGGTGCAGCCAGCCATTACCATTCCGGCAAACTCCCTGAGCATCACCATCGGCCGTGACGGCGTGGTGAGCGTGACCCAGCAGGGGCAGGCCGCGCCGGTGCAGGTGGGGCAGCTGAACCTGACCACCTTTATGAACGATACCGGTCTGGAAAGCATCGGTGAGAACCTCTACACCGAGACCCAGTCCTCCGGCGCGCCGAACGATACGACGCCCGGCCTGAACGGTGCGGGGCTGCTCTACCAGGGGTATGTTGAAACCTCTAACGTGAACGTGGCTGAAGAGCTGGTGAATATGATCCAGGTTCAGCGCGCTTACGAAATTAACAGTAAAGCCGTATCGACTACCGATCAGATGCTGCAAAAACTGACGCAACTCTAAGGCGCGCTCCGGCGCGGTGGTCATCGCCGCGCCGGGCCCCTGATTTCGAAGATGAAAGCAATGCATAAATCCGCCGCGTTTCGTTATCCGCTTATGGCTTTGGTGGCACTCACCCTGAACGGGTGTGCCTGGATCCCCTCGACGCCGCTGGTGCAGGGCGCAACCACCGCGCAGCCTACGCCAGGCCCGCAGCCCATTGTCAACGGCTCCATTTTTCAGACTGCCCAGCCGATCAACTACGGCTATCAGCCGCTGTTTGAGGATCGCAGACCGCGTAACGTAGGCGATACGCTGACCATCGTGCTGCAAGAGAACGTCAGCGCCAGTAAAAGCTCGTCGGCCAACGCCAGCCGCGACGGCAAAACCAATTTCGGCGTCGGGACTGCGCCGCGCTACTTAGAAGGCCTGTTCGGCAACGCCCGTGCGGATGTCGATGCCTCCGGCAGCAACAGCTTTAACGGTAAGGGTGGGGCTAACGCCAGCAACACCTTCAGCGGAACGCTGACCGTAACGGTTGACCAGGTATTAGCCAACGGTAACTTACACGTCGTGGGTGAAAAACAGATCGCCATTAACCAGGGCACTGAGTTTATCCGCTTCTCGGGGGTCGTGAACCCACGCACCATCAGCGGCAGCAACTCCGTTCCGTCCACCCAGGTGGCGGATGCGCGCATCGAATATGTCGGCAACGGCTATATCAATGAAGCGCAGAATATGGGCTGGCTGCAACGCTTCTTCCTTAACCTCTCGCCGATGTAACGGGGTGACCAATGTTTAAATATCTGGCAGGGATCGCGCTGGTGCTGGTAGCTACAATTGCCCAGGCCGAGCGCATCCGCGACCTCACCAGCGTACAGGGCGTACGACAGAACTCACTGATTGGCTACGGGCTGGTTGTCGGCCTCGATGGCACGGGTGACCAGACCACCCAGACGCCGTTTACCACCCAGAGCCTGAACAACATGCTCTCCCAGATGGGGATCACCGTCCCCGCCGGGACCAACATGCAGCTGAAAAACGTGGCGGCGGTAATGGTTACCGCTCAGTTCCCGGCCTTTGCCCGCCAGGGGCAGACCATCGACGTGGTGGTCTCCTCAATGGGTAACGCCAAGAGCCTGCGCGGCGGTACGCTGCTGATGACCCCGCTGAAAGGGGTCGATAACCAGGTCTATGCCCTGGCACAGGGTAACGTGCTGGTGGGCGGCGCGGGTGCGGCAGCAGGCGGCAGCAGCGTGCAGGTTAACCAGCTCAACGGCGGCCGTATCACCGGCGGCGCGGTTGTCGAGCGCGAGCTGCCGACTCAGTTCGGCTCCGGGAACACCATCAACCTGCAGCTGAACCAGGAAGATTTCACCCTCGCGCAGCAGATCACCGACACCATCAACCGTGCGCGCGGCTACGGCAGCGCTTCCGCGCTGGATGCGCGTACTATCCAGATCCGTGTCCCGAGCGGTAACAGCTCGCAGGTGCGTTTCCTGGCCGATATCCAGAATATGGAAGTGGGCGTGACGCCGCAGGATGCGAAGGTAGTGATCAACTCCCGCACCGGCTCGGTGGTCATGAACCGCGAAGTCACCCTCGACAGCTGTGCAGTGGCCCAGGGTAACCTCTCGGTGACGGTAAACCGTCAGGCCAACGTCAGCCAGCCGGATACGCCGTTCGGCGGTGGCCAGACCGTGGTCACGCCGCAGACGCAGATCGACCTGCGCCAGAGCGGCGGTTCGCTGCAGAGCGTTCGCTCCAGCGCCAACCTGAACAACGTTGTCCGGGCGCTGAATGCGCTGGGTGCGACGCCGATCGATCTGATGTCGATCCTTCAGTCAATGCAGAGCGCAGGCTGCCTGCGCGCGAAACTGGAAATTATCTAATGCTAACTGACAGCCGGATGATGGCGAGCGCGGCATGGGATGCGCAATCGCTGAATGAACTGAAAACCCAGGCCGGACAGGATCCGCAGGCTAACCTGCGGCCGGTGGCCCGCCAGGTGGAAGGGATGTTCGTGCAGATGATGCTGAAGAGCATGCGTGAAGCCCTGCCAAAAGACGGCCTGTTCAGCAGCGACTCCAGCCGCATGTATACCAGCATGTATGACCAGCAGATTGCCCAGCAGATGACCGCAGGCAAGGGGCTGGGGCTGGCGGAGATGATGGTGAAGCAGATGTCCGGCGGCCAGAGTGAACCCACAGAGGCACCTTCACAGGTGCCGATGAAGTTTCCGTTGGAAACGGTGACCAGTTATCAAAACCAGGCCCTGACCCAGATGGTGCGCAAGGCCGTGCCGAAAACCCCAGATGGTGCGAGCAACGATGCCGCGCTCTCTGGTGATAGCAAAGAGTTCCTTGCCCAGCTTTCGCTGCCGGCGCGGCTGGCCAGTCAGCAGAGCGGGGTGCCGCATCACCTGATCCTCGCCCAGGCGGCGCTGGAGTCAGGCTGGGGCCAGCGGCAGATCAAGCGGGAAAACGGTGAGCCAAGCTTTAACCTGTTTGGCGTTAAGGCCAGCGGCAGCTGGAAGGGACCCACCACTGAGATCACCACTACCGAATATGAGAACGGTGAGGCGAAAAAGGTGAAGGCGAAGTTCCGCGTCTACGGCTCCTATCTTGAGGCGCTGTCGGACTACGTCGGCCTGCTGTCGCGCAATCCGCGCTACGCCGCCGTGACCACCGCAGCAACCGCCGAGCAGGGGGCGCAGGCGTTGCAAAGCGCGGGCTACGCTACCGATCCAAACTATGCCCGCAAGCTCACCAGCATGATCCAGCAGCTGAAATCCCTTAGCGATAAGGTGAGCAAAGCCTACAGCAACGATATTGAAAATCTGTTCTGACAGCTCTCAAGTTCAGCAAGGCGCTGCCGATAATCGTTAGCAGGACTTATGTCTAAAAGTGTATAAGGAATCTCCATGTCCAGTAGCTTGATTAACAGCGCCATGAGCGGGCTGAGTGCAGCCCAGGCCGCGCTGAATACCGTCAGTAATAACATCTCCAGTTATAACGTCGCGGGCTATACCCGTCAGACGACGGTGCTGGCACAGGCAAACAGTACGCTGGGTGCAGGCGGTTGGGTTGGCAACGGGGTGAACGTCACCGGCGTCCAGCGCGAATATGACGCCTTCATCACCAATCAGCTGCGTGCCGCGCAGACCCAGAGCAGCGGCCTGACCACGCGCTACGAGCAGATGTCAAAGATTGATGACATGCTCTCCGGCTCGACTAATACTCTCGCCACCACCATGCAGGACTTCTTCACCAGCCTGCAAACGCTGGTGAGCAACGCCGAAGATCCGGCCTCTCGCCAGACGCTGCTGGGCAAGGCCGATGGCCTGGTAAACCAGTTCAAGGTGACCGATCAGTATCTCCGCGATCAGGATAAGCAGGTTAACCTGTCGATCTCCTCCAGCGTGGATCAGATCAACAACTACACCACCCAGATCGCGAACCTTAACGACCAGATTTCCCGTCTGACTGGCGTAGGCGCAGGCTCCTCGCCAAACAACCTGCTGGACCAGCGCGATCAGCTGGTAAGCGAACTGAATAAAATTGTTGGCGTGGAAGTGAGCGTTCAGGACGGCGGCACCTATAACATCAGCATGGCGAACGGCTACACCCTGGTGCAGGGCAGCTCTGCCCGTCAGCTGGCTGCCGTACCGTCCAGCGCCGATCCATCCCGTACCACCGTGGCCTATGTTGACGCGACCGCGGGTAACGTCGAGATCCCGGAGAAGCTGCTCAACAGCGGCTCTCTCGGCGGGCTGCTGACCTTCCGCAGCCAGAACCTCGATCAGACCCGCAACTCGCTGGGTCAGCTGGCGCTCTCCTTTGCTGACGCCTTCAACACCCAGCACGCCAAAGGCTATGACGCTAACGGCGACCAGGGCGGTGACTTCTTTAAAATTGGATCGCCTTCTACGCTGAGCAACGCGCGGAACACTGGCGATGCATCGCTGACCACCACGGTGAGCGACAGCAGCAAGGTACAGGCCACCGACTATAAGGTGGTCTACGACGGGTCGAAGTGGCAGGTGACGCGCCTGTCAGACAACACCTCGTTTACCGCGACCCCGGATGCTACCGACGGCAGCCTGAACTTCGACGGCCTGAAGGTGAACATCAGCGCCACCAACGGTGCGGGTAATAACGATAGCTTTATCATCAAGCCGACGGCCAACGCCATCGTCAATATGGATCTGGCCTTCCAGGATGAATCAAAAATCGCTATGGCGGCGTCAGACACCAGCGGCGACAGCGATAACGTCAATGGCCAGGCGCTGCTGGATCTGCAAAAGAGCAAGAGCGTCGGCGGCAACAAGAGCTTCAACGATGCCTATGCCGCGCTGGTCAGCACCGTGGGCAGTACCACGGCCACGCTGAAGAGCAGCGCCACCACCCAGGATAACGTGGTGACCCAGCTGAGCAATCAGCAGCAGTCGATCTCCGGCGTTAACCTCGACGAAGAGTACGGTAACCTGCAACGTTACCAGCAATATTATCTCGCTAACGCACAGGTTTTACAGACAGCAAGCTCGCTGTTTGATGCGTTACTGAACATCCGCTAAGCAAGAGGTTAATGATGCGCGTTAGCACTCAGATGATGTATGAACAAAACATGCGTGGTGTCACCAGTTCGCAGAGCAAATGGTTAAGCTATGGCGAGCAGATGTCTACCGGCAAGCGCGTAAACCGTGCTTCCGACGATCCCATTGCCGCCTCGCAGGCAGTGGTGCTCTCTCAGGCGCAGGCGCAGAATAATCAATACCAGCTGGCCCGCACCTTCGCGAGCCAAAAAGTATCGCTGGAAGACAGCATTCTGGACCAGGTCTCTACCGCGATCCAGTCAGCGCAGTCCAAAGTGATCAACAGCGGCAACGGCTCTCTGAGCGATGATGACCGCGCCTCGCTGGCTACCGATCTTCAGGGTATTCGCGATCAGATCATGAACCTGGCCAACAGCACCGACGGCAACGGCCGCTATATCTTTGGTGGCTACAAAACCGAAAGCGCACCGTTCGACCAGACCTCCGGCCAATACGGCGGCGGCACGCAGCCGATTACCCAGCAGGTAGACGCCGCGCGGACCATGGTGATTGCTCATACCGGGAAACAGGTCTTTGATAGCGTCACCAGCAATGCGGTGCCCGAGCCTGCTGGCTCTCAGCAGGAAACGAACCTGTTTGCGATGCTGGACTCGGCCATCGCCTCGCTGAACACGCCGGTAAGTGGAGATGAAACCGCCCAGGCCACCGCTCAGGACGTGATGGATAAAACCAACCGCGGCCTGCGCAATGCCCTTAACAACGTTCTGACCGTACGTGCCGAAGTCGGTACCCAGCTTAATGAGCTGGATAACCTGGACGCGCTCGGTACCGATCGTGCTCTGGGTCAGACCCAGCAGATGAGCGATCTGATTGACGTTGACTGGAACGCGGCGATCTCCTCATACACCATGCAGCAGGCGGCGCTACAGGCTTCCTACAAAGCGTTCTCCGATATGCAGGGTATGTCGCTGTTCCAGATTAATTCCTAAAAAAAAGAAAACCTGTCCGGCTAAATGGACAGGTCTCGGCTCTTTTTGCAGGCCGCCCTCATTGACCGGGGCGGCTTTTTTTTATCCGATGTTTGCCACTGCGGCCTGACGACTACCCGCCGCAAGACGGATCCCCAGAGCTATGAGTCCTGAAGCCGTGGCCAGCGCGACCACGCCAGGCCAGCCCGCCAGGGTGTAGATTTTGCTGCCGAGGGCAGAGCCAGCCGCCATGCCAATAAATACCACGGTAAACAGCAGGGCGTTGAGACGACCCCGCGCCTGCGGCTCCAGGCTGTAAACCAGGTTCTGGTGAGCAACGAGGCTCGACTGCAATCCGAGATCAAAGCCTACCGCCGCAATGGCAATCAGCACCAGTTGCATCTGGGTAGAGAGCAGCGGCAGGGCAAACATCAGGGCAAAGGAGACGGTAACCAGCGCTGCACCCAGCTGGGTGACTTTCGCCGCCCCGACCCGGTCAGCCAGGCCGCCGGCCAGCGGTGCGGCCAGTGCGCCTGCCGCGCCGGCAATGCCGAAGGTTCCTGCTACCGCACTACCAAGGTGAAAACGATCCAGCAACATCACCGCCAGGGTAGACCAGAAGGCGCTAAAGGCCACCGAGAGAAAGCCCTGGGCCAGCGCGGCGCGGCGCAGGGCAGGGTAGCGCCCCCACAGCTGGGCCATGGAGCGCATCAGCGCCGGGTAGCTGAGGGTAGAGTGGACAGCAAAGCGCGGCAGCACGGCCCACATCACCACACCGATAAAGGCAATGCTCGCCGCTGCCAGCTGATACATTACACGCCAGCCAAAGGCCGCACCCACGAAACCGCTAACCGTTCGGGAGAGCAGGATCCCCAGCAGCAGGCCGGTCATCACGGTACCGACGGTTTTCCCCTGTTTGCCTTCCGGCGCAAGGATCGCCGCCGCCGGCACGATATCCTGCGCCATAGTCGCCGCCATCCCCAGCAGCAGACTAACTGCCAGCAGAGTATTGAGGTGGCTGGTCAGGCTACAGGCCAGTAGAAAGAGCGCCAGCGCAGCACATTTCACCAGGATCAGTGTCCGGCGATCGTAGCGGTCCCCCAGCGGCAGCAGAAACAGAATGCCCAGCGCATAGCCTGCCTGAGTGAGCGTGGGCACCAGCCCCATGCCGTTAACGGTTAAGTGGAGATCGCTCCCCATCAGCGGCAGCAGTGGTTGCGCGTAATAGATAGCAGCAACGCTAAATCCGGCCCCCATTGCCAGGATGAAGATAATCCAGCGCGGTACGTCAAAGGGTGATGCCTGGCGGTTCATAATAGAGTCCTCAAAGATGGTGTGAGGACATTTTTGCTGAAGATGGCGTGACGCGGTAGCCAGCCCAATGGTAAAAAGCTTATACGCGAAACGTATAGGCAAAAACAAGATGAAGCGAACTGAACGTATAGACCGGGTTGACCTGATGCACACCTATGTGCGCATCGTCGAGAGCGGAACCCTGTCGGCGGCCGCCAGACTGATGGAGACGACGCAGGCGACGGTCAGCCGCCGTCTTCAGTCGCTGGAGGCGCTGCTGGGGGTGAAGCTGATCCTGCGCACGACCCACGCCATGAAACTTACCGACGATGGCGAGCGCTGCTATCAGCATGCCCGACAATTAATAGCGGCCTGGTCAACGCTTGAGGATGAAGTAAGCCACGCCAGCGATGAGCCGGTCGGCACCCTGCGGGTACGCGCCCCCCATGCTTTCGGCCAGGAGCAACTGCTCGCGCCGCTGACCCATTTTCTTAGCCAGCATCCCCAACTGTCGGTTGAGTGGATGCTAAACGATAAAAACGTCGATTTTCTGAGCGCTAACATTGATTGCGCTATCCGCGTCGGCGCGGAGATTGATCCGAGTACGGTGTCGGTGCTGCTGGCGGAGGTGCCGCGCAGCGTAGTGATTGCGCCGACGCTGCTTGCTCGCTACCCAGCCATGACCGGGCCGCAGCAGCTTGCGGCCCTGCCGTGGGTAGCGCTCAGTACTTTCTACCAGCATAGTATTAGCCTGACCCATACCTCCGGGGAGGTTGAGCAGGTGACCATAGCTCCGCGGCTCTATACCGACAGCCTCTATGTGGCGCGCAGTACGGCCCTGCAGGGATTAGGGGCGGTGATAATCTCAAGCTGGGCAGTGGCGGAGGATCTGCGTGAGGGCAGACTGGTGCAACTGTTGCCCGATTGGGAGCCGACCCCGCTGCCGGTGCATCTGGTCTACCCGTGGGCGCGTTACTATCCGGCCCGTCTGCGGGCCTTTTTACAAATGATGCGTGAGGCGGTACCCGGCATCACCGGAATGCGCCTTCCTGGCGACAAGGCATAAAAAAGCCGACCCGGAGGTCGGCTTATTATTGGCAGAGCGTGTTATTCAGGCTGCTGCGGGCGCGTTGCAGGCGCGGTGGCCTGATGGGTGGCGCTATGGCCGCCCGCAGAACCCTTGCCCGAGAACTCAAACGCCGGGCGAACCCAGTCGCTGTGACGCGGCTGCTCAGGAACGTATTCCGGAGCTGGCGCACGGGTCATCGGTGCGGTCGCAAAACTGTGCAGCGGCTTAGCGGCGACAGGCTCAGCGGTAATGACCGGCTTCACCTTAACCTCAGGTTTCGGCTCAACCACAGGTTTCGCTTCCGGTTCCGGCTGCGCTTCGACAACAGGCTCAGCGGCTTTTACCTCTTTAACCTCTTCGACAGGGGTTTCAGCAGGCTCGGCGATCTCGGCGATGTGCTCGGCAACCGGCACGTCTTCCTGAGCAATCAGCTGCGGCTGCTCATCAACCGGGGTCTCAATCACTTCTGGATGCGTTGTTTCCACTGCGGCAGGCTGCGGCTCGCTCACGGCGGCCTCCGGCTCAACTGCGGTAGGTTCAGCGGCGACTGATTCAACAGCGACAGGTTCCGCAGCGGCAGGTTCAACGCTGACGGATGCAGCAATTGGCTCGGCTACTGGCTCAACGATCGGCTGCTGGGTAGCTTCCGGTGCGGTCTCAACGTTGGCTTCATCCTGAACCGGCTCGACGCTCTGAGCGACCGGGTAGCTGATCCACACTTTACCTGACGCCATCTCCGGCGATGCACAGGCTACGGTCAGCGGCATCGGCGACTGGGTCGGGTAGCGCTCGTCACGGTAGCGGCGGCGGCGCTGGCCGCTAACGCGCAGGTGACGTGGGGAACGGCGTGAGCGGCGCGGCATACCGGCGTTGTCACGGTTCTCGGCAGACTCGTCCTGCTCCTGAACTGGCTGCTCAACGACCGCAGGCAGATCAACCTTCGCCAGCTCGGTATGGGATGCCTGAGCATCAGTTACCGGGGCAGCGGTCTCTTCAACGATAGCATCAGCAGACGGTGCAGATTCAAACCGTACCTTCTGGCTCAGCTGGCGCTGTTTACGGCGCGGCATCACCTGAACGCGATCTTCCTGTTCTGCTTCCACTTCCGCTACAGGCTGCTCTTCACGGTTCAGGGCTTTCACTTCCTGCTGGGCCTGACGCTTCTCGTCGTTGCGGCGACGGTTGCGCTCGCGGCGAGACTGCTGCTGCTCGTCACGAGATTTAGCTTTATCTCCATCGTCAGCGGCGGCCTGCGGCTGGCGCGCTTCACGAACGTCACCGTTCGGCTGCTGCTTTTCACGGCGGCTACGGCGATTTTCATCACGCTCACGATTATCACGATTATCGCGGCCTTCGCGTGCTTCCGCTCCCTCGCTACGGCTATCGCGACGCTCATTACGATCGCCACGGTCACCGCGCTCGTTGCGGTCACGACGGTTGTTCTGGCGCGGCTTGCGACGCTCCTGGGAACGGGCCGGTTTCTCTTCTTTAACTTCTTCTTGCGCTTTGACTTCAACCGGCTGGCTGGCAGGCTCGCTGGCGAACATTTTCTTCAGTGCGCCAAAGAGGCGGCCCAGCAGGCCAGTTTCCGCTGCGGCGGCAGGCTGTGCGGCGATCGGCTGCACTTTCTCTTCAGCGACAGGAGCCGGCTGCGGCGCAGGCGCTGGCGGAATGTCAGGCATCACGAAGGTCGCCAGCGCAGGCTGTTCAGGCTGTTTGCGCTCGGCGTACTCCTCTTCGGACGGCAGCGCCATCGCCTCTTCATGCAGCTTCGGCAGCTTGTAGCTCAGGGTGGATGTCTCTTCACCTTTACGCACGCGCAGCACGGAGTAGTGCGGGGTTTCCATCTGGTCGTTCGGCACGATAACGCACTTAATGCCGCCCTGACGCGCTTCGATCGCGCTTACCGCGGCACGTTTTTCGTTGAGCAGGTAGGAGGCAATCGGTACGGGAACAATAGCGTGAACTTCCTGGGTGTTCTCCTTCAGCGCTTCCTCTTCGATCAGGCGCAGAATTGAGAGCGACAGAGATTCGTTGTCACGAATGGTCCCGGTACCGCTACAGCGTGGGCAGACGTGGTGGCTGGACTCGCCCAGAGAGGGGCTGAGACGCTGACGGGACATCTCCAGCAGGCCGAAGCGGGAAATATGGCTGATCTGGATACGGGCACGGTCCTGGCGCACCGCTTCGCGCAGGCGGTTTTCTACCGCGCGCTGGTGGCGAACCGGCGTCATATCGATAAAGTCGATAACGATCAGGCCACCGAGGTCGCGCAGGCGTAGCTGGCGGGCAATTTCATCTGCCGCTTCCAGGTTGGTGTTAAACGCCGTCTCTTCGATATCGCCACCGCGGGTAGCGCGGGCGGAGTTGATATCAATCGCGGTCAGCGCTTCGGTGGAGTCGATGACGATGGAGCCGCCGGAGGGGAGGCGCACTTCACGCTGGAAGGCGGACTCGATCTGCGACTCGATCTGGTAGTGGCTGAACAGCGGGATCTCACCGGTGTAGAGCTTGATTTTGCTGCTGAAGTCCGGACGGCCCAGCGCGGCGATATGCTGGCGAGCCAGCTCCAGCACCTTCGGGTTATCGATGAGGATCTCACCGATATCCTGGCGCAGGTAGTCGCGGAAGGCGCGAACGATAACGTTGCTCTCCTGGTGGATCAGGAACGGAGCAGGGCGGTTTTCAGCCGCTTTCTGGATCGCTTCCCAGTGTTTCAGGCGGAAGCTAAGGTCCCACTGCAGCGCTTCGGCAGATTTGCCCACGCCTGCGGTGCGAACGATTAACCCCATGCCGTCCGGCATGTTCAGGCTTGCCAGCGCCTCTTTCAGCTCGGTACGGTCATCGCCTTCGATACGGCGAGAGATGCCGCCCGCACGCGGGTTGTTAGGCATCAGAACCAGGTAGCTACCGGCAAGACTGATAAAGGTGGTTAAGGCTGCGCCTTTGTTACCGCGCTCTTCTTTATCGATCTGGACAATGACCTCCTGGCCTTCGCGCAGCACATCTTTGATGTTCGGGCGGCCATGGGCACTGTAGTTAGCGGGGAAGTATTCGCGGGCGATCTCTTTGAGAGGAAGGAAACCGTGACGCTCAGCACCGTAGTCAACAAATGCGGCTTCAAGGCTCGGTTCGATACGGGTAATTTTGCCTTTGTAGATGTTCGCTTTTTTCTGTTCGTGTCCCGGGCTTTCGATATCCAGGTCGTACAGGCGCTGCCCATCAACAAGGGCGACGCGCAACTCTTCCTGCTGAGTTGCGTTAATTAACATTCTTTTCATCGTAACTTACTCATTATTCTTACATTGACGACTAGGCTGCGGGCATAGTTAACGCCTTTCCGGGGTGAACCGATGGCCTCGTGTCTGTTCACGTCGCCAACCTCACGGTTATCGCACGCTTAAGAGGCGCAGAGTGTCGGTTGCCTGTATTTCATACGGAAAAACAGCGCAATTATCAGGGGAACTGCCTGGGTATTACTCTCCAGAGTCGATCCCTTTACCGGTAAGGACTGCAACCCGCAGCCCGCTAAGTGCCTGAAGGATCAATACGTCTTACGCCATTGCTGCGTGGATGATCGGACAGGCAAAACTGGTCATTCCGCAAATTTCCTTGTTTAACAAGATTCAAGCGGAAAACTGCATCATTATTCCTTGCTAAATCTGTTATAGCAAGATGACTTTTGCCATTTATCACCCGGTTACTAACAGTTTTTTCACGTTTGCCCAGGGATTGTTCTAAAACCCAGCGAAAAGCGTGATGACGGTCAACAAGACACCGCCAGACATAAATATAAGCATAGAAAAATGAGTGGCGCTAATCGGGCTGGGCTTTTAGAATCGCCACCCATGAAAACAGAGACCCCATCCGTAAAAATTGTTGCTATTGCGGCCGACGACGCCGGGCAACGCATCGATAACTTTTTGCGCACCCAGCTCAAGGGCGTGCCGAAAAGTATGATCTACCGCATCCTGCGTAAAGGCGAAGTGCGGGTTAACAAGAAACGCGTGAAGCCCGAGTATAAGCTGGAAGGCGGGGACGAGGTGCGTATCCCACCGGTGCGCGTGGCCGAGCGCGAAGAGGAGGCGGTATCGCCGCATCTGAATAAGGTTGCCGCGCTGGCGGATGTTATTCTTTATGAAGACGATCACATCCTGGTGCTGAACAAGCCCTCCGGTACCGCTGTACACGGTGGCAGTGGGCTGAGCTTCGGCGTCATCGAGGGCCTGCGCGCTCTGCGTCCAGAGGCGCGCTTCCTGGAGCTGGTTCACCGTCTGGACCGGGACACCTCCGGCGTGCTGCTGGTCGCTAAGAAGCGCTCGGCGCTGCGCTCCCTGCACGAGCAGCTGCGCGATAAGGGCATGCAGAAGGACTATCTGGCGCTGGTGCGCGGCCAGTGGCAGTCGCATGTTAAAGCAGTACAGGCTCCGCTGCTGAAAAATATTCTGCAGAGCGGGGAGCGGATCGTCCGCGTGAATAGCGAAGGCAAACCCTCAGAGACGCGCTTTAAGGTTGAAGAGCGCTATGCCTTTGCCACCCTGGTGCGCTGTAGCCCGATTACCGGCCGTACCCACCAGATCCGCGTCCATACTCAGCACGCCGGGCATCCTATCGCCTTTGACGATCGCTACGGCGACCGCGAGTTTGATAAGCAGCTGGCAGGTACCGGGCTAAACCGTCTCTTCCTGCACGCGGCGGCGCTGAAGTTCACCCATCCGGGGACCGGCGAAACCCTGCGTATTGAAGCCCCGCTGGATGAGCAGCTCAAACGCTGCCTGAAGGTGTTGCGCGGTTAACGTAACGCCCGGCGTGCCTGCCGGGCATTATTTACGCTAACAGCGGATTTGCGTGCTCCCGGCGTAGCATCTGGCAGAGTGCAATCAGCGGCAACCCCACCAGCGTATTGGGATCCCGGCCCTCGAGGCGATCGAACAGCGCAATTCCCAGCCCCTCGCTTTTAAAGCTGCCAGCGCAGTTCAACGGCCGCTCTTTACGCAGATAGTCTGTAATCTCCTGCTCGCTCAGGCGGCGAAAGTGAACGTCAAACGGCTCGCACTCGGTTTGCAGGTGGCCGGTGGCGGAGTTATAGAGCGCCAGCCCGGTATAGAAGGTGATGATATTGCCCCGCGCCTTCATTAATTGCTGAAAGGCTTTCTCCTCCGTTAACGGCTTGCCGGCGATCTCACCGTCCAGCACGCACACCTGATCGGAGCCAATAATCAGGTGGTTAGGGTAGCGGTGCGCCAGCGACTGGGCTTTAGCCTGCGCCAGGCGTAGCACCAGGTGACGGGGCGCTTCGCCTGGCTGTGGCGTCTCGTCCACGCCCGGCGCGGCACACTCGAAGGCCAGGCCGAGCTTTTCCAGCAGCGCGCGGCGGTATGGTGACGTGGACGCAAGAATAATATTCGACATATTTTTTCCACCCTATATGGCATAACGAGGTCAGGCATTTTAAACTACAGGCCGCAATGTGTGCGAATAATTGGCAAAAGGCAATTGCAGACTGCCTTTTTCTTTGACTCCAGAACGTTACAAAGTTAATATGCGCGCCCTATGCAAAAGGTAAAATTACCCCTGACTCTTGATCCGGTTCGTACCGCTCAAAAACGCCTTGATTACGAGGGTGTATACACTCGTGAGCAGGCCGAGCGCGTCGCTGAATCCGTAGTCAGTGTAGACAGTGATGTGGAATGCTCCATGTCGTTCGCTATCGATAACCAGCGGCTGGCGGTGTTAACCGGCGATGCGAAGGTGTCGGTAACGCTCGAATGCCAGCGTTGCGGTAAGCCGTTTGCCCATCAGGTCTACACACAATATTGTTTCAGCCCGATCGTCAAAGACGAGCAGGCCGAAGCACTCCCGGAAGCGTATGAACCGATTCAGGTTAACGAATTCGGTGAAATCGACCTGCTGGCATTGGTCGAGGATGAAATTATCCTCTCCCTGCCGGTAGTGCCGGTGCATGATTCTGAACACTGTGAAGTGTCCGACGCGGACATGGTCTTTGGTGAACTGCCTGAAGAGGCACAGAAGCCAAACCCATTTGCCGTATTAGCCAGCTTAAAGCGTAAGTAACAGGTCTCTCCGTAGTAATGGAGTTACCGTAATTGAGGAGTAAGGTCCATGGCCGTACAACAAAATAAACCAACCCGTTCCAAACGTGGCATGCGTCGTTCCCATGACGCGCTGACCGCAGTCACCAGCCTGTCTGTAGACAAAACCTCTGGTGAGTCTCACCTGCGTCACCACATGACCGCTGACGGTTTCTACCGCGGTCGCAAGGTTATCACTAAGTAATCACGCGCAAGCGTGAGGCTTAGTGAGGAAATCCCCGTGTAAGCGGGGGTTAACCGAACCAGGCTCGACGATACCTTGACACGTCTAACCCTGGCGTTAGATGTCATGGGGGGCGATTTTGGCCCTTCCGTGACGGTGCCTGCAGCATTGCAGGCACTGCATTCTAACCCGCAGCTCACACTTCTGTTAGTCGGTCATCCCGACGCTATCACGCCATTACTTGCCAAAGCCGATTTTGACCAGCGTTCGCGCCTGCAGATTATCCCTGCCCAGTCGGTTATTGCCAGTGATGTCCGTCCCGCCCAGGCCGTGCGCAACAGCCGGGGCAGCTCTATGCGCATGGCGCTGGAGCTGGTCAAAGAGGGGCGCGCCGAGGCCTGCGTTAGCGCAGGCAATACCGGAGCGCTGATGGGGCTGGCTAAGCTACTGCTTAAGCCCATTGAAGGTATTGAACGTCCGGCGCTGATGACGGTGCTGCCGCATCAGCAGAAGGGCAGAACCGTAGTGCTGGATCTCGGCGCTAACGTTGACTGTGACAGTACCATGCTGGTGCAGTTTGCCATTATGGGTTCGGTGATGGCTGAAGAGGTAATCGGTATTGAACATCCGCGCGTGGCGCTGCTCAATATCGGTGAGGAAGAAGTTAAGGGTCTCGATAGCATCCGCGACGCCTCGGCGCTACTAAAATCGATCCCATCGATCAACTATATTGGCTATCTTGAAGCCAATGAGCTGCTCACTGGCAAAACCGACGTGCTGGTCTGTGATGGCTTCACCGGTAACGTGACGTTGAAGACGATGGAAGGCATGGTCAGAATGTTCCTGTCATTGCTGAAATCACAGGGCGAGGGCAAAAAACGGTCGTGGTGGCTGCTTTTATTAAAGCGTTGGTTACAAAAAAGCCTGACAAGGCGATTCAGTCACCTCAACCCCGACCAGTATAATGGTGCCTGTCTGTTAGGATTGCGCGGCACGGTGATTAAGAGTCATGGTGCAGCCAATCAGCGCGCGTTTGCTGTCGCGATTGAACAGGCAGTGCAGGCGGTGCAGCGGCATGTCCCCGAACGGATTGCCGCTCGCCTGGAATCTGTGTTACCGGAAAAAGACTGAGCGTATATGTATACGAAGATTAGTGGTACCGGCAGCTACCTGCCCGAGCAAGTGCGAACCAACGCCGACCTGGAAAAGATGGTCGATACCTCTGACGAGTGGATCGTTACCCGCACGGGTATCCGCGAGCGCCGCATTGCTGCCCCGAATGAGACCGTGGCCACGATGGGCTTCGAAGCCGCTAAGCGTGCCCTTGAGATGGCAGGCGTTGATAAAAACGAGATCGGTCTGATCATCGTTGCGACTACCTCGGCGACCCATGCTTTCCCAAGCGCGGCTTGCCAGGTGCAGAACCTGCTGGAGATCAAAGGCTGCCCGGCATTTGACGTGGCCGCCGCCTGCGCAGGCTTTACCTATGCCCTGAGCATCGCCGATCAGTATGTTAAAAGCGGTGCGGTGAAGCATGCGCTGGTGATCGGCTCCGACGTATTAGCCCGTACCTGCGATCCTGCCGATCGCGGAACAATTATTATCTTCGGTGATGGCGCGGGCGCAGCAGTGCTGAGCGCATCTGAAGAGCAGGGTATCATCTCTACCCATCTGCACGCGGACGGCAGCTACGGTGAGCTGCTGACGCTGCCGAACCTGGATCGCGTTACCCCGGACAGCCCAACCTACCTGACCATGACCGGTAACGAAGTCTTTAAAGTGGCCGTGACCGAGCTGGCGCACATCGTTGAAGAGACGCTGACCGCCAATAATATCGATCGTTCCGAGCTGGACTGGCTGGTTCCGCACCAGGCGAACCTGCGCATTATCAGCGCGACGGCGAGAAAGCTGGGCATGGAGATGGATAAAGTGGTTGTGACCCTTGACCGTCACGGCAATACCTCGGCGGCGTCCGTGCCTTGTGCGCTGGATGAGGCCGTGCGCGACGGACGTATCAAGCCGGGTCAGCTGGTGCTGCTCGAGGCCTTCGGCGGCGGTTTCACCTGGGGCTCTGCGCTGGTTCGTTTCTAGTATTAAGGATAAATAAGATGACGCAATTTGCTTTTGTCTTCCCGGGACAGGGTTCTCAGACCGTGGGTATGCTCGCCGATGTGGCAGCGCAGTTTCCACAGGTGGAAGAGACCTTCCGCGAAGCCTCTGCGGCGCTGGGCTATGACCTGTGGGCGCTGACCCAGCAGGGTCCGGCAGAAGAGCTGAACAAAACCTGGCAGACCCAGCCTGCACTGCTGACGGCCTCCGTCGCACTGTGGCGCGTCTGGCAGCAGCAGGGCGGTAAAACGCCGGCCTTGCTGGCTGGTCATAGCCTGGGTGAATACTCCGCGCTGGTATGCGCTGGCGTGATTGATTTCGCCGATGCCGTACGCCTGGTTGAGCTGCGTGGCAAATTTATGCAGGAAGCGGTGCCGGAAGGGACCGGCGGCATGTCGGCCATTATCGGCCTTGACGATGCAGCCATTGCCAAAGCCTGTGAAGAGGCCGCTGAAGGCCAGATCGTCTCGCCGGTGAACTTCAACTCCCCGGGCCAGGTGGTGATCGCCGGGCATAAAGAGGCGGTTGAGCGTGCAGGCGCGGCCTGTAAAGCAGCGGGTGCCAAGCGTGCGCTGCCGCTGCCGGTGAGCGTCCCGTCCCACTGCGCGCTGATGAAGCCCGCAGCCGAGAAACTGGCCGCCGAGCTGGAAAAAATCACCTTCAACGCCCCGGCTATTCCGGTAGTAAACAACGTTGATGTGAAGTGTGAAACCACGCCGGAAGCGATTCGCGACGCGTTGGTGCGCCAGCTCTACAGCCCAGTTCAGTGGACAAAAAGCGTAGAATTTATGGCTTCTCAGGGCGTTGAGCACCTGTATGAAGTCGGTCCGGGCAAAGTGCTGACTGGCCTGACCAAACGTATTGTTGACACCCTGACCGCCTCGGCCATCAACGAGCCTGCGGCACTGTCAGCGGCGGCTGAGCAATAAACAAGGAACCCAAAACCATGAGTTTTGAAGGAAAGATCGCACTGGTTACCGGTGCAAGCCGTGGCATTGGCCGCGCAATTGCTGAAACCCTCGTTGCCCGCGGCGCGAAGGTGATCGGTACCGCGACCAGCGAAAGCGGTGCGCAGGCCATCAGCGACTATTTAGGTGCAAACGGCAAAGGTTTACAATTAAACGTGACCGATCCTGCATCTATTGAATCTGTGCTGGAAAATATCCGTGCAGAGTTTGGCGAAGTGGACATTCTGGTAAATAATGCCGGGATTACACGCGACAACCTGCTGATGCGGATGAAAGACGACGAGTGGAACGATATCATCGAAACCAATCTCTCTTCTGTTTTCCGCCTGTCAAAAGCGGTAATGCGGGCTATGATGAAGAAGCGTCATGGCCGCATTATCACTATCGGTTCTGTGGTGGGTACCATGGGAAATGCTGGTCAGGCTAACTACGCTGCGGCGAAAGCAGGCCTGATTGGCTTCAGTAAGTCACTGGCGCGTGAAGTCGCGTCCCGTGGCATTACTGTGAACGTTGTTGCTCCGGGCTTTATTGAAACGGACATGACGCGTGCGCTGACTGAAGATCAGCGTGCGGGTACGCTGGCGGCAGTTCCGGCGGGTCGCTTAGGCGAGCCAAAAGAGATCGCCAGTGCGGTTGCATTCTTAGCTTCTGATGAGGCGGGTTACATCACTGGTGAGACCCTGCACGTCAACGGCGGAATGTATATGGTTTAACCACGTTATTTCCTAAAGCACTATATGGGAATAATTTTATTTGCGTTATTAGGGCAAAAGGCCTCAGAATAGCGCAAAATCGTGGTAGGACCTGCCGGGATTTAGTTGCAAATTTTTCAACATTTTATACACTACGAAAACCATCGCGAAAGCGAGTTTTGATAGGAAATTTAAGAGTATGAGCACCACTATCGAAGAACGCGTTAAGAAAATTATTGGCGAGCAGCTGGGCGTTAAGCAGGAAGAAGTGACTAACAATGCTTCTTTCGTTGATGACCTGGGCGCGGATTCTCTTGACACCGTTGAGCTGGTAATGGCTCTGGAAGAAGAGTTTGATACTGAGATTCCGGACGAAGAAGCTGAGAAGATCACTACTGTTCAGGCTGCCATTGATTACATCAACGGTCACCAGGCGTAAGTGAACATCTCCAGGCGGTCATTCGACCGCCTGAGTTTTATCTTTTTCTCCCACGAATCTCTTTTTTATCCCTCCCTGGAGGACAAACGTGTCTAAGCGTCGTGTAGTTGTGACCGGACTTGGCATGTTGTCTCCTGTCGGCAATACCGTAGAGTCTACCTGGAGTGCTCTCCTTGCCGGTCAGAGTGGCATCAGCCTGATCGACCATTTCGATACTAGCGCCTATGCAACGAAATTTGCTGGCTTAGTAAAGGATTTTAACTGTGATGACATTATCTCGCGCAAAGAGCAGCGCAAGATGGATGCCTTCATTCAATATGGAATTGTTGCGGGCTGGCAGGCCATGCAGGATTCTGGCCTTGAGGTTACCGCAGAGAATGCGCATCGTATCGGAGCGGCTATTGGCTCAGGTATCGGCGGTCTTGGCCTGATCGAAGAGAACCACACGTCGTTGACCAACGGCGGTCCGCGTAAGATCAGCCCATTCTTTGTGCCATCTACCATCGTTAATATGGTAGCCGGTCACCTGACGATTATGTTTGGTCTGCAGGGACCGAGCATCTCTATCGCCACGGCCTGTACCTCCGGCGTGCATAACATCGGTCATGCGGCACGTATCATTGCCTACGGCGATGCCGACGCAATGGTCGCTGGCGGCGCTGAGAAAGCCAGTACTCCGCTTGGCGTGGGCGGCTTCGGTGCAGCGCGTGCGCTCTCTACCCGCAACGATAATCCGCAGGCAGCAAGCCGTCCATGGGATAAAGATCGTGACGGCTTTGTGCTGGGCGACGGCGCAGGTATGGTCGTGCTGGAAGAGTACGAGCATGCGAAAAAACGCGGCGCGAAAATCTATGCTGAGCTGGTCGGCTTTGGTATGAGCAGCGATGCGTACCACATGACCTCACCGCCAGAAAACGGTGCGGGTGCGGCGCTGGCTATGGTTAACGCACTGCGTGATGCCCAGCTGGATCCGGCGAAGATTGGCTACGTTAACGCCCACGGCACCTCAACGCCGGCTGGCGATAAAGCCGAATCCCAGGCGGTTAAGTCCGTATTTGGCGAAGCGGCAAGCCGCGTGATGGTTAGCTCCACTAAATCCATGACCGGTCACCTGCTGGGCGCGGCGGGTGCAGTAGAGTCTATCTACTCGATCCTTGCCCTGCGCGATCAGGCGATTCCGCCGACCATCAACCTGGATAACCCGGATGAGGGTTGCGATCTGGACTATGTTCCGCATGTCGCACGCCAGGTAAGCAATCTGGAATACACCCTGTGTAACTCCTTTGGCTTCGGTGGTACCAACGGCTCACTGATCTTCAAACGGATCTAACGCCGTATGGCCGGGTAGCCTCTGCGCTGCCCGGTCTGCTCCGCACGTTTTCCCTTTCAATTCAGCTTTCTCCGCTTGTCCTGCGCTACGCATCCTGCCAGACTACCCGGTCACTGACACAGGAGCCGCTATGTTCTTGATAAATGGCTGCCAACAGCTGACGCTGGCGGCAAACGACAGGGCAGTACAGTTCGGCGACGGCTGTTTCACTACCGCCCGGATCCAGACCGGCCAGGTTCAGCTGCTTCCGGCTCATCTTGCACGCCTGCGTAAGGCCTGTGAGCGTCTGCTGCTGCCGTTTAGCGACTGGACTCTCCTTGAGCAGGAGATGGTTACCCTGGCAAGTCACCAACAGGAGGGCGTGCTAAAGGTGATTATCAGCCGGGGCGCAGGCGGACGTGGCTACAGCGCTAAAGGTTGCGAGACGCCAACGCGGATCTTAAGCCTGTCAGCCCTGCCTGCGCACTATGCCCGCTGGCGGCAGGAGGGGATTACCCTTGCGCTCAGTCCTGTCCGGCTAGGACGTAATTCCCACCTCGCGGGAATAAAGCATCTCAATCGCCTTGAGCAGGTGCTGATCCGTACTCATCTTGAGCAGACGGCAAGCGACGAGGCGCTGGTTCTTGACAGCGATGGGTTGCTTACGGAATGCTGTGCCGCGAATTTATTCTGGCGGAAAGGCAAGACGGTATTTACGCCGTGTCTTAACCATGCAGGCGTGAAGGGCATTATGCGGCAGTTTATTATCGATCGCCTGGCCGACGCTGAGTTTGCGTTTGCCGAAGTGGCCGCACGGCCAAAGGCGCTGGCTGACGCCGATGAGGTGCTGATCAGCAATGCGCTGATGCCGATTGTCCCGGTTAATGCCTGTGAAGAGTGGTGCTGGACCTCCCGCGAGTTGTATACCTTTTTATCCCCCCTTTGTGAGCATGCGAAGTCGTCATGAAGAAAATGTTTCGTTTTGTTTTACTCCTGCTAGTGGTGCTGGGCATTGCTGCGGGTGCAGGTTACTGGAAGGTTCGCCAGCTGGCGGACAGCAAGCTGCTGATCAAGGCAGAGACTATCTTTACCCTCAAAGCAGGCACGGGCAGGCAGGCGCTGGGAACCCAGCTCTATAGCGAGAAGATTATCAATCGACCCCGCGTATTCCAGTGGCTGCTGCGCGTAGAGCCGGACCTCTCCCACTTCAAGGCCGGTACCTATCGCTTTACGCCGGATATGACGGTGCGCGATATGCTGCGGCTGCTGGAGAGCGGCAAAGAAGCACAGTTCCCACTGCGGCTGGTAGAGGGGATGCGTCTTAGCGACTACCTGAAGCAGCTTCGGGACGCGCCCTATATTCAGCACACCCTGAAGGATGACAGCTACGCCACGGTGGCGGAGGTGCTCAAGTTTGACCATCCCGAATGGATCGAGGGATGGTTCTGGCCCGATACCTGGCTCTACACGGCGAACACCACCGATGTGGCCATGCTCAAGCGTGCCCACGACAAAATGGTCGCCGCGGTAAACAATGCCTGGGAAGGGCGGACAGAGGGTCTACCGTATAAGGATCAAAATCAGCTGGTCACTATGGCCTCGATCGTTGAAAAAGAGACGGCGGTTGCCAGCGAGCGGGATCAGGTTGCCTCGGTCTTTATTAACCGCCTGCGTATCGGGATGCGTCTGCAAACCGACCCCACCGTTATTTACGGGATGGGGGAGAGCTACAGCGGTAAAATCAGCCGTAGCGATCTGGAGACGCCAACGGCGTATAATACCTACACCATTAGCGGCCTGCCGCCGGGACCGATTGCCATCCCGAGCGATGCCTCGCTGCGTGCTGCCGCCCATCCGGCAAAGACGCCGTATCTCTATTTTGTTGCTGATGGCAAAGGGGGGCATACCTTTACCACCAACCTCGTCAGCCACAACCGCGCGGTGCAGGACTATCTGAAAGTGCTTAAGGAAAAAAATGGCCAGTAAATATATCGTTATCGAAGGGCTGGAAGGGGCCGGAAAGACCACCGCCCGCGATACCGTCGTGGAGACGCTGACCCAGCTCGGCGTAAACGAGATGATCTTTACCCGTGAGCCAGGCGGCACGCAGCTCGCTGAGAAGTTGCGCAGCCTGGTGCTGGATATCAAATCCGTAGGCGATGAGGTGATTACCGACAAAGCTGAAGTGTTGATGTTCTACGCTGCCCGCGTTCAGCTCGTGGAGACCGTTATCAAGCCCGCGCTGGCCCGAGGCTGCTGGGTGATTGGCGATCGCCACGATCTCTCCACTCAGGCCTATCAGGGCGGCGGACGCGGCATTGATGCGCATATGCTGGCCACCCTGCGCGACACCGTATTAGGCGATTTCCGCCCGGACCTGACGCTCTATCTCGACGTGGAGCCGGAAGTTGGCCTGAAACGCGCCCGCGCCCGGGGCGAGCTGGACCGCATTGAGCAGGAGTCCTATGACTTCTTCCATCGCGCGCGCGCCCGTTATCTGGAGCTTGCCGTGGCCGATCCGCGGATCAAAACCATCGACGCCACCCGTTCCCTCGAGGAGGTGATGAGCGATATCCGCCAGACGGTCACCGCCTGGGTGCAGGAGCAGAGCGCATGAAATGGTATCCATGGTTACGCCCCGACTTTGAACGTCTGGTTGCCAGTTACCAGGCCGGACGCGGACACCATGCGCTACTGATCCACGCTCTGCCTGGGATGGGTGACGAGGCGTTAATCTATGCCCTGACGCGCTACCTGCTCTGCCAGCAGCCCGACGGACATAAAAGCTGCGGTCGCTGTCGCGGCTGTCAACTAATGCAGGCGGGAACCCACCCCGACTACTATATGCTGGAGCCAGAGAAGGGTAAAAGCACGCTCGGCATCGATGCGGTGCGCGAGGTTAGCGAGAAGCTTTACGAGCACGCTCGCCTGAACGGCGCGAAGGTAGTATGGGTTAGCGATGCGGCCCGGCTGACCGAGGCTGCCGCTAACGCCCTGCTTAAAACGCTGGAGGAGCCGCCGGCTAACACCTGGTTCTTCCTCGCCTGTCGCGAACCCGCCCGCCTGCTGGCCACCTTACGCAGCCGCTGTCGCCTGCATCACCTTGCGCCACCGGATGAGCGCTACGCCTGCGCCTGGCTGTCGCGGGAGGTTCAGATCTCGCCCGAGGCGATCCTCACGGCTTTGCGCCTCTGCGGCGGCGCGCCGGGCGCAGCGCAAACCCTGCTCTCTACCGATGCCTGGGCGCAGCGCCAGGCGCTGTGTACCGCTGTCGATGCAGCGCTGACCAGCAGCGACTGGCTCTCACTGCTGCCTGCGCTGAACCATGACAGCGTGGCCGAGCGCCTGCACTGGCTGGCTTCGCTCTATCTCGATGCGATGAAAATTCAGCAGGGAGCCACGCTGCTTAGCAACGCCGATGCGCATTCGCTGGTGGTCCGACTGGCTAAAATTATTGCGCCTGCCCGGTTGCGCGTTATCTTAGCGGCGATCTTTACCTGCCGGGAGCAGCTGCTAACCGTGACCGGCGTCAATCGTGAACTGCTATTAACCGATTTACTCCTGAGCCAGGAGCACTGGCTGCAACCCGACGCCGTGCTGCCTGTATCCCATCTTTAAGAGAGACATTATGTTTTTAGTCGACTCCCACTGCCATCTTGATGGCCTTGATTACCAATCTCTGCATAAGAACGTGGACGACGTGCTCGCTAAAGCCGCCGCTCGCGACGTTAAGTTCTGCCTCGCCGTCGCCACCACGCTGCCGGGCTACCGCGCCATGCGTGAGCTGGTGGGCAATCGTGACAACGTTGCCTTCTCCTGCGGCGTGCATCCGCTGAACCAGGACGAGGCGTATGACGTCGAGGATCTGCGTATTCTGGCGGCAGAGGAGGGCGTGGTGGCGATGGGTGAAACCGGGTTGGATTACTTCTATACGCCGGAAACCAAACCCATCCAACAGGAGTCGTTCCGCAACCATATCCGCATTGGTCGCGAGCTGAATAAGCCGGTGATTGTCCATACCCGCGATGCCCGCGAAGACACGTTGGCGATTCTGGCCGAGGAAAAGGTGACGGATTGCGGTGGCGTACTACACTGTTTCACAGAAGACAGAGAAACGGCAGGTAAGCTGCTGGATATGGGCTTCTATATTTCGTTTTCTGGCATTGTTACGTTCCGTAACGCTGAACAGCTGCGCGACGCTGCACGCTACGTACCGCTGGACAGAATGCTGGTAGAGACGGACTCACCCTATCTGGCACCGGTGCCGCACCGGGGCAAAGAGAACCAGCCTGCAATGACCCGCGACGTGGCGGAGTACATGGCAGTGCTGAAGGGCGTATCGTTGGAAACGCTGGCGCAGCAGACCACGCAGAACTTCGCCACGCTGTTCCATATTGACCCCGCACGCCTGCAATCCCGCTGATAAGTCTGTTTTTTTAAAGCTCGTAATTAATTTGCAATGCGAGTAAAGTTCACCGCCGTAAACGGGGCGGTGAACGCCATTTTTCACGCGTCCTGGCACCTTTTTTGTAAATATGTGAAAGTTTTGCGGCGGCTGCGTTTTGAAACGTGATAGCGGTCAAACAAACTTGGGACGATTTATTTTACTCTGTGTAATAAATAAAGGGCACTTAGATGCTCTGACCAGGGCGCGGTTCTCCCCCCGCGCCAATGCGTGAAAACGTACAAAAAAGCACAAATACTCAGGAGCACTCTCAATTATGTTTAAGAATGCATTTGCTAACCTGCAAAAGGTCGGTAAATCACTGATGCTGCCCGTTTCCGTACTGCCCATTGCAGGTATCCTGCTTGGCGTCGGTTCGGCAAACTTTACCTGGCTACCAGAAGTGGTTTCCCACGTTATGGCAGAAGCGGGCGGTTCCGTTTTTGCTAACATGCCTCTGATTTTCGCTATCGGTGTTGCGCTTGGCTTTACCAATAACGACGGCGTGTCTGCGCTGGCTGCAGTGGTTGCCTATGGCATCATGGTGAAAACCATGGCCGTGGTTGCGCCGCTGGTGCTGCATCTGCCTGCGGAAGAGATCGCGGCGAAACACCTGGCGGATACCGGTGTTCTCGGCGGGATCATCGCGGGTGCGATTGCCGCCTACATGTTCAACCGCTTCTACCGCATCAAGCTTCCTGAGTATCTGGGCTTCTTCGCCGGTAAGCGTTTCGTGCCGATCATCTCTGGTCTGGCAGCGATCTTCATGGGCGTAATCCTCTCCTTCATTTGGCCACCGATCGGTACGGCTATCCAGACCTTCTCCCAGTGGGCTGCTTACCAGAACCCGGTTGTGGCGTTTGGTATCTACGGCTTCATTGAACGCTGCCTGGTACCGTTCGGTCTGCACCACATCTGGAACGTTCCTTTCCAGATGCAGATTGGTGAATACACCAACGCGGCAGGCCAGGTCTTCCACGGCGATATCCCGCGCTACATGGCAGGCGACCCGACCGCAGGTAAACTCTCCGGTGGCTTCCTGTTCAAAATGTACGGCCTGCCGGCTGCTGCGATTGCCATCTGGCACTCTGCAAAACCGGAAAACCGTGCCAAAGTGGGCGGTATCATGATCTCCGCCGCGCTGACCTCGTTCCTGACCGGTATCACCGAGCCGATCGAGTTCTCCTTCATGTTCGTTGCGCCGATCCTCTACGCAATCCATGCGGTGCTGGCAGGTCTGGCCTTCCCGATCTGTATCCTGCTGGGTATGCGTGACGGGACCTCCTTCTCACACGGTCTGATCGACTTCATCGTGCTGAGCGGTAACGGCAGCAAACTGTGGCTGTTCCCGATTGTTGGCCTGTGCTACGCGGCAATCTACTACACCGTGTTCCGCGTGCTGATCAAAGCGCTGGATCTGAAGACCCCGGGTCGTGAAGACGCAACCGAAGATTCTAAAGCTGGCGCAACCAGCGAGATGGCTCCGGCACTGGTCTCCGCCTTCGGTGGTAAAGAGAACATCACTAACCTCGACGCCTGTATTACTCGTCTGCGCGTGAGCGTGGCCGACGTGGCGAAGGTTGACCAGGCTGGCCTGAAGAAACTGGGTGCAGCGGGTGTGGTGGTTGCAGGTTCGGGCGTTCAGGCCATTTTCGGTACCAAATCCGATAACCTGAAAACCGAAATGGATGAGTACATCCGCAACAGCTAATTTGCAGTCTGGGGAGACTGAGGGAGCCGCAAGGCTCCCTTTTTTATTGCTTACCCTTTGGTAATTCATGCCCTTAAAGCGTAATCACTATGATAAGTAACGAATGGAGGCTAAGATTTTCATACCTGTCCAATGCTGAAACAGAGAGTATTTGTATGTCTAATCCCACGCTATTTACACCGCTACGCATCAGAAATCTGGAGATTGAAAACCGGATCGTCATCGCGCCTATGTGCCAGTATTCGGCTGAAGAGGGATGCATGACTGACTGGCACGCTATGCATCTGGGGCAGCTTGCGCAATCGGGTGCAGGTTTGCTTACCATTGAAGCGACAGCGGTCTCTCCTGAAGGACGCATCACTTTTGCTGACGTCGGTCTCTATGATGATAAAACTGAGGCTGCAATGGCCCGGGTTCTTGATTCCATACGTAAATGGTCGGATATGCCCATTGCGATCCAGCTGGCTCACGCAGGACGGAAAGCATCGACCTACAAACCGTGGGATAAACAGGGCCAGATACCGCCTGACCAGCAAAACGGCTGGCAAACGTTAGCGCCTTCCGCCGTTCCTTACAGCTCGGGCTATACGCCTCCTACCGCTCTGGACAGTGCCGGGCTAGACGAGATCCGCACCCAGTTTGCCAATGCCGCGAAACGCGCTGCCAAACTAAATATCGATCTGATTCAAATTCACGCCGCGCATGGCTATCTGCTGCATCAGTTCCTGTCGCCGCTATCAAACCAGCGTACTGATGAATACGGCGGCTCGCTGGAGAACCGCGCCAGATTCCCGCTGGAAATTTTTGACGTGGTTCGTGAAGCCTTCCCGGCAGAAAAAGCGATCAGCGTGCGCATTTCAGCGACCGACTGGGTTGAGGGCGGATTCGATATTGCCGAGGCTGTGGAGTTTGCCAAAATGCTTGAGGCACGCGGTGTCGATGTAATCCATGTATCCAGCGGTGGTCTTCACCCCGATCAAAAAATCGATGTCTATCCAGGGTATCAGGTCCCGCTAGCAAGAGCGGTAAAATCCGCTGTAAGCATTCCTGTTGTTGCGGTGGGATTAATCACCGAACCACAACACGCCGAGGCAATCGTCTCGAGCGGCGATGCAGATATTATCGGGATTGCACGCACGGCGCTGTACGATCCGCGTTGGCCATGGCATGCCGCTGCGACGCTTGGCGCCCAGGTGCGGGCAGCCAGCCAGTACCTGCGTTGCCAGCCGCATACGCTCAAAAATCTCTTTAAGTCCTGACCCTGCGAGGCTCGCCGCAACAGGCAGAGAACAGAAGTAGTAGAATAGCCATGGCGCTTGAGGCTTTTTGCCTCATGCAGTCGGTAGAGATGTTGGTTTGCGGAGAGGTAAAAAGCAGAAAGCCCCGTAGTTAATTTTCATTAATCCACGAGGCCACCTGTATGCCTAGACAACATCAGAGTAGCCGTTTACCCGCCGCAAGGCAAGGAGAAGAAGGCTATGAAGCTGCCACGGAACGCTCTCATCTGGTGCCTATTAATCGTGTGTTTAACACTGTTGATATTCACCTGGCTGACGCGAAAATCACTGTGTGAAATTCGCTACAGAGACGGGAGCAGGGAGGTGGCTGCTTCAATGGCTTACGAATCCGGTAAGTAGCCACCTGGGGCGGGGCAACCCCGCCTTTTCAGGACTGGTGTTGCCGGGCATATGCGTATCACGAGCGCCTTTATAAGGGTTGCTGGCTCAGGCCAGTGGCCCTTTTCTATAAGGGTGGAAAGCCATTGATTATGCTTCTCTTTTTGACTTCATTAATGATAGTGTAATACGCTAACGTTAAGAGGAGATAAATCATGATCGTCCGTACATGGCACGGCTGCGTTCCACTGAAACACGCTGAAGGCTTTGCAGAACATCTCAATAAAACGGGCGTCGAACACTCAAAAAGCGTACCGGGAAATCGTGGGGCGTTTGTTCGCAGAGAGACGCAAGGCGACTGGGAGCATTATTTCCTCGCTACCTATTGGGATGATTTATCGGCGGTGAAAGCATTTGCAGGGGAGGATTATCATGTGGCTGTGACTTACCCGGATGACGAGCAGTTTGAGTTGCTCTCCGATCCCTATGTTTTCCAGCATACGGTAGCTACGGTGTCGCCGCTTGAATAAATTGAAATGTTATCTGCCAGGGTTGCGTCTATTTTTTCTGAATATTCCACGGCATGACTGCCAATAATTTCGCCATTCCACACCAGCCCGTTGCGCCAGCAAATATCAGGCCGGCCCCTACCAATCCGGGTATAATATAAAAGGTTGAAGCTAGCGTTGCCCCAGCGAGTGTTCCCCCGAGAACCAATGCGCCAGCAGTCATCTGTACCTGTCGCATTAAAGGTAAGGGCTGAAAGCGATCGGTAGTGACAGGATAACCAGCTGCCTTCCAGGCATTTAATCCTCCTTGCATAATCAGTGCCTTAGCCGGGTAAACCGATGCGATAAGCTTTTCTGCAGATTTTTCTGTCCGCATACCACTCTGGCAGTGAAATATCACCGTATCAATTTGGCTCAGTGATCTATCACTTAAACAACCCGGTTTTATATCTTCAAGAGGCAGAGAGTGAGCGTCAGAGATATGTTCCCGACGCCATTCATCATGCCCTCTGATATCGATGATAACATGGCTATCAGATAGCGAATTGACTTCAGCTGGCGTCACAAAAATAGCCGACATATTACTCTCCCGAACAGTAGATGTTTTTTAGTGTTTTTACCACGTCCAAAACTGCTTCGTTCTTTATGTGGTAGCGTATAAATTTGGCCTCTCGCACCCCTTCAATCAGCCCTTCAGATTTCATTCGTGATAAATGCTGAGAGGCTGCAGATGCGCTAAGACCGCTTATCCTGCTTAATTCCCCAGCTTCTGTCCCGGGTTTTTCAATCAGCACACATAAAATGAGTAAGCGCTGGGGATGGCTTAATGTTTTAAGCAAAGCGGCAGCTCGCTCTGCTTGAATTTGCAATTCGGTTAAGTCAGTCATACTACTCATTTTAGGGTTTTCTAAATTTAGATTTTCCTAAACTGATAAAGGTATGTCAAGCTGCTTAAGAAGCATTCAAGCTATGTCTGAAAAGCACCGCTAACTACGCTGTGCAACCCGTTTCTAAGCTAATGGGACTCTCTTTTTTTCGTACTGCATGCGTGCCACTCGCTTATTGTAAAAGGCCAGTCCGGCAAGCGGAACCATCAGAAACAAGGCCCAGGGCAGGAGCAGAACATTCATTTTCTCCCAGCCAAATGTGCTAAGAATCTTTCCCGCGGCAAGTGAGCAAAGCAGTGTAAACACAAAAATACTCATGTCATTGATAGCCTGGGCAAATCCTTTTTCAGCCAGTGCAAACGATGTCGCCAGGAGGCTGGTCCCGCCAATATAAAGAAAATTCCAGCCCAGCCCCACGAGAAAAAGTGCGCCTGCAAACTGGATAAAGCCTGTGCCCGATACCGCCAGCAGAATATACAGAACCAGCGCACCTGCGCCTGACATCATGACGGTAATGATACCAAACCGCTCAATCAGTCGGCCTGTAAAAAAGGAGGGAAGAAACATACCCAGAACGTGGATCTGGATAACCGTGGCGCTCTGAGTCAGAGAGTAGTGATGATGCTTCATGGCCAGCGGGGTGGCCGTCATTGCCAGGACCATTATTCCAAATGCAGATGCGGCAGAGAACAGTGCCACAACATATGCCGGCTGGGTAATGACCTTCAGCCAGTGACGAGAACTGGACTCACTGGCCCCGTATGTTTCCGCTGCCGGCATCTGCAGACGACTCAGTAATGCCAGCCCTGACAGTGCCATTATACCCATTAGCAAAAAAGAACCCAGGAAAGGGACAGAAAACAGATGACTTCCCGCATTTGCCAGTAAGGGACCTATCAGTGCTGCCACGATCCCTCCGGCCATGACGAGTGAAATAGCTCGGGTACGGTACGATTTCTTCGCCGCCTCGCCTGCGGCAAAGCGATAAAACTGAGCAAAAGCCTGATAGATACCGACCATAAACGTGGCCACACATAACAGCGTGAAAGAATGAATGCTCAGGGCAATGACGGCAAGGATGCTGGCGACTACGCCCGCGCTCGCGCCAGTGCAGAATCCTCTCTTACTGCCAGCCCGACTCATCCATATAGATGCAGGAAATGTAGCCAGCACAGTACCCAGACTGACAGCAGCAATCGGCAGGGTCACAAGTGCCGGTCAGTATAAGGAGGCTTGAACCCTGGCGTGAGAAGCCCGCTAGCCAATAAACAATGAAATCGGGTCAAACCGTCCTTTATTAACTCGAAGGTATTGTATTTGCCTGAATACGTCTCTTAGCGGGAAAGCCCAAAGCCTAATGCATACAAAGGCGCTTGCAAATCATTTGGCACAGACGGATCCTGTTTGTTCACCGCATCTGTTGAAGCAGGCAAAGCAAAGGGCAGTCGGCCTGAATAAGGTGCATCCGACGTCAGGCGTGAAAATAGCACTTCATCACTCAGACCAAAGTTAGCAATAAACGCCTGAGTTTTATCAGTTACGTTTGCCAGTATGGCGGGTCTCTCCATATACATCGTCATTACCACTGGCACTTTATGCGAGACGTTGTTAAGAACATTCATGACTTCACTATCCGCTTTATACTCCAGTGAGCCTTCGTGATGGCGACGACCGAAAAAGTAATTGTAATGGGGCTGTTCAAAAGGTGCTGATGTGCGCATTACCGCTACCTGTGCATCTTCAGGACGATCAACCACTGTCAATCCCGCTTTTTTTGCCTCTGTTGCTTCGGCACCATAAAGCCAGACACGGGTACCCGGTTGGAGCGGAAGGATATGCTTGTTCTGCAGCAGGACAAGGGAGTGCATCTGCGCTTGATTGGCTTCTTTCTGAGTTTCCTCACGACCAACAATCTCTTCAGCATGCGGAGCATTCACATAGGGCTGTTCAAACAGGCCCAGCTCAAATTTTTGGATTAGGATACGTTTAGCGGATTCATCGACACGGTTTTCCGTTATGAGTCCCTTTTTAACGGCCCCCGTAATGATATCTGAATCTGTGACGCCGCCGAACTGATCGATACCCGCATGTATAGCCTTAACGAACCGCTGCTCTTTAGTTAACGATTCAACACCCCACGGCATGCCGCCGGTTACCGGTTTTTTGCCCTCTGGTGCGCCGTTAATACATTCATCATCACAGTCGTTAGTAATTAACCAGTCACTGATAATAACGCCTTTGAAATTGTACCGATCTCTTAACAAATCAGTTAAAAGAAAATGGCTGTATCCGGCCGCTACCGGCTCTGGGGATTTGCCCTTCCAGACCACGCCTTTTAGCACTGAATAGGTAGGCATAACGGCTGCAACTTGAGATTCAAAAGCGCCTTTAAAAGGAACGATATGCTGCTCAAGATTATTCGTTTTGAAAACGACATTTTTACCATACGCATTATGACCATCCAAACCGTTCTCGGCGGCGCCATAACCCACCCAGTGTTTGACCACGGCCGCCACCCCGTGCGGGTTCAGTCCTTGACTACCGTTCTGCATACCGGTGATATAACCCCGTACCAGTTTTTTGGCTAACTCAGGATCTTCACCGAAGGTTCCGCTAATGCGCGCCCAGCGCGGTTCAGTAGCGATATCGGCCTGGGGCGAGAGAGCTTCGGTGATCCCTACTGCACGGTATTCCTGACCAATTCTGCTGGCAAACTGCCTGGCGAGACGCTCGCTACCGGCAGCGCCAATCCCAATAGGTTCAGGCCACTGGCTAAATTTACCTGCTGGATTACTGATACCAGCGAGTGCCTGGTAAGAATTTCGCGGGTCGGTACTGACAGTCACAGGAATACCCAAGCGGGCGCTTTCAGCAATTTCCTGTAAGTGATTGTTCTGTTCAGCAAGACGGCGGGGTTCCTTACCGCCGAGACGCGTAAGAATGCTATTGATATGGGCATCAACGATCATTTTCCTGGCGGCACTCAAGTCGTAGAGATCACCATTGCCAAAATTATTTCCGCTTACCGGTCCCGTGCCATGCATCATAAGCCCGGCTTTTTCTTGAAGCGTCATTCGCCGTGTTAAATCTTCTGCTCGTTGCGCAGGAGACAAACGCCAGTCTTCATACTGATTAAGCTTTCCATCACGATTAAGATCTTTGAACTGATAGCCATCCTGCGACAATATTGGGGCACTGGTATGACCGAGTTCAGGCTGAATGATCTCTTGCGCATTCGCTGCTAACGCCAATGGCGTACATAACACCGCTAATAGTTTATATCTGATGAAAAGTTTGTCGTTTTGCATATACCCTGCACACATAATTTTAAGTGAAAATGATGGCCATTCGGCTGCGGTTACTACCTTATATCGAAAAGATTCTGCATTTATTTCGGAGGCTGAAACAATTCACAAAAGTTGGGTTTGTGATTGTAATCACTTTTTGAAAGGTATAATAACAATATTGACCCGATATTAACGATTTTTGGCCCGGATATTTATTACTATTTTTATTGGGTATTTTAATAAGACATTGAATTGCCTTAATCCATAAGCGGGTATTTGACATATGACAGCATAACGAGACTAAAAAAACGGCTCTCTGGTTACAGACCAAAAGCCGTATGATGATTACCGCTTATTGCCGCTTCAATCGCTAATTCTTTAAGACTGTTCGTTAATTGGAACTTAATTCAACTGCACAATTATCCGGCAAACCTGCTATTCACATTTCGCGAGAAAGCCTAAGGCGGCCGGGGAGCGTGGCATTTAGCCCGCGGGTAAAAGCGCCTCTGAATGGGGGATGAAGCAGAAACTTTGTTTTATAAGAACTGGCCTGATAACGATTCCTTTACAAATTGCCGCTTGCCCAAATACGCGTCGCTCTCTATTCTCATTGCCCATGAACATCCTGACGTATCCGACTCAACATCCCGTGGCTGTCTATCAGTATTGTGCCCGGCGTGGCGCGCTGGTTGCCTAAGCCTGGGCCGTGGATGGGAAAACTACGCCTTGCGCTGGTTCTCCTGATGCTGGGATCCTGTCTCTGGCTCATGTCGCTACTGGTTAAAGAGTGGGGGGCACGTTATGTGCTTATCGGCGGGGGAATCATGGTAGCCCTTTTTCTTTACCGATGCGCCGTATCCATGCCCCAGCACAAAGAAAATTTGCGGACGCTGGTTTTTGGCGTCCTGTTTGGTGCGGGATTGTATGCCTTTCTTGCGCCTCATCCGCAAGCAGAGAAAAGTTCTCTTCTTAACTGGCGGCCTCTTAGCCAGGCTGCGCTTAGTGAGGCGCTGGAAGCCAAAAAGAGCGTGCTTGTAGATATTACCGCTGACTGGTGCCTGAACTGCCGGGTTAATGAGGTGCCGGTATTGCATCGCCCTGAGGTGGTTGCTGCGTTAAACCGGGATGATATTGTGCTGTTGCAGGGAAACTGGAGCAAGCCGTCCGCTGAGATTGAGCAATTCCTGAGCCGCTACGGTGCCAGTGGTATTCCATTTAATGCCATTTTTGGCCCTTCAACGCCCCAGGGACATGTCCTCCCGTCACTTCTGAGTAAAGATGAGCTGCTGACCGCGCTGACAAAGGCATATTTGGCGACTTCACCTGCGTTTATTAAGGAAAAAAATGAAAAAGATTTTATCCCTGTTAACCCTGTTTGTGAGCTGCGCGACTCAGGCCCAATCCTCTGAATTACCCGAGGCTATTAAGCAAATAGAAAAGCAGGGTGTTGAAATTATTAAACCGTTCAGCGCCCCCGGGGGGGTTGAGGGGTGGTTAGGTAAGTATCAGGACATGGGAGTAACGCTTTACCTTACCCCTGATAAGAAACACGTTATTTCGGGATATATGTATGATGCGCAGGGAAATAACCTGAGCGAAAAAGTCATTAACGATGAGGTTTATGTCCCGGCCGGGCGCGAAATGTGGAAGACGCTTACTGCAGCGCAGGGGATCGTAGAAGGCAGTAAGGAGGCTAAATGTCAGGTAGTCGTGTTTGCAGATCCCTTCTGCCCCTACTGCAATAAGTTTTGGCACCAGGCCCAGCCTTTTATCAAGAATAAAAGTATCAGCACGAAAACGTTGCTGGTGGGTGTGATCCGTCCCGACAGCGGTCAGTATGCAGCGGCGATCCTCTCCGCCCAGCATCCAGAAAAAGTCTGGTATGACCTTGAAAGTTCTGACGGAAAAAATAAACCTGAACTGAAAGGGAGCACTGCGCCTGCCATATTTAAGCAGATTCAGCATAATCAGCAGCTTATGGAGAGTTTAGGGGCCAGTGGTACACCCGCTATTTACTACCTCAATAAGGATCGTGCCTTACAACAAATCCTCGGCTTGCCTAATGCTGAGCAAATGGCTAACCTGGTTGCCTGTAAATAAAATCCTCGGCCATTCGCAAGAATGGCCTTAATAGATACACGATATTGTTGCGCCGTAGGTTCTGGTAACAATTTCCACGAGCTTCAGCTCTATCATTATATTGGTTTTTCATCTGAGAGGTTTATGTGCCTGCGGTTCGCATTGTAGTGCTGGCTTATGAAGGCGTCAGCTTGTTTCAGCTTTCCGTGCCTGCAGTCGCCTTTGGCGTTGTAAACAAGCCTACTGGCTTTCCGGCCTACGATGTGCAGTATTGTGCGCAGTCCCCAGGGCTAATCATTAGCGATCAAGGGCTGCCTATTACTGTTTCATCTGGCCTTGAGGCGATGCAGGGTGCTGACATTATTATCGTTCCCGCCTGGAAAGATCCTGAAGAGGAAGTGCCTCACGACATCACTGACGCGCTTAAAGCAGCAGACGCAGAGGGTAAGCTGATCGTCGGTTTTTGCCTCGGGGCGTTTGTACTTGGCGCCGCCGGGTTGCTTGCCGGACGAGAGGCAACGACTCACTGGGTAGCTCGCGATATTTTTGCACGCCGTTTTCCTGACGCGAAGTTCCGTCCAGACGTTCTATATGTAACGGATGGAAATATTGTCACTTCCGCAGGCACCGTTGCGGCATTTGATTGCTGTCTTGAAATGATCCGACAACAGCATGGTTCTGATATGGCTAACCGGATAGCCAGGCAACTGGTCACCCCACCACACCGACAGGGGGGACAGGCGCAATATATCGAGCAACCGGTTCCGCAATTGTCCTGTGTCGGTCGTCTGGTGGAAGTGCTTGAGTGGGCCAGGGAGCATTTATCCGAACCTATAACTCTCGATATGCTGGCGAGCGTAGCAAAAATGAGTCGCCGCACGTTTACTCGTCGTTTTCGGGACACGACTGGCACAACCGTCACGAAATGGCTAAATGCCGAACGGGTTGCGCGGGCACAGCAGCTACTGGAAATTACCGAACTGCCGGTAGAGTGCATCGCTTCAGAAGTAGGTTTCGGCACTCCCATGTCGTTACGCCTGCAATTTACGGCTCATCTTGGCACCTCGCCTTCAGAATACCGGCGCACCTTCTGCCAGATGCGTAATCCATCGCCCGATCGAGAATGAGCAATTGGCCCAATAGTTTCTGATATTGTCATTCAGGTCAATTGTGCACTGTCGTTACTATCGCCAAAGGTGATAAACCGACCAATATGCATATTGTACATACCGTGCATCTTGAGTTCTCCGAGGAAGCACAACCAGAACAGAAGCAGAATGCTCAAAGTTTGCTCGAAAAGGCGGATAAGGCCTGCATGATAGGTAACCTTATAAAAAGAGTCCGGGGTTAAAATTACTATTACAGACAAAATAACAGCCTAAATATACAAGGTAGGTAAAGTTCGCTACAGAGACCGGAGCGAGCAGGGGCATCACTTATTAATACCTTTTAGACTGTAGACGCATTTATTGCTGCTCGTAATACAGGTTAATATATGTAAGGCAGGCATTGGCGTAATTGCCAGCTCACGCTAGCGCTCACTCGAATAGCGAATTTTGTATCGGAATTTACTGGAAAATCGTTTTCATAAAACGTTGAATAAACACCATATTAGGTAGTTGTCGCACTATAAACGAAGGGGTTACTATTGCCCTTGTTGTAGGAGGGCAAGTGAAAGAAATAATAATTTTTATGGTTTTATTTGTGCTGGCAATGGCTGTAGGGGTAATCGGAGATTACTTTGCCATCAACCGTTTTATTAAGTATGCCTTGATGATCGTTGCGATTATTTTCGGGCAGAAATTAATGCGAAAAGGGTGTAATTAAGCCAGCAGGTCAAAAATAGTGTTAATTTAGTAAAGGAGATTGATTATGCGTAATTTAACAGAAAAAGAATATGCCTGGATCAGCGGCGCTGGGGAGAATGGCAGCAGTTTAGGTGTATCCAAGGAGACGCTTGGCGGAGCCATTGGTGGAGCAATCGGTGGAACGTACGGTGGTATACCGGGCGCAGCGGTTGGCACGATAGTTGGAGCGGCGATCGCTAATGGTACGCGTGGTACCGGCACCGTTGGATCTACGGGTATACCGTACGGCGCATCAAACGGAGGCGGTGTGATGTGGGGTCCCAGCGCTGGCCCGAGTGCAGGTTCCAGCGCCGGTGCCGGAAACTAATAAAACGTCTCTGCACGAGCAGGTAAAAAAGGGAGCCTTTCGGCTCCCTCAGTCGTTCAGGCGCTATCAGAAACTGTAGTTAGCGCTGACGGAGAAGTTACGCGGCTCGCCATAGACAACAGTGCGGCTGTCGATGTCGGTCTCGTAGGATTTGTCGAACAGGTTGTCGACGTTCGCCTGCAGGGAGAACGCTTTGGTGACCTGGTAACGGGCAAACAGGTCCACCAGGGCGTAGCTGCCCTGTTCAGCGCGCAGGGTGCCGTCTGCGACAGCAACGTTAGACCAGACGCGGTTCTGCCAGTTGACGCCGCCGCCAACGGTCAGATCCTGAATGGCTGGCAGGCGGTAGCTGGTAAACATCTTCACGCTGGTACGCGGCAGGTTCGGGTTAACCGCGTCGCCTTCACCGTCGTTCGCTACGTAGCGGGTAGCGCCAAAGGTCATCTGCCAGTTATCTGTCAGCGCACCGTTGATCTCAAACTCAACGCCTTTGCTCACTGTGCCATCCGCTTCGCGATAGGCGGTCTCGCCGTTGCTGCCAGGAATGACCAGACCGGTAGACTGGGCCAGGTGATCCTGCTCAATGCGGAACACCGCAAGAGAGGTGGTCAGACGGCTGTTCATCCAGTCGGCCTTCACGCCAGCTTCATAGTTGTTACCGGTGATCGGTGACAGGTACTTACGCTGTGCGTCGCGCTCGGTCTGCGGCTTGAAGATCGAGGTATAGCTGGCGTAGGTAGACCAGCTGTCGTTGATATCAAACACCACCCCTGCGTAAGGAGAGGTGTTGTTCTTCTCCATCTGCTGGTTCAGCGTATCCAGGTTGTACTTGGTATAGCGCGCACCGAGGATCACGTGCAGCGGATCGGCCAGGGAGATACGGGTCGCTGCGTAAACGGATTTCTGGTGGACGGTGTCATCCTGGGCCAGGCTCAGCGGGTTCCAGTTGGTCTGCGGGAAGTTGCCGTTGTAGTCGGCGTAGTTACCCAGCTGAGTATCGCCGATGTTCTCCCATGAGCTGTAATAGATGTTGTTCTGGCGCGAGTAGTTCGTACCGATCATCAGCTCGTGCTGACGGCCAAACAGATCGTAAGAGCCGTTAGCGAAGGTATCGATAGCGTCTACTTTACGCTTGCCGGTGTTGTAGCCGGTGCCGCCCACGTAAGGGTAGGATGCGCCATACGGGCTAACCATCAAGCCGGTAGTGCGGTCAACCTGGCCATCCAGATAGAGCTGCTTGCTGTCCAGCTCCTGTTCGGTATGGGTACCGTTGACGGTCAGCTGCCAGTTGTCGCCCAGCTTCTGCTTCAGGGTCGCGAAGGTACGCTCGGACTTTTTATCGACATAGGCCCACTCCGGCGCGGTACTGAAGCTGCGGTCCGGGTTGACGCGGCCGCCATCGGTATACCAGCGCGGAATGCCGCCCCAGGTTGGGCTGTTAGAGTTGGTCTCCTGATAGTCATAGCCGACGGAGAAGGTGGTCGCGTCGGTCAGATCAACATCCAGCACGCCGTAAAAGAATTTTTTCTCCTGGCTGTAGCGGTCCAGCCAGCTGTCATTGTGCTGGTAGCCCGATACCATGCGGCCACGGATGCGACCGTCGTCGGTCAGCGGAGTAGAGAGGTCAGCCACGTAGCGCTGTTTGTTCCAGCTGCCGTACTCGGCGGAGACGTTGCCGACAAATTCACGGCTGTCGGCGTGCTTGCGCACCATGTTAATGGCGGCCGAGGGGTTACCGGAGCCGGTGGTCAGGCCGTTGGCACCGCGAACCACTTCAATACGTTCATAGAGGGCGGTATCGGAGAGGGCGTCGCCCATATTCCAGCGGGTCTCAAACAGGGTCGGAATACCGTCGACCATAAAGTTATCGATCTCAAAACCGCGGGAGTAAAAGTTGGTGCGCTCAGAGTCCGTCGCGCTTTGGGTAATACCGGTGGTGTTTTTCAGCACGTCGCCGAGGGACTCCAGCTTCTGATCCTGCATGCGCTGTTTGCTGATGATGCTCACGGACTGCGGGATATCACGCGGAACCAGCAGCATTTTGGTGCCGGAGGTGGTGGTTTTAACGCTGTAGTCCTGGCTCTCTTCATCGGCATAGCTGCTGGCGGCGGAGCCATCAACGATAACAGTATCGCCGCTGGTGGCGTCCGGCGTGGCGGCAAAGCCTGTAGCTGGCGCAAGTGCAAAGGCAATACAGACTGCCAGCAGTGACGGAGCGGCGGCAGGACATTGTCCATCCCTGGCGTGAACGGTGAAAGACATGGTGAACCCTTTTCGCAAGTTTAATTGTGCGCTCTGATCGATACGTTGCCGATGCCGAGCATGCTGTGTTTGTTCTCATGGTGCAATTGCGCATGAAAATGCAAATGCGAAATATACGCATTCATCTTAGCGCTGTAAACAGATGTAATATTTATTAAGTAAATTAGCGGAACGCCACTAACGGTGAAAAATCAGGCGTAACGGCGGCGCTTAATCCTAATGCGTGAAGAAAAGCGGCGTAATAGTTGAAACATCAGGAGATTCTCGATCATACTCTCTTGTTGAGTCCCGCAGTTATTCATTAAGGAAGACGTCATGGCCGAAGAAACGATTTTCAGTAAAATTATCCGCCGCGAAATTCCGTCGGATATCGTCTGGCAGGATGAGCTGGTCACGGCATTCCGTGATATCTCGCCGCAAGCGCCGACGCATATCCTCATTGTGCCTAACCTGCTGATCCCAACGCTAAACGACGTCTCCGAGGCGCATGAACAGGCGCTGGGGCGTATGCTCACCGTGGCCGCGAAGCTCGCAGCGCAGGAGGGGATTGCCGAAGATGGCTACCGGGTGATCATGAACTGCAACCGCCACGGCGGCCAGGAGGTGTACCATATCCACCTGCATCTGCTGGGTGGCCGTGCACTGGGTCCGATGCTGACACATAAAGGTTAAGCCAATGCTGAGAGGAGGCATAGCCGCGCTGCTGGCGCTGGCTGTATTGACCGGCTGTAGCTCACGTCCGGCGATCCCGGTGAGCGACGATCAAACGCTGGTAATGGAAGCAACCGTGCTGGCGGCAGGCATAAGCGCAGAAAAACCGGTGCTAAATAACGCTGAGATCCAGCCCTCCGCGTCCTCAACGCTCTATAACGAACGGGGCGAAACCGCCACCGTAAACTACCGTTTTTTCTGGTATGACGCCAGAGGTCTCGAGATGCATCCGCTGGAAGCGCCCCGGCGCATCACTATTCCTGCGTATTCATCGGTAACGCTCTACGGCAGCGCCAACTATCTGGGCGCACGTAAGGTGAGACTCTATCTCTATCTGTAAGGGGTGAATCTTGATTAATAAATTGGGTCGGTATGCGCTACTCACGACCGTAGCGATGATCCTTTCGGGATGTATTATGCGGGGCGAGCAGCAGCCAGCGCCGGTAGAAGAAGCCAAACCGCAGCCGCAGCAGCCGGTTGAGCAGCCACAGCCGCAGCCGGTTCCTGAAGTGCCCTCCGTGCCGACGGTTCCCGCTCAGCCGGGTCCTATTGAGCACCAGGATGAAACCGCGCAGCCTGCACCGCGTGAACGTCATTTTGACTGGAGTGGCGCGGTCTCACCAATGGTCAGCAAGATGCTACAGGCTAGCGGAGCGGGTGGCGGTAGCGTGCTGCTGGTTGATAGCGTTAATAACCGTACCAACGGCTCGTTAAATACCGCTGAAGCCACGGAGGTACTCCGCGGTGCGCTGGCTAACAACGGGAAGTTTACGCTGGTCTCTGCCCAGCAGCTCTCCATGGCCAAGCAGCAGCTGGGCCTGTCGCCGCAGGACAGCCTCGGTACACGCAGTAAAGCGATCGGTATCGCTCGCAACGTTGGGGCGCAGTATGTGCTCTACACCAGCGCCTCCGGCAACGTCAATTCCCCCGCGCTACAGATGCAGCTGATGCTGGTGCAGACGGGCGAGATCGTCTGGTCAGGTAAAGGTGCGGTTCAGCAACAGTAATCCTGAGCGTGACGAGATCCTGTCACGCTTTTTCCCCCACGCGGCGCTCGTCGCCAGCCCGGAACATAACGGGCTGAGCGGCGGGAGCTGCGTTATTGCCCACGGTCGGCAGCGCCTGGTGCTGCGCCAGCAGCACACGGCCACCACGCCAGCACCCTTTCTCCGTCAGTACCGCGCCCTGAAGCGGCTTCCGCTGAGCCTTGCGCCGCGGCCTCGGTGGCTTGGCCAGGGCTGGATGGCCGTGGACTATCTTGCGGGAGAGGTCAAAACCACGCTCCCGGATCCTCATCCTCTTGCTGAGTTGCTGTATCATCTGCACCAGCAGCCCCGTTTTGGCTGGCGCATTACCCTGCTGCCGTTGCTGGAGCGCTACTGGCAGACGTGCGATCCCGGACGCCGTGCGCCACGCTGGCTGGCATGGTTAAAGCGCCTGAGACGTGAGGGCGAGCCGGGCGTTATCAGACTGGCACCGTTACATATGGACGTGCATGCAGGTAATCTGGTGCACACCGCTTCGGGCCTGCGGCTGATCGACTGGGAGTATGCTGGCGATGGTGATATCGCCCTTGAGCTGGCTTCGGTCTGGACAGCGGATGAGGCCGAGCGCCAGCGCCTTGTTTGTACCTACGCCCGGATGGCAAACATAGAGTATGTGCTGCTGGCGCGACAGGTGCAGCGCTGGCGGCCCTGGGTGCTGATGCTGATGGCAGGTTGGTACGAGTGCCGCTGGCAGCAGACCGGGGAGCAACAATTTATTATGTTGGCAAATGAAACATGGTGTCAGCTAGAGACAAAAGGATAAGAGAGGTCATTGTGGGTCCGGTAATGTTAGATGTGGCAGGCTATGAGCTGGATGCGGAGGAGCGCGAGATTCTGGCGCATCCGCTGGTGGGGGGCCTAATCCTCTTTACCCGAAATTATCACGATCCGGCGCAGCTGCGCGAGCTGGTGCGGCAGATCCGTGCCGCCTCGCACCATCGGTTGGTGGTGGCGGTGGATCAGGAGGGGGGCCGGGTGCAGCGTTTTCGCGACGGCTTTACGCGTCTGCCTGCGGCCCAGTCGTTTGCCGCACTGCTCGGTATGGAAGAGGGTGGCGATCTGGCTGAGAAAGCGGGCTGGCTGATGGCCTGCGAGATGATCGCCATGGATATTGATATCAGCTTTGCCCCGGTGCTGGACGTTGGTCACATCAGCGCCGCTATCGGCGAGCGCTCATACCATGCCGATCCGCACAAGGCGCTGGCGATCGCCACCCGCGTGATAGACGGGATGCACCGGGCGGGCATGAAGGCCACCGGCAAGCATTTCCCGGGCCACGGGGCGGTAACGGCGGACTCCCATAAAGAGACGCCGCGCGATCCGCGTCCGGAGGGGCTGATCCGCGAGCACGATATGGCGATCTTTAGCTCGCTGATCCGCGACGGCAAGCTGGACGCGATTATGCCCGCGCACGTCATCTATAGCGAGGTGGATTCGCGCCCGGCCAGCGGCTCTCCTCACTGGTTGAAAACGGTGCTGCGCGGCGAGCTGGGTTTTGACGGCGTGATCTTCTCTGACGATCTCTCCATGGAGGGGGCGGCGATCATGGGCAGCTATGCCGAACGCGCCCAGGCCTCGCTGGATGCCGGCTGCGATATGATTCTGGTCTGCAATAATCGTCAGGGCGCGGTGAGCGTGCTGGATAACCTGTCGCCGATCAATGCAGAGCGTGTTACAGAGTTGTATCATAGAGGTTCGTTTACGCGTCAGGAGCTGGTTGCATCCGCCGAATGGAAAGCGGTAAGCAGCAAACTGGAACAGCTCCAGGCCCGCTGGCTGGAGTGGTCAGCGGCCCATTAACCCTCCCTGAAAGGGAGAGAGCACAGGGTGAGGACAGATGATCATCTACTTACACGGTTTTGATTCAAACAGTCCGGGCAATCACGAAAAGGTGCTGCAGCTGCAGTTTATCGATCCCGACGTACGCCTGCTGAGCTACAGCACGCGCCATCCGAAGCACGATATGCAGCATCTGCTGAAAGAGGTCGATAAGATGCTACAGCTCAACGTCGATGAGCGACCGCTGATTTGTGGCGTAGGTCTGGGCGGATACTGGGCCGAGCGGATCGGTTTTCTCTGCGACATCCGGCAGGTGATTTTTAATCCTAATCTCTTTCCGCAAGAGAATATGGAGGGCAAAATCGACAGGCCGGAGGAGTACACGGATATCGCTACCAAGTGCGTGACTAACTTCCGTGAGAAGAACCGCGACCGCTGCCTGGCGATCCTCTCCCGCCACGATGAGGCGTTAAACAGCCAGCGTACCGCCGAGGTACTGCACAGCTTTTATGAGATTGTCTGGGATGAAGAGCAGACGCATAAGTTTAAGAATATCTCCCCTCATCTGCAGCGCATCAAGGCCTTTAAAACCCTTGGCTAAACCCCTCTCTTATAAACCAGCCATTTTAATGGCTGGTTTTTTTTCGCCCTTCGGCTGAAACCTGGTTATCTTTTATGCATCAAAACTTGATATATATCAATTTTGGTATGACCAATGCACCGTTCATGTTATTCTCAGGGTGTATTTGAAAATTTGTGTCGCTAACTTGTTGTTAATTAAAAGCTATTTACATAACTTTTAGTTAACAATTGGTTAATATTTTAGGGGGTCGTGTTGACTACACCATTGAAAAAGATTGTGATTGTTGGCGGTGGAGCTGGCGGACTGGAGCTGGCAACCCAGCTGGGTAAGAAGCTGGGCCGGGGTAAAAAAGCCAAAATTACCCTCGTCGATCGCAACCACAGCCACCTGTGGAAGCCGCTGCTGCATGAAGTCGCCACCGGCTCGCTGGATGAGGGCGTGGACGCGCTGAGCTACCTGGCACACGCGCGCAATCACGATTTCCAGTTCCAGCTTGGCTCGGTGGTGGATATCAACCGCGAAGGCAAAACCATCACCCTGGCGGAGCTGCGGGATGAGAAAGGTGAGCTGCTGGTGCCTGAGCGCAAGCTGCCCTATGACACGCTGGTGATGGCGCTGGGGAGCACCTCCAACGACTTCAACACGCCGGGCGTGAAAGAGCACTGCATTTTCCTCGATAACCCGCATCAGGCGCGCCGTTTCCATCAGGAGATGCTGAACCTGTTCCTGAAATACTCTGCTAACCTGGGTGCCAGCGGCAAGGTCAACATTGCTATCGTTGGCGGCGGTGCGACCGGCGTAGAGCTGTCGGCCGAGCTGCACAACGCGGTGAAGCAGCTGCACAGTTACGGCTATAAGGGTCTCACCAACGAGGCGCTGAACGTGACGCTGGTAGAGGCGGGCGAACGTATTCTGCCTGCGCTGCCGCCGCGTATCTCCGGGGCGGCTCATAGCGAGCTGACCAAGATGGGCGTGCGCGTGTTGACTCAGACCATGGTTACCAGCGCAGACGAGGGCGGCCTGCACACTAAAGAGGGCGAATATATCCAGGCGGACCTGATGGTATGGGCGGCGGGGATCAAAGCGCCTGATTTTATGAAAGAGATTGGCGGCCTTGAGACTAACCGTATCAATCAGCTGGTGGTGGAGCCAACGCTGCAGACGACTCGCGATGCGGATATCTACGCCATTGGTGACTGCGCCTCCTGCGCCCGTCCGGAAGGGGGCTTCGTACCGCCGCGCGCTCAGGCTGCGCACCAGATGGCCACCTGCGCGCTGCACAACATTCTCGCGCAGATCAAAGGCAAATCGCTGAAGGCCTACGTCTATAAAGACCACGGCTCGCTGGTATCGCTGTCTAACTTCTCTACCGTGGGTAGCCTGATGGGTAACCTGATGCGTGGTTCGATGATGGTCGAGGGGCGTCTGGCACGCTTCGTCTACATCTCGCTCTATCGTATGCACCAGGTCGCCCTGCACGGCTACTTCAAGACCGGTCTGATGATGCTGGTTGGCAGCATCAACCGCGTGATCCGTCCGCGCCTGAAGCTGCACTAAGTTCGCTGCCCCGTTTCCCGACGGGGCATGTAGCATATCCTTCTGTTGATTTCTCTCAGGTGGCTCGGATTTCTCTGAATCACCTCGTTTTGCCACATAACTCCCCGTAATTTACCGCCTTTCTGATTGGCTTCTGTCGTCGCTGATTGCAGAATTATGACTATCAGAGCCAACCAGGGGGACTATTCAATGAATAAATCCATGTTAGCGGGTATCGGTATTGGTGTGGCCGCTGCACTGGGCGTTGCTGCGGTGGCGGGCTTAGACGTTTTCAATCGCGGCCCTCAGTATGCACAGGTGGTTTCTGCTACACCCATCAAGGAGACGGTGAAAACGCCGCGCAAAGAGTGCCGCAACGTGACGGTGACCCATCGTCGTCCGGTCCAGGATGAGAACCGTCTAACCGGTTCAGTGCTGGGTGCGGTTGCGGGCGGGGTGATTGGCCACCAGTTCGGCGGCGGGCGCGGTAAAGATGTCGCTACGGTCGTTGGGGCGCTGGGCGGCGGCTACGCCGGTAACCAGGTGCAAGGGGCCATGCAGGAGCGTGATACTTATACCAGTACCCAGCAGCGCTGCAAAACCGTTTACGACAAATCGGAAAAGATGCTCGGCTATGACGTGACCTACAAAATTGGCGATCAGCAGGGAAAAATTCGTATGGAGAACGATCCCGGCACCCAGATCCCGTTGGACAGTAACGGGCAGCTGGTTTTGAATAACAAAGCATAAAAAAGCAGTACCCCCGATTTGGCTCCTCATTCGCTCAGGCTGGGGAGCCTTTTTTATAAGCATAAAAAAGCCCTGCTTACGCAAGGCTTTTATTATCGCTCAGTATCAAATCATACTCTGCTGGCGGATCAGCAAACATCCCGTAATCAGCACAGAGATGAAAGCAAACAGGATCGAACCACCACATACTACCCAGAGACTAAATAACAATGTTATTACTATTAACACTTTGAATAAAGGTAATAGCAAAATCATGATCGTTATCCTTCCGCATGTGAATAGCCGTAAAACGTTCCTGAAAAACCTGCTAATCATTAGCAGGAGAATAATCACTTATTAAGCGTAGCAGAGGGTAAGACAAAAGTGTGAGAAAGATTTGGCCTATCGTTAAAATAGGCCAAGGCAAAATCAGGATTTGATGAGTTCTGGCCAGAGAGCAAGCGTCGTACGGGTAATTTGCAGCAGTTTCTCCTGCGATGCGCCTTCACGGGCGCTGACCGACATCCCCTGGATCACGCAGTTAAGAAATTGCGCCACCGAACGTAGCGAAGTCGTGTCAGGGATTTCACCGCGCTGCTGGCGCTGCTCGAGAAAGCGCAGCAGTGCCGCCTCCTGCATAGCATGGCGCGATTTGAGCGTCTGGGCAATCTCATTTGACGATGCCGCCAGCGCCGCTGAAGTACTGATCAAGAAGCAGCCTGAAGGTGTCTCTTTGCTGGTAAAGCAGTTAGCGACGGCAGTAAAGTAGTCCAGCAGCGCCTGTTCAACGCGCTTCTCATCGCAAAACAGCTCCGCCTGATACTTAGTCGCAAACTGCGAAATATAGCGGTCAAGAACGGCACGGAACAGCCCCTCTTTATTGGTGAACTCCGCGTAAAGGGTCGGCGCTTTCGCGCCCGTAGCCTCGACAAGATGGGACAGCGACGTGGCCTCGTAGCCATGCTGCCAGAAGAGGGTCATGGCTTTATCAAGCGCCGCTTCCCTGTCGAAAACTTTTGGTCGGCCACGGCTTTTTTTTGTGCAGCTGCTGACGTCGGTGGTCATAGTGGCTCCTCACCTGATGTTTAATTATTGAGCAATCATTATAAAAATAATTGCTCCCGAAGGCCAGCAGGGAATGGTTAAAAATAATTATGTTATATCCTAATGATTTTTAACGCTTTAACACCTACAGCGATTGCACGGCTGCCGCCTCATGCTGCGTGACGTCCACCGGCATGCCCGAGCGCACCGCCATGACCTCATCCATCAGCGGGGCATTAGTCTCGGCAGCGGATTTAAAGGTTTCCATGCTCGCGTTGAGTACCAGCGGCTGCGTTTTCGGATCGTCATTGATGGATTTAGAGAGCGGCTGATGAACCTCAACCAACCGCGTGCCATCCGGCTCCACCGACGCTTTTACCGGTGTGTTGATGATGTTCACTGGCGTCCCGGCGGTGACCTGGCGGAACAGCGTCGCAATGTCATTATCACGCAGGCGAATACAGCCCGAGCTGACGCGCATCCCAATGCCAAAATCGGCGTTGGTGCCATGAATCAGGTAGACGCCACCGTGAGCAGCCAGGCGGATCGCATGGTGGCCCATCGGATTATTTGGCCCGGCGGGCACCACGGCAGGGAGATCGATACCCTGCGCCTTGTAGCGCGCACGAATATTGGCTGTCGGGGTCCAGGTCGGGTTGGCGCGTTTATCGGATACCCGGGTTACCATTGTTGGCGTCAGGGTATCACCCCCCAGTTGGCCTATGCCTATGGGGTAGATCGTGACCTCGTTTCTGCCCGGCGGGTACCAGTAGAGGCGCAGCTCAGAGAGGTTAATAACGATCCCCTGACGAGGGGCATCCGGCAGCAACGTCTGGAGCGGGATGGTCAGGACGCTACCAGCGCGAGGCACATAGGGATCAACGCCGGGATTAGCCTGCAACAGTGCTAAAAAGCCGACGTTATACTTCTTCGCGATAGCCTCCAGCGAGCCGCCGTCGTTTTCAACGAGATGAAAACGGTTTTCGCCTACCAGGCGGCTGCCGTTAGCAGGAAGCGGCCAGGTATTGGCCTGAGCGGGGAGGGCAAAGAGGGCCGTCCCCGCAAGAGCCAGCAGCATGAGCCAGCGAGCGATGCGCATCTGTTTTATCATAAGACCACCGTGCTTTCAGGTTATTGTTATTTAATAGCAAATAGGAAGTATGGACGGAAGGTGTGTCTGGATGTTTCGTGAAATGCAAGGATTTGTAAAGAATAGCGCACGCCGCCATCGCAGCGTGCGCTTCGGGATCAGGCGATAGCGTTCTCTGCCAGCTCCTTCATAAAGTTACTTACCCACTCCATGCGGATTTTGCGCTCGCTTAGCTCCTGCATAAACTTCAGCCGGGTAGGGCCGTCGAGGCGGAAGTTCTGCGGCTGCTTCTGCAGCAGGCCGATAAGCCAGGCCGGATTGACATGGTTCTTTTCAGCAAACTCGATCGCGCCGCCCTTATCGTTGCTCTCCAGCTTGCGGATGCCCAGTTTCTGCGCCTGCTGACGCAGTCGGGCCACCTCGAGCAGCGTGCGGGCAGGATCGGGAAGCAGGCCAAAGCGATCGATTAGCTCAACCTTGATCTCCTCCAGCTCGCTGCTGCTCTTCGCGCTGGCAACGCGCTTGTAGAATGACAGGCGAGTGTTAACGTCCGGAATGTAATCATCCGGCAGCAGGGCGGGCATCCTTAGCTCCACCTCGGTCTGCTGACTGGTGAGATCCTCCAGCGACGGTTCACGCCCGGCTTTCAGCGCATCAACGGCGTTCTCCAGCAACTCCATATAGAGCGAGAAGCCGATGGTCTCCATGGAGCCGCTCTGATCTTCCCCGAGCAACTCGCCAGCGCCACGGATCTCAAGATCGTGGGTGGCCAGCGCAAAGCCTGCTCCCAGATCCTCCAGCGAGGCGATGGCTTCCAGTCGTTTCTGTGCATCGGTGGTCATCGCTTTCGGATGCGGTGTCAGCAGCCAGGCGTAGGCCTGGTGATGAGAACGCCCGACGCGGCCACGCAGCTGATGCAGCTGGGCGAGGCCAAAGTGATCAGCCCGCTCGATGATAATGGTGTTGGCGGTGGGAATATCGATCCCCGTTTCGATAATGGTGGTACAGACCAGCACGTTAAAGCGCTGGTGATGGAAATCATTCATTACCCGCTCCAGTTCGCGCTCGCGCATCTGGCCGTGGCCGATGGCGATCCGCGCCTCCGGCACCAGCTCCGCCAGCCGCTGAGCCGCCTTCTGGATGTTCTCTACGTCGTTGTAAAGGTAGTAGACCTGGCCACCGCGCAGGATCTCACGCAGCATCGCCTCACGCACCACCAGGCTATCGTACTCGCGCACGAACGTTTTTACTGCCAGACGACGGGCGGGCGGGGTAGCGATAATCGACAGATCGCGCATGCCGCTCATCGCCATGTTCAGGGTACGCGGGATCGGCGTGGCAGTCAGCGTCAGGATATCAACGTCGGCACGCATCGCCTTAATGCGCTCTTTGTGGCGCACCCCGAAGCGGTGCTCCTCATCGACGATCAGCAGGCCGAGATCGCGCCACTTCAGATCGCTTTGCAGCAGCTTATGGGTGCCGATCAGAATATCAACCTTGCCCTCCGCCGCATCGGCCAGCACCTGGGTCTGCTCTTTGGCGCTACGGAAGCGTGACAGCAGCTCGATACGTACCGGCCAGTTGGCGAAGCGATCGCGGAAGTTGTCGTAGTGCTGCTGGGCCAGCAGGGTGGTTGGCACCAGCACCGCAACCTGCTTATGGTTCTCCACTGCGAGGAAGGCGGCGCGCATCGCCACTTCGGTTTTACCGAAGCCCACGTCGCCGCACACCAGGCGGTCCATCGCCAGCGGCTGGCACATGTCGCTCAGCACGGCGTTGATCGCCTGGGCCTGATCCGGCGTAGTTTCAAATGGGAAGGCATCGCAGAAAAGCTGATACTGCTCCTTGTCATGCTTAAAGGCGAAGCCGGTTTTGGCTGCGCGCTGGGCATAGACGTCCAGCAGCTCGGCGGCCACGTCACGCACTTTTTCCGCCGCCTTCTGCCGCGCGCGCGTCCAGGCATCGCTACCAAGCTTATGCAGGGGAGCATTCTCCTCCGCGCCACCTGCGTAGCGGCTAATCAGATGCAGGGACGACACCGGCACGTAGAGTTTGGCATCGTTGGCATAGGTCAGCATCAGGTACTCACCTTTGATGCCGCCCGCCTCCAGGGTAGTCATGCCCGCGTAGCGGCCGACGCCGTGCTCCAGATGCACCACCGGCTGGCCAGGATGTAGCTCGGCCAGGTTGCGGATCAGCGTATCCGGATTAATGGTCCGGCGGTTGTCCTGACGGCGGCGTGCGACACGTTCGCCCAGCAGATCGCTCTCGCAGATCAACGCCCGGTTGCGCAGGGTATCAATGAACCCGCGCTCGGCCGAGCCGATCAGCAGGTAGCGTCCGCTGGCGGTGGCCTCGTCAAGGCGCAGGATCCGCTTCGGTGCGACTTTAATACGCGCCAGCAGCTCACCCAGCGCCTCACGGCGGCCCTCGCTCTCAACGGAGAAGACCACCGGGCCGGTGAAGGATTCGAGGAACTTACGCAGGCTATCGAGGGGCGCTTTCTGCTGCGCCTGCACGGCCAGATCCGGCAGCGTCTGGTAGCCAAGATTGGTATTAGCGGCTTTCTCCGCCAGCTGCTCGGTTTTCAGCTGGATGCGCGGCCAGCGCTTCAGCTCAGCAAACAGCTCGTCGCTGCGCAGCCACAGGGACTCAGGCGGCAGCAGGGGACGCATCGGATCGACGCCGCGGTTCTCGTAGCGGGCCTGGGTTTCACTCTGGAAACGCACCGCGCTGGCATCGAGATCGCCGGTGTTAATTACCAGCGTGTTGGCCGGGAAGTAGCTAAACAGCGGCGGCAGCGGCTCGCTGAAGAAGAGCGGCTGCCAGTACTCGATCCCGGCTGGCAGGGTACCTTTGCTCACCTGCTGATAGATGTGCTCGGCGTCGCGCTTCACCTCAAACGTATCGCGCCACTGGCTGCGGAACAGCTCAATGGCCGCCTTGTCGGTAGGGAACTCGTGGGCAGGCAGGAGGTTAATCGCCTCCACCTCTTCCAGCGTGCGCTGGGTATCGGGATCGAACAGCCGCAGGCTGTCGATCTCGTCATCAAAGAAGTCGATGCGGTAGGGCTGGGTGCTGCCCATCGGATAGAGATCCAGCAGCGCGCCGCGAGTGGCATATTCGCCGTGCTCCATGACCTGGTCAACGTGGCGGTAGCCAGCGGTGTCCAGCTGGGCGCGCAGGGCATCGCGGGAGAGGCGCTGCCCCTTTTTCATTACCAGCGCGTGGCCGTGCAGATAGCTGTGCGGACAGACGCGCTGCATCAGCGTATTCACCGGCATGATCAGCACGCCGCGCTGCATAGAGGGCAGCTGATAGAGCGTTGAGAGCCGGGAGGAGATAATCTCCTGGTGCGGCGAGAAGCTGTCGTAGGGCAGCGTCTCCCAGTCCGCGAGGTTCATCACCAGACTGTCGGTAAACTGTCGGATCTCATCATGCAGGCGCAGGGCATTTTGCATATCGGGTGCAATCAGCACTACCGGGCCGGCGTGACGCTCAACGATTTCTGCCACTTCTGTGGCACAGGCGCTGCCTGTAAGCTCACCCAGTTGGCGCTGGTCGCCCGCTTTCGCGGGAAGGGAGTAACGGTATTGTTCAGGCATAGCGAATATCGGGATCTCATGGGTTTATGCCCCCTGATATGGGGGCATATCACTGATACACAATGCAGTTTATTATCCTAGATCTTTCAATAGTAGCAAAGTTGCGCCGTTAGCGGTGGGCGGGGACAAGCTGCAGCTTCTCCGGCGGCGAAAAAAGCACGTCGCCAAACAAATGGACGGAGAGGCGGCGGATGCCCAGCCCGGCCAGAGTGCAGACCAGCAGGCTGAGGAGGGGGTAGACTAGCAGCAGGCCCAGTTCCAGCGTCGGCGAGAGCGCGCCCTGGCGAAAGAGCGGCAGCAGGGCGAGGCTGCTGCCTTCGATCAAAATGCGGTGGGTGGTGTAGATGGCGATAGTATTAGAGCCAATCACGTTCAGGAGCCTGTCTTCTCCAGGGGTAAAACGCTGCTCCAGCCGCCAGAAGAGGGACATAATCAGCCACGCCGAGAGCAGAGAGAGCAGCACCGGCACGTTGCAGAACCAGAGCGCCACCGCCACCAGCAGGGCAGGCATGAGGGGTAAAATTTGGCGACGCAGGGGAATGCTTTGCAGCCAGCCCATTATGGTCGCGCCGCACCAGGCCCCGAGGGCGTAGTAGATGATGTTCCGCACCACGCTGTTCATCCCCCACCAGGGGAGAGGAAGAAAGTTAATCGCCACCGAGGCCAGCAGCATCAGCGCCAGCGCGGGACGCTGCCAGCGGCTCAGTAGTTTGCAGACTACGAAGTAGATCAGCAGAGCATAGAGGTACCACAGGCTGGTGCTGGCGGTCAGCATCCCGTGCAGAAACTCACTCAACGAATCGGCGTAGGCCGCGTTAGCCGACTGGCTCAGGTCGCGATCCGGGGCCAGCCAGCGGTTGAGGAAGCCGATCCCCTGCCACTGTAAAACACCCCACAGCGCCAGCACGTAGAAGATTGACCATAGCCGCTTGTCGATACAGCTTTTCCACTCGACATCATTGATATAGCGGCGGATCAGGTAGCCAGAGATAAAGAAAAAGACCGGCATTCGGAAAGGGGCAAGGTAAAGATTCATATAGAGCCAGCATTTGGCGAGCAGGCCGGAGAGAGGGTGTTGCAGCCCTTCCAGGTGGGGATAAAAAGTGATCACAGAGTGATAGATGACGACCAGACAAATGCATAACCCCTTGATCTGGTTAATCCACAATGCTTTTTGCTTCATTGTTAATACGCCCATGTTGCAATAAATTTCGGCGTCTATAGTGGTCAGGCGGGGTGGAGCTGTAACGGGTAACGCTCTGGATTTACCGCGTTATCGGAAGTTTTCGGAAAAAGGCGAGGCCCGTTATGGGAGGCGTGGCCGATAAACTCTGCTTTAGCAAGTTGATTTTGAACAATTTTTTACCTTAATCCCCGACAATTCTTAGCGCATAAGCGATTTACCATCCCCGGTTTCGCTTATATACTCGTGAGTCTGCTAATCGCAACCAGACGGATGTTATGTATCAACCTGTCGCACTATTCATAGGCCTGCGCTATATGCGCGGGCGCGCAGCGGACCGCTTCGGTCGCTTTGTCTCCTGGCTCTCCACCATCGGTATTACGCTCGGCGTGATGGCGCTGGTAACCGTGCTCTCGGTGATGAACGGCTTCGAGCGCGAGCTGCAAAACAACATTCTGGGGCTGATGCCGCAGGCGGTACTCTCTTCTGCCAGCGGTTCGCTGAACCCGCAGCAGCTGCCGGCCAGCGCCGCGAAGCTGCAGGGCGTCAGCCGCGTCGCGCCGCTGACCACCGGTGACGTGGTGTTACAGAGCGCGCGCAGCGTCTCGGTGGGCGTGATGCTCGGCATCGATCCCGCGCAAAAGGATCCGCTTACTCCGTACCTCGTTAACGTCAAGCAGACCGATCTGCAACCTGGCAAATATAACGTGATTCTTGGCGAGCAGCTGGCCGGGCAGCTCGGCGTTAATCGTGGCGACCAGCTACGGGTGATGGTGCCCTCCGCCAGCCAGTTTACGCCAATGGGCCGCCTGCCGAGCCAGCGTCTCTTTACCGTGATCGGCACCTTTGCTGCTAACAGCGAAGTGGATGGCTACCAGATGCTGGTGAACATTCAGGACGCGTCGCGCCTGATGCGCTACCCGGCGGGTAACATCACTGGCTGGCGGCTGTGGCTGAACGAGCCGCTGAAGGTGGACGAGCTGAGCCAGCAGGCGCTGCCGGACGGCACCAAATGGCAGGACTGGCGCGATCGCAAAGGCGAGCTGTTCCAGGCCGTGCGCATGGAGAAAAACATGATGGGTCTGCTGCTGAGCCTCATCGTCGCCGTGGCCGCTTTCAACATCATCACCTCGCTGGGGCTGATGGTGATGGAGAAGCAGGGCGAAGTGGCGATCCTGCAAACCCAGGGGCTGACGCCACGCCAGATCATGGCGGTCTTTATGGTGCAGGGGGCCAGCGCGGGGATTATTGGCGCGCTGCTCGGTGCTGTACTGGGGGCGCTGCTGGCCAGCCAGCTTAACAATCTGATGCCGATCATTGGCGCGCTGCTGGACGGTGCCGCGCTGCCGGTGGCCATTGAGCCGTTACAGGTCATTATTATTGCGCTGGTGGCGATGGCCATCGCGCTGCTCTCTACGCTCTATCCCTCATGGCGCGCCGCCGCCACCCAACCCGCTGAGGCTTTACGTTATGAATAAGATCCTGTTGCAATGCGACAACCTGTGCAAACGCTATCAGGAAGGGAACGTGCAGACCGACGTGCTGCACGATGTCAGCTTTAGCGTGAACGAAGGCGAAACCGTGGCGATTGTCGGCAGCTCTGGCTCCGGTAAGAGTACGCTGCTGCACCTGCTGGGAGGGCTGGATACGCCCACCTCCGGCGACGTGATTTTTGGCGATCGCCATCTGAGCCAGCTCTCCTCAACGGCGAAAGCCGAGCTGCGCAACCGCGAGCTGGGCTTTATCTACCAGTTCCACCACCTGCTGCCGGACTTTACCGCCCAGGAGAACGTCGCCATGCCGCTGCTGATTGGCAAGCATAAACCGGCGGAGATTACCCAGCGGGCGCGAGATATGCTCCAGGCGGTAGGGCTGCTGCACCGGGCGAATCACCGTCCGTCAGAGCTTTCCGGTGGTGAGCGCCAGCGCGTGGCGATTGCCCGGGCGCTGGTGAACAATCCACGCCTGGTGTTGGCGGATGAACCAACCGGTAACCTTGATGCGCGCAACGCCGACGCGATCTTTGCCCTGCTCGGCGAGCTGAATGCCTCTCAGGGGACGGCGTTTCTGGTGGTCACCCACGATCTGCAGCTGGCGAAACGCATGAGCCGTCAAATGGAGATGCGTGACGGCCACCTGAGCGCGGAGATGACGCTAATGGGGGCGCAGTAATGGCTTCACCTTTGTCGTTACTTATTGCCCTGCGCTTTAGCCGTGGCCGTCGGCGCGGCGGCATGGTGTCGCTGATCTCGGTGATCTCCACCATCGGTATTGCGCTGGGGGTAGCGGTGCTAATCGTTGGCCTGAGCGCCATGAATGGCTTTGAGCGCGAGCTGAATAACCGCATCCTGGCGGTGGTTCCCCACGGTGAGATCGAGCCGGTCAACCAGCCGTGGAGCAACTGGCGCGAGGCGCTGAGCAAGGTTGAGAAAGTGGCGGGGATTGAAGCCGCCGCGCCCTATATCAACTTCACCGGCTTGGTAGAGAGCGGGGTCAACCTGCGCGCTATTCAGGTGAAAGGGGTCGATCCGCAGCAGGAGACGCGTCTGAGCGCGCTGCCGCACTATGTGCAGAATAACGCCTGGGCCAGCTTCAAGGCGGGCGAGCAGCAGGTGATCCTCGGTAAAGGTGTAGCCGATGCGCTGAAGGTTAAGCAGGGCGACTGGGTTTCGATAATGATCCCTAACGCCAGCGCTGACCATAAGCTACAGCAGCCGAAGCGCGTCAGGCTCCACGTCAGCGGAATTTTACAGCTTAGCGGCCAGCTCGATCATAGTTTTGCCATGATCCCGATGCAGGATGCTCAGCAGTATCTGGAGATGAACGACGGCGTGACCGGGATTGCCATCAAGGTCAACGACGTCTTTAATGCTAACAAGCTGGTGCGCGATGCCGGCAGCGTGACCGACAGCTACGTCTACATCAAGAGCTGGATTGGCACCTACGGCTACATGTATCGCGATATTCAGATGATCCGCGCCATTATGTATCTGGCGATGGTGCTGGTGATCGGCGTCGCCTGTTTCAACATTGTCTCTACTCTGGTAATGGCGGTGAAGGACAAGAGCGGCGACATTGCTGTGCTGCGCACCCTTGGGGCGAAAGATGGACTTATCCGTGCGGTCTTCGTCTGGTATGGTCTGCTGGCCGGGCTGTTCGGCAGCGTGGCGGGGGTAGTCATTGGCGTCGTAGTTGCTCTCCAGCTTACGCCGATTATCAACGGCCTCGAAACGCTGATCGGCCATCAGTTCCTGTCCGGGGACATCTACTTTATCGATTTCCTGCCGTCAGAGCTGCACGCGCTCGATGTGGTCTACGTGCTGGTAACGGCCTTAGCGCTGAGCCTGCTGGCGAGCTGGTATCCCGCCAGACGCGCCAGCAATATCGATCCGGCCCGGGTTCTTAGCGGACAATAGTTAAGCGGTCAATAGCTTAAGCGGGCAGTAACAAGGAGGGGCGATGTATTACGGGCTGGACATTGGCGGAAGTAAAATTGCGCTGGGCGTCTTTGATAGCGACAAAAAGCGACAGTGGGAGCGGCGCATTGCCACACCCCATGCAAGCTACAGCGCCTTTTTAGACGCCATCGCCGGGCTGGTGCACGACGCCGATGCCCGCACGGGTGAAAAAGGCTCGGTGGGCATTGGCATTCCTGGCATGCCCGTTACCGCCGACGGGACGCTCTACGCGGCAAATCTCCCCGCTGCCAGCGGCAGGGCGTTACGGGCCGACCTTTGCGCCCTGCTGGGACGCGAGGTGCGTCTCGACAACGACGCCAACTGCTTTGCCCTCTCGGAAGCCTGGGACGATGAGTTCGCCCGCTATCCGCTGGTGATGGGGCTGATCCTCGGCACCGGCGTGGGCGGTGGGCTGGTATTCAACGGCAGGTCCATTCCCGGCCACAGCTATATTACCGGCGAGTTTGGCCATATTCGGCTGCCCCTTGATGCCCTTGAGATCCTCGGGCGCGATATCCCCCTGATCCGCTGCGGCTGTGGCCAGCTGGGCTGCATTGAGAACTATCTTTCAGGCCACGGCTTTGCATGGCTCTACAATCACTTCTACGATCAATCTCTGAACGCACCTGAAATAATCGCTCTATGGGAACAAGGTGATGAGAGGGCGCTGGCGCACGTGGCTCGCTACGTTGAGCTGCTGGCTGCCTGCCTCGGGACGATTTTGACCATCGTAGATCCGGATCTGCTGGTGATCGGCGGCGGGCTGTCAAACTTCGCCGCGCTGACCACGCTGTTGTCCGATCGTTTGCCGTCGCGTCTGCTGCCGGTTGCCCGGGTACCGCGCATTGAACGCGCCCGGCACGGCGACGCGGGCGGCATGCGTGGCGCAGCCTTCCTCCATCTCACCGATTAAGCACAAGAGGCCGATATGCAGTCGCGTCGTTTTAGCCGACTAAGCCGTTTTCGCCGCAATAAACGCCGTTTGCGCGAGCGTCTACGCCAGCGCATCTTTTTCAGAGACAGAGTGGTACCCGACGTGATGGAAAAACCAAGAGTGGTCGTGTTGACCGGGGCGGGGATCTCCGCCGAATCGGGCATTCGTACCTTCCGCGCCGCCGACGGTCTGTGGGAGGAGCACCATGTAGAGGACGTTGCCACGCCGGAGGGGTTTGCCCGTAATCCGGAGCTGGTGCAGTCGTTCTATAATGCCCGCCGTCGCCAGCTTCAGCAGCCGGAGATTGCGCCTAACGCCGCGCATCTGGCTCTGGCGAAGCTGGAGGAGGCGCTGGGGGATCGCTTTCTGCTGATCACCCAGAACATTGATAATCTGCACGAGCGGGCAGGTAATAACAACGTGCTGCATATGCACGGCGAGCTGCTGAAGGTGCGCTGCGCCTCTAGCGGCCAGGTGCTGGAGTGGACGGGTGATGTTACGCTGGAGGACAAGTGTCACTGCTGCCAGTTCCCGGCGGTGCTGCGTCCGCACGTGGTCTGGTTTGGTGAAATGCCGTTGGGCATGGATGAGATCTACAGTGCCCTGGCGCTGGCGGATGTGTTTATCGCCATTGGTACCTCCGGACATGTCTATCCCGCCGCCGGTTTTGTACATGAGGCGAAGCTACAGGGAGCGCACACCGTCGAGCTTAATCTCGAACCGAGCCAGGTAGGCAGCGAGTTCGAAGAGAAACACTACGGGCTGGCGAGCCAGGTGGTACCGGAGTTTGTTGACCGACTGCTGAAAGGCCTGTGATCCCGTATGGGATCGCAGCCTTGCACCTTTTACAGCGCTTTTTGCAGGTTGATCACCGTGCGGGCGTTTGAAGCGCTGGTCGCCAGCACATCAATCACCCCGGTGCGCAGCGCCCCGAGGATAGCCGTCGCCTTGGTACTTTCCGAGGCAATGGCTATCACGCAGGGGATAGCCCGCAGCTGCTCCAGGCTCAGGCCAATGACCCGGTCGTTCATCACCGTATCTACCGGCATGCCCTGAATGTTGAAGAAGCTGTAGCCTGCCAGATCGCCCACCACTCCCTGCTGCTGACGGGCGGTAACGATCTCCTGCGGCGTAAACCACCCCAGCTGCACCATAAAGCTGTTTTCGTTCATATCGCCAAGACCAATCAGCGCCACGTCGGCTTTGCTGGCCTGCTCGAGGGTAGCTTTGATCAGCCGGTTCTGCATAAATGCGGCCCGCAGCTCCGGCGTCTCGACGTAGGCCGGGGCATAGAGCGTCTCCGCGAAGCCGTTAAACTTGCGCGCCAGATTACGGCTAATGTGGTCGGCGTCAATCAGCTGCCCGTCACGCTTGGTGCCGCCGATGCCGCAGATAAAACGGCACTGGCGTTCGGGAAAGATCCCTACGTGGTTAGCGACGGCGGCAACGTTGCGTCCCTGGCCAACGGTAACGGTCATATCGTTTTTCAGGATGCTGGCCAGATAGTTGCTGACCAGGGCCGCAACCTGCTGGCGCTGTTCGTCTTCATCATGATGATCGAGCGCGACAAGCGCCCGCTTAATGCCAAAGTGCTGGATGAACTGCTGTTCAATTTGTGAACTGAAGACCGGATGGTACTTAACATTAATCTCAACGATGCCTTCCAGACGTGCTCTCTTCAGCAGCCGGCCCACTTTAATGCGCGAAATACCAAAGCGCTGGGCGATCTCCTCCTGGGTCTGCTCCTGCTCGTAATACGCTACGGCAATCTCAGTCAGGAGTTCGTAATCAGAGTCTTGCTCAACCATCGCGTTCTGTTTCCTTTGCCTTAACCTCGCTAATACTACTGCGCTTTTATCACAAAATCCTGCACAACGCGTTGAACAATTGCACAATATCCTGCGGCGTCCCAGGCGGCGCGGCCAATAAAAAGGCCGTCAATGTCCGGCTGCGACAGCAGCGGCACGGCATTGTTGAGGTTCACGCTGCCGCCATAGAGCAGCACGATCTGCTGCCCGACCTCTTCGCCAAACATTCCGCACAGGGCGCGGCGCAGCAGATGGTGAATAACGGCTGCCTCCTCCGGTGAAGCGGGAGTACCGTGCTCGCCAATGGCCCATACCGGCTCATAGGCCACGATGGTGCGTCGCGCCTCTTCCGGCGTCAGCCCATACAGGGCAATCTTCATCTGCCGGATCACCGTCTCGGCGGAGACCTGCCAGCGTTTTTCATCAGCGCTGTCGCCGATGCAAACCAGCGGACGCAGACCGTGATGCAGCGCGGCGTGTACCTTGTTATTAATGGCCCCGTCGGTTTCGTTAAACGCTGCCCGCCGTTCTGAGTGTCCCAGCTCTACCAGCGATGCCCCGGTTTCCACAATCATGCTGGCGGAGATCTCTCCTGTCCATGCCCCGCACGTTTGTTCATGCATATTCTGCGCTCCGGTTAAGCAAGGCAGACTATTTTTGCGGAAAAATTCGGTTACCGGCTGGATGGCGGTAAAGGGTGGGATAAAAAATGGCTGGATTACCGGGTGTAACACCGATGGCAGCTGGGTTGCCAGGGTATCGCAGTAGGCCATTGCGTCCGACAGCGGCTTATTCATTTTCCAACTGGTACCGATCATGATGGGTTGAGCGGGCATGGGCTATCTCCTTTTTAATCAGCGGGATACCTACAATGTTATGCGCCTTTATGCTGCAAATGAACATATATTCATTGTATGAACATATGTTAGATCACACTTCTGCGCAGATTAATCGCTCAAAAAATTATCTGTGACGGACATCACTATTAATTTCCGAAACATCAGTTAACGTTATGTTCATATGATTTGCACATGAACATATGAACGATAACCGTCTCACCTGATATGCGAGGTCAAAGATGTCCGTAGAGAAAAAACCTGTTGTTGCCGTTACCATTGGCGATCCTGCCGGGATTGGTCCGGAAATCACCGTTGCGACACTGATGGATAAGGGCCTCTATGAAGAGTGCAAACCTTTTCTGATCGGCTCGGTACCCATTATCGAGCGCGCTATGAAGATCCAGGGCTGCGACTTCCCGATCAACAGGATCTCGCATCCAGACCAGGCTAAGTTCCAGTGGGGCACCCTCGACGTGCTGGAGATCGGCGACTACGACTACGATAGCATCGAGTGGGGCAAGGTACAGAAGCTGGCTGGCCAGATGTCGCTGGATTACGTAATGAAATCCATCGAGCTGGGCATGGCCGGAGCCATTGATGTGGTCTCTACTGCACCGATCCACAAAGAGGCTATCAAGCTGGCGGGCTGCAAGCTGCCAGGCCATACCGAGATCTATCAGGTTGAGACCCGCTCTGACTATGGCCTGACCATGTTCCACGTGCAGAAGCTGCGCGTCTTCTTTGTTAGCCGTCATATGGCCCTGAAAGATGCCTGCGACTATGCCAATAAAGAGCGTGTGCTGGCCTGCGTTCAGCAAATCCACCACGAGTTTAATGCCCTGAACATTAAAAACCCGCTTATTGCCGTGGCCGCTCTCAACCCGCACGGCTCAGACAACGGTCTGTTTGGCCATGAAGAGGCCGACAACCTGATCCCGGCAGTGAAAGCAGCCCAGGAGATGGGCATTAACGCCGTAGGACCAGTTCCTGCCGACTCCGTTTTCCACCTCGGCAAGCAGGGTAAATATGACGCGATTCTCTCCCTCTACCACGATCAGGGCCATATCGCCTGTAAGACGCTCGACTTTGAACGCTCAATTACCATCACCTTCGGCCTGCCGTTTATGCGCAGCTCCGTTGACCACGGCACGGCGTTTGATATCGCCGGCACCGGTAAAGCCGGGACGGTGAGTATGCTCGAATCCACGGTGGTCGCCGCGCGTTACTGGAAAATGAAACAACAGTAAACCTCCGGGCAACCGGGCAACGAGAGGCAGAGAGATGGATAAACATCTGTTAATCAGCAAAGGCAGTAAGGGGTGGGGTGGTCCGCTTACCGTCGAGATTTCGCAGCCGAAGAAGATTGCCTATATCACCGGGGGGATCCGTCCCCCGGTTGTTGACAGGCTGAGCGAGCTGACCGGCTGGCCGTCGGTGGATGTCTTTAAGCACGGCGAGCCGGCAGAAGATGAGATCGGCATTATGGTCATCGACTGCGGCGGCACGCTGCGCTGCGGGCTGTATCCGAAGCGCGGCATTCCCACCATCAACCTGCACCCGACGGGTAAAAGCGGGCCGCTGGCGGAGTACATACACGAGGCGATCTACGTCTCCGGTGTGACTCCAGCCTGTATTGAGGTGGTCTACCCGGCAGGCGAGGGCGGCAAGCTGGGGATCGTCGCCGACGACCTCACTGGGGCGACCACGGTCGGCGTCCTGCTGGCCCGCAGCGGCCTGAAGACGGCGGCCTTCTTTGACACCGACTCCTTTGCGCGCAACGACGTTGAGTATCCGGCAATGGTGGTGAGCAGCGACAGCCGTCCGCTGCCGAAAGCAGAGGCGCAGCAGCGCGTCAGCGCCGCGATGACGGAACTAAAAGCCCGGGGCGCGCAATACTTTACCAAACGCATCGATACCACTTTGCGCGGCGGGATCGGCTATGAGATCGATGCCATGCTCGATCTGCTGCCCCAGAAGACAGTAGCGATAGTGGTCCCGGCGATGCCGCAGTCCCGCCGCATTCTGGTGGGTGGCTACTCGGTGATCGACTCGGTGGCGCTCTCCTGTACCGACGTGGCCCGCGACGTGCGTACGCCAGTGACCGAGTCCTGGGTTCCCGGCCTGCTGGCTGCGCAGACTCGCCACCAGGTGGGGCATATCGATCTGGCCCAGGTGATGAAAGGCGATGCTTCCATTCAGCAGGCGTTACAGACCAGGGAGCAGGAAGGTTCCAGAGCGATCGTGGTTGACGCCATTACCCTCGATGACGTCGATGCCATTGCCCGGGCGGTAGTCTCCCTGAACTGGAACGTGCTGGCAGTCGATCCCGGTCCCTTTACCGAACGGCTGGCGGTGCATCGTGGCCTGATGCGCGAGCAGAAGCGCGTCTCCCAGCGCCCGTTAACCCGCGAAGAGCAGCAGGGTTCGATCGTGATTGTTGCAGGCAGCGCCACACCGGTGACGAAGAAGCAACTCGGTCACCTGATCGCCAATGACGATCGCGTTTGCCATATTCCCGTCGATGCCGAACTGCTGGTCGATCGGCAGAACGCGGCGGAGATTGAGGTAAGCCGTATTGTGCGCCAGGCCAGAGAGTGCGTTACCGGCCACCGCAACGCGCTGTTCGTTTTTGAATCTGCTCTCACCGGCAGGCTGCTGGATCTCAAGGAGGAGGAGAGGCGCTTCGATCTTCCTCACGGCCAGGCGGCAGAGAATATCAACTGCGGGCTGGGCAGCGTGGTGAAGGAGGTGCTCACCTGCGCGCCGCAGGAGATTAAAGGCCTTTACATGACCGGCGGCGATACCATGGTCAACGTTCTGAAAGAGCTGGGGGCAACGGGGATCGAGATGATCGATTACGTTATTCCGCAGACTGATATGGTGAGAATTATCGGCGGCGATTATGCGGGTCTGGTATGTGTCGGTAAAGGCGGCTTAACCGGCCCGGAAGATATTATTAGCACCATCGTTGAGCATATTTATAAAGAAGCATTACAAAAATAATAAAAAGATAGCAAGGCACGACGTAATGGGTTGGCCAGTACCGTTGCGTCGTAATATATAAACCTTCTGTATCCGTGTGCGAGTAACCCTATGAATATTAATATTCTTGAAAAGATGAATAAGGTCCCCGGCGGACTCATTATTATTCCGCTCGTTGCCGCTATTTTACTGAATACTTTTGTCCCACAGGCGTTAACTATCGGTGGGCCGACCACGGCGCTGTTTAAAGTTGGATCCAGCGCAATGATGGGTATATTTCTGCTGATCTGCGGCACCTCAATTAATATTCGCCAGGCCGGACTGCCGCTCTATAAGGGCGCAGTGCTGCTGATCCTTAAATGCATCGCCGGGGCGTTGGCCGTATGGGTAATGGGATCGTGGTTTGGCCCCGCAGGCTTCCTCGGCATTTCTACCCTGGCGTTTGTTGCCTGCCTCACCAGCTCCAACAGCTCGCTCTATATTGCTCTGTGCAGCAACTACGGCGACGCCAGCGATGCCGGGGCCATCTCGGTATTCTGCATTAAAGATGGTCCCTTTGTCACCATGATGGTACTGGGAGTCAGCGGCCTGGCGAACATTCCGTTTGCCGCCCTGATGTCGATGCTCATTCCGCTGCTGATCGGCATGCTGTGGGGCAACCTGGACGAGCGGTTTAAGCAGCTTTGCGCTGCCGCCCAGCCGCTGATTATCATCATTATGTCGTTCGCCATCGGCGCTAACTCCAGCATTAATACCGTGTTTACCGCCGGTCTGTCCGGGATTGTGCTCGGCGTTATCTCTGCCGTGACCGGGATTATCTTCTACTTCCTCTACAACCTGTTCCTGAAGAAGAAAACCGCGCTGGGAGCCGCACTGGGCACCACCGCCGCCAGCTCGGCGCTGACCCCGGCGATGGTCGCCCAGGCCGATCCCTCTCTGGCCGTCTATGTCGATGCAGCCACCGCCCAACTGGCAACCGCCAGCATCATTACCATGCTTACCGCACCGGTGCTGGTGGCGTGGTTCGACAAACGCCTGAAGGCCCGCACGCCGCAGCCGGAAGCCGTGCCGGAGAGCAAAGAGGCCGCGCTACCGCTCGCTTCTCAGGTGACGAAGGGACATAAATAAGATGTCATTACCGTTATATCAGCTCGAGGTAGTGTCGGTGGGCAAATTTGTCGCCGGGTATCTGCAAGAGAATAAGCTGATTTTATTTGCTGAACCGGTACCCGACGATATTGCCGACTATTGCGCCGTGCATCGGCCAGGTAAATTTAATGGTGTCCTGCTCACCGGCCAGACGGTGAGCATAAATGATGTTGAATATCGTATTAGTGCCGTTGGCAGCGTCGCAACGGCAAATTTAAAACAGCTTGGTCATATTACATTAAGTTTTGATAGCGCAGAGAGTGCGGAACTCCCCGGTACGGTCCATCTTTGTGGTGCTCGGCCACAGGTTATTTGCGTTGGAGATCGCCTCTTTTTTTACAGTTAACGTCAGCTTCTCTTTTTAATATCGCAATTAAAGGAAACCGTTATGAAAACTATCGCTATTGGTGCGGATGATGCCGCCTATGCATTTCGCGACGCCATCGTAAATTATTTAGCCGAGCAGGGCGTAACCGTTGCAGATTACAGCAGCGATAAACGCCAGGATGCCGACTATTATCCGGACGTTGCTCATCAGGTGGCAATGGCGGTGAAACAGGGTGAACACGACCGCGCTATCTTAATTTGCGGCACCGGGATTGGCATGAGCATTGTGGCTAATAAGGTTCCTGGCGTACGTGCGGCCCAGTGTCATGATACGTTCTCCGCCGAGCGCGCCCGCAAAAGTAATAACGCTCAGGTCATTACCCTTGGGGCGCGAGTGATTGGCCCGGAGCTGGGTAAAAAAATCGTTCAGGCCTGGCTGGATTCGGAATATGAAGGAGGCGGCTCGGCTGCGAAAGTGGAACGCATCGACTATTACCAGAACCAGCACGCCAGAGACTGACCTGTTGCGCCATATTGGGGAAAAGGTATGAACCAGCTAGAAGCTTTAAAACAGTTTACCGTTGTCGTAGCGGATACCGGCGACATCGACTCGATTAAAGAATTTGCCCCGCAGGATGCGACCACAAACCCGTCGCTGGTGTTGAAAGCGGCGCAGCTGCCTCAGTATCAAGGGCTGATTGCCGATGCCATCGGGAAAGCACGCCGTCAGGGCGGTAACAGCGACACCCAGCTAATTAACGCCTGCGACCAGGTTGCGGTGGATATCGGCACCGAGGTACTGCGTCACGTGCCGGGGCGCATCTCCACCGAAGTGGACGCACGCTTTGCCTGGGATCGCGGAATGTGCGTCTCCCGGGCACGCAAGCTTATCCAGCTCTATCAGCAGAACGGCGTCGATCCGTCGCGTATTCTGATTAAGCTGGCGGCGACTTGGGAGGGGATCCGCGCCGCCGAGGAGCTGGAGAGAACCGGCATCAACTGTAACCTGACGCTGCTCTTCTCTTTCGCCCAGGCGCGGGCCTGCGCGGAGGCGGGCGTCTATCTGATCTCACCGTTCGTGGGTCGCATCTATGACTGGTATCAGCAGCATCAGCCGCAGAGTGAGTATGCCGCGCAAAGCGATCCGGGGGTGAAGTCGGTGCAGGCCATCTACCAGCACTATAAAGCCCATGGCTACGAGACGGTGGTGATGGGGGCCAGCTTCCGCCGTATTGAGCAGATCCAGGCCCTGGCGGGTTGCGATCGCCTGACTATATCTCCGGCACTGCTGGATGAGCTGGCAGCCTGCGACGCGCCGCTTGACCGGGCGCTGGAGCCGGGTTGCGTCAGCGAAACGCGTCCTAGTCCGATGACCCAGGCCGAGTTCCTGTGGCAGCACCATCAGGATCCGATGGCGGTTGATAAGCTGGCCGAGGGGATCCGCCTCTTTGCCAGGGATCAGATTGCGTTAGAAAACCAGATCCGTCAGATGCTGTAATACGATAAAGCCCGACACCTGTTACGTGTCGGGCATTTCAGGCTTAACGACCGGCTTTTAGCTTCTGGTAGTAGCTTTCATAGATAGCGCTGGCATCGCCAACGTCATTCTGCCATTCGCCTTTGCTGATGGTCTCGGCATCCGGATAGAGCGACTTATCGTTAGCAACCGCCGGGGTGAGCAGTTTGCGCGCCGCCAGGTTAGGTGTCGGATAGCCGATGGTCTCAGCAACCTGTTTTGCCACCTCCGGGCGCAGCAGGAAGTTGATCAGCTTGAGCGCACCGTCAACGTTCTTCGCATTGGCCGGGATCGCAAGGCTATCCATCCAGAAGATGCCGCCCTCTTTAGGCCAGACCACCGTCAGCGGCGTACCGCTCTGGCGCGCCACGTAGGCAGAACCGTTCCAGACCATCCCCAGGTTCACTTCACCTTCCATATAGGGGTTCGCCGGGTTGTCGGAGTTGAAGGCCGCGACGTTTGGCATCAGCTTCTGCAGCTCGTGATAGGCCGCCTCAATCTCTTTTGGATCGGTAGTGTTACCGGAGTAGCCCAGCTTGCGCAGCGCCATCTGGAATACCTCCCGGGCGTCGTCGGTCAGCACCAGGCTGCTCTTATACTCCGGCTTCCACAGATCGGCCCAGCTGGTAACGCTCTTCGGATCGATAGCTTCGCTGTTGACCCCAATAGCCGTCGCGCCCCAGATATAGGGGATAGAGTAGTCGTTGCTGGGATCGAACGGCTTGTTCAATACCTCAGGGTCGAGATTGCTAAAGTTAGTCAGCTTGCTCTTATCGATCTTTTGGATCATCCCCTCTTTGCGCATCTTATCGACAAAGTAAGTAGAGGGCACAACCAGGTCGTAAGCGCCATCTTTATAGGTCTTGAGCTTGGCATACATGGTTTCGTTCGACTCATAGGTCGAATAGATCACCTTGATGCCCGTCTCCTTGGTGAACTGCTCCAGCAGGCCTGGCGGCACATACTCGGTCCAGTTATAGAAGTAGAGGGTCTTATTATCCTCGGCATGGGCGGCGCTCACGCTGAGCGCCAGTGCCCCTGCGGCGAGCAGGTGGCGTGACCAGTTTTTCATTTTAACGTCCCCTGATTGCGGAGCCGGTCTTCAGGCCCCTGGTTTTATCGCGTCCAATAAGCTGGCTGGCAATCACCAGCACCAGCGAGAGTACCAACAGAATGGTCGCCAGCGCGTTCACCTCCGGTGAGACGCCGACCTTCACCATTGAGTAGATCTTCAACGGTAGAATTTCATACCCTGGTCCGGTGACGAAGGACGAAACCACCACGTCATCCATCGACAGGGTAAAGCTCAGTAGCCAGCCAGCAGCCACGGCGGGCATCGCCAGCGGCAGAATGATCTTGCGCAGAATAGTGATTTCGCTGGCCCCCAGATCCTTCGCCGCCTCCAGCATCCGCACGTCAAAACCCTTCAGGCGCGAATAGACCGTTACGACCACAAACGGCAGGCAGAAGGTGATGTGCGAGAAGAGCAGCGACCAGAAGCCGAGCTGGATGCCGAGCAGCATAAACAGCACCAGCAGTGAGATCGCCATAACAATGTCCGGGGACATCATCACCACAAATAGCATCCCGCTGACGAATGGCTTGCCGCGAAAGCGGTAGCGGTAAAGTGCCACTGCGGTCAGAGAGCCAATCAGCGTCGCAAACGTTGCCGACAGCACCGCCATGGTCAGCGAGTGCTGGGCCGCCTGCAGCAGGCTGTCGTTGTTCATCAGCAGGCTGTACCAGCTGGTGGTAAAGCCCTGCCAGTTGATGCCAAAGCGCGCCTGGTTAAAGGAGTTCACGATCAAAATAACGATCGGAATATAGAGGTAAGCGTAAATAGCGGTCATAAAACCGCCGCGCAGCAGTCGGCCCATCAATCCAGCTCCACCTTTTTGTTCAGCAGGCGCATCGCACGCCAGTAGACCAGCAGCATCAGACCCATCACCACCGTCAGGGTGATGCTGGTGGCTGCGCCGAACGGCCAGTCGCGAATATTGAGGAACTGGCTTTTAATCACGTTGCCAATCAGCAGGTTCTTCGCGCCGCCCATCAGATCCGAGACGTAAAACAGCCCCATCGCCGGCAGCATCACCAGCAGGCAGCCAGCGATAATGCCCGGCATGGTCAGCGGTATAATGATGCGAATAAAGGTTTGCAGCTTGCTGGCGCCCAGATCCCGCGCCGCCTCCAGCAGCGGCTTATCCAGCTTCTCAATGCTGGAATAGAGCGGCATCACCATAAAGGGCAGCAGAATATAGACCAGACCAATGATTACCGCGCTGGGGGTAAACATGATGCGCAGCGGCGTATCAATGATCCCCAGCTCCAGAAGAAAGGCGTTGAGATAGCCTTTCGTGCTGAGGAAAAGCTTCAGGCCGTAGATGCGGATCAACGAGTTGGTCCAGAACGGCACGATCAGCAGGAAGAGCAGCAGCGGGCGCACCTTTTGCGGCAGCTTCGCCAGGAACCAGGCGAACGGATAGCCCAGCGCAAGGCAGGCAAGGGTAGCGATCAGCGCCATATTAAGCGAGTGCAGCAGCACCTCAAAATAGAGCGGGTCGAGCAGGCGCGTGTAGTTGTCCAGCGTAAAGACCAGCTTAACGAAGGAGACATCGTCGCGGGTCAAAAAGCTGGTTGCCACGATCATCAGGTTGGGCAGAAAGACAAACAGCACAAGCCAACCGACGACAGTGGCAATCACCACGTTCTGGAATTTACTTGTGCTCTTCATCAGCCAGTACGACCTCCCAGCTCTCTACCCAGTTGATCGCCATCTTTTGATCCAGCGAATGATCGAAGTCGGGGTCATCTTCGTTAAAGAACTCGCTGACCATCACAATCTTGCCGTTTTCCAGCTCGACCACCGACTCCAGGGTCATGCCCTTGTAGTTACGCTCGCGCACGTAGCCAATCAGGCCTTCAATGTGATTGTCGTCATTGATCTCATCGACGCGCAGATCTTCCGGGCGAAGCAGCACGTTCAGTTTCTGGCCTGGCGTGACGGCAAAGTTGACGTAGATATTGCACTCACGGCCTTCGACGCTGGCCCGCACACGCTGTTCATCCAGGCGCTCGATCACCGTCGCGTTAAAGATGTTAATTTCGCCGATGAAGCTGGCGACAAAGAGGTTTTTTGGCTCCTCGTAGATCTCTCGCGGGGTGCCGTCCTGCTCAATCTTGCCATTCTGCATCACCACGATCCGGTCGGACATGGTCAGCGCCTCCTCCTGATCGTGGGTGACGAAGACAAAGGTGATGCCGAGCTTGCGCTGCAGCGCCTTCAGCTCGTTCTGCATCTGCTTGCGCAGCTTGTAGTCGAGGGCCGAGAGGGATTCGTCCAGCAGCAGCATCCGCGGCTTGTTAACCACCGCCCGGGCGATGGCAACGCGCTGCTGCTGGCCCCCGGAGAGCTGGTGCGGCTTTCGCTGGGCAAACTCTTCCAGCTGGACCATGCGCAGGGCATCGGTAACGCGCGGGGTAATGTGATCCGCCGGGGTCTTCTGCATCCGTAGGCCAAAGGCGACGTTTTCGAACACCGTCATGTGCGGGAAGAGGGCGTAGCTTTGAAAGACGGTGTTAACATGGCGATGCTCTGCCGGAACGTTCGTTATATCATCGCTGTCGAGGGTGATACGGCCGGTATCGACGCTCTCCAGGCCTGCAATCAGGCGCAGGACGGTGGTCTTACCGCAGCCAGAGGGACCAAGCAGCGTCAGAAATTCGCCGTTATTGATGGTCAGGTTAAGATCGGAGATAACGGTTTTACCATCAAAACTTTTTCGAATCCCCGCCATTTGTACCAGCGGTGAAAGCGAACGTGATTGTGTATTCAATTTTTGACTCTGTCCCATGTAGACGCAACGGATGGCTTACCGATGCGGGGTTTGTGAGTAACCACCTTGGGTTTTGGCACATTAATAAGGCCTGGCATTCTACGGCAAACCACTGAAATCGCCAAACCTTGTTCTGATTTCTTACCCAGCCAGGTAATTTCTCAGCCACTATTAAGGGTGTAATAAAATACAGGGTTTACAAGTTAAAAGTGACCTGACGCAATACATATCTTGTCGCGCTTCTTGATAATGTTGTGACAAAAAGTGAGGGTGGCCGCATGGAAAAATTACTTGAGCGTTTTTTACACTACGTTTCATTGGATACGCAGTCGAAACCGGGTGTCAGACAGGTTCCAAGCACAGAGGGGCAGTGGAAGCTTTTAGAGCTTCTTCGCGATCAGCTGAATGAGATGGGCCTCGTCAACGTGACGCTAAGTGACAAAGGCACGGTGATGGCGACGCTTCCCGCCAACGTAGAGGGCGATATTCCCACCATCGGGTTCATCTCCCATGTCGATACCTCTCCGGACTTTACCGGTAAAAACGTCAATCCGCAGATCGTCGAGAACTACCGCGGGGGCGATATCGCCCTTGGCGTAGGGGATGAGATCCTCTCGCCAGTAATGTTCCCAGTGCTGCACCAGCTGCTGGGGCAGACGCTGATCACCACTGACGGCAAGACCCTGCTCGGCGCGGACGATAAAGCTGGCGTGGCGGAGATCATGACCGCGCTGGCGGTGCTGATTAAGCACAACGTGCCTCACGGCGAGATCCGCGTGGCCTTTACCCCGGATGAAGAGGTAGGCAAAGGGGCGAAGCACTTTGACGTCCTGGCGTTTGGCGCACAGTGGGCCTATACCGTGGACGGCGGCGGGGTAGGCGAGCTGGAGTTTGAGAACTTTAATGCTGCCTCGGTGACGATTAAAATCGTCGGTAATAACGTGCATCCCGGCACGGCAAAAGGGGTGATGGTCAACGCGTTAACCCTTGCGACGCGCATTCATGCGCTGGTTCCCGCCGATGAAAGCCCGGAGACCACCGAAGGCTATGAGGGCTTTTATCACCTCGCCAGCATCAAGGGGGCGGTCGATCGCGCAGAGATGCACTACATCATTCGTGATTTTGACCGCAAAAACTTTGAAGCGCGCAAACGCAAGATCATGGAGATTGCCAAAAAGGTCGGCAAAGGGCTGCATCCTGACTGCTATATCGAACTGACGATCGAGGACAGCTACTACAACATGCACGAAAAGGTGGCTGAGCATCCGCATATAATCGATATCGCCCAGCAGGCGATGCGCGACTGCGATATCGAGCCACAGCTCAAGCCGATTCGCGGCGGTACGGATGGTGCTCAGCTCTCCTTTATGCGGCTGCCGTGCCCGAATATCTTTACCGGCGGCTATAACTACCACGGCAAGCATGAGTTTGTGACCCTGGAAGGGATGGAGAAAGCGGTGCGGGTAATCGTGCGGATTGCGGAGCTGACCGCAAAACGGGGTTGATGGCTTAGGGTAAAGGCAGGCCCGGCAACTGTGCGCCGCCGGGCGTTATCGAGAGTTAATCCTCGAAGAACCAGTAGCCGCTGTTGACCAGCGCGGCGAGCATGGCGAGGAACGACGGGTCGTCCAGCGCGTCACCTAGCGTGTCGGCGGTCACCACAATGTGATTTGCCAGCGCGGCAAGGGCCGGGCGATGCGGAGAATCGACCTTCTCGCCGTTAACAAACACCTCTTCACCGATGCGCAGCACGCGCAGGCCGCCGAGGCGTACCAGCTTGTCACCCTGTTGCAGCGCGTCGTAGATCTCATCCGGCTGATAGGGCGGCTCCGGCGGGGAAACGTCCAGCTCGTGGCGCGACTGGGAGATAAACTCACCAAACCACTGCTGGAACTGCGCCGGCTGGTTAATCAGCTCAAGCATCATCCCGCGCAGCTTATCTAACTCCTGGGGCAGGATATCCGCCGGGTGCTCCCGCGACGGCACGTCCGGATCGCTATAGCGATGACTGCCCAGCTCACGCTGCAACACATAGTCCGCAAAGCCGCTGATCATCTCCCGACCGCTTGGCGCACGGAAGCCAACCGAGTAGTTCATTGAGTTCTCGAGGGAGTAGCCCTCGTGCGGGAAGGCTGGCGGAATATAGAGGATATCACCAGGCTCCAGCTCTTCATCAATGATCGCCTCAAAAGGATCGACCTGTAAGAGATCCGGATGCGGGCAGTGCTGCTTCATTGGCACCTTATCGCCCACGCGCCAGCGGCGACGACCGGTACCCTGAATGATAAACACGTCGTACTGATCGAGATGCGGACCTACGCCGCCCCCCGGTACCGAGAAAGAGATCATCAGATCGTCAATACGCCAGTCCGGCAGCGCCCGGAAGGGACGCATCAGCGCGGCGCTCTGCTCGTGCCAGTGATCCACCGCCTGTACCAGCAGCGACCAGTTGGTTTCGCCCAGGTGATCGTAGCTCTCAAAGGGACCGTGGCTGACGTTCCATTTACCATCCTGATGACTGACCAGGCGGCTATCGACTTCGCTCTCCATCGCCAGTCCAGCCAGCTCATCTGGCGAGAGAGGATCGATAAAGTTGGCTATGCCCCGCTTCAGCACTACCGGGCGTTTTTGCCAGTAACGCTGAATAAAATCGGCCCAGTCGAGTGTTAATTGATATTCCATATTAGTTTCCCGGTCTCGTGTCTGACTCGGATTATAACGGATGGCAACACGCCTGGGTGCTAAATTCGTTAATTATCCCCAGCGCTCTCCTGCTGACGGGCGAAAATTGCTTCCATTCGTGCACCTCCGAGCGGGCTTTCGCCAGCTACAATTTCGCCGCCGTACTGCTCGACAATTTCCCGGGCAACGGCCAGACCCACGCCCTGGCCAGGGCGCAGCGTATCGGCCCGCTGACCACGGTCGAAAATGGTCTCCCGCAGGCTGACCGGAATACCGGGACCGTCATCGTCAATGATAATATGCAGCCGATCGTCGGACTGTCGGGCAGACACCTCAACAAACTCCAGGCAGTATTTACAGGCGTTGTCCAGCAGGTTGCCCATCACCTCCATCAGGTCATTTTTTTCACCGACGAAGCTGATTTCCGGGGAGATATCGAGGGTAATAGCCACCCCTTTACGCTGGTAGACCTTATTCAACGCTGAGGTGAGACTGTCCAACAGCGCCGCGACAGGATGCAGCTCCCGGCTGAGCATGATATTGCCGCCGCGCATGCTGGCTCGGTGCAGGTAGTAGCCAATCTGCTGGGAGATACGGCTGATCTGCTCCAGCATCACCGGCTCGGCGTCGCTGACGCTCAACCTGTTGCTGCGTAGCGAGCGCAGCGTGCTCTGCAGCACCGCCAGCGGGGTTTTCAGGCTGTGGGTCAGATCGGTGAGGGTGGTACGATACTTGTCGTAGCGCTCGCGTTCGCTTTTCACCAGACGATTGAGGTTGCGCACCAGGCTGACCAGCTCACGGGAGGTCTCCGGATTCAGGCGTTCGCGATGGTGCTCTTCCAGCTCGCGCACCTCTTTAGCCAGCGCCTCTATGGGACGCAGGCTCCAGCGCGCCGCCATCCACAGCAGAGGAATAACCAGCAGCAGGTTGGCGATGACTACGTAGATAAACCAGTTCCACACCTGGTGCGCCTGCTTGAGTTCGTCGGGCACGGTGTCAATCACCACGATGGTCATTGGTGGCATATGCGCCGTTGCGGGGTAGTAGTTCACCGCCACCGAGTGGGTGGTTTCGCTATCGTGATCGTCGGCACGTAGATCGCTGAGGGCTTTTTGCGCTGAAGGATCGCCGCTGATTAAGACGCTGGTGGCGTCGGCATCGGCCTCAATCTCATGGAATCCATCGACTTTTAGCCATTCAGGGCGGATGCGCTGCACCAGCCATGGCACGCTGCGCTGGGCCCACAGTAGCTGCCCCTGCTGGTCATAGATCAGCGCCACGGTAGGGCCTTGCAGATTCAGATTTTCAGGCAGCTCAATGCTGAAGCGCTGGTTATCCCACCGCGACAGAGTGTAGAAAAGGTTGCTCTCTCCGCGCAGCAGGCGAAAAGTGGTCTTATCGAAGCTGACGCTGTAGCCCACCAGCGCTACCAGCCCGTAAGAGAGGGATAGCACCAGCACCACGGCAGCCGTGGCGAGCAGAAAGCGGACCCGCAAGGAGAGCGGCAGCAGATGCCGCCGAAGCTTCTTCATGAATGCAGTTCGAACAGGTAGCCCTGGCCGCGTACGGTATTAATCACGTCATGAGGATACTGCGCCTGGATCTTTTTCCGCAGACGACCCATTAGCACGTCGATGGTATGGCTTTCGCGTAGCTCGGCGTCGGGGTAGAGCTGCAGCATCAGAGCATCTTTACTGACCACTTTACCGCTGTTGCGGATCAGCGTTTCCATAATAGTGTATTCGAAGGCGGTCAGCTTGATTACCTCGTCATTGATGGACAGCTCCCGACGCGAAAGATCGACCTGAAACGGCGGCATAGAGATGACCTGCGAGGCGTGACCACCGTTGCGGCGCATTAGGGCCTGCATGCGGGCGGCCACCTCTTCAATATGAAACGGCTTGGTGACGTAATCATCAGCCCCGGCGCTCAGCACCTCGACCTTATCCTGCCACCCTTCGCGGGCGGTAAGCACCAGCACGGGGAGGGTAACATCATGGCTGCGCCAGCGGCGGATCAGCGACAGTCCGTCCTCATCCGGCAGGCCGAGATCGACAATAGCGATATCGGGAAGGTGCTCATTCAAGTAATAGTCCGCTTCCTTTGCATCTTCGGCGGCGTCAACCTGATGCCCCAGCTCCTGAAGCTGCACTTTCAGGTGATGGCGCAGCAAAGGGTTGTCCTCTACGACGAGTACGCGCATTGTCCGAACTCCCATATATTCTTGTTGTGAATAGTTTAACGCGAATTAGTGATTATGAGGCGATCGGAATCAACAGAGAGTAAACCAGCGGGGAAACAGCCCGCTCCCCAAATGAGAGCGGGCTAAAACAAGCAGAAGATTATTTCAGCTCATCAACCATAGTGATGGCCCGACCAATGTAGTTGGCAGGGGTCATGGCTTTAAGACGGGTTTTCTCCTCTTCCGGCAGCGCCAGGCCGTCGATAAACTGCTTCATACCTTCGGCGTCGACGCGCTTGCCGCGAGTCAGCTCTTTTAATTTTTCGTACGGCTTTTCGATACCGTAGCGGCGCATTACCGTCTGGATCGGCTCCGCCAGCACTTCCCAGTTGTGATCCAGCTCGTCGAGTAGACGATCGCGGTTCACTTCCAGCTTGCTCACGCCTTTCAGCGTCGATTGGTAGGCGATCAGCGCGTAGCCGATGCCGACGCCAAGGTTACGCAGCACCGTGGAGTCGGTGAGGTCGCGCTGCCAGCGGGAGACCGGCAGCTTAGCCGCCAGGTGCTGCAGCACCGCGTTAGAGAGGCCCAGGTTGCCTTCGGAGTTTTCGAAGTCGATCGGGTTAACCTTGTGCGGCATGGTTGAGGAGCCGATTTCACCGGCGATGGTCTTCTGCTTGAAGTGGTTCAGGGCAATGTAGCCCCAGACGTCGCGGTCAAAGTCAATCAGGATAGTGTTGAAGCGCGCCATGCAGTCAAACAGCTCGGCGATATAGTCATGCGGCTCGATCTGGGTGGTGTACGGGTTCCACTGGATCCCCAAAGAGGTGACAAACTCCTCGCTAAACTGGTGCCAGTCCACTTCCGGGTAGGCCGCGATGTGGGCGTTATAGTTACCCACCGCGCCGTTAATCTTCCCAAGGATCTCCACCTGGGCGAGCTGACGGAACTGACGCTCCATGCGGTAGGCCACGTTGGCCATCTCTTTACCCATGGTTGACGGCGTGGCCGGCTGACCGTGGGTGCGGGAGAGCAGGGGGATATCGCGATACTGCACCGCCAGATCTTTTACCGCATCGATAAGCTTGCGCCAGTAGGGCAGAACCACCTCTTCGCGAGCGGTATGCAGCATCAGGGCGTGGGAGAGGTTATTGATATCTTCTGAGGTGCAGGCGAAGTGGATGAACTCAGAGACCGCGTGCAGGGCTGGAACGTCGGCCACTTTCTCTTTCAGAAAATACTCTACTGCTTTCACATCATGGTTAGTGGTGCGCTCAATTGTTTTGATACGTGCGGCGTCTTCTTCGCTAAATTCCGCAACAATCTTATCGAGGTAACCGTTTGCGTCGGCAGCAAAAGCAGGAACTTCCTTGATAGCTGCATGTGCCGCCAGCTTTTGCAGCCAGCGTACTTCTACCTGAACACGAAACTTCAGCAGGCCGTATTCGCTGAAGATCTCGCGTAGCGCGCTGACTTTATCGCCGTAGCGTCCATCGACAGGGGAAACGGCGGTCAGTGAGGATAATTCCATAAGACAAAACTCCGGGACGTTAACAATGGGCAAGAATTTGTTTCGCCTGCGTAGACAGACGATTACGGGAAAACATCAGCTGCAGACGGCCACCGCCAACCTGGTGCCAAAGCACGGCGGCGCGGATGCCAGCGAGCAGCGAAGCGCGAACTTTAGCCTGTACCTGAGCGCTTTGCAGCACCGCCGGGGTGCCGGTGACCTGAATACGCGGGCCAAGGGGGCTAATAACATCAACATAGATTGCGGCCATCGCGCTTAACAGGGTCTCAGAGTGCAGATCGAAATGCTCGAGCTGGCGCTGTAGCCCGGCGATGCGGCTGCCAAGCTCATCCATGGCACCTTTACTCGCGGCGAGCTTACGTTCCAGCACCATCAGGCTCAGCGTATAGCGCGTCAGCTCGGCATTCAGTCCCTGGCGGCTGCTGGCGTTAAGCACGCCAAGCAGCGTTTCGAGGCCCATACGCAGGTTGGCTTCGCTGCCGCCAAACACCGCCAGGGTGGAGTCCGGATTCTGGTCAATAACGCTGTTCAGCGAGACATGCAGCGCATCGGAATCACAGGTACCCTGGTGCGCCAGCTGCTGCACCAGACGGGCCGACTGACAGATCCCTGCCAGCGCGATGGTGATATCATAATAGTTCTTCGCCACACTCACTCCTTGTATCCCCGCCACCTAAGATGCAACGGGGAGAATGTCTACGTTAAACCGGCAGCGGCAGACGCTGCTCAATAATGCCACCGCCCAGGCACACGTCGCCGCTGTAGAAAACAGCGGACTGGCCCGGCGTAACGGCAGCAACCGGCTCGTCAAAATGGACTTCGATACGATCGTCATCCAGCGCGGTGACCGTGCAGGGAATATCGGTCTGGCGATAGCGCGTCTTCACCGTGCAGTGCAGCGTGCCGGTAAAGGCTTCGCGATCGACCCAGTGCAGCTGTTGGGCAATCAGGCCCACCGACATCAGGCGCGGGTGATCATGACCCTGGGCGACGATCAGCACGTTATTTTCAACGTCTTTATCGACCACGTACCATGGATCTTCGCTGCCCTCTTTGGTGCCGCCAATGCCGAGGCCTTTACGCTGTCCGAGGGTGTGATACATCAGCCCCTGGTGCTCGCCAATCTCGTCGCCGTCAACGGTGATAATTTTACCCGGCTGGGCAGGCAGGTAACGGCCCAGGAACTCGCGGAATTTACGCTCGCCGATAAAGCAGATACCGGTGGAGTCTTTCTTTTTCGCGGTGATCAGACCCAGCTCTTCAGCGATTTTACGCACCTCAGGCTTCTCCAGCTCGCCGACCGGGAAGAGGCTCTGGGCGATCTGCTCGTGACCAAGGGTATAGAGGAAGTAGCTCTGATCTTTATTGCCGTCCAGACCGCGCAGCAGACGGCTTTTGCCGTCAACGTCTGCCCGGCGCACGTAGTGGCCGGTAGCGATGTAGTCCGCGCCGAGATCTTCAGCGGCAAACTCAAGGAAGGCTTTAAATTTGATCTCTTTGTTGCAGAGGATATCTGGGTTTGGCGTGCGGCCAGCCTTATACTCTTCGAGGAAGTGCTCAAAGACGTTATCCCAGTACTCTGCGGCAAAGTTAACGGTGTGCAGCTCAATGCCGAGCTTGTCGCACACCGCTTGCGCATCGGCAAGGTCGGCGGCGGCGGTGCAGTATTCCTCGCCGTCATCCTCTTCCCAGTTCTTCATGAACAGGCCTTCCACTTGATAGCCCTGCTGTTGCAGCAGGTAAGCGGAGACGGAAGAGTCAACACCGCCGGACATCCCGACGATCACTTTTTTTGGGCTTTCAGACATAGAATACTCGCGACATTAAACTTCAAGGCGGCGTATTCTAGCATGCAAGCGCGTCTCAGGCATCACTTGTAAAAGGCCAGTTAAATTCACCGATCAGTTCTAGCGGATAGCGCTGCCCGCTTTGGTAACAGCGGATGCTCTCGGCTACCAGCGGTGAGCGCAGGTTGGAAGCGGTTAAAATCTCATCGGCACTCACCCACAGGCAGCGATCGATATCGCCATCGTTAGGCCAGGTAGCGCACGTTTCGTTAAGCTCAATGGCAAACAGAAAGCGCAGGAAGGGGGTGTTATCCGGCGCAATCCACTGGTGCATGCGGATGAAATGCTGGGGCACGGCATCAATGCCGGTCTCTTCCCACAGCTCACGCGCGGCAGCCTGCACCAGCGTCTCGTTTGCCTCCAGATGTCCGGCAGGCTGGTTCCAGAGCGCCTTGTCGTTAATGGTCTCTTCAACAACGAGAAACTTTCCCTGGGCATGAACAATGCAGGCAACGGTAACGTGCGGTTTAAACATACTCTCTTCCTTATTCAGCAATATCTCGCCACTCACCGTTAGCGAGATTTTCCAGCGTGTAATTCCCCATAGCGTAACGGATCAGGCGCAGCGTGGGAAAACCGACGTGCGCGGTCATGCGTCTGACCTGGCGATTACGCCCTTCATAAAGAGTGATTTTCAGCCAGGCGGTAGGAATGGACTTACGCTCGCGGATCGGCGGGTTGCGTGGCCAGAGCCACTCTGGCTCGCTGACCAGCTCGACGCCAGCGGGCAGGGTAGGACCATCGTTAAGCGTCACCCCGGTGCGCAGCGCCGCCAGCGCCTCTTCGCCGGGTTCGCCCTCAACCTGGACGTAGTAGATCTTCCCGGTACGCTTGCCCGGCTGCGTCAGCCGCGCCTGCAATGCACCGTCGTTGGTCAGCACCAGCAGCCCTTCGCTATCACGATCGAGACGGCCAGCGGCGTAAACGTCGGTAACAGGAATAAAATCTTTCAGCGTGCTGCGTCCGGCCTCGTCGGTAAACTGCGGCAACACATCGTAGGGTTTATTGAACAAAATCACACGTTTTGGGTGGTTTTTGCCGCTGCGGTGAGTGGGTTGTTGTGAGCTGAATCGCTTAACCCGGTGATCTCTAAAAGAAGTTTTGCGCATGGTATTTTCAGATATTAACAATTGTCGCATTATAGCGGAATAACTTGCGCCTTTCATGCCAGCCAACAATCAGTTAGTATTGACAGGCCCATTACAATTTATTAACAAAACAGCAGAACGAAAACACGCTCGAACTCGAAGGAGAGGTGAATGGAAAGCAAAGTAGTTGTTCCGGCGGAAGGTAGTAAGATCACCCTGCAAGACGGCAAGCTGAACGTGCCTAACAATCCGATCATCCCGTTTATCGAAGGTGATGGTATCGGTGTGGACGTGACGCCGCCGATGATCAAGGTGGTCGATGCCGCCGTGCAAAAGGCCTACAACGGTGAGCGTAAAATTTCCTGGATGGAAATTTATACCGGTGAGAAATCGACCCAGGTGTATGGCCAGGACGTCTGGCTGCCGACTGAGACCCTGGATCTGATCCGTGAGTATCGTGTAGCAATCAAAGGTCCGTTGACTACCCCAGTCGGCGGCGGTATTCGTTCTCTGAACGTTGCCCTGCGTCAGGAGCTTGACCTCTACGTCTGCCTGCGTCCGGTACGTTACTACCAGGGGACGCCAAGCCCGGTTAAACACCCGGAGCTGACCGACATGGTGATCTTCCGTGAAAACTCAGAAGACATCTACGCCGGTATCGAGTGGAAAGCCGACAGCGCTGACGCTGAAAAAGTGATTAAATTCCTGCGCGAAGAGATGGGCGTGAAGAAGATTCGCTTCCCGGAACATTGCGGTATCGGCATTAAGCCGTGCTCGGAAGAGGGTACCAAACGTCTGGTGCGCGCTGCCATTGAGTATGCGATCACTAACGACCGTGACTCCGTGACTCTGGTGCACAAAGGCAACATCATGAAGTTCACCGAAGGCGCGTTCAAAGACTGGGGCTACCAGCTGGCACAGGAAGAGTTCGGCGGTGAACTGATCGACGGCGGCCCGTGGCAGAAGATTAAAAACCCGAACACCGGCAAAGAGATCATCATTAAAGATGTGATCGCCGATGCGTTCCTGCAGCAGATCCTGCTGCGTCCGGCCGAGTACGACGTGATTGCCTGTATGAACCTCAATGGTGACTACATCTCCGACGCCCTGGCAGCCCAGGTTGGCGGGATCGGTATCGCACCGGGCGCGAACATTGGCGACGAATGCGCGCTGTTCGAAGCAACCCACGGTACTGCACCAAAATACGCAGGCCAGGACAAAGTAAACCCAGGCTCAATCATCCTCTCCGCAGAGATGATGCTCCGTCACATGGAGTGGTTCGAAGCCGCAGACCTGATCGTTAAAGGCATGGAAGGCGCGATTAACAACAAAACCGTGACCTATGACTTTGAACGTCTGATGGACGGCGCTAAGCTGCTGAAATGCTCAGAGTTTGGTGACGCGATCATCGAAAACATGTAATCCAGACTCTGGATTAGATGACAACGGGAGCCAGTGTGCTCCCGTTTTTATTGCCGCTAATAACTCTTCAGCGCGTAAGGCAACGTGCTGCGCTGCCGGAACCAGGCCGCAAAGAAGCCGATGATAATGAGAAACTCGGCAAGATCGCCGCCGTAATACATCCACTGCGCGGCCGCCTGAATCTCTTCAAGGCTGGCCGAGGTTCCTTGCGGATATCCATAGCCGTACATTAGCTTGCCGAGAATCGCGTGCGCGGCGGTAGCTAAGAAAATCACTATCAGCCGGACGTTTCTCGATGGGCGATGGGGAGCAGGATCCGGCCCGGCGACGGACCAGGTAAACAGGTAGCCGGAGAGGACAAAATGCAGATGCAGGAACACAAACAGCACGGAATCGCCCATGCTCAACGCGTAAAAGGGAGTGAGGTAGAGCAGGTACATCCCGCCTATATCCAGAAACGCCGCGGTAACCGGGTGGATCAGAAAACGTATCGGGCGAATACGGAGCAAGTTCATAATGCCGCGAGCCGTTCGGGCTGGAACGCTGCGTAGCAAAAGGGAACCCGGTGCGCCAAATACCAGTCCAAGCGGCCCAAACATCCCTAAAAACAGATGCTGCAACATATGGCCGCGCAGATCGTGATGCGCCCAGCCTGCCAGAGGCGGCAGCATGGCGGCCACGATCAACAGGGTTCCAGCGGTAAAGCTGGCGATGCGCCAGCCGCTCCAGCGAGCGGTACGGCGTATACGGACGGCGGCGAAGAGATAGAAGCAGAGCAGCACCAGAGGAACAATCACCAGTAGAATGAACAGCGCGAAAGAAGGTACGCCTTCTGGATGGTGCATCATCGGCTCCACGGCTTAGCCCCTTGCCGTACGTCGCGCGCGGCGAAGTATCAGATAGCCTACAAACAGTAGCAGCAGGGCAAATCCGTTCCAAATAAGGTCGTAGAGCAGAACGTTTTCAACGTAGCGGATCTGATGCAGCCTGAGCAGCTTGTGATCGACAATGCCGTCGAACAGCTGAAAACCGCCCATGCCAAAAACGAAGCCCGCCCATGCTGCTGTCCGGTTAAGCACACCGCGACGGTAAAGATTGAAAAACATAAAAAAGCCGAGCACAAATAAGATCAGCTCAGCAGAGTGCAGCAGCCCATCTGATAGCAGGCTAAACGCCGGCGTGCCCCAGTCAAAAAAGTGATGCCAGGCGAGGATCTGATGAAATACCACCTCATCAATCGCCGCCATCATACCGATGCCAAGTGGAACGGTGGCTGTTAGAGATCGTTTTAAGTCGGAATGACGAGCAGACGTTAATGGCGGCATTGCGCTCTCCTGAGCAAGATTAAAATCTTAATTAAGAAGCGTAGTTGAAAACAACCGGGTTCCGGAGACATGTTGCTGGCAAAGGTGCTAATCTGCTGATTTGTTGAGTCTGTTTGATAATCAGAGGGAAATTATCCGCAATGGAGATTACGTTAGTAAGGCATGGCAAACCCGATTTGAAGAAGTCTGGCAGCGTCAGTACGGCGGGCATGGGAGAGTGGGTGTCGGCATACGATGCGTCCCATATTTCTGGCTCGCCAGGGTCTGCGGCCAACGCGGCGTGTCAAAGCAGTAATCTCATCGTCAGCAGTCCGCTTCCTCGGGCAATTTCCTCCCTTGAGACCCTGGGCGTGAAGCCGGATCTTATTTTACATGAGCTGAGCGAGGCTCAACTGCCCATCTTCAACGTACCGGCGATTAAACTGTCGCCATCACTGTGGCTGATACTCTTCAGGCTGCTCTGGCTGGCAGGCGCTTCGTCGAACAGTGAGTCTTACTCTGATGCGAAACAGAGAGCTAAAAAAGTCGCGGATCGCCTGAGGGCGCTGGCCGATGAACACGATCGCGTTCTCAGCATGGGGCACGGCATCATGAACAAACTGATATCCAAAGAGCTGGAACGCGCTGGCTGGAGAAAAGTTACGGATGGGAAATCGGATTACTGGGGAACGGTAAGATACTGCTATAAAACGTGAGCCAGATGAATCTTCCTTCTCATCACCGTAGCGTAAAGATTGCATAATGCGACAAAATGTCGCATATTGACTTGCGCACGCTTTGCATACAAATTTTCCACGCAAGGTGATTAAATCCGGGAGACAGGTGATATGGCCATAAGCATTCGTTTAGACGACGACTTCGTTAGCGACGTAAAGATTCATGCTGAAGCAGCAAACCGCAGCGTTCCCAGGCAAATTGAGCATTGGGCAAAAATAGGGCGGATTGCGGAGGATAACCCCGACCTTCCCTATAGCTTTATCAGTGAAACCCTGCTGGCGCAAAGCGAATTTAAAAACCAGAAGGTAACGCGATATGCCAGAAGGACAGGGCGTTCAAAAGATTGATGTTTACCAGAGTCGCCGTTTCGAAAAAGCACTGGATAAACTTCCTGCCACCTTACTGAAGGTAGTGGAGGATGAAATCGATAAAATCATTGATAACCCAGCTATAGGCGAGCAGAAGAGAGGCGACCTCAGTTTTCTCTGGGTTCATAAATTTCAGCTGAATAAACAGCAGGTGCTTCTGGGGTATAGTTGGGTCAAGGGTAAGCTGGAGCTATACCTGCTCAGCATCGGCTCGCACGAAAATTTCTATCAAAATCAGAAAAATAATCGAAAGGGCGACTTGAAGCTTATCGGTTAATCAATAAAGTAAAACGGGAGCCAGTCAGTTCCCGTTTTTATTACCTATGACAACCCGGTCTTAAACAGTGTCAAAACCAGTTGTACTTAGAAGAGAGTGTCAGAAAGAGACCCGCTGCGGCTAACACGTTCAGCAAGACTACCGTTCTGCTTGATACATTCATTGTTGCGTCCTTTCGGTTAAGTGACGGGGAGTTTAAACCAATTCAATGAAGTAAAAACTACCAAAAATAGTGTATGCCTAATGGCAGAGTCTTCACGATAGCTGCCGGGCATTTACAATGAAAAAAGTATAGACGTGACTCGCCTGACGTAAAGTATGATTCGGTATCTTTTACATAACTCTGGAGAAACCCCGTGACCATTTATGACTCCCTGCTGGCGTTTACGCTGGCTGCCGCGCTGCTTACCCTGACGCCAGGTCTGGATACCGCTCTGGTGTTGCGTACCGCCTCGGTGGAGAGCCGGGCGCAGGCGTTTAAAGTGGCGCTGGGTATCAATGCCGGCTGCTTTATCTGGGGAGCAATGGTGGCGTTTGGTCTCGGAGCGTTGATCGCCGTCTCTGAACTGGCCTACTCAATTTTGAAATACTGCGGCGCGGCATACCTCTGCTGGCTGGGGGTAAACATGCTGCTGAGCCGCGGGGGTGGGTTAACCGCCGCGGCGGAGGGCAATGCGCCAAAAGCGAAGCAGAGCGGCTTTATGGAGGGGCTGCTGGGTAATCTATTGAACCCTAAAATGGGCGTTTTCTACGTCTCCTTTTTGCCGCAGTTTATTCCCCACGGCCAGCCGTTAATTGCCTGGACCTTTGGGCTGGTGGCAATTCATGTGGTGCTGGGGCAGACCTGGTCTACGGTACTGATTCTGGCGACGCGCCCGCTCGGTCGTTTCCTGAAACGCAGCGCGGTGATGCGCTGGATGGATCGCACCACCGGCACGCTGTTTATTCTCTTCGCCGCTAAGCTGGCGCTGAGCAAACGCTAACAGGTACCATTGCGCAGCAGGCCGGGTAATTTATCCACCGCGCTGCCGTTTGCCAGCCAGGCCGGGATCTCCGCGGCAGGAATTGGCCTGGAGAAGTAGTACCCCTGCGCCTCGTCGCAGCCATACGCCTTCAGCATCATGGCTGTTTGACGATCTTCAATCCCTTCTGCAAGCACCAGATAGTTCAGTTCCTTTAGCATCATGATGACGTTGCGGGCGATAATACGGCTATCGGAGTCGGCGACAATTTGGCTAATGAGCGAACGATCAAGCTTGATAATGTCTATGGGAATGCGTCGCAGATAGCTGATATTGCTGTAGCCCGCACCGAAATCATCCAATAGAATTTTGAAGCCCTTCTTTTTCAGCTGGCCCAGCTCGTACAGCGCCTCATCGCTTTCCAGCACTTTCTCGGTCTCCAGGCATTCGATGCGCAAATCCGCTGCGGTCAGCCCCGCACGAATAAGCTTTTTCTCCAGCTCGTCGGCAAAGCCCTGGCGCGAGAAGTCACTCACCGTGACGTTAATCGAAATAGGTAGGCCAATCCCATCCCTACGCCATGCCTGAAGCTGGGAAATCACGGTCTTAATCACCCAATGGGTGATGTCCGTCATCAGGCTGGTCTTCTCTGCAAGCTGAACAATGGTGGAGGGGGGCACGTTGCCCTGTACCGGATGATGCCAGCGAAGCAGCGCTTCGCAGCCCTCCGTCAGCCCGGTATGCAGGGAAATTTTTGGCTGGTAGACCAAATAGAGCTGATCTTTCGCTTTAATCGCCTCGCTAAGATCGTGCAGCAGGCGGAAGTGGTTATTGCGTTTCTGATCGAGGATCGGATCGAACGCAAGAAGTGGAATTTGCTGGCGCATCGCCTCGTGCAGGGCGCTGATCGCCTGACGGAGGATCTCATGCGGATCGTCATCCTGCGGTCTGAAGTTGACGTAGCCGGTATGCACCTTGAGCTGAATATCGATATCGCCGCGGATCTGCGCCTCGATATCCGGCAGGGAGGCTGCCTTTTGGATCAGCGTTTGCGCATAATCGGCATTAACCAGCAAGGCGTAACGGCCAGGGGCGAAGGCAAACAGCGTCATCCGTGCGGGCAGCTTCAAGCGCAGACGTAGCAGCGGACCAAAACCGCGTAGCATCTTCTCTACTTCGGGCACACCCAGATAGCGCGCCAGCTCATAAGCACGGGGCATATCAATACAGTCCAAAAGGATCAATGACCAGCACTGCGTGTTTTGATCGAGCACCAGCTTCTCCATCTCTTTCAGCAGGAACTGGCGGTTGGGCAGCCCGGTCAGGCCGTCGATGCGGCCCAGCGAGTACCATGCTTCCAGATAAGTACTGGCAAGGGCGGCAATACGCAGGAAGTTTTCAATCTGTTCAGACGTTGGGAAGATTGTTTGAGCATGGCTTACGCACAGCGTGCCCAGTACAAATCCATCTTTTGTTTGCAGAGGAGCAGCGGCATAAAAAATCACCAGTCCACTATTGACCAGGGCGTGATTGGCAAAGCGGCTATCGGTACGGGTATCGTGGCAGATAACCGGTTCGGCGCTGGCAACGGCATATTGACACATGGTTTCAGGGATCGGTAATTTTACCTGCAGCCGAGGGACATTCTTGACATATTTAATATATTGATGCTGGTCGTCAAAAATGGTGACGAAGCAGCTGCTGACCCCCATGATATCGCTTGCCAGAGTAGCAAACTCGCCAAGGGCGGTGTCTCTCGCTTTATCTTGCTTACGTAAGAGAGCAAGCGCCGCCAATCTTTTTGTTTCGTTCTTGTTGAGTCCGCTGAACATCTATGAGCTCCTGCTCAGATTATGATCTGAACCCTTAATATAATTTTCACTGTAATATTATTTGTAACACCAAATTAACATATCAGCCACGCGTCAAAGCTTTTATGCAACATAAATGATGTTATGGGAGTAACAGCACGTGAGAAAGGTGAGTGCGAGGTACAGAATATATCGTCTGCATTTTAAAAGCAGCAGACGATATCAGTCGGTAATTAACGAGGGGGGCGTTACCACCATCCCAACTGCGTACCGGCAACGACAACAATTGCTACAATAAGCATAATCACGGTTGTTTTTTTCACGTCTTCCTCCAGAAGATCGTTCAAATAATTGATTAACGCTGATGCCGTAAGATATTAATCCAGACGAATAACGGGGCTTTTTTGCCGACTTTTTTTCTCCTGGTACATGGCAACATCGGCCATGCGCAGGGCAGTATCGGCGTCGGTCTGCGTTGGGTCAACCTCTACAATACCAATACTGGCACCGGGATAATAGATACGTACATCCCCCAGGGTATAGTTGCCGGTGATATGCCCACTCAAGCGTGCCTTAAGTTCATTAAGGTAAGTTTCATCGCTTTTTCCCCCTGCGCTGCCAGGGCAGGCAAGCATAAACTCATCGCCGCCCAGTCTTCCAGCCATGTCGTTACCGTCGCACTGGCGCATGATCCGTTGACCCACCTGAACCAGAAACAGATCGCCAACGTCATGGCCAAAGCTGTCGTTAATGGACTTAAAGTTATCGAGATCGATAAAGGCGATGATCACCGGCACCTCCAGATGGCGCGCCAGCGAGAAGAGAGTGGTGAGGTTATCAAAGATCGCCCGTCGGTTTGGCAGGCCGGTGAGGGCGTCGGTGTAGGAGTGAGCAATCAGCGCCGCGTTGGCTTCACGCAGCTGTGCCACCAGCGACTCCTTCTGGATCGCCTGGGAAATGAGTCCGGCAAAGAGCTGTAGAACCTGATTTGCCCGCACGCTTAGCACATGGGTTTCGGCGCTGGCAGCACAAAGCGTGCCGTACAGTGTCCCGTCGGCAAGATGTACAGGTGTGCTGAGATAAGTTTTGATGCCCAGCGCACGGGCAGGGGCACAGTCGCCCCAGAGTTCAGCAACGTTATTGCTGAAAAAGCATTCATCATCCAGCGCGCGCTTGCAAAGCGTGTCACCCCAGGGAACAGAGAACCCTTCGGGAATATTCATCTGTTTGCTGTTCCGGGCATACAGAATATGTTGCAGGCGGGCGTCAATATCGATTTTGGTCAGGTAGGTTGACTCCATCTCGGTCACCAGCTCAAGCATCTCCAGCAGCTGGCGAACCAGGCTTTCAACGGTTTGTTCGCTTGCGAGTGTTTCCGAGACGCGAGCCAGAATAATATCTGACATGACTATCTTTTACTCCCGTATAAAGGCAATAACCCCTTATACGTTATGGTGAATATTTGGACTATCTGTACAGTTAAACATGAAATGCAGTAGATTCATATATCATGTTTTCTCATGCACAAAAAATAGTAGGGATTTTGAGCGCGGCTATGAATTACTGTCGTGACAATAACCTATTTCTCAGAGTAAAATTTCACTTAGGAATTATCCTAATCGCAAATTCTATTTTCTGTGAACGAGAGAGCTATGTTTCAGTTAAAACCGGGCAGCCTGGCAATGATTATTGGCGCACAAACTCCAGCTGGACGCCGCAATATTGGTAAATCCGTGGAGCTGTTTGCGCTGTGCCAGCCGGGAGAGCGTTTCCTCAACCCGGTTAATGGCGTAATGACAGATATGCCGGTTACTGCCCCGCGAGCGCTATGGCTGGTGACGGGGGATGTTATAGCCTTTGACGGCCAGCAAGGGTTTGTGTTCGTTCGCGCCGAGCACCTGATGCCGCTTCTGCCTGATTCACAGCCGGAAGAGGCCGATGCCCGCGAGTGGTGCTAATCGGCATCACCCACCCATTTTAAGGTATTGTGATATCAGTAAAAGATCGGTAGTCTGAGGTTCCTTATGTTATCCGTAATTTGCCCCTGACATAAGGACTCCCTGCATGGAACACACTCCCCCAAAAGAAACGCTGCGTATTGCCCTCGTCGGCGACTATAACCCTGACGTTATTGCACATCAGGCTATCCCTCTGGCTATTGATGACGCCGCTGCCGTGCAGGAACTCACTGCCGATTATGACTGGCTGGCAACCGATGAGATCGCCAGCGCAGACGATTTAGTAGGCTATGACGCCATCTGGGTGGTGCCTGCCAGCCCCTACAAAAGTGCGGAGGGGGCGTTTACCGCCATTCGCTACGCCCGTGAGAACGGCGTGCCATTTCTCGGCACCTGCGGCGGATTTCAACATGCGCTGATCGAGTATGCCCGCAACGTCATGGGCTGGAACGATGCGGCCCACGCCGAAACGGATAGCGAGGGCCGCATGGTGGTGACGCCGCTGGCCTGTTCGCTAGTAGAGCAGACCGGCACTATCGAGCTGCGCCCCAATACGCTGATCGCTCGGGCCTACGGCAAAGATACCATTGATGAAGGCTATCACTGTAACTATGGGGTATCGCCGGAGTTTGCCGCCGAGCTGGATAAGGGCGATCTTCGGGTCACCGGCTGGGATGAAGAGGGCGAGGTACGTGCCGTTGAGCTGGTCACGCACCCGTTCTATGTTATGACCCTGTTCCAGCATGAGCGCGCTGCGCTGAGCGGACGTCCGGCTCCGCTGGTTCATGCCCTGCTGCGCGTCGCCAGCAATTAACTGTTGGCTTACCGGGCGTCGATCTCGCGATCGCGTCCGGCAAAGATGCCAAACGCGGCCATCACTACCGAGAGCAGAGCGCAGGCGATGAGTGGAATATGCCAGTCGCCGCTGGCGTCGTGGATCTTACCCATCAGCGGCGGGCCAAACGCCGCCAGCAGGTAGCCTACCGATTGCGCCATGCCGGAGAGGGCCGCCGCCTGATGCGCCGAGCTGGCACGCAGGCCAATAAAGGTGAGACCGAGGATCATTGTTGCTCCCGATCCGAAGCCAAAAATGACCGTCCACAGCACCGCATGGGTGGGAGCCAGCCATAGCCCGGCGGCGCTTACGGCGCACATCAGCGCCACCATGGCGGCGATGCTGCGCTGATCGCGCAAACGGTGGAGGATCAGCGGAATAGCAATACCCGGCGCGGCGGTTGCCAGCTGTAGCAGGCCGTGAAGGGATCCCGCCTGGGTTTCGCTGTAGCCCAGACTTAGCAGGATCGCTGGCAGCCAGCCGATAATCACGTAGTAAATCAGCGAGTTGATGCCTAAGAACAGCGTTACCTGCCAGGCAAGGGCCGATCGCCAGATCCCTCGGTTTTGCAGGCTGCCCGCCTGGGTCATGCTGCTTGCCGCCCGACGACCGGTCTGGGGAAGCCACAGCAGCAGAGCAAGAAGCGGGAAAGCCATCAGCATCAGCAGTGCACCCCGCCAGCCAAACCCGTGCAATGCCAGGGGAACAACCAGCGCTGAACCCAGTGCCGCAGCGGCCCCCATCGTCAGCGAATAGGCCCCGGTTAGCTTTGCAACCTGACCGGGAAAGTCGCGTTTAATCAGGCCGGGCAGCAGCACGTTACCCAGCGCAATCCCGCAGCCGATAGCCGCCGTACCGATAAACAACAGCGCTGAGGACGGCAGCGATCGCAGGGCTATGCCTGAACAGATAAGGATCAGAGCAGTGGCGAGACTGCGCTCCATGCCAAAACGGCGGGCAGCACCGGCTGCCAGCGGAGAGATAAGGGCAAAGGCCAGCAGCGGCAGGGTTGTCAGCAGTCCCGTTTGCGCAGTGGTCAAATTGTAGTCGGCGCGAATGGCATCCAGCAGCGGGGCGGCACCGGTAAAGGTGACCCGCAGGGTGGTGGCAATCATTAAGATCCCGGCAATCAGCAGCAGTCCCTGCTTGCGGCCGGAGGAGGTCTGGCTAGTCATTGTTTTCTCAGGTTGAATACGTTGCTGACAGGATAACGCTTTTTTGCTGCGATTAAAGCAGCGGGTGGACTCTGAATATCTTAAGCCTGTATAGCCTTATTCTATTTATGGATATGTAATGCACTTTTTGATATTTGTCTGATGCTAAAGCTTATGTGAACGTAGCGCTTAATACTTATAACAAGGGATAACAGGGATTAAGCATGGCAACTTTTACACAGACTAAAAAAGCCTGGACGTTCTCCACACTGGCGCTTCTGTCAACGCTCTCATTTGGCGCTCACGCTGACAAGCTGGCCGATATCAAATCGGCTGGCGTGGTGAAGGTCGCAACCTTTGATGCAAACCCGCCGTTTGGCGCGGTCGATCCTAAAACCCATGACATTGTGGGCTATGACGTTGACTTCGCTAAAGCGTTGGCCAAAAGCCTCGGCGTAAAGCTGGAGCTGGTCGCCACCAACCCGGCGAATCGTATTCCGCTGCTGCAGTCCGGCAAGGTAGACCTGATTGTTGCTGACATCACTATTACGCCAGAGCGTGCGCAGGTTATCGACTTCTCCACGCCGTACTTTGTTACTGGCCAGCAGTTCCTGGTTGCGGCAGACGGCGCGGATAAGCTGGACGCCTACAGCAAGTCGCGTATCGGCGCGGTGAAAGGTACTACCGGCGAGCAGGCGCTGCATCAGCGCTTCCCGCAGGCACGCGTGCTGGCCTATGACGATATCCCGCTGGCCCTGACCGCGCTGCGTAACGGCAACGTACAGGCGATCACTCAGGACAGCACCATTCTGGCGGGCCTGTTGGCGGAAGCACCGGATAAAGCGAAATTCAAAATTTTGCCGGATCTGCTCTCTAAAGAGGAGATTGGCGTTGGCGTAACCAAAGGCGAAACGGCGCTGTTGAATGCGGTGAACGATGAGCTGGTGAAGCTTGAGCAGAGTGGCGAAGCGGCTAATATTTACGATGCCTGGTTTGGTCCGCAGACCAAAACGCCCCAGCCGCGCAGCTTTAAAATAGAAGCGAAGTGATATGTTTGCTGGTATTTTCTCCGCCTCTGTGGCCAGCGCCACGGAGGCGTTTTCCGTGCAGGAAGGCACGGTCGAGTTCCGTCAGGTCAGTAAACGCTATGGCGATCATCAGGTCTTAAAGCAGATCGATCTCCAGGTTCGCGCCGGAGAGGTGCTTGCCGTTTGCGGGCCTTCCGGCTCGGGTAAATCGACCCTGATCCGCCTGATCAACCAGCTTGAGACGGTGAGCGGAGGCGAAATCTACGTTGACGGCCAACCCACCAGCACCCTGAAAGGCAAGGCGCTGCGCGAACTGCGCCGCCATGTAGGCTTCGTCTTCCAGCAGTTCAACCTCTACGCTCATCTTAATGCGCTGGATAACATCACCCTTGCGCTAACCAAAGTACATGGCCAGTCGCAGCGTGAAGCAGAGGGGACAGCGCTGGCGCTGCTGGAGCGGGTTGGATTGCGCGATAAGGCGTACCACCTCCCATCCCAGCTCTCCGGCGGCCAGCAGCAGCGGGTGGCAATCGCCCGCACGCTGGCCGCCAGGCCGCACATCATCCTGTTTGACGAGCCGACCTCGGCGCTCGATCCTGAGACGATCGGTGAAGTGTTACAGGTCATGCGCAGTCTGGCGCATAGCGGCATGACGCTTATTGTGGTGACTCATGAGATGCAGTTTGCCCGCGAGATTGCCGATCGGGTGATCTTTATCGACGGCGGCGAGATCCTTGAGCAGGCTGCTCCGGAACAGTTCTTTACCGCCCCGCAGCATCCCCGAGCGCAGCGCTTCCTGCAAAAGGTTCTCAACCCACTGCACGCCGAAAACAGGGAGTTGTAATGAATATCCATCTCGACTGGGCCGGGGTGCTTACCGGCCAGCCTGCGCAGTGGATCCTCTCTGGCTTTCTCACCACAATCTGGGTAACCGTTGTCGGCATTGTGCTGGCAACGGTGCTGACCGTGCTGCTGCTGGCTCTCAGGCTGGCAGGGGGGGCGCTGGGACGCGGAGTGGTGGCGGTATGGGTGTCGCTGTTCCGTAATACGCCGCTGTTGGTCCAGCTGCTGTTCTGGTACTTTGCCGCCTGGAATCTGCTGCCGCTGAGCTTTCGCCAGTATGTTAATGACGATCACGCCTTCAGCATCTTGCCAGGGGACGTCTGGTGGTTTACGCCGGAGTTTCTTAGCTCTGCCTGGGCGCTGGGTCTCTTCACCGCCGCCTTTCTGGTAGAGGAGATCCAGGCCGGACTGCATGCCGTGCCGAAGGGGCAGATTGAGGCGGCTAAATCGCAGGGGTTTAGCGAGCTGGCGCTGTTTCGCTGGGTACTGCTGCCCCAGGGTTTACGCAACGCCTGGCAGCCGGTGGTAGGGCAATATCTGAACCTGATGAAGCTCTCCTCACTGGCAACCGGGATTGGTTTTGCCGAGCTGACCTATCAGACCCGACAGATTGAGAGCTATAACGCCCATGCCCTGGAGGCGTTTGCCGTCGGCAGCGTGCTCTATCTGCTGCTGGGGCTGGTGATGAGCCTGCTGTTCAACGCTCCCATGTGGTGGCGTGCGGGGCGACAGGAGAGGGCGCTGATGCGCAGGGAGGTGCAGAATGATCGCTAATATTACGGTGATTACCGATAATCTGGACTATCTGCTGCTGGGTCGTGCTGCCCAGGGGGAGCCGGGCGGGGTACTGCTGTCGGTGCTAATGACTCTCGGAGCGGCGCTGCTGGCTTTTCCTGGAGGGATCGCGCTGGCTTGCTACGCCTGGCGCTTTAAGGGCTGGCCGCGCCGCGTGCTATTTGCCTGGGCGGAGATCATTCGCGGCATTCCGTTGATCTTCGTTATCTTCTGGCTGTGGTTTTTACTGCCCATGCTGACCGGGGCCGATCTGCCAGGTGCGGTGAACGTGACCCTGGCACTGGCGTGGTTCACTTCCGCCTCGGTGATGTACTCCACGCTCGCCGCCATCGGCTCCCTGCCAAAGGGACAACATGAGGCGGCACTGGCAGGAGGCTTCAGCAGTTTACAACTGCTGCGCTGGGTGCTGCTCCCGCAGGCGCTGCGCAACGCGCTCCCTTCATACGTGGGGCTGCTGATTGCTCTGCTAAAGGACACATCGCTGGCGTTTATCGTCAACGTTCCGGAGCTGACCACCGTTGCAGGGCAGGTTAACAATCGCGTGCAGGTCTACCCGGCAGCGCTGTTTATCTTTACCGGGCTGGTCTACTACCTGCTCTGTACCTTGCTGGAGCACTCGGTTAAGCGCTGGCAGCGTCGCAGCCTACTGGCGGCCAAGTAGCAGCGACACCAGCCCTGCCGCAATCAGTGGCCCAACCGGAACGCCCCGGAACAGGGCCACGCCCAACACCGTACCCACCAGCAGCCCGGCCACCAGCGAGGGCTGGGCGCTCATTAGCGCCACGCCGCGCCCGCCAAGCCATGAGACAAAGATCCCTACCGCAATGGCGATCAGCGATTTCCAGTTTACAAAGGAGTGCAGTAGGGTGGAGGGCGGAAGCGTACCGCTGGCGATGGGGGCCATCACGCCAATGGTGAGAATGATAATTCCGATGGTCAGACCCTGTTTTTCAATCCATGGAAAATAGACGTTCAGCGGGGTCATGCGGATCATAATCAACACCATGATCGACACGGCAACCGTGGTGTTGTGACTAATAAATCCGAGGGCAGTCAGCCCGAGCAGAATAAACAGAGTGGTATCGAACATAAAAGATGGTTCCAGGCAGAAATATAAGCCCGCTTACTTTACCCCATCTCCGTGTGGCAGCAGAACTTTTTCACCCCGCTACGAAAGTTCTTAAAAGTTTCACTTAAAATCAGTTTGGCTGTCATTGAATGTTCATGTCGCTCTATTATGAATGCTGTATCGCGCAGAAAAGAGACGACAAAATGAACGATCCGATGCTGACCGAGACGCTTATTATTGCCTCCTCCTTTTTAGCTATCGTCGCCGTGCTGGTGGCGTCGGTGTTTGTTCTTGAGCGGATGGGGTGAGGGAAGCCGGTAAATCGCTTTACCGGCTAGGTAGATGTTAGCTGTGAGAATCGGACGTCTGCTTATGGAACAGCTCGCGGAATACCGGGTAAATATCTTCCTGGTCACGAATATGCTGCATTGCAAAGTTCTCAAACGTCGCCTGCAGGTGCTCGTACTCACGCCATAAGGTCTGATGCGCCCGGCGAGTAATCTCGATGTAGCTATAGTAGCGCACCACTGGCAAAATTTTCTTCGCCAGAATCTCATGACATAGCGGTGAATCATCGGCCCAGTTATCGCCGTCCGACGCCTGTGCGGCATAGATGTTCCACTGCGCCGGATCGTAACGCTCCTTCACCACCTCATCCATCAGCTTCAGCGCGCTGGAGACAATGGTCCCACCGGTCTCCTGCGAGTAGAAGAACTCATGCTCGTCCACCTCCTTGGCCTGGGTATGATGGCGGATATAGACCACCTCCACGTTCTTATAGGTTCTGCTCAGGAAGAGATAGAGCAGGATATAGAAACGCTTCGCCATATCCTTGGTCGACTGATCCATCGAGCCGGAGACGTCCATCAGACAGAACATTACCGCCTGACTGGAAGGCTCTGGTCGCTTCTCGTAGTTTTTGTAGCGCAGGTCGAAAGTGTCGATAAAGGGCACACGCTCAATCTTGGCCCGCAGCTCCGCTATCTCTTTGCGCAGGCGCTCCTCTTCCAGCAGCTGCGCCGGCTCGCTATTAGCTACGCTAGAGAGATCCTCTTCCAGCGCCCGAAGCTCACGACGTTTACCCGCCGTCATCGCCGTGCGCCGTGCAAGCGAGTTTTGCAGCGAGCGCACGACGCTGATGTTGGCAGGTACGCCGTTAGCCGTGAAACCTGCACGGTGCGTTTTATACTCGTTTAGCTGTCGATGCTGGTTCTTTTTCAGGTTCGGCAACGCCAAATCTTCAAACAGCAGATCAAGATACTCATCTTTTGAGATTTGAAAGACGAACTCATCCTGACCTTCGCCATCCTGACTGGCCTGGCCCTGGCCGCTGCCCCCTCCGCCACCGCCGCCCTGCGGACGTTCGATGCGGTCATTTTGCACAAAGTGATCGTTACCAGGATGCACGCGGTTGCGCAGTCCGCCGCGCCCCTGGTGGAACATCGGTTCGCTAATATCTTCTGAAGGAATAGAGACGGACTCGCCGCTCTCGACGTCGGTCACCGAACGCTTGTTGATCGCCTCGGAGATCGACTGCTTTATTTGCGATTTATAACGGCGCAAGAAACGCTGGCGGTTAACCGTACTCTTGTTTTTGCCGTTAAGACGCCGGTCGATGAACCAGGTCATAAGCCCTCCATCCACGGTGCTTTGCCGCTCTTGTAGTAGGCCCGGTAACGCGAACGCTACCGGGCATCTGTCTTAAGACGATTTACGAACGCGCAGATACCATTCGCACAGCAAACGCACCTGTTTACGGGTATAACCTTTCTCCATCATCCGGTCGACAAAATCGTCGTGTTTTTTCTGCTCATCCGTAGAGGTTTTGGCGTTGAACGAAATCACCGGCAGCAGCTCCTCGGTGTTCGAGAACATTTTCTTCTCGATGACCGTGCGCAGTTTTTCATAGCTGGTCCAGTTCGGATTACGGCCGCTGTTGTTGGCGCGGGCGCGCAGCACAAAGTTGACGATCTCATTACGGAAGTCTTTCGGGTTGCTGATCCCGGCAGGCTTCTCGATTTTTTCCAGCTCGGCATTCAGCGATTCACGGTCGAACAGCTGGCCGGTATCCGGATCGCGATACTCCTGATCCTGGATCCAGAAATCCGCATAGGTTACGTAGCGGTCAAAGATGTTCTGGCCATATTCAGAGTAGGACTCCAGATAGGCGGTCTGGATCTCTTTGCCAATAAATTCGGCATATTTCGGGATCAGATAGCCTTTCAGGAACTCCAGATAGCGTTCGGCCTGCTCCTGTGGGAATTGTTCGCGCTCGATCTGCTGCTCCAGTACATAGAAGAGATGCACCGGGTTGGCCGCTACCTCAACGTGGTCAAAGTTAAAGACCCTGGAGAGGATTTTAAACGCGAAGCGCGTTGACAGCCCGTTCATCCCTTCATCTACGCCGGCATAGTCCCGGTACTCCTGATAGGACTTCGCTTTCGGATCGGTGTCTTTAAGGCTCTCACCATCGTAGACCCGCATTTTAGAGTAGATGCTGGAGTTCTCCGGCTCTTTCAGGCGCGAGAGAATAGAGAAGCGGGAGAGCGTCTCCAGCGTACCGGGCGCGCAAGGAGCGTGAGCCAGCTCGCTGTGGTTAAGCAGCTTCTCGTAAATTTTGATCTCTTCCGAGATGCGCAGGCAGTAGGGCACCTTCACAATGTAAACGCGGTCAAGGAAGGCTTCGTTGTTCTTGTTGTTACGGAAAGTGACCCACTCAGATTCATTCGAGTGCGCCAGGATAATACCGTTAAACGGCAGGGCGGAGATCCCCTCCGTACCGTTGTAGTTCCCCTCCTGGGTTGCCGTCAGCAGCGGGTGCAGCACCTTAATTGGCGCTTTGAACATTTCAACGAACTCCATGATGCCCTGGTTGGCCCGGCACAGTGCGCCGGAGTAGCCGTAGGCGTCAGGATCGTTCTGGGCATGGTTTTCCAGCTTGCGGATATCAACTTTACCTACCAGAGCTGAGATGTCCTGGTTATTCTCGTCGCCGGGTTCGGTTTTGGCGATGGCAATCTGTTCCAGAATCGAAGGCCATACTTTCACCACGCGGAACTTAGTGATGTCGCCACCAAACTCATGCAGCCGCTTGGCCGCCCACGGGGACATAATCGTGCCGAGATAGCGGCGTGGAATGCCGTACTCTTTCTCAAGGATCTGCGCATCTTCCTGCGGATTAAACAGGCACAGAGGATGATCGTTAACCGGGCTACGCTCGCCGTTGGCGCTCAGTACGTAGATAGGTACGCGCTGCATCAGTGATTTCAGGCGTTCAGCAAGAGATGATTTACCGCCGCCGACTGGCCCCAGCAGATAAAGGATCTGTTTCTTCTCTTCCAGCCCCTGGGCAGCATGTTTCAGATAGGAGACAATCTGCTCGATGGCATCTTCCATGCCATAAAACTCTTCAAACGCTGGGTAACGTGCGACAACCCGATTCGAAAATAGACGGGAAAGCCTGGGCTCCAGAGCAGTATCTACCATCACGGGCTCGCCGATAGCCGTAAGTAGCCGTTCTGCCGCATTCGCATAGGCACTGCGATCCTGGCGGCAAATGGTGAGAAACTCCTGCAGGGTGAACTCTTCGTCCTTGGCAGCTTCATAACGCTGGCGATAGTGATCGAATATATTCATGGCATGCCGTCCTTTCGTTTTTAGCACAAGAAAAGAGCCGTTCATATGAATAGTGGAGGCTCCCGGAAGAGATAAGCTGAACGACGCTAGCTCTACTTCAGCACCGGAATGCAGCAACCCTTATGCCAGGTTGTGAACGCCAGCAGTTAACGCGCCCGCGATACACCTTCTTAAAATTAAGCGTAGATGGCATTTGCAAAACTTGCATTCCACGCCAATCTAATTTCAATGACATATCAATAACTCATCTGAATTTATTTTCTTTATAGATAAAGGGGGTTGCGAAAGATTCATCTCTCTGTCATTTATCCTTAAGCAGGTTGTCATGCTAAAACAGCATGCTGTCGCGTTCAGTTATATAATAATCAGTGAAAAAATTTGGGATGACGGAGGCGGGCGGTTACACTGCTCCCGCTGATTATTTGACTACAGGAAGGAAAGGATTGTGACCAAACTCAAATTTCTGGCGCTTGGTGTATTTATCGCATCATGTGCCGCAACGGCAAACGCAGCGGGACCCTGGTCTGTAGGCGCGGGCGTCGGTGTTCTTGAGTCTCCTTACAAAGACTACGATCGCGAGGTCGCCCCCGTCCCGGTGATTACCTACGAAGGGGATAACTTCTGGTTCCGCGGCCTTGGCGGCGGCTACTATCTGTGGAATGACGAAAGCGATAAGCTCTCTCTTACCGCTTACTACTCCCCGTTCCACTTCCGGCCAAAAGACAGCGATGACTGGCAGCTGCGCCAGCTCGATAAGCGTAGAGCTACCCTGATGGCGGGCCTGTCTTATGTGCATAACACCCAGTATGGTTTTTTGCGCACCACCCTGGCTGGCGATACGCTGGATAACAGCAACGGCATTACCTGGGATCTGGCCTGGCTCTATCGCTACACCAACGGCGGCCTGACCCTGACCCCTGGCATCGGTGCCGAGTGGAGCAGCGAAAACCAGAACGAGTACTACTACGGTGTCTCGGGACACGAGTCCCGCAGCAGCGGTCTGCGTACTTACGATCCGGACAGCGACTGGAGTCCTTATCTGGAGCTGAGCGCCAGCTACCAGCTGAACGACAGCTGGAGCGTGTATGGCGTAGGGCGTTACACCCGTCTGGGAGATGAGATCAAAGACAGCCCGATGGTCGATAAGTCCTGGGCCGGTGCCTTCTCTACCGGTGTGACCTACAGCTTCTAACGCGTATGTGTTAATTGTTGTGCATTTGAACAGGGCGCTTGCGCCCTGTTTGTTTTAGGGTAGGACAATCATTTCCGGAGAAGTAACGCAGGATGAACCATGGCAGAAAAACGTGTGCAGTTTGCCCACGCTCAGCCGCTGGCCGCTATTGGGCAGGGCACCTGGTATATGGGGGAAAACTCCCGCCAGCGGCAAAACGAGGTGGCGGCGCTAAGGGCAGGAATCGATCTCGGCCTGACCCTTATCGACACCGCTGAGATGTATGCCGACGGCGGCGCGGAAAAGGTAGTCGGCGAGGCCATTATGGGCAAGCGCGACGAGGTTTTCCTGGTCTCAAAGGTTTACCCATGGAATGCAGGCGGCCAGAAAGCGATTGCCGCCTGTGACGCCAGCCTCCGGCGTCTTGGCACCGACTATCTCGATCTCTATCTGCTGCACTGGCGCGGTAACTACTCCCTGGCCGAAACCGTTGAGGCGGTGGAGACCCTGATCCACCAGGGCAAGATCCGCCGCTGGGGCGTCTCGAACCTCGACTATAGCGATATGCAGGAACTCTGGCAGGTTGAGGGTGGGAAAGCCTGCGTCACCAACCAGGTACTGTATCATCTCGCCTCACGCGGCATTGAGCATGATCTGCTGCCCTGGTGTCAGGAACACACGCTTCCGGTAATGGCCTACTGTCCGCTGGCCCAGGCCGGACGCCTGCGTGATGGCCTGCTGGAGAATGCTACCGTACGGGAGATCGCTCACGGACACGGCGTAAGCGCCGCCCAGGTACTGCTGGCGTGGGTTATCAGCCATCAGAGCGTGATGGCGATCCCGAAGGCCGCCAGCGTCGCGCACGTCAAGGAGAACGCCGCTGCGCTCGATTTAAACCTCACCGGGGATGAGTTGCACCAGCTGGATCGGGCCTTCCCGGCGCCGGGCCGCAAAACGCCGTTGGATGTGGTGTAAAGAAGAGTGCCCTCTCTGACGGAGAGGGCATAGCGCGCTTAGCGTTTTTGCACGCGGATAGTTTGTGCCAGGCGGGATGGCTTCTCTTCGGTAGACTTCTGCGGCACGGTCACACAGGCAGACTCCACGCAGACAAAGGTCTTATAACCGTCGTCCGGCATGTCGGTCATGCTGGCAGAGAGGGCCGGACCGGGGTTCCAGCCCACCACGTTGCTGTGGTGATGATGGATCACTTCAATTGTGCGATTCAGGGCGCTGTCGTGGATCACGCTGCACGCTTCCGGGTTCAAATAGACGCGATCGGTACGGTCCGGGAAGGTCTGCACGCCGTCGGTCAGGGCATCTTCCTGGGCGTTGTTTACCTTATCGATAAAGCGATCGCCGAGGCCGCTCACTTTCACCGCACTGATATCACCCACGTTGAAGTAGGTGTGCAGGGCAGAGGTGGTCTCAAACTCGCCGTGGGCTTCCAGTTCAATCTCACAGGTCTGGCAGAGCTTAAATCGAGCGAAGAGGGTGAAATCGTGCGGCCACTGTTCACGGGTCGCGTCGCTGCTTTGCAGTTCAAAGGTCAGCACCACGCCGTTATCATCTTCGTTATGGGCGGTCAGCGTCCACGGCAGAATACGGGCAATACCGTGGGCGGGCAGGCCCTGCTGCTGTGCCGGACCAAACCACGGCCAGCATACCGGGACGCCGCCGCGCAGCGCGACGCCTTTTTTAAACGGTGTATTATCGCTGAGCCACAGCACGTCCTCTTCCCCAGCTGGTTTAAAAGAGAGCAGGTGTGCACCCTGCAGGGCAAAAGAAGCTTTTACCTGCGGGTGATCGATCACAATCACGTCCAGCTCGTCCAGCTGGCGGCGGGAGATGACCGGCGTAATGTTTTCGACTACTGGAAGAGCAAAAATTTTATTAATCATATTCGTATTCCTCAATCCTCTGTCTTAAGCCAAAAAAAAGAGCGACCGAAGTCGCTCTTAAGTTGAGTGTCACATCTTATTTGGAGATGTGAGCAATCAGGTCCAGTACTTTGTTAGAGTAGCCGGTTTCGTTGTCGTACCAGGAGACCAGCTTAACGAAGTTGTCGTTCAGTGCGATACCAGCTTTAGCATCGAACACGGAAGTGCAGATTTCGCCGTTGAAGTCGGTGGAAACAACGTCATCTTCGGTGTAACCCAGAACGCCTTTCATGTCGCCTTCAGAAGCGGCTTTGATGGCTTTCTTGATCTCTTCGTAAGATGCTGCTTTTTCCAGACGTACGGTCAGGTCAACAACGGATACGTTCGGAGTCGGAACGCGGAACGCCATACCGGTCAGTTTGCCGTTCAGTTCCGGCAGTACTTTACCTACTGCTTTAGCAGCACCGGTAGAGGACGGGATGATGTTCTGGGACGCGCCACGGCCGCCGCGCCAGTCTTTGTGAGACGGGCCGTCAACGGTTTTCTGCGTAGCGGTAGTTGCGTGAACGGTAGTCATCAGGCCTTCGATGATGCCGAAGTTGTCGTTGATAACTTTCGCCAGCGGAGCCAGGCAGTTGGTGGTGCAGGATGCGTTAGAAACGATGTCCTGGCCTTCGTATTTGTCAAAGTTAGCGCCTTTAACAAACATTGGGGTGTTATCTTTGGACGGACCGGTCAGAACCACTTTTTTCGCGCCAGCGGTGATGTGCTTACGAGCGGTTTCGTCGGTCAGGAAGATGCCGGTAGCTTCAGCAACAACGTCAACGCCGATTTCGTCCCATTTCAGGTTAGCCGGGTCTTTTTCAGCGGTAACACGGATGGTTTTGCCGTTAACAACCAGATGGCCGTCTTTGACTTCAACGGTGCCGTTGAAACGACCGTGAGTTGAGTCATACTTCAGCATGTACGCCATGTAGTCAGCGTCTAACAGATCGTTGATGCCAACGATTTCGATGTCAGAACGTTCCTGAGCAGCACGGAAAACAATGCGACCGATACGGCCAAAACCGTTGATACCTACTTTGATAGTCATATATTCCACCAGCTATTTGTTAGTGAATAAAAGGTTGGCTGTAAAATTACAAAAACCTTACGCAGCGTCAAGCGGAATCGTGTCAATCATTGCGACAAATCAATCCTGTGCATACCTTTGCGCGTCGATGTCGGCTCACTATTCCAATCAGCTATAACCCCTATGGGGCCGCCGGCGTGGATTTTAAAGGGCATGCAGGATAAAAACGTGAAACAGATCACAATTCCTCCGCTACATTTTCGCACCGCCTAAGTTTAGAACAAAAGTCGGGACGTCACTGTTAATGTTTTGTTAGAATCAGACACAAGATGTGAATGTCCCTATAGCGAGAAGCAAGCATATGGCTAATCAATCCTCTCAGGATGACCTGAAAAAAAGCCTTACTGAAATGCAGTTTCATGTAACTCAAAACCATGGCACAGAGCCACCGTTTAGCGGTAAGCTGTTGCATAATAAGCGCGAAGGTGTCTACCACTGCCTGGTATGCAATGCCGCGCTGTTTAACTCCCAGAGTAAATATGACTCCGGCTGCGGCTGGCCGAGCTTCTACGAACCGGTCAGTGAAAATGCTATCCGGTATCTTAACGATTACTCACATGGCATGCAGCGAATTGAGATCCGCTGTGGCAATTGTGATGCCCATTTAGGCCACGTTTTTCCCGATGGCCCGCAGCCGACCGGCGAGCGTTTCTGCGTCAACTCTGCCTCACTTAGCTTCAATGACGAGGCCGACGGCGAGCAGATTAAGGGCTAAAGAATCGATTCAGCAAATTATTCCACGGGAGCGGGTGAAAGATGGAAATTAATGAGCTTGTTGCCAGCATGACACCAGAAGTCTACCAACGTCTGGTGACGGCAGTTGAGACGGGGAAATGGCCTGACGGCGTGGCCCTGACCCCGGAGCAGAAAGAGAACAGCCTGCAGCTTGTTATGCTCTGGCAGGCACGTCACAATACCGATGCGCAGCATATGACTATCGATACCAACGGACAGATGGTCATGAAGAGCAAGCAGCAGCTGAAAGAAGAGTTTGGCATCGCGCCTAAACCGATTGCCACGTTCAAGTAGGCGTGGTGTGTAGGCCCGGTAAGCGCAGCGCCACCGGGCTTTAATTATGCGTGCGTCTCTACCCAGTCTGCGAGGGTGTAGAGCGTCGCTCCCTCTGATGCCATCTCCATAAACGCCTGGGCGCTGTCCTGCTTGCCAATATTGACGCCCCGGCAGCCGTCGGTAATAACGTTGACCTGATAGCCGAGCTTGAGCGCATCCAGCACGGTAAACTTCACGCAGTAGTCGGTGGCGAGACCCAGCACAATTAACTCGGTAATACCCCGCATGCGCAGCCAGGCATCCAGCCCGGTTTTCTGCTTATGTCCATTGTCAAAAAAGGCGCTATAGCTGTCGATGATCCGGTTTTCGCCCTTGTGAAAGACCTCATCGATTGCTTTCTGCTGAAGCAAAGGGTGCAGTTCAGCACCTTCGCTTCCCTGTACGCAGTGATCGGGCCAGAAGGTTTGCGGCAAATTGTCCAGCATGCCCTGCGTATAAGGCTCTACGCCGTGCTGGCTGGCGAAGCTGCCATGATCGGCCGGATGCCAGTCCTGGCTGGCTACTACCGCATCGCCTCGGGCTTTACACCAGTCGATCAGCATATTAGCTACGTCTACCACGCTGTCGCCCTCCGGGACGGACAGCGCGCCACCGGCGCAGAAATCATTCTGTATATCTACCAGCACGAGTGCTCGTTGCGTCATCACAGGCTCCTTAATCGTCGGGGGTCAGCTCGCCACGCAGGTTCTGGGTCATCGCCTGACGAATGGCGTCGGCGTCCAGCTCCTGGCTCAGTAGCCAGTGTAGCTTAGTCAGCGTGGCTTCTACCGTCATATCCGCGCCGCCAATCACGCCCGCATGTGCCAGCGCGTTGCCGGTGGCATAGCCGCCCATATTTACCTTGCCAGACATGCATTGAGTCAGGTTGACGACCACAATGCCGCGCCCGCTGGCCGCCTCCAGCTCCCGCAGGAACTCACCGTTTTGCGGCGCGTTACCCACGCCGTAGGAGCGGAGGATCAGCGCCTTCACCGGCTGGCGCAGGAAGTTGCGCACTACGTCGGCAGAGATGCCCGGATAGATCGTTACCACACCAATTGGCTGCGGAGTAATGCGGTGGACAATCAGCTCGCCGTTGCAGCGCGGCGCACCGGGATTGCCAAGGCGACGAATATGGATCCCTGCCTCCAGCAGCGGCTGTAGGTTAGGGGAGTCGAAGGCGTTAAAGCCATCCGCATGGGCTTTGGTCGTGCGGTTGCCGCGAAATAGACGGTTATTGAAGAACAACGTCACTTCGTTAATCGGATAGTTTGCCGCCACGTAGAGGGCGTTGAGCAGGTTAATCTGCCCGTCCGATCGCAGTTCAGCAAGCGGGATTTGTGACCCTGTCACAATTACCGGTTTGCCGAGGTTCTCCAGCATGAACGATAGCGCCGAGGCGGTGAAGGCCATGGTATCGGTGCCGTGCAGGATCACAAAGCCATCGTAACGATCGTAGTTAGCTTTGATATCGTCTGCGATATGCTGCCAGTCCTCAGGCGTCATATCCGACGAATCCATCAGCGGATCGTATTCGTGGATTGTAAAGTCTGGCATCTCCGGACGATGGAACTCGGGCATCAGCGCCAGTTGACGTTGCAGATGGCCAGAGACCGGAATGTAGCCCTGCTCCGAGCGCTGCATACCAATGGTCCCGCCGGTGTAGGCGACGTAAATCGATTTTTTTTGCATGTTGTCTGTTCTTGTAACGCAAAGAAAATCCCCCCGGTTGCGGGGGGACGATAGTTAACGAATGTTGGCGCAGGTCAGGCAAAACGCGTAACGGCTTTGCGGATCGTTAAACACCGCCAGCTTGTCGGTTTCTGCTTTTACCGTGTCCGCGGCCGCTGCAAGCGGAGCGGGCAGATAAGCCTGCAGAGCCTGCGGCAGCAGGGCGCGGATCTCGCCGGAGAAGCCATCCATCATCCGGGCGAAGAAGGTTGGCTCATCCTGATAGTATTCGATATGCCACTGCTTCAGCTTCGCCAGCTCGGCGGCCTTGGCCACGGCATCGTCAAAGTCACCCAGAGCATCCACCAGGCCGTTGCTTTTCGCATCCTCACCGGTCCAGACATGGCCCTGTGCAATCTTATCAACCTGCTCCGGCGTAGATTTACGCGCCTGGGCGACCAGGGAGATAAAGCGCTGATAGCCGTTCTCGATGCTCAGCTGCATTAGCTGCTGTACCTGCGGCGGCAGGGCTTTAGTGACCGAAACGTCTGCCAGCGGAGAGGTTGCCACGCCGTCGGTGTGTACGCCCAGCTCATCGAGGCTCTTCTCTACGGTATTGATAACGCCGAAGATGCCAATGGAGCCGGTGAGCGTGCTGGGGTTAGCCACAATGTAGTTGGCTGGGGTAGAGATCCAGTAGCCGCCCGATGCCGCCATACCGCCCATGGAGACGACCACCGGTTTGCCCGCTTCTTTTGCTGCGGCCAGCTCGGCGCGGATCACCTCTGAGGCGCTCACGCTGCCGCCCGGGCTGTTAACCCGTAGCACGATGGCTTTCACGTTTGGATCGATACGTGCGTCGCGGATCTGCGCGGCGGTGGTATCACCCCCCACGTTGCCGGCCGTCTCTTCACCGTCCATGATCGCGCCGTTGGCAAAGATCACCGCCACGCTGCTGCCCATTTCGCTCGGTTTTTTCAGCGGATAGTCATACATGCTAATAGCGCGATAGTTTTTGTCCTCATCGCTCCAACCAAACTGTTTGACCAGTACTTTTTCGGCATCGGCGCTGCTGCCAAGGGTATCCACCAGCTTGTTATCCAGCGCGTATTTAGCCGTGTCGCCGCCAACTTTGCTGAGGCCATCCAGCACGCCCTGTGCGCCGGGGAAGACCTGCTGCGGGGGGAGCTGGCGGTTAGCGGCAATCGTACCAAGATAGTTCTGCCACAGCTCACCAATCCAGCGACTGTCCGCCTCGCGGGCGGCAGGGGACATATCGTCGCGGATAAACGGCTCAACGGCGGACTTATAGGTACCGACGCGGAAGACGTGGGTCGAGACCTTAAGCTTGTCGAGCAGCGATTTGTAGTAGAGACCGTTAGTGGCAAAGCCGTGCAGATCCACGACGCCCTGCGGCGACAGCCACACCTTATTGGCAAAGCTGGCAAGATAGTATTGTCCCTGGCTGTAGTTATCCCCGACGGCGTAGACCGGTTTGCCGCTGTCGCGGAACGCCTTCAGCGCTTTACCGATGTACTGCATAGAGGGCTGATCGGCCCCGGCAAAGTTTTTCAGGTCGAGGACGATACCGGTAATATTGCGATCGGCCTGCGCCTGGCGAATGGTCTCAACGATATCAAACAGGGAGTTCTCCTGCAGACGATCGGAGCTGGCACCAAACAGCTGGCGGCCTAGCGCGCTCAGCTTGCTGCTGCTGGAGGGCTTGTCCACCACTACGCCCGTGATATCAAGAAGTAATGCACCCCGACTGGTATGCTCGGCCGTGCCAGAACTCAGCTGCATCCAGATGCCGACGCCTACCAGAATCAACAAGATGAAAAAAATGTTGAACACCAGTTCACGCACAAAATTGAGCGCTCGCCACGTCCATTTAAAGAATCCGGCAATAATACGCCAAAGGGTTCGCATGTCTTCTCCCTAACCTGATTAACAACCTCCGCACCTCGTGCGGGAATGTGCGGTTATCCTAATTATCCGACGGCCTCTTGTCAGCAGGAATCACCGTCGGCGCTGTAACAAAGTTCCCACCCATGTTAATTTTATGCCCAAATTTGAAGACAGGAGTTAACTTATGGACGCACTTGAACTGCTCGTTAACCGTCGCAGCGCCTCCCGGCTGGCTGAACCCGCGCCGACAGGAGAGATTCTGGAAAACATTTTGCGTGCGGGTATGCGTGCGCCAGACCACGGCACGTTGCAACCGTGGCGCTTTTTCATCGTGGAAGGGGAAGGGCGCGAGCGCTTTAGCCAGCTGCTGACCCGCGCGGCCACCGAGGCCGGGCAGGATGAAAAGGGTATCGAAAAGGCCCGCAGCGCACCGTTTCGCGCCCCGCTGATTATTGCGGTAGTTGCGCACTGTGAAGCGCATCCGAAAGTGCCGCGCTGGGAGCAGCTACTCTCCGCAGGATGCGCGGTAATGGCGATGCAGATGGCGGCGCTGGCCCAGGGCTTTAACGGCATCTGGCGCAGCGGACCACTTACCGACAGCCCGGTAGTCCGTGAAGCGCTTGACTGCCGCGAACAGGATCAGGTGGTGGGCTTCCTCTACCTCGGCACGCCGCAGCTGAAGGCCGCTACCACGGTGAGCATACCGGACACATCCCCTTTCGTCCGCTATTTCTAAGCGCTACCATAGCGCTATTGATGAGTCAGGAACCGTATTGACAGGAGACGTCCATGAGCGAGCAGGCTATTCGTTTAACACAGTACAGCCACGGTGCAGGCTGCGGGTGCAAAATTTCGCCGAAGGTACTGGAGACCATTCTCCACAGCGAGCAGGCGAAATTTGTTGATCCTAACCTGCTGGTAGGCAATGAGACGCGGGATGACGCGGCAGTATACGATCTTGGCAACGGGACCAGCGTCATCAGCACCACCGACTTCTTTATGCCGATCGTGGATAATCCTTTCGACTTTGGCCGCATCGCGGCTACCAACGCCATCAGCGATATCTATGCCATGGGCGGCAAACCGATCATGGCGATCGCTATTCTCGGCTGGCCGATCGCTACCCTGCCGCCGGAGATCGCCCGGGAGGTGATTGAGGGCGGGCGCTTTGCCTGCCAGCAGGCGGGTATCGCCCTGGCGGGGGGGCACTCTATTGATGCTCCAGAGCCGATTTTTGGCCTGGCAGTGACCGGCGTAGTGCCTACCGCGAGGGTTAAGAAAAACAGCACCGCCGAGGCGGGGTGCAAGCTGTTCCTGACCAAGCCGCTGGGGATTGGCGTTCTGACCACTGCGGAGAAAAAATCGCTGCTGCAACCAGAGCATCAGGGACTGGCGCGGGACGTGATGTGCCAGATGAACATTGCGGGCGCGGCCTTCGCTAACATCCCAGGGGTGAAAGCGATGACCGACGTCACTGGCTTTGGCCTGCTCGGCCACCTGAGTGAGGTTTGCCAGGGGGCGGGCGTGCAGGCGCAGGTCCGCTATGAGGCCGTACCCAAGCTGCCTGGCGTAGAAGAGTACATCGCCCAGGGGGCGGTGCCGGGCGGTACGCAGCGCAACTTTGCCAGCTACGGCCATCTAATGGGACCCATGCCGCAGGCGTGGCGGGATCTGCTCTGCGATCCGCAAACCTCGGGCGGTCTGCTGCTGGCGGTCTCGCCGGAGGCGGAAGAGGAGGTGAAGGCCACCGCCGCCGAGTTTGACATCTCCCTCAGCGCCATCGGCGAGCTGGTCACAGCTCGCGCGGGTCGCCCAATGATTGAGATTATTTAAGCAATGCGGTTGTTTATTGCCGAAAAACCTAGCCTGGGCCGCGCCATTGCCGACGTGCTGCCAAAGCCGCACCGCAAGGGCGATGGCTATATCGAGTGCGGAAACGGCCAGGTTGTGACCTGGTGCATCGGTCACCTGCTTGAGCAGGCGCAGCCAGATGTCTATGACAGCCGCTATGCCCGCTGGAACCTGGCGGATCTGCCTATCGTACCGGAGAAGTGGCAGCTGCAGCCCCGAGCCTCGGTCACCAAGCAGATCAACGTTATCAAACGTCTGCTCGGTGAGGCCGGAGAGATTATCCACGCCGGTGACCCGGATCGTGAAGGCCAGCTGCTGGTGGATGAGGTGCTGGACTATCTCCAGCTGCCGGCGGAGAAGCGTCAGCGGGTCCAGCGCTGCCTGATCAACGATCTCAACCCGCAGGCGGTAGAGCGGGCCATTGGTCGCCTGCGCGCCAACAGCGAGTTTATTCCGCTCTGCGTCTCGGCGCTGGCACGCGCAAGAGCCGACTGGCTCTACGGCATCAATATGACCCGGGCATGGACGCTGCTGGGGCGCAACGCGGGCTATCAGGGCGTGCTCTCGGTAGGACGCGTGCAGACCCCGGTGCTGGGACTGGTGGTGCGTCGCGACGAAGAGATTGAGAACTTCGTCGCCAAAGATTTCTTTGAGGTGAAGGCGCATATCGTCACCCCGAAAGATGAGCGGTTTACCGCCCTCTGGCAGCCGAGCGAGGCCTGTGAGCCGCATCAGGATGAAGAGGGACGTCTGCTTAACCGCACCCTTGCGGAGCACGTGGTTAAACGCATTACCGGCCAGCCCGCCCATGTCACGCGTTATAACGACAAGCAGGAGTCAGAACCTGCGCCGCTGCCGTTCTCGCTCTCTTCGTTACAGATCGAGGCGGCGAAGCGCTTCGGCCTGAGCGCGCAGAACGTGCTGGACATCTGCCAGAAGCTTTATGAGACCCATAAGCTCATTACCTATCCGCGTTCTGACAGCCGCTACCTGCCGGAGGAGCACTTTGCCGGACGGCACTCAGTCATGAAGGCGATTGGCGTGCATGCCCCGGATCTGCTCTCACAGCCGGTTATTGACGCCGATCGACGTAATCGCTGCTGGGACGATAAAAAGGTCGATGCCCACCATGCCATTATTCCCACGGCGCGCAGCAGTACGGTGAACCTGCATGAGAATGAAGCGAAGGTCTACGGCCTGATCGCCCGTCAGTATCTGATGCAATTCTGCCCGGACGCGATGTTCCGTAAGTGCGAGATTGAGCTGGATATCGCGAACGGTAAGTTCCTGGCGAAGGCACGTTTTCTGGCCCAGGCAGGGTGGCGAACCCTGCTTGGTAGCAAAGAGCGTGACGAAGAGAACGACGGCACACCGCTGCCGGTCGTGGCGAAGGGTGACGAGTTGCTGTGTGAAAAGGGTGAGGTCGTTGAGCGCCAGACGCAGCCACCGCGCCCCTTTACCGACGCGACGCTGCTTTCAGCGATGACCGGGATCGCGCGCTTCGTGCAGGATAAAGATTTGAAGAAGATCCTGCGTGCCACCGATGGCCTGGGAACGGAAGCAACCCGCGCCGGGATTATCGAGCTGCTGTTTAAGCGCGGTTTCCTGCACAAGAAAGGGCGCAGCATTCTCTCAACCGACGCCGGACGGGCGCTGATCCACTCACTGCCGGAGATGGCCGCAAGGCCGGATATGACCGCCCACTGGGAATCGGTCCTGACGCAGATCAGTGAGAAGCAGTGCCGCTATCAAGACTTTATGCAGCCGCTGGTGGGCACGCTCTATCAGCTGATCGATCAGGCGCGTAGTACGCCAGTGAAACAGTTCCGAGGACTGGTTGCGCCAGGCGGCGGCGATAAGAAGAAGTTCACACGCCGTAAGCCCGGTAAGCGTAGCGCCACCGGGCAAGCCGAAACTTAAATCACACCCTGGCCGATCATCGCATCGGCCACCTTCACGAAGCCGGCAATGTTTGCCCCGCGCACGTAGTGGGTCTGTTTGCCTTCGCCGCCGTACTCTACGCAGGCGTTGTGAATATCCAGCATGATATGGTGCAGGCGTGCGTCCACTTTCTCCGCTTTCCAGCCCATGCGCGCGGCGTTCTGGGCCATCTCCAGACCAGAGGTAGCGACCCCGCCCGCGTTGGCCGCTTTGCCTGGCGCAAAGAGCACGCCCGCCTCAAGGAACAGATCGGTGGCTTCGATGGTGGTGGGCATATTTGCCCCTTCCGCTACCGCCTTAACGCCGTTGGCGATCAGCTGACGGGCTGCATCCTCGCCCAGCTCGTTCTGGGTGGCGCATGGCAGGGCAATATCCACCGGCACGGACCACGGCTGCTTGCCCTCCAGCCAAACCAGACCAAACTCGCGGGCGTAATCGGCCAGACGGCCATCGCGGCTGGCTTTAATTTCACACAGGCGCGCCAGCTTCTCTGTGGTAAAGCCCGCCTCATCTACTACTGTGCCGCCAGAATCGGAGGCCGTGATAACCCGGGCACCAAACGCCATCGCTTTTTCGATGGCGTACTGCGCCACGTTGCCGGAGCCGGAGACCGCCACGCGCATCCCCTCAAAGCTCAGACTATGACGCTTGAGCATCGCTTCGGTGAAGTAGACCAGGCCGTAGCCAGTCGCTTCCGGGCGGATCAGGCTGCCGCCGAAAGAGAGTCCCTTGCCGGTGAAGACGCAGGCGCTGCTGTTAGAGAGCTTTTTCATCATGCCAGCCATAAAGCCCACCTCTCGGCCGCCGACGCCGATATCCCCCGCCGGGACGTCGGTATCCGGACCCAGATGACGGTACAGCTCGGTCATCAGCGCCTGACAAAAACGCATCACTTCGCCTTCGCTTTTACCTTTGGGATCGAAATCGCTGCCGCCTTTACCACCGCCCATCGGTAGGGTGGTAAGGGCATTTTTGAAGGTCTGTTCAAAGCCGAGGAACTTAAGAATCGACAAATTTACTGAGGGGTGAAAGCGCATGCCGCCCTTGAACGGGCCGATGGCAGAGTTAAACTGCACGCGCCAGGCGCGATTGACCTGCACCTGATTTTTATCATCCAGCCAGACCACGCGAAACTGTATCACACGCTCCGGCTCTACCAGACGTTCAAGCAGCGACATCTGACGATAGCGCGGGTTCGCTTCAAGAAACGGCCAGAGGGTGGTCATCACCTCGCGAACGGCCTGCGCAAACTCGCTCTGATGCGGGTCGCGCTGTTGGACATGCGTGAGAAAAGATTCCAGAGAGCGTGCCTGATCCATAGAGATAAGTTCCTCTTATAATAAATTATGTGTGTTGTTTATGCGTTTTAGCGTCGTTTTCGACTATACCACTCGCACCGCTTTGCCAGGCAAGCGAAAATTTAACCAGCTAAGGGAAATTTATAAACCGGCTCGCGTCATAACTAAAAACGATGGGCAGATAAACTAAAGGAACCGGTGCGGTTTACCGTTATAGTGATTATCAGGATCAAAAAGGAAAAACGTCGATGAACCGTTACGTGATTGCACTGCTGGGACTGTTATCCACCGGGGCGCAGGCCGACCGTATCCGCCCGGATGTAGAGGTAAACGTCCCGCCGGAGGTCTTTAGCTCGAGCGGGCAGCGTTCGCAGCCCTGCAACCTGTGCTGTATCTATCAGGATCGGAACTATTCGGAAGGGGCAGTAATCAAGGCGGAAGGCGTGCTGTTACAATGCCAGCGCGACGAGCGCACGCTCAGCACGAACCCGCTGGTGTGGCGGCGGGTTCGGGAGTAGGCCGGGTAAGGCGTTAACGCTGTCTAAATCAGAGCGTAAAGCTGGCCCAGACCGGCGCGTGGTCGGAGGGCTTCTCCATGCTGCGGATATCGTAATCGATGCCGGTCTCCTGGCAGCGGCTCGCCAGCGACTGGCTGGCCAGCAGCAGATCGATGCGCAGCCCGCGGTTGTCATCAAACCCTTTTGAGCGATAGTCAAACCAGGAGTAGCGATCCTGGGTTTCCGGGTTGGCGTGGCGGAAGGTATCCACCAGCCCCCACTCCAGCAGGCGACCCAGCCACTCACGCTCTTCCGGCAGGAACGAGCATTTGCCGCCGCGCAGCCAGCGCTTACGACTCTCTTCACCAATGCCGATATCGAGATCCGTGGGGCTGATATTCATATCACCCATGATCAGCACCGGGCTATCCTTCTGCAGCTCGTTATCCAGATAGCTTTGCAGATCGGCATAAAACTTCTCTTTCGCCGGGAATTTTGTTGGATGGTCGCGGCTCTCGCCCTGTGGGAAGTAGCCGTTGATCACCGTGATATTGCCGAGCGCAGAAGGGATTTCCGCCATAATAATCCGGCGCTGTGCCTCGCCGTCGTCACCGGGAAAGCCCCGGCGCACCGACACCGGCGTCTCTTTAGTGAGTAGCGCCACGCCGTAATGCCCTTTCTGGCCGTGATAAAAGACGTTATAGCCCAGCTTCGCCACCTCTTCGAGCGGGAACATATCGTCGTGAACCTTTGTCTCCTGCAGGCCAATCACGTCCGGCTGGTGTTTCTCTACAATCGCCGCCAGCTGATGGGGGCGCGCACGCAGCCCGTTGATATTAAAAGAAACAAATTTCATATTTTCTGCCACATAGCCAATTGATAAGCTCAGATGTTAACAGAAAAAACGCAGCGTATCCGCCCCGGATTGCGAATACGCATTACGCCCTGAAAAAGGGCACGCCGCACCGCAATGGGGCGTAAAACGGCGGTAAGTTTCGCTCCCGATCACACTTCCAGAATTAAATTTTATTCCTGCATAAATCCTCTGCTCTCAGGCACCGCCATCGGCGTTCTTTCTAAAATTATTCACTTTTTATGCACTTTATATGAATAGCGCTCTGCTGTAACCCGTTGATATTTCGTTACCGCTCCGCCGTTATGCATTTTTATCGCTGGCTGGCACGATGCGTGCAATCTACATTCACAGGGCCAATGTTCACAATAATTAACATATTAACAACGTTTTATTTACTTGATGAGGTTGCTATGTCTCTGTCAGTAACGCGTGAGAGTTTCGATGAGTGGATGCTGCCGGTGTATGCGCCTGCGCCTTTTATTCCGGTTCGTGGTGAGGGTTCCCGCCTGTGGGATCAGCAGGGGAAGGAGTATATCGACTTTGCCGGTGGTATTGCCGTCAACGCCCTGGGACATGCCCATCCGGGACTTTGCCGCGCCCTGAGCGAGCAGGCGGGCAAGTTCTGGCATACCGGTAACGGCTATACCAACGAGCCAGCGCTGCGGCTGGCAAAACGCCTTATCGACGCCACCTTTGCCGATCGGGTCTTCTTCTGTAACTCCGGCGCGGAGGCCAACGAGGCGGCGCTGAAACTAGCACGCAAATATGCCCATGACCGCTATGGCACCCAGAAGAGCGGCATCGTCGCCTTTAAAAATGCCTTTCATGGCCGGACGCTGTTTACTGTCAGCGCCGGGGGCCAACCGGCCTACTCTCAGGATTTTGCCCCGCTGCCGCCAGATATCCATCACGCAGTGTTTAACGATATCGACTCTGTCCAGGCGCTAATTACCGATAATACCTGCGCGGTGATTGTTGAACCCATTCAGGGCGAAGGCGGCGTAGTGCCTGCGAAAGCAGAATTTTTACAGGCGCTGCGTGAACTTTGCGATCGCCATAACGCGCTGCTGATCTTTGATGAGGTCCAAACTGGAGTAGGGCGTACCGGCGAGCTGTATGCCTATATGCACTACAACGTCACGCCGGATGTGCTGACCACCGCCAAAGCGCTGGGAGGTGGCTTCCCGATTGGGGCGATGCTGACGCGTGAAGCGTTCGCCAGCGTGATGACCGTTGGCACGCACGGAACAACCTACGGCGGTAACCCGCTGGCCACCGCCGTAGCGGGTGAGCTGCTGGATAACGTCAATAACAGAGCCTTTCTTGACGGGGTGAAGCAGCGTCAGCAGGCGTTTGTCGAGCAGCTGCAGGCTATTAATACCCGTTCAGACCTGTTCAGGGAGATCAGAGGCATTGGCCTGCTGATTGGCTGTGAGCTTAATTCTTCCTGGGCAGGGAAAGCGAAACAGATCGCCCAGCTGGCCGCCGAGGAGGGTGCGATGGTGCTGATTGCCGGAGGTAACGTAGTGCGCTTCGCCCCGGCGCTGAATATCAGCGAAGCGGAGATCCGCACCGGCATGGCGCGCTTTGCCAAAGCCTGCGAACGGTTTCTTGCGGGGTACGCAACATGATGGTGATCCGTCCGATTGAACATAGCGATCTGCCCGCCCTGATGCGGCTGGCAGGTAAAACTGGCGGCGGGCTGACCTCGCTGCCCGCCGATGAGGCCACGCTTGCGGCGCGTATCACCCGGGCACGGCAGACCTGGCAGGGCGAGCTGCCGAAAAGCGAGCAGGGCTATCTGTTTGTGCTGGAGGATACCGACAGCGGCACGGTGGCCGGAGTCTGCGCCATTGAGGTGGCCGTTGGGCTGAACGATCCCTGGTACAACTACCGGGTCGGCACCCTGGTGCATGCCTCAAAAGAGCTGAACGTCTACAACGCGCTGCCCACGCTGTTTTTGAGCAATGACCACACCGGCAGCAGCGAACTGTGCACCCTGTTCCTCGACCCCGACTGGCGTAAGGCGGGCAACGGCTACCTGCTCTCTAAATCACGATTTATGTTTATGGCGGCATTTCGCGATCGTTTTAATGAGAAGGTGGTGGCAGAGATGCGCGGCGTGATCAGCGAGGATGGCTATTCGCCTTTTTGGGACAGCCTGGGGAAAACCTTCTTTTCCATGTCCTTCAGCCGCGCCGATCGCCTGTGCGGCATCGGGCAGAAGGCTTTTATCGCCGAGCTAATGCCTAAACATCCTATCTACACCCAGTTCCTGTCGGCAGAGGCGCAGGCGGTGATTGGCGAAGTGCATCCGCAAACCGCCCCGGCGCGGGCGGTGCTGGAAAAAGAGGGATTCCGCTACCGCAACTATATCGACATTTTCGACGGCGGGCCGACGCTGGAGTGTGATATTGACCGGGTGCGCGCCATCCGTAAAAGCCGCCTGGTAGAGGTGGCTGAAGGGCAGCCCGCGCCGGGCGAGTGGCCGCTCTGCATGGTGGCTAACGAGCAGTACCAGCAGTTTCGCGTCATGCTGGTAGCCGCTAACCCCGATACCGAACGGCTGGTGCTGAGCGCCGCCCAGATAGATGTTCTCAAATGTCAGCCGGGCGACAAGGTTCGCCTGGTGCGTCTCTGTGCCGAGGAGAAAACTGCATGAGCTTATGGATCAACGGTGATTGGGTGACCGGTCAGGGCATTCGGCGTGAAAAGCACGATCCGGTGAGTGGCGATCTACTCTGGCAGGGAGAGGATGCGGATGCAGAGCAGGTTGGCGAGGCATGCCGGGCCGCCCGCGCCGCGTTTCCCGGCTGGGCGTCGCAGCCTTTCGCTGCCCGCCAGGCCATCGTGGAAAAATTTGCTGCGCTGCTGGAGCAAAACAGGGGTGCACTAACGGAAATCATCGCCCGGGAGACGGGCAAGCCGCGCTGGGAAGCGGCGACCGAAGTCGGGGCCATGATTAACAAGGCTGCCATCTCGGTGAAGGCCTGGCATGTACGAACCGGCGAGCAGCACACGGCGATGGCGGATGGGGCGGCAACCCTGCGCCATCGTCCCCACGGCGTGCTGGCGGTTTTCGGTCCCTATAACTTTCCGGGACATCTTCCCAACGGCCATATCATTCCGGCCCTGCTGGCGGGCAATACGCTGGTGTTTAAGCCTAGCGAGCTGACGCCGCACAGCGGCGAGGCAGTGGTGAAGCTTTGGGCGCAGGCGGGTCTTCCTGCCGGCGTGCTTAACCTGGTGCAGGGCGGACGCGAAACGGGCCAGGCTCTCAGTAGCCTTCCGGAACTTGATGGCCTGCTCTTTACCGGCAGCGCCAATACTGGCTACCAGCTGCATCGCCAGCTGGCCGGACAGCCGGAGAAGATCCTCGCCCTTGAGATGGGGGGAAACAATCCGCTGATTGTCGATGACATAGCGGATCGCGACGCTGCCGTGCATTTGACTATTCAGTCCGCGTTCATCACTGCGGGTCAGCGCTGTACATGCGCCCGTCGGCTGCTGGTGAAACGCGGCGCAGAGGGCGACGCCTTTCTTGATCGACTGGTGGAGGTGGCGGGCCGCATCGTACCCGGCCACTGGAACGCCGAGCCGCAGCCGTTTATTGGCGGACTGATCTCTGAGCAGGCCGCGGATCAGGTTTATAAGGCGTGGCAGGCCCACGAGGCGCGCGGCGGCCGGACGCTGCTGGCACCGAAGCGCATTAAGCCCGGAACATCGCTGCTTAGCCCTGGCATTATCGATCTTACCGGCGTGGCCAACGTGCCGGACGAGGAAGTATTCGGCCCGCTGCTGGGAGTCTGGCGCTACGACAGTTGGGAAGAGGCGATTACGCTGGCGAATGCCACCCGCTACGGGCTGGCCTGCGGCCTGGTCTCGGCGGAGCGCGAGAAGTTTGACGCTCTGCTGCTTGCGGCGCGGGCCGGGATCGTTAACTGGAACAAGCCTTTGACCGGCGCGGCGAGCACCGCCCCCTTTGGCGGTATCGGGGCCTCGGGCAACCATCGTCCCAGCGCCTGGTACGCCGCTGACTACTGCGCATGGCCGATGGCAAGCCTGGAGTCAGCTGATTTGACCCTGCCGGAGACGCTCAGCCCGGGGCTGCACTTTTCAACGGAGGAGGGAGCATGAAGGCGCACGAGGTAAACTTTGACGGCCTGGTGGGGCTGACCCATCACTATGCCGGACTCTCTTTTGGTAACGAGGCCTCAACAAAGCACCGTAATCAGGTGTCCAACCCGAAGCTGGCGGCGAAGCAGGGCCTGTTGAAGATGAAAGCCTTAAGCGACGCGGGTTTTCCCCAGGCAGTGATCCCGCCCCAGGAGCGACCCAACGTTGCGGTGCTACGCCAGCTGGGATTCAGCGGCAGCGATGAGCAGGTGGTTGCCAAAGCAGCAGCGCAGACGCCGGAGCTGCTCTCCGCAGCCAGTTCGGCGTCATCCATGTGGGTCGCCAACGCCGCCACGGTTTGCCCCTCCGCCGACGCGCTGGACGGCAGGGTGCATCTCACCGTCGCTAACCTTAACAATAAGTTCCACCGTTCAAGCGAAGCGCCGACCACCGAGGCGCTGCTGCGGGCTATTTTCCGCGATGAGGGCCGCTTCGCCGTGCATCCGGCGCTGCCGCAGGTGGCGCGCTTTGGCGACGAAGGGGCGGCAAACCATAACCGTCTCGGCGGTGAATATGGCGAGCCAGGTCTGCAGCTCTTTATCTATGGGCGCGAGGAGCACGGCCACGCCGCACCCGAGCGCTATCCTGCCCGTCAGACCCTGGAGGCGAGCCAGGCGGTGGTGCGGCTAAATCAGGTCCATCCGGATCGGGTCATGTTTGCTCAGCAGAACCCCACGGTCATTGACGAAGGGGTTTTTCATAACGATGTGATTGCAGTCAGCAATCGCCAGCTGCTGTTCTGCCACGAGCGAGCCTTTGTTAAGCAGTGTGGGCTGCTAAGCCACCTGGCGGAGCGGGTGCCGGGTTTTCAGGCGATTCAGGTCCCGGAGGAGGCGGTATCAGTGAGGGATGCGGTGGCAACCTATCTGTTTAACAGCCAGCTGCTGAGCCGGGACGATGGCTCAATGGTGCTGGTGGTGCCTCAGGAGTCGCAGGAGCATGCAGGCGTCTGGCACTACCTCAACGGCCTGCTGGCAGAAGATAATCCGATCCGCGAGCTGAAAGTGTTCGATCTGCGGGAGAGCATGGCCAACGGCGGCGGTCCGGCCTGCCTGCGCCTGCGCGTGGTGCTGACGCAGGAGGAGCGGCAGGCGGTTAACCCGGCGGTGATGATGTCGGACGCACTCTTTAACCAACTTAATGGATGGGTAGATCGCTACTACCGCGATCGGCTAACCCAGGCCGATCTTGCCGACCCGCTTCTGCTGCGTGAGGGGCGGGAGGCGCTGGACCGGCTGTCACAGCTGCTGGATCTTGGATCGGTCTATCCTTTCCAGCGTTAACGGAGGCGCTATGCACGATTTTCTCGCTTTAACGCTTGCAGGGATCGCTCCAGATAAAACGTATAGTGACAGTGTCACGTTTAGCTGGCGCTGGCACGGTGAGGGTTTGCTGGAGCTGACTCCGCATCAGCCTGTAGATCGTGCCTTGGTAATCTCAACCGGGATCCACGGGAATGAGACCGCTCCGGTAGAGTTAGTCGATAATCTGCTGGTCGCGCTATTTAGCGGCTCGCTGACGCTGCGCTGGCGTGTGCTGGTGGTGCTGGGCAATCCTGAAGCGTTACGCGCTAACCGACGCTATGTATCCTACGATCTTAACCGCATGTTTGGCGAGCGTTGGCGAGGTTATCCTGAAAGTCTGGAGACCGAGCGGGCAATGCGGCTTGAGCAGGCGTTGGATCGCTTCTTTACTGATGGTGTATCTGAGACACGCTGGCATCTCGACCTGCATACCGCTATACGCGGCTCGCACCATCTGCGCTTCGGTGTTTTACCTGCCCGGGCCACGCCGTGGAATGAGCTATTCCTGCAATGGTTAGGAGACGCGGGGCTGGAGGCGTTGGTCTTTCACCAGTCACCGGGAGGCACTTTTACCCACTTTAGCAGCGAGCGCTTTAATGCCCTGGCCTGCACGCTGGAACTGGGGAAAGCGCTTCCCTTTGGCGAGAACGATCTCAGCCAGTTCGCCATGACGCGGGATGCGCTCGCTGCCCTGTTAAGCGATACGCCCTGGACGAGCCAGCATCAGCCAGTGCTGCGCTATCGTGTTGCGCAGCAGATTACCCGCCACGGGGAGGCGTTTCGTCTTTATATGTCTGACCAGACGCTGAACTTTACGTCGTTTAGCGCCGGCACGCTGCTGGCAGAGGAGGGCGAGGCGCAGTATGTCGTTCAGCATGAAACTGAATATGTATTATTTCCCAATCCAAACGTCGCGCCCGGCCTGCGGGCGGGTTTAATGCTGGTGCGGATTAAATAGAAGCGTGCCTTAAGAATTATTGCAGACTATTCTTACAAAACTGCTTTATTAATAATCGATGGAGGAGTATGCTCCTCCACATTGCCTCCAAAATCAAGGTGTTGAATATTTTTGCTACACCTCTCCATCTTTTTTCCATATTGTCTTCACAATTTCGCAGAAAATGTTTTTTATACTTTCACTGTTTTACCGTTGCACTGATTAATTGACGAAAAAGGTCGTAAAGTTAATCTCGTCAACACGGCAACGTGCCGTAAGTAAGAATAACTGAAAGAAGGATGAAGACTATGCGTAAATTAACCGCTCTGTTTGTTGCCTCTACCCTGGCGTTCGGCGCTGCTAACCTGGCTCACGCTGCCGACACCACTACCGCACCGGCTAACGGCGCAGCGATGCACCATAAAGGCAAGATGGGTCCGCATCACGACATGATGTTCAAAGACCTCAACCTGACCGACGCGCAGAAGCAGCAGATCCGTGAGATCATGAAGAGCCAGCGTGACCAGATGAAACGTCCGTCTCTGGATGAGCGTCGCGCTACCCATAGCATCATCGCCAGCGACACCTTCGACAAGGCGAAAGCCGAAGCGCAGATCGACAAAATGGCCGAGCAGAACAAAGCCCGTATGCTGGCGCATATGGAAACTCAGAACAAAATCTATAACATCCTGACGCCAGAGCAGAAAAAGCAGTTTAATGCCAATTTTGAGAAGCGTCTGACAGAACGTAAAGCGCCAGAAGGTAAAATGCCTGAACCTGCTGAGTAATTCAGCACACTTTCTTAAGACCGCCGGTCTTGTTCACATCCCCCCATCGGGATGTGGACAGGCCCGGCGGTTTTTTTATGGACTCTTAGTAACATCACTGAAGTAGCGATATTAACTCTATCTCTTTTTTCGCTATTGTCGCGATTTGTTCCAGGCGTCATCATATCTGATGTTTCCGGCAATGTAGTTCCACTCAATGGCGCGGGACCGGAGTCCAATCACCTCATGCATATTGGGTGCGGAACTCCCAGGGTAATAGACGTGAGTGAAGTCTACGGACATAATCACCACGCTATCTAAGGTGACTCTATAAATTTCGGTTTCTATGCCGGCTTCTTTAATCTCATAGTATTTGATTATTGCCTTCTGTAGTCTTTTACTTTCGCAGATAGCTACCGCAAACCAGGGGCTGGTTTTATCAAGCTGTTTATGAATTTTAAACGGGCTATGCTGTCTCGTTCCAGTCATGCTGCCTGTATGACTGTCAACGCCCTGATTTATACTATAGCTGCTATTCATTACCTCAATGGCACCCTCTCGACCCGGTGCGGTACACTCTCCTGTAATTTGCACGCCATTCTCATCGTATAAAAAGAGATAAGCAGGTAGTGACATAGGTAAATCCCTCTGTTAATTATTATCAATAAAAAACATCATCCTCGTAATTTTTGCCGTTCAGGCCATAAGAGATGACATAGCTGTAATCAGGGTTGAACTTGAATTTAATGCAGCTATTTGGGTAAGAAGTGTTGAGCTTATATTTTCCAGAATTGGCAATTTCTTCATACCCTCCGCCTTTATTAACTTCAATCCAGTAGAAGTTCAGAACATCTTTTTTGTCCACGCTGAAACAGAGCGTATCATTATAAATAAACGTGCTGCGCGTCTCCCATGCTCTTGGGCCTCCCGGACATCCTGTTAGAAAAAAACAGATAGCTATAATTGTTAAAATTTTCATCCCGGAAACCCCTTTAACACATTCTTGTATTTAGCAATTAACGAGTGGACAGATTCGCCAGGATCGTAATCACGGTATTTATACAAATTACTGTGTCTATCAAAACCGAAGTAAAGCAATAGCCAGTAATCGCTGACTATAGAAGCTTGCTGCTCAAGACCGTAATGAAGAAGATCTGCTTTATCTAAACTGTAGCTGTAATCAGCGAAGCGGGAGAACAGGCCTCTGGTTCTGACAAACATGCCTTTCTGTGTTTGCCAAACGTGCATCATTTCATGAAGAAATCGATGCCTCTTTTTAAGGCTATCTAATGAAAATTCAGGCGAGTAGGTGCCCTCCCTGAACCACATCTCACCGTTCGGACTCATGGCAATATCGTCAGGCTGCATATTAAAAGGGAGATAGCTCTCCCAATGGACCCACACGTTGCTATAACGGATGCTATAACCGTAAAGCGTAATAGCAAGGTGGATTTCGCCTACCGTTAACAACCGCACTCCACCAGGATGAATTGGCGTACCTGAGGTGGGGCTTAAATTCAAATTGACTGGCATTTTCTTTGCTCCATGCAAAAAAATACTATAGCCACACAGGTTGAATGGTTAAAGTGAGTAATATTAAACATGCTATTTATAATGCCTAAAAAACAGGCGTACATAGGCAGGGACCAAGCCTTGCCTACATCCCCATCGGGCTGTAGGCAGGCCCGGCGGTTTTTTCTTTGCTCCCCTCTTTGTTAGCCGCTAACGAAACGGTATGCTCATCCTGAACAGCAATCGATAACAAAAAAGCGTGGCGGCGTTGACCGTTGCGCGGACGCGCGTGCGTGTCATTGAGGGTGATGATGGAATACTTTGATATTCGAAAAATGCCGGTCAACCTGTGGCGCAACGGCGCAGGAGAGACCCGTGAAATCTGCTGCTTCCCGACGGCAACCCGTGATTTTGACTGGCGCGCAAGCATTGCCTCCCTTGCCAGCAACGGCGGTTTTCCGCAGTTTGCCGGCGTAGACCGGGTGATCACGCTGATTGAAGGGGGAGAGGTGACGCTCGACGGCGGCAGCGCGTTCAACCATACGCTAAAGCGACTCCAGCCCTTTACCTTTGCTGGCGAGCAGCCGGTACAGGCGCAGCTTTCCGACGGGCAGATGTCAATGGATTTTAATATCATGACCCGCCGGGATCGCTGTCAGGCAAAGGTGCGCGTCGCTGACCGTACCTTTACGACCTTTGCTTCACGGGGTGGGGTGGTTTTTGTCCTGAGCGGGGCGTGGCAGCTGGGGGATAAGCTGCTGACTGCCGACCAGGGAGCCTGGTGGCAGGAGGGGCATCATACGCTGCGGCTGTTGAAGCCTGAAGGCCAGCTGCTGTTTAGCGAAATTACCTGGCTACCGGGCCACTAACCTTTTTCCTTGCGTCTGCCGTTGCGATACGACAGACGCACATAAGCTATTCTGTCGGCCAGGGCAGCTCAATAATATCGTGCTGGCCGGTAATTAACGGCTTGCAGAGGATCTTATATCCATCCTGATCGAAGCTAGCCTGCGGGTGAGGCAGGTTAGCCGCCTCATCAAGGGAATCTACCGAGCCGAGCCACAGCCAGTTGTGAATGATATGGTACTGCGTCATCTCCCCGGTGCTCTCCTTGAGCGCCACCGGGCCGCGCCAGGGCCAGCACACCAGACGCGTACGCTCCAGGGCGTCGATCAGGCGCTGGTTATGTGCCTCCACGCTCTCCTTGCCGCAGCACGCACCGGCACAACGGTTCAGCGCAGAGCGAAAACAGCCCCGACCCCGGGTCAGCGACTCCAGCCCCAGCAGGCCGTAACAGAGCTTCTGCTCATCAGCAATACTTTGCAGCGTTTGCAGCGCCGCCCGACGATTGGCAAACAGGCCATAGAGTCCCGGCTGCGCAGAGAAGTTAACCTCTCGGGCATAGACCACCTGCGGTTTTTCACCGTCCAACAGCAGAGAGCAGAGCTGACGATTGCGCCGCAGCCGTTTGTTGAACAGCGGCTGCTGCTCTTTGATCAGCTGCGCTTCAAGCAGCAGGGCACCAATTTCACCGGCGGTACGTACCCAGGTGATACGTCGCGACTGGCGCAGCATGGCAGCCTCATCTGCGGTGCGCAAATGGGAAAGCACGCGACTGCGAATATTGATGCTCTTGCCGATATAGAGCGGCATCGCTTCACTTTCGCCATGGAAAAAGTAGACGCCGGGATGCTTAGGCAACGCCTCAAGCCACGGCCGCAAATGTTCGGGATACTCATAGATAGCCGCCGCTTCAAAATCCAGACGCGGGGCAGATTGGCGCCTCACCACTGATAAACTCCTGATACTGGTTACTTATCCAGTGTAGCAGGCTATGAGTGGTGAAAAAAGAGGCGGCTTGCGCCGCCTGAGGATTTTATTTTTTCCAGAAGTCGTCAAAAACCGTGATCGGCGGACGACGCTTGTGCTCGGTTTTCAGATACCAGCCTTCGATAATGCGGGCGGTACCTTCATCCAGCGTTTTGCCTTCCAGATAATCATCAATGTTTTCATAGGTGACGCCCAGCGCGGCTTCATCTGGCAGGGAGGGGCGATCGTCTTCCAGGTCCGCGGTCGGCGCTTTTTTATAAAGATGCTCCGGGCAGCCCAGATGAGCCAGCAGCTGTTTACCCTGACGTTTGTTCAGGCGGAACAGCGGATTAAGATCCGTACCGCCGTCACCGTACTTGGTATAAAAACCGGTTACCGCCTCAGCGGCATGATCGGTGCCGATCACCACACCACTGGTCATCCCGGCAATGCTGTACTGGGCTTTCATCCGCTCACGCGCTTTTTCATTGCCGCGAACAAAATCGCTCAGCTCAATGCCCGCTTCACGCAGAGCCTGCTCGCTGGCCAGCACCGAGGATTTAATATTCACGGTCAGCACGCGATCCGGCTTAATGAAATTAATGGCGTCCTGGCAATCCTGCTCGTCGAACTGAACGCCGTAGGGCAGGCGGACGGCAATAAATTGCAGTGCCTCGTTGCCCGTCTCCTGGCGAAGCTCGCTGATAGCCAACTGGCTGAGCTTGCCGGCGAGGGTGGAGTCCTGGCCGCCGCTGATGCCCAGCACCAGGGTTTTTAAAAACGGGTGCGCTTTGAGGTAAGCTTTGAGAAAATCTACGCTGCGGCGTACTTCTTCTTCCGCATTCACCGTTGGCTTCACGCCAAGCGCTTCAATAATGTCTTGTTGCAGAGTCATTAAACATCCTCCGTTAGTGGCCAGCTGGGCCAGTAGCAATATCACACTCTAATAAAGCTAACCCGTTGGCACTGAAACGACAAGGCTATGACCGCCAGGTGCCGTATTTTGCCGCGTTTAAACAGCTTACAGCAGTTTTATTAGAATTTTCCTAAAGTTATACCACGCAGGCCAGTGGGTTGAAAAAAGTTATTTTATATTCCAGGCTTAGATAACGCGCTGATACAACAGCGGATAACAAGAGGAAGGATTATGAATATGAAACTCGCAGGAATTATGGGTGCAGCAGCAGTTATGGCGATGCTGGCAGGGTGTACCGCTTACGATCGTACTAAAGATCAGGTCACCACGCCGGTAGTGAAAGACGTTAAAAAAGGCATGAGCCGTGCGCAGGTCATGCAGATTGCAGGCAAACCGTCCTCCGAAGTGACGATGATCCACGCTCGTGGTACCTGCCAGACCTATATCCTGGGTCAGCGCGATGGTAAAACCGAAACCTACTTTGTGGCTCTGGACGATACCGGCCACGTGATGAATTCTGGCTACCAGACCTGCGCGGAGTACGACACCGATCCGCAGGCACCGAAGCAGTAATTCTGTTTTAGCCTGAGCAAGAAAAAACCGGCGAAAGCGCCGGTTTTTTTATGGTCTGTAAGCCGTCAGGCCGGGATAGCGGCAACTTTGCTGCCCCGGGACCAGACGCGGTGGGCGGCCAACTGAGTCAGGAAATCATCGACAAAAGAACCTGACGCATCATCAGCCTCTACGATACCCTCTTCACTCTGGGCATCAATCTTCAGCGTCTGCTTAAACTGCCGCGCATCTCCCGCCAGGGCAATCACCTTCAGATGCTTATAGGCCTCCAGTAGGTAGTAAGCGGCGTCGCCGTTGTTCAACAGGTTTGTGAGATCCCCGCCGGGAACAATAACCGCATCGACGGTCACTGAGGGCGATCCGGCAAAGGTGCCCGCTACCGACAGGCTTGAACCATCGTCCGCCGTCACTTCACCCATCCGCGAATAGAGCAGTTTAGCATGTACGCCTTTCGCCCGTAGCCCCTGCAGAATGTTCAGCAGCTCGCTGGCAACCACCTTATCGTTAAGCAGAATGGCAACCACCCGGCCTTTGACGCTGGCATCCGCCTGAGCGTAGAGGCTAAGCGTCGGATCGCTGGCAACGCCATTGACCTCTTTAGGTGGGGTCACGTTAAGCTGCTCATCCGTCAGGGAGATCCCCAGGTTTTTCGCTACCGATAGCGCCAGCATAGTATCAATACACGCCAGCTGATCGACCACTCGCTCGCGAATATACTCGCGTACAACCTTGCTCAGCTCGAAGCTAAAAGCGTCAATAATGTGCTGCTGCTCGTGTGGCGTCTGGCTTTTCCAGAATAGGCGCGGATGGGCATAGTACTCACCAAACGACGGGCTGCGTTCACGAATTTTATTGCCTTCAATCCGCTGCTGATAAGACTCAAAACCGCCGCGTTTTGGACCCGGAGGCGTTTCCCGCGGCCAGTTATCGTTGATAGAGTTCGGCTCGTAGTTCGCGGGGTTGGTATCGATATCCATTCGATGCATGCCGTCGCGCTGGAAGTTATGGTACGGACAGGTTGGGCGGTTGATCGGAATTTCGTGGAAGTTTGGTCCGCCCAGACGGCTGATCTGCGTATCGGTATAGGAGAAGAGACGCCCCTGCAACAGCGGATCGTTGGTAAAATCCAGACCGGGGACGATATGACCTGGGTGAAACGCCGCCTGTTCGTTTTCGGCAAAGAAGTTATCCGGATTGCGATTCAGCACCATTTTGCCCACTCGCTGAACCGGCACCAGCGCCTCGGGAATAAGCTTAGTCGGGTCGAGCAGGTCAAAATCGAATTTAAACTCATCTTCTTCCGGGATCAGCTGTAGTCCCAGCTCATACTCCGGGAAATCGCCAGCTTCAATGGCTTCCCACAGATCGCGGCGATGAAAGTCAGGGTCGCGCCCGGTAAGTTTCTGCGACTCATCCCACACCAATGAGGCTTTACCCGCCACCGGCTTCCAGTGGAAGCGGACAAAGGTTCCTTTGCCTTCAGCGTTGATCAGGCGGAAAGTATGGATGCCAAAACCCTCCATGGTGCGGTAGCTGCGGGGAATACCGCGGTCCGACATGGCCCACATCACGTTATGCAGCGTCTCTGGCTGTAACGAGACATAGTCCCAAAAAGTATCGTGGGCGCTCTGTCCCTGAGGGATAGCCCAGTGCGGCTCCGGCTTTACCGCGTGCACGAAATCGGGAAACTTGTGCGCGTCCTGAATAAAAAATATTGGCGTATTGTTACCGACGAGATCGAAGATACCCTCTTCGGTATAGAACTTTGTGGCGAAGCCGCGGATATCACGCACGGTATCCGCGGAGCCTGCGCCGCCCTGCACGGTAGAGAAGCGAACAAATACCGGGGTGATTTTTTCAGGATCGCTGAGGAAATCCGCCTTAGTAATATCTTTCAGGCTCTTGTAAGGTTGAAAATAACCGTGCGCCGCCGAGCCGCGGGCGTGAACAATGCGCTCCGGGATACGCTCGTGGTCAAAGTGGGTGATCTTCTCCCGCAGGATAAAATCCTCCAGCAGCGTTGGGCCGCGATTGCCTGCCCGCAAAGAGTTCTGATCGTCACCGATGCGCACCCCCTGATTCGTCGTCAGGGGAAAATCTTCGCTGCCTTTGCGAAAGGTTTCCAGGGCGGTGAGTTTCTCGCTATGGATATCGGGGGCCTTAAGGCTGCCGGGGGCGGTTGGCTGCTCCCCTGGAGGGGTGGGGCGGGGATCGGCGCGGTGGGAGTTATCTTCGGGGGCCAGTGAGTCAAGGCCGGGTTGGGATTCGCTGGGATCGTGTACCGGGGATTGATGGCCGTGTGGGTTCTTGTCATTATGCGACATTGTGCTCGTCTCCTGTTTTCATTGCTGAAATGGTGGCCGATGTAACGTCAAAACCCTTATAACTATAGAGCAACCCCGTGTTTTTACCGCGAAATCGGCTATCATAGTGGCTGCCTGTATTTGCAATCTGTTTTAGTGAACTCTCGCCTATGAAACCTTTTCGTCAAAATAACCGCCCTGTTATCAGCTATATACCCCGCGTGGAGCCTGCGCCACCCGATCACGCCAACAAGGTGGAAGGGTTTCGTGACGTCTGGCTGCTGCGCGGTAAGTACGTAGCGTTTGTGCTGATGGGGGAGCATTTTCGCCGTTCGCCAGCGTTTAGCGTGCCGGAGGCAGCCCAGCGTTGGGCAGAGCAGATGCGTCAGGAAGGGGAGATTGACGAGGCGTAGACTCGCCTCAAAAGCAAAATTCCCGGCAGCGTAGGCCACCGGGAAGATGGATTTTAGCGATGCGCCAGTTCGGCACTCTCTTCGCTATTCAACACCTCTTTATCGGTCTGCTTCAGCCACTGGCTGGTGAGCGTCCCGGCGGTCATTGAGCCGTTGACGTTCAGCGCGGTACGACCCATATCGATCAGCGGCTCTACGGAGATCAGCAGCGCCACCAGGGTAACCGGCAGGCCCATCGCTGGCAGCACGATCAGCGCCGCGAAGGTCGCCCCGCCGCCCACGCCCGCTACGCCGGCAGAGCTGATGGTGACCATGCCTACCAGGGTCGCGATCCACAGCGGATCCAGCGGGTTAATTCCCACCGTAGGCGCAACCATCACCGCCAGCATCGCTGGATAGAGACCAGCACAGCCGTTCTGGCCGATGGTGGCACCAAAGGAGGCTGAGAAGCTGGCGATAGACTCCGGCACGCCCAGACGACGGGTCTGCGCTTCTACGTTCAGCGGAATAGAGGCGGCGCTGGAGCGGCTGGTAAAGGCAAAGGTCAGCACTGGCCACACTTTGCGGAAGAATCTCAGCGGGCTAACGCCGTTCACCGCCAGCAGAATACCGTGAACTACAAACATGATCCCCAGACCCAGGTAGGACGCGACGACAAAGCTGCCGAGCTTGATGATGTCCTGCAGGTTGGAGCCTGCCACGACTTTGGTCATCAGCGCCAGCACGCCATACGGCGTCAGCTGCATTACCAGACGCACCAGCTTCATCACCCAGCTTTGCAGAGTATCGATAGCGGTCAGCACGCGCTGGCCCTTCGGCGCATCGTCCTTCAGCAGCTTCAGCGCAGCCACGCCGAGGAACGCAGCAAAGATAACGACGCTGATGATGGAGGTTGGGTTCGCCCCGGTCAGATCGGCGAACGGGTTTTTCGGTACGAAAGAGAGCAGCAGCTGCGGCACGCTCAGATCCGCCACCTTGCCCGCGTAGTTGCTCTGAATGGCGTTCAGGCGCGCGGTCTCTGCCGTACCCTGTACCAGCCCTTCGGCGGTGAGGCCAAACAGGTTAGTCACCAGCACTCCGACCAGCGCCGAGATCAGCGTGGTGAACAGCAGCGTGCCGATCGTTAAGACACTAATTTTTCCCAGCTGGGAGGCGTTGTGCAAACGAGCTACCGCGCTCAAAATAGAGGCAAACACCAGCGGCATGACGATCATCTGCAGCAGCTGGACATAGCCGTTACCGACCACGTTAAACCACTGGATGGAATCTTTCAGTACCTGACTGTCTGCGCCATAGATCGCTTGCAGCGCCAGGCCGAACACCACGCCCATCGCCAGACCAACCAGCACTTTCTTTGCCAGACTCCACTGCTTATGCCGTGTCTGCGCCAGCAGAAATAGCAATGCCACGAACACCACGATGTTCGCAATTAAAGGGAAATTCATTTCAGATCTCCTGAACGGTTTTTTATAAGACGACGCGTTGCACGCCGTCCTGTTGCCGCCAAGGTTAGCAGAAGTGTGATTCAGCTCTTATATCCAAATGGAATGGGTTATAAGTAAATGTTTAAATCAGCCTGATTAATGACCGGATTGCTGGTTAATAAAGCGATTGAACTCACCCTGCACTGTATTAATAACCTGAGAAGACCAGCGCACGGCGCTGTTATCGGACACACCCTGTGGCATCCAGACCGCCCAGGTAAAGAGCACCATGCAGAGCACGCGCTCAAGCTGGTTACCGCGCTGCGGCCTAAGGATAGGCAGGCGGAAACGCCAGCGGCAGGGCCACAGCAGCGGTACGCCGGCAGGGGTAAGCATATCGGCCAGAATATGGCTCAGATAGCCCAGCACCATGCCCTGCAAAACATCGGCAGGGATAAACCAGCTATCAGGCACTTTCAGATAGAAGAGCGTTACGGCGATAAACACCGCCAGCAGGCTATGGGTGAATCCCCGATGACCAAAGGCCCGGGCGATGGGTTTGGAGATCCACTTCAGACGCTGTCCGAGGAACGATTTCGGGTGATCGATATCCGGGAGCAGGCAGGTCACAATGGCTGAGGGAACCACATGCCACCAGTCCCCCTGCGCGAGCACAGGGGTCAACTCGGCGTTCTTGGCAAACACCGCGCAGGCAATGGAAAAAAGCAGGTGTCCTTCCGCCGTCATGATCATACTCACTTAACTGTCGAAGTATACAGTATAGGGTTTTTGTACAGTAGGCGGAAGAGGTGACGGTGTAACACTTTGTCACCGATTTACTTTTATTTTCCTCAACGGGGTAAAATGCGTGCTATCCGCGCAAATCTTGTCCGGTCAGCCGTGCGAGGGAATCAAGCTTGACGTTGGCCAGCGCATACCGCGGGTCCTGACGATTCTCTTCCGCGGGCACGACGATGGCGCGCATGCGGGCGGCTTTGGCGGCAATCATGCCGTTGACCGAATCCTCTAAGGCAACGCAGGTCAGAGGATCGACGCCGAGCTTCGCCGCGCAATCCAGGTAGACCTGCGGATGGGGTTTACTGTAGGGGAGCGTCTGCGCCGAGGCGAGGGCATCGAAGTAGTCGCTCAGTTCGAAAAGCGACAGCACCTTCTCCAGCATATAGAGCGGTGAGGCTGACGCCAGGCCCACTTTTAATCCTTCGGCTTTACAGAGCGCCAGCGCCTCACCCACGCCGGCCAGCAGGGGACGTTTCTCTTCCACCAGCGAAATGGTTCGTTGAATGATCCGGTTCGTGACCTCCTGCTTATCTGGCCCGCTCCAGGGCTGCATGGCGTACCAGAGATCGACGACCATATCGATGCGCAAGCCAAGCGTATCGGGCATCTCATGACGGCGGGTGACATCAACGCCGAGGCTGGATATGACCTCCAGTTCGGCCTGGTCCCAGAGCGGCTCGGAGTCGATAAGCAGGCCATCCATATCAAAAATAGCGGCGAGGATCTGACGCGGGGTTGACATAACAACCTCTCCTTATGAGTGGAATAAATAGACAGATGAACGTTCATTATGGCTATTGCTTCAGGATAACGCTTTTAAAAATGGGCGAAAACGGTGTTCTGAGGGTAGACTTAACCAGCAAATGGAACGTCTTAAACAAGGGGAATAGATGACGTATCAACAAGCTGGACGCATTGCCGTGCTGAAGCGCGTTCTGGGATGGGTAATTTTTATCCCGGCGGTGGTCTCCACTCTGATTTCCGTACTCAAATTCATGTACGATCACAGCGAAAAACAGCCTGGTATCAACGCCGTGATGCTGGATTTTGCCCATGTCATGATTGAGATGATGCGTTTTAACACGCCGTTTCTCAACTTCTTCTGGTACAACTCGCCGACGCCGAACTTCCATCAGCAGCTGAATATTGGTTTCTGGATCATTTACGCGCTGATCTTTGTTGGGCTGGCATTACAGGCCTCCGGGGCGCGCATGAGCCGCCAGACCCGCTTCCTGCGGGAAGGAGTTGAGGACCAGCTCATCCTTGAGAAGGCGAAAGGCAGCGACGGGTTAACCCGCGAGCAGATCGAGTCGCGCATTGTCGTGCCCCGTCACACCATCTTCCTGCAGATCTTCCCGCTCTACGTGCTGCCCGTGATTATCATCATTGCCGGGTACTTCTTCTTTACCCTGCTCGGGTTTATGTAGCCGAACTTATCCAGGGCCGCGTTAATTAAGCGGCCAAAATCCTGTCCAGCGCCTGCTGGGCCGTCACCAGATGCTGCCCGCCGAAGAGGATCGCCCGGTTAAACAGCGTATAGAGCTGATAAATTGGCTGACGCTCCAGAAAGCCGTTTGGCAGAGGCATCACCGCCTGGTAGCCATCATAGATCTGCGGCGGCTGCTCCGGATGAAGCGGTAGCATCGCCAGATCGCACTCTCTGTCTCCCCAGTAGCATGCCGGGTCAAAAATATAGGGACCGTTTGGACCCAGCGCGCAGTTGTTTGACCAGAGATCGCCATGCAGTAAGGAAGGCTGTGGCTGGTGGGCGGCGAGGCGCTGCTGGATGTGCTCGACAATGGCATCGATGTTACCAAACGCGAGGCCTTTTTCTGCCGCCAGTTCAAGCTGCCAGCCGATACGCTGTTCGGCAAAAAAGGTTGACCAGCGCCGCTGCCAGGCGTTTGGCTGGGGCGTGGTTGAGAGATCGTTATCGAAATCGAGGCCAAACTGCGGCTGCTCGCTCCACTGGTGCAGGCGTGCCAGCTGCTGGCCAAGCAGAAACGCATTATGCGCATCCAGCGGGCGGGGAGGGAGATACTCCATGATCAGAAAACTGTAGTCACGATCGCTGCCTACGGCGATCGCCTCCGGAACGCTGACCGTGCGGCTGCGGGCCAGTAGTTCAAGCTGATCCGCCTCGGCGGTAAAGATGGGCAGCAGTTCGCGTTCATCACACTTCATAAACAGATCGCGACCACCGAAGCGTATATGCCATGCTGCGTGGATCTCTCCACCCGGCAGCTCATTACGCAGCTCGATTTCACCTTCACCAAGCTGCTCGCTTAACAGACGACTCACCGCTTGCCACATGCTCTCTCTCCCCTGCAATCTGCCAGATTAAAGGTTAGCGCGCTAACGCAGCATAAAATACGATTCTGCGCACACCCTGTATGTCGCGTGCGCGCAAAGGCACTTATTGCTGCTGCGTCTTCAGCCAGTTCTCCCAGGTCGTGACCTCAATAGCAGGCTGCCTGTCGATGGCGCTTTCTGCCAGCGCCAGTGCCTGCTCTTTAATATCATCCTCACTCAGCGGACTGACCAGGCCAAACGTATTGGTTCCCAGCTCGTGGACCTTGCCATCGTCATCGCTCAGCGTGAGGAGATAACCGGCAAGTGTGAAGGTGTTATTAAGCTCGTTAATTTCAGTCAAACTATGCTCGTGAAATTTTACCGTTATTACGTAGCGAGTGATATCCCCACTGGCCATAGCTCACCTCATTGTTATCACAACATTTTTTCGCATAGACAACGATCAGTTCTGACACAGATAAGCATATATCTTTTGTGTGTCTTCCTGACCGCAGAGGCGCGTACCGTGGTTGATGGTCGCGGCACTACCGGCGGCGACGCCAAAGCGCACCATATCCTCCAGCGAGGCGTTTTCTGCCAGCTTCAGGGTCATCGCCCCTACCATGCTGTCACCCGCGCCCACTGTACTTTGACTTTTAACCGGAGGGGGAACGACCTGCACGCACTGCTGCTCGTCTACCCCCAGCGCGCCCTGTGGGCCGAGAGAGACCACAACACGCTTAGCTTTGCCGCTGTTAACCAACTCCTGGGCGGCGCGCCGAACATCATCCGGCTGGGTCAGATCCCGGTTGACCAGCGCGGCCAGCTCTTTCTGGTTAGGCTTCACTAGCTCAATACCGCCAATCTCCAGCGCGGCGGCCAGCGCCTCGCCAGAGCTGTCAACGATGCAGCGGATACCGTTATTCTGTGCAGCCTTAATCAGCTGGCCCATCTTTTCTACCCTGACGCCCGGGGGCAGACTGCCGCTGATCACCAGCAGTGAACCGCTCTCAATAGTGAGCACCTGCTCCTCGAGCTGGCGGAACTCATCCTCGCTCAGCGCCGCGCCGGGCATCACAAAACGATATTGCTCGCCGCTGGTCTCAACGTGCACGTGCAGGTTCTGCCGCGTCCAGTCATGCGTGGCGACCTGGATTGTCGTGACCTTCTCATCCGCCAGCAGGGCGGTAAGATGTTCCCCCGTCGCCCCGCCCGCAGGGAAGATTGCCGTGGCGCGTCCGCCCAGGTGCACGATGGCGCGGGCGACGTTAATTCCGCCGCCGCCGGGTTCAAACACCGGCGCGGTGCAGCGTAGCTTACCTTCGGGATAGATCTGCGGAGTCAGCGTCGCGCTGTCCAGCGACGGGGCCAGGGTCAGAGTATAGACTGCTGTCATTTTCATCTCCTTTCGCTTGGTTGTCCTAAGCCTGGCACTGAATTGCCCGAAGGGAAAGTAAATAACAGCATGATTTTCCAAATAAATAACGATAAGCGTCCGGGAAGGGCATTATACGTTTATTGGGGGTTTGAGAGCGCTCTTATTCAAAAAACGAAAGAAGAATACATTGCTATGTTATTTGAGCCTTTTTATAATTTGTTACCTTTCTTCAGATTGCTAAACGTTGATCCTGAAGGAAGTTTCCAGGACCGTAGGTCCTCTTTTTTTTGCTGTACGGACTCTTTATAAATGAAGCTTTTGAAGACAGTACCCGCTGTTGTTATCCTGGCGGGAGGCGTGCTTGCGTCGATGAATGCTGCCGCAGATGATACCGTTTTTACTGTCATGGACGATCCCTCCTCAGCACAGAAACCCTTCGAAGGTAATGTGAATGCAGGCTACCTGAATCAGTCAGGTAACACGAAAAGTACCTCCCTGACCGCTGACTCAACGCTGACCTGGTACGGCAATACTACCGCATGGTCGCTCTGGGGAAACGCCAGCAATACCTCTTCTAACGATGAGCGCTCTTCAGAGAAGTATGCAGTGGGCGGTCGTGCACGTTATAACGTGACCGACGTTGACTACGTGTTTGGTCAGGCAAGCTGGCTTACCGATCGCTACAACGGTTATCGTCAGCGTGATATTCTGACCGCCGGTTACGGTCGCCAGTTCCTGAATGGTCCGGTGCACAGCCTGCGTTTTGAATTTGGTCCGGGTGTGCGTTACGACGAGTACACCGACGGCGATAGCGAAACCCAGCCGCTGGGCTATGCATCCGGTGCGTATACCTGGCAGTTTACCGACAACGCTAAGTTTACTCAGGGCGTATCGGTATTTGGCGCAGACGATACTACGGTTAACTCTGAGACCGCGCTGAACGTAGCTATCAACGAACATTTCGCTCTGAAGCTGGCTTACAACGTAACGTGGAACTCCGAGCCGCCGGCATCCGCCCCGGAGCATACCGATCGTCGTACCGTCATTTCGCTCGGCTATAAAATGTAATTGATTTTGGGCCGGTTATTCCGGCCCGCTTCAAATTAACTTTTTGTGCTATTAAACCCTGCAACAATGTTTTATTTCTTCAGGAAAAGGGTTTCTCCTTTTTCCCTCCTTAATTTCATCCGCTGCAACATATTCAATTTATTTGACACTTTTTGATAAATAAACTGACTAGGCAAAAGTGTGATCTGGATCTACACTTTACCCACAGGCAAAAAAACGCCTCCGCAATAATGTACTAATTCAAACAGAGAAGAAACATTATGAAAACAATCAAAACACTCGCCGCCGCCACGGTGCTTTCGGCACTCTCTTTTGGCGCATTCGCGGCTCAGCCAAGTTATAACACTGCCAGTCAAACCACCTACCCAAGCGCTACCTTTAACGCAGCGGATATTGAAGCAGGCTCTAATATCCAGCCTGGCTCGCAGAATACCGGTCGCTCAACGGATGATGCTTTCGATGTTCACACTTTGGTTGCCGGTGAATGGTATTAATGGATTTAGCCTTTAGCAATAATTGCTTTTTTACATCCGGGCGTCAGCCTGACTAAGTAAAAAACCGGAGCATGCTGTCCCGGTTTTTTTATATCTGTCATTCTGCGTAAAGTTTTCTCATTATTGTATTTAGCTACGTAATAAAGAAAGCAGGTTCTCAGGTGCCTGATTCGCTATTTTCAATACCGCGTTTTGACTCTCCTGCAAAATTTGCGCTTTGAGCATTTTGCTGGTTTCCAGAGCATAATCAGCGTCCTGGATCCGGCTTTGCGCTGACTGCGTGGCGATTTTCTGCTGCGCCAGCACCGATTTGCTGGATTCAAAGCGATTAATGGCGGCACCATACTGCGAACGGTAACCATCTACCTTTGCCAGCGCGTTGTCTAGCGCACCCATCGCCGAGCGAGCAGACTGCACGGTATCCAGCCGGGCATCATTTATACCCAGCGTTTTAGTATCGGCAGGGGTCGTATCGAGCGTTGTAGTCTCGATTTTATCGCCAAAGTTGGCGCTGGTGACGACCTGATAGGGGATACTCTGCTTCGAAGGGCCGGCAGGCTGGACGGTCGGCGTCTCCAGGTTTCCCCAGGTCAGCTTACCGGTGAAGGAACCGTTTCCTACCACAGCGACAATCAGATCTTCGGTGACGTTGTCAATGGTCACCCGCTCCAGCAGATTAGCGCCGTTGTTCCCGTCGTTAAAACCACCGGAGGTACTGTCCTCATAACGATCACCGTCGCCACTAAAGGCTATCTTCATTCCGTTATAGTCCAGAGTGCTACTGCCGTTAATATCCCAGGCTGCACCGCCCGAAATAAGCAACGAGTCATCGTAGGTGGCGCCACTCTGGAAACCGTTGGCTTCCGAAAGCAAGCGTGAGTTCGCGCTGGCGTTGTCGGTGATGCCGTTGCTCACCCAGGTGTAATCCGCATCGCCGCCATTTACAGGCGTGCCTGCCAAGTGTTTGCCGTCGCGGGTAAAGAGCTGAATATCATCATCCGCGCCGAGAGAGTTGATGGTAATGGCGATATTGGTCGAACCGGCCGCAATATAAGCCAGCGGAACGATGCCCGAGGTGAAGGCGAAATCTTTGTTCGCCACCGGGAATTTGGTGCTTACCGGAGCGACGTTGCCGAGCAGAGCAGGCTGCAGCTCGGGACTGTCGGTAGCCAGTGGGTAAAGGCCAAAGATTTCGGTTCCTTCGGAGATACTGTTGATGCCGGCGAGAATGCTGGCAAATTCGTTTTGAATACTGGCGCGATCGCTTTCCGAAAGCGAGTCGTTCACCGACTGGATAGCGAGTCCCTTGGCACGTATAAGCATTAAGCTTATTGAACCGAGACTGCTCTCCGCGGTTTGCGCAAGGCTGATGGCATCATCAAGCCCCCGGGAAATCACGCTGTCAGCGTTAATATTTGCGCCCATCCGATTGGCAATAGCGAGACCTGCGGCATCATCCTTTGCACCATTAATCCGCAGTCCGGACGCGAGCCTTTCGATCGATTGCTGAAGGATCGATGAGGTTCCCGGCCGAGCTTTGAGACTGAGGCCTGCAATACCGTTATAATTTATCGATTGCATATGTTGTGTCGCGATGCTGTTTGCCCAATGTAGGCTATAACATCGGCAAAATTTAGCTTAACTTTAAAAATATTGCTTACAAAAACGACAGCCCTGGGCGCTCAATTGCCTAATTATTGATATAGTGCGCCGGATCGCTTGACGTTAGCAGGGTTTTTCTATGTGCTATGCCTTTAAATTCAGCGACAAACGGAAAGAGGGCACCATGGGTAACCAGGCAAAAGAGAGCGAGCTGTATGATGAGATGTGCCGCGTCGTAGGTAAAGTGGTGCTGGAGATGCGCGATTTAGGCCAGGAGCCGAAGCATATTGTGATTGCTGGGGTGCTCCGTACCTCGCTGGCTAATCAGCGAATTACACGCTCTGATCTCACTCGCCGGGCCATGGAGACGGTCATTAACGCCCTCGTTCCCGAAGGCAAAGCCTGAACAGCGAAAAGGCCTCTTGCGAAGCCTTTAGTTAATCAGTCACTTTATTCATCTGCCTGCTTACGGGAATACACATCGAGGCGGTAAGCCGTTCCCCACAGGTTGCGCATACTGCGCCATGTGGAAGCTTTTTATCACGGTGGTGCGATGAAAACTGAAACTTGAAACCATGGCAGACGGGACAAAAGAATTTGAGGTTTGGAATAACCCCTCCAGTCCGTTGAGTGGAAACACCACCCTAACATGTTTATTTGTGGTTGAGGGATATATCGTCAAGTAAATAGCGTTTTTTTCAAGGCTACAAATACGCTTCACTGAATGCACTTCTCAGGCATTATTACGTTTATTGATAAGGCGTTTCATTTTTTAATTTTACACATTTATTACAAGTCACCAGATTACATCCCTTGAAATAGTGTAGGCCAACCCAAAGATTAACCGAATGCAACGCTAGCCTTTTAACTCACTGATTAGACGTGTAGTATCAGAGGTGAGCTTATCAACAGCCGAGCAGGGTACAGCGTAATTTCTGTACAGATTCGTCAGAGTGAAGACGAAAACTTGCCTTAAGCCGTTGATAATAATTTAAAAATAGTTTTGTACGTGACCTTTCGTGGGGGTCACCACTGCAAATAGAGGATCTCACATGCCTGTAATTACCCTTCCTGACGGCAGCCAACGCCAGTTCGACCGCCCTGTTAGCCCAATGGATGTTGCCCTTGATATCGGCCCTGGCCTGGCGAAAGCCTGCATCGCCGGTCGCGTCAACGGTGACCTGGTCGATGCCAGCGATCTTATCGAAAACGATGCGCAGCTGGCGATTATTACCGCCAAAGATGAAGATGGCCTGGAAATTATCCGCCACTCCTGTGCGCACCTGTTAGGTCATGCCATTAAACAGCTGTGGCCTAATGCCAAAATGGCTATCGGCCCGGTTGTAGATAACGGCTTCTACTACGATATCGATCTTGATCATACGCTGACCCAGGAAGATATCGACGCGCTCGAAAAGCGTATGCACGAGCTCGCCGAAACTAACTATAACGTCATTAAGAAAAAGGTAAGCTGGCACGAAGCGCGTGAAACGTTTGTTGCGCGCGGCGAAAACTACAAGGTTACCATTCTTGATGAAAATATTGCGCATGACGACAGGCCTGGCCTGTATCATCATGAAGAGTACATTGACATGTGCCGCGGCCCGCACGTGCCGAATATGCGCTTCTGCCATCACTTCAAGCTGATGAAAATTGCCGGGGCCTACTGGCGCGGCGACAGCAACAATAAAATGCTGCAGCGTATCTACGGTACCGCGTGGGCAGATAAAAAAGCGTTAAACGCCTATCTGCAGCGCCTGGAAGAGGCCGCGAAGCGCGACCACCGTAAAATTGGTAAGCAGCTCGACCTGTATCACATGCAGGAAGAGGCGCCGGGCATGGTTTTCTGGCATAATGATGGCTGGACTATCTTCCGTGAGCTGGAGACCTTCGTGCGCTCCAAGCTGAAAGCATACCAGTATCAGGAAGTGAAAGGCCCGTTCATGATGGACCGTGTGCTGTGGGAAAAAACCGGCCACTGGGACAACTACAAAGATGCGATGTTCACCACCTCTTCAGAGAACCGTGAGTATTGCATCAAACCCATGAACTGCCCTGGCCACGTGCAAATTTTCAATCAGGGTCTAAAATCCTACCGCGACCTGCCGTTACGTATGGCGGAGTTTGGTAGCTGCCACCGTAACGAGCCATCAGGCGCGTTGCATGGCCTGATGCGCGTGCGCGGGTTCACTCAGGATGACGCCCACATCTTCTGTACGGAAGAGCAGGTGCGTGATGAAGTGAACGCCTGTATTCGTATGGTCTACGATATGTACAGCACCTTTGGCTTCGAAAAGATCGTGGTCAAACTCTCTACTCGTCCGGAAAAGCGTATCGGCAGCGACGAGATGTGGGATCGTGCTGAGGCGGATTTAGCAGTCGCGCTGGAAGAGAACAACATCCCGTTTGAGTACCAGCTGGGTGAAGGCGCGTTCTACGGTCCGAAAATTGAATTTACCCTGTATGACTGCCTCGATCGTGCATGGCAGTGCGGTACGGTACAGCTGGACTTCTCCCTGCCGTCTCGTTTGAGCGCCTCCTATGTGGGCGAAAACAACGAGCGCCAGGTACCAGTAATGATCCACCGCGCCATTCTTGGGTCACTGGAGCGCTTTATCGGCATCCTGACCGAAGAGTTTGCGGGCTTCTTCCCGACCTGGCTTGCGCCAGTGCAGGTTGTAGTCATGAACATTACCGATTCTCAGGCCGATTACGTTAACGAATTGACGCGTAAACTACAAAATGCGGGCATTCGTGTAAAAGCGGACTTGAGAAACGAGAAGATTGGCTTTAAAATCCGCGAGCACACTTTACGTCGTGTCCCTTATATGCTGGTTTGTGGTGACAAAGAGGTTGAGGCCGGCAAAGTCGCCGTGCGTACCCGTCGCGGTAAAGACCTGGGTAGCCTGGACGTAAATGATGTTATCGAGAAGCTGCAACAAGAGATTCGCAGCCGCAGTCTTCAACAACTGGAGGAATAAGGTATTAAAGGCGGAAAACGAGTTCAAACGGCGCGTCCCAATCGTATTAACGGCGAGATTCGCGCCACGGAAGTTCGCTTAACTGGTCTGGAAGGCGAGCAGCTTGGCATTGTGAGTCTGCGAGAGGCTCTGGAAAAAGCTGAAGAAGCCGGGGTCGATTTAGTTGAAATTAGCCCTAACGCCGAGCCGCCCGTTTGCCGTATAATGGATTACGGCAAGTTCCTCTATGAAAAGAGCAAATCTTCTAAGGAACAGAAGAAGAAGCAAAAAGTTATCCAGGTTAAGGAAATCAAGTTCCGACCTGGTACAGATGAAGGCGACTATCAGGTAAAACTCCGCAGCCTGATTCGCTTTCTCGAAGAGGGCGATAAGGCCAAGATCACGCTGCGTTTCCGCGGTCGTGAGATGGCCCACCAACAGATCGGTATGGAAGTGCTTAATCGCGTGAAAGAAGATCTGAATGAACTGGCAGTGGTCGAATCCTTCCCAACGAAGATCGAAGGCCGCCAGATGATTATGGTGCTTGCTCCTAAGAAGAAACAGTAAGGCCATCAAGTAATCATACCTGTGGGCCACAAGCTCACAGGTCTGGTTCGCCTTTGTTTCGTTTATCAACAATGCGAAGTGGAAGTTATTAAAATGCCAAAGATTAAGACCGTACGCGGTGCTGCTAAGCGCTTTAAAAAAACCGGTAAAGGTGGTTTTAAGCACAAGCACGCTAACCTGCGTCATATTCTGACCAAAAAAGCTACCAAGCGTAAACGTCACCTGCGTCCGAAAGCCATGGTTTCTAAAGGCGATCTGGGCCTGGTCATCGCGTGCCTGCCGTACGCATAAGTCGTTTACCTTTTAACCTTTTTTAAGAATAGATACAGGAGAGCATCATGGCTCGCGTAAAACGTGGTGTAATTGCACGTGCACGTCACAAGAAAATTTTGAAACAAGCTAAAGGCTACTACGGTGCGCGTTCACGCGTATACCGCGTTGCCTTCCAGGCTGTTATCAAAGCTGGTCAGTACGCTTATCGTGACCGTCGTCAGAAAAAGCGTCAGTTCCGTCAACTGTGGATTGCGCGTATCAACGCAGCAGCACGTCAGAACGGTATTTCTTACAGCAAATTCATCAACGGCCTGAAAAAAGCCTCTGTTGAAATCGACCGTAAGATCCTGGCTGACATCGCTGTATTCGACAAAGTGGCATTCTCTGCCCTGGTCGAAAAAGCGAAAGCAGCTCTGGCCTAAGCCAGTTAGAGAGAGGGAGCCTGGCTCCCTCTTTTTATTGTTCACCATACAAGGTAATGCAAGCATGAATGCTGCTATTTTCCGCTTCTTTTTTTACTTTAGCACCTGATCCCAGGAGGCTTGCGCGTGAAAGAAGAAACGAAAAACAGCGCCGGAAAGCCTCCCCAGGGAGGCTTTTTTTATGCCTGTATGGAAAAATATGAGATCACCATAACGGTGTCAGCACCGACATAATGAGGAAAACCATGTCACATCTCGCAGAGCTGGTTGCCAGCGCCACGGCAGCCATTAACGAGGCTACAGATATTGCGGCATTAGATAATGTGCGCGTCGATTATCTGGGCAGAAAAGGGCAGTTAACCCTTCAGATGACAACCCTGCGTGAGCTGCCGCCCGAAGAGCGTCCAGCCGCCGGTGCGGTGATTAACGAAGCCAAAGAGCAGGTGCAGCAGGCGCTAAACGCCCGCAAAGAGACGCTGGAGAGCGCTGCGCTGAACGCACGTCTGGCAGCAGAAACCATTGATATCTCTCTGCCGGGCCGCCGCGTTGAGAACGGCGGTCTGCATCCGGTAACCCGCACCATCGACCGCATTGAGAACTTCTTCGGCGAGCTGGGCTTTACCGTGGCAACCGGTCCAGAAATTGAAGACGATTACCATAACTTTGACGCACTGAACATTCCGGGTCACCACCCGGCGCGCGCCGACCACGACACCTTCTGGTTTGACGCCACCCGTCTGCTGCGTACCCAAACCTCCGGAGTGCAGATCCGCACCATGGAGAACCAGCAGCCGCCGATCCGCATTATCGCCCCGGGCCGTGTCTATCGTAACGACTACGATCAGACCCACACCCCGATGTTCCACCAGATGGAAGGGCTGATCGTCGATAAAAACATCAGCTTTACCAACCTGAAGGGGACCCTGCACGACTTCCTGAACAACTTCTTTGAGGAAGATTTGCAGGTTCGTTTCCGCCCGTCCTATTTCCCCTTCACTGAGCCTTCCGCTGAGGTGGACGTCATGGGTAAAAACGGCAAATGGCTGGAGGTGCTGGGCTGCGGTATGGTGCACCCGAACGTGCTGCGCAACGTGGGCATCGATCCTGAAGTGTACTCTGGCTTTGCGTTCGGCATGGGGATGGAGCGTCTGACCATGCTGCGCTATGGCGTTACCGATTTACGCGCGTTCTTCGAAAACGATTTGCGTTTCCTTAAACAGTTTAAATAAAGGCAGGAAAAAATAATGAAATTCAGTGAACTGTGGCTACGCGAATGGGTTAACCCGGCGGTCGACAGCGAAGCGCTCTCCGATCAAATTACGATGGCAGGCCTGGAAGTGGACGGCGTTGACGCCGTGGCCGGCAGCTTTAACGGTGTCGTAGTGGGCGAAGTGGTTGAGTGCGGCCAGCACCCAAATGCCGACAAGCTGCGCGTAACCAAGGTTAACGTCGGCGGCGAGCGCCTGCTTGATATCGTCTGCGGTGCGCCAAACTGCCGCCAGGGTCTGAAGGTTGCCGTGGCGACCATCGGCGCGGTGCTGCCGGGCGATTTCAAAATCAAGGCTGCCAAGCTGCGCGGCGAGCCGTCCGAAGGGATGCTCTGCTCTTTCTCCGAACTGGGTATTTCCGACGATCACAGCGGTATTATCGAGCTGCCAGCGGATGCGCCGATCGGTACCGATATTCGCGACTACCTGAAGCTCGATGATAATACCATTGAGATCAGCGTCACCCCGAACCGCGCCGACTGCCTGGGAATTATCGGCGTCGCCCGCGACGTTGCCGTGCTGAACAAGCTGCCGCTTACCGAGCCTGAGATCGCGCCGGTTGCCGCAACCATCAGCGATACGCTGCCCATCAGCGTTGAAGCAGCCGATGCCTGTCCGCGCTACCTGGGCCGCGTGGTCAAGGGTATCGACGTGACCGCGCCAACCCCGCTGTGGATGCGTGAGAAGCTGCGCCGCTGCGGCATCCGCTCTATTGACGCGGTTGTGGACGTAACGAACTTTGTCCTGCTGGAGCTGGGTCAGCCGATGCATGCCTTCGATCTGGGCCGTATTGAGGGCGGGATCGTTGTGCGCATGGCGAAAGAGGAAGAAACGTTGGTCCTGCTCGACGGCAGCGAAGCGAAGTTGCAGGCCGATACGCTGGTAATTGCTGACCATAACAAAGCGCTGGCAATGGGCGGTATCTTTGGTGGCGAACACTCTGGCGTGAATGGTGAAACCCAGGATGTACTGCTGGAGTGCGCCTTCTTCAGCCCGCTCTCTATTACTGGTCGCGCCCGCCGTCATGGCCTGCACACCGATGCCTCTCACCGCTACGAGCGCGGTGTTGATCCCGCCCTGCAGTACAAAGCGATGGAGCGTGCGACGCGCCTGCTGCTGGATATCTGTGGCGGTGAAGCCGGTCCGGTTATTGATGTGACTAACGATGCTGCGCTACCGAAGCGCGCGACCATCACGCTGCGTCGCAGCAAGCTGGATCGTCTGATCGGCCACCATATTGCCGACGAGCAGGTCAGCGATATTCTGCGCCGTCTGGGCTGTGAGGTGACCGAAGGCCAGGACCAGTGGCAGGCGGTTGCGCCGAGCTGGCGTTTCGATATGGAAATCGAAGAGGATTTGGTCGAAGAGGTTGCCCGCGTCTACGGCTACAACAGCATCCCTGATGAGCCGGTACAGGCGGGTCTGATCATGGGCAGCCACCGCGAAGCGGATCTGTCGATGAAGCGGGTAAAAACCATGCTTATCGACAAAGGTTACCAGGAAGTGATCACCTACAGCTTCGTGGATCCGAAACTGCAGCAGCTGATCCATCCGGGCGAAGAAGCGTTGATCCTGCCAAGCCCGATCTCCAGTGAAATGTCGGCCATGCGTCTGTCGCTGTTGACCGGTCTGCTGGGGACAGTGGTCTATAACCAGAACCGTCAGCAGAGCCGCGTACGTATTTTTGAAACCGGGCTGCGCTTTGTACCTGATGCGCAGGCGAATCTGGGGATCCGTCAGGATGTGATGCTGGCCGGAGTTATTACCGGAAGTCGCTATGAAGAGCACTGGAACCTGGCAAAAGAGAGCGTCGATTTCTATGATTTAAAAGGCGATCTGGAGTCCGTTCTCGATCTGACCGGCAAGCTGGCTGACGTCCAGTTCAAAGCGGAAGCCAACCCGGCTCTGCACCCGGGCCAATCCGCCGCGATTTATCTGAAAGGCGAACGTATTGGTTTTATTGGGGTTGTGCATCCGGAGCTGGAACGTAAACTGGATCTGAACGGCCGGACGCTGGTGTTTGAGATTGAGTGGAACGCCATTGCAGACCGCGTGATTTCGCAGGCGCGGGAAGTATCTCGCTTCCCGGCAAACCGTCGTGATATCGCGGTTGTGGTCGCGGAAAACGTCCCTGCAGCAGAAGTTTTGGCTGAGTGTAAGAAAGTTGGCGTAAATCAGGTAGTTGGCGTAAACTTGTTTGATGTGTACCGCGGCAAGGGCGTAGCGGAGGGCTATAAGAGCCTCGCTATCACCCTGATCCTTCAGGATACCGGCCGTACACTCGAAGAAGAGGAGATTGCCGCTACCGTTGCCAGATGTGTAGAGGCATTGAAAGAGCGATTCCAGGCATCATTGAGGGATTGAACCTATGGCGCTTACAAAAGCTGAAATGTCAGAATATCTGTTTGATAAGCTTGGGCTTAGCAAACGGGATGCCAAAGAGCTGGTAGAGCTATTTTTCGAAGAGATCCGTCGCGCTCTGGAAAATGGTGAGCAGGTAAAACTCTCCGGTTTTGGTAACTTTGATCTGCGTGATAAGAATCAACGCCCGGGACGTAACCCGAAAACGGGCGAGGATATTCCCATTACAGCCCGGCGCGTGGTGACCTTCAGACCCGGTCAGAAATTGAAAAGCCGTGTCGAAAACGCTTCGCCCAAAGCAGAGTAATCTGAACTAACCAAAAAGGCCGCACCTGCGGCCTTTTTTCTTTTCACTCGCCGCCCGGCATCTTAAAATCAACCTCATGACGTTAAGCAGGATGGATCCTATGCTAGCTCTTGCCCACCTACACACGCGTCGCCATGCCCGCTGGCTTGGCGGGCTCTCACTGCTTCTGCTGCTGGCTATCGCGGTAAGCCTCTGCGCAGGCGAACAATGGATTGCACCCGGTGACTGGCTCACCCCGCGCGGGCAGCTCTTTGTCTGGCAGATCCGTCTGCCCCGCACCCTTGCGGTCGTGCTGGTCGGTGCGGCGCTGGCGCTCTGCGGCACCCTGATGCAGGCGCTGTTTGAAAACCCATTGGCGGAGCCGGGCTTGCTCGGCGTCTCTAACGGTGCGGGCGTGGGCCTGATTGCCGCCGTCATGCTGGGGCAGGGGGCGCTACCTGCCTGGGCACTTGGCCTGTGCGCCATTGCCGGGGCGCTGATTATTACACTGATCCTGCTGCACTTCGCCCGTCGTCATCTCTCCATCAGCCGTCTGCTGCTGGCGGGGGTTGCGCTGGGCATTATTTGCAGCGCGCTGATGACGTGGGCCATCTACTTCTCAACCTCATTCGACCTTCGCCAGCTCATGTACTGGATGATGGGCGGGTTTGGCGGCGTTGACTGGCAGCAGGGATGGTTGATGCTGGCTCTGCTGCCGGTGATGGGATGGGTCTGTATGCAGGCACAGCCGCTCAACATGCTGGCGCTGGGAGAGACGTCTGCCCGTCAGCTGGGCCTGCCGCTGTGGTTCTGGCGCAATATACTGGTGGTCGCCACCGGCTGGATGGTAGGCGTCAGCGTGGCGCTGGCCGGATCAATTGGTTTTATTGGCCTGGTGATCCCCCATATTCTGCGTCTCTGCGGCCTGACCGATCACCGCGTACTGCTGCCCGGCTGCGCGCTGGCAGGGGCAACTGCGCTGCTGTGTGCTGACATTGTCGCCCGTCAAGCGCTTAACGCGGCGGAACTGCCCATCGGTGTAGTGACCGCAACGCTGGGCGCACCGGTATTTATCTGGCTGCTGCTGAAGGCGGCCAGGTAACAGCGTAATCACACCGCATTTAACTCCCTCTGACTAAGAAACTTTTAGTATAAAATTGCGGATGAATGCACGCCGTCTTATTGTCTATTATTAAAGGCCGGCGACTGAACCGGTGGCGCGTTTGATAACCAAGGGGAAGCTATGCAACACGATATTCTGAACACTGACGTGACGACAATTGATGGTGAGAAGACCACGCTAGCGGATTACCAGGGCAAGGTACTGTTGGTGGTTAACGTAGCGTCAAAATGCGGCCTGACGGCGCAGTATGAGCAGCTGGAAAACATTCAAAAAGCCTGGGCGAAAGACGGTTTCGTGGTGCTCGGCTTTCCCTGCAACCAGTTTTTAGGCCAGGAGCCGGGCAGCGAAGAGGAGATCAAGGAATTTTGCAGCACAACCTATGGCGTCACCTTCCCGATGTTCAGCAAAATTGACGTTAACGGTGAAAACCGTCATCCGCTCTATCAGAAGCTGATTGCCGCCGCACCCACTGCCGTGGCGCCGGAGAAAAGCGGATTTTATGAGCGTCTCGCCAGCAAAGGCCGTGCGCCGCTCTATCCTGACGATATTCTCTGGAACTTTGAAAAATTCCTGATCGGTCGTGATGGTGAGGTCGTTCAGCGCTTTGCGCCGGATATGACGCCGGAAGATCCTATCGTGATGGAAGCTATCAAGCTGGCGTTAGCAAAATAGTGAAAACGTTAATGACGCTACAGGATGTAGCGGAATCCGGCAGGCTGGGGCCAGTCACGGCCACGGTCAATGCCGGTGAGATCCTGCATCTGGTGGGACCTAATGGAGCCGGGAAAAGCACCCTGCTGGCGCGAATGGCAGGTCTGGCGAGTGGCGCTGGAAACATCATGTTCAACGGCACGCCGCTCGATACCTGGCATGCGACCGCGCTGGCCCGGCGTCGCGGCTACCTCGCCCAGCAGCAAAATCCACCTTTTGCGATGCCGGTCTGGCACTATCTGACGCTGCACCAGCCCGATCGCTCCCATACTGAACTGCTGCATGACGTGGCCGGTGCGCTGGGGCTTGATGATAAGCTCGGGCGCGCGGCGAACCAGCTTTCAGGCGGAGAGTGGCAGCGGGTGCGTCTGGCGGCAATAATTTTGCAGATCCATCCAGAAGGTAATCCTGAGGGGCAAATGCTGCTGCTTGATGAGCCGATGAACGGCCTTGATGTTGCCCAGCAGGCGGCGCTCGACCGTCTGCTCAGTGCACTCTACCGGGCGGGCATTACCATTGTGATGAGCAGTCACGATCTCAACCATACTCTGCGGCATGCTCAGCAGGCATGGCTGCTGCGCAGCGGTAAGCTGATTGCCAGCGGTCCGCGGGACAGCGTCCTGACACCGGCCAGGCTGGCTCAGGCCTATGGTATGCCTTTTCGCCGTCTTGACGTTGAGGGGCATAGCGTACTTATTTCTACACTGTAAACGCATAGCATATTGCGCGGCGCTTTACCGCCACGCTAAATTACTGGAAAAATAATAAAGCAGAGGATCCGCCCCGAATGCGCCTATGGTTTGTTTTCGCCGCCGTGCTTTTTTTAGCAGGGTGCAGCCACCACCAGGCTCCACCGCCGAACCCACGGCTGGCAGACTCGATCACTGTTATTGCCAACCTTAACGATCAGCTCAGCCACTGGCGGGGCACGCCCTATCGTTACGGTGGTATGAGCCGGGGCGGCATCGATTGCTCCGGATTTGTGCTGATGACCTTCCGGGATCGGTTCGATTTGCGTCTACCAAGAGAGACTCGCCAGCAGGCGAAAGTGGGAACAGAGATTAATAAAGACGATCTGCTGCCGGGGGATCTGGTCTTCTTCAAAACAGGCTCCGGCGAGAGCGGCCTGCACGTTGGGATCTATGATACCGATAATCAGTTCATTCACGCCTCTACCAGTCGGGGAGTGATGAAGTCCTCTCTCGATAACGTCTACTGGCGTAAGAAATTTTGGCAGGCACGAAGAATTTAATTTTCTCGCTATATCATGTAAACGGAGCCATAACATGGCTCCGTTTTTATTTAGTATGACGTAACATTTTCACATTTTGAAAAATATTTACTCAATATATTAATGCTTACTGATGAGAGAGATGATAATTATCAACTATCGTACTAATTTATAAGGACTGACTGGCAATTATCTTTCTCCCAGGATAATCTTATTACTGGCAAGGGATTGTCTGAAATTATTTTGGGATCGTGGAGCAGACGCAATGATTGTATCGCTCGACAACGCCTGGTGCTCTGAACTGCTATTCAACCCGGCGCGCGATGCGCAGGGGCAGCTACAGGGGCTTGAAATTGTCGTTAACTTTGTTGGTATAGACCCCGACGTGCGCATTCCTGCAGAGCTGGTGCTGCCGCGCCTGACGTCGCAGCAGGCTATTGCGCTTTTTAATGAACAGCTGGAGTTGATTGATACCTGCCAGCTCTTTTTTATTCAGCATAATCTTATCGCATGGATCAATATTTCTCCGGTTATAGCCGGTGCACTTTTAATGGATGAGAAGCTGGCCGCGGCGGTAAATCGTTTCCCCTTTATCGAGTTTACCCTCAATGAAAATTACCCGCAGCTGGACAGGGGGAATGAGAATCCTTTACTGGTTCAGCTGGCTAATCGTTATTCCCTGGTGCTGACGAATTTTGGTGCGGGCACGGCCTCGACCCGGGCCATATTTGACGGCCTATTTACCCGCATTGCGCTGGATAAACATTTTGTTAATCAGCGCCTCAGGGCGCGATCGTTTCAGCCATTTATGCAGGCTATTGTCACTCAGGTAAAACCTTACTGCCGCTCAATGATGATTGCGGGCATAGACAGCGAACACACGCTGAAGAAAGTGACGCCGTTTGGCTTTAGCGCAATGCAGGGACGCCTGTGGCCGCCGGTGCCTCCACAGCAGGTTACTCAACTGGTGCAGGGATAACCGCGCACTCTGCCAGTGTTTATTCCTCCTGATACCTTCTACACTACAGGAAGAGGAGGAACCATGACCCTTTCGTTTACTACACACTGGCGCGATGAGCTGCCGGGCTTTTACACCTCGCTTTCCCCTACGCCACTGCGCAATGCACGCGTGCTGTGGCATAACGCTGCGCTGGCCCAGACGCTGGGCGTGCCCGATGCGCTTTTTGCCCCTGCTGAGGGGGCGGGCGTCTGGGGCGGTGAAACGCTGCTGCCGGGCATGTCGCCGCTGGCTCAGGTCTATAGCGGGCATCAGTTTGGCGTCTGGGCAGGTCAGCTGGGCGATGGCCGTGGCATCCTGCTCGGCGAGCAGCAGTTGGCCGATGGCAAAACGGTGGACTGGCACCTTAAGGGGGCAGGGCAGACGCCTTACTCCCGTATGGGTGACGGACGCGCCGTGCTGCGCTCGACCATTCGTGAAAGTCTGGCCTCAGAGGCTATGTACTATCTGGGGATCCCGACCACCCGGGCACTGGCCATTGCCACCAGCGACACGCCGGTAGCGCGAGAAACCACCGAGCGGGGAGCCATGCTGATGCGCATCGCGGAGAGTCATCTGCGCTTCGGCCATTTCGAACACTTCTACTACCGCCGTGAGCCGGAGAAGGTCCGCCAGCTGGCCGACTTTGCCATTCGCCACCACTGGCCGCATCTGGCCGATGAGGGCGACAAATATGTGCTCTGGCTGCGGGATATTGTTGCACGTACCGCAACGCTCATTGCCCAGTGGCAGGCGGTAGGCTTTGCCCACGGCGTTATGAATACCGACAACATGTCGATTCTTGGCCTGACCATCGACTACGGTCCGTTCGGCTTTCTGGATGATTATCAGCCCGGATTTATTTGCAACCATTCCGACTACCAGGGGCGCTATCGTTTTGATAATCAGCCTGCCGTTGGCCTGTGGAATTTACAGCGTCTTGCTCAGGCACTGTCGCCCTTTATTGATGTTGATACCCTGAACAACGTGCTGGATGAGTATCAGCAGGTGCTGTTGGAGCAGTACGGAAAACTGTTGCGGGGTAAACTGGGCCTGTTTACCGAGCGGCGCGGCGATAACGAACTGCTAAACGCGCTATTTGCTCTGATGGCGCGAGAGGGCAGCGACTACACCCGAACGTTCCGCATGTTGAGCAGCACTGAACAACACAGCGCCAGCTCGCCGTTGCGCGATGAGTTTATCGATCGCGGCGGATTTGACGCCTGGTTTAGCGACTATCGTGCGCGGCTGCAGAGCGAGCAGATTGATGACGCCGAGCGCCAGCAACAGATGAAAAGCGTTAACCCGGCGCTGGTGCTGCGTAACTGGCTGGCCCAGCGGGCCATCAGCGATGCTGAACAGGGCGACACCCAAGAGCTGGAGCGTCTGCACATGGCGTTACGCGATCCCTTTAGCGATCGCAGTGATGACTACGTCAGCCGACCACCTGACTGGGGTAAGCATCTGGAAGTAAGCTGTTCAAGCTAGAGAAGGCTGCCCGCCACGGCGGGCAGTATTTCAGAGGCGGGTTGCCACGGCGTCGGAGAGCTTCTCCATCAGCAGCGTCGTGTCTTCCCAGTGTAGGCACGGGTCGGTAATCGACTGCCCGTAGGTGAGCGGTTGCCCGGCGATAATCTTCTGCGTCCCTTCCTGGAGGAAACTCTCCGCCATGATCCCGGCAATGGCTGTCGAACCGCTGCGGATCTGCTGGCAAACGTCGTCGCATACATCAAGCTGGCGACGATGCTGCTTCTGGCAGTTGCCGTGGCTGAAATCCACCACCAGATGTTCAGGCAGGGAGAACTCGCTCAGCGTTCCGCAGGCCTCGGCAATCGCCTCGGCGTGGTAGTTAGGCGTCTTGCCGCCGCGCATAATGATGTGGCCATAGGGGTTACCGCTGGTTTGATAGATGGTCATCTGCCCGTTCTTGTCCGGGGAGAGGAACATATGACTCGCCCGTGAGGCACGAATGGCGTCAACCGCAATGCGGGTATTGCCATCCGTACCGTTTTTAAAGCCTACCGGACAGGAGAGCGCCGAGGCCATCTCACGATGGATCTGGCTTTCGGTGGTGCGCGCCCCGATTGCCCCCCAGCTGATGAGATCGGCAATAAACTGCCCGGTCACCATATCAAGAAATTCGGTAGCCGTCGGTACGCCCAGCTCATTTACCTGTAATAGCAGCTTACGCGCCAGCTCCATACCGTGGTTGACTCGATAGCTACCATTAAGATCCGGATCGGAGATCAGTCCTTTCCAGCCCACGACGGTACGGGGCTTCTCAAAATAGGTACGCATGACAATCTCAAGCGTATCCTGGTGTTTTTCGCGCAGCCCCTGCAGCCGGTGAGCGTAATCCATCGCTGCATCAAGGTCGTGGATCGAGCAGGGACCCACAATGACCAGCAGTCGGCGATCTTCGCCGTTTAATATTCTCTCAATCCGCCGACGCGAGGCGTTAACGTGTTCCGCCACCGGCCGGGAGACAGGATACCGCTGGGCCAGCTCGGCCGGGGTCACCAGACTCTCTATGCGCGCAGTGCGGAGTTCATCAGTTTTGTTCATGACTTATCTCAGAAATTTGTGGCTTCAACGGCAGACCTGCCGGAAGTGATGGGCATCACGATAAACCAATCCTTGACGTTTTCAAGTATGAGCGTGATGCACATCACAATGCTGCGGGCAATGATAGCGGAAAATGGCGAATTGTACTAGCTAATTAGTACATGCTGCGATTCAGTTTCATAATATCGAGGATCTTAGTGGCAATCTCCTCAACCGAGTAGTTGGTGCTGTTCAGGTAGGGGATATTGTTTTTACGGTACAGAGCTTCCACCTCGGCCAGCTCAAGCCGGCACTGGCGCATTGAGGCATAACGGCTATTCTCGACGCGCTCTTCGCGGATCGCTGCCAGGCGTTCGGCATTGATGGTCAGGCCAAACAGCTTATGCTGAAGCGGTTTCAAGGCAGCGGGCAGCACCAGATTATCCATATCATCGGCAATAAAGGGGTAGTTAGCAGCGCGAATGCCAAACTGCATCGCCAGATAGAGGCTGGTGGGCGTTTTGCCGCAGCGGGAGACCCCGAGCAGGATCACTTGTGCCTGCTCCAGATTGCGCATGGAGATGCCGTCGTCGTGGGCAAGAGTGTAGTCAATCGCAGCGATACGGGCGTCATATCGCGTCAGGTTCCCTGGATTGAGTCCGTGGGTACGGTGGGCGACTGCGCTAGGATCGAGCTTAAGTTCCTGCTGGAGCGGAGCAACCAGCGCCTGGACGATATCCTGACAGAAGCCCTGGCTCTGGGTAATGATGCTGCGGATCTCCGGCATGACGATAGAGTAAAAGACCAGCGGCCGCACGCCTGTCTGCTGAAAAATGGCATCAATCTGCTCCTTGACCGCATTGGCACGCTGGACGTTTTCGACGAACGGCAGCGTGATGCTGTGAATGGCAACGGGAAACTGCGACATGACCGCATGCCCGAGCACTTCTGCCGTAATGGCCGTACCATCAGAAATATAAAACACCTGGCGATCGGCTGAATTTTCCATTTTTTATCCCCCGTTTGCATGATGGTGTTAACGCTAAAAATAATTTAGGTACCATACTACTGCGCATTGCGCATTTGCACAAAATGAAATGCCGTTTTTATTTTTACTGAAATGTACATTTCACTTTTATTTTTCATGTATACAAAAAATCTCAAATAGAGTGCAACCAAATCAGCAGGTTACAAAATAGCGTGAAACTGTCCGAAAAATAGAAAAATAAATTTGCTTGAACGATTCACCGTTTTTTTAAGCGAGCCAGTTATGCCAGGATAAATAGGTACGTCAGGTGTTGCTAACTCAATCATATATCAAAAAAGGATTGTCCGATGTCCAACAATGGCTCGTCACCGCTGGTGCTCTGGTATAACCAACTCGGCATGAATGATGTTGACCGCGTTGGGGGCAAAAATGCCTCCCTGGGTGAAATGATTACTAACCTGTCTGAAACTGGCGTATCTGTCCCGAACGGATTCGCTACCACGGCGGATGCGTTCAATCAGTTTCTCGATCAAAGCGGCGTCAACCAGCGTATCTACGAACTGCTGGATAAAACGGACATTGATGATGTAGGCGAACTGGCGAAGGCCGGGACGCAGATCCGGCAATGGATCATCGATACCCCTTTCCAGCCGGAGCTGGAAAAAGCCATCCATGAGGCCTATGACCAGCTTTCGGAGGGTGATGCCGAGGCGTCGTTCGCGGTGCGCTCATCCGCCACGGCGGAAGATATGCCGGATGCCTCGTTTGCCGGTCAGCAGGAGACCTTTCTCAACGTTCAAGGCTACGATGCGGTGCTGGTGGCGGTGAAGCACGTCTTTGCTTCACTGTTTAACGATCGCGCCATCTCCTATCGTGTGCATCAGGGCTACGACCACCGTGGTGTGGCGCTCTCTGCCGGCGTGCAGCGCATGGTACGTTCGGACTTAGCCTCTTCCGGCGTCATGTTCTCCATCGATACGGAATCCGGCTTCGATCAGGTGGTGTTTATCACCTCTGCCTGGGGGCTGGGCGAGATGGTCGTCCAGGGGGCGGTTAACCCGGACGAGTTTTACGTGCACAAGCCGACGCTGGCGAACGACCGCCCTTCCATTGTGCGCCGCACCATGGGCTCGAAAAAGATCCGCATGGTCTATGCCCCGAGCCAGGAGCATGGTAAGCAGGTAAAAATTGAAGATGTTCCTGAAGCTGACCGCGACATTTTCTCCCTGACCGATGATGAAGTTCAGGCGCTGGCGAAGCAGGCGGTGCTGATTGAGCAACACTATGGTCGCCCGATGGATATCGAGTGGGCAAAAGATGGTCATACCGGCAAGCTGTTTATCGTGCAGGCCCGTCCGGAAACCGTGCGTTCCCGTGGTCAGGTTATGGAGCGCTATACGCTTCATGCTCAGGGTAAAGTCGTTGCCGAAGGCCGTGCCATTGGACACCGCATTGGCGCTGGCCCGGTGAAGGTCATTCACGATATCAGCGAAATGAACCGTATTCAGCCTGGTGATGTGCTGGTAACGGACATGACCGACCCGGACTGGGAGCCGATCATGAAAAAGGCGGCGGCGATCGTGACCAACCGCGGCGGCCGTACCTGTCATGCAGCGATCATTGCTCGCGAGCTGGGCATCCCGGCGGTGGTGGGCTGCGGTGATGCGACCGAACGCATTCGCGATGACGAGAAAGTCACCGTCTCCTGTGCTGAAGGTGATACCGGCTATGTCTATGCCGAGATGCTCGACTTTAGCGTGCAGAGTTCCAGCGTAGATACCATGCCCGATCTACCGCTGAAGATCATGATGAACGTCGGCAACCCGGATCGCGCTTTTGATTTCGCCTGCCTGCCAAACGAAGGCGTTGGACTGGCGCGTCTGGAGTTTATTATCAACCGCATGATTGGCGTGCACCCGCGTGCGCTGCTGGAGTTCGACGACCAGGAGCCGGGCCTGCAAAACGAAATTCGTGAGATGATGAAGGGTTACAAATCACCGAAGGACTTCTACATCGGGCGACTGAGCGAAGGTATTGCCACCCTTGGCGCGGCCTTCTGGCCGAAACGCGTTATCGTGCGGCTCTCCGATTTTAAATCCAACGAGTACGCAAATCTGGTAGGTGGGGAGCGCTACGAGCCGGAAGAGGAGAACCCGATGCTCGGCTTCCGTGGCGCGGGCCGCTATGTCTCTGATAGCTTCCGCGACTGCTTTGCCCTTGAGTGCGAGGCGGTAAAATACGTGCGTAATGATATGGGGCTGACCAACGTCGAAATTATGATCCCGTTCGTCCGAACCGTTGATCAGGCGAAAGCGGTAGTAGATGAGCTGGCGCGTCAGGGTCTGAAGCGCGGCGAGAACGGGCTGAAGGTGATCATGATGTGCGAAATTCCGTCCAACGCCCTGCTGGCGGAGCAGTTCCTTGAGCACTTTGACGGTTTCTCTATCGGCTCGAACGATATGACGCAGCTGACGCTGGGCCTGGATCGCGACTCCGGCGTCGTATCTGAACTCTTTGACGAACGTAACGAGGCGGTTAAAGCGCTGCTCTCGATGGCAATCCGCGCGGCGAAAAAAGAGGGCAAATATGTCGGTATCTGTGGTCAGGGACCATCCGATCACGAGGACTTTGCTGCCTGGCTGATGGAGGAGGGGATCGACAGCCTGTCGTTGAACCCGGATACCGTAGTTCAAACCTGGCTAAGCCTCGCTGAAATCAAGTAATAGTTCATCATCTTCTTAAAGCCTCCCCAGCCCGGGGAGGCTTTTTTATTTGTTACCGATTTGTCTTTGGTCGAAACAATTTCTGTTGATGTGACGACGCCTTGGTTTATTTACCCATATCGAACTACCCTTACAGAGGCTAAAGCTGAAGCCATTCCAGCTCTATTTTTTTAACCGTCGAAAATTGCGACATAAGCCGTAAGGTTATAAGGGAGAAGAAAAGATGGCCGATCAACATGTACATGTCCGAAACGATTACGATGACATATATACGCCGGGTAGAGGCGTCCCCCTAAAACGTATTTCATGGAGTGCAGTGTTTGCCGGTGTCATTATTTCAATGGTGCTCTACCTAATCCTTTCTATTCTCGGCACCGCGATTGGTGCCAGCACTATCGATCCTCTGGAAGAGCAAGATCCGATGGGGGGTATCGGCATGGGAGCGGCCATCTGGACTGGCTTGAGCATGCTGATCGCCATTGCCGCAGGGGCCTATGCCAGCGGCAGGCTGGCACAGCGAGAGGGTGCTTTACATGGTCTGTTGATGTTTGGCGTCAACACCATCATTAGCGCCTGGTTCGTCGTTATGCTGGCGAACAGTGCGGTCACCGGTGCCATGAATATTTTGGGGGCTGGTTTGCAGGCGGTAGGCAGTGGCGTCACGGCGGTTGCACCGTCAGTTAAGGATATGGCGAAAGAAAAACTCGCAGAGAATAATATTAATCTCGACAGCTTACAGGACGAGCTTGAAACCACGCTGCGACAAACTGGGAAACCGGAACTGCAGCCAGAGGCGCTGCAAAATCAGGCGCAGAATGAAGCCAACAATGCTCAGAACCAGGCGGCAGCGACGGCTAACACCCCGCAGACGGCTGATACTGATATCGCCGGTTTTATTAAAGGCTTAATCGACAGAAATCAGAGCACCTTCCAGGCAGCCGACCGTGAAGCACTGAAAAATATTATTCAGGCGCGTACCGGTAAATCTGATGCCGAAGCGGAGCAGATAGTTGCTCAGACGGAAAAAAGTTATCAGGAAGCGCGGGCGAAATTTGATGAGCTGAAAGCGCAGGCGGAGCAGAAAGCCCGTGAAGCGGGTGAGAAAGCGGCAGCCGCTACGGCCAAAGCCAGCTGGTTCACCTTCTTTATGCTGCTGATTGAAGCGGTACTGGCAGGTGCAATGGGCATGGTGGGACGCCGCACTCAGCCGCGTCAGGTAACCACACACGATCGCACCCGATAATTTCGACTGTTATTGAATACAAAGCCAGACCCCGGTCTGGCTTTTTTGTGCAATCTTTAGGGTGGAAATATTTTATCGGTAACATAGTGATTATTGCGATGCATCAAAACTCTATACTCACCACTAACATTAATAACACTATCCTAAGCTATTTGTGGTGTTTTGATGTATTTGTGCTTAAGAGTAATCTGGCTCTGTTGACAGCTGATCGACATATAAACATAATGCATGGGTGGCGTCATTATAAATCCTATAAGGCTATAATACCTAAATATAATTATGGGCCGAGGATTTTATCGTCAAGATTTTATATTTTTAGTTACCAGTCGTGGCGAGCATGTTAACGTTATGCTGCATAGAAAACTTCCCCGGATAATATATAGCATCTGGTACGGCCTACCCGTCCAGAGGCTAAGCTAATGGCTTTTGGGATTAGTTTGATTGATGATGATGCGTGTTCTTTCGATGTAGGTCTGCTGTGGCAGGTTTTGTGGAGATAGAGCCTGTAGGGGCTATTTGGATAATTTTTGTGTCCAGCGTTTTAATTATGGCGCTATGCAAAAAAAGCTTAAATGAACTATTGATAATGCGATGGTGCAGCACTCATTAATTAGTGGCTGGAGAAGTTGAAAGTGAATAAAACATTGTTAGTGGTATTAATGGCACTAAGCGCTTCTGCTATGGCTGGTAGTTGTACCTATCCAGATGATATAGCCGCTGATGGTTCTATTTGTGGTGGCAGGGCTGCCTCTGTTCGTCAAGGTGGAAAAGTTCCACCTCCTGAACATACAGCTTTACCAGTCAATAACGATTTAACACCAACCAGAACAGATAAAATTATTCCTACAGGTTACGGTGATAATATTTTAGTAGCTGGTGATTACATTTATCCAGATAACGTAGAGTTTGCCTGCAATGGTGATTTGAATCTTACTTTCAATGCAGGGCGTTATTCTTCCAGCGTTGAAAAATCAGAAGTACCGGAGAACTGGTATAGCGTAGGGTTGGTAGCCCATAACCATAATTTAGGTGAACAGAATCATATCATTTATCCTAATGGGGTTGATGCGCAGAAAGTAAGTTATAACTTTAATAATGATGATACAGGTTATTTAACTATTGACAGCTTTCCCCATGTTTGGAATTTTGCAACGCTGGAAGTTAATTATTTAAAAGGTAAAGCCGTTAGTGCATCGCTTGTAGGTGATAACGATTTTAATTATCAGTGCAAACGTATTAACGTAGAAAACCCGTGGAAGGCTTAAATTATGAAGGACTATCCAGAAGGTAGTTCATTGAGTCCTACTGAACCTGTTCAAACACAACATCAGTGGGAAAATTGTAAATCAGGTTTACCGCTTGTATTATCTGATTAAAAAAAATGCCGCAACAAAGAAGCCCTCAGCGGTCAACGCTTCGAAAGGCTAAAACAGCCTTAGCAATGAGAGTCGCTATCATACCTTTACCCCATGCAGATTCTCTATCATTTAACGCTTATCTACTAGACAAGCGTAGATTTTGAACCTAAAAAAAAAGCCCATCGTGGGAGATGGGCAAAGACTACACACAGCAATTCGTTGTTTCACTCAGGGGATTTCCATGCTTATAAATCAAAGCCTTGATTTATAACCGTGCCTTAATAGTAGGCATACCCCTTATTAGCGTCGATCAGATTCGTCTCAATAGTTAACCATAAGTTACGATTTTGCGACAAGCAAAATAGGAGATATAGCGTATATATAGTGAGTTGAAGGGTCCGACCAGAAAGGAAATATAAATAATTGATAAGCGGGGCTTAATAGTAAAGCGGGTTCCCCCGCTTTATTGACTATTTATTATCCAATTTGTGATCGCTAACCTGTTCCAGCAGATTATCTTTAACCTCGTCCGGGGGAGGGACTTCGCGAACCCAGGCATCAAAAAGACGCCATGACACGGCGAGCAGAACCGGACCAATAAACAGGCCAATCATGCCAAAGGCAATCAGTCCGCCAATAACGCCGGAGAGGATCAGAATCAGCGGCAAATCGGCTCCCATGCGGATCAGCACCGGGCGGATGACGTTATCCAGCGTACCCACCACGCAGCTCCAGACCAGCAGCACCGTACCCCAGGTGGTATCCCCGCTCCAGTAGAGCCAGATAATGGCCGGGATCAGCACCGGCAGCGGACCAATCTGCACCAGACAGGAGAGGATCATGACGACGGTAAACAGGGTCGGATAGGGGACGCCGGTAACGGCCAGCCCAATGCCGCCCAGCACCGCCTGTACCAGCGCGGTCACGACGACGCCGAGTGCCACGGCGCGGATCGCCTGGGCTGCCAGCAGCACGGCGGTATCGCCACGACGACCAGCCAGCCGAGTTGCAAAGTGGCGGATGCCCTGGGCGACCCGCTCTCCGCGCCAGAATAGCAGGGCGCTGAACAGCAGCATCAGCGCACAGTGCATCATAAAGCGGCCAATGTGGGCCGCCTGGCCAACGAACCAGGTCGTGGTCGCGCCCAGATAGGGACGCACCTTAGCCATGATTGCGTTGCCGCCCATATCCAGCAGGTTATGCCAGCCGAGATAGAGATTGTGTCCTACCAGCGGAATGCTCTTCAGCCAGGCCAAATCCGGTGGCGTCAGATCGCCTGAGGTAATCGCGCGGATCACCGGGCCGCTGCCGTCAACAAGGCTATTAACCAACAGGGCAATAGGAATAACAAATACCAGGATTAAGATCACCGTCATACACAACACCGCCAGGGATCGACGGCCCGCCAGTACACGTTGGAAGCGTAAAAACAGCGGCCAGGTGGCAATGACGATGGTACCTGCCCATGCAAAGCTAAGAATGAAAGGTTGCACTATCCATAAACAGGCAACAATCATAACGGCTAAAAACAGCACCGAGAGCAGGATCTGAGCCACATCCCCGGGCTGACGACTATTGATCATAAGATCTATCCACCTTTTTGTTTTCGCCGAACCGTCGGCGCGGAGTCTGTTTAATTCAAGAATACGGCTGTTTATTTCAGCGTGTTCTGACCGCGCTATTTTGCCTGTAATTCAAAGGGGCGTAGCATAAAAAAATGTGATACAACGATAAACTCACAACGCAAACGATACACTTACAACATTAACAGTCAGGCAGGGTCAACGGTAATGATCCCACAGATTTCTCAAGCACCCGGTGTCGTTCAGCTGGTGCTAAATTTTTTGCAGGCACTGGAGCAACAGGGTTTTACAGGTGATACCGCCACGGATTACGCCGACAGGCTAACCATGGCGACCGATAACAGTATTTACCAGCTTCTCCCCGATGCAGTGGTTTTTCCCCGTTCAACCGCCGATGTTTCTCTGATCACCCGGCTTGCCGGTGAGGCCCGCTTCCAGTCGCTGGTCTTTACCCCGCGCGGCGGGGGGACAGGCACCAACGGCCAGGCGCTAAACCAGGGCATCATTGTCGATCTCTCCCGTTATATGAACCGCATCCTTGAAATAAACCCCGAAGAGGGCTGGGTACGCGTGGAAGCCGGAGTGATCAAAGATCAGCTTAATCAGTTTTTGAAACCGTACGGTTTCTTCTTCGCCCCCGAGCTCTCCACCAGCAACCGCGCCACCCTTGGCGGCATGATCAATACTGACGCCTCCGGGCAGGGATCGCTTGTTTACGGTAAAACCTCAGACCACGTGCTGGGCGTGCGGGCCGTGCTATTGGGGGGTGACCTGCTGGATACGCAGCCAGTATCGCTGGAGCTGGCACGCACTCTCGGCAAGGCGCAGACTGCCCAGGGACGGATCTATAAAACCGTCTATGAGAGCTGCTATAACCATCGTCAGCTGATTATCGATAAGTTTCCCAAGCTAAACCGTTTCCTGACCGGCTACGATCTGCGACACGTCTTTGATGATGAGATGACCACCTTCGATCTCACCCGTATCCTGACGGGTTCAGAGGGGACGCTGGCCTTTATTACTGAAGCGCGGCTGGATATCACGCCGCTGCCGAAGGTTCGTCGGCTGGTCAACGTCAAATATGACTCCTTTAACTCGGCGCTACGCAACGCCCCCTTTATGGTTGAGGCTCAGGCGCTGTCGGTTGAGACCGTTGACTCTGCGGTGCTCAACCTGGCGCGGGAGGATATTGTCTGGCACTCCGTGCACGATTTAATTACCGACGTGCCGGATAAAACCCTGCTGGGGCTGAACATCGTTGAGTTTGCTGGTGACGATGCGGAGCTGATTGATGAGCGGGTCAGCGCCCTTTGCCAGCGTTTGGATGCACTGATTGCTGCCGAGGAGGGCGGAGTGATCGGCTGGCAGGTATGCAGCGAGCTGGCAGGAATTGAGCGTATCTATGCGATGCGCAAAAAAGCGGTCGGGCTGTTGGGGAATGCCAAAGGCGCGGCAAAGCCGATCCCCTTTGCAGAGGATACCTGCGTGCCGCCTGAACACCTGGCGGACTATATTGTTGAATTTCGCGCCCTGCTTGACAGCCACGGGCTGAACTACGGCATGTTTGGTCATGTGGATGCAGGGGTGCTGCACGTTCGCCCGGCGCTGGATATGTGCGATCCGCAGCAGGAGATGCTGATGAAAAAGATCTCCGACGACGTCGTGGCCCTGACGGCGAAGTATGGCGGTCTGCTCTGGGGTGAGCACGGTAAGGGTTTCCGCGCTGAATACAGCCCGGCCTTCTTCGGCGAGCAGCTCTACGGCGAGCTGCGCAAAGTCAAAGCGGCGTTCGATCCGCAGAACCGACTCAACCCTGGCAAGATCTGTCCGCCAGCGGGCGTCGATGCCCCTATGATGCAGGTCGATGCCGTGAAGCGCGGCACCTTTGATCGACAGATCCCGATAAGCGTACGCTCCTCGTGGCGTGGGGCGATGGAGTGCAACGGCAACGGGCTGTGCTTTAACTTTGATGCAAAAAGTCCGATGTGCCCATCGATGAAAATCACCAGCAACCGTATCCACTCGCCTAAAGGCCGTGCCACGCTGGTGCGTGAATGGCTGCGGCTGCTGGCGGACCGCGGTGTTGATCCCATCAAGCTGGAGAAGGAGCTGCCGGAAAAACGCGCCAGCCTGCGGAGTCTGATCGAGCGTACCCGTAACAGCTGGCACGCCCGCCACGGCGAGTATGACTTCTCCCACGAGGTGAAAGAGGCGATGTCCGGCTGTCTGGCGTGCAAGGCCTGCTCGACCCAGTGCCCGATTAAAATTGACGTGCCGGAGTTTCGCTCGCGCTTCCTCCAGCTCTATCACACCCGCTATCTGCGTCCGCTGCGCGACCACGTTATTGCTAGCGTGGAGAACTATGCCCCGCTGATGGCCCGAGCGCCGAAGACTTTTAACTTCTTTATGAGCCAGCCGTGGGTACGCTCCCTGTCGGCTACCCATATTGGAATGGTTGATCTGCCTCTGCTGTCGGTGCCTTCCCTCCAGCAGCAGATGGTTGGGCATCGCTCAGCCAATATGACCCTCGACGAGCTGGAGCAGCTTAACGAAGAGCAGAGAGCAAAAACGGTGCTGGTGGTGCAGGATCCCTTTACCAGCTACTACGACGCTCAGGTAGTCGGCGATTTTGTCCGTCTCGTAGAGAGGCTGGGCTACCAGCCGGTGGTGCTGCCATTCTCCCCGAACGGTAAGGCGCAGCACATCAAAGGTTTCCTGACGCGCTTTGCCAAAACGGCGCAAAAAACCTCTGATTTCCTCACGCGGGTGGCGAAGCTGGGCATGCCGATGGTCGGCGTCGATCCGGCGCTGGTGCTCTGCTATCGCGATGAGTACAAGCAGACGTTAGGGGACAAGCGAGGGGAATTTAACGTTCAGCTAGTGCACGAATGGCTACCCGCCGCGCTGGCTACACGTGAGGAGCAGGCTCCGGGCGGTGAGGCCTGGTATCTGTTTGGCCACTGTACCGAGGTCACCGCGCTACCGGGCGCGCCGGGACAGTGGGCAAACATTTTTGCCCGCTTTGGCGCGAAACTTGAAAACGTTAGCGTCGGCTGCTGCGGCATGGCCGGAACCTACGGCCATGAGGTTAACAATCATACTAACTCGCTGGGGATCTACGAGCTATCCTGGCACCAGGCAATGCAGCGTCTGCCGCGCAACCGCTGCCTGGCGACGGGGTACTCGTGCCGCAGCCAGGTGAAGCGCATTGAGGGTAGCGGCGTGCGCCATCCGCTACAGGCTCTGCTGGAGATAATGGGATGATCTGGAAACGTACGGCTACCCTCGACGCGTTGAACGCAATGGGCGAGGGCAATATGGTAGGACTGCTTGATATCCGCTTCGAGCGCATCGGTGACGATGTGCTTGAGGCCTCAATGCCCGTTGACGCCCGCACACATCAGCCGTTTGGTCTGCTGCACGGTGGCGCGTCGGCGGTGCTGGCGGAAACCCTTGGCTCAGTGGCGGGCTATCTCTGCACCGAGGGCGAGCACAACGTAGTGGGTATTGAGATCAACGCCAACCATATTCGCGCCGTACGCAGTGGCCGGGTGCGGGGCGTCTGTTCCGCGCTGCATACCGGTGGCCGTCATCAGGTCTGGCAAATTGATATCTTTGATGAGCAGGATCGGCTGTGCTGTTCATCACGGCTGACTACCGCCGTCGTCTGAGATTTTGCGGCAGGTTAGGCCTGCCGTTTCCTACCAATCTATTTTTTTCTTCCCCAGATGTAGTTTTTTAAAAACATGCTAAAATCCGCGCGATTGAATCTTCGGCTAAAACTCTTGTCTTAATCGAAGACCGTAACGCTGACTGACCTAATGAAGGGATTCGTTGTTTCCTTAAGCGCTACTTATTATAAGCTTAAAGGTAACAAGGTTATGTGCGCTTCGTTTAAACTGGCTTTTCTGCATCCCCGTCACTGGTCAACCTGGTTTGGCCTTGCCGTTCTCTGGCTTCTCGTTCAGCTGCCGTATCCTTTGCTCTACCGCTTCGGCACCGGCCTTGGCCGTGTAGCGCGTCCGTTCTTAAAACGGCGGGAAAGCATTGCCCGGCGCAACCTTGAGCTCTGCTTCCCTGAAATGACGCCCGCGCTGCGCGAGACGCTCATCGACAGGAACTTTATGTCATTGGGCATGGGTCTGATCGAGACCGGTATGGCCTGGTTCTGGCCGGACAAACGGGTACGCCGCTGGTTCGACGTGGAAGGCTATCAAAACCTGGTCGAGGCGCAGAAAAAATATAATGGCGTGATGGTTGTTGGCGTGCACTTTATGTCGCTGGAGCTGGGTGGTCGGGTGATGGGTTTGTGCCAGCCGATGATGGCTACCTATCGTCAGCACAACAGTCCGGTGATGGAGTGGGTGCAGACCCGAGGCCGTATGCGATCCAATAAATCGATGATCGATCGTCGCAACCTGAAAGGCCTGGTTAGCGCGCTACGTAAGGGCGAAGCGGTCTGGTTTGCTCCCGATCAGGACTATGGCCGCAAGGGCAGCACCTTTGCCCCGTTTTTCTCCGTCAATGCTGCCACGACCAACGGTACCTATGTGCTGTCACGCCTCTCCGGTTCGGCAATGCTGACGGTGACAATGGTGCGTAAACCTGACGGTTCCGGCTATCAGCTGCATATCGGCGAGGCGCTGACGGACTACCCGGTGGATAATGAGTTCGAAGCGGCAAGCTACATGAACCGGGTGATTGAGCGCGAAATTATGCGCGCCCCTGAGCAGTATCTGTGGATCCATCGCCGCTTTAAAACGCGTCCTATGGGCGAAGCCTCGCTCTATCTCTGATTCTTAGTTAACGCTGCCTGCTGATGCGGGCGGCTTGTTCAGGCAGGCCTCACGCGAGGCCTGCGTTCATGCAACTTTTTTCCATCGCCGCCTTTTCGGGATGGTGGTTTTCGCAGTGAGTCTGATTCCGCAAACGGAACAGACGGCCCCGTGGGGGTGATGTATGTCAGGGCAAAAAGTTGTGAAGTTGAACTTAGAACCGTTGCAGACAGGGCACTTGAACTTGAGATTGGGGATAACCCCTCCGGCCCGTTGAGTTGAATGACTACCTTAGCACGTTTTTTAGCCAATTACAGATTGGATTTTATAACTAAGTAAATTATTTTAGTGCCAGCTACTCTAATCGCATAAATAGGCATTGCCTATACATGTTTCATTTTTGTTATAAGAAGCATGTTATCCTCTTTTAAAATCCATTAATATCAATAAATTACTTAAGTCAATCCTTTCCTGATAACCCTGGCAGCAGGGTCTATGCTTAATAGAAGTGTTCAAAAAGGACATCTAACGCGAATAACCCTGCGGATTAGAGGTTGAAGTGATAATCATTATCACTAACATAGCGTTATGTCCTTCTGACGTAATCGTGTGAGGTAAACCTATGGAATTGCATTCAGGGACTTTCGATCCAAACAATCCGGGCTGGCAGGGATTAATACTGACCCCTGCAGCGGCGGAACATATTCGTGCATTAACCAGCAAGCAGCCGGAGCTGAACGGGGTGCGTCTCGGCATCAAACAGACAGGCTGTGCAGGTTTCGGCTACGTACTGGATACCGTGACCGAACCAGCAAAAGACGATCTGCTGTTTGAGTTAGACGGTGCGCGCCTGTATGTCCCTCTACAGGCAATGCCCTTCATTGATGGAACAACCGTCGATTATGTGCGTGAAGGATTAAACCAGATATTTAAATTTTATAATCCGAAAGCTCAGCACGAGTGCGGCTGTGGTGAAAGCTTTGGGGTATAGGCGGTACTATGTCTCGTAATGTTGAGTCTCATAAAACTGAAGCAATGGACGATGTCCAGACCTGGTCAGGCCACCTTAACTATAAAGAGGGCTTTTTTACCCGGTTACAAACTGACGAGATGGCTCACGGCATCAATGAGGATGTTGTGCGGGCTATCTCGGCCAAACGAAATGAACCTGAATGGATGCTTGAGTTCCGCCTGAACGCCTACCGGGCCTGGCTGACCATGGAAGAGCCGCACTGGCTCAAGGCGCACTACGATAAGCTCAACTATCAGGATTACAGCTACTACTCCGCACCCTCATGCGGTAACTGCGACGACACCTGTGCCTCTGAGCCGGGAGCAGTGCAGCAGACGGGGGCCAACGCCTTCCTGACCAACGAGGTGGAAGAGGCGTTTAACCAGCTGGGTGTTCCGGTGCGTGAAGGCCGCGAAGTGGCAGTCGATGCCATTTTTGACTCGGTTTCCGTGGCGACCACCTACCGGGAGAAACTCTCGGAGCAGGGGATTATCTTCTGCTCGTTTGGTGAGGCTATCCACGATCACCCCGAGCTGGTGAAGAAATATCTCGGTACCGTCGTGCCGGGCAACGATAACTTTTTTGCGGCTCTGAACGCCGCCGTCGCCTCCGATGGCACCTTTATCTACGTGCCGAAAGGCGTGCACTGTCCGATGGAGCTGTCGACCTATTTCCGTATTAACGCCGAGAAAACAGGCCAGTTCGAGCGCACCATTCTGGTGGCCGATGAGGGGAGCTACGTTAGCTACATTGAGGGTTGCTCGGCCCCGGTGCGCGATAGCTATCAGCTTCATGCGGCGGTCGTTGAAGTGATTATCCATAAAGACGCGGAGGTCAAATACTCCACAGTGCAGAACTGGTTCCCCGGGGATAACAATACCGGCGGCATCCTGAACTTCGTCACCAAGCGCGCACTGTGCGAAGGCGAGAACAGCAAGATGTCCTGGACGCAGTCAGAAACCGGCTCGGCAATCACCTGGAAATACCCCAGCGTTATCCTGCGCGGCGATAACTCCATCGGTGAGTTCTATTCCGTGGCGCTGACCAGTGGTCATCAGCAGGCTGATACCGGCACCAAGATGATCCACATCGGGAAAAACACCAAATCGACCATCATCTCGAAAGGGATCTCGGCGGGGCAGAGCCAGAATAGCTATCGCGGGCTGGTGAAAATCATGCCGACGGCGACTAACGCACGTAACTTTACCCAGTGCGACTCCATGCTGATTGGGCCGGACTGTGGGGCGCATACCTTCCCCTACGTCGAGTGCCGCAATAACAGCGCCCAACTAGAGCACGAAGCGACTACGTCGCGCATTGGTGAAGATCAGCTCTTCTACTGCCTGCAGCGCGGCATTAGCGAAGAGGATGCGATATCCATGATTGTTAACGGCTTCTGTAAAGATGTCTTCTCCGAGCTGCCGCTGGAGTTTGCCGTAGAAGCACAAAAACTGCTGGCAATTAGCCTTGAACACAGCGTCGGTTAAGGAATAAGGGAATCCCTATGTTAAGTATTAAAGATTTACAGGTATCCGTTGAAGATAAAGAGATCCTGCGTGGCCTGAGCCTTGAGGTGCGTCCCGGTGAGGTGCACGCCATTATGGGACCCAACGGCTCCGGTAAAAGCACGCTGTCAGCCACCCTGGCCGGCCGGGAAGATTATGAAGTCACAGGCGGCAGCGTCCAGTTTAAAGGTAAAGATCTGCTGGAGCTGGACCCGGAGGAGCGCGCGGGGGAAGGCGTCTTTATGGCCTTCCAATACCCGGTGGAGATCCCCGGCGTCAGCAACCAGTTCTTCCTGCAAACCGCCCTTAACGCGGTACGCAAGCATCGTGGCCAGGAGGAGCTAGACCGTTTCGATTTCCAGGATCTGATGGAAGAGAAGATCAAGCTGCTGAAGATGCCGGAAGATCTGCTTACGCGTTCGGTCAACGTCGGCTTTTCCGGCGGTGAAAAAAAGCGTAATGACATTTTGCAGATGGCGGTGCTGGAGCCTGAGCTGTGCATTCTTGATGAAACAGACTCCGGTCTGGACATCGATGCGCTGAAGATCGTTGCCGACGGCGTGAACTCCCTGCGTGACGACAAGCGCGCGTTTATTATTGTTACCCATTATCAGCGCATCCTGGACTACATCAAACCTGACTATGTGCATGTTCTCTATCAGGGGCGGATTGTAAAATCAGGTGATTTTACGCTGGTTAAACAGCTGGAGGAGCAGGGCTATGGCTGGCTTACCGAACAGCAGTAACGCGCTGCAGCAGTGGCATCACCTGTTCGAGGCCCAGAGCGGAAACCGTTCAGAGCAGGCCCAGCAGCACCTGCAGCAGATGTTGCGCTTAGGCCTGCCGACGCGCAAGCATGAGGACTGGAAATATACCTCGCTGGATGGGCTGCTGAAGAGTCAGTTTGTCGCGAAAAGCAGCCGTATCAGTGTCGAACAGCGTGATGCCCTGGCACTGCCGGTGGATGCCCTGCGGCTGGTCTTTGTTGATGGACAGTTTAATGCAGACCTGAGCGACAGCCTTGATAACAGTGGGTACAGCGTGACGATCGGCGACGAGCGTAGCGCGCTGCCTGCGGCGGTTCAGCCGGAGGTATTTTTACATCTGACCGAAAGCCTTGCGATGAGCGTGACGTACATTCGCGTGGCGCGTAACCAACGGCCTTCTAAGCCGTTGCTCTTAATGCACATTACCCAGGGGATGGACGGTGAGGAGATGAACACCGCCCATTACCGTCACCATCTCGAGCTGGCCGAGAGCGCAGAGGCGACTATCTATGAGCACTACGTCAGCCTGAACGACAGAAGCCATTTCACCGGCTCGCGCCTGACGATGAACGTTGGTGCTAACGCGCAGCTGCACCATGTGAAGCTGGCCTTTGAGAACGCGGGTAGCTACCACTTTGCTCATAACGATCTCTTTATGGCTGCCGATGCCGCCGCCTGGAGCCACAGCTTCCTGCTCGGCGGGGCAGTGCTGCGCCATAATACCAGCACCCAGCTCAACGGTGAAAACACCACGCTGCGCATTAACAGCTTGGCGATGCCGGTTAACAATGAGGTGTGCGATACCCGCACCTGGCTTGAGCATAATAAAGGCTTCTGTAATAGCCGTCAGCTACATAAAACCATCGTCAGCGACAAAGGCCGGGCGGTATTTAACGGCATGATTAACGTGGCGCAACACGCCATCAAGACCGACGGGCAGATGACCAACAACAATCTGCTGCTGGGTAGACTGGCGGAGGTGGACACTAAACCGCAGCTGGAGATCTATGCCGACGATGTAAAGTGCAGCCACGGAGCGACCGTCGGCCGCATTGATGATGAACAGATGTTTTACCTGCGCTCGCGTGGTATCAATCAACAGGCCGCGCAGCAGATGATTATCTATGCCTTTGCCGCTGAACTGACGGAAGCCATCAGTGACGAGGCGTTAAAGCAGCAGGTGTTGAGTCGTATCGGTCAGCGCCTGGCAGGGGGCAACGCATGAGCTATTCCGTGAGCGACGTACGGGCGGATTTTCCCGTTCTGGGGCGTGAAGTTAACGGCGTGCCGCTGGCCTATCTCGACAGCGCCGCCAGCGCGCAGAAACCCAATCAGGTTATTGACGCCGAGGCCGAGTTCTACCGCCACGGCTACGCGGCCGTGCACCGGGGGATCCATACCCTGAGCGCAGAGGCAACGCAGCGGATGGAGAATGTGCGCGCCCAGGCGGCCGGTTTTCTTAATGCCCGGACGGCAGAAGAGCTTATTTTTGTTCGCGGCACCACCGAGGGCATTAACCTGGTGGCGAACAGCTGGGGCAGCAGTCAAATCCAGGCGGGGGACAACATCATCATTACGATGATGGAACACCACGCCAATATTGTTCCATGGCAGATGCTGTGTGAGCGAACTGGCGCGGAGCTGCGGGTGATCCCACTCAACCCCGACGGCACGCTGCAGCTGGACGTCTGGCGCGAGCTGCTTGACGATCGCACCCGCCTGCTGGCCATTACCCATGTCTCAAACGTGTTGGGTACTGAAAACCCTGTTGCGGAGATGACCGCGTTAGCCCATCAGCATGGTGCGAAGGTGCTGGTGGACGGTGCCCAGGCCGTGATGCACCATACCGTTGACGTCCAGGCGCTGGATTGCGACTTCTACACCTTCTCTGCGCACAAGCTCTACGGACCGACTGGCATCGGTATTCTCTATGTCAAGGAGGAGATTCTCCAGGCAATGCCGCCATGGGAAGGGGGCGGGTCGATGATCGCTACCGTCAGCCTGAAGGACGGCACAACCTATGCCCGGGCTCCCTGGCGCTTTGAGGCCGGAACGCCGAACACCGGCGGGATTATTGCTCTCGGTGCGGCGATAGAGTACGTCAGCGCGCTGGGCCTCGATAATATACAGACTTACGAGCAGTCATTGATGGAATATGCGCTGGCTGAAATGGCCAGTGTGCCAGATATCACGCTGTATGGACCTGCGCACCGCCAGAGCGTCATTGCATTCAATTTAGGTAAGCATCACGCCTATGACGTGGGGAGCTTCCTGGATAACTACGGCGTTGCAGTACGTACTGGTCACCACTGTGCAATGCCGCTGATGGCGTTTTATAACGTTCCGGCAATGTGTCGTGCATCGCTGGCTATTTACAACACCCAGGAAGAGGTGGATCGTCTGGTAGCCGGGCTGAAACGTATTCATCAGCTGCTGGGCTAACAAAGGAGCGGTTATGGCTGAATTACCCGATAAAGAGCGACTGCTGCGTAATTTTACGCGCTGCGCTAACTGGGAAGAGAAATATCTCTACATTATCGAGCTGGGTCAGCGTCTGCCGGCGCTGAGCGAGCAGGCGCATAGCGCCGAAAACACCATTCAGGGCTGCCAGAGCCAGGTATGGATCGTTATGCAGCAAAACGAGAGCGGCATCATTGAGCTTCAGGGAGACAGCGACGCGGCCATTGTCAAAGGGCTTATCGCCGTAGTTTTTATTCTGTATCAGCAGATGACGCCGCAGGATATTGTCGCTTTTGATGTCCGACCCTGGTTTGAAAAAATGGCCCTTGCCCAGCACCTCACCCCTTCGCGCTCCCAGGGGCTGGAAGCGATGATCCGCGCAATTCGTAACAAAGCCGCTAACATTAGCTAAACTGTTTATATAGCTTTCATCCTGTTACGTGAGGCGGATATCCGCCTCACGTAATTTTCAGCTTTCTGGCGCTGGGCCAGTGAATACGGGAACTTCAGTATGAAACGCGCGTCTCTAATAACAGTTAGCCTTATCAGCGCTTTTAGCGCTATTCAAACTGCCCAGGCGGCAGACTATTTACTGCCGCCGCCGGGTAGCCGTCTCATTGGGCAGAATCAGACCTATACCGTACAGCCACAGGATCGTAACCTGCAGGCAATAGGCCGCCATTTTGATACGCCCGCAATGCTGCTCATCGAAGCAAACAACACCATTGCGCCGGTGCCGAAACCGGGAACGGTAATGACGATCCCTACGCAGATGCTGTTGCCTGATACGCCCCGGGAGGGGATCGTGATTAATCTGGCCGAGCTACGGCTCTATTTCTATCCGCCGGGTGAAAACAGCGTGCAGGTCTATCCTATTGGCATTGGTCAGCAGGGACTTGAAACGCCCGTCACGCTGACTCGAGTAAGCCAGAAGATACCTAACCCCACCTGGACACCACCAGCGGGCATACGAGCGCGCTCGCTGGCGAAGGGCATCACGCTACCCACTGTTGTTCCTGCGGGGCCTAATAACCCGTTAGGACGCTTTGCGCTGCGTCTGGCGGAGGGAAGGGGAGAATATCTCATTCACGGGACTAACGCGCCTGACAGCGTCGGCCTGCGCGTCAGCTCCGGATGTATCCGTATGGCCGCTCCTGACATCCAGGCGCTCTTTTCTCAGGCATCAACCGGGATGCCGGTGCGCATCATTAACGAGCCTGTGAAGTACTCCGTGGAGCCTGACGGCAAACAGTATATCGAGGTGCACCGTCCGCTTTCGCAGCAGCCGGAGGAGAATACGCAAACCGTGCCTATTTCGCTGACGGCGACCTTTAGCGATAGCATTCGCCAGGCGGGAGGGGATCGGTTAACGATTGATAAAGCAATGCTACGGCGTGCAGGCTACCCAGTGAGCGTCCCGGTAGCAAAGAGCGAATCGGGTCCGACAGCGGTGCTGTCAGCACACAACAGCGGTTCTTCAGCAGTGACCGAAGCAGGGAGTGAGAGTTCAGGCTTGACGATGACGCAGTAGCGATAGAAGTTGATAAATCGCAGGCAAAAAAAATGGCGCACAGTGTGCGCCATTTTATTACAGGAACTCTTACTTACGGTAAGAGTGAGCCTGGTTGTCCAGACGCTGGTTAGCGCGAGCTGCGTCATCTTTAGCAGCCTGAACGTCAGAACGGATTGCGTTCACGTCGTTGCTCAGCTGGTCAACTTTAGCGTTCAGAGTCTGAACGTCAGAAGACAGCTGGTCGATTTTAGCGTTGCTGGAGCAACCTGCCAGCAGAGTAGAACCCAGGATTACCGCGCCCAGTACCAGTTTAGTACGATTCATTATTAATACCCTCTAGATTGAGTTAATCTCCATGTAGCGTTACAAGTATTACACAAACTTTTTTATGTTGAGAATATTTTTTTGATGGGAATACCCCTAAATTTGATCGTTCGCTCAAAGATGCATCGACTTTAGCGGGGGAGGCAAAAAAACTGTGTGAAAACAGACCACTTTCATCGGATATATCTTATGAAATACGACGTTAAATAGTTTAAGCCGATTTGCATTTCTATTGATAACAGCTATTGATGGAATAAAAAAAGCGCCCGGAAGGCGCTTTTATTGCAAATTAATAGAGCTGTTAATAATTACAGTACATGTACAGAAGCAGTATTAGTAGTACCGCTTGGAACCAGCGCACCGGAAACCATTACCACAACGTCACCTTTCTGTGCCAGGCCGCTCTCCAGCGCAATCTCTTTGCCCTGCAAATAGAAGTCATCGGTAGAGGCAATTTCGTTTACCAGCTGCGCGACAACACCTTTGCTCAGCACCAGCTGACGAGCAGTCAGTTCGTTGGTGGTCAGCGCAAGGATAGTGGCATCCGGGAAGTATTTACGCACTGCGCGAGCGGATTTGCCGCCCTGAGTCGCAACAACAATCAGCGGCGCTTCCAGTTTTTCAGCAGTCTCTACCGCGCCACGACAGACGGCTTCGGTGATACGCAGCTTACGGCTGTCGTTGTTGAAGTCCAGACGGCTGGTCATCACGCGGTCGGTACGTTCGCAGATGGTTGCCATGATGGTCACGGCTTCCAGCGGATATTTACCTTTAGCGGACTCACCGGAGAGCATGACAGCATCGGTACCGTCGAGGATGGCGTTAGCCACGTCACCAGCTTCAGCGCGGGTAGGACGCGGGTTTTTGATCATAGAGTCCAGCATTTGGGTAGCGGTGATCACCACTTTGCGTGCGCGGATACATTTTTCAATCATCATCTTCTGCGCGAAGATAACCTCTTCAACCGGGATTTCAACGCCCAGATCGCCGCGGGCAACCATGATGCCGTCAGACGCTTCGAGGATTTCGTCAAAGTTGTTCAGGCCTTCCTGGTTTTCGATCTTGGAGATGATCTGAATGTTTTCGCCGCCGTGCGCTTTCAGGTGCTCGCGGATCTCAACAACGTCGGAACGTTTACGGATAAAGGACGCTGCAACAAAATCGACGCCCTGTTCACAGCCAAAAATCAGATCCTGTTTGTCTTTCTCAGCCAGCGCCGGCAGAGCGATAGAGACGCCTGGCAGGTTGACACCTTTGTTTTCGCCGAGGTCGCCGTTGTTCAGCACCTTACAGACAACCTTGTTGCCTTCGATGGCGGTCACTTCCATACCGATCAAACCGTCATCAACCAGCACGGTATTACCGACGGAGAGGTCGGTGGTGAAACCTTCATAGGTTACAGCAACGATTTCATTGTTACCGACTACGGATTTATCGGTAGTGAAGGTGAAGGTCTGACCTGCCTTCAGGGAGACGTCGTTGCCACCTTCCAGCTTAATGGTACGGATTTCCGGTCCTTTGGTATCCAGCAAAATAGCGGCTTTTTTGCCGGTTTTGCTCATCACGTTGCGTAGGTTCTGGATACGCTGACCGTGTTCTGCATAGTCACCGTGAGAGAAGTTAAGACGCATAACGTTCATCCCGGCGTCCAGCATTTTGGTCAACATCTCTTCGGATTCGGTTTTCGGGCCGATGGTGCAAACAATTTTGGTCTTTTTCATGACAGTCTTAGTCTTTAAGTTGTGAAGGATAGGAGAATAGTGCTCCGGGGGCGCACCGCCGCGGAGTCAAACCTGTGTTGCGAAAGTTGCGATGCCACAGCCTAAGGATAGGTGACATCAAAAAAGCGTGCAGAGTAATGTGTGCTTGAGTTTCAGCCCAAAACGGGAGTATGCGATGTGATAGTTGAATTTTACAGTTCAATGAGCTGAAACCATTCAATAGCGACCAGATACCCATTATACGCTGAAAAAAGCGCAAAAGGAAAATGAAAACAGCGTTTCAAAAACCTTCTGTGCAGTTTCACAACGAAGTGTGATCAAGGTGTTAAGTATTCACAAAACTGTAAATAACGAGCGTAGCGATCGCTGCGGCAGAAGAGGGGGATTCGCTCAATTTTGCACCGCCGCGCCTCTTTATACTTTTCTCCCACCAGGTTTTGCTGGTTACTATTTCTGTGGACAGCATTGACTCATTTTAAACTGAGCGCGGAGACAAGCATGGGAGATATCTCTACACATTTCAATCGTCAGGAATTTGCCTGCCGCTGTGGATGTGGATTCGCTGTGGTCGATAAGAAATTAAACGAAGTTCTGGAAGACATTCGTGACTATTTTGCTATGCCGCTAATCATAAATTCTGCATGCCGGTGTGCGGGCTATAATCAAAAAATAGGCGGTGCAAAAGGGAGTCAACACGTTCTGGGCATGGCCGCAGATATTAGCATTATGAATATTCATCCGGACAGAGTGGCAGACTATGTTGAGGAAGTTCACAAAGAGTGCTCTACGGGGCGGTATAACAGCTTTACGCATATTGATGTACGCAATGTAGTAGCCCATTGGGACGAGAGAAGTTGAGGCATTTACGGCACAACGGCTTACAATGAGAGAAGCGAGTTCAACTCGCTTCATCTTTTTTATATTTAAATAAAATCATTTATGATCGATTTAATCTGCAGGATAATTTTATTCATTTTCTTTTCAGAGGTGTGGTACATATAGATGGTTGGTCTTTTCTCTTTTACAGGGATATATTCAACACCGTCAACTTTATACATGGTGGCGATTTTGCGCGTGAGAAGTGAACAGCCTTTGCCGGCGCGTATATTATAAAGCAGACCGGTGAGGCTGAAGTTATGCTCAATAAACGTGGCATCGGGTAGATAGTTTTTAACGAGCTGGGAAAAGCTTCGTTGAAGGTAGCTTGAATTGAGATCTTTCCAAATAAAAAGAGGTGTCGTACTGTGCGACACCGAGTAGCTCATCGGCGTGCAGATGACTATCTCATCGCCTTGCCACTTATCAACATCACACGTGGTATTAGACGCGATTTCGCGCAGCGAAACGACAAGCGTGTGTTTACGTGCGACGTCATCAACATCAGACAAATTAATAACATATCTTTCACAATTAAAAAGAATGTTTTCACTTTTCATCGCCATCACGATTTGTTGATACAGCAACTCAGGCACGCTAATATCAAAAAGAATAGTTAATGGTATATCAGCGTTTCCTGATCGACACTCGCTTTCAAGCGCCAGTATCATTTCATAAATGGGTTTGCATTTTTGATAATAGTCAAAAGCAAGCTCAGTAGGTTCCAGGCTGTTATAGGTACGGGTAAAGAGTTTGCCTCCGAGATAGTCTTCCAGTTCGCAGATGGCTTTACTTAAAGGCGAGCGAGTGATACAGAGTGCCTCTGCTGCTTTAGCAAAATTGCGCTCTTCCATGGTGACCATAAAATATTTCATTTTTTTCGCAAGTAATGCGCCCATTCGGTTTTCTCCGATGATGATTATGAGAGTAGGGTGAATACAATGGCTGTACATCCAAAACTATATTGATTAAAAGATGTAATGTCATTTTCGTGTGCATTATACGTATTTAATTAACGTCTAATGCAACCGCAGGCAGCATCATTTTTCGATTAACTTTAGGCTATTTATGAACACTATTTAACAAGGGTGATAATATCATCAGGCCACGGCATTTCTGAAGGACAGGGTAAATGAAAAATAGCAATTATACAGTTAAACATTATCAATGGCTCCAGACCATTAAAGGCAGTAATACTTATGGCACTCTCAACTATTATTAGTCAGGAACCGGATACGTTTATCGCTGCTTTTGCTGGCAGTATCATTTTTGTGGTTTCTGCTATCGATTTTGCCGTTTGGGCACGGCTACTTTTATTCGCCGCCTCAATGATGGTGGGGCTGATATGCTCAGAGTTTAGTGCGCAGGTGTTATCCCAGCTTAGCCAAAAATTATTGGGGCTTGCCCTGGAGGTCTCGCCAGCAGTAGGCGCAGTGATCAGTGCAGCGGTAGCAGTGCGCTTGCTCATGTATTTAACCACTCGCCCAAAGAAGGTTGGGTCAATCTTTGATCATAAGTTCCGGAAAGGTGAAAAATGAACATACTTTATCTTAGTTACATAATTAATATTCTTGTCGCAGGTTTGATTATTGCCAAGATCGTCTTTACGCGCGCGGTTCCGCCTACCCATCATCCCGCCTACTCATGGGTAACATGGGCGTTAGCCGTGGCCTGTAGCGCGCTTATCGTCTGGATTGCGCATGGCCATTTCAGGCTGGCCGAGCTGGCTCAGATGGTTATCAATATCCTATTTTGCATTGCCCTTTTCGCTGCTGAGGGCGATCTGGCATTTTTAATTAAAGGAAAGAGAAGAAAAATTAATATCTAACTTCCGCCTTTAACCCAGAGTAGGAAGTCAACAAGCATAATAGGTGGGAGATTTTAATGGTATTAAAATGTTTAAATAATTGTATAGAGTTGAACTATTTAGGGAGAGGTACGATAAATGAATATCAGTCACGATCTGTTTTATCACCGTGGTAAGTTGCTCTATTTGCTTTGCGATATGTCTGATACAGATGAGCGTGCAATGATACGGATTGTTGAAAGTGGACGTATTTATGATATCTATTCATGTGAATATCCCATTCAGGATCTCCGCTTTGTTCAGGGACAGACGACCCGGGACATTATGATCACCTGGCTGGCCTGGATCGATCCCCGGCACAAACACTCCAGAACCTACCTGCTTAGCTTCGATGATACGTTTACCGTTAGGCGTGTTGATCTATTACAATCTACCTACATTGGGCGGGAAAAAAATATGTTGCCGACGGCTACCCAGTTTGATGATGTTTTACTGTTGTCACAGATTAGCCTGGTTGAAGGATGGGTAAGCCTGAGTGTGTATGATATTGACACGTTGAAAGAGATTGTGCCTGTCAACATGATCAAGGAGAGCGTGAGTTATGACTTCTTTCATGCGCCAGAAGAGTGCGCAGAGAAGTTTAGCGTTATTAAGATTTCCACTAACGAAGCAGCCATTATATTTTATAATGAATTTGAACACCGTTGCGTTTATCGCTACCCGGTTATTAGCTTGAGAAGTGTTGAAAACATTGCTTACAAATAATTTGCAAAATAAAGTGTCTTTTATTGGACTTATTTATGAGCCGACTATTTCAATTTTATTTGATTGATGAAAAGTATCTGTCTATCTAAAGACACTGCAAATGTTGGTCGGTGAAAACCGAGTTCACGTTCAGCGAACCCGGTATCAGCGCTACTCTTAGAAGAATTAGCCTTCAGCAAACTTAAGCAGTGCGTCGCCATCGAGGCGGTAGCGCACCCACTCGCTCTGAGGAAGGGCGCCGATGCTAAGGTAAAAATCGATAGAGGGCTGGTTCCAGTCGAGGACGCTCCACTCCAGACGGCCACATTGACGAGTGACCGCACATTGGGCAATGTATTTCAGCAGCGCTTTACCTGCACCTTTGCCGCGGTATTCTGGTGACACATAGAGATCTTCCATGTAGATGCCGTTGCGCCCAAGCCAGGTTGAGTAGCTGGTGAAGAAAACGGCATAGCCTACCGTTTTTCCGTCAATCTCGCAGATCAGTGCTTCAGTTTTGCTTTCAGGACTGAACAGCGTTTTGCCAATCTCTTCCGGGGTCGTCACCACCTCGTCAGGCGCTTTTTCATACACTGCCAGCTCGTAAATCATATCGTAAATAGCATTAACGTCCGTGGAGAGGGCCTGGCGAATCGTGATACTCATCCGTTTTCCTGTCATTTTCTGTCGGTAGGTAAATTGATGGCGTTAAGCATAAGGGTTATCGTAAAAAGAATTAAGTGCAATGAACTCATGGATTGTTGAATACTATGCATTCTGCTCTAAGACGTCTCGATTTAAATCTGCTACCCGTTTTCGATGCCGTTTATCGCCACGGCTCGGTCAGTCTGGCGGCGGATGAGCTGGCGATGAGCACCTCGGCACTTAGCCACGCACTATCCCGGCTGCGGACAGCCTTAAACGATCCGCTTTTCTACCGGGAAGGGCACCGCATGTGTCCCAGCGTATATGCTTCCCAGCTCGCGCCTGCTGTCGCTTCGGCATTAAGCTCGCTTAATTTACAGCTTACGCCACAGCCGAAATTCGATCCTGCTGCCAGCACAGACTGCCTGCAGATTGCCATTACGGATTTCACCGCATTTACCATTTTCCCCACGCTGATATCCAGGCTACAACGCGATGCACCCGGGTTGCGCTTTGAGCTGCGTTATTTGCCTCATAGTCCTGCCCTAACGGAGCTGCTGGCGGGAGAGGTCGATCTGGCGCTGGGGTTCAGTGCGCCGGGCGATGCAAAGCAGCCGGAGCTGGATGAGATTAGCTGGTTGAAAGATGAGTATGTGGTTATTAGCAACCCTGGCCGAGCGCAGCTCACTTTCGACGATTATCTGGCTGCCCGTCATTTGATTGTGACGCCGTGGAATGAGAGGCAGGGCGTTCTGGATCTTCAGCTGGCGCAAATGGGACACACACGCCAGGTAACGATAAAAACACCCTCCATGCTTAGCGCCCCCTTTATTGTCGCCGAAAGCGATCTGCTTATGGCCCTCCCGCGACTGGCGGCGGAGCGTATCGCCCAGACGGCAGGCGTTACAATTTTCGAGCTGCCGTTTAGCGTGCCTCCGTTCGAGGTGAAAATCTATTCCCACAAACGAAGCGGTAAGCGCGGTGCGACCGACTGGTTGAAAGAATTGTTGCTGACGCTGGCGATATCTGGCGCAGAATGAAAAGCAAAAAGCCCGCTAAAAAGCGGGCTTCTCAAATTTGGCTCCTCTGACTGGACTCGAACCAGTGACATACGGATTAACAGTCCGCCGTTCTACCGACTGAACTACAGAGGAATCGTGTGAACGCAGCGAATATTAGCGGCATAAAATTTTTTGTCAAACCCCATTTGAATCAATGTCGTTCGTCTGCTGCTTCTCTCACCACTCTGGTGCTTTTGCCAACAAAATCTGTGGAAAATACTTTGCAGGATCGGCATTTCTCCCTCATCATTTGAAATGAAGTTTCAACTTTCTCTCTTGCACTCTCGCTAAGGTCCACTTTGAACGTCACTGCCGCTCTACGACAGGCCGTCGTACGCACGTCCTGGTATAAAAAACGCAATAGTTACCGAGTCCTTTTCTGGCGTGAGATCACTCCGCTGGCGGTACCTATTTTTCTGGAAAATACCTGCGTACTGCTGATGGGGGTACTCAGCACCTTTCTGGTCAGCTGGTTAGGTAAAGAGGCGATGGCGGGCGTGGGCCTCGCTGACAGTTTCAATATGGTGGTCATGGCGTTTTTTGCCGCGATCGACTTAGGGACCACCGTGGTTGTCGCCTTTAGCCTGGGCAAACGTGACAGGCGACGAGCACGGGCGGCGGCACGGCAGTCGCTGGTGATCATGACTCTCTTTGCCGCAGTGCTGGCGGCGGTGATCCACTACTTTGGCGCGCAGATTATTGACGTTGTCGCGGGAGAGGCGACGCCAGAAGTCAAAGCGCTGGCGCTGACCTATCTGGAGCTAACCGTTCTTAGCTACCCGGCAGCGGCGATTGCGCTGATCGGCAGCGGAGCGCTGCGTGGGGCAGGTAATACTAAAATTCCGCTGATGATCAACGGCGGCATGAATATTCTCAATATCATTATCAGTAGCGCGCTGATCTACGGCGTCTTCTCCTGGCCGGGGCTGGGCTTCGCCGGGGCCGGACTGGGCCTGACCATCTCCCGCTATATCGGCGCGATAGCTATCATCTGGGTACTGATGATTGGCTTTAATCCGGCGTTGCGTATTACGCTCAAAAGCTACTTTAAGCCGCTTAACTTCGCCATTATCTGGGAGGTGATGGGTATTGGTGTTCCAGCCAGCATCGAGTCAGTGCTTTTTAACAGCGGCAAACTGCTGACGCAGATCTTTGTGGCCGGTATGGGGACTAACGTTATTGCCGGTAACTTTATCGCCTTCTCCGTGGCGGCATTAATCAACTTGCCAGGCAACGCGCTGGGTTCTGCCTCAACCATCATTACCGGCAGGCGATTGGGTAAGGGGCAGATTGGCCAGGCCGAGCGCCAGCTGCGCCATGTCTTCTGGCTTTCGACTATTGGCCTGACCTGTATCGCCTGGTTCAGCGCGCCGTTTGCAGGCCTGCTGGCCTCGTTTTATACCCCGGAGCCGGACGTTCAGGAGGTCGTGAAAACGCTGCTCTGGCTTAACGCCGCATTTATGCCTATCTGGGCGGCTTCGTGGGTGCTGCCGGCGGGGCAGAAGGGTGCGCGTGACGCTCGCTTTGCAATGTGGGTCTCCATGCTCGGCATGTGGGGTTGCCGCGTTGTCGCAGGCTATACGCTAGGTGTGGTGCTGGGGATGGGCGTGGTGGGTGTCTGGCTGGGGATGTTCCTCGACTGGGCGGTGCGCGGGGTGCTCTTCTACTGGCGCATGATTAGCGGCCGCTGGCTGTGGAAATATCCGCGTGCCAAACGGCCAAATGCACAGTAAGTCAGCGGGGCATTGCTGTTTTTTGTGCGGCATGGGGAATAATTGGGCAATCGGATGTTTTTTTTAAATCACCCTTTGACAAGCCCACCCCCCGCCGTTAATATTCGCCCCGTTCACACGATTCCTCTGTAGTTCAGTCGGTAGAACGGCGGACTGTTAATCCGTATGTCACTGGTTCGAGTCCAGTCAGAGGAGCCAAATTCTAGTCTCAAGACCTCTCCCTGCGTCCTGAGGCATTAAAAAGCAGTTAGATTAACCCGGCTGTCCTGATAAGGACTGCCGGGTTTTTTACATCTGTGGTTTTCGGGCCTTAATCGGAGCCTCACGGTTCGTTGAGTAAATGCAGCACTCACTGATACCGCTATCCGCAAGTTCAGACCCGCAGGCAAACCCGGCGAACAGTGGACCGGTAAACCAATCATTTTTGCCCGTTTTCTTGCCATAACAGCCTGATGCTCTTCCTCCTTTTTTTTCATCATTGGCGCCGATGCCGGACTTTCTGTCCGGTCCCTGTGACTTTAAAAAAGGAAATACTATGTCCGTTATCCCTGAAGCTGGCAGCAGCCTGCGCTTATACACTGGCATCAACTATTCCGGTACCTCCCAGTCCGTCGCCCACGGCATCACCGGCACTCTCGCCACCGGCAGTAACAGCTGGAACTACCGCTCTGTTGCCATGAGCGACATGCATGCCTTCTGCTGGAGCGAAGTCAGTACTACCGACCCTTCCCTGAACTACCAGAACCACACCGAGAGCCTTATCACTGCTGACGTCCCTGACCTTACCACCTTCTATGTTGCCTCCGCTTTTCCGCTGTCTTACCTCGGCGTCGACCCGGCCGTGGTCACCCCGGTCTGGCTCGACATGAGCGCCGTTTCCGGTGACGTTAATGCCGTGGCCGCCACCTCCGTGGTTGGCGGTGCCACCACCAGCATCACCACCCTGAGCCGCCCGGGCCTGAATGGGGTGGCCGGCTTTATCGGCATCACCACCGGCAGTTCCGTCATCGTCTCATGCTTGTTCGGTGCCTACAATGCCACCACCGGCCAGGTCGCCTGGAGTAGCCTCAATGCCGGTACTCTGGTGCTGGAGTACACCGGCGGTGCCGTGACCATCCTCTCCGCCACCGGCTTCCCGGATGGCTGGACCTTCGCCGCCCCGGTCATGCAGACCGACAACTCCTGGCAAATCATCGTTGCGGGTGGTGGTGCCGGTAACGTCATCAGCACCCTGGTCAGCGACAGGAGCAGCATCATCAACGATGGCATCAGCGCGGCAGTCCTGACCGCCACCGTGACCGACGGCAGCGGCCTTCCCGTTTCCGGCGTGACGGTGAAGTGGAGTGCCGCCCCGGGTGAGCTGAGCACGTCATCTTCAGTGACGGACATGGCTGGCCAGGCTACGACGACCCTGACCGACACCGGTGACACCGGGACAAGCTGGGTGACGGCCACTCTGGACAACGGCAGCACGAAGAGCGTGAGCGTGGCTCTGCTCGATGCCAGCGGCGATGTGACCCTGGTCAGCGTCACCAGTGACAAGGACACCATCATCAATGACGGTGAAGACCAGGCGTACCTGACCGCCACGGTGGTGGATACGGCCGGTAACCCGGCGCAGGGTGTGACGGTAACCTGGACAACCGACCTGGGCAACCTGAACCATAAACAGCAGGTGACGGATGAAACCGGCCAGTCGCATGCGAAACTGTCGGACCTTGGTGACGCGGGGACCGCAGTGGTGACCGCAACCCTGCCGGACGGCACCTGTAAGTATGTGAATATAACGGTGGAGGAAGCTGAAGCCGGCGACCGGATTGTCAGCCTGACCAGCGACAAAGCCAGTATCACGAATGACGGTACGGATGCAGCGACGCTGACTGCGCTGGTTTATGGCCAACAGAACATGCCCGCGGCAGGCGTGAGGGTGAACTGGCGTACCACCCTGGGCAATCTGAGTAGTGAGTTTTCAATGACGAACCTTCTGGGTCAGGCAACCGTGAGTCTGACAGATACGGGTGATACAGGTACTGCGGTAGTGGCTGGCGTGCTGTATAATGGCAGTATAAAAAGCGTAGAGATTGTTTTGAATACGCCAACTCTACGCTGGACTGATGTAACACGTGCACTTAACCCCCTCAAAAAAATAACTGTTGATGAACAAGGGATTTTTTCTACTAATAATTATGTTCCGGTGGGAGCCCGCGTAAGTCGAAAATTTACTGGGGGAGCATTGCCTGTACACTGGAGTTCAAGCCAGCCAGGTGTTGCAAGTGTCGATAAAAATGGTACGGTCACGATTAATGGCAGAGGCATTGCAAAAATCTCGTTAACTGACAGTGACAACAACCAGATTTCTTACCTTATTAATACCTTAACAGCTAGCCTCTATAAGCAAAAATCTACAGTACCGGAACCATGGCAGGAACATTTATCTAGCGCGTCAGGGCTGGAGGATTTGTTCGATGAGTGGGGGGATTTTTACAATGACGCGAACGCCTGCGGTTGGCGTGGTCAGTCAGCATCTAATTTTTATTTCTGGAGCGCAACAGGAAGCGATCGGGATCCGGGTATTCTCGTTAAAATGGCCTACTGGACAGTTAACCTTCATATGAAAACAGAGGAGGTCGTCGACTGGCCAGATAGTTATCATTATATCGCTGTGGGCGTTTTGTAAGTATCCCGAATAGTTAAAATAGTTAAGTTACTCTCGCATACGCAATCTGCGAAAAAAGAAGAGCGCTATGCGCATGTCACGCTTTTAGCACAGGATGCTGGTGGCAGTGGTAGCGCTTTTTTACCTGTGAAGGTTCAGCATTTTTTTTACTCACTTGCATAAAACTGTTAACGCCTCGTAAATAATAAAGGCTTCTGGAAAGAAGCCTTTGCCAGCTAAAAACTATTTCTTTAATCGTCGTTCTGCTTACCGGAACGGCGGCTCGTTAAAGGTTCTCAGCTTACGCGAGTGCAGACGGTCACCCTCGGCGCGCAACAGGTCAATCGCCCGGATCCCAATCTGCAAATGCTCAGAAATAGCGCCCTCGTAAAAACGGTTCGCCTGGCCCGGCAGCTTGATTTCGCCATGCAGCGGCTTATCCGAAACGCAGAGCAGGGTGCCGTACGGGACGCGGAAGCGGTAGCCCTGTGCGGCGATGGTGGCGCTCTCCATATCGATTGCCACCGCACGGCTCAGGTTAAACCTCAAGGCCGAGGCGCTGTAGCGCAGCTCCCAGTTGCGATCGTCAGTGGTGACGACCGTCCCGGTACGCAGTCGCTGTTTAACCTCTTCACCAGGCATGCCGCTGACCATTTTGGTAGCGTCATAGAGCGCGCGCTGGACCTCGGCAATGCTTGGAATGGGAATATCCGGCGGCAGTACCGCATCCAATACATGATCGTCGCGCAGATAGGCGTGCGCCAGCACATAGTCGCCAATGGACTGGCTTTCACGTAGGCCGCCACAATGGCCAATCATCAGCCATAATGCAGGGCGCAGTACGGCAAGGTGATCGCAAATGGTTTTGGCGTTCGACGGCCCAACGCCAATATTGACCAGCGTAATGCCTTCGCCATCGGCGGTGATCAGATGCCAGGCAGGCATCTGATGCTTTTTCCATGCCAGATCGGAAATAGCCTCTTCCGGCGCCTCGGTCTCGGCAGTGATCCAGACCCCGCCTGCGCAAGAGAGCGCAATATAGGGGCTGTCAGGATCGAGGATCTGGCTACAGCCCCAGCGCACAAACTCATCCACGTAGCGGGTATAGTTGGTAAACAACACGAAGGGCTGGAAGTGTTCCACAGGCGTGCCGGTATAGTGACGCAGGCGAGCCAGTGAGAAATCAACGCGGCGCGCATCAAAATGCGACAGCGGATAGAGTTCTGTGGGGTGAAACAGGCCGTCGGCAGTCTCATCGCCAATCTGTGCCAGCTCGGTAGTCGGGAAGTGGCGGGTCAGCCCCGCGCTCATTGAGCGATCCAGCGTCAGCGCTGAGCCATCAATAACATAAGGATAGGGGATCTCATGCTGGGATGGCCCAACTTCAATTACTGCCCCATAGTCATTGTACAGCAGCGTTAACTGTTCCAGCAGATAGGAGCGGAACAGTCCCGGACGTGTGATGGTGGTAGTGTAGCGGCCGGAGTGGGTAAAACGGCCGTAAGCACGGGTTTTTGGCGGATTTGTGGTATTCCCATCCCAGGAGACCGACAGCTCAGGGTAGACGAACTTGCCCTGGGCACGTGCCAGAGTATCGGGCAGCGTACCGTCATTAATAAAGACCCCGATGGCATCGCGTAGTGCGTTCACTGACTGCTCATAGAGTGCATCAAGCTTCTCCAGCGCCTGCTCCGGCGTCAGACCTTCGCCCTTGTTATACATCATTATCTCCTTGTTCACGGGTGTGCTGACATACACGATAGTATGTCACACGAATGTGAAACAAAAGGGTGGGATAATTTCATACTTTACCTGTCCGCGTCCTGCCTATACTCGTGGGACCGATCGTCGCCGGGTCTCTTTTAATGTCGATACCAGAACGTCTTTTCGCTTTTCTGCACGGAAGCTGGAATAGTGTGGCACTTCTTCTGCTCTCTATCTTCGCTCTACAAACTTATGAGGCATGGGCTTTCTATCCCACCGATCCCCCTGCGGAGTGCAGCAGTAGTCCGGACGATGCAGGGCGCGGGCGCTGTCTGCTTGACCGGGTTTACCAGGCGGGCGATGCGGCGGCAGAAGCGGGTTTAGACCGCGCAGTTTATCGGCAGCAGGCGAGCGCCGCACTGGCACAGATTGAAGAGATGAATGCACCTCCGGCCTGGCTGCTGGCGGAGGCGCGCTTCGCCTGGGCGTGGGCCAGCGATCCAGATAACAGCGTCTTTACCGATCGGCAAAGTGATGAGGAGGAGAGGCTAACTGTCGCGGATTACCAGAAGGTCTGTTTTCCCCCTTATTCATTGACGGTCAGCGTGCAGCATGACATCGCCCAGCTCATGTGTACTGTCGCCCGGCAGCGTATCCATCTGTTGGAACGCGGCATGAATCAAATTCAGCAGGATGGGGCCGGTATGAAGGCGATGCTGGAATTTATCAAGCGCTACCCTCTGCTGAAAAGCGATACGGAGCTGGATGAGGCCAGCCTGCACCTGGCACGAAGGTTAGTGGTGCTGGGGCTAGGGTTTGCTACAGCCGAGCGCGCGGGATCACAAGCCAAACAGGCGGCGGGGCTGGCCTTTCTTATGCTCTCGGTTGCTGAGGCTCAGTATAACCCACCCGATCGCGAAGCAGTTGCCTTTGCTGCCCGTATCGCGCAGTTCGTCGATATCGCCAGGCCTGCGGAGACCCCCCGACAGGATTACAACATCAAGCTGGTGACCTTGAGCCACCGTCTGGTTTCTGAGATGTTTCCGCCAGAGAGCCTTGTTGTCGTCAATAGCAACCAGCTGCAGACGGACATGAGTATTGATATTGCCCTTAATCCTGTCTATCCGCCTACCATGCGCAGTACGGCGGCAGCGGAGGCGAAAAACTTGCTAGATAGCTTAACCCAGAATGCTCTGCGGCAGCGGGATTTTGCCACGCAAAGAGAGCGGCTGGAGGTGGTGCAAACGCTTTTTGAAAGACTGGAGCGCTATAAGCCGGAGCCGGAGCAACACCTCGAGTTTGCCGCCGTCTGCCCCATCAACATATAAAAAACCGGCCAGAGTGGCCGGTTTACGCATCAGATTTTGCAGGCGTCACCGCAGTCATCGTCAGCGACGATTGCCTGCGCTTTTTTATCAGCATCTTCCAGACGTTCCGCATTGCGCTCCTGCGCTTCTTCAAGCCCGGCAAACTCCAGGTTGTCGAGATCAATTTCCATTAGCTACCCCTTTTTTAAGCTGGTTGATTGGCTACTTTAGCATTATATGCCATCCGTTCGGGATGGCGAGAAATGCTACCGGTGCCGGTATCAGGCTTCCTTGCGCCAGCGCTGCATGGCAACCGGGAACGGCGTCGCTTCGGGCTGGGCGGGCGTTCTGACAACCAGACTCGGCAGCGCCAGTTCAACCTCGTGTTCATTCAGCTTCTCAATAATACGAATATTAATCTCCTGCTGAATATCCATATACTTGTTGTAATCGGCGGTATTCACAATATGAACTACCTCAAAGGTCAGACGATCGGCATTAAAGGCCAGCAGGTGTGCGCGGTCGAATTTCGTTTCGCCAACCTCAGTAATGATCGTTTTTACCATGTCACCAATCATACGCAGCTTTTCCGGCGGGGTTGCGAGTGCGACGCCGAAGGTAAAGACGATACGGCGGGTCTGCATACGCTTGTAGTTATGAATGGTCTGTTGCAATAGCTGGGCGTTGGCGCAAACAATCTGTTCCCCGCTAAGGCTGCGAATACGGGTGGTTTTCAGCCCAATGTGCTCAATGGTGCCCGCCACGTCGTTAAATACCACAAAGTCGCCGATCTCAAAGGGCTTATCGAAACCGATCGACAGCGAGGCGAAAACATCGCTCAGTACGGTCTGCACCGCCAGCGCGATAGCAATACCGCCGACGCCAAGGCTGGCAACCAGCGCGGTAATATCAACGCCAATATTTGCCAGAATCGACAGCAGCATCATTGACCAGACAACGACGCGCAGGATCATGCCCAGAATGACCAGCGTTACCGGGTTTTTATTGGCGCCTGGGGCATAGAGCAGATGGCGCATCCACGATTGCACGCCCTGATCGAGCCAGATAGCAATCTGAATAGCAATGACAAAAAACCAGATGTGGGAGACCGTAGAGAAGAGGCGGTCAGGCAGATCGACAAACCGCAGGCTGAACAGAAAAGCCGCAATGAAAAGAAGAACCTTATTGGTTCGCTTCAGTATATCGAAGGCGATAAAGCGTGAGTGAGTGCTGTTACCCTCTTTTTTACTGGCCTGCTGGATCCTTTTGTAGACAAAGTTAAGCAGTCGGTTGGTCAACCAGTAAGTAATGAGAGTAACAAAAAAGACGATAGCCAGGTTGATCCAGAACGCCGGTGACATCAACACCGTAACGATATTCAGCCGTGCCAGATACTCCATTTTACCTCCAGTAGTAGCGCATAAACACTACAGTATAGACACCGAAGGGTAAGGGTGGGATGGGACCAGACCGAGAAGAGGTATGCCAGGCGGCGTAAGCCTGCCTGGCTAACGTATTTAATTGACCACGTCTATCCAGGTAGACTGCTGACTGCCGTTATCCAGGGTCGCGGTTATAATCGCTTCTCCAGAAGTGGTGCTGCTGAATGTAGTGCTGGCCGAACCTTCATTATCCGTTGTCGATGTTGTTGCGCTTAGCTGTCCCAACGTTGTCGTCCAGTGAACGTTTGTCCCTGCTACGGTGCTGCCCGTTTTGCTCTTCACAACAGCGGTAATGGCCGCGCTATCCTGCCCACTGGCGCTAATCGTGGTTTTACTGACTTTGAGGGTATCAATATAGAGATCTTGTTCAGCACTCTGTTTTACCGGAATGATCCGGTAATTATGATTTTGACCATCAGGTCCATAGGCAAACACGACGGCGTTTTCGGCTTTGGTATCGGTAAAAGAGTTGGTAGCGACGCCAGATGCATCAGTATAGCTGTATATCTGCGCCAGCTTTCCGGTTGATGATGTTGTTACCCATGTAACTAGCGCACCACTAATGGCCTCGCCGTTTGACGAACGCACTGTTGCAGTCAAATGGGCAACCGTTTTATCACCCGTCGTTTCAATGGTAGGCGGAATAGCCAGCATATCGGTAACGGATAACGTGTCGGTTTTAACCTGAGCATTCCGGTCATAATAGAGTGTTGCTTGTCCAAATTGAGATGTTGGCAGAGTCAATTTTATGACCGGTACAAACATGCCATTGGTTTGGTTATAGAAATCAATCTGGTCGGCCTGCGCATCGACAAGGCCGCTGGCATTGAGATAGAAGAATGCCTGGATAGGCAGTTTAGTGGGGATATCCTGCTGCCAGGTTGCGATGCGCAATTCATTTTGATCGTTAATGGATTCCGAGCTTATCTTGGCCATGCTCAATATTGTCTGGTTAAACGCATCGGTCACGTTTGCATAGTCTTCTGTCAGACCAAATCCACACTCTGAGGCATGAGATCTATTATATTTGACATAATGATTATACCAGCCATTCGCATCAGTAATACCCTGCAGTTGGCACTGTTCACTTTCATTATGCCCATATGTCATACCACACCCTGCATCCATACGGTTGTCTGAGGCAGCATCAATGGGGAAAGAACAGAGCACATCGAGGGCAATTTTACCTTCAGGTTTATCATCGTCAGGGTATAGGAAAAAACCGTTGTCGTAGCTATAAGCGAGTTTGGTATATTTTGAATCCGCCCTGAGATAGGAGAAAGACACCCCGCCGCTGGTGACCGAGGCCGGGCTTGGATTCCATGAAAAATAGCTAGATGAATGATTGGTTCCTCTTAATAATATACCTGAGCAATTAAAAGCGGGTGAGTTTTTACTGCATGAATCCACGCTATCTATATATTGTTTAGACAGGTTTGCTGCTACCTGTTCACCATGCAGGTCTTGCCAGCCAGACTGAGGGGAAGTGAGATTGTTTTGTGCAAAAAGGTTGAATGATACAAAAAGCAGGGCGCTAATATATTTTGAGGTTTTCATAATTTCTTCTCTTATTTTAATGTGCCAGCGGTGACTAAACCGCTGGCAATTCTATTCTTGTTAATTTACGTAGTAAGAGATGTTGCCGTTAATTACCTCTGCCGGGAAATCAATAACGCCAGAGGAGGCGTCGCCCCAAACAAAGAGTGAATCATCGTTTTTGATCGCGGCAAAAGCGCGGGTATTGCTGTAAATAGCGGTAACGTTATTCAGGCCTGGAACTAATGAATCTCGGCCCCCCGTGGCGGGGTCGCCCCAGGTAATTACACGCCCCGATCTGGTTAATGCGGCAAAACTGCTGCTGTTTGCGCTAAGCGCAACAATATCAGTGAGTAAACTGGCTACCGCGCTGGCGTCTCCGCCATAGGCTGCGTTGCCCCATGCAATAACGGTGCCGTCAAGGCAGAGCGCAGCGAAGGCACCATAGGTGCTTTTAACATCGATAATGTCATTTCGCGATTTATACTGGGCTGGCAGGCTATTACCATAAGTGCTGTTCCCCCAGCACGTTATACCACCATTTGAAAGTATTGCCGTATAAGCAGACTCGGTGGCAACCAGCCGTGAAGCATTGTTAATGGTTCTGACAGCACTTGCATCGCCGCCATAATCAGTATCGCCCCACGCTTTTATTGCGCCGTTTGCAATGACAGCGAAGGCACGACGGCTGGCACAGCACGTATCAATACCGCTGAGGGCGCTTATTTCTTGTGGAACAGACCCTCCTGTATTCTCACTGCCCCAGGCAAAAAGCTCTCCACCCCGATTAATGGCCGCAAATGCATTTTCATTGGCAATGATTGTCTGTATATCGCTCATCGCGGCAATATTGTCTGGGACGGAGAGATCAATCGACTGGCCATCATCTACACCCCATCCCCATGTTTGAATATAGGGGGAGATGAGTGAACGTAAAGCATAGGTTCCCCGGGAGCCTTTTATATCCACTATGCTAAGGCGTCCCGCTATGCTGGCAGGAACATCTCCGCCTTCAGTTTCGTCCCCCCAGGCAATAACGCTACGATCGTCGCGGAGCGCTGCAAAAGAGTAATATGTAGCATAGAGGGAGCGCACATCGTGGTTAATGCTGGCAGGCAGCGTATACCCGCCCTTGCTTGTTTCCCCCCATCCCACATAGCTGCCGTTATTTAATTTCACGGCAAATGCCCCCGTAGAAATGAGGTCGTCCTTCCACTCGCCGTTGCCGATGATATTAGCGACATTAAGCGTAAGGGTGTCACCATTAATATTGCTGACTTCAAGGTATTCATCGGGATGCGTATCGATGAAATAACTGCTTATGGTGTAATCCGCGCTGTTTTGATAACGCCAGACTACGGATAGGGGTCTAAGCGTAAGCGGATCGAGTGCGGCCAGGCAGCCTGTTTGCAACTGGCCCGCTCCACGGCTGCAACCGCGAGCGCCACGGATAATGGCAAACGATTTACTGGTCGTTACTTCAATATCGTACGATTTTGAACTGCCGTTGCTAATACGTGCCATTACCGTAGCGGTGCCAATGTCGCCTGTATCGGTCAGAGTGACGGTCGCGACGCCGCTGCTGTTAGTGAGCGTGGCGCTGGCGCTGAGGTTGCCGAGGGTTGTTTTCCACTCCACGGAGACGTCGGCAAGCGCCAGGCCAGAAGCGGTATCGATAACGTTGGCAGAGAAAACAGCGGTATCAATACCGTTATTTTCAATACTGGTTTTGTCACTGGTTAGGCTATCGATCTCTGCCGTAGCGGGTAGCGTCGCGTCCGAAAGCACCACAAGCCAGGTTCCGTCAGCTTGCTGAGCGGGGTCGCTAAAACTCCAGTTACCAGGAATACCCGTACCGGAGGTAATGACCGGAACGCCGCCGGTAAAGCAAACTGTGAACGAACCGGAAATAGAGAAGTTTGCTGTCCCATCGGCATTTAACGTACCGGACTGTAATGAGAGGGTCTGTACGCTTCCTGATGAAGGCATAACGGCCAGCAATCCGGTATGACCGCGCGTCACGGCAGAGTAAAAGGTGGAAGGATAGCGTTGGGTAATAGCCATCACCTCATCCTCTGTATCGGTAGTACTGAGGGTGACGTTTAACTGGACATCGGTCTTATCCAGCGCGAGAAGCTGCGCTGGCATATGTCCGGTAAAAAGTGTGGCAAAATCTGGCGTGTCCGCATTCATCCGCACAAGCTGATATTCGGTATAGTCGAAGGCCGTATCGATAGGGTTGAAAGATGAATAGAGCAGGACAGGCATGTCGTAAAGTTTAATGGAGCGCCAGAGCCAGCCTGATCCTGAATTAGCCTGGACGGATTGATGTGGGTTAAGGATCTGGCTGGTACCACTGTATGAGGCACCAGAAAAGAGGGTACCCGTATCAACGGCTTTGCCAGCAGTAAGCGTGACCAGCCAGGAGCCATCGGCCTGGAGCACGGGATTAGTAAAAGACCAGCTTTCCGGAAGCCCGGACACGGAGGAGAAGGACAGGGTATCGTTGTTATAGACGAGCATCACGGAGCCGGAGCCTGACCAGCTCACCATACCAGAGGCGTCGTCCAGCGTGCCAATCATGAGTGAGGCGAGGGTGGAAGCGCCGTTAACATTCTGAATAAAGGCAATAGCACCCTCGTGTTCGAATGACGCGAAGGTGGAAACGCTATTGGATGAGCCAGGGACAAGACTAGAGGAGGCAAAGCAGTTTTGTGCAACGAACTCTCCGCTAAGCTGCACAAAAACGGGCACGGCAAGGGTGGCATCAACACCGAGAAACTGCAGTGGGTACTGAGGGGTAGGCAGAGCGGATGCAATATTGGCAAGACTGTCGGTGACATATTGCTCGACATGATTAGTGTAAGAAAGAGTTGGATTACCCGTATCGACGCTGCTCCATATAAACGTGTACATATTATCGGTGCCGGGAACGGATACGGACTGCTCGGCCCATGAGATGGAGGAAGAAGCGACAATTCCCGTCTGACCATGCACCGCGCGCAGCGCAGTACCCGCATAATTGGGCATTGAGTAGAAAACAAGGGAAGAGGCCTGAACGCTTGTTGGGGATGTTGCCATAGTTAAACTCCTTGAGCGGAAGATAAACAGAGAGAACCCACAGGGTTAGAGAGACTGTACTGGCAGGGATGAAATGAATTGTGCAAATAAAGCAGAAATGGGGGTAAAATATGAAATCAAAGCCCATGTTCGTTTTAAGTAAGTTCTTTTTTCCTTAAACAATGAGGCCTGAAATCTCAGGCCTCATTGTTTTTACATTGCAGGAATGTAAATACTGGGTGCTGATGTAAATGTGCTACTGCCGTTAGCGATAGTTAAATTGATCGTTCCGCCTTCCCAGTCAGAAGTTGCAAGGTTTAAGTTGTTAATAATAATGTGCAGGGTTGCTTTCCAGTCTGATCCTGAAATATAAGTTGAGGCGTTTTGTTGGATATAGCTATTGGTAACGCTATAGGCTGTGTCGTACAGATGAACAGAAGAGGTATCCGTCAGGTAAAGGGTTGTGGTTGGAGCGCCTGGGTTATTACCACTCAAGGGTTGTGTGTAGAATCTGAATACATAGTTTTGTGCTCCCGGGTAATTGTGGGCGATCAGCTCAAAACTAATTGTCCCTGCCCTGGTGCCCTTCTTGATGTTGGTTGCAATAAACTGTGGAAAGACAGAAGGCCCGGCTATAGCATTAACCGTGACTGATTTGCTATTGCTATTCTCCAGCGTAGCGGTGACGGTAATTATGCCTTCCTGCGTTGCCATTAATAAAGTAGATGCTTCTCCTTGCGCGTTGGTTACACTACTTTGGCTACTCAATTTACCGGACGTTGCGGTCCAGAATACAGGCGTATTTTTCAGTGGGGATTGATGTCCATCAACCACGGTTGCGGTTATTAACGCCCGGTCACTGCCATTGACTATAAGTACAGGTTTGTCGCTTACCACGCTGCTAATTGAGCTTCGGTTATTTTTTACAAACAGGGATACTGCATATTCTCCAGAAGTGGCGGTTGTTGTCACAGATCCTAAAAGAAAATCCTGTGAATCTCCACCTGCCAGCATCACTACGGGCATCTGGTTTACTTCATCCCATGTGACAATCAATGATGTACCGCCGATCCAGTCAGCATTCCCCGCTGAATTTAGTTCACCAATTAAAAGCGGTATAGCTATCTTTGCTTGGGTTTTATCCATAACAGCAATAATGCCGCTGTTGCTCTTACCTGCAATAGTAAGAGAGGCTGTCGTCATTGTTGCTGGCCAATGTTGTTCAGCGCAGGCAACCAACGTAGATGTGAGATCGGAAGATAATAGCGTGCTTCGTATAACAATATCATTACTGCCTAATGCTGTCGCTTCGACCCAGGGAGAGGTCTTTGAATCATAGAGTGTGGTGATATCGGCAACATCATTTGCGCTCACGTTATCCGCGTAGCCCAAAAAATTGAAATTATTTACATCCTGAATGACCGTGCGGCTGAATAAGCGCTTAACCCCGACTCTGGCTGACTTCCAGAGCCATTGGCGCAGCGCTGTCCTCATCTGTACGCTGGCATGCTCTTGAAGTTCAAAGAGTTCGCCCTGGTAGTTTGTCTCGCTGTAAAGTAAGGCATTACTGGATGAAACAACCAGATTGATAGCTTGTGATTTAGCACTGCCGTTGCTGATGCGAGCCATTACTGTGGCGGTGCCGATATCGCCTGTATCGGTCAAGGTCACCGTAGCGATGCCGCTATTGTTGGTCAGGGAGGTTCTGACGCTGAGGTTGCCAAGCGTCGTGTTCCAGTCAACAGAGACGTTAGCGAGCGCCTGTTCAGACGCGGAGTCGATGACGGTGGCTGAGAAGGTGGCGATATCGGTACCGTTATTCTCTATGCTGGTTTTGTCACTGGTCAGGCTGCCGATCTCTGCCGTAGCAGGTAGGGAAGCGACAGAAAGTATGACAAGCCAGGAGCCGTCATCCTGGCGCAGCGGGGGGCCAAAGGACCAGCCGGTGGGCAATCCAGAGACGGAGGCCAAGGTCAGCGTATCATTGTTATAGACAAGTATGACGGAGCCGGAGGCGGACCACATCACCGTGCCGGATGCCTCGTTCAACGTGCCGAACGTCAGAGAGGCGAGGGTAGACGCACCGTTAATATTCTGAATGAAAGCGAGAGCACCCTCGTTGGCGAAAGAAGCAAAAGTGGAAACTTTGGTAGAGGATCCGGGAACCAGGGAAGAGGAGGCAAAACAGTTTTGCGAGCTGAACTCGCCACTCAGCTGCACAAAGACCGGTACTGCGAGAGCGGCATCAACACCGAGGAACTGCAGCGGATACTGAGGCATCGAGAGAGAAGAGGCAATATTGGGAATACTGGTGGTGATATAGTGCTCAACGTGGCCAGTATAGGAGAAGGCTGGATTGCCGATATCAACGCTGCTCCATAAGAAAGTATACAAATTATCAGTGCCGGGAACGGAGACGGACTGCTCGGCCCATAAAGAGCCTGACGATGCGACAAGGCCGGTCTGTCCATGAACAACACGCAGAGTATCGCCCGCATAATTGGGCAGCGAATAGAAAGCGAGTGAAGAGTCCTGAACGTCAGTTAGGGATGGTGTCATGGTAAATCTCCTTGAGCATAAAACAGATAAAAGAGAGAACCCACAGGGGAAATCAGACTTTAGCGGCAGATAAAAAGGGAATTGTGCAAATAAAGCAGAATGAGAGGTGAAATATAGAAGCGAAATCTTTTTTAACGCGCATTGAAAATCTTTTTTGATGAAAAATACCTCAGAAAAAGATCCAACATTACAAGTGATTATGTTTTTTTTCGATGAGGATTTGAGATGAAGATTGTGACGGTATTACGCAGCGGAGGTGAGTATACCGCTGAGCATGTTTATTGGCTTGATAAACAGCTCTGCTCACGCTACGACCATATTTGTTTAACAGATGTGGAGATAGAGGGCATAAAGAGCGTGGCGCTAAAAAAAGACTGGACGGGCTGGTTCGCCAAACTTGAACTGTTTGATCCGGATTTGATAAAGGATGATATCTTCTATGTTGATCTGGATACGGTTATCGTGGGGGGCTTTGATCATATGCTTACGGATAATACCCTGTCGGCGTTAAGAGACTTCTATTTCCCAGACTATGCGGCCTCTGGCATTATGCTTATTCCTCACGCCGCCAAGTTATCTGTTTGGCAGAAGCTCAGCGCGATGACTAACGACGAGCTGAGCACATATAGAGGTGATGGCGAGCTGCTGCGTGAGATAGTGGATTTTAATTTTCTTCAGGATCGGTATCCCGGAGAAATTGTTAGCTATAAAGCGCATATTGCTGGCAGAGGAATGGCTGGATTCAGTCCGACGTTTTCGCGAGGTAGCAAGAGGCTGCCTGCAGGGGCAAAAATAGTCTGCTTCCACGGCAGGCCAAGACCCTGGAAACTGACTTTGCCCTGGATACCGCCTTTAGCTTCTCCGACACCATGCCTCTAACGACATCTGGGGGATGCCCGTCAGCTCTCCGCAGCTGACAACATCTATCTGCGGGCGGGCGCTGGCAAAAAGCAGCGGCAGGTGGGAAAGATTATTTGACCTGCCGCCTTCGATACGGGGCTGATTAGTTGCATCAACCCCGATAAGCGCAACCTCCTTAAATCCCAGATGATAAGCCAGCCCCAGTGCGCCATAGGCGCTGTTTCCTGAGTGAATTGCATTTTTATTTTCCGATAAACCGCATACCGCGGACCAGCGCCATAGCCACCACGCTGGGGAACCTTTTTCTCGTGGCTCCTGGCCTCGTCGAGCCAGCCGACGGTAAGCAAGCACCTCTGGAACAGCGCTTTTCAAGCCTGCCGCATGGTAGATAACGCCATCTCTCCTGCTATGCAAACGAGCCAGGTTAGCGGCAGAGGGATCGAGGGTAAAAAAGTGGTCTACGCGAGGCAACCAGTCGATAGCGCCGTTGACCGCAATAATAGTTATGCCTGGCGGAGGAGTGAAATTCTTAGCTGACGGGCCAGATGCGACAATAATGGCTCGCCTGGACATGGGTAAACAAGATCGCATTTTATACCTTATTAAAAATTGGTTTCCATTATTACTATGAATATATGTTTTGTTACATGTGATCATGATTTGCTTAAAGCAAAGCCGTTAATGATATATGTTAAATAGTGTTATAAAACCACCGTGTATGTTCATAAAATTTTCAAAGAATAGGGTGCAATTATTAGTGGCAAGTAACTTTTTTTCGCCTATTCAAAGGCTTTGGTGCTAATAAATGAAGGGTTTTGAGCTTTTGGTTTTAAGATTTTTCAAATGCAGCCGACATTGTCAATTTATTTTAGTGTCTCATAAAGGATCTGCTGGTGAGGTTAAAGGGAAAATGAATTTCTGATACGATCTTCTTTTCGCGAAAGGAGAAGGTATTTGTCTGAATAATCCTTTTAGCGAAGCCACTAAAAAATGAATTTATATGAAGTTGAAATATTTCTAACGGTTTATGGCTTTTTCGCAGTTTAAAAATGGCGGCCTGGTAGCGTTGTGCTGCCTAAAATAGGTAATGATATGAGTGAGAACACACTATTTTCTAAGTTGAGAAGAAAACGCGCCTTTATTGGCGTGGTATGGCTTCAGGCTATATTACAGGCGGCCATGCCGCTGGTCTCGATAGCCAGTATGAATGCCCATGCCGAAACACAGGCGGCAACGACACCGGTCTCGCCGTTTTCCGTGGACCGGGCATCCGCACCGGCGTCCCTTCCCGGCAGCGAAAATTTCAGTACGGTTGCCAGCGCCCTCTCTTCAACCGGGACATCCGGATTGACCGGGGCCGCCACCTCCGCTGCAACCGGCTATGCCGCCTCTTCCGTGCAGGAGTGGCTGAGTCAGTTTGGTACAGCCCGGGTCCTGCTAAACGTCGATGATAACGGTAACTGGGATGACAGCGCTTTTGACTTCCTTGCCCCGCTGTACGATAACCAGAAGTCAGTGCTGTTTTCACAGGTTGGCTTACGTAGCCCGGACGATCGCCTGACTGGTAACTTCGGGCTTGGCGTACGCACCTTCTATTTAAAAGACTGGATGCTGGGTGGAAACGTCTTTTTTGACGATGACTTTACCGGTAAAAACCGACGCATTAGCTTTGGTTCAGAAGCCTGGACAGACTATCTGAAGCTTGCCGGGAACGTCTACGTCGGGACCACTGACTGGCACTCATCCCGAGATTTCGACGACTATAACGAAAAACCTGCGGATGGATTCGATGTCAGGGCGGAAGGTTATCTACCTGCGTACCCGCAGCTCGGCGTCAAAGCCATGTACGAACAGTACCATGGCGATGATGTTGCTCTCTTCGATACCGATCATCTGCAAAGTAACCCGTCGGCAGTCACTCTCGGCGTTAACTACACGCCTGTTCCTCTTATTACCGCTGGCGTGGACTATAAACGCGGTCAGGACTCAATGGATGAAACCCGCTTTAGCCTGAATTTCCGCTATGCACTGGGCCAGTCCCTCGAATCACAGCTCTCCTCCGATCAGGTGGCATTCCGTCGTAGCCTTGCAGGCAGCCGTTACGATCTTGTCGATCGCAACAATGAAATTGTGTTGCAGTATAAGAAGAAACAGCAGACGGCGGTCTTATCCGACCTCGCTATTTATTCTGCCGTAGACGGTAGCCCGGCTGATGGTAAAACGGCCAATACCGTTACGGTCCATGCGATTGATAACAACGGCGACGCCCTGAAAAATGTATCAATTGCCTGGAGCATCACCGGCCAGGGCAAACTCAGTTCAGCCACGGGAATAACCGATGCAAACGGCAATGCGTCAGTAAACGTAACGAACACCACGGCTGAACAAAATAGCGTCAGCGCAACCTCTGGCGCAATCGTCCGCAGTACGACAACCACCTTTGTTCAATCCGTTGCATCGTTAAATCTGAAGCTAACCAAAAACAACAGCCAGGCTGACGGCCAGGATCAAAACGCTGGCCAGGTTACCGTTAAGGATGCAAACGATCAGGCGATGTCCGGCGTGGCCATCAGCTGGAAAGTGGATAATGGCGCCACCATTGCCAGCAGCGATGCCGTGACCAACAGCAGCGGGCAGGCAAGCGTCCACTTCACCAGCTCGCAGGCGGGTACCGTTAAGCTCACCGCCACGGCGGCAGGTAAAACAGAAACGGTCAGCTCTGCCTTCCAGTCAGCAGACGTCTCTGCGCTGAAAGTCACGATGAGCAAGAATAATGCGCCAGCAGACGGCATAAGCACCAACGTCGCCCAAGCCCAGGCCGTAGACGATCATGGTAACCTCCTTGCCGGGAAAAGCATTACCTGGACACTGGGGAAAGGTAGCGCGGTAGCGACAACGCCTATGACCAGCATCACGGATCAGAACGGTATCGCCACGTTAACGCTGACGGATAAGGTTGCAGAGAGCCAGGCGGTGACCGCGACCGCGGATGGAGTGAGTGGCCAGACGCAGGCGGTATTTAACGCTGTGTCGGTCTCTGCCATCGATGTCAGCGTCACCGCGAACAACGTGCCAGCCGATGGCGCATCGACCAACGGCGTTCGCGCTGTGGTCACTGATAGCAAAGGCAATCCTATGCCCGGGGTCGATCTGACCTGGAGTTTAGGCAGCAGCCACGCCAGTGCCACGACGCCGCTCTCTGTCACCACTGACGCTAACGGAGTCGCCACCCTCAGCCTGACGGATACCGTGGCTGAGACCGTTACGGTTAATGCCAGCGCCGGTGGTCAACAGGGTAGCGCCAGCGTGACCTTTATCCAGGTAGATGTGAAAGGGATAGACGTCAGCGTTATCACAAACAATGCGCCTAACGATGGTGCATCGACCAACGACGTGCAGGCCGTCGTGACCGATTCTAAGGGCAACCTCATGTCAGGGGTCAGTCTGACCTGGAGCTTAGGCAGCAGTCATGCCAGTGCGACTACGCCGCTGTCGGTCACCACCGACGCTAACGGGGTGGCTAAGCTCAGCCTGACCGATACCGTGGCTGAAACCGTGCCGGTTAAGGCCAGCGCCGGTGGGCAGGAGGGCAGTGTTAATGTCACCTTTACCCAGAATGACGTGAACAGCATCACCGTCAAGATGACAACCAATAGCTCTCCCGCAGATGGCGTGACGGAGAATATCGCCCAGGCGCAAGTTTTGGATGATAAAGGCCAACCGATGCAGGGCGTCGATGTGACCTGGAGCGTCAGCGGTAACGCGAAAGCGACCTCATCCCTTACCGCTGTGACCGATGCAAACGGCTATGTAACGTTGAACGTCGTTGATACTACCGTTGAATCCGTGACGTTAACGGCCAGCGCAGGGGGGAAATCGGGTCAGGTCTTTTCTATCTTCACCGAGGTGCCTGCAGACAATGTTGCCGTCACCATGTTGACCGACGGGGCAATGGCAGACGGTAAGGCAACCGACGAGGCGCAGGCGGTGGTAACGGACAAAGCCGGTGCGCCGATGCCTAATGTGCAGGTGATATGGTCAATTAGCGCAGGCAATGCCGTGCCTAAAACGTCGCTGACCGTCAATACGGATGAAAACGGGATAGCAAAACTCTCGTTTGTTGACACCACCGCGGAGTCGTTAACCATCACCGCAGCGGCGGGCGGTAAAACGGGGCAGACCACCGCTTCGTTTATTGAGGCTGGCTTTGGCCCGGTGACCATCGAATATCCTAAAGTTCGCAACTCCGGCATCAATCATTATGCAGTTGAGGGTGGGCTAACCATTCGGATGAAAGCCTGGCCGGGAATGGCGGCTGGCGATCAGGCCTCGGTCCATTTTGTGATTAAAGGCGAGATAGCCCCGGATTCTCCGCTGCAGGTATTGCCGGACTACACCTCCCCGGTACATACGGTGACAGCCGATGAGGTTGGCTCGGATATTAACTTTACGGTACCGCAGGAGCTTGTGGATGGTTTGCAACCCCTGGAGGATAACGAGAATAGTTTGGTGTCTACTGCAAAGGGTACGGTAGTGCGCCCAAGTACAGGCATTACGGTTCAGTCTGCACCATTAATTGAGACTGTAGATACCATAGCCTGATTCAAATATCTCTAAAAAGCAGTCCGCCAGGGCTGCTTTTTTATATTAAGCAACGTAAGTAATAAACTATGACGCTAAATAAAACCATTGCAGTATGTGCATCTGGCCCTTCGTTAGTCAGAGAGGACTGTGAGGCGCTTATCCGAGCTGGTATTCCTGTTATTGCCGTAAACTCGACCTGGCAGATGGTACCGGAATGTACGTACATCTACGCTGCCGATCGTCGCTGGTGGCAGAAGAACGTAACCCATTTACCGGCTGGCCCGCAGCGCTGGACGTGCAGCAAACCGGCCAGCGCTGAATTTAACCTGAACTATTTCGAACCTGACTATCGCGGATCGTTCAATTCTGGCTTACGGGCCACTCTTTTTGCGCGCTACTGTGGGGCCAGCAATATCATTTTACTGGGTTTCGACTGCTCCATTGCCGCCGGGAGCCACTGGCATGGTGACCATACCGATCTTGGCAATCCTAATCAGAACGCGGTAAAAATATGGCAGAGCGATTTTAACTGGTTATCAGGTTTTCTTGCTGATAGCGTTAAGGTAATTAACTGTAGCAGGAAGAGTGCATTAACCTGCTTTACCCGCGCTCCACTCGGTGAAGCGCTGGTAAATATAAGTTAACGATTAACGATCGGTTTCAGTTTGGATAGTAGCTGGCGGGAATGCGATAAAAACAATATCAGAGCTTACCGCAGAGCCAGAGGCCTGGGGAAGACTGATGGTAAAATTCACGGTTTCGGCCACGCTATCCAGCACCGCGACGCTACAGGAACCATCTTCATAGAGGGGAATATTTGCTACGGAGAAAGGGTAGCCCTCCATTGTTGCGTTCCCGGTGTTAAGGCTGATGCGGGCGTAAGTAATATCTTCGGAGGGGTGAGCGCGAATATAAAGATGCCCCTGAGAGCGGCCATTTGCCGCCGCACCCGTGGAGATCGCATAGCCCGCTAACGAGCCGGTCCCCGGTAGATAGTCACCAAACACCATGCTGGCCGTTGCCGTTACGCCCGGATTAGAGGTGAGATAGGCACTTACGCTAATTAACCCAGGCGCAAAACTAAACACATGCAGAATGGCGCTGCCTGTTTCGTCCAGATTACTTTGCCATACTGAGGTGCCTGTTTCGTTAAAGTAGGCATTCTGAGAAAGTGAAACATAAATACCCGCTCCTGCGGGACCCGAAACGGTGAGAGTATTGACTGGCACAACCGGTGCGCTGGTATTATCCCGCCAGGGGGCGCCCGTCGCGGCGTTCAGATAAAGTTGGTTCGTTAATTTTGTCATAATGTTTACCTGAGCAGTAGAGGATTCGGCATAGCCGCCGGAGGCGAAGTTGACTGTATATTGTCCGGAGGCTTTGCCATCACCGATTGGCGTAATAAAGGCGGCGGGGACCGTAGTAGTAAAGGATCCGGCCGTCATCTCCTGTGCGGTTACGGTGTGAATGTCGCTCCAGGTAGTACCCGACACGGGCGTCACGCCATCAGATTCAAAGCCCTGCCAGTACAGGTTAACGCCGTCGCCAACGTTCATACCTGAATAGGTAACGACAATCGGTGTTCCGTCAACATACTCGGTACTGTCAATGGTATTATCACCCGCCGCTTCCGGGAAAGCGGGAGGAGGCAGCAGCACTGAATGGACGGTATCAATATTGACAGATGCGGCAGTGGAGACACCGCGTGACTGTGTAGAGGTAAAGGTTACGTCATAATAGGATTGGGCTGTCCCAATACCGACCGGGAGAACAGACGCTGCCGGGACGACAACCGAGAAACCCGCGCTAAGATCGCTGCTTGTTACGGTATGGGTTGTTGACCAGGCTGTACCGGTAACCGGTGTCCCATTGTTGAAGCCCTGCCAGTATAGGGTCACTACATCACCGACACCGATATTCGCGTAGGCGGGAATGGTCACTGGCGTGCCGTCAGCCGCTTCGGTTGCATCGATCCAACCATCATTGCCTTCAGGGAAGGTTGGCGGTGGTAATGATACCTGGCTCATATCAATATTAACGGTGGCGCTGTCAGAGCTTTCAGCAGTGCTGCCCGCGACAGGCGTGACGGTATACCAGGCGGTTGCACTACCGATATTAATCGCCGTGACGTAGGGGGCGGCTATAGCAACGTCGAACCCTTTGCTAATATCGGCCGAACCGACGGTATGAGTAAGAGTGGTGACGCTTTCAGGAATGGTATATCCACTGCTGTCAGCGCCTACCCAGTAAACCCACACCTGGTCGCCTGTGGCGATACCGCTGTAGGCCGGAACGTGTACCAGGGTACTGCCATCCGCGATATCGGCATCTGTAATCGTATCGCTGGCATCAGCTTCAGGGAAATCGGGCGCAGGAAGCGTGCCGATATCATTGCGTTGCACCACCGCCGTAACAATGGGCGAGGCGATAAGGTTACTCGCCTCATCAAGCCGGCTGTACCAGACCTGATAGCTGCCATCGGGCGCAAGGCTGGCGGGAACAACCAACGTCCAGGGGAAGTATGCCGCCGGATCGTCTTCTATATAGAGCAGGCCAATCTGCATGCCATTCCAGTAGGCGGTTAAATAGTCACCCTGGTGCGCATTAGGGGACTCTTCAATTACGATCAGTACACCCTCACCCTGAGTAAGATCCTGCTGATTAATTACGCCATCAGCAGACATTTGGGGGAGTTTGGGCGGAATCAACGTTTCGCTCATAAATACCTCACGGAAAAAAATGGCTATCCGAAGATAGCCATTGGTTTAGAGATTAATTAAGCAATTGTATCGACGCCGACTTCGCCAACGATGGAGGACTGAACGTCGCCATGGTTGGCCGGAGTCATGGTATACCACGCCTGAGCTGAACCAGACTGTACCGGTGGGACCTGATCCGGCGTCAGGATAAACTCGACGTAACCATTATCCAGATCGCCCTGTACAACGGTGTAGCTTGGAATGATCAACGTATCTATCTGAATATGTTTCTCATCATACAGCTGCCAGGTGAGATCGATCTGGTCATTTACAGCCATCCCCGTGTAGTTAACGTGGATCTGGATACCCTCGTCGGCTTCACGTTTATTGATCCAGCCATCGTCTGCAGCCTGCGGAAACTCTGGAGCAGCCAGGGTAGGCGGCAAGACACCGCCGGTAACGGAGACGGTCCACGGTGGAGAAACCAGCACGTTTTTACGAGTATCGATATACTGATAAAACAGCTCGTAGGTGCCGTTTGCCAGACAGGCCGGCGGGAAGGTGTTACTCACATCGATGGTTAAAGGGAAATCGGTGGCCGGATCGACAACCTGCATAGTGTAACTGTGAATATCATCCCACCAGAAGGTCAGCACGTCCTCAGCACGAGCTTCATCAAAGGGTTCAATAATAACCTGAACCTTCTCCGCAACATCATACTGATCCAGCTCGCCATCCATGCCGTTAGGCACAAAGACACGCGGCGTGTTCTCGTCATAAAAACGCGCTTCAGCCAGCATCGCGGTGGAAGAGTCATCGTCAACGTAGACTGCATAAGTAATAAGCTCAGGGCTATCGCTCTCTACGGAGAGCGTTGCCACACCAGAGTCATCAGTGACAGAGGTCGTTGATTTTTGGTCGGACAGAGTAACCCAGGTGACCGTTACACCGGCTGCGGGTGCACCAGTATCGTCCAGTACGACTGCAGTTAACGTGACTTCATCTCCCGGCGCTGCGCTCAGCGGTTCGGCAGTGACTGAGGAAATAGTATTTGTAGCATTTACAGTAGACATAATTAACCCTCATATTAAAAGTAGTGTTCCAGATAACAGATAATCTCTGTGGAACCCGGAAACTATATGGGTAATTGAGGGGGGCGGTCGGTCAAAAAAAGTACGCAGGATGTTTAAAAAAAGTGAAGGGGTCTTAAGTATTAAATAGTGGAAAGGACGTTTATATAGGCTGAAAAGTAAGGGTTGTTTTGCTGAATAAAAATAGCGGAATAGAATTAAGAGGGGTACTGCCAGAGATTTGGTGCGTCCGAGTGGACTCGAACCACCGACCCCCACCATGTCAAGGTGGTGCTCTAACCAACTGAGCTACGGACGCACTAAGAAGATGGTGCGTTCAATTGGACTCGAACCAACGACCCCCACCATGTCAAGGTGGTGCTCTAACCAACTGAGCTATGAACGCAACGTTGTGTGTGACAACGGGGACGAATATTAGCGGCAGGCGGCGGCTGTGGCAAGCAGAAAAAAGCACTTTTATCACTGATTTCACGCGATTGCGGAACTTTTATACATAAAACACACATTTGGTTGATGCATAAGGATAAATTTTAATCGTAAATCTTCTTAGGGGCATCAGGGGGAGATGAATGTCAGCAATTTCCCGTTCAGCATAGTTATCTGATCGACACCCCTGTCTGAAATCCATTTCATGTAAAACGTGTAAATCCTCTTAGCGTTATCGTGTCCCATGGTATGAAAGACGGGTTAGCTCCGGCTGACTGTAGCCGCAGGCACAGGTAGGCCTGAATTATTAACAGAGAGCAGCTTAAACTCTGGGTTGTTTAAACAGATTTATGAAGGCATATCGCCTTTACCCATGCTATCGACCCTGGTTTGCAGAAAATCAATAAATGCGCGTACTTTTTCTGGCACATGGCGTGTATTAGGGTAGAGCGCGTAAATGCCTTGCCGGGGGAAATGATGGTCTGGCAGTAACCGAATCAGATTTCCTCTGGCCAGTTCATCTTTTACCAGCCAGCCAGGTAAAAGCGCGACGCCTGCGCCCTCCAGGGTAAAAGCCAGTAATGAAGAGGCGCTGTCGGCCATAATCATGGCGGAGTTATGGACGTTAAAAATGACACTTTCTCCCTTTGGTGTGGTTACCTGCCAGCTCAGTGGCGTGGATAAACGACTGTGAGCAATCCATTTTGCCTTAGCAAGCTGTGCAAGTTCCACGACATACTGCTCTCCCAACGTATTCAGATAAGCAGGGGAAGCAACTGGATAAATATCAAATTGATCAATGAGACGAGCGTGGTGACTGGAATCGGCAAGATGGCCAAGCCGTATTGCGACATCAAAACGACCGGAAATGAGATCGTCATTTTGGGATGACGAAACATGTTGTATACGCAGTTGCGGATGTCGGGCACTGAAGGCAGCCAGTGCCGGGACAACGACGTGCACGCCATATTCCGATGTGGTAGTAATTCTGAGTGAACCGCTTAATCCTGAGCGATCGCTACGAATGGCATCAAGAACACGTTCGGCATCCTGAAGGAGGCGCAGACAGTGCTGGTAAAATCTTTCACCGGTATCCGTAATTGAAACATGTCTGGTGCTTCTGGACAGTAATGATACGCCCAACTCTTTTTCCAGCACTTTAACATTAGAGCTGACGACCGCTTTAGTCAGGCCCAGCGTCATGGCTGCGTTGGTAAAACTTCCTGCTTCAACCACTGCAACAAAGATTGCTGCGCGTTGCATGTTAATCATTTTTTATGTTCTCTGGCGTTACACTGTCAAAATAATTTTGACAGTGTAACAATGGAAGGGAAATTTATCCTCTGTTCCGCAGCTCGTATACTGCACGTCCTGTGATGTAATTTTTTGAGAAAAAAATGAATTATCGTGCGCGCGCTACCATCGTATATCTTCTGGCATTCTTTATTGATTTGGTAAACATGTTTATCGCCAACGTCGCTTATCCTGATATTGCGCGACGCTTTGATGCCACTGTCAGCGAGGTGGCATGGATAAGTAATGGTTACATATTAGGCCTGACGCTTGTCATACCCCTCAGCAGTTGGCTGGCAAGACGCGCTGGCGCTAAACAACTTTTCATGTTTTCCCTGCTTATTTTCATTGCTGGCACTTGTGGAGTTGGGGCGTCATCATCAGTATCACAACTTATTGCGTGGCGCTGGATACAGGGCGTTGGTGGCGGACTACTTATCCCTGTTGGCCAGGCAATGACCTATGCACTCTATCAGAGTCATGAACGCGCAAAGCTCTCTTCAGTTGTGATGCTGATTGCCCTGCTGGCTCCGGCACTGTCACCCGCCATGGGAGGATTTCTGGTGGACAGCCTCAGTTGGCGCTGGGTGTTTCTGGCAAGCCTGCCGTTGGCCGTTTTCACCTTGCTACTGGCCTGGCTCTGGCTCAAAACTGATCCGCAGGAAGAATCACGCGAGCGGTTAGATCTGTTAGGTTTAATGAGTGGCTGCACAGCATTAACCTTGATACTACTGGGGCTGACATATCTGGGTGAACCCAATCATCTTTATTCTGGAGGTTTGATACTGACAGCCGGCATGTTTTGCCTGGCGGGTTATGTATGGCATGCCCTGACAAACAGCAAGCCGTTGATCAATCTGCATCTGGTCAGGGATCCGCTTCTGCATACAGCAATGCTGATTTATCAGTTTATACCAGGCGTATTTACCGGTGTGAATATGCTCAGCATGCTCTATTTGCAGAATCAGCTCGGCATGCGTGCCAGCTTTGTCGGCGCGATGATGCTGCCATGGTCACTGGCCTCTTTTGCAGCGATTAGTATGACAGGCAAAAAGTTTAATATATGGGGACCACGCCCTCTGTTTATATCAGGTTGTCTGATTAACTCTTTCGGTATTGGTCTGCTAGCTCTGACTGGACACACTATGGATGTGACAGTTTGTGTAATGGCGTACACGCTGATGGGTTTTGGCAGCAGCCTGTGTAGCAGCACAGCACAAAGCTCTGCTTTCATTCAGATAGCAGACCGCGAACTCGCTGATGCCAGTGCGCTGTGGAACATCAACCGCCAGCTCAGCTTCTGTCTGGGCGTCACACTGCTTAATCTTCTGTTTAATCTGATTGCCAATACCGGCCTGCCCACAGAAGAGGCTTATCACCTTTGTTTTATATTAGCAGCATGCAGCGCCGTTATTCCCGTGCTGTACTGTTATCGTCTTAATAATCAGCGTTTTATATCTTTAGTGAGTAAGGAGCAGAAATGAATCGTTATTTCAAAGAAGTACTGGATGCCCACGTATTAATCCAGAATTGGTTAGGTGATGCCGATGCGCATGCTGATATCTGTGAAAAATTACTGTCACGCTTCAGCCCGAAATTCTCGATGGTAACACCGGGTGGAGCTTTGCTCGATTTTGCTGCATTAAAGGCTTTTTTCGCTACGCAGCGTGGTGCCCGTCAGGGTCTGAATATTGAAATTAACGGTATGCAAATTATTGCTGAAAATGAAAGGGGGGCCACTGTCATTTATAAAGAATTACAGCAGTTGCCCGGACAGGAAGCAACGCTCCGTTTTTCAACGGCTGTGTTTGAATTGGATCATGACGGTTATGCCATCTGGCGGCATCTTCACGAGACGTCTCTGCCTCAAACTTAGCCAGAGAGGGAAATTAAAACAGCCGCCTGCAGGCGGCTGGTGGTGGTGGATTATCGTGCAGCGCGCTGGAGGATCACGCTTGAGGGCTGACGCTGCAGGAAGCGCATCCGCAGCATCATCATGATCGCCGCCGAGGTCAAACCGATGATAAAGCCCATCCAGAAGCCAGCCGGCCCCATGCGATCGACAACAATGTCGGTCAGCGCCAGCAGGTAGCCGCTCGGTAATCCCAGCACCCAGTAGGCGATGAAGGTAATGAAAAAGATCGAGCGTGTATCTTTATAGCCGCGCAGGATGCCGCTGCCTACCACCTGAATGGAGTCGGAGATCTGGTAGATTGCCGCTAACATCATCAGCTGCGCCGCCAGGTGCACCACCTCGGGGTTATCGTTGTAGAGCAGGGCAATCTGCTCCCGCAGCGAGACGGTAAAGATGGCGGTAAGCACTGCCATGCAGACGCCGACCCCCAGACCGGTACGGGCGGCAGTCTGCGCGTCCAGAGTTGAACCTTGCCCAAGGCGAAACCCGACGCGGATGGTTACCGCCGCCGCCAGCGACATCGGCAGCACGAACATCAGCGAGCTAAAGTTAAGGGCGATCTGATGACCTGCCACGTCAACGATGCCCAGCGGTGAGACCAGCAGCGCCACCACGGCAAACAGCGTCACCTCAAAGAACAGCGCCAGCGCAATAGGCAGGCCGAGCTGCACAAGGCGCTTAAGAACGGTGAAGTCGGGCCTGGCAAAGTGCTGGTCCTGACGGATATCGCGCATGGAGCGGGCGCGTTTAATGTATGAGAGCATACAGATAAACATCACCCAGTAGACCGCCGCCGTAGCGACACCGCAGCCGACGCCGCCCAGCTCCGGCATGCCAAAGTGACCGTAGATAAAGATATAGTTAACCGGAATATTGACCAGCAGGCCGATAAAGCCAAACACCATGCCGGGTTTGGTTTTGGCCAGCCCCTCGCACTGGTTACGTGCTACCTGAAAGAAGAGATAACCCGGCGCACCGCAGAGCAGGGCGCGGAGATAGCGCACGGCCTTATCCGCCAGCTCCGGATCAATGTTATGCATAGCACTAATAATATGCCCGGCGTTCCAAAGAACGATCATAATGAGCACAGAGACAAAGCCAGCCAGCCAGAAACCCTGGCGCACCTGCTGGGCAATGCGATCCCGGCGGCCTGAGCCGTTAAGCTGAGCGATAACCGGGGTCAGGGCCAGCAGCAGACCGTGGCCGAAAAGGATCGCCGGTAGCCAGATGGAGGTACCGATGGCGACGGCCGCCATGTCGGTAGCGCTGTAGCCCCCGGCCATTACGGTATCAACAAATCCCATAGCGGTTTGCGCAACCTGCGCAAGGATCACCGGGATAGCCAGCGCCAGCAGCTGGCGTGCTTCGATAAAATACTTCTGCACGGAAACACCTGTATATTGTTGTTATAGGAAAGCATGAAAAAGCCGCCTTTACTGGCAGCGAGAAGAGATTGCAGGATAAATAGCCAAACCATTGTAACGGGCAACAGCGAATATGCCAGAGAAAAAACAGCCAGGGCGGGTGCAGTGCTGGCAACCTCTTTTTCCACCTGTTATTGTGCAATTATCAAAACGGCTTGCGCCGAATTAATGGTTACAGGAGTTGTAGGCATGTTTACTGGTATTGTACAGGGCACGGCAAAAATCGTGTCTATTGATGAAAAACCCAACTTCCGCACCCACGTTGTCGAATTGCCGGAGCCGATGCTGCCAGGGCTGGAGACCGGCGCGTCCGTGGCGCATAACGGCTGCTGCCTGACCGTCACCAGCATCAACGGCCCGCTGGTAAGCTTTGACCTGATGAAAGAGACGCTGCGTATCACTAACCTTGGTGAGCTGAGCGTGGGCAGTGAGGTGAACGTAGAGCGTGCGGCGAAGTTTAGCGATGAAATTGGCGGCCACCTGATGTCGGGGCACATTATTACTACCGCAGAGGTGGTGAAAATTCTGGCCTCAGAAAATAACCGTCAAATCTGGTTTAAAGTTCAGGACGCGAGCCTGATGAAATATATTCTCTATAAAGGGTATATCGGCGTGGACGGTATTAGCCTGACGGTGGGCGAGGTGACGCCGACGCGTTTCTGCGTGCACCTGATCCCGGAAACCCTCGAGCGCACCACGCTGGGTAATAAAAAACTGGGTCACAAGGTCAATATTGAGATCGATCCGCAGACCCAGGCGATTGTCGATACGGTAGAGCGCGTGCTGGCCAGCCGAGAGGCGGCGATGATTGCCGCCTCGGTCAGCAGTAGCGAAGAGTAATCCATAAAAAAACCCCGGCGCGCCGGGGTTTTTATTTGTAAGGACTAGCGCGCCACGCGCAGGCCGTTCTCGACGCCGCGGCTGAATACCACCTGCCAGAGCTGAATGTCTCGTGCGCGGAAAGCACCGGCACAGGCGTTCAGGTAGTAGCTGAACATGCGCTTAAAGCGTTCAGAGTAGTTATCGGCAATCTCCGGCCACGTCGCCATGAACCGCTCATGCCACGCCATCAGCGTGACATCGTAATCGGCACCAAAGTTATGCCAGTCCTCCATAATGAAGTGAGGCTCGCTGGCGTTCGCTATCTGGCGCACTGACGGCAGGCATCCATTAGGGAAAATATACTTATCGATCCACGGGTCAACGTGATGGTCGGTTTTTTTCGAGCCAATGGTGTGGAGCAGGAACAAACCGTCAGGCTTAAGGTTGCGGTCTACCACCTCAAAATAGGTGGCGTAATTTTTCGGACCAACGTGCTCGAACATGCCGACGGAGACCACGCGGTCGAACTGATCCTTCAGATCGCGATAATCCTGCAGCAGGATGGTGACATCCAGCCCTTCGCACCGTGCCTGAGCCATTTTTTGCTGCTCGGCTGAGATAGTTACGCCGGTCACGCTGACACCGTAGTTTTTAGCCATAAAGTAAGCCAGACCACCCCAGCCGCAGCCGATATCCAGCACGCGCATGCCGGGCTGGAGCTGTAATTTTTCACAAATGAGCCGCAGCTTGGCCTGCTGCGCCTCCTCCAGCGTCTGTGCCTCTTTCCAGTAGGCGCAGGAGTATTGCATATAGGGATCAAGCATGCGGCTAAAGAGGTCGTTACCGAGATCGTAGTGCTCTTTACCTACTATCCAGGCGCGCTTCTGGGTTTGCAAATTAAGGACCCGCGCGGCGGCGATACGCAGCGTATCTTTGACGTGGCGCGGCATCTGATTTTCCAGACCGGCGCGAAGCACCTTGCTAAAGAACATATCCAGCCGGTCACACTCCCACCAGCCGTCCATGTAGCTCTCGCCCAGCCCGAGCGAGCCTTCCTTTAACACGCGCTTAAAAAAACGGGGGTTTTTCACCCGGATATCCGAGGGGGCAGTGCCGTTAATGCTAATGCCCGCGCGGCTTAACAGTTCGTTTGCGATACGGAACCAGTTATCGCTCTGTATGTTGACTTCTTCTATACACGATGAACTCATAGCTTCTCCATCACTCTATGTGATCAGAACCTTCAAACAGCGTAGACGCTTTTAATGGTTTGTGAGAAATCCCACGGACGAACCGTGAGTTGATATCCGACGTAGAACAGAGGAAGGGAGATAGCCCTTGCCGAAAATGCCATCCATGGGAGAACAGGCGCACTCCTGCGCCTGGGGAAACACGTTATTTTTAGTAGTAAAAATTATCGAATTGAGTATAGGCCGCAAAAATCAGTCATTCAACCCATTATGGTTAGTTAACTAATTATTTGTCTGCGTGTTTTTGCAGATAGTAACCCAGCCCGGCAAGCAGCACGGTTAACAGCATAACGCTGGTGGTGGTAAGCAAAGGCGTAGCAATTAGCGTTGAGACCAGCAGGCTGGCTAAAAAGCAGAGGCCCAGCTGCAGGGTATTTTGCAGCGCTGCGGCGCGTCCTGCCGCCTGTGGAAATGGACTCAACGCCTGGGCTACAACAATCGGGTAGATTGCCCCGTTGGCCATCGCCATAACGCAGAATGGGGCCAGCAGTAATGTTAAGGAGACCTGAGGAATGAACGCCACCAGCCAGACGGCAACAACGCTCAGAGCATAGAGGGCCAGCAGCCAGGGCAGGAGGCGTGCTCCCTGCCAGCGTTGCAGAGCTGCCCGACAGCCGTAGCCGCCTAAGAGAAAGGCGATCGTCTGTGGGACGTAGCTCAAACCAATCGCTGCGGGACCATAGCCCAGCGCGCTAAGAATAAACGGCGAGCCGGTAAGCCAGGCAAAAAAGCTGGCCGAGCAGGCGGCATAGATTGTCACGTTGCCACAATAGAAGCGGGAGCGTAACAGCAGCCCAAACGTCACGGGCGCGGTCTGCGGCTGGCTCTTTTTCAGCGGTTTTTTCAGGCGCAGTGCGGGAAGCATCAGCAGAAGGGTGATAACAAACAGCACCGTGAATATAGTTTGCCAGTGGGAGTGGGCAAGGATCCAGCTTCCCAGCAGCGGAGCGAGGGCAGGTGACAGCCCTACCAGCGGCATGATAGTGGCAAATATACGATTAACCCGCTGGGCCGGATAGTAGTCTGTGACCAGCGTCTGCCAGGTCACCGCGGCGGCACATACTCCCACGGCCTGTACAAAGCGCAGCGCCAGCAGCGTAGTGCCATCACGCACCCACAGCATGCCGATGCAGCCAATAGCAAATAACCCCAGCCCGCAGAGCAGTATCGGCCTGCGGCCAAAGCGATCCGAGAGCGGTCCCCATACCAGCTGGGCGAGGGCAAAACCGGCCAGAAACAGGCTCAGGCTGGCGCTGACAGCCGATGCTGGCGTATTGAGATCCTGTTGAATGGCCGTAAACGCCGGCAGGTACATATCCGTTGCCAGAAAGCCCAGCACGCTTAATCCCGCCAGCCAGACTAAAAAACCTTTACCAGGTAACATCATCATTCCTTCTTCTTATCTTTCATATACAGGTGATAAAGAGTGCATATTACAAAGCCGCAAAGTGTAGGCAGTGCAAGACCAGTTGTGAAACGGTAATATTTGCGCAGTGCATTCAAAAATTTTGCAGGCAGAATATGTGGTCAGATTACTCCCTTGAAGTGGTAGATACCGTCGCCCGTACCGGCAGCTTTAGCGCCGCAGCCCAGGAGCTGCACCGGGTACCCTCAGCTATTAGCTACACCGTACGCCAGCTTGAGGAGTGGCTGGCCGTGCCGCTGTTTGAGCGACGTCATCGAGATGTGATACTGACGCCCGCTGGCAGCTGGTTTTTGCAGGAGGGGCGCTCTGTCATCAAAAAAATGCAGGTCACCCGTCATCAGTGCCAACAGATTGCCAACGGCTGGCGCGGTCAGCTAGCCATTGCGGTGGATAATATTGTTCGCCCCGAACGCACCCGGCGGATGATCGTTGATTTTTATCGCCATTTTTCAGACGTCGAGCTGCTGGTGCAAAAAGAGGTATTTAACGGTGTCTGGGACGCGCTGGCCGATGGCCGCGTAGAGCTGGCCATTGGAGCCACCCGGGCTATACCGGTGGGCGGACGCTTTGCTTTTCGCGATATGGGGATGCTCAACTGGCGCTGCGTCGTGGCTGCTCATCACCCGCTGGCAGGATTACAGGGTCCGCTGAGCGATGACATTTTGCGCGGCTGGCCATCGCTGGTATGGGAGGATACCTCCCGGCTGCTGCCCAAGCGGATCACCTGGCTGCTGGATAACCAGCGGCGAATGGTAGTGCCGGACTGGACCTCCTCCGCCGAATGTCTGAGCGCTGGGCTGTGCGTGGGCATGGTGCCAGGCCATTTTGCCAGACCGTGGCTCGATCGCGGTGAGTGGGTAGAGCTACAGCTGGAGGAGCCATTTCCGGATGCGGCCTGCTGCCTGACCTGGCAGCAAAACGATAACTCGCCTGCGCTGGGCTGGTTGCTGGATTACTTAGGTGATAGCGACACGCTTAACCGGGAGTGGCTGCGGGAGCCAGAGTAATTGGCTCCCGAGGAACCCTCAGCGAGGAGGATTAACGACGATAGTCGCGGAAGGGACCGTCAGCCACCGAGCGACGCTCGATCAGGCGGGGATGAACCTCAATCGACTGCGACTCTTCACGCTTGTTGACGATGCGATCCATCAGCATAGTAAACGCGGTTTCACCCAGCGAGTCTTTTGGCTGGTGAATAGTGGTCAGCGCCGGGGTAAAGAATCGGGCGTTACGCACGTTATCATACCCGATCAGCGAAACATCCTGCGGCACGCGCAGGCCCATCTCATCGACGGCGCAAAGCGCACCCATCGCCATCACATCGCCACCGCAGAACACGGCGGTAGGGCGGTGCGGCTGGGAGAGGATCTGCTGCATTGCCCGGTAGCCAGATTCGGGTTCAAAATCGCCCTGTACGATCCAGTTCTCCGGCACGTTAATCAGTGCCTCTTCCATGGCTTTCATGAAACCGGCCAGACGGCCCGCGCCGGTATTGCGCTCAAGAGGGCCGGGGATCACGCCGATCTCGCGGTGGCCGCGCTCAACCAGGTAGCGGCCAGCCATGTAGCCACCCTCAAAGGCGTTATCGATCACCGAGTCGGTGAAGTCGGCTTTTGCTTCGCCCCAGTCCATTACCACCATGGGGATATGGCGATACTCCTCCAGCATGCTAAGCAGCGGGGCAGGATACTCGGAGCACATCACCAGCAGACCATCGACGCGCTTCTGCGCCATCATTGAGAGATAGGCACGCTGCTTCTCGAGATTATTCCAGGCATTGCCCAGAATCAGGGTGTAACCTTTCTGGAAACAATTCTTCTCAACCGCTTCGATAATCTCGGCAAAATAGGGCGCTTCGCTGCTGGTTGCCAGCAGGCCGATCGATTTGGTGTGGTTAACCTTCAGGCTGCGGGCCACGGCGCTGGGGGAATAGTGCAGCTCTTTAATGGCTGCCCACACTGCGTTACGCGTCTCTTCCGCCACAAAGCGGGTTTTGTTAATAACATGTGATACGGTTGTGGTGGAAACGTTTGCTCGTTTCGCTACGTCTTTTATAGTTGCCATGCAATGTCACTCCAGACCACGACGTAAGTTCCTGAAAATAGTGTAGGTAAACGTTTGCCTCAACTCAGCCCTCATACAACCTTTGGGGTTGCGATTCGCCGGGAAAACGACACGGAACGTCAGGAGGGGTCTATGGCCGGTACGCGAATAAATTTAGCGTGGAATTTTGTCTTATCTTGATGAAAAGGGGAAGCGTTAAAACGCATATCACCCCAAATCAAAGAAGATTTTTGCCCATAAATGTGTAAAAATGCGCAGGCTCACTTTTTGTGGGGTAATAAGAATGGAGAGAAATTGATGAGTGCAGATCTGAAGTTTTCCCTGATGACGACCGTTGTGGTGCTGGGCCTGATTGTTGCCGGTGCGCTGACCGCTGCGTTAAACTGATTCACTATGAGGGAGCGCGCGCTCCCTCTACCTGTTATCTATCTTTTACCCCCACCTAATTGTTATCAAAATGGCAATAAACTTTTGTTAGTTTGATAACTTCTGTTTTTTTGTGATAAGTGTCATGCTTTTGCCTTCTGTGACGGTGTCGCCTGTTCGACACGGCAATTCTGGAGTCAAAACATGAAAATCAATTTTCCCCTGCTGTCCCTGGCGATAGGGGCATTTGGCATTGGAACCACCGAGTTTTCCCCGATGGGGCTGCTGCCAACTATCGCCCGCGGGGTCGATGTCTCTATTCCGGCAGCGGGAATGCTCATTAGTGCCTACGCCATTGGCGTGATGGTAGGGGCGCCGCTGATGACGCTGCTGCTCTCTCATCGCGCCCGCCGCAGCGCGCTGATCTTCCTGATGGCGATCTTTACCCTGGGCAACGTGCTGTCAGCGCTCTCCCCGGACTACACCACTCTGCTGCTGTCACGCATTATCACCAGCCTTAACCACGGCGCGTTTTTTGGCCTCGGATCGGTAGTGGCGGCAAGCGTGGTGCCCAAAGAGAAGCAGGCCAGTGCAGTAGCCACCATGTTTATGGGACTGACCATCGCCAATATCGGCGGCGTGCCGGCAGCAACCTGGCTGGGTGAAACCATCGGCTGGCGGATGTCGTTCCTTGCCACCGCAGGGTTGGGCGTGATTTCAATGCTGAGCCTCTTCTTCTCCCTGCCGAAAGGCAGCGCAGGGGAGCGTCCTGAGGTGCGTAAGGAGCTGGCCGTGCTGGTGCGGCCGCAGGTGCTGTCGGCGCTGCTGACTACCGTGCTGGGGGCGGGAGCAATGTTCACCCTCTATACCTACATTGCGCCGGTGCTGCATGAGATCGCCCATGCTACGCCGCTGTTTGTTACCGCCATGCTGGTGCTGATTGGGGTAGGTTTCTCTATCGGCAACTACCTGGGCGGCAAGCTGGCGGATCGCTCCGTAAGCGGCACGCTGAAAGGCTTTTTCCTGCTGCTGATTGTTATCATGCTGGCGATCCCGCTGCTGGCGCGTAACGAGCTGGGCGCGGCGGTGAGCATGGTTATCTGGGGTGCAGCAACCTTTGCCGTGGTGCCACCGCTGCAGATGCGCGTGATGCGCGTAGCCCATGAGGCGCCGGGTCTGTCGTCATCCGTCAATATTGGTGCCTTCAATCTCGGTAATGCACTGGGTGCGGCGGCGGGCGGGGCGGTGATCTCCAGCGGATTGGGATACAGCGTTGTCCCCGTGACCGGCGCGCTGATTGCGGTACTGGCGCTGCTGCTGGTGCTGGTTTCCGGACGTGGTCAAACCGAACGCGAATACGCGGTCGAGTAACCGAAAAGAGAGCGTCCTGCCGTATACCGGCAGGACGCGTAATTAACGAAGGGTCTTAGAGGTCATCACCCGGCGGGCACCTACGTAGTGGCGTTGCCAGTAGTCTTCGCTCAGGGAGGTGATCTGAATATCCTGGCCGCTGCGCGGCGACTGAATGAATTTACCGTTACCCACATAGACACCAACGTGATCGGCCGTGCCACGACCCTGGGTACGGAAGAAGACCAGATCGCCGCTCTGCAGCTCACCGGTATTGACCGGAGAGGCATCGCGCAGGTGATACATCTCATTGGCCGTGCGCGGAATACGAAACTTGACCAGATCTTTATAGGCGTAATAGACCAGACCGCTGCAGTCAAAGCCGGTACGCGGCGAAGACCCTCCCCAGCGGTAGGGTTTACCGAGTTGATCCATCAGCTTATTCATGGCTGTTTTTTGGGCTTTCTGTACCCGCGCCTTATGCAGATCTGCCAGCGTCTCCGGTTTGCCCTCTTTTGCCTTCACGCAGCGTGATTTATGGCCTTTACGCACGGTGCATTTTTCTGCGACGGCGAGCGAAGCAGTTTTAGCTGGGCTGTTTTTTGTACGGCGGGAGGCGACTTTGCTGGCTTTCGCGCTGTTTGACGCGCGTTTGGTGCTGGAAGAGGCGGTTTTAGAAGCGCTGGTTTTTTTATCGGTCTTCTTTTTGGTGTTGCTTTTTGCAGTGCCACTGCTTTTCGTTGATGTCTTTTGATTAGTGCTTTTGCTTTTTCGCTCTGATGATTTTGCCAAATGCGTTTTTTGCACGGCAGAGGGCCGCGCCTGTTCGGACGCCCCGGCCAGCGGCGTGAACGTCAGCGAGGCAAAAACCAAAGCACAGAGCGTGATCGAGATTTTATTTATCCGCGCCACTGAGCAATCCCCTGAGTCAGTTAAGCAACTAATAATGCTTGCGTGTGATTTACAAAACTCGTCGATTCTAAAGCATAAAATGCCAAAAGGTTAATAAACTTTTCGCACCACAGCTCTGTTTCGTTAGCAAGCGCAAAAAAAAACAGCAGTTGTCTCTTTTTAACGCTCAAGAGATGACCAGTTATGCAGCCAAAACGCTAAGCAGCACAATTTTTACGGCAACTTTATCTTTCAGACGATAAACTAACGGTTGGTGAACAAAATGTTATTTTACCCGGTGGTGTGAAAAGCTAGAATGTCACATCACGCCGTAAGAAGTTAAGGAAGCAAGACAATGAGCACAACCGTAGAGAAAATTCAGCAGCAGATCGCTGAAAACCCGATCCTTCTGTATATGAAAGGCTCCCCTAAGCTGCCGAGCTGCGGCTTCTCCGCTCAGGCCGTACAGGCACTCTCCGCCTGCGGCGAGCGTTTTGCCTATGTTGATATCTTGCAGAACCCGGATATCCGTGCCGAGCTGCCAAAATACGCGAACTGGCCGACCTTCCCGCAGCTGTGGGTAGATGGCGAACTGGTCGGCGGCTGCGATATCATCATCGAGATGTACCAGCGCGGCGAGCTGCAAACGCTGATCAAAGAAACAGCAGCGAAGTACAAAACGGAAGAGCCTGACGCAGAGTAAGCGTTTCGTTCTGTGTAAAAAAGCCGCTCACTGGAGCGGCTTTTTTGTTTCAGTCGCGGCGTTATGCCTCGTCAGCGACTATCGGCAGCGGCCAGCCGCCGAGCCGTTTCCAGCGATTGACGATCTCACAGAACAGCAGCGCGGTCTGTTCGGTATCATAGAGCGCAGAGTGGGCCTGAGTACTGTCAAACGCCAGTCCAGCGGCTGTACAGGCTTTTGACAGCACGGTTTGCCCCAGCGCCAGCCCACTCAGGGCAGCGGTATCGAAGGTAACGAAAGGGTGGAACGGGTTACGCTTGAGCGAGGCGCGCTCTGCCGCCGCCATCATAAAGCCGTGGTCGAACGTGGCATTATGGGCCACCATAATGGCGCGATTGCAGCCAGAGTCTTTAATGCCCTTACGCACCATTTTAAAGATTGCGTGCAGCGCATCGTATTCGCTTACCGCCTCGCGCTGCGGATCATGAGGATCGATGCCGTTAAACGCTAACGCCTCGGGGACAAGGTTAGCCCCTTCAAAAGGCGCAACCTGGAAGTGCAGGGTGCTGTCCGGCATCAGCCAGCCGTCGCTATCCATCTTTAGCGTCACGGCGGCAATGTCCAGTAGCGCATCGGTTTTGGCATTAAACCCGGCGGTTTCGACATCAATCACGACGGGGTAAAAACCACGGAAACGGTCGCAAAGAGCGGTGAGCTGTGCGTTATCGGACATAGGATCTCTTAATACAGGAAAAAGCAGCGCGCATTATGGCAAACTTTAGGCAGGGATTGTATAGCACAGATGAAACAACGGGCGCAGAGTGCGCCCGCAGAGATCAGTTACCCAAGCCGCGGCCCGCGTCTTTCTCTTCGATCAGCTCGATCTTATAACCGTCTGGATCTTCAACAAAGGCGATAACGGTCGTGCCGCCTTTTACCGGGCCGGCTTCACGAGTGACGTTGCCGCCGTTCTGACGAATGCGCTCGCAGGCTTCAGCTGCGTTCTCTACGCTCAGGGCAATATGACCATAGGCGTTGCCCAGCTCGTAGCTATCCACACCCCAGTTATAGGTCAGCTCAATGACCGCCTCATCGCTCTCCGGGCCGTAGCCAACAAACGCCAGCGAGTATTTATACTCGGTGTTTTCGCTGGTGCGCAGCAGCTGCATGCCCAGAACCTTGGTGTAGAACTCAATGGAGCGCTGCAGATCGCCAACGCGCAGCATGGTATGAAGTAAGCGCATAATATCCTCTTTCGTTTTTTTGCTCAGGCATTTAAGTCATTAAGTCTATTTTAGTATAGCGGCGGATCCCTGCCGCTATCAATGTCAGTGACGACGTACCGGTTACAGCGTCGGGTAGTCGGTATACCCTTCCGCGCCGCCGCCGTAGAAGCTCTCCGGACGCTGCGGGTTCAGCTCGGCCTTGCGTCGCAGGCGCTCCACCAGATCCGGGTTAGCGATATAGTCGCGACCAAAGGCCACCGCGTCAATCAGGCCCTTAGCGATCAGGTTCTCTGCTTTCTCTGGCGTATAGGCCCCGGCACCGACGATCGGGCCGTGGAAACGCGCACGCACTTTTTCACGGAACTCATCGGTATAGGGCTGACCACCGGCCCAGTCTGGCTCGGAGAGATGCAGATAGGCGATGCCGCGCTTAGCCAACTCTTCAATCAGGTAGAGCGCATCGGCCTCTTCATTGTCGCCGTTGTCAGTGTTCTGGAAAGTACCGATTGGAGAAAGACGGATGCCAATACGTTCAGCGCTCCACTCTTTGCTTACCGCATCAACCACTTCCAGCACCAGGCGGGCGCGGTTCTCAACGCTGCCGCCGTACTCGTCGGTACGATGGTTCGCCGACGGGGAGAGGAACTGGTGCAGCAGGTAGCCGTGAGCGGAGTGCAGCTCCACCAGGTCGAAACCGGCTTCGCGGGCGTTAGCTACCGCCTGGCGGAAGTCATCAACGATGCCCGGGATCTCGCTGATATCCAGCGCGCGAGGCGTGGAGGTATCAACGCGGATGGCGTTACCGTTCTCATCGCGAAGGGAGGTACGGGTCCCAGAATTGATTGCCGACGGGGCAACCGGAGCATTACCGCCCGGCTGGATGCTGGCATGGGAAATACGGCCGGTGTGCCAGAGCTGTACTGCGATCTGACCGTTTTCAGCATGAACGCCGTCGGTGATCTTTTTCCATGCGGCAATCTGCTCGGGGCTGTGCAGGCCTGGGGCACCAGCGTAGCCTTTTGCCTGGGCAGAGATCTGTGTCGCCTCGCTGATGATTAACCCGGCGCTGGCGCGCTGACGATAGTATTCGCCCATCAGCGGGGTAGGGATATCACCCGGCTCGATGCTGCGCAGACGTGTCAGCGGGGCCATAAAAACGCGGTTTGCCGCAGTAATCGCACCCACTTTCAGCGGGGTAAACAGTTTGTTCGCCATAGCTTCTCCTGAATAGACCGGTCAACTAGTTAAAAGGGAAATAAAACGCCTGACTTATTCAGGCGTGATGAGTATTGTTTTAGCGTGTGCCAGCGCGCTCTCCAGCGGCAGAGCACTGCGGGAAATTTTAGCCTGTATATTGGCACCCAACCACAGCGCATAGAGCACCTGGCCTTGGGTAAGGGCATCTCCCTCAAAGCGCAGGCAGTGGGTATCGCGACCCTTTTCCAGCGCCTCGGCCAGCAGCGCAATGACACGGCTGGCACCTCTGTCCATCGCGCTACGCATATCTTCCGAGAGATCGCACACTTCGGCAGAGAGTTTCACCGTCAGGCAGCCGCTGATGATCCCCTTCTGACAAAACTGGTTCAGCGTCTCCTGGAAATAGGCAATTAAGCGGTCGCGATAGTTACCGCTACCATGAGAGAAATGGTGGGTGAGACGCTGGTGGTAGCCAACATAGTGACGCTCAAGCATCGCCACCCCGAACGCCTCTTTCGAGCGAAAATAGTGATAAAACGAGCCTTTCGGCACTTCCGCCGTTTTTAACAGCTCGCTTAATCCCATGCCGGTAAACCCGCGATGGATGCAAAGCTGCTCGCCGGTTGCCAGTAAGTGTTCACGGGTATCGTGTTCGGTATCTCTGTTCATAGGACTTACTGTAATAGACCATTCGGTCTAATGCAAGGGTTGCTTTATGTCGGATGGGCGTCTTCAATAGTATTATCGATTGCTAACAGGAGGAAGGACGTGCCGGAACAGCTGGAGTTTTTCCCCATTCTTAGCCCATGCCGGGGAATTTGTCAGACCGATGAACAGGGCTACTGCCGCGGCTGCCTGCGCAGCCGGGATGAACGTTTTAACTGGCAGCGTATGAGCGACAGTGAAAAGCAGAACGTGCTGCGTCTCTGCCGCCAGCGTGCGCTGCGCAAAATGCGTGCAGGTAGCCAGCCGGCAGGAGAAGAACCGCAGCAGCCCTCACTGTTTTAAGCGCCGTTTTCCGTATACTCTTTGCCTGTCTCTTCTTTGCAAAGTAAGGAAACGGTTATGGTTCAGCGTATTACCCTCGCGCCTCAGGGGCCGGAATTTTCACGTTTCGTCATGGGCTACTGGCGTCTGATGGAGTGGAATATGACGCCACGCCAGCTGGTCAGCTTTATTGAGGCGCATCTGGAGATGGGTGTCACTACGGTCGATCACGCCGATATCTACGGCGGCTATCAGTGTGAAGCCGCCTTTGGCGACGCGTTAAAGCTAGCTCCCCACCTGCGTGAGCGCATGGAGATCGTCTCTAAATGCGGCATTGCCACCACGGCGCGCCCCGAGCACGCTATCGGTCATTATATCACCGATAAGCGGCACATTATCAGCAGCGCCGAGCAGTCGTTGACTCACCTGGCGACCGATCGCCTCGATCTGCTGCTGATCCATCGCCCCGATCCGCTGATGGATGCCGATGAGGTTGCCGAGGCGTTTCTTCAGCTTCATCAGAGCGGGAAGGTGCGTCACTTTGGCGTCTCTAACTTTACCCCGGCCCAGTTTGCACTGCTGCAGTCGCGTCTGCCGTTTACCCTCGCCACTAACCAGGTTGAGATCTCGCCGGTGCATCAGCCGCTGCTGCTTGACGGCACGCTCGATCAGCTTCAGCAATTGCGTATTCACCCGATGGCGTGGTCCTGCCTCGGCGGTGGTCAGCTGTTTAGCGACGAGGCTTTCCAGCCGCTGCGCGACGAGCTGGCGCAGATCGCTGAAGAGATCCAGGCCGAAACTATTGAACAGGTGGTCTATGCCTGGGTGCTGAAGCTGCCGTCGAAGCCGCTGCCGATTATTGGCTCGGGCAAAATCGAGCGCGTGCGTGCGGCGATTGCCGCTGAAGCGCTCACGCTTACCCGCCAACAGTGGTTCCGCATCCGTAAAGCCGCGCTCGGGTACGACGTGCCTTAATAGCTGATTATCTGATTCTCCGGTGGTATCTACATCCCTGGTTTACACTTCAGAGATAATAACCAATAACCGGAGATCATATGAAGCGATTGAGTTTGGCCGTATTGACACTGTTAGCCTGCACCGGTGCGCAGGCTGCCAGTGAAGAGGTTGAAATGAACCTTGTCACTTCTCAAGGCGTGGGTCAGTCCATCGGGACGGTGAAAATTACCGAAACCGATAAAGGGCTGGAATTTGCGCCCGATCTGAAAGCACTTCCGCCCGGCGATCATGGTTTCCACGTGCATGCTAAAGGTACCTGCGAGCCTGCTATGAAGGATGGCAAGCCTTCTGCAGCTGAAGCGGCGGGTGGGCATCTTGATCCACACACCACTGGCAAACATGAGGGTCCAGAGGGCGCGGGGCATACGGGAGATCTGCCCGTGCTTCAGGTCAATAACGACGGTAAAGCCACTCAGCCAGTGGTTTCCCCGCGTCTGAAAAAGTTGGATGAAGTGAAAAACAGATCGCTGATGATCCACGTGGGTGGCGACAACTATTCCGACAAACCGGAGCCGTTAGGCGGCGGCGGAGCGCGCTACGCTTGTGGTGTCATTAACTAATCACGTTAGCATCCCCGGCGGTGGCGCTTGTACAAGCTGCGACAGTGATATCTGTAGCCGCCAAACAAGCGCCGCCAGCTCTCGGGCAGCGGGTTGATGGTGTCGAGACAAGCTATCGCAGATACGCTGTAACCGCTGCAGCGTGCTGGCCAGATGGCGCTGGTCAACGCCACGCTCGCTCATCACATCGCGTAACTGCGCTATGCAAACGTCTCTGACCCGTGAAAGCGGATCGGAGCGGGTTTCCCACTCGCGAAGCTGCCAGACAACATGGCAGCAGTTGAGCAGTACCACTCCCCAACGTAACAGCCAGCGGCGGGCCAGCGCATCCTGACTATTACTGAGCTGACTGATGTGATGATAAGCCAGCGATTCAAACTCATATTCGCTATGCGACGGGCGGTGGCTGAGCTGATCGACGAAATCGCGGCGCAAGGCGCGTATACGGCGGCGGCTTTTACGGGCGTCAGAGCCGGGGCGCAAGATAGCGAACGCCAGCCATGAGAGTGCTACCCCAGCGATTTTTGCCGAGTTATCATTCAGAAAATCAGCAAAATCGTACACGGGTGGATTGGTCACGGCGATAAACGACCCCATAAAAACAATCAGCTGACCCCATAATCCTGCCAGCTTCGTCATTTGCTGTTTAAGTAGCTGCATAGTGGTCAGCAGTGGAAAAAGAAAAAGCAAAAATTGCCAAAGATCGGTGACTTGCACCATCAGGCCAAATTTCACCACAAAGCTGAATAATGACAGTAGCACGAGGGTCCGCATCAGCAAGGTGAGCGATTTAAAAGGGGTTGCGACGATTGAATAGAGCACGCAGCTGATCGCCGCCAGCGATAGCGCTCCAGAACCGGACTCCCATTGCGATCCAATACTCCATGCACCCACGACCATTAGCGTACAGAAGGTTCGAATACCGCTCCATAAGGCTTCCACGCTATCGGTATGACGCGCCAGGCTCGGACGCCGACTGGTAATATGCAATGAGACAGACGTACCATTTTCCAGCGCTCGCAACCAGCGGTTGCTTTGCAGATAAAGTGCGCAAAAAAAGCGTAGCCGTTGCCAGAAGGCGAGGTGGTGATAGTCACTATCGTCCTGGGGGCGTAACGGGGCGATAATCTGTGCAATGCTATAAGAATTAATATGGGGACGGGTAAGCGCAGAGAGCAGTTGCTCAACGATCTCACGGGTCTGCTGCGGTGGGTTGGGCCAGTTCAGCAGCAGACGGCGAAGACTGGAGATAACGCTGGTCAGACGTAGCTGATGGTGCAGCAGCGCGTTAAGCAGCGCATTCTGGCGACGAAAGCGGTAATGACTCCAGAACGCCTGAATACGTAGCAGATTCATCGTCAGGATCTGGTTAATAACCCCCTCATGCGCGGAACGAATGGCATCGTTGGTTTCAGGTTGCCAGAGCAAACTGGCGTGTTCCAGCAAGCGCGTCTGCATATTTTTCAACGCATTGAGCAGGGCGGTTCCATCGGATGTGCTTGGCAGGATCATCATCATCACTCCGCCGCAAAGTATACCGAGCACGACCTCACAAACGCGGGCCTGAGCGATATCCCACAGCTGAACGGTATCAATGAGATTAACGGTCGGAAAGGCAATAATAGCGGCGGTATAGCCAGACAGTTGAAAACCGTAAGCGACGTTATTGGTAAAGTATGCACAGGCCCAGGTACACAGACCAAGCCAGGCCGCCATGCTGAATAAGAAGAGCCAAGGCTCATTTAAGGTATGGCCTGCGATGATCAGCGCAGCCGTCGCACCCAGTAGGCTGCCAGCAATACGGCCGAGACTTTTACTAATGACGCCGCCCACCGTTGGAAAGCTCACCACGGCGGCGGAGGTCATCGCCCAGTAGGGTTCATCCAGGTCAAAGCAGTAGGCGAGGGTTAAGGCGAGGCACATGGCGATGGCGTTACGTAATGCATATCGCCATTGTCCGGTGGTTGCTTTAAACCAGGGGGTATTACGCCAGCTAAAAGAAGAAGCCTGCATTAGCGCTGTCCAATCGCAACGCTGCACGTGGTGCCGGAAATCAGCGTGATGTCATGAGGAAGCGAATCGAACTCTATCCTTACCGGCACGCGCTGGGCCAGGCGCACCCAGGGAACATTGGGTTTAATGTCGGGCACTAAACCAGAATCACTCTCTACGCTCTGATCGTAGATGGCGCGACCAATACTGGAAACGTGACCCTGTAACTTTACGTTACCGCTATACAGGGTAATAACGGCTGCCGCACCTTCGCGAATATGGCGCAGTTTTGTCTCTTCGAAATACCCCATGACATAAAAAGAGTGGCTGTCAACAAGGGCGAATAGCGGCTTGCCGGTGGTGGCGTAATCTCCTGTTCGGGTCGAAAGATTAGTTACCCAGCCTGCGACCGGCGCGCGAACATCGGTCTGCTCAAGCTGCCATTGCGCGTGTTCTAAAGTCGCTTCGGCTGCTTCAACGCTGGCCTGGGCCGCTTTAACATTCAGGTTGGCGGTATCCATATCTTCCGCCGAAATATAGTTACGTGATAAATGCTGACGCCGTTTCGCTTCGTTGGTTGCTTTTGCGAGGTCCGATCGCGCTTTTGCCAGCCCGGCTTGCGCATTAAGTTTCGCTATGTTAAAAGGCGTTTTATCAACGGTTAACAGCAGGTCGCCGGCATTGACGAACTGATTATCCCTGATAGTGAGCCGGGTAATGCTGCCGGAAACCTGGGGCGTAATACTCACCTGCTCGGCGCGAATTTTGCCATCGCGAGTCCACGGGGACTGCATGTAAAAGTTCCACAGCCACCATCCCGCCAGCACTGCGACGATGGCGACCGCAATCGTTGAAAAATATTTAACTGTTTTAAGCGTCATACTCACCACGCAATCAGCAATACGAAACTCAGACAGACGCAAAGCGTAAAGATCGACAGATCCATCAGCAGGGGATGCCATATTTCACCTGAATAGATCCAATCTCGCAGCAGACGATGCGCCACTAGCCAGATAATAAATCCGCCTACGAACGCTTTGAAAAATGGAGGGAAATAGATAGAGGCACCGATCACCAGATCCTGTAAAGGCAATCCTGTTGCATTAAGCATAAGCGTCACAAATCGTAATCCTTTGCATTAACTATCATTGTTTATAGGTTTAGCAAAAACCACGGTAACGTACTCTCTTTCTGCTCTAAGCTGATCATGTCAGCTATAAGTAAAATAAGTATTACGTTTGTTTTGAAAATATAAATATTGCACACTATTCTAAAATCAGCATAATAACTTAGCAAGCTAATTATAAGGAGATGAAATTGGAATCGCCATTGGGTTCTGATCTGGCACGTTTAGTACGTATCTGGCGTGCACTGATTGACCATCGCCTAAAACCTCTGGAATTGACGCAGACGCACTGGGTAACGCTGCATAACATTCATCAGCTGCCACCTGAACAGTCGCAGATTCAACTGGCAAAAGCGATCGGCATTGAACAGCCGTCGCTGGTGCGTACTCTGGACCAGCTGGAAGAGAAGGGCCTTATCTCCCGGCAGACCTGTGCCAGCGACCGACGGGCAAAACGTATTAAGCTCACTGATAAAGCGGCCCCAATCATCGATGAGATGGAGTCCGTTATCAATAAAACACGGGGTGAGATCCTCGCCGGTATCTCTGCCAGCGAGCTGGAGCAGCTCATCACCCTGATTGGCCGGCTAGAGCATAATATTATTGAATTACAATCGCGTGACTAACGCTGACAAGAGCCTTGCGAAAGCAGGGCTTTTTAATGGCTGAGAGATAAGAGGGCCGCCGCAGAGGCGGCCACAGTAGTTATGATTAACGCGGGGAGACGGTAACCTGGCTGCCATTGCTGGCCAGTACAACGCGCTGGCCGGCAGCGAAGCGGGTATTGCCCTGTTTCTGCACAACCATAACGGTATTGCCGTCGTCTTTACGGATCTCCAGCTCTACGCCCTGACTTTTGTTAAACGCACCCTGCACGCCCTGACCGGCAACACCGCCTGCCACCGCACCTGCGGCAGTTGCCAAAGACTGACCGGAACCGCCGCCGACGGTATTCCCGAGGAAGCCACCCAGCACCGCACCGCCCAGCGCGCCAATCACGTTGTTCTCATTGCCGCCCTGAATCTGTACCGGACGGGCGTTAACAATCGTACCGTAAGTGACACTTTGCACCTGTTTCGCTTCGGAAGCGCTGTAAACGTCGCCGGAGAGGCTGCTGTCATTCACGCAGCCTGCCAGAGTGAAGCCAACCAGGGAAACTGCCAGTGCACGTAAAATCATCTATGAATCTCCTGTTCACCTAAAAACGCTCGGACGAGCATCCGTCATCTTTAAATTATATGGCATTTAAAGATATCAGGTCATACCTTCCGCCAAAACAATGCGAAAATAGTACCATTGCAGAGCTTAACTTTACTTAAACAGGCCAAAAGTGGACAAGTTGGCCTGTGCAAACCCGGTCTGAAAGATCACAATAGCACTACCCATGCCCACGGTCATTGTGCCAGGGTAGGGTATTGATCCTAAGCCACGCAGACAGATAAGGACGGCATATGAAATCGGGTCGCTATATTGGCGTCATGTCAGGCACCAGCCTTGATGGGGTAGATGTTGTCCTTGCGGCGATTGACGATCGCATGGTGGCGCAGCAGGCCAGCCTGAGTTGGCCGATACCCGTGTCGCTCAAGGAGGCCATTCTCAATATCTGTCAGGGGCAACAGCTTACCCTCTCCCAGCTCGGTCAGCTTGATAGCCGGCTGGGCAAACTGTTTGCTGATGCGGTCCTGGCGCTGCTTAAGCAGGAGAACCTGCGCCCGCAGGATGTTGTCGCTATTGGCTGTCACGGGCAGACCGTCTGGCATGAGCCGGGGGGCGATGCGCCGAATACATTGCAGATCGGCGATAACAACCAGATTGTCACCCACACGGGGATTACGGTAGTGGGTGATTTTCGCCGCCGGGATATTGCCCTTGGCGGCCAGGGCGCGCCGCTGGTTCCCGCTTTCCATCAGGCTTTGCTGGCTCACCCTGTCGAGCGGCGCATGGTGCTCAATATTGGCGGTATTGCTAACCTCTCTCTGCTCTTCCCGGATCGGCCGGTAAGAGGCTATGACACCGGGCCGGGCAATATGCTGATGGATGCGTGGATCTGGCGGCAAAAGGGGCAGCCTTATGATAAAGATGCCCAGTGGGCAAGCGCGGGGAAGGTCATTGTCCCGCTGCTCCAGCAGATGCTCAGCGATCCATGGTTTGCGCGGCCTGCGCCGAAAAGTACCGGGCGAGAGTACTTCAACTACGGCTGGCTTGAACGCCAGCTGGCTCATTTCCCGGGCCTGTCGGGCAGCGACGTGCAGGCCACGCTGGCGGAGCTGACGGCGGTCAGTATTGCTGAGCAGGTGCTGTTGAGCGGCGGCTGCGAGCGCCTGCTGGTTTGCGGTGGTGGAGGGCGCAATCCACTGGTGATGGCGCGACTGGCAAGCCTGTTGCCGGGTATTGAAGTCGGTACTACCGACGAGGCGGGGATCAGCGGAGACGATATGGAAGCGCTGGCCTTTGCCTGGCTAGCGTGGCGCACCGTTGCCGGTCTGCCGGGTAATCTGCCCTCCGTCACCGGCGCCTCGCAGGCCAGCGTGCTGGGAGCCATATTCCCGGCTAATCCGCGCCATAATCAGACATAACCTAAATTTTCTTTTGTAACGAGACGTTAGACTAAAACGATGCAGGGGCAGGCGCGTGTTACGCTTCGCCCCGGGACACGTTTTAGGATGGATCATGAAAAGATTATTGATTGCCTTATTGCCAGTGATGCTTGCCGGATGTACCACCTACAACCAGTTTGTGGAGCGCATGCATACCGATACTCTTGAGTACCAGTGCGACGATGAAAAACCGCTGACGGTCAAGCTAAACCAGACTCGCCAGGAAGTGAGCTTCGCCGTGGATGATACGCCGTTGACGCTGCAACAAGGCCTTTCTGCCTCCGGCGCACGCTATACCGATGGCATCTACGTCTTCTGGTCAAAAGGGGATAACGCCACGGTTTACAAGCACGATCGCATTATCTTAAACAACTGTCAGCTACAAAACCCGCAGCGTTGAGATTTTTACCCAGGCGGCGCACAATAGCGCCACCTGAACTTTTATGTAGCGAACGCCATGTCAGACAATCATGATGCACATAACAGCGATCTGCAGCACATCGCGCACCTGCGCCGCGAGTACACCAAAGGTGGCCTGCGCCGCACGGATCTTCCTCCTCAGCCGTTGACCCTGTTTGAACGCTGGCTTAGTCAGGCCTGCGAGGCGCGTCTGGCCGATCCCACGGCGATGGTGGTCGCTACGGTAGATGAGAATGGCCAGCCCTACCAGCGTATCGTTCTGCTCAAGCACTATGATGAAAAAGGGCTGGTGTTCTATACCAACCTCGGCAGCCGTAAGGCGCATCATATCGAAAACAATCCGCACATCAGCCTGCTGTTTCCCTGGCATATGCTGGAGCGCCAGGTGATGGTCATCGGCAAAGCGGAACGTCTCTCTACCCTGGAGGTGGTGAAGTACTTCCATAGCCGCCCGCGCGACAGTCAGATCGGCGCCTGGGTCTCGCAGCAGTCCAGTCGTATCTCCGCCCGCGGCGTGCTCGAAAGCAAGTTTCTTGAGCTTAAGCAGAAGTTTCAGCAGGGCGAAGTGCCGCTGCCCAGCTTCTGGGGCGGGTTCCGCGTCAGCATTGAGCAGATGGAGTTCTGGCAGGGGGGCGAACACCGCCTCCACGATCGTTTTTTATACCAGCGTGAAAACGGCGGCTGGAAAATCGATCGTCTCGCGCCTTAATCGCTGAAAAATGTTGATTTAAGCGCTGGTACTCCTGGTTCCAGCGCTTTATTCTATCCCTCTTTCGTAACGAGCGAAAAGTCGTGTACCGGCAAAGGTGCAGCGTTTGAGACATGGAGAATTTGATGGCAAGCGGTAACTTGATTAAACAATTGCAAGAGCGGGGCCTCGTTGCCCAGGTGACGGACGAAAATGCGTTAGCAGAGCGACTGGCGCAAGGCCCGATCGCGCTCTATTGCGGCTTCGATCCCACCGCTGACAGCTTGCATTTGGGGCATCTGGTTCCATTGTTATGCCTGAAACGCTTCCAGCAGGCAGGCCACAAGCCTGTGGCGCTGGTGGGTGGCGCAACGGGCCTGATTGGCGATCCGAGCTTTAAAGCCGCCGAGCGCAAGCTGAACACTGAAGATACCGTCCAGGAGTGGGTAGATAAGATCCGCAAGCAGGTTGCGCCTTTCCTCGACTTCGACTGCGGTGACAACTCAGCGATTGCGGCGAACAACTACGACTGGTTTGGCGGCATGAACGTGCTGACCTTCCTGCGCGATATCGGGAAGCACTTCTCTGTTAACCAGATGATCAACAAAGAGGCGGTTAAGCAGCGCCTGAACCGTGACGATCAGGGCATCTCCTTTACCGAGTTCTCCTATAACCTGCTGCAGGGCTACGATTTCGCCTGCCTGAACAAACTGCACGGCGTGGCGCTGCAGATTGGCGGCTCCGATCAGTGGGGTAACATTACCTCTGGTATCGACCTGACTCGTCGTCTGCACCAGAACCAGGTCTTCGGCCTGACCGTTCCGCTGATCACCAAAGCCGACGGCACCAAGTTTGGTAAAACTGAGGGCGGTGCGGTATGGCTCGATCCGAAGAAAACCAGCCCGTATAAGTTTTACCAGTTCTGGATCAACACCGCCGATGCAGACGTCTACCGCTTCCTGAAGTTCTTCACCTTTATGGATATCGCGGAGATCAACGCGCTGGAAGAGGAAGACAAGAACAGCGGTAAAGCGCCGCGCGCCCAGTACGTACTGGCCGAACAGGTAACCCGCCTGGTGCACGGCGAAGAGGGACTGGAAGCGGCGAAACGCATTACCTCCAGCCTGTTCAACGGCACCCTGAGCGATCTGAGCGAAGCTGACTTCGAGCAGCTGGCTCAGGACGGTGTTCCGATGGTTGAAATGGAGAAGGGCGCGGATCTGATGCAGGCGCTGGTGGATTCAGAGCTGCAGCCGTCCCGTGGCCAGGCCCGCAAGACCATCGCTTCTAACGCGGTCACCATCAACGGTGAAAAACAGTCTGATGCAGAATACACCTTTGCCGACAGCGATCGCCTGTTTGGTCGCTATACGCTGCTGCGTCGTGGTAAGAAAAATTACTGTCTGATCTGCTGGAAGTAACGCACTAAGCACAGGGAGTGAGAAATCACTCCCTTATTTTTATGTCCGGGTAAGAAAATGAAGAATATCCTCGCCATCCAGTCTCACGTCGTCTTTGGTCATGCCGGTAACAGCGCCGCTGAGTTTCCGATGCGCCGCCTTGGCGCTAACGTCTGGCCGCTCAATTCGGTTCAGTTCTCTAACCACACCCAGTACGGCAAGTGGACCGGCTGCGTCATGCCGCCCGCGCACCTAACGGAGATCGTGCAAGGTATTGCCGATATCGACAAGCTGAAGACCTGCGATGCGGTCCTGACAGGCTACCTTGGCTCTGCCGAGCAGGGCGAGCATATTCTGGGGATTGTGCGCCAGGTAAAAGCGGCTAATCCGCAGGCGAAATATTTTTGCGATCCGGTAATGGGCCATCCGGAGAAGGGGTGCATTGTTGCGCCCGGCGTCGCAGAGTTTCACGCCCGCTATGCGCTGCCCGCCAGCGATATCATTGCCCCGAATCTGATCGAGCTGGAGATGCTGTGTGGTCATCCGGTGAATAACGTCAGCGAGGCGGTTGCCGCTGCCCGCGAGCTGATTGCGCAAGGCCCAGAGATTGTGCTGATCAAGCACCTGGCCCGGGCGGCCAAAAGCATGGAGAGCTTTGAGATGCTGCTGGTCACGGCGCGCGAAGCCTGGCATATCAGCCGCCCGCTGGTGAATTTTGGCATGCGCCAGCCGGTTGGCGTGGGCGACGTCACTAGCGGCCTGCTGCTGGTGAAACTGCTTCAGGGAGCCTCCCTGCGTGATGCGCTGGAGCACGTAACGGCGGCAGTATATGAGATCATGCTCACCACCAGGCAGATGGGGGAGTATGAGCTGCAGGTCGTTGCCGCCCAGGATCGCATCGCCCGGCCCGAGCACCTGTTCCGCGCCACAGAGGTGTAGGCCGGGCGAACGCTATGTAAATAATAAAAAAGCCGCTGATCTCTCAGCGGCTTTTTCTTTGGCTTGCGTTTCCCGGAGCGCGTTACACGGTAGCGGTCTCAGACGCGGCTGCGTCTTTATCATCGCTCTGCGTCATACGGTTCAGCTTCGACGCGGTCAGCAGCATCAGCACCGCAATGACGGCGGTAACCATACCAATCTGCAGGAACACGCGACCGTAGACATCCAGCGACATCAGCGGATCGGTCACGTTCTCTGGGATAGCCATCATGTTAGCCACATAGCCAGCGATCAGGTTAGCCCCGGCGGTCGTCAGGAACCAGCTGCCCATGATGAAGCCCATCAGACGCTGCGGCACCAGCTGGGCTACCATCGCCAGACCAAGGCCGGAGATCATCAGCTCACCGATGCTCTGGAAGGCGTAGCTGGCAATCAGCCAGTTGACGGAAACAATCCCGGCATCGCTGGCAAACTTAGCCCCCAGTGGCAGGATCAAGAACGCCGCTGAGCAGAGCACCATACCGAAAGCGAACTTAAACGGCATCGGCAGGTTATCCCCCATCTTGTTATAGATAGCGGCCAGAATCGGGCTACCAATAATGATCCAGAACGGGTTCAGAGCCTGATACTGCTCTGGCTCGAAGGCGATACCCAGAATTGAGTGCTCAACGTTGCGAATGGCAAAGAAGTTCAGCGAGGTCGGCATCTGGCTGTAGAGGATGAAGAACAGGATCGCCTGCAGCATCAGAATAAAGGCCACGATCATCTTGCGACGCGCCGCGCCGTGCATAGAGAACGTCTCTTTCGCAAAGATGAACACGATACCCAGCGCAACCAGCGCCAGCACCAGACGGGCAATGCCCTGGTTATGCAGCAGCCAGGTTGCTGCTGCAATCAGCACGACAACGCCGACAATCGTGGCCAGCAGGTTACCCATGCGCAGCGGTTCAAAGTCTGGCTTCGAGCCGTACTGCTTGACCCAGCGCTTGCAGAAGGCAAAGTTCACCACGGTGATCAGCATCCCGACTACGCTCAGCGAGAAGGCCACGCTCCAGCCAAACTTCGCTGCCAGCCACGGCGTCGCCAGCATAGAGAAGAACGAGCCGATATTGATGGACATGTAATACATGGTGAATGCGCCATCAAGACGTGGGTCATCCTTCGCGTAGCAGGTAGAGAGCAGCGATGAGGGGTTGGCTTTGAACAGGCCGTTACCCACAGCGATAGTCGCCATACCCATATAGACAATGGCTGCATCATGACCAGACCAGGCCACCAGCGCATAGCCGATCGCCAGCACAATCGCGCCCAGCATGATAACGCGTTTAGTACCCAGAACCTTATCGCCCAGCCAGCCACCGATGGCCACCAGGCCATAAACCAGGGCGCTGAAGGAGGAGAACAGCGTAATAGAGTCGGATTCAGACATACCCAGCTGTTTAACCAGGTACACCGCCATGATCCCTTGCAGGCCGTAGAAACCGAAGCGCTCCCACAGCTCAATGGAGAAGATCAGGTAAAACGCCTTGGGTTGTTTGAAAGCGTTCAGGCTAACGCTTTCAGATGGTTTGTTGTTTGCAGTGGACACATATACCTCTTTTTTTACATCCCATATTAACGGGGGTGTTCAATGCGCGATGGCCAGAGTCCATCGTGCTTATAGTTATAAGGGAGGGGAAACGGCAGGTAATGTTCCCTATCCAGGACGCGGAGGCAATAGCTTTGTAATAAACTGTTACATATAAAATGTCCGGTATAATGCGCCAGTTTAGAGTTTGTTATTCAGCGTTAAATTTTGGCTTTAGCATTTTGATAGTTTTTTCCACTAAATAGAATTGGCAAAACAGGGCGTATGGCGATATGTTCTGCTATTTTGGCTTGTATGCAGCGTATTAGCCCGATATTGCCAAAAATGGTGGTTTAATCTACCGCTGATTGCTTCTGCAACGCAGCCTGTGGCATGCATGCGTCTTACGTTTAAAACAAATTTTTAACGTTCATTGCGTGCAGTGATCTATCTCACAAATCTATAGAAATTTTTCGTATTAAAAAAACGATTAACCTTAAAAAGTAATAACCAGCCGAGTTTTATCACGCCCCGTACAGGCATGAAAACATAAGCTGGCGTTATAAAGGGGAAAAGCAGCGAGGAGAAAATTACTCGTAAACCTTGTCGCGATATTCGCACAGGTCTTCAATAATGCAGGAGCCACAGCGGGGCTTACGGGCAATACAGGTGTAGCGGCCATGCAGGATGAGCCAATGATGGCAATCGACCTTAAATTCCGTCGGGACTACCTTCAGCAGCTTCTCTTCTACCTGTTCAACGTTCTTTCCCGGCGCAAATAGCGTGCGGTTACAGACGCGGAAGATATGGGTATCGACGGCAATGGTTGGCCAGCCAAAGGCGGTATTAAGCACCACGTTGGCGGTCTTGCGCCCGACGCCGGGCAGAGCCTCCAGCGCGCCACGATCCTCCGGTACTTCACCGCCGTGCTGCTCCAGCAGAATACGGCAGGTCTTGATGACATTCTCCGCCTTGCTATTAAACAGGCCGATAGTTTTGATGTACGCCTTTACCCCCTCCACACCAAGGGCCAGTATCGCTTCCGGCGTGTTAGCAACCGGGTAGAGCTTCGCCGTTGCCTTATTAACGCTGACGTCCGTGGCCTGCGCCGAGAGCAGGACCGCAATCAGTAACTCAAACGGCGAAGTAAAGTTCAGCTCGGTAGTTGGGTGCGGATTGTTTTCCCGAAGACGGGTTAATATCTCCAGACGTTTTACTTTATTCATCAGGCCTTCCCGGGCGTGGCAGGGGTGTCTACGGCAGGTGTGGTTACAGCAGCTGCGGCGCGACGTTTTTTGGTCCGTTCATCAATCAGGTATTTCACCGCCAGCATCATGCCCAGGCCGATAAACGCTCCGGGTGGCAGCATCGCCAGCAGGAAAGGCGAATCGGTATGGAAGACCTCGATGCGCAGCACTTTCGCCCAACTGCCCAGCAGGCCGTCTGCGCCGTCAAACAGCGTGCCGTTACCCAGCACTTCGCGCAGCGAGCCAAGCACGAACATGGCGCAGGTTGCTCCCATGCCGATAGAGAACCCATCCAGCGCCGAGAGTGCCGGGCCTTTCTTCGCGGCAAAGGCTTCCGCGCGACCTACTACGATGCAGTTGGTGACGATCAGCGGGATAAAGATCCCTAGCGACTGGTAAAGCCCAAAGGCGTAAGCGTTGATTAGCATCTGCACCGCGCTCACTACCGAGGCGATAATCATCACGTAGATCGGAATACGGATCTCTGCTGGCGTCCAGCGGCGCAGGGCAGAAACAGCCAGGTTGGTCAGGGTCAGCACCAGCGTTGTCGCCAGGCCAAGACCCAGAGCATTAGTTGCGGTGGATGTCACGGCCAGCAGCGGACATAGCCCCAGTAGCTGCACCAGCGCCGAGTTGTTCTTCCACAGCCCCTGAACAATAACCTCTTTTATTTCGCTCATGGTCTACTCTCCGCAGGGCGGTAAAGAATTAAGCCGATCGGGCAGGGTCTGCGCGTACAGTCCTGCCCGTTTGACGGCGTTCACCACCGCGCGAGGGGTGATGGTTGCACCGGTAAACTGGTCGAAATCGCCACCGTCTTTTTTCACCGCCCAGTGACTGTCAGACTCGCCTGCAATCGTCTTACCGCTGAAAGAATTGATCCAGTCTGAGAGGCGTAGTTCGATCTTATCGCCCAGGCCCGGGGTCTCATGGTGCTCGGTGACTCGGGTGCCTAACACCGTGCCGCTAAAATCTGCGCCAACCAGCAGCTGGATAGCACCGGAGTAACCGTCCGGGGCCGTGGCCTCCATGACCGCTGCAACGGGCTTATCGTCCTGGCGGGCAATGTAGACCCGACGCTCGCCCTTGCCCAGCGCCGGAGCGTTAACCAAAAAGCAGCTCTGGCTTAGGTCGTTATTATAGATATTGGCTGGCACAACCTGATCGAACAGCGCCTTCTGCTGAATAGCGGCCTGCTCGGCAATGGTCGATTTGGTCAGCTGGGCGATTGCCGCCGTCAGGCCGGTAGAGCAGGCGGCAAACAGCGCCAGGGTCACGCCGTGTTTCTGCATGGTCTTCAACATGGCGGTCTCCTCAACGATGGCCGTAGACGCGCGGACGCGTATAGTAGTCAATCAACGGCACGGTAATGTTCGCCAGCAGCACCGCAAAGGCAACCCCGTCCGGATAGCCGCCAAAGCTGCGGATCAGCCAGACCAGCACCCCGGTCAGCGCACCGAAGATCAGGCGACCTTTATTGGTGGTCGAAGCGGTTACCGGATCGGTCAGGATAAAGAACGCACCGAGCATTGTTGCCCCGGAAAAAATATGCAGCAGCGGCGAAGCCAGGCTCTCTGGCGAAAAGATCCAGCCCAGCGTAGCGCAGAAGGTTAGCGTGACAAGGAAGCTAACCGGAATATGCCAGCGGATAGCGCCTTTCCCCAGCAGGAACAGCCCGCCCAGCAGATAAGCAAGGTTAACCCACTGCCAGCCCGCACCCGCCAGCACGCCGCTGTAAATCGGATACTGCATGATCTGATCGACGCTGTGACCAGCATGCAGCGACGTTTTGAAGGTATCCAGCGGCGTGGCCTGGCTAACGCCATCGATGCCCAGCCGCAGGGTGTTCATATCACCCCCCGCGCTGTGGCCGGTAAAGATCATTTGCACCGCATCCACAAAGCCGGGCACGTTAGCGGCAATCTCATGGGGCGGTAACCAGCTGGTCATCTGTACCGGGAAGGAGATCAGCAGCACCACGTAGCCGATCATTGCCGGGTTGAAGGGATTATGCCCAAGGCCGCCGTAAAGCTGCTTGGCAATAATCACTGCAAAAACGGTTCCCAGAACGACCATCCACCAGGGCGCGAATGACGGAATACTGATCGCCAACAGCAGGCCAGTGAGAAGGGCGGAGTTATCCTTGAGGATCGCCGCCGCGCTCTGCTTACGCAGCTTAAGTACCAGTCCTTCCGCGGCGAGAGCGCTAACGCCTGCCAGCAGGATCTGCAGGAGCGTACCCCAGCCAAAGAACCAGGTCTGCACGGCGATCCCGGGTAGGGTCGCGAGCAGAACCAGCATCATAATCCGTGATGTCTGGCGCTGGTTGTGCGTATAGGGGGAGCTTGCGATTCTAAAAACCATCTATTCCTCGTTAACGGCCTGTTTTGCGGCTTTCTTAGCCTGAGCCCTGGCGATGGCTGCAGCAACGGCCGCTTTACGCGGATCGTCATTGGCCGCCGGGGTATCCACTATTTTCTCAACAACCTGCTGCTGTGCCTTACGTGCTTTAGCGCGGGCGATGGCGGCCTCAACGGCGGCTTTACGCGGATCGACCGCGGCGGCTGGCTCTTCGGCAACAGGTTCAGGCGTTGCTTCAGGTGCCGCCGCCTGTGCCGCCTTACGCGCTTTGGCGCGGGCGATAGCTGCCTCAACCGCGGCTTTACGCGGATCGGCTTGCTCCGCTGCCGTCTCTGCTGCGACAGGCTGCTGCGCTTTCTCTGCCTGGCGTGCGCGGGCTTCGGCCTTGCGGGCTTCACGGGCGGCAATCACTGCGCTGTTATCCGGCTCGGCACCGGCCTGGACCACTACCGGCTGAGCGGCGCGCTGCTGTTTTTCACGCACGCGGGCCAGAGCGGCATTCACTGCATCTTTATCTTTCGCGGCTGGCTGGGCAGCAGACTTTTTGTGGCGCTCAAGGCGTGCCGCTTTATCACGCTCAAGACGAGCCTGTCGTGCTTCAAAACGGATTTTTGCTTCGGCGGCGCGCTTCTCTTCCTGAGCGATAGCGTAGATCTCGGCCTTCTCCTGGCGGAAATACTGCACCAGGGGAATGTTGCTGGGGCAGACCCAGGCGCACGCTCCGCACTCAATACAGTCCGCCAGGTTATGGGCGGTAGCCTTATCGTGCTGCTGGCCTTTACTGAACCAATAGAGCTGCTGTGGGAGCAGATCTGCCGGGCACGCATCGGCGCAGGCGCTGCAGCGAATACAGCCTTTCTCTTCCGGCGTCTCGCCCATCTCATTGGCCGACGGGGCGAGCAGGCAGTTGGTAATTTTAACCACCGGCACGTCCAGCCACGGCAGGGTGAAGCCCATTAGCGGCCCGCCCATAATCACCAGCTGCTCGCCAGAGGGGCAAAAACCTGCCGCGTCGAGCAGGTGGCGTACTGGCGTACCCAGGCGCGCCCAGACGTTACCCGGCTGCGTCACGGCCTCGCCGGTAAGGGTGACTACGCGCTCGGTCAGGGGTTCGCCATCGATTACCGCACGCTTAACGGCGAAGGCGGTACCGACGTTTTGCATCAGCACGCCAATATCAGACGAACGGCCACCGTGCGGAACCTGTTTGCCGGTGAGGATCTGGGTCAGCTGCTTGGCACCGCCAGAAGGATATTTAGTCGGGATCACCCGCAGCACGATATCGTGCGTATTCGCCAGCACCGCCCGCAGCATTGAGATGGCCTGCGGCTTATTATCTTCAATGCCGATCAGGACCTGGCGCGGCTGAAGAATGTGCGCAAGGATACGAATACCTTCGACGATCTGCGCGGCGCAGTCCTGCATCAGGCGGTCGTCGGCGGTGATGTAGGGTTCGCACTCTGCGGCGTTGATAATCAGCGTTTCGATCTTATCTCCGCCGCCCTGCAGTTTATTGCCGGTGGGGAAGCCTGCGCCGCCGAGACCCGCCACACCGTACTGGTGGATGCGTTCAATCAGCTCGGCGCGAGTACGCGAGCGATAGTCGCTCCAGCCGTCGCGCTCAATCCAACGGTCTTCACCGTCGGCATCAATAATCACGCTTAGCTCGGCCAGCGCCGAGGGATGGGCAGTAGAGTGGGGGGCAATCGCCACCACCGTGCCGGAGGTAGGAGCATGAACCGGCAACATACGACCACGGCCGCGCGTCAGCGGCTGGCCGCGCAGGACGCGATCGCCTACGGCCACGCACAGCTCGCCCTCAGCGCCAATGTGCTGCTTAAGGGGAATAACGAAGCGCCCCGCCAGCGGGAGCTGGCGCAGCGGCGTACCGTTTGACTGAGTTTTCATCTCCGGCGGATGGATGCCGCCGTTGAAATCCCAGATCTTGTCTTTTTTAAATGCGGAGAATAGCTTAAGCATGTTGTTCCACAGGAATAATGCGCACCGGAATGGTTTGCAGATCCCATTTCCAGCTTTCGGTTGTTGTCGCGACGGGACGCAGGTCGATACACTGCGTCGGGCACGGAGCAACACAGAGGTTACAGCCAGTGCAGAGATCGCTGATGACCGTGTGCATGGCGCGGGTGGCGCCGACGATGGCGTCAACCGGGCAGGCCTGAATGCACTTGGTGCAGCCAATGCAGTTAGGCTCGTCAATGACTGCTAGCATACGTACTGGCTCTGCGGCGCCGGCATCGTCACCAATTGGCTGCGGATCGACGTTTAACAGCGTGGCGATTTTTTGCATCACCGCTTCGCCGCCGGGAGCACAAAGGTTAATCTTCTCGCCCTGGCTACCCACGGCCTCGGCATAGGGACGACAGCCGGGATAGCCGCACTGGCCACACTGGCTCTGCGGCAGCAGGTTATCAATTTTTTCTACGACCGGATCGTCCTCTACCGCAAAACGGCGCGAGGCGTAGCCGAGAATCAGGCCAAAGATCAGCCCGAGCACGCTCAGGGCAGCGATGGCTATCCATATAGCAGACATTACAGCTTCACCAGACCACTAAAGCCCATAAAGGCCAGAGACATTAAACCCGCGGTAATCAGCGCGATGGCGTTACCGCGAAACGGTGCCGGGACATCCGCCACCGCCAGACGTTCGCGAATAGCGGCAAACAGGACCATCACCAGCGAGAAGCCGACGGCCGCAGAAAAACCGTACAGCGCCGACTGTAAAAAGTTATGCCCGAGGTTGATGTTCAACAGCGCCACACCCAGCACCGCGCAGTTGGTGGTGATGAGGGGCAGGAAAATCCCCAGCAGGCGGTAGAGCGCCGGGCTGGTTTTTCGCACCACCATTTCGGTGAACTGCACCACCACGGCGATGACCAAAATAAAAGCCAGGGTGCGCAGATAGATGAGATCCAGCGGGATCAGCACCCAGGTGTCGATAAGCCATGCGCAAATTGAGGCCAGCGTCAGTACAAAGGTGGTCGCCAGCCCCATCCCCATCGCGGTCTCCAGCTTTTTGGAGACCCCCATGAACGGGCAGAGGCCGAGGAACTTAACCAGCACGAAGTTATTAACCAGTACGGTTCCGACAAACAGCAACAGGTAATCAGTCATTATTCAGCCTGAAAAAGAGTAGCCGCCTATTATCGGATAAATCGATCCGGGCGACAACAGTACAACAAATAAGGTTAATTACGGGTTAACGAAGGTCTTCTTCACCCGCTGCGATCGTTTAAGGTAGGGGACGATCAGGGCGGCAGCCAGTAAAGGAAACAGCAGCTGGCGCAGCGCCAGGGTATCCGAGACCGGTGAAAAGGCAAATGCCTTCAGCGCCAGCAGCGTTGAGATTAACAGCCAGATAATATAGTGCTTTGGTACCTGTCTGCGGCGCTTAAAGAAAGCAACGGTCAGCCATAGGGTATAGCCACCCATGGCAACGGCAAAGATAAATGAGGCGTACCACAGTGCTTTATCCCCAGTACTTTGGGCGTTAAGCACGGCAACGATCTCAGGCGTCAGCAGCACGGTGATAAAGCGGACAACGACAAACAGCGTACCCAGCAAGGAGACCAGCAGCCAGGCGAGCGGGGCCAGTAACCAGCCTCCAATACGTTCAGCAGGCGTTACGGTCATATCATCTTCTCCCCTGGCATGGTTAACACTCTTTTGCAGGGCGAGAGTATAAAGCATTATACAGCGAATGCTACCCGCGCTATTTCCTACCGCACTCGGCGACAAATGACCCTAGCGGCAAGCGTTGAAAAATAACGCGGGCGAACGCTATTTAGCCTGTACGGTAGCGGCAGGTTCCGGCGGCTGGTAGTTATCAATATGGCTGGCAACGCCCAAAAGTATGGCGCTTACGCCCAGTACAACCCATCCTGCTAATTCAATGATTCGGTTCATTATTCCGGACATACTTTTCTATTTCTCCCTGTATATAGAAATGGCATAGTATCGACGCAAAAAAGCCTCAGCAAGTAACAAACCATATTTTCAGCCTATTCGCAATTGGAACGTTAAAGTGTGCTACAGGATGTTTTAGATAAGTTATAAAATGCATATTATTGTGACAACTATGTTGAGGATAGAAATATCCCCCCGCACTGACGAGAGGCAGCATGATGAATGATAAAATTCGGGTTGGATTAATTGGCTACGGCTACGCCAGTAAGACATTTCACGCTCCGCTCATTGACGGTACGCCGGGTATGGAGCTGGCCGCTATCTCCAGTAGCGATGAGGCAAAAGTAAAAGCAGACTGGCCTGCGGTGCCGGTGGTCTCGGAGCCTAAACATCTTTTCAACGATCCCAGTCTCGATCTGATTGTTATTCCGACGCCTAATGATACTCACTTTCCGCTGGCAAAGGCGGCGTTGGAGGCGGGCAAGCATGTCGTCGTCGATAAGCCCTTCACCGTGACACTGTCACAGGCACGGGAGCTGGATGCGTTGGCACGCAGCCTTGGTCGCGTGCTCTCGGTATTCCACAATCGCCGCTGGGACAGCGATTTCCTGACGGTAAAGGCTCTGATAGCAGAAGGTGCCTTAGGGGAGGTGAACTATTTTGAGTCACATTTCGATCGCTTCCGTCCTCAGGTGCGTAACCGCTGGCGCGAGCTGGCCGGACCGGGGAGCGGCATCTGGTACGATCTGGGTCCGCACCTGCTCGACCAGGCGGTAAACCTGTTCGGCCTGCCGGTGAGCATCACCGTCGATCTGGCCCAGCTGCGTCCGGGAGCGCAGGCGACGGACTATTTCCACGCGGTGCTGAGCTATCCTCAACGTCGCGTCATACTCCACGGTACGCTACTGGCGGCGGCGGAGTCGGCCCGTTACATCGTGCATGGCACCCGAGGCAGCTACGTGAAATACGGTCTCGATCCGCAGGAGGAGCGGCTGAAAAACGGCGAGCGGCTGCCGCAGGAGGACTGGGGCTATGATATGCGCGATGGCGTATTAACCCGCGTTCACGGTGAAGAGGTGGTGGAGGAGAGCTGGCTCACCGTGCCGGGGAATTATCCCGCTTATTACGCTGGCATCCGCGATGCCCTAAACGGCGTGGGCGAAAATCCGGTTCCCGCCAGCCAGGCGATCCAGATTATGGAGCTGATCGAGTTAGGCATGGAGTCGGCAAAACATCGTTCGACCCTGTGTCTGGCTTAACCGATGTGCCGCCCAACCGGGCGGCATTTTTTTATGCGTTGCGCAGGCTGTCTTTTAATGCCTGCTTCTCTGCCGCGCTGAGGAAAGCGACCTCAAGGCCGTTAATCTGCGCCTGGCGGATCTGCGCCTGGCTCAGGCCTGCCTGCGGTGCCGCCACGTTATACTCATGAACAATATCCACACCCTGAACCGCCGGATCGTCGGTGTTGATAGTCGCCAGAATGCCGTGCTCAAGGAAGGCTTTCAGGGGATGCACGTCAAGCGATGCAACGGTGCTGGTCTGGATGTTAGAGGTCAGGCAGGACTCAATGCCGATGCGCTGTTCGGCAAGGAAATCCATTAACGCGCGATCCTCAATGGCTTTCACCCCGTGGCCGATACGCTCTGCACCCAGCTCGCGGATCGCCTGCCAGATACTCTCCGGCCCGGCGGCTTCACCGGCGTGAACGGTAATGTGCCAGCCCGCATCGCGGCCACGGTTGAAGTGGGTCAGGAACAGGCTACCAGGGAAGCCCAGCTCGTCACCGGCCAGATCCAGGCCAGTGATGGCATCGCGGTGAGCCAGCAGCGCATCCAGCTCTTCAACGCAGGCGTCCTCACCAAAGGTACGGCTCAGAATACCAATCAGACGCGCCTGGACGTTAAACGCCTGGCTGCCCTGGCGAACCCCTTCAATCACGGCCTCAACCACGCCAGCGACTGGCAGACCATGGGTCATCGCCATATAGCGTGGTGAGAAGCGCAGCTCGACGTAGTGCAGCCCGTTACGTGCAGCATCTTCCATATTCTCAAACGCTACGCGGCGGCAGGCGTCCAGCGAGGCCAGCACCTTAACGCCCCAGTCCAGCTTCGCCAGGAAGCTCACCAGATCCGGTTCGTTAGCGGTCACCTGGACGTGCGGACGCAGCGATTCAAGCGAGTCAGCGGGCAGGGCAAGTGAAAATTCACGGCCAAGGTCAAGGATGGTTTGCGCCCGGATGTTGCCATCAAGATGGCGATGAATGTCGGTCAAAGGTAGGTTAGCGTCAATCATGGTTGCACTCTTTTTAGATAAAGTGCAGAGCATTATACTCAACAAACCTAACTAATTAAAACTATTGAAAAATTTATGAATATACAGTTGCTTGGGGACGTTATGGCAGTTTTACGTTGGGCGCGATTATTCCATTTCATTCACATGAACGTAAGAGGGATTGGGAGCTAAGCCCCCAAAAATATTAAAACTCTCGCGACAGCGTCAGATACCCATTAAACCGTACGGAGCACTCATCAGCATTGATAAGGCCTGAAGCGATAAATACATTTTTTATACCCTTCTTGTTCTGATAGGTATATTTTGCTGTGACGTTTTTCACCTTATTTTCGTAGTAAGAGGAAAAGTATTGTGATTTAGATAAAGTCAACCCGTTGTTAAGTGCCTCATCTGCATTATGGTCTTCATATGCTATTTGTGTAGCGAAAAGGCGAGATACCGGAGAAATATCTAAAACCTCTACAACAGTCTTATCTCTATCTATCGATGAAGGCACGATGTTTAGTTCCTCTGTAAAGTGCTGAAATAATCCTGTTTCAATTGATGCCCAGATATTTGCACATGCTTTATCATCAGCATATGAGAGGGCGGGAAAAAACAGGGCAATATAGATGAGTTTGTTCATAGCATCATTCTACAATAAGAGTATGATCGTTACTGGTACCAATCTTAATTCGATAGTTGAGATCAAGAATGATGCAACCATTAGAGGCCCCTCCGGGGTCTGAGATACTGTCTCCATGGATTAGAAACCCTCCTCGTCCGCACATATGGTTAGAGGATTCTGGGGTAAGTCGCATAGTATATTTTTTTGCATGAGGATGAAAAAATGGGGCGCTTATGTGATATGTACCACGAGGAAGTGGTCCTTTGTCTGCTACACATTCTTTTGATGGATCGTTATAGAAACCTTTGGCACCAGCGTACCGGGCGGTAAAGGCATAAGATCCATTATGATAGAATCTGGCCGTTTTCACTTGGTAAACCCATGTCATTATGCCGCACCTCTCACTTTCCACGTATCGCTATGAATAATGTTCCCGTCGAAATAATGCCAGGTAATTTTTTCGTAACTCAGTGAGATATATTCAAGGTGAGTTTGCTTGTCAAATTGCGGATCCTTAATGTCCAACATGAATGAGTCAATGTCAGTAATCATGACATTTTCAAGGCTTGTTCTGAAATACTCCTCTTCCTGACCATTGTAGTTTATACGGTAGTGACGAAATTCTGCAGTTTTGAATTTGCTGCCTGATGTCACTCCCTTGTATAAATAGGGGGAAGCACTATCGATCTCTTTTCTAAAAGCCAGTTCGCCATGAAGTCTAGGTCCGGTTATTTTTCCAGTGAGATCATCAGTTGGAAGTTCTACAGTATGCATTAGCTCTAAAACTTCCACGCTGCCTTCACGGTCATGGATATCAACTGAACCTCTAATAAGTTTTCCGGCATCGTCAGTGAGCCAGAGATATACTGGTATAGCCATTTTCAACTCCTTATTGATAGACCGTTAGTAGTCTCGCTCTCAAGGAGTCATAAATACACAGAAAATTAATTACAATTCATGTACATATATTCAGTGTCGATAATTAACATGAGAATTATTTACGATTTGGATAAACCCTGATGATGACTGGTTTAGGCATCATCAGGGCTATGAGGGAAAATTTACGCAGCATAAATTATAATAGAGTGTTTATCCCCGCAATCAATCTCTCGAGACCCCGATCCAGCTTCTCCCTTGGGCAGCCCGCATTCATCCTGACAAACCCGCTCCCTTCGGGACCATAGGTATATCCCGGCATAATCGCCACTTTCTGCTGGTGGATAAGCACATCCTGCAACGCATGGTCGTCGAGATTAAGCGACCGCAGATCGATCCACGCCAGATAGCTGGCCTCAGGCGGCTGCCAGCGAAGCTGAGGAAACGCCTGATTCAGCTGGCTGGCGATGGTCGTCATATTACCCTGCAGGTAGGTGCGCAGCGCATCCAGCCAGGGCGCGCCCTCCCGGTAGGCGGCAATATGCGCGCAGAGCGAGAGCACCGCCGGGGAGGAGAGTCCGTCCCTGCCTTTAAGCGTTGAAAGATAGCGTTCCCGGCTTTGCGTATCGCTGATTATCCCATACGCCCCGGTCAGCGCCGGAATGTTGAAGCTTTTCGACCCGGATGTGAACAACGCCCACTCGCCTCGACCCACCTGGCACCAGGGAATATGTTTTGCCTCGCCCCACACCATATCCATATGGATCTCGTCGCTAATCACCCTGACGCCATGGCGTTCGCAGAGCCTGGACATCGCCTCCAGCTCTTCACGCGTCCACACTTTCCCTGTCGGATTATGCGGGCTGCACAGCAGTAGAATTTTGGTTTCCGTCAGGGCAAGTACGGCCTCCAGCGCTGTGAAGTCGCACTGCCAGCCGATAGCGGTTTTCTCCAGCGGCACGCCCAGAACGCGCCGCTGGTTACCTTCAATGGTTTTATAAAAGGCATCGTAGGCCGGAGTGTGAATGACCACGGCATCTCCCGGCGCAGACCACTGGCGAATCAGCTCGGAAGCCATGTAGATAACCGACGGGCCGTAGACGAGGGTCTCAGGATCGATCCCGGTGGCAAAGCGGGTAGCGTACCAGTGGCAGACCGCGCCAAGGAAATCCTCATTCTTCCAGCGGCTATAGCCCAGCACGCCATGCGCCAGTCGCTGCTGGATGGCGTCAATAATGCAGGGGGCGGTAGCGAAATCCATATCCGAAATGGTGAAGGGCAGCAGGTCGGCCACGCCAAACCGATCCGCTACGTAGTCCCATTGCGTACACCATGTTCCATGCCGGTCGATCGCCGTCGAAAAATCAAACATAGCCTTATCCTTTATGCCTGCACTGAGTTCATCAGGGCTTCCATCTCATCTTTCACCGACTGCACCTGAGGGCCAATCACGACCTGTAAATTGTGCTGGTTAAGCTGCACCACGCCGATGGCGCGATTGTCCTTCAGGGCCTGCACATCAACGCGAGACATATCGTTAACAGAGAGACGCAGGCGGGTGATGCAGTTGTCGAGGCTGACGATATTATCACTCCCGCCCAGCGCAGCGAGTATTGCCGGGACGTTATAGCCTGAACGTCCCAGCGCGCCTGCCATCGTCTTCTCGACGGAGCTGGCCGTTTCAATATCCCGGCCCGGCGTTTTTAAATTAAAATGCAGGATAGCGAAACGGAAGATAAGGTAGTACACCGCGAACCAGACGGCGGCGACCACTGGCACAAGGTACCACTTGGTTGCCAGACCGTGCAGAATGCCAAATACCACAAAATCAATCACGTTGCCGTCGGTGTTGCCGATAGTCACCCCAAGTACGGCCATCACCGTGAAGCCGAGGCCGGTGAGCAGGGCGTGAATGAGATAGAGCACCGGGGCGACAAACAGGAACAGAAACTCTAACGGCTCCGTGGTGCCGCCGACCACACAGGCGATCAGGCCGGAGATTAATAGCCCCTTAATTTTATGACGATTCTCAGGACGGGCGCAGTGATACATCGCCAGCGCTGCGCCGGGCAGGCCGCCAAGGAAAGCGGGCATTTTCCCTTGAGAGAGAAAACGCGTCGCGCTCTCTGAGAACCCGTGCGTGGTTGGACAGCTCAGCTGGGCCTGAAATATGGTCAGCGCACCGCTGACGCTATGGCCGCATACCTCCTGGGTGCCGCCTGCGTCCGTGAAGCGGATCAGCGCGACAAGGATATGCTGCAAGCCAAACGGCAGCAGCAGGCGTTCACCGGTGCCGAAGATCATTGGCCCAAAATCACCCGCACTGTTGATAATCTGCCCCAGCCCGCGAATGCCCATAGCAAATACGGGCCAGATGAGCGGGATAACAAGGCCGACCAGTCCCATCGCCACGGTGGTGACAATGGGAACGAAGCGGGTACCGCCAAAAAAGGCGAGTGCGTCCGGCAGTCTGATGGTATGAAAACGTTCATGCAGCAGCCAAACGATAACCCCGGCGATGACCGCCCCGAGGATGCCGGTATCGATAGACTGAATACCCAGCACGCTTTGAATGTTATACGCCTTTAGCAGAGCGGCATCGGTGCTCGGCAGGATGCCTTTGGCCGTCAGCCAGAAATTAACCGCCAGGTTCATTACCGCGTAGCCAACGAAGCCGGCAAAGGCGGCAATGCCTTTATTCTCGCGCGCCAGCCCCAGCGGAATGGCAATGCAGAACATTACAGGTAAGAAACTAAAGGCAAAGGAGCCGATTTTGCTCATCCAGATAAAGATAGCCTGCAGCACCGGATTGCCCAGCACTGGGATCAGCGTCATGACATCGCGACTGCTTAACGAACTGCCGATGCCGAGCATAATCCCGCAAAAAGAGAGCAGCGCGACGGGCAGCATAAAGGTTTTGCCCAGCTGCTGAAAAAATTCCCACAGCGTGATTTTCTGTACGGTTTTCGTCGTCATAAACGACTCCTTGTCGAAAAAGAGGTGCAGATGAGATTGTTGTGGGGATGAAAGATAAAACGTTTTACCTAATTTTTATGCGCTATAAATCACACAACTGAGCAATAAAAAAGCGTATAAAATAGTCCTATAGATAAAACGTTTTATCTACGCCAGTACCGGGGACTACTGTTTTTATGACCACTCTAAAAAAAATAACCATTAACGATGTCGCGGTGGCGGCGGGGGTTTCGGTTAGCACCGTTTCGCTGGTGCTTAGCGGGAAGGGACGTATCTCTACGGCGACTGGCGAGCGCGTCAACCAGGCAATCGAGCGGCTCGGCTTTGTTCGTAACCGCCAGGCGTCTGCTCTGCGCGGTGGGCAGAGCGGCGTAATTGGCCTGATTGTGCGTAACCTCTCTTCTCCATTTTATGCTGAACTCACGGCCGGACTGACGGAAGCGCTTGAAGCCCAGGGGCGGATGGTATTTCTTCTGCACGGTGGCGACGGCGGGGAGCAACTTCTTCAGCGTTTTAACACCCTGCTGGCACAAGGGGTAGATGGCGTCGTGATAGCCGGAGGCGCAGGGGTAAGCGGTGAACTTCAGGCTTATGCCGCAGAGCAGAGCACGCCATTGGTGTTTGCCTCCCGCGCCAGCTACCTTGACGATGCCGACTGTGTCAGGCCGGACAATATGCAGGCGGCCCAGATGCTCACCGAGTATCTGATTCAGCGTGGCCATCAGCGTATTGCCTGGCTGGGGGGCAACAGCGCCTCGCTAACGCGGGCGGAGAGAGTAGGCGGCTATTGTGCCACCCTGTTGAAATATGGTTTACCCTTTCACAGCGAATGGGTCGTTGAATGCGATACCAGTCAGAAGCAGAGCGCGGAAGCGGTTGCCGCGCTGCTACGGCGTAATCCCACCATCAGCGCGGTAGTGTGTTACAACGATGTTATTGCCCGTGGGGCCTGGTTTGGTTTGATGCGGGCGGGACGACAGAGCGGTGAGGCAGGGATGGATAGCTACTTTGAGCAGCAGGTGACCCTTGCCGCCTTTGCAGATGTCACTGAGAGCGCGCTAGATGAACTGCCGATTATCTGGGTAACGACGCCCGCAAGGGAGATAGGCTATACCCTGGCGGAAAGGATCATGCAGCGTATTGCGAAGGAAGATAGCCCGGCCCGCAGCCAAACGTTGCATGCCCGGTTAATCGTCAAAAAATAGCCCCTCCGGAGAGGGGCTGGCAGATTACTGCTGAGGCACTGCTGCTGGAGGCGTCGCTTCCGGCACGGCCTGCGGGGCTGGCACTGGAGCCGGTGCTGGCGCTGGTACTGGTTCGGCTTGTGGAACCCCCAGCTCAGGCATACCAAACATGCCGACAAACTCGTCGAGGCTCATTTTCTGCCCGTTAAGGACAATCTGGCCGTTGGCGTACTGCAGGCTGGTGCTAATGTTGTTATCCGCTACCGTGGTGATGCGGAACATCTGGCCCATCGCCGCCAGGCCTTTCACCTGCTGGTTTGCCAGCTTTTCAGCATCCGCCTGCTGGTAGCCCTGTAGCTTAGCTACCTGAGTCATAAACTCGGTTGCCATATCCATTGGGATAGTCAGCTTACTCTCCAGCGACTTCACGCTGCGATCGACCTCCTGCGCCAGGGTTTGTGGTGCAGGAGCGGCAGGGGTAGCTGCCGGATCCTTCATAAACAGCGACAGGTTAAACGTCGTTTCGCCCTTGCTGTTTTTCCAGCTCAGAGGAGCAACGGTGATCACCGGCTCGCCTTTTAACAGTATTGGCAGCGCGCCGAAGAACGCCTCGGTGGATTTTTGCTGATAGATGGCCGGATCTTTCATCACCTCCGGCTGAGAGAGCAGGGCCTGGTTTTGCGCATTGTACTGCTGGCGGAACTGATGCCACGCCTGGCCGTCAATCTGGCCGATTTTCATCGTCAGCTTGCCGCTGCCCATATCCTGGTTCTGCACCTTCACGCTGTTGACCGTGTAGTCGATCTGGCTATTGATATTTTTGCCGTCGTTGACGAGATCGTTTTTGATAGCCAGGTCCGTACCTTCCATCACCGCGATCTCTTTGTTTTCCACGGCGATAGCCAGCTTCTCAACGCTCAGCTTCTGGTTGCCCAGATGCTCATCAAACTGCGCGCGCTTACTGTCACCGTCGGTTTTCAGATTGTTGAAGGTGACCTGAACATGCTGACCATATTCGTTAACGGTATTGACCAGTCCGCTCTGGGCCTCGCCCTTCAGGGAGATAGCGTTGCCGTCTTTATCGGCATCAAGCTGGAACTCACCGCCGCTGAAGGCGACTTTTTCACCCTCGTTCTCATAGCTCAACGGTTTAAACTGAATGTGGGAACCGGTATCACCGCCGTAGCCAATGCGGGTATTGACCTCAACCGGCGACTCACCTTTGGCCATATCGAACAGCGGCTTAGAGACATCGTTATTAACCAGCGTGGTTTTAACGGATGCCATGGCCGGGATCAGGTTAAAGGATTTAAGCTGGGCAAACGGGAACGGACCGTGATCCACCGTCTCGTTCAGCACCACGCTCTGACCAGGCTTCAGCCAGGCGTTCTCGCCACCTTCGACCGGTTTGACCAGCAGCTGCAGATGGCTTTTAAAGATGCCACGCTCGTAGTTCTGCGAGGCCACTTCCAGGTTTGCTCCCGGCGCGCTGCGCTTAAGCTCGGCGTTGGCCTGCCCAATCATGTCGGCAAGGTGTTTTTCCAGCTGTTTACCCGTGTACCAGGCGGTTCCCGTCCAGACGACGCCCAGTGCAACAATAATGCCCGCAGCGACAAGCGTTTTCTTCATAGCGATTATCCCTAAAAATGAAACCAGGCGGAAAAGGCCGCCTGGAGAGTCGTAAGGTCTTGCTAAGCTTAGCAATAAGGTGCAAAAAGGTCAGTACTTAGTTCACTTTATTGTACACACGGGCCAGGCGGCCAACGCCGCTTGCTTCCACCGGAGATTCCCCGGCGCTGATAAAGGCTGACTCGCCCGGCTTGAGCACCAGCCGCTGTTCGCCCTTGCTCAATACGGCCTCTCCCTCGACACAGAAGAGGATCGCCGCGCTCTGCTGGGCAAGCATTGAGACCTGCGTAGAAAGTTCATGCAGGGAGAAGGCAAAGTCGGCAACCGGAATAGGAAAATCCAGCTCCGCACCGTGTTGCTCGGGCGTGGTCAACAGATCTGCGGCTGGCTTCGGCACAAATTTAACGTTGGCAACCAGCTCGGGAATGTCGATGTATTTTGGCGTCAGGCCCGCGCGCAGAACGTTATCAGAGTTAGCCATCACCTCTAGCGCCACGCCTTTAAGGTAGGCGTGCGGCGTCTCAGCGAACAGGAACATCGCCTCGCCTGGGTTAAGCTTGACCACGTTAAGCAGCAGCGGCGAGAAGAGACCGCTGTCGTCCGGGTAGAACTCAGAGATAAAGCGGATCGTCTCCCACGGCTCCCCCTGCTGGCTGGCCAGGGTGGCCTTCAGTACCGCCAGCGCGTGTGATTTTTCTTCACCCTGCATATTGAGCAGGCTGGCAAAGAGGTGGCTTAAGCTGTCGGCATCCGGCTGCGCCAGGAAGTGGGCGATAGCCTGATGCGCGCCCGCTACCGGTTGTAGCAGGGAGATGATATCGCTAAATTCGCGAAAGGCGTTCATTGCCAGGAACGGCGTCAGGGCAAATACCAGCTCAGGCTTATGGTTAGGATCTTTATAGTTGCGCTCGGCCGCATCCAGCGGAATGCCTGCCGCGTTCTCTTTGGCAAAGCCGATTTCCGAGGCCTGCTTGTTAGGGTGAACCTGAATAGAGAGCGGCTGGTCGGCGCACAGCACTTTAAACAGGAAGGGCAGTTCGCCGAAGCGGTCTGCTACCGCCTGGCCCAGCAAAGCCGTTTTATCCTGTTCAATGACCTCTCGCAGCGACTGCGGCTGGCCAGATGCATTATCGACTTTTGAGCTGCTCTTCGGGTGCGCCCCCATCCACAGCTCTGCCATCGGCAGTCCGTCGGGGTTGGCGATCCCATAGAGTTCCGTTAACGCACTTTTACTTCCCCAGGCATAGTTCTGCACTGAGTTGATGAGTTTTTGCATTATCAAGCCCTGTATTACGTTGAGGATTATGTGGCTATTAAACCAATAAACCCATGGTAAGTAATTACCTGACTTAAAAAGTCGTCCTTATCTCAGTTTTTGTTAAAAAATTGTGTAGGATAAGCAGACTCGCTTTTTAGCAGGGCAACGGAACGTTTGCCCAGACAATAACCAGACCGGGCAGTAAGTGAGAGAATAATGTCGACAAAACCTTTTCACTATCAGGATCCTTTCCCCCTCAAAAAGGATGAAACCGAATACTATCTGCTTACCCGTGATCACGTCTCCGTAGCGGAGTTTGACGGTCATGAGATCCTTAAGGTTGAACCCCAGGCGCTGACCCTGCTGGCGCAGCAGGCGTTTCACGATGCGTCGTTTATGCTGCGTCCTGCGCACCAGCAGCAGGTGGCAGATATTCTCGCCGATCCCGAGGCCAGTGAGAACGATCGCTACGTGGCGCTGCAATTTTTACGCAACTCTGACATCGCAGCGAAGGGCATCCTGCCCACTTGTCAGGATACCGGCACCGCTATCATCAGCGGCAAGAAGGGACAACGCGTCTGGACCGGCGGCGGTGATGAAGCCGCTCTGGCACGCGGCGTCTACAACACCTATATCGAAGATAACCTGCGCTATTCGCAAAACGCGGCGCTGGATATGTACCGTGAGGTCAACACCGGTACCAACCTGCCGGCACAGATCGATCTCTACAGCGTGGACGGCGATGAGTATAAGTTTCTCTGCATTGCCAAAGGCGGCGGCTCGGCCAATAAAACCTATCTCTATCAGGAGACCAAGGCGCTGTTGACCCCAGGCAAGCTGAAGGATTACCTGGTCGACAAGATGCGCACCCTGGGTACGGCGGCGTGTCCGCCATACCATATTGCCTTTGTCATCGGTGGAACCTCGGCGGAAGCGACCCTGAAAACGGTCAAGCTCGCCTCAACCAAGTATTACGATGGCCTGCCTACCGAAGGTAACGAACACGGCCAGGCGTTTCGCGACGTGGCCCTGGAGAACGAGCTGCTGCGTGCTGCGCAGGATCTCGGCCTCGGGGCGCAGTTTGGCGGCAAATACTTTGCTCACGACGTGCGGGTGATCCGTCTGCCGCGCCACGGCGCATCCTGCCCGGTGGGCATGGGCGTCTCCTGCTCGGCGGACCGCAATATCAAAGCCAAAATCAACCGCGACGGGATCTGGATTGAGAAGCTGGAGCAGAATCCGGGCAAATACATTCCTGAATCGCTGCGCCAGGCGGGCGAGGGCGAAGCGGTGCGTATCGATCTCAACCGTCCGATGCGTGACATCTTACAGCAGCTCTCGCAGTATCCAGTGTCGACCCGTCTGTCCCTGAGCGGCACCATTATCGTCGCCCGCGACATCGCCCACGCCAAGCTGAAAGAGCGTATGGACCGTGGCGAAGGCCTGCCGCAGTACGTCAAAGATCATCCGATCTACTACGCCGGACCGGCGAAAACCCCCGAAGGCTATGCCTCCGGCTCTCTTGGGCCGACAACGGCAGGGCGGATGGACTCCTACGTCGATCAGCTCCAGTCTGAAGGCGGAAGTATGATCATGTTGGCGAAGGGCAACCGCAGCCAGCAGGTGACCGATGCCTGCCACAAGCACGGCGGTTTCTATCTCGGCAGCATTGGCGGCCCGGCGGCGGTGCTGGCCCAGGGCAGTATCCGCAGCCTGGAGTGCGTCGAGTACCCGGAGCTGGGTATGGAAGCCATCTGGAAAATTGAAGTAGTCGATTTCCCGGCCTTTATCCTGGTTGATGATAAGGGCAACGACTTCTTCCAGCAGATCCACGCGTCGGCCTGCGCCCGCTGCGTGAAATAAATCTGGACCGCCCGAAAGGGCGGTTTTTTTTACCGCTGGCGTTTGAAAATCATCAATACTAATAACTCTTTGGGCAGGTGAGCAGTGCTGTAACCCACATCGCAACGTATTCAAGGAGCGTATATGACTTCGCATCGCAGTGAGAAAGATTCGATGGGCGCAATCGACGTCCCGGCAGACAAGCTCTGGGGCGCGCAAACCCAGCGATCGCTCGAGCATTTTCGTATCTCGACCGAGAAAATGCCGGTCTCGCTACTCCGTGCGCTGGCCTTAACCAAGCGGGCGGCGGCTAAGGTTAATCAGGATCTGGGCCTGCTGGCTACCGAGAAAGCGCAGGCCATCATCAGCGCAGCGGATGAGGTGCTCAACGGCGATCATCCGGATGAGTTCCCGCTGGCGATCTGGCAGACCGGCTCCGGCACCCAAAGCAATATGAACATGAACGAGGTGCTGGCGAACCGCGCCAGCGAGCTGCTGGGCGGTGAACGGGGGATGGCGCGTAAGGTGCATCCCAACGACGACGTTAACAAAAGCCAAAGCTCCAACGATGTCTTTCCTACAGCCATGCACGTGGCGTCAGTTATCGCCGTGCGGGAGGATCTCATTCCCTCTCTGCTGGAGCTTACCCGCACTCTTGCGCAAAAATCCCGCGCCTACGCCGACATCGTAAAAATAGGCCGTACCCATCTGCAGGACGCTACGCCCCTGACCCTCGGCCAGGAGATCTCTGGCTGGGTGGCTATGCTGGAGCATAACCTCAAGCATATCGAAAATAGCCTGCCGCATCTGTCGGAGCTTGCCCTTGGCGGAACGGCGGTGGGCACCGGCCTGAATACCCACCCGGAATATGCTCACCGCGTGGCTGACGAGCTGGCGGCCATCACCGGTCAGGGGTTTATCACTGCGCCGAATAAGTTTGAAGCACTGGCAACCTGTGACGCACTGGTGCACGCCCACGGCGCGCTGAAGGGACTGGCGGCCTCGCTGATGAAGATCGCCAACGATGTACGCTGGCTGGCCTCCGGCCCGCGCTGCGGCATTGGTGAAATCACCATTCCAGAAAACGAGCCGGGAAGCTCCATTATGCCGGGCAAGGTTAACCCGACCCAATGCGAGGCCCTGACCATGCTCTGCTGTCAGGTGATGGGTAACGATGTGGCGATCAACATGGGCGGTGCCTCGGGCAACTTTGAGTTGAACGTCTTCCGTCCGATGATTATTCACAACTTCCTGCAATCGGTTCGGCTGCTGGCAGACGGAATGGAGAGCTTCAACGAGCACTGTGCCATCGGCATTGAACCGAACAGATCGCGTATCGATCAGCTTCTCAACGAGTCGCTGATGCTGGTGACGGCCCTGAACACGCACATTGGCTATGACAAAGCCGCCGAAATCGCCAAGAAAGCGCATAAAGAGGGGCTGACTCTGAAGGACTCGGCGCTGGCGCTGGGCTACCTGACAGAGGAGCAGTTTGACACATGGGTACGTCCGGAGACCATGGTAGGCAGCATGCCATCCGGCAGCTAATTACCCGTTAGTTTGCAACGTAGAGGTGCAGCCGGGGAATAATTAACGTCAGCGGCTGCGCCTCTGGCTTATAGCGATGCTGAACGTTGTCAGCATCGTAGTTCAATAGCTCGCCAATGTCGGGCACCCGGCCACCGCTCTCCTCAGCGATTAGCGCAATAATCGGCGTTGGGCAGGCGTGTTGCACCTGCTTTTGCGAGCCAGCGTACCAGACACGGGCAATGGGCTGCACCTTAACCGGACGTTTGATCTTCAGCCGGGCCTTCTGCGGCAGGGCGGCAATATCGTTGTACTCCTGCTCCAGCCGGGCCTGCCACTGCTCCCGTGTCCAGCCGCCTACCGCGCGCGGCGCTTTTAAACTCTTCTCCAGCTGAGCCAGCACCTCATCGCGGGTGAAATTCTTGATGATATGTTTGTTTGCCCAGCCAAAGCGGAGGGTCGCCGGATCGCGCAGAGCGGTAAGCGTCCGGTAGGCATTCAGGGTAATCAAACCCGGCAGATGGTGATGCACCCAGTCAAAGCGGGCCGCGGAAGGCAGGCCAGATTCGACGGTCACAATATGCTCAAAGGTCGTTTTCAGGCTGTTAATTAGCCCAATGCGCGCCTCCAGACTGTCGCGCGTCGCCAGCGTGGTCTGGTAGCAGAGCACGCCTGGCAGGCGAACTGCCGCCTTGCTGCTGCGGTTCTCCGACTGCTGCTGGATGAAAAGGTGAGAGAAGTGGTGCAGGGCGTGCTCGGCAGCACGCTTGCCGACGTGCTGCTTGACCTGAATAGTGGTCAGCGGCTCATGCTCGGCCTCTTTGGTCACTTCCGGCAGCTCAAATACGCGTCCGGCCAGCAGCCGACATTCGCTCAGCTCGCTCTTTAGCTCCGCAAGCTCGCGCTCAATCTGGCGGAAGGTACTATTTAAACGCTCGATCAGGTCGTAGCTGGCCATGATTCACCTCATTAGTTACAACATGCTTTTAATTTTAGCACAAATCCAGACATCAGGCTACGGTGCTGAAATGGCACGTGGTCTTGTAGGCAGGATAAGGCGTAGCCGCCATCCGGCGTTTTTACGTCAAGATCGGCCAGCGAAAGGTAAAGCGTGCCCCGCCTGATTCACCGGCATCACACACCACCTCTCCGCCCATGGCCTGCGCGATAGAACGTACAATCGCCAATCCCAGGCCGCAGCCGCCGGTGGCGCGATCCCGGCTCGGGTCGAGCCGGACGAAAGGTTCAAATATGCGTTCCCGCGCCTCCGGCTCAATGCCAGGACCGTCATCTTCCACTATCAGACATGCCTGTTTACCTTCATGCAGCAGGGCAATCCGCACGGTGCTGTCACAATAGCGCAGGGCATTATTGACCAGGTTATCAACAACGCGCTCCATCAGCCGCATATCCAGCGCGCCGTAGTCACCTTCAGCGTCAGCTTCCAGCATCAGCGTACGGGCAGGCGTGATGCTCTGCACATCATCTATGTAGCTCGCGACCCAGCGGGGCAGATCTGGCTGGGAGAGCTGCAGCTCGTTTTGCGGACGGTCGAGGCGGGCGTAGGTCAGCAGCTCCTCAATGAGCGCCTCCAGCTGTCCAATGTCACGGTTAAGCGCCAGCCGCTCGGCCTCGGTTAAATTATCACTCATCTCAAGCCGGTAGCGCAGGCGTACCAGCGGCGTACGCAGCTCGTGAGCAATGCCGTCGATCAGCTGCTTTTTGCTGGCAATCAGGGCATTAATATTGTCCGCCATCTGGTTAAACGCGACGCCAAGGCGTTCAAAGCTCGAGCCGTTGGCAAAATGGATCCGTTCATTCAGGTGCCCGCTACCAAAACGTTGGGCGGCGGACTCCAGCCGGAGCATCTCCTGCCAGTGGGGGCGCATCCAGATAAAGACCGGGAAGGCGAGAGAGATTGCAATAAACACCATCAGGATGATGTCAAACAGACGCATCTCATGCAGATAGAAGAGATAGGGGATCGGCCCTACAGCCAGTACGTAGTGGCTGCGGGGAATACGTTGAATAAACGTATACTCCTCGTCCAGCGCCACAATATCTCCCTCACGCAGACGCTGGGTGGTGGCTGCACTGAGGTGAAACTTATTCAGCGGCTCGATGCGCATATCAAAGGAGAGGTTGAGATCCATCTCCTTAAGCGTTTTGCTCCACTCGTGGGGCGGGATCTCCCGTAGCTCGCTCCTGATCAGGTAGAGGGAGCTTTTCATCAGATCGTCCAGCGACTGTCTGCCTGCGCGTTCGGCGGTGAATTTGTAAACCAGACCGACCAGCATCGTCATCACCAGAAAGCAGACGAACAGCAGCAGGTAGAACTGGACGAATAGCTTCTTCATTGCGGGTTGTCCCATGCGTGCGGGGCAAACAGATAGCCCTTGTTACGCACGGTCTTGATCCGGTATGGCTCGGTGGCGCTATCCAGCAGCTTTTTGCGCAGGCGCGAGATGGCCACATCAACGCTGCGATCCAGCCCGTCGTAGCTTACTCCGCGCAGGTTTTTCAGCAGCGCATCGCGATCCATAATCTGCCCGGCGTGGGTTGCCAGCTCCCAGAGCAGGTCAAAATCGGCGGTGGAGAGGGTTACCGGCTCGTTGGCTAACAGCACTTGGCGGTTGACAGGGTCGATAGATAAAGTGCCAAAGCGCAGCGCGTTGTGTGGAGTCAGCGATGCGGCCGCAGGGCGGGTAGCACTGCTGCTCTGGCGCAAATGGAGGCGCAGGCGAGCCAGCAGCACGGCAGGCGGGGTAGTTTTGAGTATGTAGTCGCTGGCTCCCATCTCAAGAGAGAGAATGTGGTTCATATCGCTATCAAGGGAGGTCAGGAGCACTATAGGGCCTTGCCACTGGCCGCGTAGATCGCGACAGAGCGTCATACCATCTTTTCCGGGGAGCATAATATCAAGCAGCACCAGCTCAGGGTTTACGCGCAGGATCGTCTCTTCGGCGCGATCGCCACGCGTCTCCAGCACAACCTCGATATCGTGCCTGCCGAGATAGGCGGCAATCAGCGCACCCACTTCCGGGTCGTCTTCTACAAAAACGATCTTGTTCATAGGTCATCATAAGGGGCAAAAACGCCAACATACACCGCCTTGCCGGTTGCTTCCATTAATCTTTCATAAACGGCAGCGCTTCCGTTATGCTGGTCGCTTCAATTTATAAAGAGTCAGGGATAAATCATGGGGTTAGTGGTTAAAGCGGCGATTGGCGCACTGGTGGTTTTGCTGATTGGCGTGTTAGCAAAAACAAAAAATTACTATATTGCCGGGCTGATCCCGCTGTTTCCCACCTTTGCGCTGATAGCGCACTATATCGTTGCTTCCGAGCGCGGAATCGAGGCGCTGCGCACTACCATTATCTTTGGCATGTGGGCGATCATTCCCTACTTCTTATATCTGCTGTCGCTCTGGTACTTCACCGCCTCTATGCGGCTGCCACTGGCGCTGGGTGCGGCGGTACTCTGCTGGAGCCTCAGCGCCTGGCTGCTTATCTTCTGCTGGAGCCGCTTTCACTAGCGTAGCGGGCGACCGCCGTCGAGGGCAAAGCTGCGGCCGGTCACGAACCGGCTGGTAAACAGGTAGTCGATGAGGTCGATTACCTCTTTCTCACCCGGCGCGATTTTCATTAGCGATTTGTTCAGGGCTTTCTGCCGATATTCGGCATCGTCCCCTTCGTTGAACAGGATCAGCGAGGGGGCGATGGCGTTCACTTTAATTTCCGGGGCCAGTTTGCGGGCAAAGGAGCGGGTCATGTTATCCAGCGCCGCCTTGCTGGCCGCATAGGCGATGTGCTTATCGCTGCCGCGCTCAACCACATAGTCGGTGAAGTGGATAATGTCTCCCCCGGCGTGGCCGTGGCCACGCAGCAGGCTTTCAAGAGCATGGTTCAGCAGATAGGGGGCGTGAACGTGGATCTGCATCATTGCGCAGAGCACTTCGGTGATAGGCGTCCCTGGCTTCTCTGGCACCCAGGATCCGGCATTATGGATAATGCCTCGCAGTCCGCGCGTGATGGATTTCACCTGCTCGGCAAAGGCGAGGATACCCTCATCGTGACAGAAATCCGCCTGAATGCAGACTGCGCCGGCCTCCTGTAAAACGTCAATCGCCGGGTAGGGCGTGCGGTAGCTCACGATAACCGGCTGCTGCTGGTTGAGAAAATGGTGGGCAATGGCTAGGCCAATACGGCGGCCGCCGCCGGTGATCAGAATCGGGCAGGGGTCGTTTTTTCCCATCGTAATCTCCTTGGTTTACAGCGTGGGGCAGCGTTACTGCCCCATCAATATCCAGGTCGCCGGAAGAGCAGCAATGAGCAGCAGACCCATCAGCACCTTTTCGTGACGTTGTAACAAATCGTGCTGCTGATGGGTGCGGCGTGCATAGAGAAAGACCAGCAGGCCTGGTGCGTAGAGCACGACCGACAGCAGCAGATGCATAGGCCCGGATGCATAGAGTAACCATAAGCCGTAGATGCAGGCACCAATACCTGTTGCCTGATGCAGCGGACGCTGGGCCACTTTTAACAGATAGGCACCCACCAGAAAGTAAGGTACCAGAATCATCTCGGATGCGATGGTTAAAAGCGTATTGTAATCTGAACCTGTGAGCCAGATCAAAATCAGGCAGATCTGCACGCTGGCATTGGTAAGCCAAAGCGACGCCGATGGGGCGTTGTTCTCATTCTGACGGGCAAAGATACGCGGGAAGGCTTTGTATTTGGCCGCCAGCAGAGGCACCTCCGCCGCCATAATAGTCCAGCTCAGGTATGCCCCGCAGACGGAGACAATCAGCCCGGCGGCGATGATCACCTCACCCCAGGAACCCATCATGTCAACCATCAATCCGGCCATAGAGGGGTTGCGCATCTCTGCCAGCTGCGGACGAGGCACGACCCCCAGCGACAGCAGGGTCACCAGCAGATAGACCGTCAGAGCAGCGATCACCGCCATCAGCGTGGCCCGGCCCACGTCCTGCTTGTTGCGCGCCCTGGCCGACACCACCACCGCGCCCTCGACGCCGATGAAGACCCACAAGGTAATGAGCATGGTATTTTTTACCTGCTCCCACACCGGGACGCTAAGCTCTACCCCGGTAAAATCGAGGCTGAACCTGTCGGCATTAAATGCCAGCCCGGCCAGAACAACAAACAGGCCCAGCGGCACCAGCTTTGCCAGCGTCGCCGCCAGGTTGATGCTCGCTGCGGTTTGCACGCCGCGCAGCACCAGCCAGTGCACAATCCACAGCAGGCAGGACGCGCCAACGATAGATTGCCAGGTATTGCCGTCGCCAAACAGGCGCAGCGCTGGCGTGTCGGTGAAGAAGCTCAGCGCCGAGAAGACGATAACCAAATAGGAGACGTTGGCGATCACCGCGCACAGCCAGTAACCCCAGGCAGAGCAGAAACCAATTAGCTCGCCGAAGCCCTCACGGGCGTAGGTAAATATGCCACCGTCAAGATCGGGGCGCAGGCGGGTGAGCAGCAGCATGGCAAAGGCCAGCAGTAGAATGCCGACCCCGGTAATGGCCCAGCCGATCATTAACGCGGCAGGGCTGGCGACGGCCGCCATGTTTTGCGGCAAGCTGAATACGCCTGCACCCAGCATTGAACTTAAAACAAGCGCAGTGAGCGCGCTCAGGCCAAGCTTCTTTTCCATTGGCATCCTGTTAAAAAAACAACAAATCCAGAATAATTATTTCGCCGGAGCGCATAAATAGCGTGGATCATACTAAGGCGCGGGATTTTACGTAGTGGAAGATGCGCATGCAATAATGTATGGCAGAAATTTGCAGAAATGGGAGAAAAAGGCGGCCTGAGCCGCCTTTTGGAGAATTATCTGTAGAGGTCAGCGCTGATGGTAAGGTTGTTGCCGCGCTCCTGCCACTGGCGCGTAATGTGATAATATTTCGCACCTTTTTTAGCGGCCCGTTTTGCCACCTGGTAAGAGACTTCGGTCCCATTGCCGTAGTTGCCAGTGAACTTAATGCTATCGAACGGCACCATCTGTGCAGCGGTAATTTTATTCACCTCTTCAACTTTAGTACCGTCCGGCAGGGTGACAGTGTAACGTCCACCTTTCGAGGTCTGCGTCTCAAAGAAGCGGCCCACTTCCGCGCTTGGTGCAGCACTGGTGGCAATACCTGGGATCTCCACTTTCTTCGCTTCTTCGCCGCCTTTCGCCAGTGCGGCGCGGCCTGCCTCAGAATCAGCCGGGATCGCGTCCGGGCTTTGCAGCACACGTTTCTTCGCATCGGCTTTATAGATATAAGCGGTAATACGCTGGTTACCACCGTCGTTAGCATCTACCTGGCGCACAATAAAGAACGAGTCCGCGCCTTTTGCTTTCGCAGCTTTAGTGATAGCGGCGTTAACGTCAGGCTGGCTGCGGTAGAAGCCCTGTACGGTCACAGTGTCATACGGCTCCAGCAGAATGGCCTGGTCTTTTGGAAGTTCAGTCACGCCGTTGATCACCCGGTTCTGCGGTGCATCTGCTTTGGGCGCATCATTTTTATAGATATCGGCCGTCACGCGCCAGTTGCCGCTGTTGCCTACGTCTGAGGTATCAACCACGAAGAATGCGTCTGCGCCCTCTTTATCAGCGCGGTTGGAGACAGCGGTGACAGCGTCACCGATTGCGGTAAAGCGGCCGGTAACCACGATGCGGTCGTAAGGTTTCACCGCTTCCGCTTGCTCCGGCGTCAACTCGGTTGCGGCATGAGCCGACAGGGCGGTTGCCGACAGGAGTGCGGATGCCAGGAGGGTGTTCTTAAGCTTCATAAAAATAGTCCTTCGCCTTGCGCAAACCAGATACTGGTATTAGAGATGTCTTGAAAACGTGGGTGATTATTGCATTTTAATCTTGTGACTGTCTGCGAGATTTTTCACCAAGAGGGTCAGCGAGGCGATGGGCAGGCATAACAAAACACGATATGTTGAAAAAACAGGCGCTTGACCAGGAAAAGTAATTAAGCATATGACTTTTTTAAGTTAATACCTTGTTAAAATACGGATCCGGTGCGGCGATAAATCATGTTTTGCCGCCTCGTATAAGCGGAATATTGGGCTGTTGCGGGTATTTAAAGTTAAATTGGACTGTTTATACCCATGCTGGCTCAGTTTTCCCTAATAAAACCTTAATTTCTGAATTGTTGCGGTAGATCACAAGCGTTATTTTCAGTAGGTTATAGAAAGTTTGTTACGGTTTTATTTTTTGATACCTGTGAAAAAAACTGACAAACCCTTATTCAAAACCGATGGAAGGGAAAACTATGCGTATTGGTATACCAAAAGAGCGGTTGGCCAATGAGACCCGCGTGGCAGCGACACCGAAAACGGTAGAGCAGCTGCTTAAACTGGGTTTCACCGTCGCGGTCGAAAGCGGCGCGGGCAAGTTAGCAAGCTTCGACGATCGCGCATTCACCGAGGCGGGAGCTGAGGTTGTTGATGGCAATGCAATCTGGCAATCAGACATCATCCTCAAGGTAAACGCGCCTGGCGACGATGAAATTGAACACCTTAACCCGGGTACTACGCTGGTGAGCTTTATCTGGCCTGCGCAAAACCCGCAGCTGCTTGAGAAGCTGGCCGCGCGTAACGTAACGGTAATGGCGATGGATTCCGTGCCGCGTATCTCACGCGCTCAGTCCCTTGATGCCCTCAGCTCGATGGCTAACATTGCTGGCTATCGTGCCATTGTTGAGGCCGCCCACGAGTTTGGCCGCTTCTTTACCGGACAGATCACTGCCGCAGGGAAAGTGCCGCCGGCAACGGTGATGGTGATTGGTGCAGGCGTTGCTGGCCTTGCCGCCATCGGCGCAGCCAACAGCCTGGGAGCGATTGTACGCGCCTTCGATACCCGTCCGGAAGTAAAAGAGCAGGTCCAGAGCATGGGGGCCGAGTTCCTCGAGCTGGATTTCAAAGAGGAAGCGGGCAGTGGCGATGGCTATGCCAAAGTGATGTCCGAGGCGTTTATCAAAGCCGAGATGGCCCTTTTCGCCGCCCAGGCCAAAGAGGTGGACATCATTGTGACCACCGCCCTGATCCCTGGCAAACCGGCACCGACGCTGATCACCCGGGAGATGGTTGACTCCATGAAGCCGGGCAGCGTAATTGTCGATCTGGCGGCGCAAAACGGCGGCAACTGCGAATACACCGTACCAAACGAAGTCTTCACCACCGCCAACGGCGTGAAGGTAATCGGTTATACCGATCTGCCGGGTCGTCTGCCGACTCAGTCCTCCCAGCTCTACGGCACCAACCTGGTTAACCTGCTGAAGCTGCTGTGCAAAGAGAAAGATGGCAACGTTACCGTCGATTTTGACGATGTAGTGGTGCGCGGCGTCACGGTGATCCGCGACGGCGAAACCACCTGGCCTGCGCCGCCCATTCAGGTCTCTGCTCAGCCGCAGGCGGCCGCGAAAGCCGCGCCGATCCCTGAAACACCAAAGGCGCCAGTCTCACCGTGGCGCAAGTACGCGCTGATGGCGCTGGTGATTATTCTCTTCGGCTGGCTGGCGGATGTCGCACCGAAAGAGTTCCTCGGCCACTTCACCGTATTCGCCCTGGCGTGCGTGGTGGGTTACTACGTGGTGTGGAACGTCTCTCATGCGCTGCATACCCCGCTGATGTCGGTGACTAACGCCATCTCCGGCATCATCGTTGTCGGTGCGCTGTTGCAGATTGGTCATGGCGGCTGGATAAGCTTCCTGAGCTTTATTGCCGTTCTGATTGCCAGTATCAATATTTTCGGTGGTTTCACCGTCACTCAGCGCATGCTGAAAATGTTCCGGAAGAACTAAGGGGTAACACATGTCTGGAGGATTAGTTACAGCTGCATACATTGTTGCCGCGATCCTGTTTATTTTCAGCCTGGCCGGGCTGTCAAAGCATGAGACCTCTCAGCAGGGCAACCGCTTTGGCATGGCCGGGATGGCGATTGCGCTGATCGCCACCATCTTTGGGCCGGATACCGGCAACGTCGCCTGGATCATCGTCGCGATGATTATCGGTGGCGCGATTGGTATTCATCTGGCGAAAAAAGTTGAGATGACCGAGATGCCGGAGCTGGTGGCGATCCTGCACAGCTTCGTAGGTCTGGCGGCGGTGCTGGTAGGCTTTAACAGCTACCTGTATCACGAGCCGGGACTTGAGCCGATCCTGGTCAATATTCACCTGACTGAGGTGTTCCTCGGTATCTTTATCGGTGCGGTGACTTTCACCGGATCCATCGTGGCGTTCGGCAAGCTGCGGGGCAAAATCTCCTCTAAGCCGCTGATGCTGCCGAACCGTCACAAGATGAACCTTGCGGCGCTGGTGGTCTCATTCCTGCTGCTGCTGGTGTTTGTTCGCACCGAAAGCGTAGGGCTGCAGGTGCTGGCGCTGCTGGTGATGACCATTATTGCGCTGGCCTTTGGCTGGCACCTGGTGGCGTCGATCGGCGGGGCAGATATGCCGGTTGTGGTCTCGATGCTCAACTCCTACTCCGGCTGGGCAGCGGCGGCGGCGGGCTTTATGCTCAGCAACGACCTGCTGATCGTCACCGGTGCGCTGGTCGGCTCGTCCGGTGCGATCCTTTCCTACATTATGTGTAAGGCGATGAACCGTTCGTTTGTCAGCGTGATCGCCGGTGGCTTTGGTACCGACGGCTCGTCAACCGGTGAGGATGACGAGGTAGGGGAGCATCGTGAAATCAGCGCGGAAGATACCGCAGACCTGCTGAAAAATTCACACTCGGTCATCATTACTCCAGGCTACGGCATGGCGGTGGCGCAGGCGCAGTATCCGGTTGCGGAGATCACTGAGAAGCTGCGTGCCCGTGGCATCAAGGTGCGCTTCGGTATTCACCCGGTTGCCGGACGTCTGCCGGGCCACATGAACGTGCTGCTGGCGGAGGCGAAGGTGCCGTACGACATCGTTCTGGAGATGGATGAGATCAACGACGATTTCAGCGACACCGATACGGTGTTAGTCATTGGTGCGAACGATACCGTCAACCCGGCGGCGCTCGACGATCCGCGCAGCCCGATTGCCGGGATGCCAGTTCTGGAAGTGTGGAAGGCGCAGAACGTCATTGTCTTTAAGCGCTCGATGAATACTGGCTACGCAGGTGTGCAGAACCCGCTGTTCTTTAAAGAGAACACCCAAATGCTGTTTGGCGATGCCAAGCAGAGCGTGGATGCGATCCTCAAGGCGTTGTAAAAGAGGCCTTAAATAAAAAACCGCCTTAACGGCGGTTTTTTTATGACATCAACGATTCAATCATCTTCGTCATCGTCAATTTCAATGGGCGATTGATAGTCATCGGGTTTGATCACCAGCAGGTCGCAGCGCAAGTGGTCGATGACCTGCTCGGCGGTATTGCCCAAAAACGCGGCGGATAGGCCGGTACGTCCGACTGTACCCAGTACGACAATGCCCGCCTGCAGATGCTCCGTCAGGTCAGGGATCACCTCTTCAGGCAGGCCTTTTTCCACGTGGGTCAGCTTCTCAGAGATGCCAAACTTCTGGCGCAGGGCTTTCATTGCCAGCAGATGCTGACCCCGAATAGCATCGTTGTAGACGGTAGGATCGAACTCAGGAAGCTCAATAGCAATATTGATAGGGGTGACAGGATAAGCACCAATCAGATGCACTTCCGTGTGGTTGACCTGCTCGGCCAGCTGGATGGTTTCACGCACCAGTTTCTCATTCAGCGCGTTATGGTATGCCTCTTCGCTGGCCAGATTGACCGCCACCAGCGCCTTGCCGCCCTCTGGCCACGGCTGGTCTTTCACCATCCATACCGGGCAAGGGCACTTGCGCAGCAGATGCCAGTCGGTGGGGGTGAAGATCACCGACTCCAGCTTGTCATGCTGATGGGTCATCTTCAGCACCAGGTCATGATGTCCGGTTAACACTTCCTGAATGATGGCTTCGAAAGGGCGATTGTGCCAGATCACCTTGATATCAATGGGCACCCCGGCATCGAGGTAGAATTTTGCCTGTTCACGGATCCAGGCGGTCCGCTGGCTGATGACGCCCTGACGCATGGCAGTACGCTCGTCGGGCGACAGAAGGGTGGTCATCTCGTAAGAGAAGTCATAGATCGGCAGAAAGGCTTTGATGCGGCCGCCAATCTTCTGATGCAAATAAACAGCACGTCGTAGTGCTGGCTGGTCATCCTGATTGGGATCGATGGCAACCAGCATATTTTGATACATGGCCATACAGGGTCTCCTTACATCTGTCACCGCAGTTTGTAATTAAAAGAGTAACCTATATGAGCTAAATGAAACAGAGTAGAACCTTTGCCAGATCAACAAATCGGACTATTTTGCTGTCTGGCAAGAGGTTATCTCAGAGCGGGAGGTCAGGCGACGTTACGCGCGTGGCCGGCAAGCTCAGCGAGAATGTCGCCGTTTTCGATAGTGATGTACTTACCCTTCACCGCCAGCATGCCGCTTTTCTGGAAACGTCCCAGCAGACGACTGATGGTTTCTACCGTCAGACCGAGGTAGTTACCGATATCGCCACGGGTCATCGTCAGCCGGAACTCACGGGGTGAGAAACCGCGCTGGGCAAAACGGCGGGAGAGGTTATAGATAAAGGCCGCCAGGCGCTCTTCCGCGTTCTTCTTGGACAGCAGCAGGATCATATCCTGATCGCCTTTAATTTCGCCGCTCATCAGACGCATCATCTGCTGGCGCAGGTTTGGCATCTTGCCGGAGAGATCGTCTAGCGTCTCAAACGGAATTTCGCAGACCATAGAGGTCTCCAGCGCCTGCGCAAAGCTCGGGTGATGGCCGGTACCAATAGCGTCGAAGCCCACCAGGTCGCCGGCCAGATGAAAACCAGTGATCTGTTCATCGCCCTGTTCGGTAATGGTGTAGCTCTTAATGGTACCGGAGCGGATCGCATAAAGGGATTTCAGCTCGTCGCCCGCTTTAAATAGCGTTTGTCCTTTCTGAATCGGCTTTTTGCGCTCAATGATGTTATCAAGCTGGTCCAGCTCGTGTTCATTAAGGGTGAACGGGATACAAAGCTGGCTAATGCTGCAATCCTGGCAATGGATAGCACAACCGCCAGATTGAATGCGTCGTATAATTCGCTTTTCCGGGATCATAAGTCTGCTCAGGCCGTAATTGATATTGGTCAATTTTAACATCTTTTTACGGAGCACGTAAGCCTGGTTAAACGTCAATCAGCGATTATTGGAACCTTTGGAAAATCAATAAGTTTAACTCATTGAAATTCCTTGCTTTGATTAAGGGTTTATCGATTAAAGGCGCGTAAAAAGGCACAAAACGACCTCTTTTTTCACAGTAAAAGATAGCCTTCGTGGCGTAAAAGCCACTCTTTACGTTCTACGCCACCGGCGTATCCGGTAAGGGTGCCGTTGCGCCCGATCACCCGATGACAGGGAACAACGATGCTAACGGGATTAGAACCATTTGCTGCACCCACTGCCCGTGCCGCCCCGGCCCGACCCAGCTGCTCGGCCAGCTGGCCATAGTGGAGCACCTGGCCACAGGGGATCTCCCGTAGCGCTTTCCATACGTCGCGCTGGAAAGGGGTGCCTGCGGTTTCGGTAGGCAGGTCGTCAATCACGGCAAGATTGCCGGCAAAGTATTCGTGCAGTTTGTCGCTGAGTCCACCCGGGTTACTGGCCATAACCCGGCGGTAGCCTGGCTTCCGGTAGTGGACGTTGAGCAACAGCTCCATGCGGTTGGCATGCTCTTCCCACTCGACGGCGCGCAGGCGATATTGTTCATCGCAGATCACCCACAACGGGCCAAGGGGAGTATCAATTTTGTCTTCCAGCAGGGTTAACATGGGGGGATCCTGAACATGCAGCATGGCAATATAGGATATTATCTTACCGATTTTGACGCAAAAAAATAGAGCCTGCCGACATCCGCCAGACTCTACAGTACACACAGCAGTGCATCCATACCTTATTTTAACGCAACCATTCCTTGTGCGGGTTTATTTTAGTATAGACATCTTTAATACTAATTCCAGTAAAAATGAGTAAGGAGTTTGTCAGCGCTTTAACTTAAATGAATTAGTGTACTGTAATTGTGGTATTAGTTAAGTGGCGGTTAACGTACTTATACCTGAGTACATTTTAATGATTTGAAGACTTTCAGGAATGTTCAGGAAATTAATCAACATCGTTGAGACCTGCTGCTCAGATGGCTATAGTAGCGCCTGAGCTGTCAAACGTTACACGAGGAGCGATCATGAACCTTGACGACAAATCGCTATTTCTTGACGCCATGGAAGATGTCCAACCCCTGAAACGCTGTGCCGACGTACACTGGCATCCCAGCCGTAATACGCGCACGCCGCCGCGTATCGATCTGTTACAGCAAGAAAATTTTCTGACAACCGATTTTCTCGAGGTGCTGCCGCTGGCAACGCCGCTGGAGTTTCGGCGCGAGGGGTTACAGAGCGGGGTCATTGATAAACTGCGCCTCGGCAAGTATAGCCAGCAGGCAAGCCTGAACCTCCTGAAGCAGCCGGTAGAGCAGTGCCGGCAGATGCTGTTTAGTTTCCTGCATCAGGCCCGGCAGGATAACCTGCGTAATTTACTTATTATTCATGGCAAAGGACGTGAAGATAAATCGCACGCCAATATTGTGCGTAGTTATCTTGCCCGCTGGCTACCCGAGTTTGAAGATGTGCAGGCATTTTGTCAGGCGCTGCCGCATCATGGGGGAAGCGGGGCATGTTATATTGCGCTACGAAAATCTGCTCAGGCAAAACAGGATAATTGGGAACGGCATGCTAAGCGTAGTCGTTAAGCCACGGTAAATATTAATGTAGCTATTTTTACGTATATTTACCGATAATAAAATATAAGCGATTTAATTAATTACGCTGCTTAACTAATACGAGTATATTATATTTTCCGTGCTCGTTTAGGGTTAAAGTGGGCGAACTGGATCGTAGAAAAAACTGCCCGCTTCGGGTGAAGCGGGCAGGGAGCCTGGAGAATTAGCGTTTAGCTTCGGTATGCGGCTGAGCAGAGCGTGACAGGAACTGTTCGGTCACGTCAGGCAGGTGCGTCTGGCACCAGTCGGCCATGGCAATTTCCTGCTCACGGATCTGGCTGAAGATTGCCGCACCTTCATGGTCACCGGCCAGCTCAGCGGCGCTGATCAGCGAGGTGTAACAGGCAATTTCGAAATGTTCAAAGACATAGCCGCTAATTGCGCCCTTAACCACTTCATCCGGCGTCATCATGCCGCCGATGGCCTGACCCATTGCAGAGAGTTTACCCATCGCATCTTTCAGCGTTGAGGTAGAGATGTTATTACGGGCAAGAACCTGATCGAGCAGCTTCTGCTGCTGACGCGTTTCTTCAATATGCTGCACAATACGCGCACGCAGATCGGGATAGTGCTCCAGACGGCCCGCCATCTTCTCCAGCATGGACTCGGCCTGTTTCTCCATCGCATGAGCGTCGCGTAACCAGTCATGATAGTGTTCGGTATAGTTAGTCGCCATCGTTAATCACTCCTCGTAAGATCTAGTAATTTATTGCTCTCTTCTGTGGATTTAACAGAGCACTTACGCTCTGAAGTATAGAAGCCCTGGGTTGATTCGTCAGACGTGCCACTGTTTTTCGCCGTCGCGGAATCGTGATAGCGCGTCGGCAGCGCAGATCAGTGACAGATGGCTTAGCCCTTGCGGGACATTGCCGCGCCACTCGCCGGTGCGCACGTCAAACATCTCGTTAAAGTTCTCGACGTTGCCTTTGTCGCACAGGCTGTCGAGGATGGTATCCATATACTCTGCGGCCTTAGCTGTGTTGCCCAGCCGCGCCCACGCCTCAACCAGCCAGAACGAGCAGGCCACAAAAGTGCTCTCCTCTTTCTCAACTTCGCTGTAGCGATAGAGCATCGGTGAGTGGTGCCCCAGCTCTTCGTATATGGCCTCATAGGTCGATTTCATCCGCTCGGGGTCAACTTTCTTCCCGTAGTACCATGTCAGGCACATGGCTGCGTCCAGATGATCGCAACCTGCATAGAAGGTGTAGGCCTGCTTCTCTTCAGACCAGCACTGGGTTTCAATCCAGTCGCTGATCCGGTCTCGCTCCCGGGACCAGCGGTTGACCCAGGTTTTTTCGATATGACCGTCTTCTGCCAGCCGGACGGCAATGTCCAGCGTTACCCAACACGCCATTTTGGAATGGGTATAGTGACGCCGTTCGGGCAGCTCCCAGATACCGCAGTCATCCTGTCGCCAGGTATCAGCGCACTCATTGGCCAGCGAGGCCAGCAGCCGGGCGGTAGTGAGATCCAGAATATGGCCAGCATGAACAAAGAGCAGGGCGGTATCGAGCATGTCGCCATACATACTGAGCTGCTGCTGGCTCTGGGCGTTATTACCTACTCGCACCGGTTTTGAACCCTTATAGCCGTCAAGTGGCAAATAGGTCTCATTCGGAACGACGTCGCCGTCGAGGGTATAGCAGGCGCGCAGCTTGCCTTCGTGACGCACAATGGTATGGGTCAGCCACGAGAAGGCCGCTTTACACTCCTCAAGCGCACCGATAAAGGCAAAGGCACGAATGATCAGGCAGGCATCGCGGATCCACGCGTAGCGGTAATCGTAGTTCTTTTCACCGCCAATGCCCTCCGGGAGCGAAGTGGTTGGGGCCGCAGCCAGCGCGCCGGTTGGCGAGTAGAGCAGAAACTTAAGCGCTAGCGCAGATCGTACAACGTGCTGCTTATGCACCCCTTCATAGCTCAGATGTTCCGCCCATGACACCCAGTTTTTGTCGCTGACGTCGATACGTTCGTCAATTCTCTCCAGCGGGGGCACCGCCAGCGGCTCCTTGTCGCTAACCAGCAGGGCCACCAGCGAACGTGATCCTGCTTTAACGGTAAAGGTGCCTTCAATCATCTTGTCATCGACAAGGGTGATTTCAATATCAGACGTAGTGCGCAGCATGGCCATCAGATCGCCCACGTGAACAATCTGGCCTTTAGCTGAATCACTTATCCAGGAGGAGCGGGTATAGGCGGCGGTGCCGGGTACAAAGACCAGCTTCAGAGTGACTTCGCCCTCTAAGCCTTCAACGCGCCGTGCCAGCTCGCACCATGGCAGACGGCCTGCATTGTTACTGTTAAGGGATTCAGTAAATCTGACCTTACCCTTTTCTGTGGTGTAACAGGTCTCCAGCACGTTGCTGTTTTCCCGATACTGGCGCTGCATGCAATAGTCATCGATCGGTTCGATCTGAAAATAACCCCCGAATTGCGTATCCAGGATGCGATCGAAAAGCGGAGGCGAATCCATGTTAGGCGCACACCACCAGTCGATAGCACCATCAGGCGCAATCAGCGCTACCGACCGGCCATCGCCAATGGCGGCATAGTCGCCAAGGCCTGCATAGCCATCGATACGCTCGGTTCGGGATAAAGGTTGATTCTTCATTAATGCTTATCCTGCAAAATCGATAAGGCAGGCGGAGCCTGCCTGTCATTACACCGTGCCGGTGCCGCCGTCAGAGCACCATACCTGGCCAGACGAGAACGAGCTTTCATCAGAGGCAAACAGAACATAGAGCGGGGCGATCTCTACTGGCTGGCCGGGGCGAGCAAGCGGGGCAGACTCACCAAAAGCTTTTACTTTCTCCTGCGGCTGACCGCCACAGACCTGCAGCGGCGTCCAGTATGGACCAGGCGCAACGGCGTTCACGCGGATGCCCTTAGGACCTAGCTGTTTGGCCAGCGCTTTAGTAAACGCCACGTTACAGGCTTTGGTCTGGGCGTAGTCCAGCAGAATGTCACTCGGCTGGAAAGCCTGCACGGAAGAGGTATTGATGATCACCGCGCCCTCTTTCAGATGCGGCACGGCTGCCTTGGTGATCCAGAACGGCGCATAGACGTTGGTCTTAAAAGTCTCATCAAAGGCTTCGGTGGTGAGTGTTTCGATCGATTCACAGAACTGCTGGTGGCCCGCGTTATTCACCAGGATATCCAGCCCGCCAAGCTTATTGATGGCCTCAACCACCAGCTGCTGGCAGAAGGTTTCTGAGCGGATATCGCCCGGCAGCGCAACGGCGTTACGCCCTTCAGCCTTAATTAATGCAATCACCGCTTCGGCGTCAGATTCCTCTTCCGGCAGATAGTTGATCGCGACATCGGCACCTTCCCGGGCATAGGCGATAGCGACGGCACGCCCGATACCGGAATCACCACCGGTAATCAGCGCTTTTTTCCCTGCCAGCCGACCCGAACCGGTATAGCTGGTTTCACCATGATCGGGGATCGGCTTCATTTCTGACGCAAGCCCCGGCACTTTCTGAGTTTGCTCTACAAAAGGAGGGCGTGGATAGTGTGGGAGGTTGTTATCTTGGGTCGTCATAATTATCCGTCTCGTTTGAATGAACCAGTAATAAACGTAGTCAGCAATACGCCGATCCGCTATTTTTTTTAAAAATTATGCTAATACTTTAAAAAATTTACGTGGAAGTTATTTTTACGTTGGAATTATGCTACGTCGTTAAAATGTAAGCTTTTGACGTAATTTTCTGGCATTCAGTAAAACCTGTGCTAAATAAAATGCGCGAAAGAGAAAATCATACGAAAGTACTGTTAACGTAACGTAAGAAATGGTTCAGAATGCTCCTGGTTACAATGTTATAGCCCCTAATTCATTGGGTCGGCTTGTGTCTGCCTGACGGTAAGCTAAACTGAAAATTCCGCTGGTGAGTTTAAGATGAATCTTAAGCCCCGCTAACGAGATTGGCTGCAAAGATTTCATTATGCATCATGTTTATAAGGAGATTTAGGATGAGCAAAGAGCCCGTATTTCCTGCGTTTCCAGTCATTGGCTGGCAGGTAGGCCCGGTGGAGGATCATAACGGCGTTGTGGTTCAGTTTGGCTTCAGTACGTCTCCCCATACCGCGGGAGCCAGCACTTTCGATTCTCAGTTTTTCCAGTTATCCCCGGAAATGGTCAAAAGTCTGATTTACGATCTGCAGCTCAGCCTGCGTCAGTGTGAAACTCCCGTAGCGGATAAAGTTGCCTGAGCATGTCTTGTTTCTAGCCGCAGTAGCGCCTATTCCTTTTGCTGCTGCGGAAGATCCCGCCCGATTGTCTCTACTTCGACAAAAAAGAGTTATGGCTGCGTTTTCATTGCTAATCTTATTTTGATGCAGTAGAAAACTGCGGTTGTAGAGGCATACATGAATTTTGTCTATTTTAAGGCGGAATATCCCACCTATGAGGGATCCCATTCCGTTAGTCTGGTTCTAAAAGGGCTGAAGCTGCTTCGTGACGGCGAAATTATCGCCGACTTTGGTGATTTAAAAATAACCAGCCTGCCGTTTTATCTTTTTACCACAGCCACCACCGGTTTTCGCAAAATTGAATATGCAGTGGAAGCGCCGCCAATGCGTAGAATAACTTACTCCTGTGGTTACTTACCGAGCGGAAAATATATTGTTAATACGCCGGATGGCGAGATACAGCTGGCATTTAATGCCCTGACGGCGCTATGGCAGAGGGATAAGCAGGGCGCCAGGGCTATAGATAACCGTGAGTTTATCGAGTCAGGCTACTCGCTAATTCGTCCGGCTCGCGGGACAGGCCGAAAGCGACCGGCATGGCGGCCTTAGATTCTGTTACCCGGATGATGAATCGTTGACTAAACTTCAGGTGAGGTAACAACAGGAGAATACAATGACGGATAAACATGCTTCCCCCTTAAAAGCAGAAGAGACCAAGCCGGTTAAGGACAATCCCGCTAAGCAGGGCGAACTGCCCCGCAAACGGGATGACAGTCAGGACGATCATAAGGATCCGTTCAAAGCCAGCTAGCTTTACGCCAAACATCTGCACCCAAGCCCTTTCGCTGCCGCTGTGATCGCTATCAGTTTTCACGATTAACGGGCAGCGAAATCGGCTTCCTGTATTACGATTAAATAAGAAAACCAACGAAAAGATGATGGCCGTTCAGACGGATAAGAGGGCGGTGAATGTTTAAACCGTTAAGCTGGCATAATATCCCTACTGCAAAAACACTCTCTGTAATGATCGTTATTGCCGGCATTGGATTGATTGTTTCCGTGGTGGCACTGCTCTATCTCTCCCTGCACCTTGTTAGCAGTAAAACTAACGAAATAGATGAACACCGTTCGGCGCTGTCGGTACAGGGGGCAATACAGACTTCGGTTAATCGCGTCTGGTCGCTGGTGATTGATAACGCCGTCTGGGACGACGCGGTTCGTGAAGTGTATCGCCCACAGCTCGATAGCCAGTGGCTTAATAATACCTGGGGCGCGGGATATAAGATTAATAACCTTTATGACGGTACCTTTATTCTGGACGAGCACTATTCCGTGCTGTGGGGATCCTTTCGTAGTAAACCCTTTAACGAGCGGGATCTTGAGTTTTTTGGCGCGGGTTTTAAAGCGCTCATTAATCAGCATCACCATGCGCTGCCTGGTGAGCAACATATCTATGCTGGGATCACCCGCACCCGCCACGGCGTCGCTTTTATTGGTATAGGCCTGATCCGGCCTGTTGTTGGCTCACCGCCAGCGGAGGGCGATACGCGCCGATATCTGGTCATTACCCGCCACATTGATACCCAAAATCTTAAAACGTTGGGGGATACCTTTCAGATTGATAATCTGCGTTTTAGCCTCAACAGAACCCATGACTCCAGCGTGCCGCTAATAAGTTCGGCGGGAGATCTGCTGGGCTATCTAAGCTGGGAGCCACAGCTACCCGGCGCAAAAGCAGCCCACGCGGCGGCATGGGAGATCCGCCAGATTACTGCCCTCGTCGCCGGTCTGATATTGCTGTTTATCATACTAAGCAGCGCTGGACTCTATAAGCTGGCCAAAGGGGAGAAGCTGGCCCGCAGCACCGCGATGACCGACTGGCTGAGCCACCTGCCGAACCGCCGGGCGCTACTGGCGCGGCTGGAGGCGCTGAGCCTGGAGGATCCCAATGAGGCCATCTGCGTAGTGTTAATCGATCTCGACGGATTCAAAGACGTCAACGATATTTACGGGCACAACGTAGGGGATCGCCTTATTGTCGAGATTGCCAAAAACCTGCGCGATAAGGTTCCCCCCAGCGGCATGCTGGCGCGGATGGGCGGGGATGAGTTTGCCATGATGATCGGTGGCAGCCAGGCCAGCGAGAAAGCCAGCCGCTTTGCAGAGCAGGTGCTGGCGGGATTGAACCTGCCGGTTCGCCTTGGCGAACGCACAATCTATATTGGTGCCAGCATTGGCATTGCCAGCGGCACGCTGCTGGAATGTACAAGCACGGAGCTGTTCCGCCGGGCAGATATCGCTATGTACCACTCGAAAATGAATGGTAAAGGGCAGGTTACCCACTACGATGCAGAGCTGAACAGCACGCGTGAACGCCAGCTTGCCATCGAAAACGATATTCGCGATGGCCTGATGCGCAACGAATTTGACGTCTGGTATCAGCCGATTGTGGATGCGCGCAGCCAGCAGACGGTGGGTGTTGAGGCGCTGGTGCGCTGGCCGGGGCGGCCTGCGGGCGCTTTGCCGCCGGACGCATTTATTACCATTGCCGAGACCAGCGGTCTTATCCACCCCCTCGGGCAGTTTGTTCTGCGCCGTGCCTGCATGGACCTGCAACCCTTTAGCGATCTCAAACTGTCGGTAAATATCTCCCCGGCGCAGTTTCGCGATCCTGAATTTGAAAACAAGGTAGCAAGCGTCCTGCGGGATAGTCGTTTCCCCGCGCACCGCCTGCAGCTTGAGGTTACAGAGACCTATGTTCTTGAGAACCCGGAGCGCGCCTGTGCGGCGATCCGTAACCTTAAAGCGCTAGGCACCGCTATTGCGCTGGACGACTTTGGTACCGGCTACTCCAGCATTGGCTATCTCCGTCGTTTCAATTTCGACACCATCAAAATTGATAAGTCGCTGGCCGGGCTGGTCGATGATGACGAACAGGCGGCGGCGTTGGTGGGTGGTACGATCCGCATTGCCAGCGCGCTCGGTATGGCGGTGATTGCTGAAGGGGTAGAGAACGAAAAACAGATGAAACTGCTGCGCCTGGCGGGCTGCGATCGGCTTCAGGGCTATTTCTTTAGCCAGCCAATGCCCATTGACGCGCTGCGGCAACACCGTCAACGCCGCCAGGGTTAATTATTGCGTCTGCGCCAGCGCGTCGAGCCGATCGCGAAAGCCGGTGATGGCAATGGCCCGATTATCGGCGCGCCAGCGATCTTTCGCGCCCGGTGCGGAGCTTTGCACGGCGATCAGCCGCCAGCCGTCCTCGGTCTTAAGCATCAGCGGCGAGCCGCTATCCCCAGGCAGGGTATCGCACTGATGAGAGAGCACGCTCTCCTGCGCCCAGCCGGTTACCACGCAGTTTTGATGGCTATAGAGGTTGTCCAGATGATCCTGTGGATAGCCGGACTGCGTTACCTTACGATCGGTAGCCTTTAACGCGGCGGTGAGCGCGTCGCGATCGCCCTCAAAAAGCGGTAGGGGCGTAATGCCCGACGGCGGATAGCGCAGCACGATCAGGCCAAAATCCCACGGCGCGGCGGCAGGCGGTACGATCCAGCCCTCACCGTCTGGCTTCAGGCGCTTGCCAAGCGTTGGCTCCACTCGCCCTTCGATACCATGAATTTCGTAGCGCCAGCTGCCGTTCTGCGCCACAAAGCGCAGCGCCACGGCTTTATCAGCCTTTCCACGGGGCGGCGTCAGCAGACAGTGCCCGGCGGTTAGTGCCAGGTGCGGGGAGATCAGCGTCGCGGTGCAAAGATTGCCGCTGGCGGTCTCCAGCTGGCCGATAGCGTCCCACGGCGACTGCGTTGGATTGCTTATCCGCACCCGGTCGTCATGGTTAAAAAACAGCGTCTTGATCTCAGCGGCTGCAGTGGCATCATCATCGGCATGGCTGGAAAAAGAAAATAAGCAAAACGAACCCAATAGCAGAATACCGAATTTATGCATATCACACTCTGGTGGGGCATTAATGATTATTCAAACCCTAAGCAACAACTATAGACGGGACGGGAGGAAAGGGGGAGTAAAATCAGCGTACTACATTCAGGAAAGAGAGAGGCGGAGGGTTATCAGCGCACAGGCGATCAGCACCAGCAAAATCAGCTCGAAGCGGTAGCGTTGCAGCATGGTTCCTCCTGAAACAGCGCCCGGGGGCGGGCGCTGTGGTAAGCGTCAAACTTAGGCAGCTGGCTGGGCAGCCGGTTTAGCAGCGGTGTGTTTTACTGCTTTTTTATGGTGTTTCTTTGCAGCCTGTGCTTTCTGGGCAGCAGCTTTGTGGTGTTTTTTGTGGTGCGTGGTTTTGGCAGCCGGCGCAGCGCTCTGGGTCTGAGCGGTGGCCGCTGGCGCAGCGGTAGTCGCCGTGGTATCAGCTGCGAACGCAGCAGTAGAGAGACCCATAGCAGCGGCAACAACCAGAGCTAATACTTTTTTCATTCTGATATCCTCGAATTGGTTTCATCATTCAACCCCACTGCGGGGCCGGTGAAGAGACTATATGCTTCTCATTGCGAGGCTTCCGTGAGTGATTGGTATCGCTGTGTAACGCTTTGTACAAACCCAGAGAGAGGCCGGGTTACCCGGCCAGATACGTTACAGATAACGTGCGGTAAGATGCTGGCGGAAGTAGCGGCTGTTCAGCGCTTCGCCGGTGGCGGATTCAATCAGCTGGGCAGTGGTAAAGCGGCTGCCGTGCTGCCAGATATTCTGTCGCAGCCATTCGAACAGGGCGCTGAAATCACCTTCGGCAATGGAAGCATCAAGGTTAGGCAGCGCGGTGCGTGCGGCATGGAACAGTTGCGCAGCGTACATCGCGCCAAGGGTGTAGGACGGGAAGTAGCCAAAGCCGCCGTCGGTCCAGTGAATATCCTGCATACAGCCGTCGCGGTAGTTGCCCACGGTTGAGATGCCCAGCCAGTGCTGCATCTTCTCATCCCACAGGGCCGGAATATCCTCTACCTCGATTTCACCGTTAATTAGCGCCCGCTCAATCTCATAGCGCAGGATAACATGCGCGGGATAGCTTACCTCGTCAGCATCCACGCGAATGAGGCCAGGCTGCACCTGCTGGTTCCAGGCGATGAAATTCTCTTCGGTAAACGCGGGCTGCGCGCCGAAACGCTCAATGACCGCAGGCAGTAAACGCTGTAAAAATGCCTTGCTGCGGCCAAGCTGCATCTCAAAGAACAGGCTTTGCGATTCGTGTACGGCCATTGAGCGGGCCTCGGCTACCGGCTGTCCCAGCCAGTTGCGGGGCAGGTTCTGCTCGTAGCGGGCGTGTCCGGTTTCATGCACAACGCCAAAGAGCGCGCCCAGCAGATCGTTCTCGTCATAGCGAGTGGTGATGCGCACATCCTCCGGCACGCCGCCGCAGAAGGGGTGGGCGCTGATGTCCAGACGACCCGCATCAAAATTAAAGCCGAGGGTGTGCATTGCCGCCAGGCCCAGCTCGCGCTGCTTCTCTACCGGGAACGGGCCGACTGGCGCGATAAGCTGGCGCTGTGCCTGCTTTGCTACCGCCTGATTGAGCAGGTCCGGCAGCCAGGATTTCAGATCGGCAAAGAGAACGTCAAGCTTCGCCGCGGTCATATCTGGCTCATAGAGATCCAGCAGCGCGTCGTAGGCGGTACAGCCTTTTGCCGCCGCACGCAGCGTTGCCTCTTCACGGCTCAGCTTAACCACCTCTTTCAAATTGGCGGAAAAACCGTCCCAGTCATTCGCAGGGCGCTGGGTACGCCAGGCGTGCTCGCAGCGGCTGCCCGCCAGCGACTTCGCCTCTACCAGCGCCTCCGGCAGCACTGCCGCCTGCTGATAGTGACGGGTCATCTCGCGCAGGTTGGCCTGCTCAACGTCGTTCAGATCTTCCTGCGCTGCTGCTTCCAGCCACTGAGCCACTTTTTTATCCGTCAGGATCTGGTGTTTCAGGACGCTAATCTCCGCCAACGCTTCGCCCCGGGCAGCGCTCCCGGCGGCGGGCATCATGGTCATCATGTCCCAGCCAGCGATGGAAGAGAGGTGCGAGAAACGGTATAGACGCTGAAAGGTGCGGGTCAGCTGCTGGTAGTTGCTGTTATCCATTGTGCCTCGGTTATTGTCGGTATGGGTCAATCCCATTATTCATGACGTAAGGTAAATTACGACCGGTTTTGTTGATTGCCATCAAACGAAAGGCTTAATTTTGCACATCTTTTCGGATTTATGTAATACTCCTGCATCAATATTCATTGATGTTATTTAATAATCAAGGCAGGTAGCCACGATGAATCCGTTTATTTGGATAATAGCTGCACTAATGGCATTCGATGCCGTTCGGGAAATGATGGGTGCAGCGTCAATCATGAGCATGTTATAACTCAATGCAGCCGCTGGTGAAGGCTGCGGCCCACCAGCAGCGCGGCCAGCAGCATCACGGCAATAAAACCGCCGACGCCGTTCCAGCCATAGCTGTGCCAGAACAGACCGCCAGCCGTTCCCGCCAGGCTCGATCCCAGATAGTAACTAAAAAGATAGAGCGATGAGGCCTGGCCTTTTGCCCGACGCGCCCTTGGCCCGATCCAGCTACTGGCGACCGAATGGGCAGCAAAGAAGCCAGCCGAGAAGAGCAGCATCCCGGCAAAGATCAGCCCCAGCGACGAGAAGAGCGTCAGCAGCACTCCCCCCAGCATCACTCCCGTCGAGACCAGCATCACCGGCCCGCGTCCAAAGCGGGCAGTCATCGCCCCGGCCTTTGGCGAACTCCAGGTCCCCGTTAGATAGGCCACGGAGAGCAGACCCACCACCGCCTGGCTCAGCTGCCACGGCGACTGCATCAGGCGGTAACCGATGTAGTTAAACAGGGTCACGAACGACCCCATCAGCAGAAAGCCAGTCAGAAACAGCAGCGGCAGGCCACGATCGCGCCAGTGCAGGCGGAAGTTAATCATCAGCGATCGGGGCCGCAGCGAGGCGGGGCGAAAATGGCGCGACTCCGGGAGGATTTTCCAGAACATCAGCGCCGAGGCGAGGGCAAAGCAGCCGATAACCGCCAGGGCGATGCGCCAGCTAAAGAAGTCGGTAAACACGCCGCTAAGCAGGCGTCCGCTCATGCCGCCGATAGAGTTACCGCTGATGTAGAGACCCATCGAAAAAGCCACTACGCTGGGGTGGATCTCTTCGCTTAGATAGGTCATCCCTACCGCCGCCACGCCGCTCAGCGACAGCCCCACCAGCGCCCGCATAATCAAAATCCCGTGCCAGCTGGTCATCATTGTGGAGAGCAGCGTACAGCACGAGGCCAGCAGCAGAGCGGTGACCATCACCGGTTTGCGCCCGATGGCATCCGAGAGCGGGCCGGTAAAAAGCAGCCCAATGGCCAGCATGGCGGTAGAGATCGACAGCGAAATACTGCTGCTGGCCGGTGAGATGCCAAACTCGTGGGAGAGTACCGGCAAAATCGGCTGCACGCAGTAGAGCAGGGCAAAGGTGGCGAGTCCGGCAGAGAAGAGCGCCAGGGTAACGCGCATAAACTGGGGCGTGCCGCGTTTGATATAGGGCGTGGCGGGAATAGCGGTGGTCTGCACGTCGGCATCGCTCGCCGGGGCGATGTCAACGACGGTAGTACGGCTCACAGAGGATCCTTAGTGGTGTGTTACTGCTATAAAGCGATTACCGATAAGGGTAGGAAAATGTAAATATTCTGTCTAATATATTAATAATCTCAAATAATACATTAAAAATATGAATATCGAGCTGCGTCACCTGCGCTACTTTATTGCCGTGGCAGAAGAGCTGCACTTTGGTCATGCGGCGGCCCGGCTGAATATCTCTCAGCCGCCGCTAAGCCAGCAGATCCAGCTGCTGGAGCAGCAGGTGGGTGCCAGGCTGCTGGCCCGTACCAACCGCAGCGTGGCGCTGACCCCGGCGGGAAAACAGTTTCTACTCGATAGCCGCCAGATCCTTACCCAGGTAGATGATGCCGCCGCCCGTGCCGCTCGCCTGCATCTGGGACAGACCGGGGAGCTGCGGGTTGGCTTTACCTCCTCCGCGCCCTTTATTAAAGCGGTCTCGGATACCCTTTCGACCTTCCGGCGGCGCTACCCCGACGTGCATCTGCAAACCCGGGAGATCAATACCCGCGAGCAAATTGCTCCTCTTCATGATGGGACGCTGGATCTAGGCCTGATGCGCAATACCGCGCTGCCGGAGACGCTGGCGTGGGAGGTGATCCTGCGTGAACCGCTGCTGGCGATGGTGCCATGCGATCACCCCCTGGCGGGGCAGCCTATGGTGACGCTGGGCCAGCTGGCGCAAGAGCCGTTTGTCTTTTTCGATCCCCATGTCGGGACGGGACTGTATGACGATATCCTTGGACTGCTGCGCCGCTACGGGCTGGTACCGCATATCGCTCAGGAGGTGGGCGAGGCGATGACTATAATTGGTCTGGTGGCGGCGGGACTGGGGGTATCCATTCTGCCCGCCTCCTTTTGTCGGGTGCAGCTTAGCGAGATGCGTTGGCTACCCATTGCCGAAGCCGATGCAGTCTCCCAGATGTGGCTGGTCTGGTCGAGGCATCATGAGCAGGGCGCTGCCGCGCTGCACTTCAAGCAGCAGCTGCTGGAGAGCGTTAAAAGCGACCAGAATTTGCCCCGTAAAGGGTGAAATTGTGCGGTAAATCACAAGGCTAATCAAAAATTTGACGGCCTTAAGGAAGTGCTTCACCATAGCCAGAAGTTTATTTCGAAGCGCGAAAATAAAGGGAGCATGAGGTGGTTGCTGATAGTACCCCCGGCCATATTGATCAGATTAAGCAGACCAATGCAGGAGCCGTTTACCGGCTTATCGATCAGCTAGGCCCGGTTTCACGTATCGATCTGTCGCGTCTGGCACAGCTTGCCCCCGCCAGCATTACTAAGATTGTCCGTGAAATGCTCGAGGCGCACCTGGTGCAGGAGACCGAGATCCAGGAGCCAGGCAGCCGTGGGCGACCTGCCGTTGGGCTGATGGTAGAGACCGAAGCCTGGCATTATCTCTCACTGCGCATCAGCCGGGGCGAGATCCATCTTGCCCTGCGCGACCTCAGCAGCAAGCTGGTGGTTGAAGATCTGTGCGAGCTGCCGTTACAGTCCCATGCGCCTTTCATCAGCCGCGTTATTCATCATATTGACCAGTTCTTTATCCGCCACCAGAGCAAGCTCGAACGCTTAACCGCCATCGCCATCACCCTGCCGGGCATCATCGATACGGAGAACGGCATCGTGCACCGGATGCCATTCTATGAGGATGTTAAAGATATGGCGCTGGGAGAAGCCCTTGAACGCCATACCGGCGTGCCGGTCTATATTCAACACGACATTAGCGCGTGGACCATGGCGGAAGCGCTGTTTGGCGCATCTCGTGGCGCGCGGGACGTTATTCAGGTGGTGATCGACCACAACGTTGGGGCTGGAGTGATCACCGACGGGCGTCTGCTGCACGCGGGCAGCAGCAGCCTGGTTGAGATAGGCCACACCCAGGTCGATCCCTACGGCAAGCGCTGCTATTGCGGCAACCACGGTTGCCTGGAGACCATTGCCAGCGTGGAGAGCGTGTTGGAGCTGGCGCAGCAGCGCATGAACCAGTCGATGAGTTCGCAGCTGCACGGCCAGCCGCTCACCGTTGCCTCCCTCTGCCAGGCGGCGCGGGAGGGGGATCGGCTGGCGACAGATATTATCGCTGGCGTCGGCACCAACGTCGGACGCATCCTGGCGATCATGGTAAACCTGTTCAACCCGCAAAAAATTCTGATCGGTTCCCCCCTGAGCCAGGCCGCAGATATTCTCTTCCCGGCTATCAGCAACTGCATTCGCCAGCAGTCGCTACCTGCCTACAGCCGACACATCATCGTGGAGAGCACGCAGTTCTCAAACCAGGGCACGATGGCGGGTGCGGCGCTGGTAAAAGACGCGATGTATAACGGTTCGTTGCTGATTCGTCTGTTGCAAGGGTGATAAATTCGCACAGTTGTAGGAAAAATTGCGCTACCTCAAATTGGCCCCTGGCGACTTAACTTAGACTTTCTCCTCTGAATTATTTTCCTGGTGTATATTTTCGCGGCAAAACGGTGGAGTAAGTGATGCTTAAGCGTTTCTTTATTACGGGTACCGATACGGCTGTCGGGAAGACAGTGGTCTCCCGCGCACTTCTGCAGGCGCTGGCGGCCAGCGGCAGAAGCGTAGCTGGCTACAAGCCAGTGGCGAAGGGGAGTAAAGAGACGCCTGAGGGCCTGCGCAACCGAGATGCGCTGGTACTGCAAAGCGTCTCAACGCTGGCGCTGCCCTACGAGGCGGTAAATCCTATTGCCCTGAGCGAAGAGGAGAGCAGCGTTGCTCACAGCTGCCCCATCAACTATGGTCTGCTCTCGAAGGGCCTGGCGCACCTTAACGACTGCGTCGATCATGTGGTGGTTGAAGGCACCGGCGGCTGGCGCGGCCTGATGAACGATCTGCGTCCGCTCTCGGAGTGGGTGGTGCAGGAGCAGCTTCCGGTGATTATGGTGGTGGGGATCCAGGAGGGGTGTATCAACCACGCCCTGCTGACCGCCCAGGCCATTGCCAGCGACGGCCTGCCGTTGATCGGCTGGGTGGCAAACCGCATCAACCCTGGCCTTGCCCATTATGCCGAGATCATTAACGTACTGGGCAAAAAGATCCCCGCGCCGCTGATTGGCGAGCTACCCTATCTGCCCCGCGCCGAGCAGCGCGACCTGGCGCACTATATCGACATCACCCTGCTGACCCGGACGCTGATCGCCGATCGGGTACTGGCCTAGGCGTCTACTGCGGCTCGGTACGGGAGCCGTCCGGCGCAGCGCCGGCGGCAGGCACGTTGCCGCTGCTGGTGCGGGTGTAGAGGATCTTGTAGGTATCGTTGGCGCAGTGGCCGACCACGTGGGTATCGGGCTTGTCCGCCTGGCCCGCCGGAACGATATTGAGCGTAAACGCCGACTCCGGTAGGCCATTGGCCATGATGCGCTGCTTGATCTCGCGTCTGACTTTTTCGCAATACTCCGGCGCAGCAAACGCCGGGGCGGCGGCAAACAGAACCAGGGCAATGAGCAAACGGGACGTTTTCATATGCGGCTCCTGTTTTCAGGGGTATAGCTCTAGTCTAGCAGCCGCGGCTAAATCGCTACCAGATTGCGCACGCCGTGACTCTCCATCTCTTCCCCTCTGCCGCGCTGAACGATCGCTCCCCGGGACATCACCAGGTAGCTGTCCGCCAGCTCGGCGGCAAAATCATAAAACTGCTCCACCAGCAGGATCGCCATATCCCCCCGTGCAGCAAGCGTTTTGATCACCACGCCAATCTCTTTGATCACCGAGGGCTGAATGCCCTCCGTTGGCTCATCAAGGATCAGCAGCTGTGGCTGGCAGGCCAGCGCCCGGCCAATGGCCAGCTGCTGCTGTTGACCGCCGGAGAGATCGCCCCCGCGCCGCTGCTTCATCTCCCGCAGCACCGGAAACAGGTCGTAGATCTCCTCGGGAACCCGCTTTGCCTGCGAACCGGCAAAGCGCGACAGCCCCATCAGCAGGTTCTCCTCTACCGTCAGCCGGGGAAAGATCTCTCGACCCTGCGGCACGTAAGCCATGCCGCTGCGCACCCGCTGATGTGGCTTCTGCTGGTTGATGGTCTTTCCCTGCCAGCTAATGGTGCCGGACCTGGCCGGGATCAGCCCCATCAGGCACTTCAGCAGGGTGGTTTTCCCCACACCGTTACGCCCCAGCAGGCAGGTCACCTCGCCAGGACAGGTTGCAAACGAGAGGCCGCGCAGGATATGGCTCCCGCCGTAATATTGATGTAGTTCATTCACTTCCAGCATCTTAACGCCCCAGATAAACGTCAATAACCTGTTCATTCGCCTGCACCTCGCGCAGGGAACCCTCGGCCAGCACCTGGCCCTGGTGCAGCACCGTCACGTGGTCGGCAATGGTATCGACAAAACCCATATCATGCTCCACCACCATCAGGGAGTGTTTACCGGCCAGGGTACGAAATAGCTCGGCGATATACTCGGTCTCGGCGTCCGTCAGTCCGGCGGCAGGCTCGTCCAGTAGCAGCAGGTGTGGCTCCTGCACCAGCAGCATGCCGATCTCAAGGAACTGCTTCTGGCCGTGGGAGAGTAGCCCCGCCTGGCGTTGGCTCTGGTTTCCCAGCCGCAGCAGCTGAAGGGTTTCATCGATGCGATCCCGCTGCTCGCCGCTGAGCTTCGCCCGCAGGCTGGCCCAGACTGACTTATCGGTTTTCAGGGCAAGCTCAAGGTTTTCGGCCACGGTCAGCGCCTCAAACACCGTCGGCTTCTGAAATTTACGCCCGATGCCCGCCCGCGCAATCTCCACCGGAGAGAGCTGGGTCAGGTCGATATTCTGGTCATAAACCACGCTGCCACTGTCCGGGCGGGTCTTGCCGGTGATCACATCCATCAGCGTGGTTTTGCCCGCGCCGTTGGGACCGATGATGCAGCGTAGCTCGCCCACGCCAATCGCCAGCGTCAGGTCGGTGAGGGCGCGGAAGCTGTCGAAGGAGACGTTGATCTTCTCCAGCAGCAGTACCGGATCGGTGGTCTCCCGGTAGCGATCCTGCGGCAGCGGCTGGGTAAAAAGGGTATCAGTCATGTTTTCTCCGCCTCAGCAGGCCAATGACGCCGCGCGGTAAAAACAACGTGACGAGAATAAACATCAGGCCCAGGAAAAAGAGCCAGTACTCCGGGAAGGCGACGGTGAAAAAGCTCTTCGCCCCGTTGACGATGCCCGCCCCCAGCAGCGGCCCGATCAGGGTTCCGCGCCCGCCCAGCGCCACCCAGATGGCGGCCTCGATGGAGTTGGTGGGTGACATCTCGCTCGGGTTGATAATCCCCACCTGCGGGACATAGAGCGCTCCGGCGAGTCCGCAGAGCACGGCGGAGAGCGTCCAGACAAACAGCTTAAACCCCTGTGGATCGTAGCCGCAAAACATCAGCCTGTTCTCTGCATCGCGTACTGCCGTCAGCACCCGGCCAAACTTGCTGCGCGCCAGCGCTATACCGATACCCAGCGCGGCGACCAGCAGCAGAACGGTGGCGATAAACAGGCCGATCCGTGTTCCGGTAGCGGTAACGGGGAAACCGAGCAGGGTCGTAAAGCCGGTAAAACCGTTATTGCCACCAAAGCCGGTTTCGTTACGAAAGAAAAGCAGCATCCCGGCATAGGTCAGCGCCTGGGTCATGATCGAGAAATAGACGTCTTTGATGCGCGAGCGGAAGGCGAAATAGCCAAACAACAGCGCCAGCAGGCCCGGCAGCAGTACGATCAAACACAGCGCCCACGCAAAGTGCTGCGTACCTGTCCAAAACCACGGCATCTCGCTCCAGGAGAGAAAGGTCATAAACGCTGGCAGGCCGTCTCCCGCCGCCTGGCGCATCAGGTACATGCCCATCGCGTAGCCGCCGAGGGCAAAGAACAGCCCGTGCCCCAGCGACAACAGGCCAGCGTAGCCCCAGACCAGATCCAGCGCCACGGCGACAATGGCGTAGCAGAGGATCTTACCCACCAGGGTCAGGGTGTAGGCGGACATCGCCAGGGGGTGATCCTGCGGCAGCAGGGCGAGAAAAGGCAGGGCCAGCAGCAGGACAATAATGCCCAGCGTCAGGGTGCGCGTCAGACGGGGCGCACGCTGCGCCAGCGTCAGGGTTATGGGTTGGCTCATCAGTCGATCACTCGCCCCTTAAATGCAAACAGCCCCTGTGGCCGTTTCTGGATAAACAGCACGATCAGTATCAGGATGGCGATTTTGCCCAGCACCGCGCCAATTTGCGGCTCCAGCAGCTTGTTGATGATGCCGAGGCTAAAGGCCGCCACCACCGTGCCTGCCAGCTGGCCGACGCCACCCAGTACCACCACTAAAAATGAGTCGATGATATAGCCCTGGCCCAGCTCGGGGCCGACGTTGCCCAGCTGCGACAGCGCCACGCCCCCCAGCCCGGCGATACCGGATCCCAGACCGAAGGCCAGCATATCTACGCGCCCGGTGGGCACGCCGCAGCAGTCGGCCATCCGCCGGTTTTGGGTCACTGCCCGCACGTTCATCCCCAGCCGGGTTTTGTTGAGCAGCAGCCAGGTCAGCGCCAGTACCAGCAGCACAAAGACGATAACCGCGATGCGGTTGTAAGGCAGGATCAGATTAGGCAGTACCGCCCAGCCGCCGGAGAGCCAGCCTGGGTTAGCCACCTCCAGGTTCTGCGCGCCAAAGAGCAGGCGCACCAGCTGGATCAGCATCAGGCTGATGCCCCAGGTCGCCAGCAGGGTCTCCAGCGGGCGGCCATAGAGATGGCGAATGATCAGCCGCTCCAGCGCCATCCCCATCGCGGCGGTAATGAAAAAGGCTACCGGCAGGGCGACGATGGGATAGAGTGCCAGCCACTGCGGGGCGAGGCGCACAAAGAGATCCTGCACCAGCCAGGTGGCGTACGCTCCCAGCATCAGCATCTCGCCGTGGGCCATATTGATCACCCCCAGCAGGCCGTAAGTGATCGCCAGGCCAAGAGCAGCCAGCAGCAGAATCGATCCCAGCGACAGCCCGCTGAAGGCCTGACCCAGCCAGTCACCCCAGCGCAGTCGCTGCTGGATCTGCTTCAGGCTGTCAGCGGCGGCGGCCCGCACGCTGGCGTCCGGCTCGTTTTGCGATTGAGTAAGACGCTGGAGGCTGGCCTGGATCTGCGGGGCGCTGCTTTCGCTCAGCGCCTTCACCGCCTGCAGGCGCACCTGTGGGTTTGCATCCCCGAGCTGTAAATTGGCGAGGGCCAGCTGCAGGGCCGTTTTCACCTCGCTATCCTGCTCCAGGGCCAGACGCTGCTGAATAAGGGGAAGCTGCTCCGCCGTGGCGTCGTTTTGCAAATTATGCGCGGCGGCGAGACGCAGCGTGCGATCGTTGCTGACCAGCTGGTGGGCGGCAAGGGCATTCGCTACCAGGGTGCGGATGCGGTTGTTCATAAAGATCCGGCGTGGGTTTCCCTCTGGGGCTGCGTTGCCCTCCAGCGGCGTCAGGGTCTCTCCGGACTGAGTAAAGAGCTGGCCGCGCTTATCGACGACCACGTTCTCCTGGCGTAGCGCCTGAAGCAGGGGTAGGCGCGATGCATCCGGCGCGGCGGACCAGGTTTGTAACAGCTGCGCCTGCTGAGTGCGGCTGGCAGCGCCGTACTCGCTCGCCGGTCCGGCAGCGGCCGGGCCGATGAACAGCAGGCAGCAGGCAAAGAAGAGGCCGAAGCGCGTAACTATTTTCATGGTCGCTCGATCTGCTGGTGGAGATATTGCCCGGCAGCCCATGCCGCCGGGCGCTCGACTTACTGCCCGGTAGATTTCACCGGCGTATCCGGTTTCTTATCGTTACCGGCGATAAACGGACTCCACGGCTGGGCGCGGACCGGCTGTTCGGTCTGCCAGACGACGTTGAACTGGCCGTTATCTTCGATCTCACCGATCATCACCGGCTTGTGCAGGTGGTGGTTGGTTTGATCCATGGTCAGGGTGAAGCCGTCCGGTGCCTTGAAAGTCTGTCCGGCCATCGCGGCGCGTACCTTATCGGCGTCGGTGGTGCCCGCTTTCTCTACCGCCTGGGCCCACATGTGCAGCCCGACGTAGGTGGCCTCCATCGGATCGTTGGTCACTACGGTATCGGCGTTCGGCAGGTTATGTGCTTTGGCATAGGCCTTGTAGTCGGCCACAAATTTAGCGTTGGTTGAGTTATCTACGGACTGGAAGTAGTTCCACGCCGCCAGATGGCCTACCAGCGGCTTGGTGTCGATGCCGCGCAGCTCCTCCTCGCCCACCGAGAAGGCCACTACCGGCACGTCGGTAGCTTTGATGCTCTGGTTGGCCAGCTCCTTATAGAACGGCACGTTGGAGTCGCCGTTAATGGTAGAGACCACGGCGGTCTTGCCGCCCGCGGCGAATTTCTTGATGTTGGCAACGATGGTCTGGTAATCGCTGTGGCCGAACGGGGTATAGACCTCTTCGATATCTTTATCCTGTACGCCTTTGCTGTGCAGGAAGGCACGCAGGATCTTATTGGTGGTGCGCGGGTAGACGTAGTCAGTGCCGAGCAGGAAGAAGCGTTTGGCGCTGCCGCCGTCCTCGCTCATCAGATACTCTACCGCCGGGATCGCCTGCTGGTTAGGCGCTGCACCGGTGTAGAAGACGTTCGGTGACATCTCTTCCCCCTCATACTGCACCGGGTAGAAGAGCAGGCCGTTCAGCTCCTCAAACACCGGCAGCACGGATTTGCGCGAAACCGAGGTCCAGCAGCCAAACACCGCCGCGACCTTATCCTGAGAGATAAGCTGGCGGGCTTTCTCAGCGAACAGCGGCCAGTTAGAGGCCGGATCGACCACCACCGGCTCCAGCTTTTTCCCGAGCACGCCGCCGTTGGCGTTGATCTCATCAATGGTCATCAGCGCGACGTTTTTCAGCGGCGTCTCGGAGATCGCCATGGTGCCGGAGAGCGAGTGCATAATGCCCACCTTAATGGTGTCGGCAGCCCACGCCTGCCAGGAGATCCCCATTCCGACCATAGTTGCGGAGAGGGCAAAGGCTTTCATTAACGAACGTCTTTTCATCATTAACCCCTAAAAGTGTAAGAAAATTATTACGTTATACCTGCGATGAAACCGGCGGTAGCCGCGATTGCTGAAGCCTGTGTAGTGTGATTTTTCTGACCACCGCCTTGCTCTGTAATATGTGGTCGGTCAGGATCCGCTGCGCCTCCTCTGTCTGCTGGGTCAAAATGGCGCGTAGCACACGCCCGTGTTCGCTATAGGTAGCCGCCACCCGATCGTCCCGCGTAAAGTCGAGGTGCCGAATAATACGTATCTTCTCCGTCAGGTCGATGTGCACCCTTGCCATCTCGCCGTTGCCCGTCGCCGCCACCAGCGCGGTGTGGAACTGCTCGTCATAGGGTGATACCGCCAGCCCGTCCGCCAGCGGCGGGGCATCCACCCAAAATGCAATCAGCGGGGCGAGATGCTCGGCGCAGGTGCCGGGCGGCATCCCGCACAGGCGACGTACCGCCTCGCGCTCCAGTACAATCCGCAGGTCGTATAGCGCCTCAAACCAGGCGAAGTCGAACGGCTTTACCTGCCAGCCGCTGCGCGAGGCCACCTCTACATAGCCCTCATGCTCCAGCCAGTAGAGGGCCTGGCGCACCGGTGTCCGGCTGGCGGCCATTCGTCCGGCAATCTCGCTTTCGCTAAAGCGATCTCCCGGCATCAGCTGAAACGTGAAAATTTCATTCTTCAGCGCACGATAGATGCGCTCCGCCAACCCCGGCTTGCCGCCCATACTCACTGCTCAAGCCACAGGAGCGCGTCGCCAGGACTTACCGGGCGGCCCGGCTGGCAGCCGATACGCTTAATGCGGCCCGCCTGCGGCGCGTGGATCGCCAGCTCCATCTTCATCGCCTCAACAATTACCAGCGGCTGGCCTGCAATAACCTCGTCTCCGGGCTGAACCAGCACCTTCCAGATGTTGCCGTTCATGTCGGCATTCACCGCCAGCGCGCCGTCGTCCACCGCGTCTGTTGCGGGCAGTACGATCTCCTCGGGCTGGGCCTGATCGTCGAGCTGCCAGCGGGTAACCTCTTCACTAAAGGCAGTGGCCTGGCGTTCGCGGAACTGGGCAATCTCCGCTGCGTTCTCATTAAGGAAGCGCAGATGCCCGGCGTAGTCGAATACCATCTCCTCGATGCGGATGGTGGCCCGCCCTTCGCGGAAATCATCCCGCAGGCGATCCAGCTCCTTCTCGCTGACCGGATAGAAGCGGACCTGGTCAAAGAAGCGCAATAGCCACGGCTCGTCCTGTTTAAACTGGCTGTTTTTCAGAAATTTGTTCCAGATAGGCAGGGTGCGGCCCACCAGCTGGTAGCCACCGGGGGAGTCCATGCCGTAGATGCACATATACATCCCGCCAATACCCACCGTGCCCTCAGCGGTGAAAGTCCGCGCCGGGTTGTATTTCGAACTCAGCAGGCGGTGGCGCGGATCCACCGGTACGGCGCAGGGCGCCCCCAGATAGACGTCGCCGAGGCCGAGGATCAGGTAGCTGGCGTCGAAAATCGTGTCGCGAACCGCGTTACGATCTGCCAGGCCATTAATGCGCTGAATAAAATCGACGTTGTTCGGCAGCCAGGGGGCGTTGGCCCGCACCGTATCCTGGTAGCGGCTGACCGCCCCGAGGGTGGCGCTATCCTCAAAGGCCATCGGCATCCAGACGATGCGCGACGGCACCTTCATCTCGCTGACGTCGCCCAGGCGGCCTTCTATTTCCAGCAGCATCTTCACCAACAATGACTGGCTGATAACGAGGCTGTCGTAGCGGATCTGTAGCGAGCGCACGCCAGGGGAAAGCTCTTTAATGCCAGGGTGGGCCAGCGCCTGAAGCTGCTCCATCAGCAGGCTGACGCGCAGTCGCAGGGCAAGATCGAGGACGTTCTCGCCATACTCAATCAGGATGTAGTTATCACCCGCCTGGCGATAGCAGATAGCGGGCGTTGTGCCGCTGGCCGGAATAGAGACCAGCGCGGCGGCGGATATCCCGTCGCGATCCGCCAGCGATGGGGTAGCAAACGCCGGCAGCGTCTGGGCAGGCTCCAGCGTCTCAATGATGCGGTGCTGGGCCTTCTCCAGGGCTACCGCCTCCTCAACGCTAATCGGGTAGAAGCGCAGGCGATCCCCTGGCTTCACCTGGCCCACCTTCCACAGCTCCGCTTTGGCGATGGTCACCGGGCAGACAAAGCCGCCGAGGCTGGGACCGTCGCGAGTGAGGATCACCGGGAAGTCGCCAGTAAAGTTGATCGCGCCGATGGCGTACTCGCAGTCGTGAACGTTAGACGGATGCAGGCCTGCTTCGCCGCCATCAGGGCGTGTCCATGAGGGTTTCGGCCCGGTCAGGCGTACGCCGAGACGGTTAGAGTTGTAGTGCACCTGCCATTCGCTGGCGAAGAACTCGTCGATGGATCCCTGGGTAAAGAAATCCGGCGCGCCGTGCGGCCCGTAGAGCACGCCGATGTGCCAGCTCTCCCCATACTCCGGGATCAGCCCGGCGGCCAGCGGCTGCGGATCGCGCTCCGGCGCGGGCGTAGTGCAGGCGGCCAGCTCGGGACGGGAGATAGGCAGCAGATCGGCCACCTTCAGCGTACGTCCGGCGTGGCCGCCAAACTGGCCGAGGGCGAAGGTCGCCCGGCTACCGAGGTAGCAGGGCACGTCGATACCGTTGCGCACGGCGAGATAGGTGCGACAGCCGGAGTGGGCGCGGCCCAGCACCAACGTCTGCCCGGCCTGCACCGCGACCGGCTGCCAGTACGCGACCGGCTGGCCGTCAAGATGCGCCTGACAGTCGGCTCCGGTCAGGGCGATAGTGGCGTCGCTGTGGAACAGCAGCGTCGGGCCTTGCAGGGTAAACTCCAGCCCGGCGGCGGAGGCGTGGTTACCCACAATGCGGTTAGCCAGGCGGAAGGCAAAATCGTCCATTGGGCCGGAGGGCGGCACGCCGACGTCCCAGTAGCCAGGACGACCGGGGTAGTCCTGAACGCTGCTCCATGTACCTGGCTGCACGACCTCAATGGCCGCCATGGCGGGGGTAAAGGTGTCGAGCATCCGCGTCCAGACGCTGCCCTGGACAAAGGCCTCACTGGCAACGATCTGCCGCAGGTAATCAAGGTTGGTAGCGATGCCGTGTAGCTGGGTGGCGTCCAGTGCCTCACGCAGCGTGAGCAGGGCCGCCTCGCGCGTATCCGCATGAACGATCAGCTTGGCGATCATCGGATCGTAGAAGGCGGAGACCTCGCTGCCGGTGGTCACGCCGCTGTCGATGCGTACGTTCTCCGGGAAGCTGACGTGGGTCAATACGCCGGGGCTTGGCTGGAAATTCTTTAGCGGGTTTTCGGCATACAGACGCACCTCAATCGCCGCGCCCTGCGGCGCGCGCTGGAGCCGTTCCCAGTCGATATCATCGCCTGCCGCAACGCGCAGCATGCACTCCACCAGATCGAGACCGGTAACGGACTCGGTGACCGGATGCTCCACCTGGAGGCGCGTGTTGACCTCCAGGAAGTAGAACGCATCCTGCCCGGCGTCGTAGATATACTCCACCGTGCCTGCGCTGCGGTAGTTCACCAGCTCGCCCAGCTTAACGGCGGAGGCGAGAAGCGCGGCACGGGTGGAACCCGGTAATCCCGGCGCGGGCGTCTCTTCTACGACCTTCTGATTGCGGCGTTGCAGAGAGCAGTCGCGCTCGCCGAGCGCCACCACGTTACCCTGACCGTCGCCAAAAATCTGCACCTCAACGTGACGGGCGCGATCGATGCAGCGTTCTATAAACACCCCCGCATCGCTGAAAAACTGCTCGCCCAGACGGCGGACGCTCTCCCACGCCTGCTGTAACGCCTCATCGTTGGCGCAGCGGGTCAAGCCGATCCCACCCCCGCCGGCGGTGCTTTTCAACATCACCGGGTAGCCAATCTCCTGTGCGGCCAGCAGCGCCTCGTCGAGTGTGTTCAGCAGGCCGGTGCCCGGCGTCATCGGCACGCCCGCCTGGGCGGCCAGCTCGCGCGCCCGGTGCTTAAGGCCGAACTCGCCAATTTGCTGTGCCGTCGGGCCAACAAAGACAATACCTGCCCGCTCGCAGGCGTCGGCAAAGGCCAGGCTCTCAGAGAGAAAGCCGTAGCCGGGCCAGATCGCCTGGGCGCCGCTTTGCTTAGCGGCGTCGATAATGCTGTCGATGCGCAGATAGCTGTCGCTGGCCTTCTCTCCACCCAGCGGCAGGGCGATATCCGCCGCCTTAACGTGCTCGGCGTTTTTATCCGCGTCGGAGTAGACGGCGATGCTCACAATCCCCAGACGACGCAGGGTGCGGATGGCGCGGCAGGCGATTTCGCCCCGGTTGGCAATCAGTACGCGATCAAACATGCTGGGTCTCCTTGCTGGCGAGCCAGTGCCGCCAGCCTTTGTAAGCCGTAATGTCCTGCGCGTCGCCAAGCGCCGCACCCTCACAGATAAAACCTTTCACCCAGCGGCCATCTGCCAGCTCCAGAGAGCCGATCCCCAGCGGAGCCGGGATTTCAGCAACAAATTCACCGAAGCGCGCCAGCGGGATATCCCACAGTTCGACCTGAATGGATGCGCCGCTGCTGGCCCGGGCCAGACCCGGTTTCGCCGGCTGGGTATTGGCAAGGGCGTAGAGGCGGTAGCAGGCGGCGGTTTCGCTGGTCTCGACAAACACCGCCTTGCGGTTAATCAGCTGGTGGTTAAGCGGCATGCCGCGCAGATGCGCCCCGACGACTGCGACACGCACGTGATCCTGGGAGAGGGGCAGCGTCGTTTCGCCTGTGGGGAGCCGGGTGTCGGTTGCCCCCAGAGGCAGACCGCTCTGCTGCTGCCAGCGAATGCCGAAGCTGGCGAGAGCACGATCGTGCCAGGCGGGAGCAAGCAGGGTGATCCCGGCAGGCAGGCCGTCGGCGCGGAACGGTGCGGGCAGGGCCAGGGCGCTGAGATCCGCCAGGTTGGTAAAGTTGGTGTAAGTGCCAAACTCAGAGTTGTAGCGGATCGGCTCCTGCTGCATCTCCTCTTTGGTGCGGATGGTTGGCGAGGTAGGCACCACCAGCGCATCGACCTCGGCCAGCGTCTGCTGAATTTTACGGGCCAGCTCGGCACGCAGGTACTCGGCCTTGTACGCCTCTACCGCGCTGTAGCGAGTGCCTCCGGCGACGATCTGATATACCGTCGGATCCATCTCCTGAGGGCGGTCGATTATCTCGCCCACGGCAGCGGTGCGCTCGGCAACCCATGGTCCCTGATAGAGCTGGGCGGCCAGTTCCGCAAACGGCGTAAAGTCGATGGTTTTCAGCGTTACGCCACAAATACGCAGCTGCTCGAGGGCGCGCTCCCATGCCTCTTCGGCCTGGGCGTCGCCGAAGAATTGCAGCGTGTCGGGAATGGCAAATACCGGACGCTCCGGCAGCGCGGCGGGGGCAGTGGTCGGTACGTGGCGGGAGTAGGCGTCACGGGCATCGTAGCCTGCCGCCGCTCCGGCGATGGTCCAGGCATCGCTAACGGTCAGGGCAAACACCGACACGGTATCATTCAGGCGGCAGGCCGGAACCACGCCGCTGGCGGAGAACCAGCCTTTGGTGGGTTTCAGCCCGACGATGTTATTAAATCCGGCGGGCACCCGGCCGGAGCCAGCGGTGTCGGTGCCGAGGGAGAAGGGCACCAGGCCGCGCGCCACCACTGACGCCGAACCGGAGCTGGAGCCACCGCTGACGTAGTCCGGGTTGAAGCTGTTGCTCACCGCTCCCCACGGAGAGCGGGTTCCCACCAGACCGGTAGCGAATTGATCGAGGTTGGTCTTGCCAATAACAATCGCCCCGGCGGCTTTAAGCTGGGCTACGGTAGTGGCATCCTGTTCGGCAATGTAGCGGAAAGCCGGGCAGGCCGCGGTGGTGGGAAACCCGGCCGCATCGATATTGTCTTTAACGGCAAAGGGGATGCCATACAGCGGCAGCGCCGCCGGGTTTTGCCGGTAGCGGGGTGTTAATGTCTCCAGCTGGGCGGCGATCTGCTCGGGGGTGGCAAGGGTAATCCATGCATTGTCATCGGCAGAGAGGGTCGTCAGATGCGCCGTCAGCAGGGATAAAACGTCGCTGCTCTGCTGCTGGATCTGCTGCTGCCACCCGCTCAGGGTCTGGCCGGTCATTGTTATCATAGTGGGCAATTCCATCTGGTATACAAGTTGGAATTCAAATAGCAAGCGCCGTGCCAATTTTTAATCTATTGTTTAATAAGAATATTTTAATAATGTGCGGTGGGAGACAACGTATGGCTGCACCTGGGCTGCGCAGCGTTGAGCAAAAAAGGTGCGCCTCGTCACAGCTCAACTAGCAAGCTAATGCGAAGGGATGATGTTTCATAAATCACTGAATTTGCTAAGATGCTTTAATACGGTGCAATGCGTGGGGTATGTATGAAAAAGCTAATAATGCTGGCGGCAGTAGCGGCAGCGCTTGCCGGGTGCGATGACGGCAAAGCGCCGGTTTCGTTTACGCCAGAGATGGCCAGCTTCTCTAATGAGTTTGACTTTGACCCGCTGCGTGGCCCGGTGAAAGATTTTAGCCAGACGCTGCTGAATGATAAGGGTGAAGTATCCAAGCGCGTCACCGGCACGCTCTCGCAGGAGGGGTGCTTTGACACCCTGGAGCTTCACGATGTAGATAACAACACCGGACTGGCGCTGGTGCTGAACGCCAACTTCTATGTCGATGCCGTAACCCATGAGAAGCGCCTGCGTTTGCAGGGTAAGTGCCAGTTGGCGGAGTTTCCTTCGGCGGGCGTGACATGGGATACGGATGAGAAGGGCTTTGTCGTGCTCGCACGCGGCAAGGAGTTGCAGATTAACTACCAGTACGATGCGGAGGGCTACCCGCTCGGCAAGTCGACCACCAGTAAGGAGATGCATCTGTCCGTGGAATCAACGCCCTCATCGGACAGACGCAAGAAGCTCGACTATACCGGCGTCAGCACGCTTAACGATAAGCCTATCGGCAGCGTGAAGCAGGCCTGTGAATACGATCGCCACGACAACCCGGTAAGTTGCACGCTGACCATCGTTGATGAAAGCGTGACCCCAGCCGTTGAGCATCAATACGCGATCAAAAACACCATCGCCTACTACTAAGCTTATTGCCCGATCGGCCGCCCGGTACGGCGGTCGAGACAGCGCAGGGTATTCTCTTCCCAGTAGGCGTTGACGTTAGCGCTCTTCTGGCAGTTATCACGAGCATCAAAGGCCACATCAGTCTTATCAAACTCTTTTTCCACGCGCGTGTTCACCTTGTGGCGCAGGCTACGGGTATCGTTCCACTGCTCTTTATCCATTGCGGCCTGCTGGCGGCTCTGGGCGCTGTCGCCGGACTCAATGATAAGCTTACTCGTATCAGCGTTGGCTGCGGTACTCATCATGCCTGCACCCAGCGTCAGCATAGCCGCCAGGCAGAGGCGTTTACTCAAGATCGTGTTCATTGTTATTCCTCGGTTCGCCAGGAAGACGTGGCTCTTTTCTAAGGCTATTCTACACCATTCTTCTTAGCCGATATAAGGCCGTCATCTTTAATGTTTAATATCGCCGTTCTCAATACCACGCTGCTCTTTTTCATTACCGCGCTGTGCGAAATCCTCGGCTGCTTCCTGCCCTGGCTGTGGTTAAAGCGGGGAGCCAGCCCGCTGCTGCTGATCCCGGCCGGCCTCGCGTTGGCGGCTTTTGTCTGGCTGTTAACCCTGCATCCGGCGGCCAGCGGGCGCGTTTACGCCGCCTACGGTGGGGTCTATGTTTGCACCGCGCTGATCTGGCTGCGGGTGGTGGATGGCGTCAAACTTAGCATTTACGACTGGCTCGGGGCGCTGGTGGCACTCTGCGGAATGCTGATTATCGTGGCTGGATGGGGGCGCGCATAGCGCCTTTTTTTGTGATCAAGCGAAGGTTTTTAGATCATCATACTTGTATGGTAGTAGCTCAGTTGCGTAGATTCTCTGCATCACAACCGAGATGTAAAGGATCAGAAGATGAAGATTGTAGGGGCTGAAGTATTTGTTACCTGTCCGGGGCGCAATTTTGTCACCCTCAAAATTACCACCGACGAGGGGATTGTCGGTCTGGGCGATGCCACGCTGAACGGACGCGAGCTGTCCGTGGCCTCCTATCTGAAGGATCACCTCTGTCCGCAGCTGATTGGCCGCGATGCGCACCGCATCGAGGATATCTGGCAGTTCTTCTATAAGGGTGCTTACTGGCGTCGTGGCCCGGTCACCATGTCCGCTATCTCGGCTATCGACATGGCGCTGTGGGACATCAAAGCCAAAGCGGCCAACATGCCGCTCTATCAGCTGCTGGGGGGCGCCTCCCGTGAAGGAGTGATGGTCTACTGCCACACCACCGGCCACAGCATTGACGACGTGCTGGAGGATTACGCCCGCCATAAAGAGATGGGTTTCAAAGCCATCCGCGTTCAGTGCGGCGTGCCGGGAATGAAAACCACCTACGGCATGTCTAAAGGTAAAGGGCTGGCCTACGAGCCTGCCACCAAAGGCCAGTGGCCGGAAGAGCAGCTCTGGTCAACGGAGAAGTACCTCGACTTCACGCCGAAGCTGTTTGACGCGGTGCGCAGCAAATTTGGCTTCAACGAGCATCTGCTGCACGACATGCACCATCGCCTGACACCTATCGAAGCGGCGCGCTTTGGCAAAAGCATTGAAGAGTTCCGCATGTTCTGGATGGAGGATCCGACGCCAGCTGAGAACCAGGCGTGCTTCCGCCTGATCCGCCAGCACACGGTGACGCCGATTGCCGTGGGCGAGGTCTTTAACAGCATCTGGGACTGCAAGCAGCTGATCGAAGAGCAGCTGATTGACTATATCCGCACCACCATTACCCACGCGGGCGGCATCACCGGCATGCGCCGTATTGCCGACTTCGCTTCGCTTTATCAGGTGCGTACCGGCTCTCACGGCCCGTCGGATCTTTCGCCAATCTGCCACGCGGCGGCACTGCATTTCGACCTGTGGGTGCCGAACTTTGGCGTGCAGGAGTATATGGGCTACTCCGAGCAGATGCTGGAAGTCTTCCCGAACAGCTGGACCTTCGACAACGGTTATATGCACCCTGGCGAGAAGCCTGGCCTCGGCATTGAGTTTGACGAGAAGCTGGCGGCGAAATACCCCTACGATCCTGCCTATCTGCCGGTCGCCCGCCTCGAAGACGGCACCCTGTGGAACTGGTAAAGAGGAGCTGATGATGAAAAGCATTGTTATCCAGAAACCGAACGAGCTGGTCATTGAAGAGCGTCCAGTACCCATGCCAGCGGCAGGGGAAGTGCGGGTCAAAATCAAACTTGCCGGGATCTGCGGCTCTGATAGCCATATCTATCGCGGGCATAATCCGTTTGCCAAATATCCACGGGTGATAGGCCATGAATTTTTCGGCGTCGTTGACGCCGTTGGCGAAGGCGTTGACGAGGCGCGTCTTGGCGAGCGAGTCTCCGTCGATCCGGTGATTAGCTGCGGTCACTGCTACCCGTGCTCCGTTGGTAAACCCAACGTCTGTACCTCGCTGGTAGTCTTGGGCGTGCATCGTGACGGCGGTTTTAGCGAATACGCGGCAGTACCGGCAAAAAATGCCTGGGTTATTCCAGACGCCATTCCCGATAAGCATGCCGTGATGGTCGAGCCGTTCACTATCGCCGCCCAGGTCACCGGGCATGTCAGCCCCACAGAGCAGGACGTGGCGCTGGTTTATGGCGCAGGGCCGATGGGGCTGACCACTGTTCAGGCGCTAAAGGGCGTATACAACGTTAAGCAGGTTATTGTCACCGATCGCATTGAGGAGCGACTGGCGATGGCGGAAAAAAGCGGCGCGGATTGGGTAATCAACAACGGTAAAGCATCGCTGCAGGAGGCGCTGGAAGAGAAGGGCGTTAAGCCGACGCTGATTATCGATGCTGCCTGTCACCCGTCGATATTGCAGGAGGCCGTGAGCCTGGCGTCACCTGCGGCGCGCATCGTGATGATGGGCTTCTCAAGCGAGCCGAGCCAGATTGTTCAGCAGGGGATCACCGGCAAAGAGTTGTCGATCTTCTCCTCGCGCCTGAATGCGAATAAATTCCCGGTCGTCATCGGCTGGCTGGAGAAGGGGCTAATCGATCCAGATAAATTGATTACCCACGCTTTTGACTATCACCACGTCACAGACGCAATCGAACTGTTTGAGAAGGACCAGCGGCAGTGCTGCAAGGTTCTGCTCACGTTCGGGGAATAAAAATACTGCGATACGTGGTCCACATCTTACCCTGTAGAGATAGCCATTATGACTCAAGCACAACATGAAAGATCGACCTCAGACCTGGTGAAAGCGGCCGTATCCGGCTGGCTCGGCACCGCGCTGGAATTTATGGACTTCCAGCTCTACTCCCTGGGGGCGGCGTTAGTATTCCATGAGATCTTCTTCCCGGAGCAGTCCGCCGCCATGGCGCTGATTCTGGCGATGGGGACCTATGGCGCAGGCTATATTGCCCGCATCGTCGGCGCATTTATCTTCGGTAAAATGGGTGACCGGGTTGGGCGTAAAAAGGTGTTGTTTATCACCATTACCATGATGGGGATCTGCACCACCTTAATCGGCGTTCTGCCGACCTACGCGCAGATCGGTATCTTTGCTCCGATCCTACTGGTTACCCTGCGTATCGTTCAGGGGCTGGGTGCGGGGGCTGAGATCTCCGGCGCGGGCACCATGCTGGCTGAGTACGCCCCGAAAGGGAAACGCGGCATTATCTCGTCGCTGGTAGCGATGGGCACTAACTGCGGCACGCTAAGCGCCACGGCTATCTGGGCAGTGATGTTCTTCTTCCTCGATCGGGAAGAGCTGGTAGCCTGGGGCTGGCGTATTCCGTTCCTCGCGAGCGTGGTGGTGATGATCTTCGCTATCTGGCTGCGTATGAACCTGAAGGAGAGCCCGGTATTTGAAAAGGTCAGCGAAGGGGAAGCTCCTGCGCAAGCCAATCCGCAGGAGAGCTCTCTGGGCGCGATGTTCAAGAGCAAATCCTTCTGGCTGGCAACCGGTCTGCGCTTCGGCCAGGCAGGCAACTCTGGCCTGATCCAGACGTTCCTCGCCGGTTACCTGGTGCAGACCCTGATGTTCAATAAGAGCATCCCCACCGATGCGCTGATGATCAGCTCTATCCTTGGGTTTATTACTATCCCGCTGCTGGGCTGGCTGTCGGATAAGTTTGGGCGTCGTCTGCCATATATCCTGCTGAACATCTCGGCCATTATCCTCGCTTACCCGATGCTGTCGATTATCGTGGATAACAGCTACACCCCAGGCGTGATTATGCTGTCGATCATCATCATCCATAACTTTGCCGTGCTGGGTCTGTTCGCCCTGGAAAATATCACCATGGCGGAGATGTTTGGCTCCCGTAACCGCTTTACGCGAATGGCGATTTCGAAAGAGGCGGGCGGTCTGGTCGCGGTCGGCTTTGGCCCGGTGCTGGCAGGTATCTTCTGTAACATGACCGGCTCCTGGTGGCCAATCGTGGCGATGATGATCTGCTACTCCCTGATCGGTCTGGTCTCGGCATTCCTGATGCCAGAAGTGCGCGACCGCGATCTGAGCACCTTGGAAGACGCCGCTGAGCCGCAGGGTAAACAGGGTTCGCTGGGCAATCACAGCGCCTATGCTGCAGCATCCTCTCGCCGTCATTAACAGGTAGTTTGGTCTGATAGCTTTTAAAGTTATCAGACCAATTAAGCAAAAGTTAATACAAATCAATATAAATGCCGTCGCTTGACGTATCTTTCTTGCAGACGGCATCTTTTCTCTACTGCCATTCTAGTCAGTGTAGTCAACCAATTAACGAGTCTTAATCATGGAAAACCGGCTATTAGAAGCAAAAGCAACACTTCCTCAGTACGATCGTTCCAAACTCATTCCGCGTATTGTTCATTTAGGTTTTGGTGCATTTCACCGCGCCCATCAGGGCGTCTACACCGACATCCTGGCGGCAGAGCACAACAGCGACTGGGGATACTGCGAGGTCAACCTGATTGGCGGCGAGCAGCAGATTGCCGATCTTAAACAGCAGGATAACCTCTACACCGTGGCGGAGATGTCCGCTGACGCCTGGACAGCGCGCGTCGTAGGGGTAGTGAAACGCGCGCTGCACGCTCAGGTCGATGGTCTGGAAACCGTCTTTGCCGCGCTGTGTGAGCCGCAGGTGGCGATTGTCTCTCTGACCATCACCGAGAAGGGCTACTGCCATGCACCGGCCACCGGCGAGCTGATGCTCGATCACCCGCTAATCGTCGCCGATCTGCAAAACCCACAGCAGCCGAAATCCGCGCCGGGCGTCATCGTTGAAGCGCTGGCCCGCCGTAAAGCCGCTGGCCTACCAGCCTTTACCGTGATGTCCTGCGATAACATGCCGGAAAATGGCCACGTGGTGCGCAACGTGGTCTGCGCCTACGCCCGGGCGGTGAATGCGGAACTGGGTGAGTGGATCGCGCAGAACGTCACCTTCCCGTCAACCATGGTGGATCGTATCGTTCCGGCCGTCACGGCCGATACGCTCGATAAAATCGAGCAGCTGACCGGCGTGCGCGATCCGGCCGGCGTAGCCTGCGAGCCGTTCCGTCAGTGGGTAATCGAAGATAACTTCGTGGCCGGTCGCCCGGCGTGGGAGAAGGCGGGCGCGGAGCTGGTTGCTGACGTGGTGCCGTTCGAAGAGATGAAGCTGCGAATGCTCAACGGTAGCCACTCATTCCTCGCCTATCTTGGCTATCTGGCGGGTTATCAGCACATCAACGACTGCATGGAGGACGAAAACTACCGCCGCGCAGCCCATGCGCTGATGTTAAATGAGCAGGCACCGACGCTGAAGGTGCAGGGCGTCGATCTGGCCCACTATGCGGATCTGCTGATTGCCCGCTACAGCAACCCGGCGCTGCGCCACCGCACCTGGCAGATTGCTATGGACGGCAGCCAGAAGCTGCCCCAACGTATGCTGGACTCCGTGCGCTGGCATCTGGTGCACAAAAGTGACTTCTCCCTGTTGGCGTTGGGCGTGGCGGGTTGGATGCGCTACGTCGGCGGCGTAGATGAGCAAGGGCAGGCGATTGAGGTCAGCGATCCGCTGCTATCGACCATTCAACAGGTGGTCAACGGCAGTGAAGAGGGTGAATCCCGCGTCTTAGCGCTGCTGGGGATTGAAGCGATCTTCGGCAAAGAGCTGCCGCAGGAGCGTGCTTTTGTGGATCAAGTGCAACAGGCCTATCAGCAGCTGCTGGCGCAGGGGGCGAAAGCTACCGTGGCGCAGTACGCTCAGCGTTAAATTGTAGGTCGGGCAAGCGAAGCGCCGCTCGACATAGCCGCATCAGCCCGTTACGCCGGGTGGCGGCTTAACGCCTTACCCGGCCTACATCTCACCACAGCCGATGACTACTCTTCGCTAAACCAGTCGCTGTTCTCCTGGCGGATCAGCTGTACCGTCTCGCCAATCTCTTCCAGATGCGCGGTCATTGCTTTATCCACGCCCTCGACATCACGCTTCGCCAGCGCGTCAAAGATAGCCTGATGCTGGCGCAGCAGCTTCTCCGGAGGTGATACGTGATCGAGACTCATATAGCGTACCCGGTCAATGGTCGCCTTGATATTCTCAACCGTATCCCACGCCAGCTGACAGTCGGCAATCAGGGCCAGCTTCTGGTGAAACTCGTCGTCGAGCTGGAAAAAGTCATCGAGCTGCTTGTGGTCGATAGCGATCCGCTGCTGGTGCAGGTTCTGTTCAAGCTGATAGCGTTGGCTATCGGTGATCAGCGTCGCGGCCCGGCGGGCCACGGCGCACTCTATCGCCTGGCGAACGAAGCAGCCGTTGCGGACCTGGGTCATGGAGATCTTGTTTACATAGCTGCCGCGCTGGGGGCGGATCTGAATCAGGCCGTTTTCCGCCAGTTTTATAAAGGCTTCACGAACCGGCTGGCGCGAGACGTCAAACCGCACCGACACCTCTTTCTCCGACAGCGGCGTGCCGGGGGGGATCAGGCAGTGCACAATATCCTGACGCAGGATACGGTAAATTTGCTGATTGACGGGCAATACAGGATTAAGGTGGGTTTCGACGGCCATGCGCTCATGCTTAATAAAATAGTAACTGGCCTACCATACCATCTATTTGATCTGCATCCCATACCCGGCCCGCAGGCCGGGAGGGAAATATCAGCCGCGATGAACGCTTAGGCCAGCCCATGTCTGGCTAACCGGCATCATCTCAAGGGTATTGATGTTAACGTGCTTCGGCAGAGTCGCTACCCACCAGACGGCTTCGCACACATCCTCTGCGCTTAACGCGTTGGTATTTTCGTAGGTTTTGCCCGCTTTATCGTCGTCGCCTTTGAAACGGACGTTAGAGAACTCGGTTCCGCCTACCAGACCCGGCTCGATGTTGGTCACGCGCACTGCTGTACCGTGCAGGTCGGTACGCAGGTTGAGGCTGAACTGCTGCACAAATGCCTTAGTTGCGCCATAGACGTTACCGCCCGCATAGGGCCAGCTGCCTGCTGCGGATCCGATATTAATAATGTGGCCGCGGTTGCGCTCCACCATGCCCGGCAGCACGGCGCGGGTCATATAGACCAGCCCCTTGTTGTTGGTATCGATCATCGTCTCCCAGTCTTCCACGCTGGCCTTGTGGGCAGGCTCAAGACCCAGCGCCAGACCGGCGTTGTTGACCAGTACGTCAATATCGCGCCATTCGGCAGGCAAGGAGGTTAGCGCCTGTTCAATAGCGGCGCGGTTGCGCACGTCTAATTGCAGGGTCAGAACGCTATCGCCCAGCTCATCCTTCAGGGTCTGCAGACGCTCCTGACGACGGCCAGTAGCAATCACTTTATGACCGTTCTCAACGAAACGGCGGGTGATGCTTTCGCCAAACCCTGCCGTTGCCCCGGTTACTAAAATAATCATCATTCTGTTCCTCAACGCTTTTTGTGTGTTATTACGATAGCATGGGTTAAGAGCCTGCGGTAAACGACAATGTTTAAGGAGTTGAAATGTCGCTGACAAATCCTTTATTAAGTGAAAGCACGCTGCCCTATCTGGCTCCGCGCTTTGATCTGATTGAACAAAGCCACTATCGCCCCGCCTTTGATGAAGGGGTACGGCAAAAGCGCGCAGAGGTCAAAGCCATCTCCCAGGCAACGACGCCAGCGGATTTTAATAACACCATTCTGGCCCTCGAGCAGAGCGGGCAGCTTCTGACTCGGGTCACCAGCCTCTTTTTTGCCATGACTTCCGCCCATACCAATGACTTCCTCCAGCAGCTTGATGAAGCTTTCTCAACGGAGCTGGCTGAGCTGGCGAACGATCTCTACCTGGACGAGGCGCTCTTCTCACGTATCGATGCCGTCTGGCAGCAGCGCCACGCTCTCGGGCTGGACGCAGAGTCCGTCCGGCTGACTGATGTCATTCACCAGCGCTTTATTCTGGCGGGAGCAACGCTGGGTACCGCCGAGAAGCAGGCGCTAAAAAGCCTGAATACCGAGGCAGCGACGCTGGTCAGCCAGTTTAACCAGCATCTGCTGGCGGCGGGCAAGGCGGGCGGGCTGATCGTTGAGAGCGAGCAACAGCTGGATGGTCTGAGCGAGGGGGAGAAAGCCCAGGCGCGAGCGGCCGCTGAGGAGCGGGGCCTGTCGGGGCGCTGGCTTATCCCGCTGCTGAACACGACCCAACAGCCGGCCCTGGCAGCGTTACGCGATCGCCAGACCCGAGAGCAGCTTTTCAAAGCGGGCTGGTCGCGCACGGAAAAAGGTGATGAAAATGATACCCGCGCTATCGTACTTCGCCTGGCTAAAATCCGGGCCGAGCAGGCCGCACTGCTGGGGTTCCCTGACTACGCGGCATGGAAAACCGCCGATCAGATGGCTCAAAACCCTGCCGCAGCGCTGACGTTCATGCGCAATATTGTTCCGGCGGCGCACGCACGGGCTGAGCAGGAGCTGGCGGACATTCAGCAGGTCATTGACGAGCAGCAGGGCGGGTTTAGCGCTGAAGCCTGGGACTGGGCGTGGTACGCCGAGCAGGTGCGCCGGGATAAGTTTGCCCTCGATGACGCGCAGATTAAACCCTACTTTGTCCTCAATACCGTGCTGGTTGAAGGGGTGTTCTGGACGGCAAGCCAGCTGTTTGGCCTGACTTTTGTCGAGCGTTTCGATCTGCCGGTCTATCACCCGGACGTGCGTGTCTGGGAGATCGTCGACGCTGACGGCACCGGCATGGCGCTCTTCTACGGTGATTTTTACGCCCGTGACAGCAAAAGCGGCGGGGCATGGATGGGTAACTTCGTTGAGCAGTCCACGCTACAGGGGACCCGGCCGGTTATCTATAACGTCTGCAACTACCAGAAGCCCACCGCAGGCGGCCCGGCACTGATCTCCTGGGATGATGTCATCACGCTATTCCATGAGTTCGGCCACACCCTGCACGGTCTTTTTGCCAGCCAGCGTTACGCCACGCTCTCCGGCACCAATACGCCGCGCGATTTTGTCGAATTTCCATCGCAGATCAACGAGCACTGGGCCAGCCATCCAGATGTTTTCGCCCGCTATGCCCGCCACTATCAGACTGGAGAGCCAATGCCGACGGCGTTACAGGAGAAGATGCATCGGGCTGCGCTGTTCAACAAAGGCTACGACATGACGGAGCTATTAAGCGCCGCGCTGCTGGATATGAACTGGCACAGCCTGACATCCCCAACGGCGGTGAGTGATGTCGCCGTTTTTGAAACGGAGGTGCTTAAGCGAGAAAACCTTGATCTTGCTGCCGTGCCGCCGCGCTATCGCAGCAGCTACTTCGCGCATATTTTCGGTGGGGGATACGCTGCGGGCTACTACGCCTATATCTGGACGCAGATGTTGGCCGATGACGGTTACCAGTGGTTTGTAGAGCAGGGCGGATTGACCCGCGAAAACGGGCAAAAATTCCGCGAGGCGATTTTATCACGCGGGAATAGCACTGATTTAGCTGAACTTTATCGCCAGTGGCGCGGACAAGATCCAGTGATTGAACCGATGCTGGTAAATCGCGGGTTGAGCGCGTAGGGCGTATTTAGGCTGGAGACAGAGCCGGGCGCGATGCCCGGTATCCAGTCGAGACCGCGAGCTCAGGCCGTTCATCTATACTGACTATTGCCGTTGAAATTTGCACAGGAAGCCGCACCAAGAGGAAAAGCGTTTAAATAACGTGACCATGTAGATGCTTTAGTTAAGCCGGGAGTTCCTGCCTTACACCCCAGTAAAACGTAAGAAATAATAAAATTCTGTTTATCCGGGAGATAAGTAATGAAAATAACTAAGTTTATTTATTCCGCCTTAATTGGCGTTGTCGCCAGCTGCCGGTCTATGACGCCGATGGCGGTCCTCGCTGGAGCACGCCTTGCCAGGCGCGACACACCGGGCAGCCTCATGCTACTGGACCGTCCGTTATTCAAATATGGCGCGTTAGCGATGGGTGTAGGTGAGCTGTTTGGCGACAAGATGAAGTCAGCGCCAGACCGCACCGTGTTTTTGGGCTTGTCAGCACGTGTGGCCAGTGCAGGGATTGCGGGCGCCGCATTGGCACCCGCAGGAGAAGAAAAAACCGGCGCAACGATCGCTATCTCTGCCGCTGTGCCACTTGCCTATGTCACACTTGCGGCACGTAAAAAAGCCATGGCAGAAATTGGGCAGACCAGAAGTGGCATAATTGAAGATACGCTCATCGTCGCTATCGGAGCTGCAGTTGTCTTCTTCGCAACACGGCCAAAACGTATTTAAACGTTTTCAGCCTTAAAAGGATGATCCCGGCAGGTCATAATGAAGAGGCTCAAATTAACCAGAGTGTTAGCACTTTTTCTGAACAATTATTAAACATGAAAATTAAATCACTATAGTGAATTTGAGTGGGCTGATTTTGTATGTAAATATACAAAGTAAAATCCATTTCAAGGTAGAAAAATGTTAAAAATCAGAATGTCACGACCGGCTGAAGCGTCAGAGATTATACAAATTTGGAAGGGTTCAGTAGATGCAACACACGACTTTCTGACAGCATATGACCGACAAGAGATCGAAAAAGAAGTTGTCGGCTTTTTTTCAGAAACCCCTGTATGGGTAGCAACAAATCAGGATGACCAACCACTAGGATTTATGTTTTTGCATGATGGTCATCTGGAAGCACTTTTTGTAGATGCTTCTGCTCGTGGACTTGGCGTCGGCAAACGGTTGATCTCACATGCACTAGCCCTACATCCTGATCTAAGCGTCGATGTAAATGAACAAAACCAGCAAGCTGTAGGGTTTTATCAGCATATGGGCTTTCAGATTTCAGGTCGTTCCGAGCAGGATAATCAGGGGAGACCATATCCCCTGTTGCACCTAAGCAAAGCTAATGGGATGTAGCCATTGCGGTAGCATAATATCATTGATTTTTCCGCTAAAACGACGATGTAAGAACAACCCTGCTCACTATTTACATGAGGCATTGGTCATTATTTCCATTCAAATCTTGTCGTTTGAGGGTTGAAAATAATCGCTGCATAGGTCCATTTTTTACCAGTAAGGATCTGTTCAATGCAGTTAGTCGCATAGAGATCGTCTGGCGGGGAAAATCTAGCGTACTCTGACTCTTCAGTAAGCTTAAACTCGTGAGAGATATTTACCGTCTGGTGACCTCCATCATTTACGCTGCATTCACACTTAACCCTGGCCTCATAAAACTCATCCGGAAGCCCCTCCAGCATGCAGCCTGTAGCCCATTGCAAAAGCTGTTCATTTGAATATTTTGGCTGAACGGTGGTAGCTTGTTGCTGATTGCCTGTCAGCCGCTTTAATGTGTTGAGAAAGGAAAACATCTCACCTCCTTGTTTTTTCCAAGCATAGCATAGTCCGGTTACTGAACCACCGCGTTGCCGCCTCGCTGGTGGTATCGAAGAAGCTTACCTATACTCCAGGTGCAGCAAAAGCTGTCACCTTACCTGGAGTTACCCATGAAAAGCGTCAACTTGAACGTTTCTAAAGACCAGCCTAAAAATTCTGATAAGCGGTCTGGGTCTGACAACAAAAAGCCAAAACAGGATAAAAAGTAGCGGTTCGCTAACATCATTTACTGCAGTTTATCGTGCTGGAGGTCCTATGTCCGAACGCCCCGATATTGTTGACCCGTTACCTTCTGACAGACCGGACCGGGACGATCCCGACCGTTATCCGCCAGATGATATTGACCCCATTGACCCTGACGATCCTGATTTTGACGATCCTGATATCGATAACCCTGATATCGACGATCCCGATCGTACAAGGCCTCTCTGATAATAGCCGCCTGCGGGCGGCTTTTTACTGCTCTGAAGCGTCACGCGGCTGTCACAATAGATGTCTATTCTAAGAACCGCTAATTAAGGTAGTTACATTCTCTGTTAATAAGGAGAATACTATGCGGCGCGTGTTTCTGTTAGAAAATAGGCTTTTCAAAATGAAAAGAAAAATGCTGTTATCGTTACCGCTCATTGTGGCAGCGGGCGCGGTGTGTACCGGTTTTATGTACAATAATAAACCGGCCTACATTACGAAAGCTGAATCCCGCGTTGACTCTTATCTTTCGAACAGCTTCGGTCCGGGGCAGTGTGGCATTGCGCCAGCAGAGCAGGGCCGGTGGGATATGGAGTGCCAGCGTCGCGGTGGCCAGTTAGTATTTAAATATGCAGTTTATCCTGCTGATAAAGCGCCTTATGCGGTTGCGACAGATTACTATCTGGTGGCCGCTAATGAAGAAGCGAAAAAAGCCGCGACCGTGGGGCTGATGCGTTATCTGAAGATCGATACCCGTATTCAAAAAGGTTAACCGCCTCGTTTAAGCTTTGTTAAGAAACAATATGCGAGGATGGTGAAGATCCGCTATCCCAACGAATAAACCTCGGGGTAACGTACAGACCAAAATAGATCTATCCATGCAAGCAAGCATTTGCCGCCAGTATTACTGGCGGTTTTTTTATGCCTGATTTTTACGGTAGTCGCGAGGAGAGAGAGCGAAACGCTGGCGAAAATGGTGGCGCAACGAGGCGGTGGTGGCAAAGCCCGCCTGCGCAGCGACCTCTTCCATACTGAGATCGGCGTTAGCTAAAAGCGTTCTTGCCCGCGTCAGCCGCTCCTGTAAAATCCAACGCGCGGGCGTGGTTCCCGTCGCCTCATCAAAACGGCGTAAAAAGGTTCTTGGACTCATTCCAGCAAGCTTCGCCAGCGATGCCACAGAGTGCTGCTCCGCAAGCTGACTGTGAAGGTAATCGAACACCTTCCCGAGCCGCTGGCTCTCGCGTGGTCGGGCGACGGGCCGGGCAATCTGCTGGCTTTGCGAGCCATCACGATGCGGCTGTACCACCAGCCGTCGGGCAACGTTATTGGCGATATTGGTACCGTAATCCAGACGAACCAGATGCAGGCAAAGATCTATCCCGGCCGCGCTGCCTGCCGACGTCAGCACGTTACCTTCATGATAGTAGAGCGCGTCCTCAAGCACCTCGATAGCGGGATAACGCTCCTGCAGCAACGGCGTATAACGCCAGTGCGTGGTGGCTTGCTTTCCATCAAGCAGTCCGGCTGCGGCCAGGACAAACACCCCCGAACAGATAGACAGGATCCGGCAGCCGCGCGTATGGGCCTCGCGCAGCGCCTGGCACAATGACTCTGGTATCGGGCTATCAACACCGCGCCAGCCGGGAATAATGATGGTATTGGCCTGAGTCAGCAGCTCCAATCCCCCGTCAGCCACCAGCCGAATGCCGCCAGTGGCGCGCAGTTCACCCTCTTCCACGGCTGCCACGGCAAACCGATACCAGTTCTCGCCCAACTCTGGGCGCGGCAGACCAAAGATCTCCACAGCAATGCCAAATTCAAAGGTGCAAAGACCATCGTAAGCAACGGCCACCACTAGCGGGCGGGGGGAAGGTAAAGTTGTCATTATCCTGATGTTTTCTGGCATGGCGGTAGGCGGTGAGCCAATACATTTTACGTTAGCTTAGTGTTAACACAACCAAGGAGAAAGTACCATGAGCTACGTAAGCGAATATTCCGCCGCCCCCGCAGAGCAGGCCGCCCGCCATTTTCTGAAGCGCCTGAGCGTTGAGACCGACTGCGCCGATGTTCATCACTCACTTACGCATCAGCAGCAGGATTTTGCTCTGCTGCACGTTGTGGGCAGCCCTGAAGCCTATGCTAAACGTCATCTGCCTGGCGCGGTGCATCTTCCCCATAGCCAAATAACTGAGGAGAAGATGCGCGAATGGCCCGCTGGAACGCTGTTTGTTGTCTATTGTGCCGGCCCACACTGTAACGGCGCCGATCGTGCCGCGCTCAAACTGGCGACGCTGGGCTTGCCGGTAAAGATCATGATCGGCGGCATTACCGGCTGGGAAGATGAAGGATTTGCATTCGCCAGCGGGGATTAACATGGGCGCATGAAAATTTTTCATGTGCCGTGAATTATTCTCCGTTGCGTCGGGCGGGAGAGTGTGACATATTTTTAGACATATAGCCGTCCAGAAGGCTAAAAAGTTTAAATCATGAACTATCACGTCAGGTTATCATTACCTGACGGCAAGGAGATTACCATGCAGCGTCACCACTCCCCGTTCCGCGCCGATGTTGTCGGCAGCTTCCTGCGCCCGGATGCTATCAAGCAGGCTCGTATTCAGTTTGCCGCAGGCGAAATCGATGCGGGCCAGCTGCGCGCGGTTGAAGACAGCGCGATCCGCCAGGTGGTAGAGCAGCAGTGCGCCTGCGGCCTGCATGTTGTTACCGACGGTGAATTTCGCCGCGCCTGGTGGCACTTTGACTTCTTTGATGGCCTGCAGGGTGTAGAGCGTTACGATTCTGATAAAGGCATTCAGTTCAACGGTGTACAGACCAAAGCGCACGGCGTACGCGTGACCGGCAAGCTGGCCTTTGGCGATCACCCGATGCTGGAAGATTTTCGCTTCCTGCAAAGCATCAGCGGCAGCGCCCAGCCGAAGATGACCATTCCCAGCCCGAGCGTGCTGCATTTCCGTGGTGGCCGTAAGGATATCGACAGCACGGTCTACCCGGAGCTGGATGCCTATTTTGACGACCTGGCAACGACCTGGCGCGACGCAATCCACGCTTTCTACGAAGCGGGCTGCCGATACCTGCAGCTTGACGATACGGTCTGGGCCTACCTGTGTTCAGACGATCAGCGTCGCCAGGTGCGTGAACGCGGCGAAGATCCAGACGAGCTGGCGCGCATCTACGCCCGGGTTCTGAACAAGGCGCTGGAGGGCAAACCGGAGGATTTAACTATCGGCCTGCACGTCTGCCGCGGTAACTTCCGTTCGACCTGGATCTCTGAAGGCGGCTACGAGCCGGTGGCGGAAGTGCTGTTTGGCCAGGTCAACATCGATGCCTTCTTCCTGGAGTATGACAATGACCGCTCCGGCGACTTTGCGCCGCTGCGCTTTATCCGTCCGGGCAAACAGCAGGTTGTACTGGGTCTGGTCACGACCAAAAACGGTGAGCTGGAGAACCCCGAAGGGATCAAGGCGCGCATTCAGGAAGCCGCGCAGTATGTGGATATCAATCAGATTTGCCTTAGCCCGCAGTGCGGTTTTGCCTCTACGGAGGAGGGCAACAGCCTGACCGAAGCCCAGCAGTGGGATAAGGTTCGCCTGGTAACGGCCGTTGCGGAGCAGGTCTGGTAATGACGGAAAAGGGCAGAATATTCTGCCCTTTTTTTATGCTTTTGCTGCACTGAGTCCGCTGTCCCAGGGTCTGACCTGCATCCCGCGCAGCATCATCAGCCAGGCCATGACAATCGTCGCCGCCAGGATTGCAAATAGCGCCCAGCCCGGGAGCGTGGTCAGAATGATGCCGGTAGCGAGTGGATTCATCGCCGCGCCTAGCCAGCCGAGGGCTTGAGCAGAGAAATAGCTGGCTTTCATCCCCGGCGGGGCGATGTTATCGATCAGCATGTATTCACCCGGCGCGTAAATGATCTCCCCAATAGTAAATACCGCAGCGGAGAGTCCCCACAGCCAGAGCTGGCTACCGGAGCTCATAAAGCCCAGCAGCCCGAGCACGAAGCAGAGCGTACCGATGGCCATCATTGGGCGAATATTACTGGCACGCAGAGAGCGACCGATAACGTACTGGAACATCACCACGATAACTGCATTGACCGGCAGCACCAGCGCAACCACCTTCTGCGCAAAGGCATTATCGGCCACGGCCATCACGTACTGCGAAATGCAGGAGGCAAAGGAACCGCTGACGAACGAGGCCAGCAGGCCGGAGAGGGTGAACCATAGCAGGGCTTTATCGTGCAGAAGAACCGACGGTGACCAGGGCTGGCTAATCTCGCCCTCGCTCTTCACCCTGACACGCTGAACCCAGAGCTGGATAAACACCAGCGGGAAGGCCGCACAACCCGCAGCCAGCCAGAACGGCAGCTGGCTGCTCTGCATGACCAGTAGGGTGCCCAGCGGCGGGCCGACCGTCCAGCCGATATTTAGAAACGAGTAGTTAAGAGAAAATACTTTTGATTTCGCGGTCGGTGCCAGCGTATCGGAGAAGTAGGCTTTAACAACGGTGGCAAAAACCGAGTAGGCGCAGTTGATAATCGAGAAGAAGATAACCACCAGCACCGCATCATGGCTGAGGGGAATGCCGATAAAGCTCAGCACAAAGATGGCGATGGCAATCAGCATGTAACGTTTTTTGTCGAACCTGTCGGCCAGAATACCGAAGCCAAGGCTAAAGAAGACGCCGACGGTCATAGCCACGCTCAGGGCGAAACCGACCTCATCTACCGCCATGCCATACTGGCTATTGAGATAGATCGTCATGAAGGGCAGCGTAGCGCCGCGCCCGATAGTTAACAGCAGTGATGAAGCAAGCAGTGCGATGATGGAACGTTGCTGAGATGTGATCATGTGGTATCCGACAGTGCGTAGTTTTTATTTTTGCTTTCGCTATCAGCAATACCACGGCTAAAGCGCACTGTATAGCGACCAGATCTATGACATCGCACAGGCTGACCTACCGAATATTGTGATCTGTCTCTCGACAGGCTTTTACGATAACGTAATATTTTTACAAAAATTTAAACTTCAGGGGCAGGTATGACGCGGAAAGACGGGCTGCTGGCATTGCTGGTAGTAATTGTATGGGGACTTAATTTCGTTGTTATTAAGGTCGGGCTGCACAATATGCCCCCCCTAATGTTGGCAGGTCTGCGCTTTGTGCTGGTAGCCTTTCCGGCACTGCTGTTTGTCGCCAGGCCAAAGGTACCGCTGCGCCTGCTGCTGGGCTACGGCCTGACCATCAGCTTTGGCCAGTTTGCCTTTCTGTTTAGCGCCATCAAGTTTGGCATGCCCGCCGGGCTGGCGTCACTGGTATTGCAGGCGCAGGCTTTCTTTACGATCGTCCTTGGGGCAGTCGCCTTTGGTGAGCGGCTGCAGCTCAAGCAGGTGCTGGGAATTACCCTCGCCGTTTTTGGCGTACTGGTGCTGGCCGAATCCAGCCTGAACGGGCAGGACGTTACTCTGCTCGGCTTTATGCTCACCCTGGCGGCAGCCTTGAGCTGGGCCTGCGGCAATATCTTTAATAAGAAGATTATGCAGCACCCATCGCGACCGGGCGTCATGTCGCTGGTGGTCTGGAGCGCACTGATTCCCATAGTTCCCTTTATGGTCGCATCGCTGATCTTTGATGGCCCGGCGGTGATGGTGCAAAGTCTGGTACAGATCGATATCACCACTGTGCTGTCACTGATCTACCTGGCGTTTGTCGCCACTATCATTGGCTACGGGATCTGGGGAACGCTGCTTGGCCGCTACGAGACCTGGCGCGTAGCGCCGCTCTCGCTGCTGGTGCCGGTGGTAGGCATGGCCAGCGCCGCGCTGCTGTTGGATGAGACGCTGAACGGTTTACAGCTGCTGGGGGCCATGCTGATTATGGCTGGTCTCTATATCAATATTTTTGGTTTTCGTCTGCGCCCGTCGATCGCGGCACGCTAAAAAAAAGCCCCGCACGTGGCGGGGCAAGAACGTATTAGCCGTGCTTAGTTATAGTAAGGCACGCCTAACTCGTCGGATTTATCACTTCCGGAACCCATGTGGTTAAAGTCAAAGGGTGACTGATCATGGGCGGAAGGCATAATCATCGCATCGCGCTGTTTTTGATCGGTAGGGCGCGACTGCTCCGCAAAGCTGTTGCCAGAGAACAGCACCAGCAGAGTAAGGGCGGCGGAGACGGTAAACTTCATGATTTCCTCGATACGTCTTAAAACAGGCGTTTAGCAATTACAGTGGTTTATAGGCATAAGATAACGGGCTTCGCCGTGCATATTGGTCATGCGATACTTATGCGGCGGCACGTCGAAATAGTTTTTAAAGGTTCGGGTCAGCGTCTGCTGTGACTCAAAGCCGTAGCGCTCTGCCAGATAGAGAATCGGCTCGTTACTCTGCTTAAGCTTCTGTGCGATTTCAGTCAGCTTGCGGCTACGGATATAGTGACCTAAAGAGTGCCCGGTCTCTTTCTTAAACATTCTTTGCAGGTGCCATTTTGAGTAACCTGAACGCTCGGAAACCTTCTCCAGCGACAGCGGTGATTCCAGGTTATCCTCGATCCAGTCCAATATGCTATGAATAGTAATGGCGTCATTATTGCGTCTGGACATCATTATACCTCTTCTGTTTACGGCAGTATTTTCTTGAGTAGGTACTCAAGGGTTGCCACTTCATCTGCCGTTAAGTTTTTTGTTAGTTCCTGATGCAGGTCTTGCCCCACTAATTTATGGCCTTGCTCACAAAGCGCTGCGCCGTCGGCGGTAAGCTGAATCAATACGCCGCGCTTGTCATGCGGGTTAGGCTGGCGTTCAATCCAGCCTTTACATACCAGTCGATCCAGCATCCGGGTCAACGCCCCGAGATCGACAGACAGCACTTTTTTCAGCTCCACCGGCGTGATACAGCTTGCGCAGCGGATAGAGCAGAGCACCTTAAATTGCGTCGCCGTTATATCCAGCGGCGAAAGGTAATCGTTTAATAAGCGATCTTTTTTCTGGTTGACCATGTGGATCAAGCGGCCCAGTGGGATGATTTCATTGAACAAGTCACTGGTGCTTTTCACAATGGTTGCCCCGGCAAGTAGATTAGTCACGGCAGATATTATTGCCGGGGCAACTATAAGTCAACTGAATGCATTAACTTATTCCACAATTTGCTAAAACGTTTCATGTACTAATTTTTTAGCAATAACTAATAAATTAATAACTTCAAGTTATACATGGAGTTAGCACAATGCCCGCTGCGCAAAAAGGGTCTTTGCAGGTATAATGCGCGCAGACTATTCCACGTCGAGGAGTGAAGCTTATGCAAGATCTGTTAAGGGCTATTGGATTGGGGCTGGTGGTGTTGCTGCCGCTGGCTAACCCCTTAACCACCGTCGCGCTGTTTCTTGGCCTGGCGGGTAACATGAACAAAGCCGAACGCGATCGCCAGTCGCTGATGGCATCGGTCTACGTATTTGCCATTATGATGGTTGCCTGGTATGCCGGGCAGGTGGTGATGAATACTTTCGGCATCTCCATTCCCGGACTGCGTATTGCCGGCGGGCTGATTGTTGCCTTTATCGGTTTCCGGATGCTCTTTCCCCAGCAGAAAGCACATGAGTCGCCCGAGGCCCACACAAAATCAGCAGAGCTGATTGAAGAGCCGGATACCAATATCGCCTTCGTCCCGCTGGCCATGCCCAGCACCGCCGGGCCGGGAACCATCGCGATGATCATCAGTTCAGCTTCCACGCTGCGTCATAGCTCTACTTTTCCGGAGTGGGTTATCCTCGTCGCGCCGCCGCTCATCTTCTTTATCGTGGCGGTGATCCTCTGGGGCTGTCTGCGCAGCTCGGGGGCGGTAATGCGGCTGGTGGGAAAAAGCGGTATTGAAGCCATCTCCAGGCTGATGGGCTTTCTGCTGGTCTGTATGGGCGTGCAGTTTATTATTAATGGGGTGCTGGAAATTATCTCCAGCTACCCTGCATAATTTTACTGCGTCTGTTCTTCTAACACCGTGGGCCAGCGGCGGAAAATCACCACCGACCAGACCAGCGCCGCCAGCGCGGGTACCGCGCCCACGTAGCCTACGTTGGCCATCGACCAGTGCAGGCTCACCTGGTTGCCCACCAGCGCGCCCGCGCCGATGCCCAGGTTAAAGATGCCGGAGAAGAGCGACATCGCCACGTCGGTGGCGTCCGGGGCTAGCGACAGGACTTTCACCTGCATGCCAAGCCCGATAATCATAATCGCTACGCCCCAGAAAACGCCGAGCACGGCCAGGTACGTCGTGCTGTGCGAGGCGGGGAGCATCAGCACCAGCGAGAGCGTCAGCACGGCAATTGCGCCGCTCACCAGCGTGGAGGCGTGCAGGTTGCCCAGCTTGCCAAACAGGACGCTGCCAATTATACCCGCACCGCCCAGGATTAGCAGCAGCACGGTAGCGAAGCTGGCGCTCAGTCCTGCCACGTGCTGTACAAATGGCTCGATATAGCTGTAGGCGGTGTAATGTGCGGTCACCACCACGACCGTGAGCAGGTAGATGCTCATCAGTGCCGGGCGGCGAACCAGCAGCGGCAGGCTTTTCAGCGAGCCGGAGTGTTCGCTCGGCAGCTTCGGCAGCAGCTTCACCAGGCAGAGCAGGGTGATCAGCGCCCCAAGACCGATGATAAAGAAGGTGGTACGCCAGCCAAAATATTGCCCGACGATACGGCCAATTGGCAGCCCGAGCACCATTGCCAGCGCCGTGCCGGTGGCCAACAGGCTTAGCGCCTGAGCGCGCTTGCCCGGCGGCGCTACGCGGATCGCCAGCGAGGCGGTAATCGACCAGAAGATTGCGTGGGCAAAGGCGATGCCGATCCGGCTTATGACCAGCACGGTAAAGTTCCATGCCAGGAAAGAGAGCACATGGCTGGCAATAAACAGCACAAACAGCAAAATCAGCAGCTTACGCCGCTCCACCTGGCTGGTGAGCAGCATAAACGGCAGGGACATCAGCGCCACCACCCATGCATAAATGGTGAGCATAATGCCCACTTCCGGCGTCTGCATGCCGAAGCTCTCGGCAATGTCAGAGAGCAGGCCGACGGGAACAAATTCAGTGGTATTGAAGATAAAGGCCGCAATGGCCAGCGTCACGACGCGCAGCCACGCAACTTTGCGTGAAACGGTGTTCGTTGTCATAAGGTTATAGTAGTGTTGATGACGGGAAAAGATATGGCGATCTTAAAACGTTCACTGGCGAAAATACAATCGTTTTGTGATTTAGATCTCATTTTAAGCCCGTAATAAGCCCTCTCTTTCCTCAACGTTGATGGACACCATGAAAAAACGGGAATTTATCACTCAGGACTTGCTCAGTAAGATCTTTCAAACCGCCAGCGAGCCGTTACATAAATTACCCGCCGAGCGCGAACTTGCTGAAGAGTATGGCGTCTCGCGCTATACCGTGCGTGAAGCATTAAAAAAGCTGGTCAGTATCGGCGTAATTCGCATCGTACAAGGTTCAGGCATTTACGTTAGTGAAAATGCGCGCAGCAATCCGCTGGTCTACAACTCCATTACCGAAAAACGCTTCGACCAAATGCGCTATCGTCTGCTTAGCCTGCATAAACGGCTGCCGGGCAAAGAGCAGCAACAGGTATTTGGCATCGGTGAAAATGATTGGCTGTGGCATTTCTGTCGCCTGCGCTACGTGGACGAGCGCTGCACGCAGATCGAAACGTCCAGTCTGCCGCTGGCACGCTTTCCCGACCTCAATCAGCAAGCGATCGAAAGTTCACTACAGCGCTATGCGATCGGCAAAGGCCTCACGCTTTCCCACTTCCTCACCCACTACCAGGCAGTGGCAGCAGACAAAACTCAGGCCGCGCTGCTTGGCTGCAAACGCGGCACGCCCGCCATGAAAATTACCAATCGCGGCATTCTTTCCGGCGGCGAAGTATGGGTGCTGAGTGAAGTGATCGACATTCATTACGAATGTACCTACATCACGCCATTCAACGCCGACAATCTGCGCTTTCGCAGCGGCAGTTAGGGCGTGTGCATCGCGCCGTTCGGCAGACGGCTTTGTGTCCATTCATGCGGACGATAGACCACTGGAAAACGCGCCAGCGCTGTTTCATCTACCTGCAGCCCGATGCCAGGACGATCGATCGGGTACATATAGCCGCCCTCGGCCTGTGGCGCGTTGGGAAACACAGCCAGAGTATTCACCAGCGGCGGGATAAATTCCTGAATCGCTGCGTTATGCAGGTGAATATTAAGGTGCGTATTCACCGCCACGCCAATGGGCGTCATATCTGGCGGCCCATGCCACGCCAGACGCACGCCAAATGCCTGACACAGTACCGCTAATTTAAGTGCTGGCGTAATACCGCCAATCTGTGACACATGGCAACGGATAAAATCGATCTGCCGATTGACGATCAAATCGTGCCACTCGGCCGGATTGTTAAATAGCTCACCCAGCGCCAACGGCACGCTGCTGTGCGTCCGCACCTGCGACAGCCAACCGCTCTGCTGTGGCGAGACGATATCTTCCAGAAACCACGGTTGATAAGGCTCCAGTGCTTTCGCCAGCTGGATCGCCTGCTGGGGAAACAGTCGCTCGTGCACATCATGCAGAATATGAAAACGCTGACCATACTTCTCGCGCAGCGCTTTAAACATGGCGATAGTATTCGCCATATACTCATCCTGATCGTAGTAGGTGCCCGCCGTCGGCTCGCGGGTGGCATGTAAGTCCTGCGGCGTGCCGCCGTAAAAACCGAGCTGGCAGCGAATGTAGCGATAACCTTGCTCAAGCAGCGCATCCACCTGGGTATAAAGTTCATCCATGCTTTCGCCGGCAGCATGGCTGTAAACCGCTATCGCGTCTTTCGATTTACCCCCAAGCAGTTGATAGAGCGGCATTCCCGCCAGTTGGCCTTTGATATCCCACAGCGCCATATCCACACCCGCAATGGCGTTGTTCATTACTGGACCATTTCGCCAGTAGGCATTTACCTGCATCATCTGCCACAGATCTTCAATGTGATTGCCGTCGCGCCCTATCAGCAGTGGTTTCAGATATTCATCCACCATCGTTTTCACCGCCAGCGGACGCTGCTGAAACGTGGCGCAGCCATAACCGACAATATTTTTATCGGTAGTGACCTTGACCAGCACCAGATTGTGACGATCCGGGCGGGTGATGAAGCATTCAACGTTAGTGATTAGCGTGGGTGTCATGGTCGCTCCTGACGGCTGACTAAAAGCAGATTCCGGCGACTATTATTCCTGCTCTTTTTTACTGATTACCAGCACTTTATTTTGGTCTGCCCAGAGACATTAAAGAATATAAAAACCAGACCAATTCTTTAGAATGCCCGTTAAGACACCTTCTTAGGCCTGCTTTTGTGAGCATAATCACTTTTTATTGGTTTGTTTATCGCGGCAGCCTTCCCGTAGACTTCTTCAGCATTGGACATGCCGTCATCAAGGCAGACGAGGAGCAGGAAATGAGTAATCCAGCCATCATCAACGCGCTGATCCAGGGCGTTGGCGGTCGAGAAAATATCAATAAAGTCTGGCATTGCATGACGCGTCTGCGCTTCGATCTGGTCGATGAGGCGAAGATCAATCAGCAAGCCGTGGCACAGTTACCTGGTGTATTAGGTGCGCAGCTACAAAGCGAGCAGTTTCAGGTGATCATCGGCCCGCAGGTTAACCATTGGTATCAGCAGATCGGCGGCGACGTTGCTGCTGAGCCAGCCAGCGCACCACCAGCCAAAGCGAAGAGGGGGCTGGTGTCGCTGTTTATGGACACAGTGTCCGGCGTTTTCGGTCCCATCGTACCGGCTATTGCGGGTGCAGGCATGATCAAAGGCTTGCTGGCCGGTTTTATTGCTATGAATCTGCTGTCGGCAAAAAGTGACACTGTAATGGTGATCGATATGATTGCCAGCGGCGTGTTCTGGTTCCTGCCCTTTTTCCTGGCGGTTTCCGCCGCGAAGATGTTTAAAACTAACGAGTATTTAGCGGCGGCCGTAGTTGCCTGCTTAATGTATCCCTCCCTGATTGAGGCGGCTAAGCAGCTGGCGAGCGGCGCACCGGGGGCGGTGCAGGCTTACTGGTTTGCCGGCGTACTGCCGGTATCGGTATTCAACTATGCCTCCAGCGTGATCCCGGTGATCTTCTCCGTGCTGGCGCTGAGCTATATTCACCGCGCCGTCGATCGCATCATGCCGCAGGTCTTAAGAACCGTGTTTACGCCAACCCTGACGCTGTTTATTGCCGCGCTGGTGGCGTTAGTGGTGATTGGCCCAGTAGGTATCTGGCTGGGCAAGGGTCTGGCGTGGTGTATTCAGGGCCTGTTTGATACGTCGGCGGTGCTGGCGGGTTTGATTGTCGGTGCGATCCGTCCGGTGGCCATTCTTACCGGCATGCACCACGCCATGACGCCTATCGCCCTGCAAAACTTCAGTGAACACGGCTACGACATGCTGATGCCGATGATGTGCATGGCAAACATGGCGATTGCCGGGGCGACCTTTGCCATCTGGTTTCAGAACCGTCATCGCGACGATCGCACCGTGACGCTGTCGGCGGCGATCTCCGCGCTGCTGGGCATCACCGAACCGGCGCTGTTTGGTGTGCTGACCAAAGAGAAGCGGGCATTTATTGCCGCGACAATTGCCAGCAGCGTAGCGTCTGCGTTTATCGCTTTCTTTGGCGTGCGGCTGTTTGGCTACATTCTCTCCAGCATCTTCAGCCTGCCAGCCTATATTGGCCCATGGTTCCCGTACGCCATTTCCGGCGTGCTGATCTCGCTGGTGCTGTCGTTTAGTTTGACGCTGCTGTTAGTGCGGCGTAGAGCCGCACATTAATGCTTAGCTATCAGGGCAGGCGGGCGATGTTTGCGGCAATTACGCTGGCCGAGTGCCGGAACTTCGCCTGCTCATCTTCCGCCAGCTGCAACTCAATGATCTGCTGCACGCCGCTCTGGGCCAGCACTGCCGGCACGCCGATGGCGATGTTCTCCGCGCCATACTCTCCGTCCAGTACGCAGGAGATCGCCAGCGCACGGTGACTGCCGGTAAAGATATTGCGGCAGATCTCGGCGATGGTCCCGGCAATGCCATACTCGGTACAGCCTTTGCGGGCGTAGATATCAAAACCCTGACGGCGAACCTGCTCTGCCAGACGCTCACGATCCAGCTCTTGACCCGTCTTGCGCCGATAGACCTCGGCGATGGGTGAACCGTAGACCGAAGAGTGGGACCAGACCGGGAATTGGGTATCGCCATGCTCGCCGAGAATAAAGGCATCGATACTCTGTGCACCAATATCCAGCGTCTGGGCGAGGGAGCGGCGCAGGCGAGTGGTATCCAGCCAGACGCCGGTGCCAATAACCTGGTTACGCGGCAGTCCGGAAAGCTTCCACACCTGCCAGGTGATAATGTCACACGGATTGGTGGCGATCAGAAAGATGCCGTTGAAGCCGTTAGCCATCATCTGCGGCACAATCTTCTTGACGATTTTTGCCGTGTTGGTCAACTCGTCCAGCCGGGTCTGGCCGGGCTGAAGCGGGCCGCCGGAGACGGTGATCACCGCGATATCGACATCCGCACACTCACTGGCCTCACGGGTAGAGATGGTCATCATCCCCGGCATATAGGCCGCAGCGTCTGCCAGATCCTGGGCGTGTCCCTCGACGCGATCGCGGTTGAGATCGACCAGGATCAGCTCTTCACAAATGTTCTGGTTTAGCAGAGCGTACGCTGCCGATGCTCCGACGTTGCCGGTACCAATAATCATGACTTTACGGGCTTTAGTATTCATTCTTTTTCCGTTAACCGTTAATGGCGACCGCTTAAAAGTATCCCTTGCGGGTCATCGACGCAACATCCTGAAACATCTATTGTATTATCCTATGACGTCTGCGGGCGCTCTTGCAGCAGGGCAATAAACGCCTCCAGCGGGCGGCTCTTTGCGTCCCTGCGCCATACCAGCCAGGTGGTCAGCCAGCGCCACTCCTCCGCCAGCGGCCAGGCAGAGACCTGATGATGACCGGGCATACTCTCCAGCATGGAGCGCGGCATCAGCGCCAGCCCGGCTCCGGCTATCACGCAGGCCAGCATCCCATGGTAGGACTCCATTTCATGGATTTTGCCGGGCATTGCGCCCGCCGCCTTAAACCAGCTCTCAAAGTGGCGACGGTAGGAGCAGTTGGCGCGAAAAGCATAGATGCTGATGCCATTTACCCGCATGGCATCAGCAATGGGAGAGTGTCCGCCGGGGGCGACGATCATCATCTCTTCCCGGTAAACCGGGATCCCCTCCAGACCGGGATGCATCAGCGGCCCGTCAACAAATGCTGCGCTCAGCCGACCCTCAATCACCCCGTCGATCATGGTCCCGGACGGCCCGGTGGCGAGGTCAAACTGAATGCGTGGATAGCGCTGGTTGAAATCGGCCAGGGTCGCGGGAATGCGTACGGCGGCCGTGCTCTCCAGTGAACCGAGGGAAAACAGCCCCTGCGGTTCGTCACCGGCGACGACGTTGCGCGCCTCTGCCACCAGATCGAGGATCTGCTGGCTATAGCGTAAAAAGCTGTGTCCGGCGGGAGAGAGACGCAGCCGCTGATTTTCACGGATAAAGAGATCCACACCAAGATCGGCCTCCAGCTGGCGGATACGCGTCGTCAGGTTCGAGGGTACCCGATGCACCCGCTGTGCGGCCTGGGTAATGCTGCCGGTCTGCGCCACGGCGTTAAACATCTCAAGCTGGGTTAAATCCATGCTGTTCTCAATTCGTGAATAGGTGGGTTAATATTATTCAGTTTTCAGAAATAGCAGAGTGGGGCAGGATAAAGCAAGTTCCTTATTTAGAAGAGAGATAAATAATGTCCATTTCCGCAAAAACACACGCACTATCTATTAACCCAGCGACGGGCGAGCAGCTCTCTGCCCGTCCGTGGGCGACCTCGGCAGAGGTCGAGACGGCGCTGGCCGCCGCGCAGCAGGGTTTCCGCCAGTGGCGCGAGCAGAGCGTGGATCAACGCGCCCAGGCGCTGCGTAACGTTGGTGCCGTTCTGCGTCAGCACGGCGAGGAGATGGCCCAGTTGATTAGCGCCGAGATGGGCAAACCCATTCTGCAGGCTCGGGCTGAGGTAGCAAAATCAGCCAACCTCTGCGACTGGTATGCCGAACATGGTCCGGCCATGCTGGCGAGCGAGCCGACCCAGGTAGAAAATAATCAGGCGGTGATTGAGTACCGTCCGCTAGGGGCAATCCTGGCAGTCATGCCGTGGAACTTCCCGGTCTGGCAGGTGCTGCGTGGTGCGGTGCCGATCCTGCTGGCGGGCAACAGCTACTTACTGAAGCATGCGCCTAACGTGCTGGGCTGCGCCGAACTGCTGGGCGATATCTTTCGCGAGGCGGGTCTACCGACGGGCGTCTTTGGCTGGGTGAACGCCACTAACGAAGGCGTAAGCCAGGCGATTAACGATCCGCGCATTGCCGCCGTGACCGTTACCGGCAGCGTGCGTGCCGGGGCGGCAATTGGTGCCCAGGCGGGTGCGGCACTGAAAAAATGCGTGCTGGAACTGGGCGGGTCCGATCCCTTTATCGTGCTTAATGACGCCTCGCTCGATCTGGCCGTTAAGGCGGCGGTTGCCGGACGTTATCAGAATACCGGGCAGGTCTGTGCCGCGGCGAAGCGCTTTATCGTTGAGGCGGGCGTAGCAGAAGCCTTTACTGAAAAATTTATTGCCGCAGCGGCAGAGCTGAAGCTGGGCGCGCCGAACGTTGAAGAGAACTATCTTGGGCCAATGGCGCGTTACGATCTGCGCGACGAGCTGCATGCTCAGGTTGAGGCCACCCTGAATGAAGGCGCGACGCTGCGCCTTGGCGGGGAGAAGATCAGCGGGAAGGGCAATTACTATCCGGCAACGGTGCTCACCGGCGTGACGCCGGAGATGACCGCGTTCCGTCAGGAGCTGTTTGGCCCGGTAGCCACAATTACCATCGCCGATGATGCTGAGCACGCTTTATCCCTGGCAAACGACAGTGACTTTGGTCTCTCCGCAACGATTTTTAGCGCTGACGAGGCGCGGGCGAAAGCGCTGGCGGCGCGTCTTGAGTGCGGCGGCGTGTTTATCAATGGTTACAGCGCCAGTGATGCCCGGGTGGCGTTTGGGGGCGTGAAGAAGAGCGGCTTTGGTCGCGAGCTGTCACATTTCGGCCTGCATGAGTTCTGCAACGTGCAGACGGTGTGGAAAGATCGTCTGTAATCGCTAGCGTTATCCTGCGCGGCACCGGGGTTAATTCAGCGGTGCCGTGCTGTCATGGTTCTGTCATTTTTCTTTCGTAGACTCACGCGCAGTGTGTAGTTACCGAAGATGAGTTACAGAAGAATATCATGAACTTAACTAAAATTTTTCCGTCTGTTTTTCGGCTGGCTAAGCCACGACAGTTTGGCCTGCTGGCCGGGATATTGTGCATTATCGGGTTGTTCTCCGCGCTTCAGATCTCCTCGTCTCTTCTCCTCTCCCGTTCTCTACATGATGCTCAGCACCATGAGCGACTTAATCAACAGGCTATCCTGCAACAGGCAAAGGTTGATGAAGCGCGTGTTGCGCTGCTGGCGGCAAGCGATCTGCTCAACCGTGCAGGGGTCTACTTTATGCAGGATCAGGCTACCGGCTCGGAAGGAAGCTGGCATAGCCTGATGGATGAGGCCCAGCAGGCGCTGGAAAGCTCGCAAAAAAGCTGGCAGGCGTGGCAGGCGCTCAATCCCCCGCAGGACGAGGGGCTGATTAACAGCTATCAGCTCTTCTACGGGGCAATCAAAGAGCAGGCGGATGCCCTGACCCGCAGCCAGTCCATCGACGCCTTTTTTGCCGTACCGGCTCAGGCTTTCCAGTCCGACTTTAATGATAAGTTCGCCCGCTTCCGCGCTGCCAGCGACGCGCGGGCGGAGGAGGGCAGGCAGACGTTGATGGCCCGCCTGGGGGATCTGCAATACCTCTTTATTCTGGGACCGGCACTGCTGCTGGTGATCGCCATCGCCGTCTGGTTTGGCATGTCGCGCTGGGTGATCGCTCCCCTCAAACGGCTGATCACCCATATCGACCTTCTGGCCGCAGGAGACCTCTCCGTAGCGCCGCCGCCGGTGACCAGTTTTAACCGGGAGATCGGCCAGCTCAGCATCAGCATTGAGGCTATGCAGCGGGGACTACAGCAGCTGGTGACCCAGGTTAGCGATGCCACCGCCTCGATGGTGAGCAATATCGACAGCCTGGCGCAGGGCAACCAGAAGCTTTATCAACAGTCGGCTCGTCAGGCGAAAGAGCTGGACGAGGTAACGGCGAATATTGCTGAGCTTGAGTCCCACGTAGAGGGCAATACGGGCTATGCAAAGCTTGCCAGCCAGCGCGCCGAGGAGGCCCGTCAGGCTGCCGCCGGCGGGGACAAAATGATGGATACAGTCAATGAGTCAATGCGGGCCATTGTAACGCGTTCCGATGAGATGCGCGGCATAGTGGCGCTAATTGATAACGTCGCGTTCCAGACTAATATTCTGGCCCTTAATGCTGCGATTGAAGCCGCCCATGCGGGCAACCATGGACGCGGCTTTGCCGTGGTGGCAAAAGAGGTGGGCCTGCTGGCGCGTAAAAGCAGCCACTCAACGCAGACGATTCAGGCTCTTATCCAACACTCACTTCAGGGGATAAAGGCAGGCTCGCAGGCGGTGAACCGGCTGGAAGATAACCTTCAGCAGGTGACGGGCCTGGTGGGGCATCTCAGCGGCCTGCTCAATGACATCTCCCTGGCGACGCTAAACCAGGGCGAAAATATCCATCAGATGACGCGCCAGCTTCACGGTTTGAACCAGGTCGCCCGCCGCACCGGTGAGCTGGTGAGCACCGCCGCCGAGGCGTCACAGCAGCTGCACGATAACTCCCGACAACTTATGCAGGCGGTCACGCGTTTTCGACTTCCAGCCTGACGCTCGCTGCCTGGCTCTGGTATACTCGCAGCCCCTGTAAAGCCTGTGAGCAAGGAGTGTTGTGTGGCGACGGTCATGGATAATGACATGCTGGAGTCTATTCTGACTCAGGTGCGGCCTCTGGTAGGCCAGGGGAAGGTGGCCGATTACATTCCGGCGCTGGCGTCGGTAGAGGCGAATAAGCTGGCGATTGCGGTCAGCACCATCGATGGCCGCCACTTTCAGGCCGGCGATGCCGATGAACGCTTCTCCATTCAGTCTATCTCAAAGGTGCTGAGCCTGGTGGTGGCGATGGATCACTACCGGGAGGAGGAGATCTGGCAGCGCGTGGGCAAAGATCCCTCCGGCCATCCCTTCAACTCGCTGCTCCAGCTTGAGATTGAGCAAGGGAAGCCGCGCAATCCGTTTATCAATGCCGGGGCGCTGGTCGTGTGCGATATGCTACAAAGCCGCCTCAGCGCGCCGCGCCAGCGAATGCTGGAGGTGGTGCGCCAGCTTAGCGACGTCAGCGATATCACCTACGACAGCAGAGTAGCGCGGTCCGAGTTCGATCACTCCGCGCGCAATGCGGCTATCGCCTGGCTCATGAAATCCTTTGGTAATTTCCATAATGATGTGGCGACGGTGCTGCAAAACTACTTCCACTACTGTGCCCTGAAGATGAGCTGCGTCGAGTTGGCTAAGACCTTCCTGTTTCTGGCGGACGAGGGGCGCGCATCGCATCTCACCCGACCGGTCATCTCCCCGTTGCAGTCGCGACAGGTTAATGCTCTGATGGCTACCAGCGGCATGTATCAGAGCGCAGGAGAGTTTGCCTGGCGCGTAGGCCTGCCGGCGAAGTCCGGCGTGGGGGGCGGAATTGTGGCGATCGTACCCCATGAGATGGCTATCTGCGTCTGGAGTCCAGAGCTGGATGAGGCGGGCAACTCGCTGGCGGGTATTGCTATGCTTGAAGCACTCAGCCATCAGCTGGGGCGTTCGGTTTACTGATGATTAGCCGCATCGTTACCCTTATCTGCCGGGACAGGATCCTATGCTTTCACAACTGAACATCGCGTTACATCCGTTCCATAAAGAGAGACCATGGCGTAACGCGGTTCTGATCTTTCTGCTGACCACGCTGTTCTATTTTATTGGCGCAATGCTCAGGCTGGTGGAGGAACTTTCTCTGTTCTGGCCGTTGAATGCGGTGATGGCCGGTATTTTTGCACGCTATACGTGGCTGAACCGATTGCACAACTATGCCATCTGCTACATAGCGATGCTGGCCTACGACGCGATGACCACCACCTGGGGAGCGACCTCGCTGGTGATTAACCTGTCGAATATGGTGTTTATTCTCACCGTGGCGCAGCTTATCGTGCGAGATAAACGACGGCCCGAGAAGCGCACGCTGCCGGTTAGCGCCCTGCGAATTTTCAACTACTGCCTGCTAGGGGCGCTGGGCTGTGCGCTGGTCGGTGCCTTTGCCTCGGTAGGTATTGATAATCTGACCTTCTGGCCGCTATTTGCTGACTGGTTCAGCGAGCAGTTCTCTACCGGGGTGCTGATTTTGCCCTGTGTACTCACCCTGACGTGGCCGCGTTGGGTTGGGCCGTTTCGCGTTGAGCACCTGCTACCGATTGCAGCCCTGATCGTTTCACTCACTGCTTCGGTGGCGATCGGCGGGGCGGGAAGTCTCCTCTTTCCGCTGCCAGCGCTAATCTGGTGTGCGGTACGCTATTCGCTGCTGACCACTGCATTTTTGACCTTTCTGACCGGGGCGCTGGAAATTATTCTGGTCGCTAACGGGGCGATCAACATCTTTGTTGCCAGCCCGCTGGAAATGCCGCGGATGTTTTCGGTGAGGCTAGGGATCGCCACCATGGCCATCTGCCCGATCATCGTCTGCGTCAGCGTAAATGCCATCAATGCGCTAATGAAACAGGTCTCGCTGCGCGCTGACTTTGACTTTCTCACCCGGGTTTATTCCCGCTCCGGCCTGTATGAAGCTCTGGCTCGCGAACGGAATAGCGGGGCGCGACACCTGTCAATCATGCTGCTGGACATCGACTATTTCAAAACCATCAACGACAGCTTTGGGCATGAGTGCGGCGACAGAGTGCTGGTCACGTTCGCGCAAAAGGTACAGGAGATCGTGGGCGACAGCGGCATTGTGGCGCGAATGGGAGGCGAAGAGTTTGCCGTCGTGGCCGCAACCCAGGATCCCCGTCAGGGATTCATGCTGGCAGAACGCATCCGGCTCGCCGTGGAAGCGCATTCGTTTCGCTGGCGGCAACAGACGCTTTTTTTGACCGTCAGCATTGGTCTTAGCAGCGGCACGGCTCAGTCCTGGGAGCTAACGGAGCGGTTTAACAAACTGCTGGCTGAGGCGGATGATTATCTCTACCGGTCGAAAAAAGGCGGACGCAACCGCACCAGCGCGCGGGATGAAGAGACGCTGGCTGAATCGGTGTCAGTCGAGGGAAACGGTGGCAACCCGGAGAGTGCGTGACACTGTCACTTATTGCTGACCAGTATGTTGGGAATTGATTGAAATAACGTATTAAATTGCTTGCTACCCATTTTTAACGCCAATACTATAGCCGAGTATACGTATCGGATAACATTGCGCGATGACTGGATCGGATAAGCTAAAAATAAGTGAACGGATCACCGGCAAGCGTTTTGTAAGACGGATGTATCTGATGCGTATGCTCGGGACGCTACTCTGCTTCTTCCCGATCCTCTCCGTGCTGCTGGAGCATCATGAGCCTGTGTGGCTTGTGTTGCTGCTAGCCATAAACGCTTTCATCTGGCCGACTATCGCCTTTCTGCGAGCCAGTAAGGCACAAAAGCCGCTAACCTGTGAACATCATAATCTGGTGTTTGACGCAGCGGCGGGAGGCTTCTGGATTGCCATGATGGCAGTCAATCCTCTGCCTTCCGTGGTCATCGCCACTATTCTTCTTGCCGATCGTCTGTCAGCGGGCGGCCATGAGCTGGTGCGGAAAGCAGGGGCAACTATGCTGGCGGTATTTTCTGCCGCGTGGCTGGCAAAGGGCATGCCGTTTGATCCCATTGTCACCCAACGCACCCTGTATGCCACGCTGCCGCTAATTGCGATCTATCTGCTGGCCCTGAGCGTGTTAACGGACAACATTGCCAAAAAGCTGCGGCAGAAAAGCCGCGAGCTGGAGCGGATTGCGATGATGGATCCGCTGCTGGACATTGCCAACCGCCGCCTGCTGGAGAAGCGCATAAATCATGAGCTTGCAAAGCTACGCGAGTCCGCTCACTGTTCATCCCTGATGTTTATCGATATCGATAACTTCAAGGAGGTAAACGATCGGTTCGGCCATAAGGTGGGGGATACGCTGCTGGTGACGGTCTCTAAAATTTTGCACGTCGCCACCCGTAAAACCGACACCCCGGCGCGGCTGGGGGGTGACGAGTTTGTTATTTTACTCCCGGATACCTCTCCGGAAGAGGCGCTGGTGGTTGCCACGCGCATTATGGATGCCACTGCCGTGATGATGGTAGCCCAGGATCCTACGTTTCGCTGTACCCTCAGCATCGGCATTGCCAACGCTACTCAAGATATGGAGACCGTCACCGACTGGTTAAAAGCGGCTGACGATGCGCTCTACCGAGCGAAACGTGCGGGCAAGAACCGGATCTATGCCCACTGACCAAACGGGCTAAATGCGCTAAGCTTAGGTTTTACTTAGTGAAAAAGGCCCAGTATGAAGACTCCTCAACTTCCTGAAAACGAGCAACAGCGTCTGGCGTCGCTAAATGAGTCCGGGCTGCTGGACTCTGGGACACATGAACGTTTTGACAGGCTCACGCGGTTGGCCAAACGGATGTTCGATGTGCCCATTGCGCTGATAAGCCTTGTTGACAGCCATATGCTGCACTTCAAGTCCTGTGACGGCATTGCTAATGGACAGGTGCTGCGTGATATCTCCTTTTGCGGTCATGCCATCCTCAGCACTCATCCGCTGGTGGTCGAGGATGCGCAGCAGGACGAACGCTTTTTTGATAATCCGCTGGTGGTTGGCCCACCGCATATTCGTTTCTATGCGGGCTATCCGCTACGGCTGCCCGACGGCGCAACGGTAGGCTCGTTTTGCCTAATTGCGCCGGAGCCGCGCGGATTTACCGAGGACAACGTCTCGGTGCTAAAAGATTTTGCCGCCATCGTTGAAGATGAATTTGCTGCTATCAGTGCAGCTACCACCGATGAGCTGACTGGTTTGTTCAACCGGCGCGGTTTTTATAACCTCGGTAAATACGCGATCACCAGCGCTCGCCGCCGCGCGGAGCCGTTAACACTGGCATGGCTGGATCTCGATAAGTTTAAATACATCAACGATACCTTTGGTCATGAAGAGGGCGACAACGCCTTGCGGGCCATGGCATCCCTGCTGCGTGAAAGCTTTCGTGAGGCCGATCTGCTGGTCCGTTATGGCGGTGATGAGTTTGCCATTCTCTTTTCGGATACTGATGAGAAGGGCGCATGGGTAGCGATGCAGCATCTGGCTGAGCAGGCCCAGATGTTTAATCAGACTACCGATAAACCCTGGCAGCTGAACTTCTCATGGGGAGTAAGCGAGTACGATCACGATACCAATCCAGACATGGCTAGCTGGATTAGGTCAGCCGATGAAAAGATGTATGCCATGAAAGAGAAAAACGAGCAGAAAAACCGCTAGTTGCTCAGCGCGCTTCCGTAGCGAAATGTGACGCCTTCCACAAATTTTTATTCGTTTCACTTATTGACGCGAATAAGGCGTCCCATTTTGATCAAAACAGGGTTTCATGGTCGTAAAGTCTGGTAAGTTATTGGACCAATCTTCCCAGGTTGTATGACTAATCATAAAAGGAACCCATTGTGAACACGATAAACCGTCGCGATTTTCCCGGTGCCACCTATCCGGAACGTATCATTCAGTTTGGCGAAGGGAACTTCCTGCGCGCATTTGTCGACTGGCAGATCGATCTGCTTAATGAGCATACCGATCTTAACGCCGGTGTGGTTATCGTTCGCCCGATTAAAAGTGATTTTCCGCCGTCCCTGAGCACGCAGGACGGCCTCTATACCACCATTATTCGCGGCCTCAACGAGCAGGGCGAAGCGGTGAGCGACGCGCGTCTTATCCGCTCGGTAAATCGTGAGATCAGCGTCTATGACCACTACGATGAGTTCCTTAAGCTGGCGCAGAACCCTGACATCCGTTTTGTGTTCTCGAACACTACCGAGGCAGGCATCAGCTACCACGCGGGCGATAAATTTGAAGATGCGCCAGCCGTTAGCTATCCGGCGAAGCTGACCCGTCTGCTGTTTGAACGCTATACCCACTTCAACGGCGCGGCAGACAAAGGCTGGATCATCATTCCTTGTGAGCTGATTGATTACAACGGCGACGCCCTGCGTGAGCTGGTACTGCGCTATGCCAATGAGTGGGCGCTGCCGACCGCGTTCGTGCAGTGGCTGAACGACGCCAATGCCTTCTGCTCAACCCTGGTTGACCGCATTGTAACGGGCTACCCGCGTGACGAAGTGGCAAAAATCGAAGCCGAACTGGGTTACCACGACGGTTTCCTCGATACCGCTGAGCACTTCTACCTGTTTGTTATTCAGGGGCCAAAATCGCTGGCTTCCGAGCTGCGCCTTGATAAATATCCACTTAACGTGCTGATCGTTGATGACATCAAGCCGTATAAAGAGCGCAAGGTGGCCATCCTCAATGGGGCGCACACCGCGCTGGTACCGGTGGCCTTCCAGGCGGGTCTCGACACCGTGGGCGAGGCGATGAACGACAGTGAAATCTGCGCCTTTGTTGAGAAAGCGATCTACGAAGAGATCATCCCGGTGCTGGATCTTCCTCGCGATGAGCTGGAGTCCTTTGCCAGCGCCGTAACGGGGCGTTTCCGCAACCCCTACATCAAGCATCAGCTGCTCTCCATCGCTCTCAACGGCATGACCAAATTCCGCACCCGTATCCTGCCGCAGCTGCTGGCAGGGCAGAAGGCCAACGGTAAGCTGCCGGCGCGTCTGACCTTTGCACTTGCCGCTCTGATTGCGTTTTATCGTGGCGAGCGTAACGGCGAAACCTTCCCGGTACAGGACGATGCCCACTGGATCGAACGCTTCCAGCAGCTGTGGAGCCAGCATCGCGATCGGCAGATTAGCACCAGTGAGCTGGTAAAAGCCGTGCTTTCCGTTAGCGACCACTGGGAGCAGGATCTGACCCAGGTGAGCGGCCTGGTAGAGCAGGTCTCCCTGGATCTCGATGCCATTCTGCTGCAAGGCATGCGCGAGGCCGTCAAGCCGCTCTGCTAAGGGGTATGTCTATGTAAAAGCCGGGCAGCGCTGCGCTTGCCCGGCTTTCATTTGAGCCATAAATAGTTACAACATACATATATTCGTTTAAATTATACAACTTCAGCATCTGCACCTGATTCGTCAAGCAGCTATAAATTTCCACTACATTTTTGCAGCAAACTTGCAACCGTGAGGGCGATCACGTTTAATAATCGCGACTCTCCTTTATGCCTGAATATAACCATGATTGTTCGTCCTCATCAGCACTGGCTTGCGCGTATCTTCGTCTGGCATGGCTCAGTGTTACCCAAAATCTACTCCCGTCTGCTGCTTAACTTTATCCTCTCGGTAGCCGTGATTTTAATGCTGCCCTGGTATAGCTCGCTGGGCTTTAAGCTTACCGTAGCGCCCTTTAGCATCCTGGGTATCGCCGTCGCTATCTTCCTGGGCTTTCGTAATAACGCCTGCTACAGCCGCTATACCGAAGCGCGGGTGCTGTGGGGACAGCTAATGATTGCCTCTCGATCGCTGCTGCGGGAGGTCAAAACGACGCTGCCGGCGGGGGAAGGGCGTCATCACTTTGTGCTGCTGCTGATTGCCTTCGCTCACTGCCTGCGCCTGACCCTGCGGCGTAAACCGCTGGAGGGGACGCTGGCTAACTATCTCTCAGTGAGTGAACTGAACCGGGTAATGAAAGCCCATTCGCCGGCAAACCAGCTTCTGTTAATGATGGGCGAGTGGCTGGCCGCCCAGCGCGGGCCGAACGGGCTGTCTGATATTCTCTACCACAGCATGAACAACCGGCTGAATGACATTTCAGCGGTGCTCTCCGGCTGTGAACGTATCGCCTTCACGCCGGTGCCTTTTGCCTATTCGCTCATTTTGCACCGCACGGTCTACATGTTCTGTATTATGCTGCCCTTTGCGCTGGTTGTAGATTTGCACTACATGACGCCTTTCGTCTCAGTACTTATCTCCTATACTTTTATAGCTCTCGATACCCTAGCCGAAGAGCTTGAAGATCCGTTTGGCGTGGAAGATAACGATTTGCCGCTGGATGCCATCTGTAACGCGCTTGAGATAGATCTGCTGCAGATGAATGATGAAAACGTTGTGCCCGCGAAGATGCTGCCTGATAAGTATTACCAGCTAACGTAACGCAAGCCGGATGCGCCCGTTACAGGCTGGTTAAACCGCCAGGAGGGAAACCCGATGGAAAGAGTAATTCAAATGGTTGTTGTGCTGATTGCCTGCGTTGCGCTGTTTGCAACCGCCTACGATCTCTCGTTTGTGAGCGAGCTTCCGTAACCCCTATTCGTAACGACGGCCTGCTGCAAACCAGAGTCAACTCAGGGGCCTGTCGCCCCTGAGGGTGAGGGATCCGAAGCCGTTAACTCACACGTAGCTGAAAGAATCGCACTGAGTCGCGCAGATGTTCGCTCTGCTCGGTCATTGAGTTCGCCGCAACCGCAGCCTGTTCTACCAGGGCCGCATTCTGCTGGGTAACCTGATCCATTTGCTCAATAGCGACGCTGATTTCCCGGATACCCTGGTGCTGCTCGTTGGAGGCGGTGGAGATATCTGCCACGATAGCGGTCACTTTATTTACCGAGCTAACAATCTCCTCCATTGCCCGGCTGGCGGTATCGGCGTAGCGGGACCCTTCGGTAATTTTATCCACCGTACCGTCGATCAACGTTTTGATCTCTTTCGCTGCATCAGCGCTTTTCTGCGCCAGGTTACGCACTTCTCCCGCAACGACGGCAAAGCCTTTACCCTGCTCCCCGGCACGTGCTGCTTCCACCGCCGCATTTAGCGCCAGAATATTAGTCTGGAAGGCGATACCTTCAATCACGGCAATGATATCGACTATTTTTTGCGAGCTGTCGGAAATTTCGTGCATCCGCTTGAGCATATCGTGTACCTCTTTACCGCCTTTCACCGCCGTTTGCGAGGTCTGGCGTGCCAGCTCGCTGGCCTTATGCGCATTATCGGCATTGCTCTTCACGTTCTCCGTGATCTGCTGCATATTGGCAGAGGTCTGTACCAGCGAGGCAGCCTGCTCTTCGGTACGCTGGGAGAGATCGCTATTACCCATCGCAATTTCATTGGCCGCCAGAGAAATAGACTCGCTGCCGTGAATAATGCCGGTAATGATCTCGGCCAGCCTGCCGTTCATAAACTTGATGGTGGCCAGCAGGCTGTTATGGTCGTTGGCGTTGAGCGCAATGTCGGTATGCAGTTTACCAGCGGCAATTTGCTGCATAATATTCACCGCATACGCCGGCTCGCCCCCCAGCTGGCGGGCAAGATTGCGTGAAATAAGCAGGGCAATGATCCCGGTTGCAACCAGCGCCAGCACCAGCAGGCCAGAGAGCAGGTATAACGCCTGCTGATATCCCCGGGCAGAGGCCTCACCCGCACGGTCCCCGATGGCCACTTCCATATCCACCAGCGTAGCGAGATCTTTCATCAGCTGGGTGCGGTATTTCGCGGAGACTGCACCACTGATTTTGGCTGCCTCACCAAGCCGCTCATCGTTTACCGCGTCGATGACTTTGCCGTTAACGTCAACAAAGTGAGTAAAGTTTTCCACTACCTGGCCGAAAAGTTCTTGCATCTCTTTCGGCAGATCACCGGCAATAGCGGCGTAGTGTTTCTGCGCATTGAGGAAAATATCCTGGTTCTGCAACAGCTCCAGACGGTGTTTCTCACGCTCCTGCATAGTTGGCGAATTGATGTATTGGATCTGCTGCAGGCGCATTTCGGAAAGCACACCGCGCATCTCCAGCGAATAACGCACGCCGGGCAGGCGGTTTTCACGATATTTATCAATGTGCTGGTCACTGATGCTGAGCTGATAGATAGCGACGACGCCCAGCAGCAGCATCATGGCGATAAGAATAGAGAAGCCGGTTAAGAGTTTGGTTAAAACCGTAGACTGCGCGAATTTTTTCATAGTGAAGACTTAAAAAAGAAAGGTATGACTAATAACGGCAGCTGTCGGGAAAGTATTGATCTAAATAGTTGATCTGTATCACATAAGAGAATGTTTTATCTGATTTGAAATGGTTTTTTAATTTTCTTTTGCAGCGTTATTAATGGGGTGTTGAAGTAACGTAAACAGTTTGCAATAGGGCATCCGTCTTAATTTGATCTTAAATCACATTGTTCTGTGCTTTACTGAAGTAAAGGAATCGAGGAGGAGTGACAATGGCAGTCGGGAAACGCATCTCAAACGCGCTGGCGTTAAGCTCCTCCCTTGGTCGCAGTATCTCCCTTTTTATGGCGGGTCTACTGATTGCAGGCGTGGCCACCAGCGCATGGACCTTAAACCGTTCCTGGGAGCGCACCGTTGAGGAGAGCGAACGCAACGCCATCAACCTCTCCGTCTCCCAGGCTCGCCAGGCGGAAGATACCTTTCTCCAGTCCGAGCTGGCGTTAAGAGATATTCGGCGGAATGTGCCGCAGGAAGGTATCTCAGCCATCGATGAGACCAGATTCAATCTCTATCTGAGTGAAATCCAGGATCGCCTCCCGCAGCTGCACGGCCTGTTTGTCTATGACTCGCAAGGAAATATGAAGGCGACGTCATTTGGCCGTCAGCCTGCTATCACCAATAATGTTGACCGGGAATATTTCGTCTATCACCGTAAAAACGGCCACGGCAGCGTCCATATTGGTCACGTGATCCGCAGCCGTTCTACCGGCGACCTTATTATTCCTGTGTCGCTGCGCCTGAATGATGCCGCTGGCGGCTTTGATGGCGTAGCCCTGGCGACGGTGAAAGTTGATTATTTCCGCCACTTCTACAACTACTTTGAGCTGGGTAGCCGGGATCTGCTGGCGATTTTGAGCACCGATGCGACGGTACTCTATGCCCGGCCGTTTAACGATGATGTTATCAACCGTAACCTCTCGCGCAGCCCGCTATTCACCCAGGCGCTGATCCGCCAGGATCGTGGTAATGCTACCTGGAAATCGAGTATCGATCGCGTTGAGCGCATATTTGGTTTTGCCCGCCTTGAGCGCTATCCGCTGGTTGTGGCGGCTGGCTATGATAAGCCTGCGCTCTGGCAAAGCTGGCTACGCGAGAGCCTGCCAGATATCGTGCTTAACGCCATGCTCCTGTTAGGGACCCTGGTAATGGGCGCACTGATCTTTAGGGTAGTGAGGGTGAACGTCAGGGACCAGACAGAATTAACCATGCTGCGAGATGAGCTGACCAGTATCAACCATACCCTACAGACCATGGCGCTGGCCGATGGGCTGACGGGGCTAGCGAACCGTCGGCAGTTTGATCTTTTCCTCTCACAGTCGCTTAAAACCGCTTCGCTGACCGGCAGGCCGGTATCGTTGATTATGCTGGATATCGATTACTTCAAGCGCTACAACGATGCCTACGGCCACGTGGCAGGTGATAACTGCCTGCGTCATGTCGGTGAGGCGTTACAGAAGCTCAACCTACGGCAGTCCGATCTTATTGCCCGCTACGGTGGCGAGGAGTTTGCCATTATTCTTCCCGATACCGATCGCGACGCGGCATTTAATATAGCTCAGCGTGCGGTCGCCGCCGTGCGTGCCATTCAGTTGCCGCACAGCGAGTCGCTGACCGGGACAAAAGTGGTGACGCTTAGCGCAGGTTGCTTCAGCCTGATCCCCCGCGGCAGCGACGAGGATGCGCGCATGCTGAAGGAGGGGGCCGATGCCGCACTCTACAGTGCGAAAATAGCGGGGCGCGATCGCGCCATTGTTTCCGAGAGCTAATGTTTCCGAGAGCTAATTAACGCTTTAATTTTGAGATAAAGGGAATATTACGGAATTTGTTTTCCCACGGCAGGCCGTAGCCAATGAGCAGATCGTCATTTTCCATCTCCCAGGCGTAGAATTGCGGGAAGGGAATATCAACTCTGCCGGGCTTAACGAATAGTGTGGCAATAGCTAACGATTTCGGCGAATAAGTGGTGCTAAGATATTCCACCAGCCGCTTCATGGTGCCGCCGGACTCAATCGCATCATCGACAACAATTACATCCTTGCCGGTAATATCGATATTATGGTGAAACACGATCGTTGACTGGTTGCTGCGATCGCCAGGAGTATGCGGACAGGAGATGGTGTCCATCGCGATAGTAAAGTTCAGCTTTCTGACCAGATCGGCAGTAAACAAAATGCCCCCCGGCACCACGGTAACGATCACGGCATCCTGATAGCTATCGTTAAGTAATGCTGCCACGCGTGCAACGCCCGTGGCGATGGCGGCCTCATCAAGTACAAGCTCACCTATGTAGCGATTATCCATTGAATTTCATCCATAAACAGAAAGTATTGATACACTCTACAGCAGGATCCAAAACCATTTGGTTAATCATAAAGGACACAATGTGACTTCAGTAGAAAATTTAAAAGTAAAATACCCGCGGGCGCAAGCATGGTCCATAGGAGACAGTGCCGAGCTGGCAAACGCGCTGGCCGATCTGGTTGTTAAGGGGAAAAAGACCGCATCGTGCGGCTCGTTAGCGGCCTACGAGGCGGAAAGCGTACCGCCTGGAGTAGGCAGCTACCATATTATTCTTGATGGACAGCAGGAGCCGGTATGCGTTATTCGCATTACGTCGCTGCGCCTGGTCCGGTTCTGCGACGTCGATGAAGCTTTTGCCCGTAAAGAGGGGGAAGGTGACCTGAGCCTTGAGTACTGGCGTACCGAGCATCAGCGCTTTTTTACGCAGGCGGGCAACTTTTCGGAAGAGATGGAGCTGGTTGCCGAAGAGTTTGAAGTGGTTGAGGTGGTTTGATCACTGATTGCCCGACACGACGTAAAGTAGTGCCGGGCAGAATAAATTATTTATTTGCTGACTCCGGCTCCGATATCAGGCGATGGCGCTGAGCTTTCTGCGCTTCACTCTGCATACGGTTGAGAATATCCCCTTCAAATTCTGCCTGTTCATCACCATAAACATACTCGTGGCCGCTGCGCAATGCATACCATGCGCGCTCCGCTACCTCCTGCGGCTCAGCCTTTTTACCTGCCCCTACAGCCGTGTTGGCCTGACCCGCATTTTTGAAGAAGTTTGTCTCGGTTGCACCAGGCATAAGCAGCGTCATGTTCAGACCGCTACCTTTAAGCTCGTTACGGATAGCCCAAAAGAAAGAGTTAACAAAAGCCTTAGACGCTCCGTAGATAGCTTCAAAAGGAATAGGGGCCGTGCCAGAAACCGACGAGGTCATCAGCACGTCTCCACTGCCGCGTTTGATCAGGTCAGGGATAAAAAGTTTAGAGAGATGAACATAAGAATCGACATTAAGTCGGATCAGGGATAACTCTTTCTCAAGCGCTGTCCCCCCGATAAACCTGCCGCCTAACCCTTGTCCGGCATTAATAACGAGAGCGCTAATATCAAAACCTTCGGCATCCGTCTGCTTTTTCAATGCTTCAATCTGCGTGTAATCGCTTAAATCGACGGAGTAGGGGTAGATTTTTGCGCCCAGCTTCTGCAACTCTTCCCCCGCTCTGGAAAGCTTATTTTCATCTCGGGCGACAGTTATCAGGTCATAACCATTTTTGGCAAATACCTTCGCCAGTTCGAATCCAATACCGTTTGACGCACCTGTAATAAGTGCAATAGGGTTAGCTGCCATGATTGTCTCCTGTTATTGTTTGCAACAAGTTGACAGCATGGCACAGTTATAACGATGTTTCGTTGAATCTCACTCAACGGTTTGGTGAGCATTGTTCAACTAAATTTCATGGCTGCGGGCCTGTTGCTCTTCCAGCATACCTTCACGCAACACGTCGCAAAGCTCACGAAGACCCTGAGGAACTGTCCGGTATCCGGGATAGTAGAGATACATTGCGGGTTCTACTGGCGACCATTCTGCCAGCACAACCCGCAACTCACCGCTGCGTAAATACTGCGCTACTCTTTTTTCCGGACAATAGGTTATGCCGACATCCGCAAGCGCCAGCTCAATACCCATTACGGTATCGCCTACACACACCTGGCCCGGCACATCTATTGCGTAATACTCATCTTCCTTGCGAAACTCCCACTTATAGACCGTTCCTTGACCGGTGCGGATCTGAATACATGAGTGAGACAACAAATCCTGAGGGAAGGCAGGCGCTTGATGATGGTAAAGGTAACGCGGGGAGGCGACCGCTACCCATTTGATGTCGCTACCAAGCTTTACCGCAACAAAATCTTCAGGAATGGTTCCGCCATAGCGGATGCCAGCATCAAAGCCTTCGCCAACAATATCAACCATGCGATCGTCAATAGTGATATCTACCTGAACTTCCGGATAGCGTTTAAGGAAACGGGGAAGGAGTGGAGCCAAAACCAGGCGTGCTCCATCTCTGAGCACGTTCAAACGAATGCGGCCAACAGGCCGTTCGCGAAAGGCGTTAAGTTCATCAAGTGCCTCACTAATCTCAGCGAAGCCAATGTTCAACCTGCGCGCCAGGGTGATCCCTGCATCAGTGGGTGCCACCGTTCGGCTTGTCCGGTTAAGCAGCCTGACGCCAAGACGCGTTTCAAGGTTTCGCACTGCATGGCTAAGTGCGGACGTAGTGATCCCTAACTCAACGGCGGCCTGAGTGAAGCTACGCAGGCGTTCTACGCTACGGAAAGCATTAAGATCGGCCAGATCTGAACGAGAGAGGCGAGTAATTGGACGAACAGGCATATCAGTCCGCAAACTCCTTCAGGTCGTTAAACACCTCGTCCCAGAACGCCGATTCGCTTTCATAACCGACCATGTTGCGCATCATGAACGCCCCTTCGGTAGCCAGATAGACGATCCTGCGCCTTCTGGACACCTCATCGTTTGCGGTGAGGTCGCCGAACCGCTCCCTATACCAGTTAACCATGCTTTCACTTTGTGTCCCGGCCTGGGCAGCCAGCAGGGTCAGCGTTCTGATCCCGGCCTCGGAGGTCTCTTCCTCGGTGGCGATGATGTGGGTCAGAAGGCGGGCTTTGGCGTCGGCGTTTGCGGGAAGCAGCGTGCGGTAGCGCTCCTGCTCTTTATTAAGCCAGCGGTCCAGCAGGGCATCCAGCACTTTTTCTCGGGAGCCAAAAACCGACTGTACGCTGGCCTTAGCGATACCAGATTCCGTTGCTATAGCGCCAAACGACAGGGCGGCAGCACCCTCGCGGCCCAGCACGTTCTCCGCTGCATCCAGCAGGCTTTCCCGGTCTATGGTTTTTGGTCGTGCCATGGGCATCTCCCCAACATTGATTTAAATACGGTCGTATGTTAACTTGCCAGCCAGTCAATTACCAGGTCTGGGATCAACGCAATCTCAGCCATATCATCGCACATGAGGTTCACCGTGTTCTATCTCAATCCGGTTCCACGCCGACTCACCTATGTCGCTCTTTTTGAGCTGATTGCTATCTTCTTCTCCTCGCTGCTGCTGTCAGGCATGAGCGACGGTAACATGGCAAGCTCTCTGCCAGTGGCGGTGACCACCTCCGTTGTCGCCGTCGTCTGGAACTACATCTACAACACCCTGTTTGAGCGCTGGGAAAGGAAGAACAACATCCAGAAACGAACGCTACTCATCAGGATCGTGCACACCACGCTTTTCGAAGCGATGTTTATTATTCTGATCGTGCCGTTCTTTATGTGGTTCTATAACGTCGGCATTGTTAAGGCTTTCATGATGGAAGTTGGCCTGCTGACCTTCTTCTTTGTATATGCCTTTGTTTTTACTTGGGTTTTTGACCGGGTATTTCTGCGCGAGCCGGTCCCGGCTACCTAAACCTTAGGGGCAGGGATGATCGGCACATGTGGCGCTGCGTCCAGCGGCAGATGGCCGCTGAGGCGCGGATCGGCCTGAACCTCTACTCGTCGTTCGTAGGGGATAAAACCAGAGCGAATATAGAACCCAAGCGCGGAAGGGTGATCGAAGGTGCAGGTATGTACCCAGAAACGCTTAACAGGCTTCGCCCATGCCAGCTCTGTTGCCGCGCTCATCACCGCCCGGCCAATGCCCTTGCCGGTGACGTCCGACGTTAGTCCGAGAAAGGCTAGCTCAACTTCGCCGGGTTCACTGAAGTCCAGCTCCAGCAATCCCACGTCCTGGTTATTATGGCGGATGACGTAGATCTCTCGCCCGGGATTGTGCAGAACGCTAATAAGTTTCTCATCGCTCATGATAAGACGTGAAAACCAGAGCCAGTTCGCACCCACCTTACGAAAGAGAGTACGGTAAGCGTCAGGATCGCGATCCGTTAACGGCTGCAGCAAAAAGCCCTCTGGCAGAGGGCATGGCGCACCGGTTGGCTTCTCGCACATTTCAAGGCAGGTGACGACCGAGGCGAGATAGCCTGGTGCGATCTTAGAGTACCCGGCAGGGATGGTGTGCGCGTTGTCTTTCATTCTCTCTCCATAGCGTTTAAGAATTATTATTAAAACCATCATCCCAAAAGGGCGACGTGCTTTCAAAGTTAATATGGCTTTATTTTTCAGAAAAAGGAGTGATATAACTACATAAAATTCAAAGAAAAAGAGGTCATAAGAGAAATGTTTGACGTTATTGAAATTGAAAAGGATTCAGAAGAATTAGCTATATTAGTCGGTGAGCTGGATGCATTTCAAAGTACGCTTTATCCTGCTGAGAGTAATCACTGCCTCGATTTCTCAACGGTCAAGGAGGAGGATATTCGTTGCATTGTTGTCCGTGACGCTAAAGGAGACGCTATTGGCTGTGGAGCTATCTTTCTCCAGGGTGATAACGCTGCGGAGATCAAGCGCGTCTACATTCGCCCACAATACCGTGGCAACAAAATAGGTGAGAAAATTGTGGCCAACCTGGAGAAGCTTGCTGCTGAATCTGCCTGCCATGTTCTTCGGCTTGAGACGGGCATTCATCAGCAGCCTGCCATTACGCTATATCAACGCTGCGGATATCAGCGGTGCGATCCGTTTCCTCCGTATAGTGAGGATCCGCTGAGCGTATTTATGTATAAGGCTTTATAAAAGGCCTTTCAGGGCAACGTGATACAGCAGCATAATGGTTTTGCCATCAACGATAAGGCCGCTTTCAATAGCGGCTAATGCCTCATCCAGCGTCATTTCCAGCACCTCAATATCCTCGCCTTCAGCTTCGATACCGCCACCCGCGCCTGTTCGATCGTCGGCCTGATACTCGGCAATATAGAAGTAGAGTTTCTCCGTCACCGAGCCGGGACTCATATAGGCTTCGAATACTTTCTCAAGGTGTGACACATGGAATCCTGTCTCTTCTTCCGCTTCAGCTTTAATGCGGCTTTCCGGATCCATATTATCCAGCAGGCCCGCCGCCGTTTCGATCAGCAGGCCGTTATGACCATTCACATAGACGGGAAAGCGAAACTGACGCGTAAGGATCACCGTCCGCCTTTGCCGGTTATAGAGCAGGATTGTAGCGCCGTTTCCCCGATCGTAGACCTCACGGTTTTGCTGCTGCCAGTCGCCGTTCTGACGCTGTAGCGCGAAGGTATATTTTTTTAACGTGTACCAGTCATCGGAAAGGATCTGGCTGTTGATAATGCGTACTTCTGCATGTTTTGATTGCATCATAGCACTCCGATAGATAGAGTAGCCATCATAAACAGCACTATCGTGCATATTCAAGATATTTCGTGCAATCACGGGAACCTTATGCTCACCAGTCAACGTAAACAGCTGATACTTGAAAAACTCGCCGCCGAGGGGCAGGTCCTGTCAAAAGAGTTAAGCACACTTTTTGACGTGTCAGAGGATACGATCCGCCGTGACTTACGCGAGCTTGCGGCAGAAGGGCATTTGCAACGGGTGCACGGCGGCGCGCTGCCATCGTCATCGGCTGTCGCCACATTTTCAGAGCGTAAATCGCTAAAAATAGATGAAAAACAGCGGGTTGCTCGCAAAGGCGTCGAGCTGATTTCTGACGGGCAGGTAGTGATTATTGATGGCGGGACCACAACGTCGGAACTTATTACGCTGCTGCCGCCGGAGCTGAGCATTACCGTGGTCACGCACAGTCCAGGCATCGCCCTTGGCCTGGTTGAACATCCCACTATTGACGTTATTCTCATCGGCGGGCGTCTCTATAAACACTCCATTGTGACCGTTGGCGCTGCCGCTATTGAAGGCATAGGCCACATCCATGCTGACCTTTTCTTTATGGGCGTAACCGGCATTCATCCGGAAGCGGGTCTAACCACCGGCGATTATGAAGAAGCATGCATCAAACGTGCATTTTCCGGCAGAGCGGCTGAAACGGTGGTGCTGGCTTCCCCGGAGAAGGTCAACGCGGCGTCGCCATTTGTAATTGGCGATCTGTCCCTAATCAATACGCTGGTGATAGAGGAAGAGACCAATGCTGACTGGATCCGGTTGGTAGAAGAGCAGGGCGTATCCGTGATTAAGGCTTAAACCCGACAGCCCATAGGGCAAATTCACAGCGTCGCCATTTATAAGCTAACCTTACTCCTTAACAAAGAGGAGAAAACGATGGCTGATTCAACCCTGATCGATACCCTGCAGTTTGGTCCTGAAGGTGCACCAACGCAAAAATATGAGATTTATGGCGACGATGAGCAGACGCCAACCTATGCGTTGATTTACCAGCAGCGGGATGGCAGCTGGCAAAAGCTGGATGAAACCCTCAGCTTCGCCGTAAAAGAGGAGCAGGAAGAGGCGACCAATACGCTGGACTATGGCTCTGGCGATCCCCTCCCTGATTTGCGCGACCTGGTTACCGAAGCGAAAGAGCGCTGCGAGCAGCACTGGCACAACAGCCCCCGCAGCTAATGACTATAGCGCCGGGATCGACCCCGGCGTGATCTTTTCACGATAGCTTACGTAACTGGCTGGCGTGCCTGGCGGGGGACATACCGAAAATGCGCACATAGTCACGGCTAAACTGGGAAGGACTCTCATAGCCGACGTGAAAACCCGCACTCGCGGCATCTATAGCATCACTCACCATAAGCCGCCTTGCCTCCTGCATGCGCAGATGCGTCCGAAATTCAATAGGACTCATGGTCGTAACGACTTTGAAATGGTGATGAAACGCTGAGCGGCTCATACCGGCAACGCTGGCTGCCTGCTCAATACGGCACGCTTCACGGAAGTTCGTCCTGATCCAGACGATAGCCCGAGCAATCTGATTAAGCCTGCTCTCGGCCTGAGCCATATGCCGGATAATGTCGCCTTGTGGTCCCGTCAGCAAACGATAAAGAATTTCGCGCAGCGTCAGCGGGGCGAGGGCGTCAATATCCTGCGGCGTATCCAACAGGCTGGCGAGACGTATCGCAGCATCAAGAAGCTCGGGTGAGGTCTTATTTAACATAATCCCAGGTGGGGAAGCCTGCGCATCGCCCTGCGGGGCAGGATAACGAATGACCAGCTCTGAGAGTTCGGTCATGTCGAAATCAAGCTGCAGGCAGAGGTAAGGCCGCTCCGCCGTTGCCTCAACGACCGATCCCATGACAGGCAGCTCGACCGAGGCGATCAGGTAGTTTGCTGCATCGTAACGATAAGTGGTCTCTCCGAGCCGCGCCTCTTTCGTTCCCTGGGCAACTAGACAGAGCGTTGGCGTATAGATCACCGGCATCGGCATGGTTGGCGATGAGACCCGTATCAGCGTTACGCCGGGCAGCGCGCAAGGATACGTCCCATCCTCCGGCGTGTGGCGATCGATAATGTCCACAAGAGCATTGAGTCTGTTCATGGCAGGCATGTTATCCCTGAATTGTAACCCCGAAAAGAGAGCATCGCTCACGCTGGACGATCGTGCAATCATCGCGGACATCCCCTCTATCGCACCAAGCGCGTTCTGTTAGAGCATGATAGTCGCAATCAACACTACAGGAGATGGAAGATCATGACCACACCACAGGCGCTTGACCACTATCGCTTACTTGGCCGTTCCGGTTTACGTGTTTCTCCCCTTTCGCTGGGCACTATGACCTTTGGCTCAGACTGGGGGTGGGGCGCGGATGACGCCGAGGCGCAACGCATTTTCGATGCCTATGTTGAACGCGGCGGTAACTTTATCGATACCGCAGTCAACTATACCAACGGCAGCGCGGAGAAGATCCTTGGAAGGATGATCAAGGCGAAGCGCGATCGCATCGTACTGGCCACTAAGTTCACCATGTCTCGGGAAGCGGGTAATCCTAATGCGGGGGGCAACCACCGTTACAATCTTGTCCGTTCCGTTGAAACCAGCCTGCGACAGCTTGATACCGACCGCATCGATCTGCTCTATCTGCACGCCTGGGATTTCACCACGTCACCGGAAGAGGTGATGCGCGCGCTCGACGATCTCGTTCGCGATGGCAAAATCCTCTACCTCGGTATCTGTAACGCACCCGCGTGGCGTATTGCCCAGATGCAAACCCTGGCCGATCTGCGTGGCTGGTCGCCTTTTGTCGCATTGCAGATTGAATACAGCCTGGTTGAACGCACGGTAGAGCATGAGCTGATCCCGATGGCCCAGGCGATGGGGCTTGGCGTCCTGCCGTGGTCACCGCTCGGCGGCGGGATCCTGAGCGGAAAGTACAGTCGGGCCGATCTCTCCGATGAAAACGGTGCTGACGTGGCTTCTACGCGTAAGGGAATTATCGCATCGACCGGCCATCTGAACGAGCGGGCGCTGGCCATTGCTGACGTGGTCGGCAGCATCGCCCACGAGACAGGCGTGACAGCGTCACAAATTGCGCTGGCGTGGACGCTGCGTAACCCTGCTGTCGCTTCCACCCTTCTCGGCGCGCGCACGCTCGCTCAGGCTGAGAACAACTTTGCCGCGCTGGAGATTGTGCTCACCGATGATCAACTTCAGCGTCTGGAGCAGGTTAGCGCAGTGGCTCCAATTTTCCCGGCGCGCTTTATTTCCCGGCCAATGGCGCAGCAGCTGATTACCGGCGGGGCGACTATCAGAGCGCGTTAGGCAGGGTTCAGCTTATACATATAGGTTGTGGCATCCAGTCGTCCCTCAATTGACTCTGCGTAAGCGGGTATCTCTCCGGCAATTTGCCAGCCCAGCGAGAGGTACAGCTGGCTTGCCACATCGCCACTGCGCGTATCCAGAACCAGCAGAGTAATACCTTTATCCCACGCGTGTTGCTCCGCCAGTTTCATCAGTTGGCGGGCAACTCCTCGTTGCCGAGCGGCTGGATGTACGAGTAGCTTGGCGATCTCGGCACGATGGCGGCCATTCGGCATGCCGCAGTAGTTAATCATCACTGTGGCGACGACCGTGTCATTCTCGCGTGCAATTAACAGGTCACACTCATTACGGGCAAGGCTATCAGCTTTGGCCTGCCAGAAACTGTCTATAACGATTCGGTCCGCTGGATCGGTAAAACCGACGCTGGCGCCGTCGGCTACGCAGGCCTGAAGAACATTCCCTAAATCCGATAAAACCTGCTGGGCCTGAATTGCACTAAGCTGTTCATAATTAGTCATGATTTGCATATCACCAGTAAATAGTGAGCGCCCAGAGTGTCATGCGCGCTGAAGGTAGTTTTGCCGGATAAATGAAAGCGCAGGCTGTCGCCTTTATTAAGCGTCCACGCTTCTGAATCCATGGTGACGGTCAGCTCACCCGCGTATAACCATATATATTGCTCCAGCCCCTGAACAGGAGGAGAGAGATATTCTATAAAGGCTGCCGGACGAAGCTGCCCCTCGATTAGCTCACACCTGAATTGACTTGCGGGTGGGATTAACATGCGGCGATGAAAGCCGCTGGTCTCATCTTGCCAGACGGATTGTTGCTCCGATCTGAAAAGGCTCTCTGCTTTTTCTTCCACCACGCTAATCAAACTGGACATCGTCATCCGGTAAGCGATACAAAGCTGGTTAAGGACATCTGCAGTTGGGCTGACTTCATTGCGTTCGATGCGCGAAAGAGAGGCTCTACTGATACCCGACGCGCAGGCCAGATCGTCCAGCGACCAGTTATGCTGTATACGAAGTTCGGTTAATCGGGTGGCTAGTTTCTTCCCATAGTCAGGGTTATGCATAGCGATATCTCATATGTGAGAATTATTTCTCATATGTGAGATCTACAGGTTTCTTCTCGTATCGTCAAGCGTGTCGATGTAACAGGCTCTGTAAGCCAGGTTGTTTTTTAAGCGGGCGTGCGACTCGTATACTAACCGTTAATGTAAATGAATCTATTATTTGGGATTGGTTTAGGCGCATCCATTTCTCAAATAATAAGAGTCAAAACTATCATGAAGCCAGAGCTTGTATTGACCGATAACGATTTAATCGCAAAGGGTAACGACCGTTACGTATTCCAGCATCCACACGATAGCCAACTGCTGATCAAAGTTGTGATTCCCGGCATTGCCAAGTACAAAAGCAAGATCCGTGAAATCTATCGTGATGTCAAAGAGTGCAAGCCGAATAATCAAACAGACTCACTCTATATGCAAAAAATGATAGGGCTTGTTGAAACAAATAAAGGGGTAGGGCAAATCATTGTGAAAGAGTGCGATGAGGATAACCACATCGCACAAACGCTTTACCAGCTCGCGCTGAACAAAAAGCTCGATGACAGCAAGCTGCAGAAGCTGAACGTTTTTTTTGCATGGTTTGTCAACACCAGCGTCATTATTAATTCTCTGCACTGTAAAAACATTGTCTACGCTTGGGACAACGTTCGTCAAGAATATCGCTTTAAAGTCATTGATGGTTTCGGGGACAAGACGCTTTTTCAGGTCAGTAAGCTTTCAGAGTCAATTCGCGATAAAAATAAAATCAAATGCCTCAAGCGGATGCTCAGGGATTTGAACCGCTTACTGTCTGAGGCGTGATTTATCAAAAGGTGAGCAGCTATTGCCATATATATGCAGAAAATCAAACGCGCAATAACGTTTCTAATTGTTTCAAATTTTTAATATTTAACGTGACGGCATGTCTGTCGCCTTTCTCGCTCTCATTTCCGGACAAATTCCTAATTTTTAAGTCCTGATCTATTCAGGACTTTTCATTTTTAGACCTCCGGCCCGCGCCAGCCGGGCTATCGCGGGTCATTGTAGTTTTTCTTAAAATTCATTTTCGAACGTTTGCGATGATAAATACATTTTGTGTGCTTTACGTTAAGTGGGATCAGGAGTAGAAATAATAGCGCCCCTTTTCTAGGTTAACACCGTGTCCGACTAATGGATTATTAATTCAGGAGATAAATGCATATGTCTGATTCATTTCAAAATGAAATACCTCGTGCGCGCGTAAATATAAAGCTGGATCTTGTGACTGGGGGGGCGCAGAAAAAAGTTGAGCTGCCGCTAAAGCTCCTGGCCGTCGGTGATTTCAGCAATGGTAAAGCAGGAGGTACGCTAGCCGAGCGTGAAAAGATGAATATTAACAAGAACAATTTCAACGGCGTACTGGCGGAATTGAGTCCTGAAGTCAACTTTGCCGTTAAAAATACGCTCGCAAATGACGGCTCGGAAGAAAACGTACATCTCTCCTTTAAGAATATCAAAGATTTTGAGCCTGAGGCGGTGGCGCGCCAGATCCCCCAGCTGCGTGCCATGCTTTCCATGCGTAATCTGTTGCGTGATTTGAAATCCAATCTGCTTGATAACGTTACGTTCAGAAAAGAACTCGAAGCCATATTAAAAGATCCCGCGCTTTCCGATGAATTGCGCAGTGAACTTAACGCGCTGGCCCCGACCCAGGCTTAATTACTGGAACTTTTTTTAACGGAATAAGACGAGTAAATGCTAATGTCAGTTAATAATGAATCTCAGAATCTGGCGGGCAGCGCCACTGTCGAAAAAATACTGCCACAGGGTGGGGTATATGCCTCACTGTTTGAAAAAATTAATTTAACGCCGGTGGCAGAACTCGGTGATTTAAACGGTTTTGATGACAATACCATAATGGCGGAAACTTCCGCTGATGAACGCGTCACCGCCGCGGTGAAAGTCTTTATGCAGTGTCTGCAAAAATCCGGGCAGATGGTGGAGAAGCTGGATAAAACAATCCTCGACCACCATATTGCAGAGCTGGATTTCCAGATCGGCCGGCAGCTCGATGAGGTCATGCACCATGACGATTTTCAGCGCACGGAGAGCATCTGGCGGGGTCTGAAATCACTGGTGGATAAAACCGACTTTCGCCAGAACGTGAAGCTCGAATTACTCGATTTATCGAAAGAAGAGCTACGTCAGGACTTCGAGGACGCACCCGAAATCATTCAAAGCGGGCTGTACAGGCAGACCTATATCGCGGAGTACGACACCCCGGGTGGGGAGCCTGTTGCTGCGGTTATCTCGGCTTATGAGTTCGATGCCTCCGCGCAGGATGTGGCGCTGATGCGTAACATTTCGAAGGTCGCTGCCGCAGCTCATATGCCGTTTATTGGCTCTGCAGGCCCGGCCTTTTTTTTAAAGGACAATATGGAGCAGGTCGCGGCCATTAAAGATATTGGCAACTATTTCGACCGCGCCGAGTATATCAAATGGAAATCCTTCCGTGATACCGATGACGCCCGTTACCTTGGTCTGGTGATGCCGCGCGTGCTGGGGCGTCTGCCGTACGGCCCGGATACCGTGCCGGTGCGCAGCTTCAACTACATCGAGCAGGTCAAAGGCCCGGATCACGATAAATACCTGTGGACCAACGCCTCGTTTGCGTTCGCTGCCAACATGGTCAGAAGCTTCATCAACAACGGGTGGTGTGTACAGATCCGTGGCCCGCAGGCTGGCGGTGCCGTGCAGGACCTGCCGATTCATCTGTATGACCTCGGCACCGGTAACCAGGTGAAGATCCCGTCAGAAGTCATGATCCCGGAGACCCGCGAGTTTGAGTTCGCTAACCTCGGTTTTATTCCCCTGTCGTACTACAAGAACCGCGACTACGCCTGCTTCTTCTCGGCCAACTCCACCCAGAAACCGGCGCTATATGACACGCCGGATGCCACGGCCAACAGCCGCATCAACGCCCGCCTGCCATACATCTTCCTGCTGTCACGTATTGCACACTACCTGAAGCTGATCCAGCGGGAAAACATCGGCACCACCAAGGATCGCCGCCTGCTTGAGCTGGAGCTGAACACCTGGGTGCGCGGACTGGTGACCGAAATGACCGATCCGGGCGATGCGCTGCAGGCCTCTCATCCGCTGCGCGACGCGAAAGTGGTGGTGGAGGACATCGAGGACAACCCCGGCTTCTTCCGCGTGAAGCTGTATGCCGTGCCGCATTTCCAGGTAGAAGGGATGGACGTCAACCTGTCGCTGGTCTCTCAGATGCCGAAGGCGAAAGCGTAAGACGGGGGTATCAGGGATGAAAATTTATCGTCCGTTATGGAGTGAAGGGACCCTGCTGGCCCCCCAGCAGTTTCAGCAGCAGTCTGAGTGGGAATCATTCTCCCGCGCGGGCTTGTCCCGGTTGTCCAGCCCGTTTGCCTGGGGCGTTGAGCAAGTTGAGCTTAATGACACGCTTCTGGCATCCGGCCGGGTCCAGGCGCAGACACTGCGTCTGTGGCTGCCGGATGGCACATTGATTGATACCAAAAGCAGTGACGTCGCACCGGAGCCGCGGGAAGTGGTACTGCCGTCCTCCGAAAATAGGGACAGCGTGACTGTGCTGGTTGCGCTGCCGGTGATGCAACCCGGTATCGTCAATGTCCAGACAGAGAGAGTGCCTGCAGAGCGTCCGCTTCGTTATCGCGAAGAGTGGGTAACAATTCAGGATGCTTTTGGCCAGGAAGAAGAGCCGATGGCCGTGGCCAGGTTCAATCTCGCCTTCCGCTTCGATCATGAAAGTAACGATGGCTGGGAGACCTGCGCCGTGGCACGCCTGCTGCGTGATGGTCAGGGCGGCTGGCATCAGGATCCTGATTTTGTACCGCCTATGGCCCTGTTTTCAGCAAGCCACGTATTGCGCGAGCGTCTGGTGCTGCTCAACCGTCAGCTACGTTCACGCCGTCAGCGCCTGATGGCCATGCGCCGTGAGAGTAACGATCGGATGGCGGATTTCGCCGTGGCGGATGTGTCGCTGTTCTGGCTGCTGAATGCGCTGAACACCCACGCCCGGGTTCTTACCGAGTTCGAGCGTTTCCCGGCCCGTCATCCGGAGCAGGTATGGGCCGAGCTGGTGCGTCTGGCCGGCAGCATGCTGACCTTTTCACTGGATCGCGACCTCGATGCCATTCCGGGCTATGACCATCAGGTGCCGGAAAACACCTTCCCGCCGCTGTTTGAGCTGATCGGCGAACTGCTGGAAGCCAGCCTGCCATCCCGTGTGGTAGCCATCAATATGACCCGGGTGGATAACGAGACCTGGAAAGCCAGCCTGCATGACATCCGTCTGCGTGAGGAGGCCGACTTCTATCTTTGTGTCCGTTCAAACCAGCCCGCCTGGCAGGTGGCTGAAAAGTTTGCCGGAATGGCCATAGCGGGAACGCCGGACGATGTCGGGGTGATCACCGGCGTGGCGGTAAAAGGTATCGGGCTTATTCCATTAAGCCGTGTGCCGGCCGCGCTGCCGGTTCGTCTTGAGAATCAATATTTTGTGCTGGATATGGAGAGCCAGGCGGCACAGGGCATGCTGGAGCAGGGCGTGTGCCTGTTCTACGTTCCGTCGCTGCTGGGCGAACTGGACCTTGAACTGTTTGCGGTGCTGCGCTCATGAGAAATGATATTGATATCGACAGTCTGATGGCAGATACCTGGCTTACCGTGGCGCAGCTGCGTCACGATGCCAGCGCGCCTGATGGCCAGGTACTCTATAAAAAGTGCTGTGCGCAGGTGGAAAGCGTCAGGGAGGCGCTGGAGCGCGCCGGGTACGACAGTGAGAGCATCACGCATATTTCCTATGCGCAATGCGCCCTGCTGGATGAAGCAGTAATGAACCGCAAACCTGCTGCAGTTTTGCCTGCATCTGATACGTCTGGCCCGGAGCCTGAGCAGGCCTCTGGAACGGCTGCGCCAGAGAAAGTGAACACTGACGAAGGAGCGAAAGCCTGGCGCGCCGCGCCGTTACAGGCGCGATACTTCGGCTCACTGCGTGCCGGTGAGGCCCTGTATGATCGTATCGCTGAGGTCTTACGCCAGCCATCTCCGGTACCGGCAGTCCTGGTCTGTTACCAGCGGGTTCTGGCGCTGGGCTTTCAGGGGCAGTTCATTCTGTCCGGGGTGGGGCAGGCGCAGCGGGAAGAGATCCTGGCTGCCCTGAATGAACGTGTTCCGCCGCTGGAAACCGGCGTGTCTCTGGTGGTTCAGAGGACCGGTAAACGCCGTTACAACCTCCTGCGTTCTGTGTGGTTCTGGATAATTCTGGCGGTGGCGCTGACTGCCGCTGTCTGGATCGGCGGTCACCTCTGGTTACAGAACCTGCTTCACCAGCAACTGTCGGAGCTGCACTGATGCGACGTTCTGCGCTGCTACGGGCGCTGTTACCGGCACTGATTTGTCTGACTGCGCTGCTCTCGCTGATATGGGGCTTTCTGGCTATCTCCGCATGGCTGAAAGGCGGCCTGACGGTTATGGCCTGGATCGCGGCGCTGCTGATAACACGTCGCCGCTACCGGCGTCAGCGCCCGGCGAAAGTGCCGGAAGAACGCGGGATTTACCCGCCGGAGGGGTTTACCGGGCCGGTATTGCTGGCCTGTGGCGATCTCAGCGACAACCTGTTTTCTGACGGGCCGTGTCGCACAACCGCCCAGGGCTGTTATCTGCAGGTGGGCGCACCGGAGAGCCTGACCGCGTTTGCTGACAGGTTACTGGTGCGTGAGCCGCGCATGGCCGGGCAACTTGTCGTCATGTTTCGCGTCCTGCCGGACAGACATGAAGATGAGGGGCTGCTGCGGGCTGCCCTGAAAACGCTTCGTCAGCAGGTCAGGCAACTGAAGAGCCTTTCCGGTTATACCCCACCGGTGGTGCTGGCAGGCGAATTTTCAGGTCCCGAAACACCGTGGATTATAGTCCGGGGTAAAACGTCTCTGGTCTGCCCGGCTGATGAACCCGCCCTGACCCTGGAGGAATGGCGTCGGCTACCGGAGAGCGTCACCCGTCTGCCGTATCTGGCTCAGGCGCTTAGCCTGCTGCAGGCGATTATGGAGGAGCTGTCAAAACCGGATCGGCTCTGCCCGCCGGTGCTGCCGTTCGCGGTGGTGCTGCGCGGCGGGGCAATCAGCACTCTCCCTGAAGCCATGTGGCCGCAGCGGCTGTTCCGCCATTCAGCTTTGCTGCCGCTGCCTCACGTCGTCTCGTATCCCCCGTTGTGGCACTTTGCCGATCCGGTACTGCCGCTGCTGGCCCCTTTTGCCCAGCCGTTGCAGGGAGCAAAAACCGGACGCCGGGTGGTCCTGGCAACAATGCTCTGCATCCTGGCGGCTACCGGTCTCTCCGTGATGCATAACCAGTCTCTTATTGGCCGGATCGGTGCGGATCTGCAGCGCTGGTACGCCATCCCGATGAACCATTATGCCCCTAAAGCCCGGTCGCTGCATGCCCTGCAGCAGGATGCGTTGTTGCTGGAGCGCTGGCAGCGCCAGGGAGAGCCACAGCGTTATGGGTTGGGTCTCTATACGGGTGAGCAGTTATGGCTGCGTGTTCAACAGGCGATAGATACCTGGGTCCCGCCGCCCCCACCGCCAAAACCTAAACCGGTGCCGGTAGCGAAAATTATTCGCCTCGACAGCATGTCGCTGTTTGATTCCGGTAAAGCGGATCTGAAGCCGGGATCGACCAGAGTGCTGGTGAATTCACTGGTGGGTATCAAGGCCAGGCCGGGCTGGCTGATTGTGGTGGCAGGGCACACCGATAACACCGGCAGCCAGCAGATCAACCAGCCGTTGTCCCTGAAGCGTGCCGGGGCGGTACGGGACTGGATGCGGGATACCGGCGACGTGCCGGAAAGCTGCTTTGCGGTGCAGGGCTATGGCGAAAGCCGCCCGGTCGCAACCAATGACACGCCGGAAGGCCGCGCGCTCAACCGCCGTGTCGACATCACTCTGGTGCCGCAGGCGAATGCCTGCCAGGTGCCGGGTAATCACAGCGTTGCCATGACCGGCAACGCCCTTAAAAAGTAAGAAGGAGTTTTGACATGGCAATTCCGGTTTATCTGTGGCTGAAAGACGACGGCGGCGCGGACATCAAAGGATCGGTGGACGTTAAGGACCGCGAAGGCAGTATCGAAGTGGTGGCGCAGGAGCACGATCTGTACATCCCGACCGACAACAACACCGGCAAGCTGACCGGCACGCGTATCCATACGCCGTTCAAATTCACCAAGGAGATCGACTCCTCCAGCCCCTACCTGTACAAGGCGGTGACCACCGGGCAGACCCTGAAGTCTGCGGAGTTTAAGTGGTACAAAATTAACGACGCGGGCCAGGAGGTGGAGTACTTCAACACCAAACTGGAGAACGTCAAGCTGGTGAAGGTCGCGCCGAAAATGCACGACATCAAGGACCCCTCCTACGAGAAGCATAATCACCTCGAGCGGGTTGAACTGCGCTACGAAAAAATCACCTGGACCTATAAAGACGGCAACATCATTCATTCCGACTCCTGGAACGAACGCGCCACCGCGTAAGCCTGCAAGCGGACAGTTCCCCTCTGTCCGCTTTTTTTGCTGAATGCCTGCGAATGCGGACCTTCAGCAAAGAAACTCACAATCTGTCTGCCTGACCTTATGCGCTTTGGTCTCCTGAACACCAGGAAACAGCGATGGGCGGTAGCGTGTCCAGGAACTGATAAAGAGAGAACATCATGGAAAATCCCGCCATTCTGCTGCGTCGTCTCAACCCCTACTGCGCCCGTGCGATGGAGGGGGCCGCCTCCCTGTGCCAGACCCGGGCGCACGCGGAAATCCTGCCTGAGCACTGGCTGCTGAAGCTGCTGGAGCAGGGCGAGGGCGACCTTACGGTGCTGGCGCGGCGCTATGAGTGGGATATGGATGCCCTATGGCAGGATTTGCTTGGCTGGCTGGACGCGTTGCCGCGCTCGGTACGCAGCCGTCCGCAGCTGGCTGAGAGCACGCAGACGCTGATGCAGGATGCCTGGTTGCGGGCCTCGCTGGCAGGGGAAGAGAGCATTCGCAGCATTCATCTGCTGATGGCGCTGGCGGACAAACCGAAGCTGGCACGCTGCGACGGCCTGTGGCCGCTGTTGACCCTGGGCCAGAGCCAGCTGGAGCGCCTGCGTCCGCTGCTCGATGCGCAGTCCGATGAACGCCCGGAGGTCCAGCAGGACGAGGCGCTGATGCAACGACACGGCGGTGAGGTGGAATTTGTTGGCCGTCCGGTCGGGGCCGGGACAAAAGAGGGCGAACCCGACCCGGCGCTACAGAACGCGCTGGACAGATTCACCCTCGACGTCACCGCCAGGGCGCGGGAGGGTAGCATTGACCCGGTGTTTGGGCGTGATACGGAGATCCGCCAGATGGTGGATATCCTCTCCCGGCGACGGAAGAACAACCCGATCCTGGTGGGCGAGCCAGGCGTGGGCAAGACCGCGCTGGTGGAAGGCCTGGCGCTGCGCATCGCTGAAGGCAACGTCCCGGACAGTCTGAAAACCGTCAGCCTGCGCACTCTCGATCTCGGCCTGTTGCAGGCGGGAGCAGGCGTGAAAGGCGAATTTGAGCTACGGCTGAAGAACGTTATTGAGGCGGTGCAGCAGTCGCCCACGCCTGTCCTGCTGTTTATTGACGAGGCGCACACCATTATCGGCGCGGGCAATCAGGCGGGCGGCGCGGATGCCGCTAACCTGCTGAAACCCGCCCTGGCACGGGGCGAGCTGCGGACCATCGCCGCCACCACCTGGAGCGAGTACAAACAGTACTTTGAGCGCGACGCCGCGCTGGAGCGTCGCTTCCAGATGGTAAAGGTGGACGAGCCGGACGACGACACCGCCTGCCTGATGCTCAGGGGCCTGAAAACCCGCTACGCGCAGCACCACGGGGTGCATATTACTGATGACGCCGTGCGCGCCGCCGTCACGCTCTCCCGGCGCTACCTCACCGGACGCCAGCTGCCGGATAAAGCCGTCGATCTGCTGGACACCGCCTCCGCCCGCGTTCGCATGAATCTGGACACCGTGCCGGAGCCGCTGACCCGCATGAAATCCGCCATCACTGCGCTGGAGATGGAAAAGCAGGCGCTGCTGGAAGATGTCGCTGTGGGCAACGGTCCGCACGGCGGGCGGCTGGAGGCTATCGACAGGGAAGAGGTGAGCATCATCCTGCAGCTTGATGCGCTGGAGACGCAGTATGGACAGGAGCTGGCACTCTCCGAACAGCTGCTGGTATGCCGCACGGATATCTCCCGCCAGGCGGAGATGGCTGATTTACAGGCGCAGCTCTGCGCTGCTCAGCAGGGTAATCCTTTGCTGGAGGTGGACGTCAGTGTGCGCACCGTTGCCACGGTGATTGCTGACTGGACCGGCGTGCCGCTCTCTTCATTAATGAAGGATGAGCAGACGGCGCTGCTGCACCTTGAAGCCGCGCTGGAAAAACGCGTGGTCGGCCAGGATGCGGCGCTGAACGCCATCGCGCAGCGCCTGCGTGCCGCCAAAACCGGGCTTGCACCCGAGAACGGACCGCAGGGCGTGTTCCTGCTGGTCGGCCCGAGCGGCACCGGCAAGACCGAGACGGCGCTGGCGCTGGCGGATACGCTGTTTGGCGGCGAAAAGTCGCTTATCACCATCAATCTGTCGGAGTACCAGGAGCCGCACACCGTCTCCCAGCTGAAAGGCTCCCCGCCGGGCTACGTTGGCTACGGCCAGGGCGGCATTCTGACTGAGGCCGTGCGCAAGCGTCCTTACAGCGTGGTGCTGCTCGATGAAGTGGAGAAGGCGCACCGGGACGTAATGAACCTCTTCTACCAGGTCTTCGACCGCGGCTTTATGCGCGACGGCGAAGGGCGCGAAATTGACTTCCGTAACACGGTGATCCTGATGACCGCCAACCTCGGCAGCGACAACATCATGCAGCGGCTGGATGACCAGCCGGACGCCACCGAAGCCGATCTGCATGAACTGCTGCGCCCCATTCTGCGGAACCATTTCCAGCCCGCGCTGCTGGCCCGCTTCCAGACCGTGATCTACCGCCCGCTGGGGCAGCAGGCGATGCGCACTATTGTGCAGATGAAGCTGGAGCAGGTCAGCCAGAGGCTGGCACGCCACTACGGCATGACCACGCAAATTGCAGAGAGCCTGTATGACGCCCTGACCAGCGCCTGCCTGCTGCCGGACACCGGGGCACGCAACATCGACAGCCTGCTCAATCAGCAGATCCTGCCGGTGCTGAGCCAGCAGCTATTAAGCCATATGGCGGCGGGACGGAAACCCCAGTCCCTGCGGCTGGAGTGGGATGACAGTGAGGGCATTGTCCTCACGTTTGATGAGCCGGCGACAACGCCAGTCAGAGGATAAAAGTGATGAGCGATCCCGTAACTGCCCTGACACAGGACAAAATCGATGCGCTGCTGGGGATGTCCCGCTACCGGCTGGATGTTCACGCGTGCCCGCATTTTCTCGATGTGTTCGATTTCATGAGCGAAGAGAAACTCAGTGAACCCTGGCGCTATACCGTAAAAGTGACCTGTACTGCGGAAGATATTGCCAGCAGCACTATGTTGCTTAAGCCGGCGGCGTTCACCTTCCAGCTCCCGTTATATGACGGAACGCCCGCCACACCGCTGCGTACCGTCTATGGCGTGGTGCATACCTTTCAGCGCCTTTCGACCTCAGCGGATGAAACTTACTACACGCTCGATATCGTGCCGCGCATTGCGCTGCTGCAGCATACGAAGCGCAGCGAAATTTATCTCAACCAGTCCGTACCAGAGGTGGTTGAAAAGATCCTGCGCGCCCACGGGCTGGAAGGACCGGATTTTGAGTTTCGTCTGTCGCAGGCCTACCCGGCACGCGAGCTGATCACACAGTGGCGCGAAACCGACCTTGAGTTCATCCAGCGCCTGCTGGCGGAAGTGGGGATCTTCTGGCGCTTTGAAATGGATAACCGCCTCGAACAGGATGTGGTGATATTTCAGGACAGCCCGGAGCAGTATCAGTTTGGCGTCACGCTGCCGATCGTCCCGGTGTCGAAAACCAGCGATAACGGCCAGCTCAGCGTCTGGGATATTGAAACCGTCCAGCAGGTGGTCTCCGGGAGCGTGGCGACCCGGGATTACAACTACCGAGAGGCGTTGACGCCGCAGGACAGCACGGTGTCAGTCAGCAGCGCGGAGGGCATCACGACGGGTGAGGTGTATCACTATGCCGAGCCTTTCCTGAGCGAAGGCGACACGGAGACGCCGGAAAGCGGTGCCTACTACGCGCGCCTGCGCCATGAACGTATTCTGAATGCCCAGCAGGCCGTTACCGGGAAAACGACCAGCCCGTTTCTGGCCCCTGGCGAGGTGCTGGAGCCCGAGGGCAGTCTGCCGGCCAGCCTGAAGGAGGGGATCGTTATCACCAGTGTGCAGAGCAGCGGCTCGCGCAAGCGCAGTTTCCTGATGACCTTTACCGGGATCCCCTACAGCGAAGCGGTGTGCTATCGCCCGCCGCTGCACAAACGCCCGGTGATTGCCGGAACGCTCCCGGCGCGGGTGGAAAGCACCGAAAAAGGGGATACCTATGCCTGGCTAGATAGCCAGGGGCGTTACCGGGTGAAGCTGGATTTTGACCGCAGCGACAGTGAGCAGGGTTACGCCTACCTCTGGCTGCGGATGGCGAAACCCTACGCCGGAGATAAGTACGGCTTCCACGCCCCCTTACTGGACGGAACCGAAGTCTCGGTGATGTTTGATGCAGGCGATCCCGACAGGCCGTTTATCGCCCATGCCCAGCACGATTCAGAACACCCGGATCATGTTACTGACGATAATCACACGCGTAACGTCCTGCGCACACCGGCAAACAACAAGCTTCGTCTGGAGGATAAGCGTCAGGAAGAGCACATCAAACTCGCGACGGAGTACGGCAAGACCCAGCTCAATATCGGTCACCTGGTCGATGCGCAGCGCAAACAGCGCGGTACCGGTTTTGAGCTGCGCACCGATGAGTTTGGTGCCCTGCGTGCGGGCCGCGGCGTCTACCTGACCGCCGACGCACAGGAAAAGGGGCAGGGTCTGGTGCTGGAGATGACGCCCGCCGTCAGCCAGATAACCCGGGCGAACAGCGAGATGCAGGCGCTGAACAGCGCAGCGCAAACGGCTCAGGCTCTGACCTGCGATATCCAGACCCAGAACAGCCTCATTCATGATCGCCTGCAGGGGTTACAGGCGGCGGTCGTGCTGGCCTCAGCGCCGCAGGGGATCGCCCTGACCTCCGGGGAGCATATGCAGCTGACCAGCCAAAAGAACACGATGATCACCGCCGGTCAGCATGTCGATATCGGGGCGATGAAAAATGTCACGGTCAGCGCAGGGCAGTCCCTGGGGCTGTTTGCGGATAAAGCCGGGGCGAAAGTGATAGCCAACCAGGGCAATGTCGACATTCACGCCCAGCACAGCACGCTGGATATGAGCGCGGAACAGCAGTTTACCGTGACCAGCACTCAGGATGAGATAACCATCAGCACCCCGAAAACGCTGACGCTCAGCGGGGGCGGATCATATCTGAAGCTCAGCGCAGGCGGCATAGAGCACGGCACTGACGGGGACTTTATTACTAAGGCGGCGCGCTATCAGGTGCCGATGTCGGCGGCCAGTATGCAAACCGATCCGCCTGTTTACGCTAACACCACCCTCGATCCTCTTTCACCCGTCACTGACGGGACAGTCTCACGCTAAGGAGAGCCATTATGAACACCTGTTTTCCGGCCCGTAAGCAGAACGGGGACAACTACGCCACGCTGGACGAAATGATGCGCCTTATAGGCCGGGAGCCGCACGGCTCGTGGCTGGCGGGCACCAACAACATGTGGCATGGCGGTATCCATATCTCGGAGGTGTCCGCTCCGGGTTCATTGCTGACCCCGGAAACAACCGCGACGGCGGTGCCACTGCCGTGTATGGCTGACGGCGGGGTGGTGGCCTGGCGTCTGGGCAGGGACTACCAGAAAGCCCGCTACCTCAGCCATGCCGTGCAGTATTCAACCACCTTTGTGCTGGTGAAATCTGTCTGTAAACCGGACCCGGACAATGCGCAGACCTGGCTTGAGTTTTACTCGCTGTACATGGGCCTGGCCCCGCTGTCGGCCTTTGAGAAGTGCCGGTGCATGAAGGTTATCGCAGATGGTGGCGTCAGAAAACATCCGCAGGGGCAGTACGAAAGCAGCCAGCCTGACGTGATACCCGACGCGTCTGAGGGCACCCTGGCGAAAGATGCCCGGGTGATTATCCTGAAAGAGGGGCTGTTTACGTACCGGGGACAAAGCGGGCAGCCTTTTGGTCTGGCGCAGGAACTCGATGACGAAGGGCGGGAATGTGGTAAGCCCTTCCGGGTAACCACCTCACCAGTATACATGGCCCCGGACGGCGAACAGTACGCCCGGCTGCCGGTGTGGATGCAGCAGGCGGTGGCGAAGGGGGTGTTTGATGCAGTGGTAAAACCGGATACGCCACTGACAATCAGTGCCGGGGACGCCATCGGTTTTTTAGGCGAGGATATAGCCCCGGCGGGGATGGCAAAAATCAGCCCCAGCGCCTATGCCCATATTGAGGTGCTCAGCACGGACAGCCGGATGCCGGG
>NZ_DALZYX010000004.1:201745-417500 GCF_031987975.1 Pseudescherichia sp. | reverse complement strand
TGTCTTCGAGTGCCCACACAGATTGTCTGATAAATTGTTAAAGAGCAGTGCAACGTGGCTTTCAGCTCACCGTTGCGAGGTGGCGTATATTACGCTTTCCTCATTCAGAGTCAAGCGTTTATTTTCGCTTTTCTCTGCCGAAGTGCCCGGAGGCGCCTCGCTGACCGGCCGGCTTATTCGCCGTTGTTCCGTGTCAGTGGTGGCGCATTATAGGGAGTTATTCGGAGCTGACAAGTCTTAAATTCAAAAAAGTTTTCAAGCGCGCTATTTTTCATCAAGACGTACTAAAAACCATCACTATTGGCTGCATTTGCTGAATTTAGCGCCGATAACCTGTGTCAGGTGGCATACTGAAAGTAATAAATAGAAGAAGGAATACGATATATGCCGTTAAGCGCACAGCATTTAGCCGCTCAGAAAAACCTTTCTTATGTACTGGCAGAGAAGCTGGCCCAGCGGATCTTAACCGGGGAGTATGCTCCAGGCTCAATTTTGCCTCCTGAGATGGAATTGGGCGATGAGTTTGGCGTAAGCCGAACGGCGGTCAGGGAAGCGGTAAAAACGCTCACGGCGAAAGGGATGGTGCTGCCACGTCCGCGTATTGGTACGCGCGTAATGCCTAAGGGGAGCTGGAACTTCCTCGATCAAGAGCTGCTCTCCTGGTGGATGACCGACAATAACTTTCATGAAGTGATAAGCCACTTCCTCGTCTTGCGTAGTACGCTGGAACCTCAGGCTTGCATGCTGGCGGCCCAGCGGGGTAGCGCAGAGCAGAAAGCGCACCTGAATACGCTGATGGAAGAGATGGTACAGTTAAAGAAACATTTTCATCGCGAACGCTGGTTAGATGTGGATACCGCCTGGCATGAACATATCTATGCCATGAGCAGCAATCCCTTCCTGTCGTCGTTTGCCATGCTTTTTCACTCGGTTTATCACACCTACTTCAACTCTATTACCCATAATGAAGTGGTTAAACTTGAAAATCATCAGGCTATTGTGGATGCCATTCAGGATAGCGATGGCGAACGCGCCTTTAACGCATGTCAGGCGTTACTTAATACGCCACATCCGCAGGAAGCTAAATAACAGGACGCAGTATGACAAAGAAGAAAGCGCGCAGCATGGCGGGTTTGCCATGGATTGCGGCGATGGCCTTTTTTATGCAGGCGCTGGACGCCACTATTCTCAATACCGCGTTACCGGCCATAGCGCAAAGCCTTAACCGCTCACCGCTGGCGATGCAGTCAGCGATTATCAGCTACACCCTGACCGTTGCCATGCTGATCCCGGTCAGCGGCTGGCTGGCAGACCGTTTCGGCACGCGGCGCATCTTTATGCTGGCGGTTTCGCTGTTTACTTTAGGTTCGCTGGCCTGCGCGCTATCAAATTCGCTAGGGATGCTGGTTGTCTTTCGCGTCGTGCAGGGGATAGGCGGCGCAATGATGATGCCGGTCGCTCGCCTCGCGCTGCTGCGAGCCTATCCGCGCAGTGAACTGCTTCCGGTACTCAACTTTGTCACTATGCCAGGCCTGGTAGGGCCGATTCTTGGCCCGGTACTCGGCGGCGTATTGGTCACCTGGGCCAGCTGGCACTGGATATTCCTGATCAACATTCCTATCGGCATTGCCGGACTGTTCTACGCGCGTAAATATATGCCTGACTTTACGACGCCACGCCGCCGTTTCGACATGGGCGGTTTTCTCCTGTTCGGCGTAAGCCTTGTGCTCTTCTCCATTGGTATTGAGCTGTTTGGTGAAAAACTGGTGGCCAGCTGGCTGGCACTCACCATTATCTTCAGCAGCGTGGTGCTGTTCTATGCCTACATCCGTCACGCTCGCCGTCATCCCTCGCCGCTGATTGCCCTACCGATCTTCAGGACACGCACCTTTTCGGTTGGCATTGCGGGCAACATCGCCTCGCGCCTCGGTACCGGCTGCGTTCCTTTTCTCATGCCGCTGATGCTTCAGGTCGGCTTCGGCTATACGGCACTTATTGCGGGCTGCATGATTGCACCCACCGCGATAGGGTCGATTCTGGCGAAATCTACCGTTACTCAGGTACTGCGCTGGTTCGGCTACCGTAAAACGCTGTTTGGCATTACGGTGATTATTGGCGTGATGATTGCGCAGTTTGCGCTTCAGTCGCCGTCGATGGAGATATGGCTGCTGATCCTGCCGCTCTTTATATTAGGGATGGCGATGTCCACGCAGTTCACGGCCATGAACACTATTACGCTGGCCGACCTGACCGATGAGAACGCCAGCAGCGGCAACAGCGTCCTGGCCGTCACCCAGCAGCTATCGATCAGCCTTGGGGTAGCCGTCAGTGCGGCGGTGCTGCGGTTTTATGAAGGGTTTGAGAGCGCCAATACCATTGAGCAGTTCCACTACACCTTTGTTACCATGGGCGTTATTACCTTGATCTCAGCCTCCGTCTTCCTGTTGCTCAAACCGAAAGATGGGCGGAATCTGATTAAGGAGCGGCACAAGGCTTAAGCGGAGCCGCGCGTCATCAGCACCGGCGTCAGCTGTAGCCGCTGCTGAGAAAGCGTCGGATCGGCAATGCGGTGGGTCAGGACATCGATCGCCAGCTCACCCAGTTCATCCTTCGGCTGATGGATGGTGGTGAGCGGCGGCGTCATGTAGCGCGCCAGTTCAATATCGTCGTAGCCGATGATGGCCATATCGTCCGGAACCTTAAGCCCCGCCTGATACAACGCCTGATAAGCGCCAACGGCCATCGCATCGTTACCGATAAATACCGCCTGAGGCCGATCCTGCTGCGCCAGCAGGGCCTGCATAGCCGCAACGCCGCTGCCAAATTCAAAGTCACCGATAATCTCGTCGCCTTCGCGCACCGGCAGGCCCGCTCGGGCCATCGCCGCCCGGTAACCCTCCAGACGCAGCCGCGCAGGGGTTTTATCCAGCGGCCCGGTAATGCAGGCGATACGGGTAAAGCCTTTATCGATCAGATACTGGGTCGCCATATCGCCGCCCAGCAGCGAGTTGTCCTGAATGATATCGATATCGCCCTCGAAGGGTGCCCAGTCCATCATGACGGTAGGAATAGAAGGGTAGCGTTGGATAATTTCCCGCGAAAGCTGATGCGTCTCGGTACAGAGCACCAGCAGCCCATCGACGCGCTTCTGCATCAGCGTCTCCAGGTTACGGTTCATTCGCTCTTCATCACCTTCGGTATTGCAGAGCACCAGGCTATAACCACGTTCGAAACAGCTGCGTTCTACGCCGCGTACCAGTTCAGAGAAGAAGGGGTTGGAGCTGGCGGTGATCAGCATCCCGATGGTGCGCGTCTGCTTGAGCTTGAGGCTGCGCGCCAGCGCCGAAGGAGCGTAGTTGAGGCTTTTGATTGCCTCCTCCACCTTTTCCCGAATCGCATCGCTGACAAAGCGATCGTTATTAATGACGTGCGAAACCGTCGAGGTGGAAACGCCCGCCAGGCGGGCAACGTCCTTCATGGTGGCCACGCGTTACCCCTGCTGACTCAGGAAATCGTTAATCTCATTACGCCATGGCACAGAGGGCTGCGCGCCTTTACGCGTGACGGCAATCGCCGCCGCCGCATGGGCAAACACAATCGCCTCATTAAGCGGCTTATCCTCCAGCAGCGCGGTCACCAGTGCGCCGTTAAAGGTATCACCCGCCGCGATAGTATCAATGGCGTTGACCTTAAAGCCCGGTACACGCTGACCTTTACCGTTGACGCTGGCCCATACGCCGCGGCTGCCAAGGGTGATAATCACCGTACCGATGCCTTTATCATGCAGCGCGAGCGCCGCCCGCTCTGCATCGCTGTCGCTCTCGACGCGAATGCCCGTCAGCTTTTCCGCTTCGGTTTCATTCGGGGTGATAATGTCCACCAGCGCCAGCAGCTTGTCAGATAATACACGCGCCGGTGCCGGGTTGAGTACGACAGTGGTATGATTTTCATAGGCAATTTTCGCGGCGGCCAACACGCTCTCGACCGGCGACTCCAGCTGCATCAGCAGCGCGTCCGCGTTGGCAATCAGCTCTCGTTGGGCAGCAACCCGCTCAGGCGAGAGTGCGGCGTTAGCACCCGCATGAATACCGATCACATTCTCCCCTTCTTCGTTGACAAAGATCAGCGCGACGCCAGTCGACTCCCCGTCAACTACGCTCACTGGCGCAACGTCGATGTTATCGCTGACCAGCTGGGCGCGGATCCGCTCCCCGGTATCGTCGCTGCCGGTACAGGCGATAAAGGCAATCTGCGCTCCGCTGCGCCCGGCGGCCACCGCCTGGTTGGCACCTTTACCGCCAAAGGCGACCTGATAATGGGTACCGGTTACGGTTTCACCCGGCGTTGGGAAAGCGTCAAGGTTGAGAATGTGATCGGCATTAATGCTGCCAAGGACAACGAGCTTACCTGCTGTTTTCATGGTGGGTTCATCCTGTAAGGTACGCCACCCTCTGGTGGCGTAAGCCTTAAAACGTGATTACTGTTTAATAACCAGCTTCAGGTCAACCGGGTATTTGGCCTGAACCTTTTCGCCTTTCAGTACTTTATCAGCAGTTTCAACACCTTTCGCGCCGATCTGCTCCGGCAGCTGGGCGATGGTCGCCGCCAGCTTGCCGTCGTTTACCGCTTTCTCACCGTCCGGAGTGCCGTCGAAGCCCACCACCATCACGTCGGATTTACCCGCCGTCTGCAGCGCGCGCAACGCACCCAGCGCCATCTCATCGTTCTGGGCAAAGACTGCCTGCACGTCAGGATGCGCGGTTAGCAGGTTCTGCATCACGTTCAGACCTTTGGTGCGGTCGAAATCCGCCGGCTGGCTGGCCAGTACGTTGAACTTATGTGCTGCCACGGCCTGCTGGAAGCCCTCGCCGCGTTCGCGAGCGGCAGAGGTACCGGCGATGCCCTGCAGTTCAATGACCTTCGCGCTTTCACCGGTTTTCTTCGCGATGTAATCACCGGCAATTTTGCCGCCCAGCACGTTATCAGAGGCGATATGGCTCACGACCTCACCTTTGGCCGCCACGCGGTCCAGGGTGATCACCGGAATTTTTGCCTGGTTCGCCATCTTCACGGCATTACCCACCGCATCGGAGTCGGTCGGGTTGATTAGCAGGATTTTAGTGCCGCGTACGGTCAGGTCCTGCACGTTGGCCAGCTCTTTTGCCGGGTTGTTCTGGGAATCCAGCACCACCAGGTTATAGCCCAGCTTGTCGGCCTCTTTCTGTGCGCCATCCTTCAGCGAAACAAAAAACGGGTTGTTCAGGGTTGAGATCACCAGCGCAATGGTATCTTTCGCCATCGCGTTCGCGCTCACGGTTGCACTCAGTGCGACAGCAGAGACCAGAGTAGCCAGTTTTTTCATGTTCATAATCAGATGTCCTGTAATGTCATTTATTACTGCTTTTTGTTGTCTACCAGCACCGCCAGCAAAATCACCACTGCCTTAACGATCATCTGGTAATAGGAGGAAACACCCAGCAAGTTCAGTCCGTTGTTAAGGAAACCAAGGATCAGCGCACCGATCAGCGTGCCCACAATGCGGCCTTTACCACCCGCGAGGCTGGTCCCGCCTAAGACGACCGCAGCGATGGCATCCAGCTCATAGCCGGTACCGGCCGTGGGTTGTGCAGAGGAGAGGCGCGCCACTTCAATGATGCCCGCCAGCGAAGCCAGCAGACCACTCAGGGAATAGACGATAATTTTGACTTTATTGACGCTGATGCCGGAGAGGCGCGTGGCCGCTTCGTTACCGCCCAGGGCATAGATATAGCGGCCCAGACGGGTGTGGTGCAGCATATACCACGCGGCCAGGAAGACGATGCCCATGATCCACACCGGTGTCGGGATACCCAGCGGGCGGCCAATACCAAACCAGCCAAAGAGATCGGCGTTATCGGTAAAGCCGGTATTTACCGGACTGCCGTTGGTATAGACCATGGTCACACCGCGCAGCAGCAGCATCATCACCAGAGTGGCGATAAACGCCTGCACCCGGCCTTTCGCGACAATCACCCCGGTCATCGCCCCTACCGCAGCCCCCAGCGCCAGCGCGGCCGCAATAGCCACCAGCGCGTTAACTTCCATTCCGACAAGCGAGGCTGCCACCGCGCCGGTGAGCGCCAGCAGCGAGCCAACGGAGAGATCGATCCCCGAGGTCAGGATCACCAGCGTCATCCCCACTGCCATAATGGCATTCACCGAGGTCTGCTGCAGGATGTTGAACAGGTTATTGATGGTAAAAAAGTTAGGGCTCATCGTGGAGACAATCGCAATCAGCACCAGCAGGGCAATCAGCGATTTCTGTTCCATCAGCCACGCCTTATTAAAGTAGCGGCGGGGGATAACGGTCTGGGTACTCATATCGTTGACTCCTGGGTCTCGCGATTTAGCTTGCCGACGGCGGCGGCCATCAGCACTTCCTGGGTTGCCTGTTCACGAGTGAACTCGCCGCCCAACTCTCCTTCATGCATCACCATGATGCGATCGCTCATGCCAAGCACCTCCGGCATCTCTGATGACACCAGAATGATGCTCAGCCCATCCGCTTTAAACTGGTTGATGAGCTGATAGATCTCTTTTTTGGCACCGACGTCCACGCCGCGGGTGGGTTCGTCGAGGATTAATACCTTCGGGCGCGTCATCAGCCCGCGGGCGATAGCGATTTTTTGCTGGTTGCCGCCGGAGAGCAGGCCGATGGGCTGCTCCATAGAGGGCGTTTTGACGTTAAACAGGCGGATAAAATCGCTCACCGCCTGCTGCTCATCGCTATGCTTCAGGCTGCCGCCGCTGCGGCTAAAGTAGCGCAGCGCGGTCAAGGACATGTTCTCTTTTACTGACATGCCCAGCACTAAGCCATCGCGCTTGCGATCCTCTGAGATGTAGACGATGCCGTTGGCCAGGCCATCCTGCGGCGAGCGGGTCACCACTTCATGGCCGTCGAGGGTAACGGTGCCGCTGGTTCGCGACAGCGCGCCGTACAGCACCTTCATCAATTCGGTACGTCCGGCGCCCATCAGCCCGGCAACGCCAAGAATTTCGCCCTGCCGCAGGGAGAAGGAGACATCGTTCACCCCAGGGCCGCACAGGCTGTCGACCTTCAGACGAACCTCGCCCGGTGCTTTATCAAGGTGCGGATACTGATCTTCCAGCTTGCGCCCCACCATCATCTCAATCAGCGTATCTTCAGAGAGCGAGCTGACCTCACGCTCGGCAATAAACTGCCCGTCACGGAAGACAGTCACGTCATCGCAGATCTCAAAGATCTCTTTCATGCGGTGGGAGATGTAGACAATGCCGCGTCCCTGGGATTTCAGCTCGCGGATCACGCGGAACAGGGAGTCGGTTTCGGTATCGGTGAGGGCATCGGTCGGCTCATCCATAACGATGACCTTCGACTCAAAGCTCAGCACCTTGGCGATCTCCACCATCTGCTGATCGCCAATAGAGAGATCGCCCACCAGCCTGTCGCTCTTAAAGCGCAGGTTGAGTTTCGCCAGCAGAATGTCTGCTTCGGCATACATCTTCTTCCAGTCGATTTTGCCAAAGCGGTTAACAAATTCACGGCCTAAAAAGATGTTTTCGGCAATGGTCAACTGCGGGATCAGGTTCAGCTCCTGATGGATAATGCCGATCCCCGCCTCCTGAGAAGACTTAGGTCCGTTAAAGGTCGTCTCCTGACCCAGCCACAGCAGCGAACCGGCATCGCGGGTGTAGATACCGGTTAACACTTTCATCATGGTGGATTTGCCCGCGCCGTTCTCACCCACCAGCGCCATCACGCGGCCTGGATAGACGTTGAGCGCTGCGCCAGAGAGGGCTTTTACGCCGGGGAACGCTTTGTCGATCCCCTTAAGCTGAAGTAATGCGTCCATGATGGCCTCAGAAGGTGACGCCAGCACAGAGAATGATATTCGCATACGGGGAGCACTCCCCGCTGCGAATGACCGCCTGGCTTGTTGCGGTTTGCTGTTTAAACTCTTCGTGCGTGGTGTAGCGCACTTCGATGGTATTTCCCTGGTGTTGTTGCAGCTGCTCAATATGGTTGAGCAACGCTTCGTGGAGCTGCGGATTATGCTGTTTGATTTCCGTTGCGAGAATGGCTGCCTCAACCTGCATCTCAGTGGTGACCACCTCAAGCACCTGCATAAACGAGGGCACGCCCTGGGTTAACGCCATATCGATGCGTTGCGTGCTGTGGGGTACCGGCAGCCCGGCATCACACACCACAAGCGTATCGGTATGCCCAAGACGGGAGATAACCGATGAGATTTCAGAGTTAAGTACAGATCCTTTCTTCATTTTTTCTTGCTCCACTAGCGAAACGTTTCGCTGGTGCCAGTGTATGCCGGATGGCGTTCATTTAACCATCACCACATTAAAGAACTGTGATCGGCATCGAAACGTTTCGCTAACGGAAATTAAGATGAAGAGAGCAAGGCCGGGTAAGCAAAGCGCCACCCGGCATTTGGCAGGTTTAAATCTCGACCTGAGTACCCAGCTCGATTACCCGGTTGGGCGGGATCTCAAACTGATCCGGGGCGCGCAGGGCGTTACGTTGCAGCACCAGGAAAAGCTTGCCGCGCAGGCGCATGTACCACGGGCGCTTGCCAAGGATCAGCGACTCGTGGGACATAAAGAACGAGGTCTCCATCATGCGACAGCTCAGCCCCTCCAGCCCGCAGCGGTGGAACACCTCCTCCACGTTCGGCGTTTCGCGCCAGCCATAGCTGGCCACCACGCGCCAGAAGGTCGGAGAAAGCTGCTCAATCTGTACCCGGCGGACGTTATGCACGTAGGGTGCGTCCTCCGTGCGCAGGGTCAGGAGGATCACCCGCTCGTGCAGCACCTTGTTGTGCTTGAGGTTATGCAGCATCGCGAAGGGGATAACGTTAAGGGCGCGTGACATGTAGACCGCCGTACCCGGCACCCGCACCGGCGGGGATTTCTCCAGCGAAGCGATCATCGCCTCCAGAGAGTTACCGTGCTCATGCATGCGCCGCAGCAGGCGGAAGCGCTCGCTTTTCCACGTTGTCATGATCATGAACATTACAATCCCAAGACTCAGCGGCAGCCAGCCGCCGGAGAGCAGCTTGTCGAGGTTCGCCGAGAAGAGCGGAATATCGATGCAGAGGAACGCCACCAGAATCAGCGCCACGAGGAACTTGTTCCAGTGCCAGTTTTTACGTGCGACGGTGGTGGAGAGGATGGAGGTCAGCACCATTGTGCCGGTAACCGCGATCCCGTACGCCGCCGCCAGGTTGCTTGAACGCTCAAAGCTGACAATCACAATCACCACGGCAAAGTAGAGCAGCCAGTTCACAAAGGGAATGTAGATCTGGCCGGATTCCATCTCCGAGGTGTGGATGATGCGCATCGGTGACAGGTAGCCCAGACGCACCGCCTGCCGGGTAAGCGAAAAGACGCCGGAGATCACCGCCTGGGAGGCGATAACCGTTGCCAGGGTGGCAAGAAGCAGCATTGGGATCAGCGCCCACTCCGGGGCCAGCAGGAAGAACGGGTTCTTGATCGCCTCCGGATTTTTCAGCAGCAGCGCGCCCTGGCCGAAGTAGTTCAGCGCCAGCGACGGCAGCACCAGGCTGAACCACGCCAGGCGGATCGGCAGTTTACCGAAGTGGCCCATGTCGGCATACAGCGCCTCTACGCCGGTGATCGACAGCACCACCGCGCCCAGCGCCACAAACGACACGGTTTTATACTCGAGGAAGAAGTGCACCGCCCACATTGGGTTCAGCGCCTGCAACACTTCAGGGTTAGAGATAATCCCACGCAGGCCCAGCACCGCCAGGATGATAAACCACGCCAGCATAATGGGCGCAAACAGCTTGCCCACCAGCCCGGTACCGTGCTTCTGGATCATAAACAGCAGCGTCAGCACCACGATGGCCAGCGGGACGACCCAGCTATCCAGCGAGGGGGCAATAATCTCCAGCCCTTCAATGGCCGACATCACCGAGATTGCAGGCGTGATCACCACTTCTCCATAGAAGAAGCTGCCGCCAATCAACCCCATGATCACCAGCACCGAGGTCATGCGCGCCGAGGTGTTACGTCCCGCCAGCGACATCAGGGTCAAAATCCCCCCTTCCCCGGCGTTATCGGCGCGCATAACAAAGGTCAGATACTTAATAGAGACAACGAAAATCAGCAGCCAGAAGATGAGTGACAGAAAGCCAAACACCGCGTCACGTTCGACGCCAAAACCAAACTGACCGGACAAACATTCACGAAGAGTATAAAGCGGGCTGGTCCCGATATCACCGTAGACAACCCCAATGGCTGCGAGGGTAACCGCAGACAATGATTGCTTATTATCAGTGCTCATAGACTAATCTTTTGTATGGATGACAAGTGTGCGCTTCGTCCCTTGGCCCACAAAAGCGCACAGTATGCATGATTCTTCAATAAATCGAAGCCCTAAATGCGACCGGGTTATTCTGGCGCAAAGAAACGAAGGCATTATTCCGTCTATTACAAGCCCTTGTTGAAACGTATACTCACTTTTGTCCACCGATACAGCGGCGAAAGGATGCAGAACAATTATGGCTCACTCACATTTATTAGCAGAAAGAATTTCCCGTCTCAGCAGCGCGCTGGAAAAAGGCCTGTATGAGCGTAGCCACGCTATCCGCCTGTGCCTGCTGGCCGCGTTAAGCGGAGAGAGTGTATTTCTTCTTGGCCCGCCCGGGATCGCCAAAAGCCTTATTGCCCGCCGGCTAAAGTTTGCCTTTCAGCACGCTCGCGCCTTTGAATACCTGATGACCCGCTTTTCGACGCCGGAGGAGGTTTTCGGCCCGCTCTCTATCCAGGCGCTGAAAGACGAAGGGCGTTACGAGCGTCTGACCGCAGGCTATCTTCCGGAGGCGGAGATCGTTTTCCTCGACGAAATATGGAAAGCCGGTCCTGCTATCCTCAACACGCTGCTAACCGCCATTAACGAACGTCGGTTCCGCAACGGCGCCAGTGAGGAGAAGATCCCGATGCGCCTGCTGGTGGCAGCCTCCAATGAACTACCGGAAGCTGACAGCAGTCTGGAAGCGCTGTATGACCGTATGCTGATCCGTCTCTGGCTGGATAAGGTTCAGGAGAAGGGAAACTTCCGCGCCATGCTGGTTAGCCAGCAGGATGAGAACGACAACCCGGTTCCGGCCTCGCTACAGGTGACCGACGAGGAGTATCAGCAGTGGCAGCAGGATATAGGCCGCGTTACCCTGCCCGACGCGGTATTCGAGCTGATCTTTATGCTGCGCCAGCAGCTGGATAACCTCCCCAGCGCGCCCTACGTCTCTGATCGCCGCTGGAAAAAGGCCATTCGCCTGCTGCAGGCCAGCGCCTTTTTCTGCGGGCGCGATGCGGTATCACCCATCGATCTGATCCTGCTAAAAGATTGCCTGTGGCATGACGCCCAGAGCCGGGAGCTGCTTGCTCAGCAGGTCGACATATTGATGACCGGACACGCCTGGCAGCAGCAGGCCATGCTGGTCCAGCTGGGCGCTATTGCCCAGCGGCGTCTACAGCTCCAGCAGCAGCAGAGCGATAAGACCGCCCTCAAAGTGCAGCGCCAAAGCGGCATGTTTAGCCGCCGTCCGCACTACGAGCTGCCCCCTGATATCAGCGACGATACGCTGACTCTGCTGCTCCAGCAGCCGCTCAAGCTGCACGATATGCAGGTCATACATATTACCCTTGAGCGCGCCCCGCTTGAACAGTGGCTGATGAAAGGTGGAGAGATCCGCGGCAAGCTCAACGGGATTGGCTTTGCCCAGGTACTCAACCTGGAGGTGGACGCCACCCTGCACCTGATCGTTCGCGACGTCAGCCTGCAGGCCTCCCGGCTGGCGCTGCCCGGCACCTCTCAGGAGAACGTGCCTGAGGAGATCGCCCAGCAGCTCGAGGCGCTGGATAATACATGGCACCAGCAGCACACCCGCTTCAGCGAACAGCAGAAGTGCCTGTTTATTCACAGCGACTGGTTAGGGCGCATTGAAGCCAGCCTGCAGGACGTCGGCGCGCAGATCAAACAGGCCCGGCAATGATCACCCTCGACACGCTGAACGTGATGCTGGCGGTGGGCGAAGAGGGGCTGATTGAGGAGCTGATCGTCGCCCTGCTGGCCTCACCGCAGCTGGCGGTGTTCTTTGAAAAGTTTCCCCGGCTCAGGCGCGCGATTACCGACGACGTACCCCGCTGGCGAGAGGCGCTAAGAAGCCGGCTAAAGGAGACAGCGGTCCCGCCGGAGCTTACGGAAGAGTTTCTCTGCTACCAGCAGACCCAGCTGCTGGCGACGCCGCAGTTTATTGTTCAGCTTCCGCAGATCCTCACCCTACTGGCGAAGGTGCATTCGCCCTATGCCGAACAGGCCAGCCAGCTGATTGCCGATAACCCGACCCTTACCCCCGCGCTGCATACCCTCTTTTTACAGCGCTGGCGACTGAGCCTGGTGGTGCAGGCGACGACGCTTAACCAGCAGCTGCTGGAGGAGGAGCGCGAGCAGCTCTTAAGCGAGGTTCAGGAGCGCATGAAGCTGAGCGGCCAGCTTGAGTCGGTGCTGATCGAAAATGAAAATGCCGCCGGACGGCTGTGGGACATGAGCGCCGGGCAGCTGAAGCGCGGTGACTATCAGCTCATCGTCCGCTACGGCGACTTCCTTGCCGAGCAGCCGGAGCTGCAACAGCTAGCCGAGCAGCTTGGCCGCTCCCGGGAGGCAAAGTCGGTACCGAAAAAAGATTCGCCGATGGAGACCTTCCGCACGCTGGTACGCGAGCCGGCCTCGGTGCCGGAGCAGGTGGATGGCCTGCAGCAGAGCGATGACATTCTGCGCCTGCTGCCGCCCGAGCTGGCGACCCTGGGCATTACCGAGCTGGAGTATGAGTTTTACCGTCGGCTGGTGGAGAAGCAGCTTCTCACCTACCGTCTGCATGGTGAAGCCTGGCGGGAGAAGATCACTCAGCGCCCGGTGGTGCACCAAAGCGTCGATGAGCAGCCGCGCGGGCCATTTATTATCTGTGTCGATACATCAGGCTCAATGGGCGGCTTTAACGAACAGTGTGCGAAGGCGTTCTGCCTGGCGCTAATGCGCGTGGCGCTGGCGGATAACCGCCGCTGCTATATCATGCTCTTTTCCAGCGAGGTGGTACGCTATGAGCTGTCGGGATCGCAGGGGTTAGAGGAGGCGATCCGCTTTTTAAGCCAGCGTTTTCGCGGCGGTACCGATCTCGCCAGCTGCTTTCGCGCCGTGATCGAGCGGATGCAGGGCGGCGAGTGGGCGGATGCCGATGCCGTGGTGATCTCAGACTTTATCGCCCAGCGCCTGCCCGACGAGGTCGTCAATCAGATCAAAACGTTACAGCAGGTACATCAGCACCGTTTTCATGCGGTGGCGATGTCGGCTCACGGCAAGCCGGGGATCATGCGTATTTTCGATCATATCTGGCGCTTTGATACCGGTATGCGTAGCCGCCTGCTGCGCCGCTGGAAGCGTTAATCTCAACTCAATAACTGAAAAGAACGGCTGAAATTTATGGAAAGTTACCAGATCGACAACCTCGACCGGGGCATTCTGGAGGCGCTGATGGCCAATGCCCGCACGGCCTATGCCGAACTGGCGAAGCAGTTTGGCGTTAGCCCTGGGACCATCCACGTCCGGGTAGAGAAGATGAAGCAGGCGGGCATTATCACCGGCGCACGCATTGACGTCAGCCCGAAACAGCTCGGCTACGACGTCTGCTGCTTTATCGGCATTATTCTGAAGAGCGCTAAGGACTACCCCTCGGCGCTGGCGAAGCTTGAGAGTCTGGAAGAGGTCACCGAAGCCTACTACACCACTGGCCACTACAGCATCTTTATTAAGGTGATGTGCCGCTCGATCGACGCCCTGCAACAGGTACTTATCAACAAGATCCAAACAATCGATGAGATCCAGTCCACCGAGACGTTGATCTCCTTGCAGAACCCGATCATGCGCACCATCCGCCCCTAAGCGGGCAAAACAATCACCACATTTTCCACAGGTAGATCCCAGCTCATTCACAGCGTACAATACCGCTCTTATTCATCGGAGCGGATCATCATGGCAGACATTACTCTCATCAGTGGAAGTACGCTGGGCGGCGCAGAATACGTTGCAGAACATCTGGCTGAGAAGCTGGAAGATGCAGGCTTCTCTACCAGCACGCTGCATGGCCCTCTGCTTGAGGATCTCCCCACCGATGGCGTATGGCTGCTGATCTCCTCTACCCATGGCGCAGGGGATCTGCCTGACAACATCCTGCCTTTATATGAAGAGCTACAGGAGCAGCAGCCGGATCTCTCCCAGGTTCGCTTTGGCGCAGTGGGTCTCGGTAGCCGTGAGTACGATACCTTCTGCGGCGCTATCGAGAAGTTGGAAGAGGTATTGAAAGGCTGCCAGGCAAAACAGATCGGTGAAACGCTGAGGATCAATGTTCTCGAACATGAAATTCCGGAGGATCCGGCCGAGATTTGGCTGGGATCGTGGATCAATTTACTGAAAGAAGTGTAAAGATCGTGCGATCGTCTGTGGGTAACTCTGGTTAAAACCGTTGATCAACCGGTAGTTATCCACGGTATAAGGTTTGTTTAAAGTTTCACCTGTGCATAACCCGCCTTTTTGATCCCAGCTTATACGGTGTGGGATCACCGATCTTTCACAGCAAACGATCCTCAATAACACGTTGATCTTAGTAGGAGGATCCAGCTTATCCACAGGCCAGGGCGATCCTAATAAGAGATCATAATAGAACAGATCTTAAATAAAAAAGATCTTCTTTTTAATAGTCAGGATCCCGGCTCTTTCTCGACGGGCTAAAGTTGAGTAGAATCCACCGCCCAGGCACCCATCCACTTTCTAACCGCTCTACGCGAGGCAAATCACCATGTTTTATCAGGATCCTTTTGACGTCATCATCATTGGCGGGGGTCATGCAGGTACCGAGGCTGCAATGGCCGCTGCACGTATGGGTCAGCAGACCCTCCTTCTGACACACAATATCGACACGCTGGGGCAGATGTCCTGCAACCCGGCGATCGGTGGTATTGGGAAAGGACACCTGGTAAAAGAAGTGGACGCGCTGGGCGGGCTGATGGGCACCGCAATCGACCAGGCAGGCATTCAGTTTAGGATACTAAACGCGAGCAAAGGCCCTGCCGTACGGGCGACTCGCGCTCAGGCGGATCGCGTGCTCTATCGCCAGGCGGTACGCACCGCGCTGGAGAACCAGCCGAACCTGATGATCTTCCAGCAGGCGGTCGAAGATCTGATCGTCGAAAACGATCGTGTGGTCGGTGCGGTGACCCAGATGGGTCTCAAATTCCGTGCGAAGTCGGTAGTGCTTACGGTCGGGACCTTCCTCGACGGTAAAATCCATATCGGGCTGGATAACTACAGCGGTGGTCGGGCGGGCGATCCGCCGTCTATTTCGCTCTCGCGCCGCCTGCGTGAGCTGCCGCTGCGCGTAAACCGCCTGAAGACCGGCACGCCGCCGCGTATTGACGCCCGTACTATCGACTTCAGCGTTCTGGCCCAGCAGCATGGTGATAACCCGCTTCCGGTCTTCTCGTTCATGGGTAGCGTTGACCAACATCCGCGCCAGGTGCCGTGCTACATCACCTACACCAATGAGAAAACCCATGACGTGATCCGCAATAACCTCGATCGCAGCCCGATGTACGCCGGGGTGATCGAAGGGATCGGGCCACGCTACTGCCCGTCGATCGAAGACAAGGTGATGCGCTTTGCCGATCGTAACCAGCACCAGATCTTCCTTGAGCCGGAAGGGCTGACCTCAAACGAAATCTATCCGAACGGCATCTCCACCAGCCTGCCGTTCGACGTACAGATGCAGATTGTCCGTTCCATGCAGGGGATGGAGAACGCGAAGATTGTCCGTCCGGGCTATGCCATCGAGTATGACTTCTTCGATCCGCGCGACCTGAAGCCGACGCTCGAGAGCAAGTTTATCGAGGGTCTGTTCTTTGCCGGGCAGATCAACGGCACCACCGGCTACGAAGAGGCCGCTGCGCAGGGGCTGCTGGCTGGCCTCAACGCTGCCCGCTTCTCTGCCGAGAAAGAGGGCTGGGCACCGCGCCGCGATCAGGCCTACCTGGGCGTGCTGGTGGATGACCTCTGCACCCTGGGTACCAAAGAGCCGTACCGGATGTTTACCTCTCGCGCGGAATATCGTCTGATGCTGCGTGAAGATAACGCCGACCTGCGTCTGACTGCCGCAGGCCGCGAGCTGGGTCTTGTCGACGATCTGCGCTGGGTGCGCTTCAACGAGAAGCTGGAGCGTATTGAGCGCGAGCGTCAGCGCCTGAAGGACATCTGGGTGCACCCGCACTCTGAGCAGGTTGACGAAGTGAACGCCATCCTCAGCGCGCCGCTGTCTCGCGAAGCCAACGGTGAAGATCTCCTGCGTCGTCCGGAGATGACCTACAGCGAGATGGTGAACCTTTCACCGTTTGCGCCTGGCCTTGAAGATCCGCAGGCAGCTGAGCAGGTGGAGATCCAGGTTAAATACGAAGGTTACATCGCCCGCCAGCAGGACGAGATCGAAAAGCAGCTGCGTAACGAAAGCGCTATCCTGCCAGCAACCCTCGACTACCGTCAGGTGAGCGGCCTCTCTAACGAGGTGATCGCTAAGCTGAACGATCACAAGCCGTCGTCCATTGGTCAGGCGTCGCGCATCTCTGGCATTACCCCTGCGGCCATCTCCATTCTGCTGGTCTGGCTGAAAAAACAGGGTATGCTGCGCCGCAGCGCCTAATCTATCAGGGCTAACGCCCGGTGGCGCTGCGCTGACCGGGCAATTCAATTTTAGACAGGTAACTACCGTGCTCAACAAACTCTCTCGTCTGCTCAATGACGCAGGCATTTCGCTCACCGATCACCAGAAACAGCAGCTGGTGGCCTATGTCGATATGCTCCACAAATGGAACAAAGCGTACAATCTTACCTCGGTACGCGATCCGAACGAGATGCTGATTCGCCACATTCTGGACAGCGTGGTGGTGGCGCCTCACCTGACGGGAACGCGCTTTATCGACGTAGGAACAGGCCCTGGGCTGCCGGGCGTGCCGCTGGCTATCGTTCTGCCTCAGGCGCACTTTACGCTGCTGGACAGCCTCGGCAAGCGTATTCGCTTCCTGCGCCAGGTGCAGCATGAGCTGAAGATTGACAATATCGCGCCGGTACAGAGCCGCGTAGAGGAGTTCCCGGCCGAGCCGCCGTTTGATGGCGTTATCAGTCGCGCCTTTGCCTCGCTCAATGATATGGTCAGCTGGTGTCATCACCTGCCGGCAGGGGAGGGGCGTTTCTATGCCCTGAAGGGCCAGCTGCCTGACGAAGAGATTGCTCAACTGCCAGACGGGTTTAGCGTGGAGTCGGTCGTAAAACTCCGCGTTCCGCAGCTCGAAGGAGAACGACATTTGGTGATCGTTAAGGCAAACTCACTTTAATTTTTATCAAAAAATGGCAATTTTCCGCTGTAGAGAATCTGTTAAAAAAAGCTAAACAAAGCAGCGGAAGATTTTTCAGCATTTAACCTTAAATTTACTGTGACTTTTCCAGTTGTTAACCTCATATTTTGCTTAACCATGAAAATAGTCAACATGGAAAATATCAGGCTGCTAAAAATCAGCAAAAAGCTTTTTACAGAGATGTTAAATATTTATTAAGAATGTCAATAAAACGTTTTTATTGTATATCGGGCTGTTTTAAAAAGAGTGGATAAGATTCATCAAAAATATCAAAAAGATGAGTCAATAGAATTTCTTATCATGAATAATATGTCCTGACCGTAAATGCGCAAATTGTGATCTAATGCACGCTTTAACGTCAGCATTGGCGCGCAATTAGCAATTTTGCACTAGCGCTCACAGTTTGTCTGAAAGTGGAAAAATAGCGCTCGGGAAATTTATTTAAACATTTATTCACCTTTTTGCTACTTATTGTTTGAAATCACGAGGCCGCACCGTATAATTTGCTCGCTTTTTGCTGCTTGACTCTGAGCCATAAAGAACGTTTTATACGACACGCGACATACCTCGAAGTGAGCAGGAGTAAAAACGTGATGTCTTTGTCGCTCTTGAGTAGAAACGTTGCTCGTAAGCTTCTGTTCATTCAGTTTCTGGCTGTGATAGTAAGTGGATTACTATTTAGCCTCAAAGACCCCTTCTGGGGCGTCTCCGCATTATGCGGTGGACTGGCAGTTGTGCTGCCAAATATGTTGTTTATGATTTTTGCCTGGCGTCATCAGGCGCATACACCTGCTAAAGGCCGCATGGCCTGGTCCTTCGCCTTCGGTGAAGCGTTCAAGGTGTTGGCAACCTTCGTGTTGCTGGTGGTGGCGTTGGCGGTTTTGAAGGCGGTGTTTTTGCCGCTGATCGTGACGTGGGTTTCGGTGCTGGTTGTACAGATACTGGCACCCGCTGTAATTAACAACAAAGGGTAAGAGGCATCATGTCTGCAGGAGAAATCTCAACACCGCAGGAGTACATCGGTCACCATCTGAATAACCTTCAGATTGACCTGCGTACGTTCTCGCTGGTGGATCCGCATAACCCCCCGGCCACATTCTGGACGCTGAACATCGACTCCATGTTCTTCTCGGTGGTTCTGGGCCTGTTGTTCCTGATGATGTTCCGCAGCGTTGCCAAAAAAGCAACCAGCGGCGTCCCAGGAAAATTCCAGACGGCGATTGAGCTGGTCATTGGTTTTGTCCACGGTAGCGTGAAAGACATGTACCACGGCAAGAGCAAGGTAATCGCGCCGTTGGCCCTGACGATTTTCGTCTGGGTATTCCTGATGAACCTGATGGATCTGCTGCCAATCGATCTGCTGCCGTACATCGGCGAGCACATCTTCGGCCTGCCAGCACTGCGCGTGGTACCGTCTGCGGACGTGAACATCACCCTGTCGATGGCGCTGGGCGTATTTATCCTCATTCTGTTCTACAGCATCAAAATGAAAGGCATTGGCGGCTTCGCGAAAGAGCTGACGCTGCAGCCGTTCAACCACTGGGCATTTATTCCTGTCAACTTAATCCTTGAAGGGGTAAGCCTGCTGTCTAAACCGGTTTCGCTCGGTCTGCGACTGTTCGGCAACATGTATGCCGGTGAGTTGATTTTCATTCTGATTGCTGGTCTGTTGCCGTGGTGGTCACAGTGGGTTCTGAATGTGCCGTGGGCCATTTTCCACATCCTGATCATTACGCTGCAAGCCTTCATCTTCATGGTTCTGACGATCGTCTATCTGTCGATGGCGTCTGAAGAGCACTGATTTTTTTACCAACACTACTACGTTTTAACTGAAACAAACTGGAGACTGTCATGGAAAACCTGAATATGGATCTGCTGTACATGGCTGCCGCTGTGATGATGGGTCTGGCGGCAATCGGTGCTGCGATCGGTATCGGCATCCTCGGAGGTAAATTCCTGGAAGGCGCAGCGCGTCAACCGGATCTGATCCCTCTGCTGCGTACTCAGTTCTTTATCGTTATGGGTCTGGTGGATGCTATCCCAATGATCGCTGTAGGTCTGGGTCTGTACGTGATGTTTGCTGTCGCGTAGTAAGCGTTGCTTGATTTTTACGGGCAATATCAGAACGTTAACTAGATAAGAGGCATTGTGCTGTGAATCTTAACGCAACAATCCTCGGCCAGGCCATCGCGTTTGTCCTTTTCGTTCTGTTCTGCATGAAGTATGTATGGCCGCCGTTGATTGCTGCCATCGAAAAACGTCAAAAAGAGATTGCTGACGGTCTTGCTTCTGCTGAACGAGCTAAAAAGGATCTGGACCTTGCACAGGCCAACGCGACCGACCAGCTGAAAAAGGCGAAAGCGGAAGCCCAGGTAATCATTGAGCAGGCGAACAAACGCCGTGCCCAGATCCTGGACGAAGCCAAAACCGAAGCAGAGCAGGAACGTACTAAAATCGTGGCGCAGGCGCAGGCAGAAATTGATGCCGAACGTAAGCGCGCTCGCGAAGAGCTGCGTAAGCAGGTCGCCGTTCTGGCTGTTGCTGGCGCCGAGAAGATCATCGAACGTTCCGTGGATGAAGCTGCTAACAGCGACATCGTGGACAAACTTGTCGCTGAACTGTAAGGAGGGAGGGGCTGATGTCTGAATTTGTTACGGTAGCTCGCCCCTACGCCAAAGCAGCTTTTGACTTTGCCGTCGAACACCAGAGCGTTGAGCGCTGGCAGGATATGCTGGCGTTTGCCGCCGAGGTGACAAAAAACGAACAAATGGCAGAGCTTCTCTCCGGTGCGATGGCACCGGAAACGCTCGCTGAGTCGTTTATCGCAGTATGTGGAGAGCAGCTGGACGCCAACGGCCAGAACCTGATTAGGGTGATGGCAGAGAACGGTCGTCTGAATGCGCTTCCTGATGTTCTTGAGCAGTTTATTCAATTGCGTGCAGCCAGCGAGGCTACCGCTGAGGTTGAAGTCACCTCGGCAACCGCACTGAGTGAAGAACAGCTTTCGAAAATCAGCGTCGCGATGGAAAAACGTCTGTCACGCAAAGTGAAGCTGAATTGCAAAATCGATAAGTCTGTAATGGCAGGCGTTATCATCCGTGCGGGTGATATGGTCATTGATGGCAGCGTACGCGGCCGTCTTGAACGCCTCGCAGACGTCTTGCAGTCTTAAGGGGACTGGAGCATGCAACTGAATTCCACCGAAATCAGCGAACTGATCAAGCAGCGCATTGCTCAGTTCAATGTTGTGAGTGAAGCTCACAACGAAGGTACTATTGTTTCTGTAAGTGACGGTGTTATCCGTATCCACGGCCTGGCCGATTGTATGCAGGGTGAGATGATCTCCCTGCCGGGTAACCGTTACGCTATCGCACTGAACCTGGAGCGCGACTCCGTAGGTGCCGTAGTAATGGGTCCGTACGCTGACCTCGCCGAAGGCATGAAGGTGAAGTGTACTGGCCGTATTCTGGAAGTGCCGGTCGGCCGTGGCCTGCTGGGCCGCGTGGTGAACACCCTGGGTGCGCCAATCGACGGTAAAGGTCCGGTTGATAACGATGGCTTCTCGCCTATCGAAGTTATCGCACCGGGCGTAATCGATCGTCAGTCCGTCGACCAGCCGGTACAGACCGGTTATAAGTCCGTTGATGCCATGATCCCAATCGGCCGTGGCCAGCGTGAGCTGATCATCGGTGACCGTCAGACCGGTAAAACCGCGATGGCAATCGATGCGATCATCAACCAGCGCGACTCCGGCATCAAGTGCGTGTACGTGGCTATCGGCCAGAAAGCGTCCACCATTGCTAACGTAGTGCGTAAGCTGGAAGAGCACGGTGCTCTCTCCAACACTATCGTTGTAGTGGCAACCGCCTCTGAATCCGCTGCGCTGCAGTACCTGGCTCCGTATGCAGGCTGCGCCATGGGCGAATACTTCCGCGACCGCGGTGAAGATGCACTGATCGTGTACGATGACCTGTCCAAACAGGCCGTTGCTTACCGTCAGGTCTCCCTGCTGCTGCGTCGTCCGCCAGGACGTGAAGCATTCCCGGGCGACGTGTTCTACCTCCACTCCCGTCTGCTGGAGCGCGCATCCCGCGTAAACGCTGAGTACGTTGAGAACTTCACCAAAGGTGAAGTGAAAGGTAAAACCGGCTCCCTGACCGCGCTGCCGATCATCGAAACCCAGGCGGGTGACGTTTCTGCGTTCGTTCCGACCAACGTAATCTCGATTACCGATGGTCAGATCTTCCTGGAAACTAACCTGTTTAACTCCGGTATTCGTCCGGCGGTTAACCCGGGTATCTCCGTATCCCGTGTGGGTGGTGCAGCTCAGACCAAGATCATCAAGAAACTGTCCGGTGGTATCCGTACCGCGCTGGCACAGTATCGTGAACTGGCAGCGTTCTCCCAGTTCGCATCCGATCTGGATGAAGCAACCCGTAAACAGCTGAGCCACGGTCAGAAAGTGACCGAGCTGCTGAAGCAGAAACAGTACGCTCCAATGTCTGTTGCGCAGCAGGGCCTGGTGCTGTTCGCGGCTGAACGCGGTTACCTCGAAGATGTGGAACTGGCGAAAATCGGTAGCTTCGAAGCCGCACTGCTGGCTTACGTTGACCGTGACCACGCTCCGCTGATGCAAGAGATCAACCAGTCCGGTGGCTATAACGATGAAATCGAAGGCAAGCTGAAAGGCATCCTCGATTCCTTCAAAGCAACCCAGTCCTGGTAACGTCTGGCGGTCTGTCTTAGGGCAGGCCGCAAGGCATTGAGGAGAAGCTCATGGCCGGCGCAAAAGAGATACGTAGTAAGATCGCAAGCGTCCAGAACACGCAGAAGATCACTAAAGCGATGGAGATGGTCGCCGCTTCCAAAATGCGTAAATCGCAGGACAGAATGGCAGCCAGCCGTCCTTATGCAGACACCATGCGCAAAGTGATTGGTCACCTTGCTCACGGTAATCTGGAATATAAGCACCCTTACCTGGAAGAACGCGACGTTAAGCGCGTGGGCTACCTGGTGGTGTCTACCGACCGTGGCCTGTGCGGTGGCTTGAACATTAACCTGTTCAAAAAACTGCTGGCGGATATGAAAGCGTGGTCCGATAAGGGCGTTCAGAGCGAACTCGCGATGATCGGCTCGAAGGGCGTCTCGTTCTTCAACTCCGTAGGCGGCAACGTTGTTGCTCAGGTAACCGGCATGGGGGATAACCCTTCCCTGTCCGAACTGATCGGCCCGGTAAAAGTGATGTTGCAGGCCTACGACGAAGGTCGTCTGGACAAGCTTTACATCGTCAGTAACAAATTTATCAACACCATGTCCCAGTCTCCGACCATCACCCAGCTGCTGCCGCTGCCGGCATCAGAGGATGACGATCTGAAACATAAGGCCTGGGATTACCTGTACGAGCCCGATCCGAAAGCGCTGCTGGATACCCTGCTGCGTCGTTACGTCGAGTCGCAGGTTTATCAGGGTGTTGTAGAAAACCTGGCCAGCGAGCAGGCCGCGCGTATGGTGGCGATGAAAGCCGCAACCGATAACGGCGGTAGCCTGATTAAAGAGTTGCAGTTGGTTTACAACAAAGCTCGTCAGGCCAGCATAACTCAGGAACTCACCGAAATCGTCGGTGGCGCGTCTGCGGTTTAACCAGGTTTAGGAAATTCGTAGAGGATTCAAGATGGCTACTGGAAAAGTTGTCCAGGTAATCGGCGCCGTGGTGGACGTCGAGTTCCCGCAGGACGCCGTACCGAACGTGTACGACGCCCTCGAAGTGACAAATGGTAATGAGCGTCTGGTGCTGGAAGTTCAGCAGCAGCTCGGCGGCGGTATCGTACGTACCATCGCTATGGGTTCTTCCGACGGTCTGCGTCGTGGTCTGGAAGTTCAGGATCTCGAGCACCCGATCGAAGTACCGGTAGGTAAAGCGACCCTGGGTCGTATCATGAACGTACTGGGTCAGCCGATCGATATGAAAGGCGACATCGGTGAAGAAGAGCGTTGGGCTATCCACCGCGCAGCACCGTCCTACGAAGAGCTTTCAAGCTCTCAGGAACTGCTGGAAACCGGCATCAAGGTTATCGACCTGATGTGTCCGTTCGCCAAAGGCGGTAAAGTTGGCCTGTTCGGCGGCGCGGGCGTAGGTAAAACCGTAAACATGATGGAGCTGATCCGTAACATCGCGATCGAGCACTCCGGTTACTCCGTGTTTGCTGGCGTGGGTGAGCGTACTCGTGAGGGTAACGACTTCTACCACGAGATGACCGACTCCAACGTTCTGGATAAAGTATCCCTGGTGTACGGCCAGATGAACGAGCCGCCGGGAAACCGTCTGCGCGTTGCACTGACCGGTCTGACCATGGCTGAGAAATTCCGTGACGAAGGTCGTGACGTACTGCTGTTCGTTGACAACATCTACCGTTACACCCTGGCCGGTACGGAAGTATCCGCACTGCTGGGCCGTATGCCTTCAGCGGTAGGCTACCAGCCGACCCTGGCGGAAGAGATGGGCGTTCTGCAGGAGCGTATCACCTCCACCAAAACCGGTTCTATCACCTCCGTACAGGCAGTATACGTACCTGCGGATGACTTGACTGACCCGTCTCCAGCCACCACCTTTGCGCACCTTGACGCAACCGTGGTACTGAGCCGTCAGATCGCCTCTCTGGGTATCTACCCGGCCGTTGACCCGCTGGACTCTACCAGTCGTCAGCTGGATCCGCTGGTGGTTGGCCAGGAGCACTACGACACCGCGCGTGGCGTACAGTCTATCCTGCAGCGTTACCAGGAGCTGAAAGACATCATCGCCATCCTCGGTATGGATGAGCTGTCTGAAGAAGACAAACTGGTGGTAGCACGCGCACGTAAGATCCAGCGCTTCCTGTCCCAGCCGTTCTTCGTGGCAGAAGTATTTACCGGTTCTCCGGGCAAATACGTCTCCCTGAAAGACACTATCCGTGGCTTTAAAGGCATTATGGAAGGCGAGTACGATCACCTGCCGGAGCAGGCGTTCTACATGGTGGGTTCCATCGACGAAGCCGTGGAAAAAGCCAAAAAACTTTAACGCCTTAATCGGAGGGTGATATGGCAATGACTTACCACCTGGACGTGGTCAGCGCAGAGCAACAGATGTTCTCTGGGCTGGTCGAGAAAATCCAGGTAACGGGTAGCGAAGGTGAACTGGGGATTTACCCGGGTCACGCCCCGCTGCTCACCGCCATTAAGCCTGGTATGATCCGCATCGTGAAACAGCACGGTCATGAAGAGTTTATCTACCTGTCTGGTGGCGTACTTGAAGTACAGCCGGGCACCGTGACCGTACTGGCTGATACCGCGATTCGTGGCCAGGATCTCGACGAAGCGCGAGCCCTGGAGTCGAAGCGTAAAGCAGAAGAGCACATTAAGAGCTCGCACGGCGACGTGGATTACGCTCAGGCGTCTGCGGAGCTGGCCAAAGCTATTGCGAAACTGCGCGTTATCGAGTTGACCAAAAAAGCGATGTAACACCGGCTTGAACGTACGAAGCCAGTCTGGTCTCCAGGCTGGCTTTTTTTATGCCTGTACGTGGCCGCTTTCCTTTTGAAAAGGTGTTTTAACTTTTTTGTGATTATCATCACAAAAATGTTGATCGATTAATCAACACAGCGTAGACTTATTTTGTGAGGTAAGTCACATTAATTAATCCATCGACCAGGAAAAGATCATGAAACTGATTAACAAAATCATCGCTTTCTTCAATAACATGAACGTTTCTTTTGGTACGTTTAACCTCTAATCCCTGCACATACCGCCAATTAAAACCACAACCGCTGGCGGCATGAACAGAGCATAACAAGGGCTGCCCAAAGGCGGCCTTTGTATTTTATATTTCCCATACAATATCGCCCGATCGGCCTGGATTCTCCCTCCTCGGTTCCCTTTATACTCTCCCTCACTTTGCGCCGAAGCGGCAGCTGATTTACTGTGCTCTCTTTATTCAGAGAGCGAAAGAAATGTAAAAACATCAGCATAGCGGGTAAAGACGCAGCAATATGTACGCGTTATGCGGTAATTCGTTTTATGATGGGTCAAGCCAGGGGAATAAATGCGGATAAAAGCGGCCGATAGCACATTTTATACGCACCCCATTTCACGTTGAAAAAAATGTAGTATTTTCAACGTCAAAAGGTAAAAATTCTTCTTCAAATCAGAGTCAGGACGCGTATGTTGAACAGTAGCATGAGCGTGGTGATCCTTGCCGCTGGCAAGGGAACCCGTATGTATTCGGATCTTCCTAAAGTGCTTCATACTCTCGCCGGGAAAGCGATGGTACAGCATGTCATTGATGCCGCAAATAATCTAGGCGCAAGCCGGGTTCATCTGGTCTACGGTCACGGTGGCGATCTGCTTAAACAGACGCTGCGTGACGACAACCTGAACTGGGTGCTGCAGGCGGAACAGTTGGGCACAGGCCATGCTATGCAGCAGGCGGCCCCAGGTTTCGCCGACGATGAAGATATCCTGATGCTCTACGGCGACGTACCGCTGATCTCCGTTGAGACCCTACAGCGCCTGCGTGATGCAAAACCGCAGGGCGGCATCGGGCTGTTAACCGTGAAACTTGACGACCCCACCGGCTATGGCCGTATCACCCGTGAAGACGGGAAGGTAACCGGCATCGTTGAGCATAAAGATGCGACTCCTGAACAGCATAAGATTCAGGAAATCAATACTGGGATCCTGATTGCCAACGGTGCAGATCTGAAGCGCTGGCTGGGCAAGCTCACCAACGACAATGCACAGGGTGAATACTATATCACCGACATTATCGAGCTGGCTTACCTGGAAGGACGTGAGATCGCGGCGGTGCATCCGCAGCGCCTGAGCGAAGTCGAGGGCGTGAACAACCGCCTGCAGCTTTCTCGTCTGGAGCGTGTTTATCAATCCGAGCAGGCAGAAAAGCTGCTGTTAGCGGGCGTGATGCTGCGCGATCCGGCACGTTTTGACCTGCGCGGTACGCTGAGTCACGGCCGTGATATCGAGATCGACACCAACGTTATTCTGGAAGGTAACGTTACGCTGGGCAGCCGGGTCAAAATCGGCGCGGGCTGCGTGATCAAAAACAGCGTCATCGGCGATGACTGCGAGATCAGCCCCTACAGCGTGGTAGAAGATGCTACCCTGGAAGCTGCCTGCACCATCGGCCCGTTTGCCCGTCTGCGCCCCGGCGCGGAGCTGCTGGCTGGCGCGCACGTAGGCAACTTCGTTGAGATGAAAAAAGCGCGTCTGGGCAAAGGCTCGAAGGCGGGACATCTCACCTATCTTGGCGACGCGGAAATTGGCGACAACGTTAATATCGGCGCGGGTACCATCACTTGCAACTACGACGGTGCCAACAAGCATAAAACCATTATCGGCGACGATGTCTTTGTCGGTTCCGATTCGCAGTTTATCGCTCCGGTGAGCGTGGCCAGCGGCGTTACCATCGCGGCGGGAACCACGGTGACCCGTGACGTCGCCGCAGACGAGCTGGTGATTAGCCGTGTGAAGCAGACCCATATCAAAGGCTGGAAGCGTCCGGTCAAGAAGAAGTAACGTTTTTGTAAGCCGGGCAGGTGGCAACGCCGCCCGGCAAACAGGGATGAGGAGATCAATATAGATCTCCCGCCCACCAGCAGTAGCTATAAATATAACCCCACTCTCTACAAGGCTCGGGGCGCCCGGAAAACGGGTAACGCAGGTTGACCGACAACGCATGGCTTACGCCATAATCAGGAAATCTAACTATGTGTGGAATTGTTGGCGCAGTTGCGCAGCGTGATATTGCTGAAATCCTTCTCGAAGGCTTACGTCGTCTCGAATACCGTGGCTATGACTCTGCCGGCCTGGCAGTGGTCGACAGTGAAGGGCATATGACCCGCCTGCGTCGTCTCGGTAAAGTCCAGATGCTCTCTCAGGCAGCTGAAGAGCATCCGCTGCATGGCGGAACCGGTATTGCTCATACCCGTTGGGCAACGCACGGTGAACCGTCTGAAGGCAATGCTCACCCGCATGTCTCTGAACATATCGTGGTGGTGCATAACGGCATTATTGAGAACCACGAACCGCTGCGCGAAGAGTTAAGATCGCGCGGCTATGAATTTGTTTCCGAAACCGACACCGAAGTGATCGCTCACCTGGTGCACTGGGAGCTGGCAAAAGGCGGCTCGCTGCGCGATGCCGTTCTGCGTGCTATCCCGCAGCTGCGCGGCGCGTACGGTACGGTTATCATGGATACCCGCGATCCTGACACCCTGCTGGCTGCCCGCTCCGGTAGCCCGCTGGTTATCGGCCTTGGCATGGGCGAAAACTTCATCGCCTCCGACCAGCTGGCTCTGCTGCCGGTAACCCGCCGCTTTATCTTCCTTGAAGAGGGCGATATTGCGGAAGTGACCCGTCGTAGCGTCGTGGTATTCGATCGCTCTGGCCATGAAGTAAAACGTCCGGACATCGAATCTAACCTGCAATATGACGCTGGCGATAAGGGTATCTACCGCCACTACATGCAGAAAGAGATTTACGAGCAGCCGAACGCGATTAAAAACACCCTGACCGGGCGTATCAATCACGGCGCAATCGATCTCAGCGAGCTGGGCGAGAAAGCTAACGAGATGCTCTCTCAGGTTGAGCATATTCAGATTATCGCCTGCGGAACTTCCTACAACTCCGGGATGGTGTCACGCTACTGGTTTGAATCACTGGCCGGTGTGCCGTGCGATGTGGAAATCGCCTCTGAGTTCCGCTACCGCAAATCTGCCGTGCGCCGCAACAGCCTGATGATCACCCTCTCCCAGTCCGGGGAGACGGCGGATACTCTGGCCGCGCTGCGCCTCTCTAAAGAGCTGGGCTACCTCGGTTCGCTGGCGATCTGTAACGTGCCTGGCTCTTCGCTGGTGCGTGAGTCCGACCTGGCGCTGATGACCAATGCCGGAACCGAGATCGGCGTGGCCTCCACCAAGGCCTTCACCACCCAGCTCACCGTGCTGCTGATGCTGGTGGCGAAGCTGAGCCGCCTGAAGGGTTTGGATGCCTCTATCGAACAGGATATCGTGCATGGCCTGCAGGCGCTGCCGAACCGTATCGAGCAGATGCTCTCCCAGGACAAACGCATTGAAGCGCTGGCAGAGGACTTCTCTGAGAAGCACCATGCTCTGTTCCTTGGCCGTGGCGATCAGTACCCTATCGCGCTGGAAGGCGCGCTGAAGCTGAAAGAGATCTCCTACATTCACGCGGAAGCCTATGCCGCAGGCGAGCTGAAACACGGCCCGCTGGCGCTGATTGACGCCGATATGCCGGTTATCGTTGTGGCACCTAACAACGAACTGCTGGAAAAACTGAAGTCCAACATCGAAGAAGTTCGCGCCCGTAGCGGTGTGCTCTATGTCTTTGCCGATCAGGATGCCGGTTTCACCAGCAGCGATAACATGCACATTATCGAGCTGCCGCACGTAGAAGAGGTGATTGCGCCGATCTTCTACACCGTGCCGCTGCAGCTGCTGGCTTACCACGTCGCGCTGATCAAAGGCACCGACGTTGACCAGCCGCGTAACCTCGCGAAATCTGTAACCGTAGAGTAATCTTCCTCTTACGTCCCGTCGCTACCGGCGGGACGTCTCTCCTCATTGTGCTATTTTTAAACAATCCATAGACTATTTTCGGTCAAATAAACGCCTGTCATAAAAATGTCATAATACGTACATTTAACTGTCACCTGGTTGTCCTATTTTGCATATCGTAGAAACCAAACAACGATTTACGATCCCTCAGGAGACATTATGAAAGTCATGCGTACCACTGTCGCTACTGTTGTCGCCGCGACCTTATCCCTGAGCGCTTTCGCTGTTAACGCAGCGGCAAGCCTGACCGGCGCGGGTGCAACCTTCCCAGCGCCAGTGTATGCCAAATGGGCGGATACCTATCAGAAAGAGACCGGTAGCAAAGTTAACTACCAGGGTATCGGCTCTTCCGGCGGCGTGAAGCAGATCACTGCTAACACCGTAGACTTTGGTGCATCTGATGCTCCGCTGTCTGACGAGAAACTGAACCAGGAAGGCCTGTTCCAGTTCCCGACCGTTATCGGTGGCGTCGTGTTGGCGGTTAACCTGCCAGGCGTAAAATCCGGTGAGCTGGTGCTGGATGGTAAAACGCTGGGTGACATCTACCTGGGCAAAATCAAAAAATGGGATGACGAAGCGATCGCTAAGCTCAACCCAGGCATGAAGCTGCCTTCACAGAATATCGCTGTGGTTCGTCGTGCTGACGGCTCCGGTACTTCCTTCGTCTTCACCAGCTACCTGGCAAAAGTGAACGAAGAGTGGAAATCGAAAATCGGTTCTGGCTCTACCGTAAACTGGCCGACCGGTCTGGGCGGTAAAGGTAACGACGGTATCGCCGCGTTCGTACAGCGTCTGCCTGGCTCTATCGGCTACGTGGAGTACGCCTACGCTAAGCAGAACAACCTGGCCTACACCAAGCTGATCTCTGCCGATGGCAAACCCGTCTCTCCGACCGAAGAGAGTTTCTCTAACGCCGCGAAAGGCGTGGACTGGAGCAAAAGCTTCGCTCAGGACCTGACCAACCAGAAGGGTGACGACGCGTGGCCAATCACCTCCACCACCTTCATCCTGATCCACAAAGAGCAGAAGAAACCTGAGCAGGGCGCTGAAGTGCTGAAGTTCTTTGACTGGGCATACAAAGACGGTGCGAAGCAGGCTAACGATCTGGATTATGCAACCCTGCCGGACAGTGTGGTTGAGCAGGTGCGTGCCGCGTGGAAAACGAATGTGAAAGACAGCAGCGGTAAAGCGCTGTACTAACAGGATCTTTTTGACGAAGATGGCGGGTGGCGTAGGCTTCCCGCCCTACGGATAAAAACTGTAGGCCCGGTAAGCGTTCGCGCCACCGGGCAAATTCGTAAGACGTACATAACAGAAGAGTAATTTATGGCTGCAACCAAGCCTGCTTTTAACCCACCGGGTAAACAAGGTGACATGATCTTCGGCGCGCTGGTCAAACTGGCTGCGCTGATTGTGCTATTGCTGCTCGGCGGCATCATCATTTCGCTGATTGTCTCCTCCTGGCCAAGCATCCAGAAATTTGGTTTCTCCTTCCTGTGGACCAAAGAGTGGGACGCACCGAACGATATTTACGGCGCGCTGGTGCCGATCTACGGCACGCTGGTGACCTCATTTATCGCGCTGCTAATCGCCGTCCCGGTGAGTTTTGGTATCGCGCTGTTCCTGACGGAGCTGGCTCCCGGCTGGCTGAAGCGTCCGCTGGGTATCGCCATTGAGCTGCTCGCCGCTATCCCCAGTATCGTTTACGGCATGTGGGGGCTGTTTATCTTCGCTCCGCTGTTTGCCACTTATTTCCAGGAGCCGGTGGGCAACGTGCTCTCCGCCATTCCGTTTGTCGGCGCACTTTTCTCTGGCCCGGCGTTTGGTATTGGTATCCTCGCTGCGGGCATTATCCTCGCCATCATGATCATTCCGTACATTGCCTCGGTAATGCGCGACGTGTTTGAACAGACCCCGGTGATGATGAAAGAGTCGGCCTACGGCATCGGCTGCACGACCTGGGAGGTGATCTGGCGCATCGTACTGCCGTTCACCAAAAACGGCGTTATTGGCGGGGTGATGCTTGGCCTGGGCCGTGCGCTGGGTGAAACCATGGCGGTGACCTTTATCATCGGTAACACCTACCAGCTCGACAGCGCCTCACTCTATATGCCGGGCAACAGCATCACCTCTGCGCTGGCCAACGAATTTGCCGAAGCGGAGTCCGGGCTGCACGTCGCCGCGCTGATGGAGCTGGGCCTGATCCTGTTTGTGATCACCTTCATCGTGCTGGCGATTTCGAAAGTGATGATCCTGCGTCTGGCGAAAAACGAGGGGGCACGCTAATGGCTACGCTCGAAATGCAAACCACGACTGAGCTGGCCGAGTCGCGCCGTAAAATGCAGGCTAAGCGCCGGATGAAAAACCGCATCGCGCTAACGCTGTCGCTGGCAACCATGGCGTTTGGTCTCTTCTGGCTGATCTGGATCCTCTTCTCTACCGTGACCCGCGGCATCGACGGTATGTCGCTGGCGCTGTTCACCGAGATGACGCCGCCGCCAAACACCGCAGGCGGTGGGCTGGCGAACGCCCTGGCGGGCAGCGGCCTGCTGATCCTCTGGGCGACCGTGTTTGGTACCCCGCTCGGCATTATGGCGGGCATCTACCTCGCGGAGTATGGACGTAAGTCCTGGCTGGCAGAGGTGATCCGCTTTATTAACGATATTCTGCTCTCCGCGCCCTCTATCGTGGTGGGTCTGTTTGTCTACACCATCGTGGTGGCTCAGATGGAGCACTTCTCCGGCTGGGCGGGCGTGATTGCGCTGGCGCTGCTGCAGGTGCCGATCGTTATCCGTACCACCGAGAACATGCTGAAGCTGGTGCCGGATAGCCTGCGTGAAGCTGCCTATGCGCTGGGCACGCCGAAGTGGAAGATGATCTCCGCGATTACGCTGAAGGCCTCTATCTCCGGCATCCTGACCGGCGTGCTGCTGGCGGTGGCGCGTATCGCCGGCGAAACCGCGCCGCTGCTCTTCACCTCCCTCTCCAACCAGTTCTGGAGCACGGACATGATGCAGCCTATCGCGAACCTGCCGGTCACCATATTTAAGTTTGCCATGAGCCCGTTTGCCGAGTGGCAACAGCTGGCATGGGCTGGCGTACTGCTGATTACCCTGTGCGTGCTGCTGCTGAACATCCTGGCACGCGTTATCTTCGCGAAGAAGAACGGTTAAAATTAGGCGGCGTGGCTCCGGCCGCGCCCGATTGAGGAAAAGAGTAAAATGAGTATGGTTGAAACCACCTCCGGCAAGATCCAGGTTCGTGATTTGAACTTCTACTACGGGAAGTTCCACGCCCTGAAAAACATCAATCTGGATATCGCGAAGAATCAGGTAACGGCATTTATCGGCCCGTCAGGCTGCGGTAAATCCACCCTGCTGCGTACCTTTAACAAAATGTACTCTCTCTATCCGGAACAGCGTGCCGAGGGTGAAATTCTGCTGGATGGCGAGAACATCCTCACCCACAGCCAGGATATTGCCCTGCTGCGTGCCAAAGTCGGGATGGTCTTCCAGAAGCCGACGCCGTTCCCGATGTCTATCTATGACAACATCGCTTTCGGCGTGCGCCTGTTTGAGAAGCTCTCCCGCGCCGACATGGACGAGCGCGTGCAGTGGGCATTGACCAAGGCCGCACTCTGGAACGAAACCAAAGATAAACTGCACCAGAGCGGATACTCTCTCTCCGGTGGTCAGCAGCAACGACTGTGCATTGCGCGGGGTATCGCCATTCGTCCGGAAGTGCTGCTGCTGGATGAGCCGTGTTCAGCCCTCGACCCTATCTCTACCGGGCGTATTGAAGAGCTGATCACCGAGCTGAAGCAGGATTACACCGTGGTGATCGTGACCCACAACATGCAGCAGGCTGCGCGTTGCTCCGACCATACGGCCTTTATGTATCTGGGCGAGTTGATTGAGTTCAGCAACACGGACGATCTGTTCACCAAACCCGCGAAGAAGCAAACAGAAGACTATATCACCGGCCGTTACGGTTGATTCAGGAGTGCGCCATGGACAATCTCAATCTTAATAAACATATCTCCGGCCAGTTTAACGCCGAGCTGGAGAGCATTCGCACCCAGGTGATGACCATGGGTGGAATGGTAGAGCAGCAGCTCTCTGACGCGATCACCGCCATGCACAATCAAGACAGCGAGCTGGCCAAGCGCGTTGTTGCCGGTGACCATCAGGTCAACATGATGGAAGTGGCGATCGACGAGGCCTGCGTGCGCATCATCGCCAAGCGCCAGCCGACGGCGAGCGACCTGCGTCTGGTGATGGCGATCATCAAAACCATCGCTGAGCTGGAGCGTATCGGTGACGTCGCGGATAAAATCTGCCGCACGGCGCTGGAGAAGTTCTCCCAGCAGCACCAGCCCCTGCTGGTGAGCCTGGAGTCGCTGGGCCGCCATACGGTGCAGATGCTGCACGACGTGCTGGACGCCTTTGCACGGATGGATCTTGATGAAGCGGTACGTATCTACCGTGAAGACAAGAAGGTGGATCAGGAGTACGAAGGCATTGTGCGTCAGCTGATGACCTACATGATGGAAGATTCGCGTACCATCCCAAGCGTACTGACCGCGCTGTTCTGCGCCCGCTCTATCGAGCGTATCGGCGACCGCTGCCAGAACATCTGCGAATACATCTTCTACTTCGTGAAGGGCCAGGATTTCCGCCACGTTGGCGGCGACGAGCTGGACAAGCTGCTGGCGGGGAAAGATCCGAAAGAGTAATGACAACGCGCGTGGCTAATAGCGGCCGCGCTTTAAGAATAAGCGTCTCTGGTCTGTCGGGCCAGGGGCGCTTTTTTTATGCGTCTTTTCCCATAAACCAGCGCCGTTGCGGTAACCATTCATTTTTCCTTTGAACTTTCGCCCGTTTTTGCCACGGGAAGGCTATTTTTCATGCAACATTCTGGCTATGTTAGGAAACCCTGTGATTGAACGGAGCTTTCAGATTCATGAATAAGGATGTGATATTTCAATGGCTTGAAAAGGAATGCGGCCTGCGACAATTAACAGCGGCAGAGACCAGCGATTTTAGCGCTATGCAGATCGCCAGCCACTTTCGTCAGAAGCGAAACATTGTCAGCCATCATCTGAATAACCTGCACCGCGAACAGCGAGTAATAAAGATAAACAGCCGCCCCGTTCTTTTTCTGCCGGTGAGGCAGTTGCGGGAGCGGCATGGCCTGGCGGTGCGCCAGATGGAATACGCCTCGCTTGCTGGCCTTCTGGAAGACCGACAGGATAGTCTGGAAACCCTGATTGGCGCACAGGGCAGCCTGCAGGAGGCGATTCGCCAGTGCAAAGCGGCCATCAGCTACCCCGGTAGCGGTTTGCCGGTACTGCTAAAAGGCCCCACGGGCACCGGTAAAAGCTTTCTGGCTGGCCGCCTCTGGCGCTACGCTATTGAGCAGCACATTCTTACGCCCAACGCCCCTTTTCAGGTTTTTAACTGTGCGGAATACGCCAATAACCCTGAGCTGCTCACTTCCAAGCTTTTTGGGCATGTTAAAGGCGCTTTTACCGGAGCGGACAAAAACGTCGAGGGGCTGATTGAAGCAAGCGACGGCGGCGTACTGTTTATTGATGAGGTGCACAGGCTTACGCCGGAAGGCCAGGAAAAACTGTTTCACTTTATGGATAACGGCACATGGCGGCGACTCGGCGAAAGCAGCCAGGAGCGACGGGCCTGCGTGCGCCTTATTTTCGCAACAACCGAAGAGCCGGATAAATATTTTCTGGCCACCTTTATCCGCCGTATCCCCATGATAGTGAAAATCCTGCCCGTGGCGGAGCGCGGCCAGTATGAGCGCATGGCCTTCATCTGGCACTTTTTCCAGGCCCAGGCGCGCCAGCTTCAGCACGATCTTGCCGTAGATGGCGAAATTATGCAGCTGCTGCTGGAGGAGCCGGTAGAGGGCAACGTAGGCGGCCTTGAGAACCTTATTAAAAATGTTTGCGCTAACGCCTGGGCGTTCGGGCTGCGGCGGGAAGGGATACTGGAAGTAAAAGCCGGACATATTCCGGATAAGCTGCTGCCCGGCCGCCCGCTGCTGCCGCTGCTTAATCAGGAGAAAGTGATCATCCTGCGCGACAGCCAGGGAGTACCGGCGCTGCCCGGCAGGCAGCAGGAGTATGAACGTTTAGCGCGCAATGTTTGCGGTCTTTGCCTTGAGCTCACGCGTGAGAACATCAGTTCGCGCGCTTTTGGCAAGCTGGTTTATCAAAACGTCACCCAGTATCTCGATGCGCTAATGAACAAAGAGAGCGAAATGGCGCAGCAGGAGAAGCGCCTGCGTTTCATTGAAGATGCCGGCAAGCTTATCGCCGCCAACTACGACCTGGCGCTGAGCGGCGAGTTCGCTTTTCTCACCGGTCGCTACCTCACCAGCCTGCCGCTGACATTACGCGAGCCGGATGATGCTTCACAGCAGATCATGTCGGCCTGGCTGACGCAAGATGCGGGGCTCGCTCATCGGGTGGCGCAAAAGCTGATTGAGGTGATTGTCGCGAAGTACGATCTGTTAATTACTGTGCTGGATCGGGTAGCGATTACCGCTATCGTCAGTAACGCCATTGATGCCACCATTAACAGCAAAATCAAAGCGGTTATTGTGGCGCACGGCTACTCAACCGCCAGCAGCATCGCCAGCGTGGCGAACCGGCTTATCGGCGAGAAGATTTATCACGCCATGGATATGCCGGTGGACGTAGCCTTTAGCGATGTCAGCCGCGCCATTCTTGACTATTTACAGCATACCGACACTAGCGCTGGCGTAATGATCCTGATTGACATGGGCTATAGCCGCGAAATAGCCGATATGCTGCTTGACGCCATCCACGGGCCGTTGGTAGTCATTGATAACGTCACCACGCGTCTCGCGCTGAATATCGCCAGCGAAATCGCGCTTTCCAGAAGCATTGAGTCGATAGCCGAAGAGATTGTGCCGCTCAACCGTTCAAGCTGGGATATTCACTATCCCAGCCATAAAAAAGAGAAGGCGCTGCTGGTGACCTGTATCACCGGCATCGGCACGGCATTTAAGTTTAAGAGCCTGATGGAAAAAAGCCTGCTGGCCGATTTCAACATCAATATCATCGCCTGCGAATTTACCCGGCTTAGGCATCAACCCGCTGCGCTTTTTACACAGTACGATGTGATAGCGATTATCGGCACGCTCGACCCGCAGGTAGAAGGGGTGCCCTATATGGGAATTGAAGAGCTTCTCGGCGAGCAAGGACATGCCAACCTGACCCAACTGCTGAGCGGCTATTTAACCGAGAAACAGATAAACGCCATTAACCAGAATATGGTGCGTGAATTTTCGCTGCACAATGTCGTCAACTCGCTGACCATTCTGAACGCCAGCAAGACGCTGAGCTATATAGAAGAGATTATCGCCGAATGGCAGCAGGCGCTGGGGTTCACCTTCTCCAACAATTTAATTATCGGCCTTTATGTGCACCTGAGCTGTATGATTGAGCGGCTGGTCATGCGCAACGAGATAACCCACTACCGCAATCTGGACAGGTTTACCGAGCGGCATGGCGATTTTATCGCGATGGTGAACCGCTCTTTTCAGCGCTTTAAGTCGCTTTATAACATCGCCCTGCCAACAGCGGAGATAGGGTATATCCACGATATCTTTGAATTGCGGGTGGCGGAGTTCAGCCAGTGAAAGTGGGGCGGGCAGGCCGCCCCGTTAGCCTTAATACTCCACTTTCCACATATAGCGACGAGTGGTCAGCGGATGTTGACGCGCTTCGGAAAGCGCCAGGTTATAAACATCCAGCAGCGCGGTATGGAACAGGCCGCAGAAATATTCACGCACTGCTTCAGGCAGGGCGTTTATGCCAAGCGCGCCGGCGTCAATCACCTGCAGCTTGCCGCCGTACTGACGAATAAAGCGAATAGCGCGGTCGTCCAGCGCGCGCGTGCGGCCTTCGCTTTGCAGCAGCACAAAAGGCGTGCCCGCTTCAGTGATTTCAAACGGGCCATGGAAATATTCGCCGCTGTGTACGCTGGCGGAGTTGATCCACTGCATTTCCAGCAGAATGCAAATAGACTGCTGGTGCGCGGCACCAAACGATGGGCCGCTACCCATCATATAAATGACGTTGTCGTCTTTATAAGATTGAGCGAAGCGCTGCGCCTCTTCCTGCACCTTGCGTTGCCCTTCGCGTACCACGCTTTCAAACTGCTCAAATGCGCTCACCATCTTTTCATACTGAGCATAGCCTTCGGTTTGTTGCAGCAGTTCAAGCGCCAGCCACAGGCCGTAAGCGGCCTTTTGCTGCGCCGGGTTGACCGTTTCGGGATAGCGCGCCCAGCGATATTCAATAACTTCATCGCTATGTTCGCAAAGCGGCGAGGCCGGGGCGAAAGTCAGCCCAACCGTGGCTGCACCTTTGGCGCGCGCCACCCGCGCCGCCTCCACCGTTTCTGGCGTATTACCCTGCTGGGAAGCCAGGATCACCAGACTATTTTCACCGAGCGCCTGCGGTGTGGCGTGAACAAATTCATTGCTGGTGATATATCCCACCGCCAGCTTTTTCGCCTCGCAATCGAGGAAATACTTCGCCGGGTAAAAACCGGTTAGCGAGCCGCCGCAGCCAACAAAATAGACGCGTTCAATAGCGTGCTTATTTTGCAATATAGCGCTGATAACTTGCCGGGACTGCTGATGAGGATGTGTCATTTTCTTCTCCTTGGGCGTAGAGGAGCCTCCGCGCAACGCGGATAGCGGTAAGTTAATGATTTAATTAAGCAGCTTGTTTGCTTTTCATTTTCTGATGAAACTGCGGATCTTTCGGGATCGCCGGGTTAATGCCTTTTTCCGGTGCCAGTTTCGCGCACAGCATTTGCAGCGGAATAATGTATTCAAAAACGCTAAAGTCTTTGTCGTTAATAAACGGGAAGCGCATATTTTTGCCGTTCTCTTCCACGTCGCTACCAACGCGATAAATATGGCATGTCCACTGCGAAAGAATCGTCACCAAGTTCTCGCTGCGTTCATCAGGTCGATTATCCAACATGATCAACGCCGAGCCGCTGTTAAACGCGTTGTAGATGCCATGGATAAATTCCTCAAATTCGTAGCCGGAAACTGGGCAACGCAGCGTTTCCAGCAGCTTCAGCGCCCCTTCCTGCACCGTGCCGTAAAGCTCAGGCTGCGCCACCAGCCGCAGATCCTGGCTTTCGGCGAGCGGTCGCGCCGGCCCTTGCGCCCAGGCGGCGGAGGCCTCAATCACCGCAGGCAGGTGACGGAACGTCGCTGCCATGCGCGCTTTTACCTCTTTATCCTGTTCCGGCGTAATGGCGTTGCGCTGGTCGGCGATGCTGAGCGCCAGCTGCATCAGGTTCAGCATGGTGCAGAGATAGCCTTTGGTTTTCGCCCCCGCTTTTTCCTCGCCGCAGGGTACCGTCAGCACGTGATCCGCAACGCGGTTAATCGTTGCGTTCTCCACGCCTGCCATCGACGCCGTCAGGTGCCCCGCCTCTCTGGCGCGGGTCATCGCTTCAAGGGTAGAGAGGCTGCCGCCGCCCTGAGAAATGCCAATCAACAACGCCTTACCGCCCTGAGCCAGCGTGGCGCTGTCGAGTAAAAACGGATAGCTGACGTCTACCGGCACGTGACACCACTGCTGCATAAAGCGGCGCGCGGTCAGCGCCCCGTGGTAAGAGGTGCCAGAGCCGGTAAGCACTATCCGCGTTACGCCCTGGTTCACTATGGCGCTTGCGGCGTGTACCAGATCGTCGCGGCGCTGTTCCAGCATCGCCAGCAGGCGCTGCGGCGCTTCGTTCATATAATCTTCCATCTGCATCATCAAAACCCTCATTTAAAGAATGCCCAGGGCGCTTGCCAGCAGGCCAAACGCCACGGTGCCTAACAGAACCCAGTTAATGCTGACGCCCTTGCGAATGAGCTTGTACATGCCAAGCGTAAAGAGCAGCGGCAGCAGCGAAGGCAGAATTTTGTCGAGAAAATCCTGCACCTTGATGGTGGTATTGCCGGTGGTGAAGCTCAGCGGCGTATGAATATCAATCATGCTGGCGGTCATGGCCCCGACCACCATCAGGCCGACGATCGAGGCGATATAGGTCACCCTGTCCATAAGCCCGCTCTGGTAGATGCGCATAAGCCAGGTGGTACCGGCACGGTAGCCAAGCTTCAGCCCGTACCAGCGGCAGAACAGGTGCGGCAGGTTATAGACCAGCAGCGCCACGATGGGGCCGAGCACGCTGCCCTGTTGGGCAAAGTAAATGCCCATTCCAGCGGCGATAACCTTAAGCGAGCCCCAGAAGATGGAGTCGCCGATACCCGCAAGCGGCCCCATCAGGCTGGTTTTAACCGCGTTGATCGACTCTTCGTTAAACTCCGGATTGCGGCGGTTCTCTTCTTCCATCGCAATCGCCAGCCCGAAGATAAACGTGGACAGGTGCGGCGTGGTATTGAACAGTACCAGATGGCGCTGAAGCGCCCGGCTCAGCGCTTCACGCGTGTTATAGATGCGACGCAGCGCCGGACTCATGATAAAAGCACAGCCCATATGCTGCTGGCGCTCGTAATTCCAGGATCCCTGCAAGGTAAATGAACGCCAGAAGACGCTGCGCAGCTCCCGCGCCGTGACTTTCCCTTCGGTATCCGTCAGCGGCTCGGCCGTCGTCTTTTCGTCAAGATGTTCCGTTAACTGGCTCATGGTTATGCCTCCGGCTGTTGGTTGCTGAGAAACTGGCTGATGATGAAGGCCAGCACCACCGAGAACAGTGCAATCGCGATGATATCCAGCCCGGTATAGGCGGCGATAAGAAAGCCGAGACCGAGGTAGGGCATCAGTTTGGTGCTGAGCATCATGTTAATAAGCAAGGCGAAGCCAAGCGCGGGCAAAATCTTGCTGGCGATGACCAGTCCGTTGGTAATGACCGGCGGGATCGCGTCCAGGAACCAGGTTACGGCAGACGAGCCCAGCAGGATGGCGAAGAAAACCGGTAGAAAGCCGCTCAGGAAATAGAGCATCGTCGGCCCCCCAAGATGCATAAACGCCACCATTCGGGTATTGCCTTGCTCTGCGTAACGGTCAGCAAGATGGCCGAAGCGGGCGTTGGCGACGCGCACCAGAATCCCCAATGTCTGCGCCAGCATGGAAACCGGAATGGCGATAGCTAGCGCGGCTTCAGGCCCACGGCCCGACATAATAGAAAAGGCGGTCGCCAGAATCGCTCCAGTAACGATATCAGGCGGGTGGGCCGCGCCGATCGCCACGTTGCCAAGAAAAATCAGCTCAAGTGTGGCACCGATAAGAATGCCTTCCGTCAGGTTGCCGCAGACCAGGCCCGTCAGGGTGCACATCACCAGCGGGCGATCGATCATCGTCACCCCCATCAGACGCCCTTCGAGAATGCCCAGCGCGGCGATAAGCCCCAGCAGGGTTGCGGTCAGCAACATGATTTTCTCCTCACACTTTCTCGTTGAGCAGCTCCGCAGAGTGCGCCGGAACCTGGCGCATCTCCATGCGGATGCCTCTTTCTTTCATTTGCCGGCTGTCGGCTATCTCATCCAACGTCAGGTAAATGGCTTTGCCGAACTGCTGTGCGCCCTCTTTTTGCGCGATCCCGCCGAAATTCACCGCGTCGATACCCGGCACCTTTTCCACCAGTTCCAGCGTTTCACGGGTATTTCCCAGGACGATCATCACTTTTTTGTGGTCCAGCTTGCCGCTGTTGAGCTTCGCCGCCGCCTGGTCGACGGTGGCGATATCCAGCGTCACGCCTGCGGGTTTGGCGAGGTTAAGAGACATGGTAATAAAAGGGTCGCTAGCGGCCTTTTTATCCGCGACGATGATGTAGTCAATATCCAGCGCGCGCGTCCAGGCGAACACAACCTGACCATGCAGCAGGCGATAATCAATACGAACGAGTTTGATCATGGGCGGTCTCCGGCAATTTCAGTGGGGGGTTGCAATACGGCATTGATAAAAACAATGGATTCTCGGGCGGTGGCGGTGGCGTAGTTAATCGCCTCCTTAACGCTCTGTGCTTCGCAGAGCAAAAATTCCAGCAGCAGGGTGAGGTTAACGCCTGCCACGACATAGACGTTGTCGTGGCGAAGCACCGCTCTGGCGGCGCTGTTGTTCACGCTGCCGCCCAACAGATCGGTGAAAATGACAACCTCCTCACCCTCTGCCTGAGCTACCAGCTCTTCGAACACCCGCTCCAGTTGCTCAGTGGTCGTTATCTCACCCTGATAAGCGCAAACAGGCTTTACGCCATGCTCTTCGCCAATCAACAGCGCCAGACTCTCCACAACGCCGATGGCAAAATTACCGTGGCTGGCTACGTAGACATGTTTCACCTGTTAATCCTCTTTTTGAGTTAGCTCGACGGGCTAATCAATAAACAGCAAAAGCTATGCCATAAATGAAAAAGCATTAATATCAATGTCTTGCTTTTGAATATTGTCACTACATAAAGAGAACCTGGCACAGAGAAGCGTGAGGCGGTGGAAAAGCTGACACTACGAAGCGGCAGGGGGACGGTGGCAGGGAATAAAAGCCGGGGGCCGTGGTTTTTAGCTGAACTTTTTTTCGAAGCGGCTGTTTTTACGCAATACTTTTATCGCCACCTCCGCTATGCCGCTGCACGCGGCGGACAGCATGGCCTCGCTTATCCTGGTGCCGGGTAGCATTATTGATGACCGGGCGGTGCCGCACGGCGAGCTGCACGCGTTGAGTTATTACTCCGATACCCTGAAGTCGGAGCGCAAAGTCTATGTCTGGACGCCGCCTGGCTACAGCCACGATAGCGATCCGCTGCGGTGCTCTATTTCTATCACGGCTTCGGTGATACCGGGCTTTCCGCCATTACCCAAGGGCGTATTCCGCAAATCATGGATAACCTGCTGGCCGAGGGGAAAATCAAACCGATGCTGGTAGTCGTCCGCGGCGTTACCACGACCACGGTGCCTGATGAGGGTGTTGCAGCAAGGTTTAGACAGCCGGATGCTATCAACAGGCAGCTGCATAATTTTACGCTTGTTGTCGGCGAGCGTGATTCGGTGACCGGAAAAGATATCGCCGGACTAAAAGCAGAGTTGGAAAAACAGGGCATCCATTTTGACTACAAAATGTATGCCGGACTGGGCCACGAAATGGATGTCTGGCGTCCGGCCTGTGCCGAGTTTGTGCAAAAAGTGTTTAAGTGAGGATTATCCCTCCCCGTTTGGGGAGGGCGTTTGCTAGCGGGTAATTTCCCAGCCGCGGGCTTTCCATAGTTCTGGCAACTGCGATAACTCGGTAAAGGTGGTCACCTTCGGATGGTCGATCGGCTGGTTGTGCGGATCGGCACAGAAGTAGAACACCTCCATTCCTGCATCAATCCCTGACTGCGCGCCTGCCGCAGAGTCATCCACCAGAATGCACTTCGTCGGATCAACGTCCAGCGCGCTGGCGGCATGGAACATCAGGGCTGGGTCCGGCTTCCAGCGCTGAATATCGTAGCCGCTGAAGAGCAGATCCGGGAAATGGTGCAGCATCCCGAGCTTGCCAAGAGAGTGGTGCATTTTGCTGACCGGGCCGTTCGAAACCACGCACATCGGCACGCTGACAGACTCGAGCAGCGCATCCGCGCCGGCGATAATCTCCAGCTCGGCATCGAACAGGCGCGCGACCTCGGCGCGGTAGATCGGCTCCAGCTCCGCTTTGGACAGGTTAACGCCATGCTCGGCGTTAATAATGTCGATAATTTCGTAGAGCTTAACGCCTTTAAAGCGCTTAAAAATTTCCGCCAGATCGAGCGTAATGCCAAACTGCGCGAACATATGCACGTACGCGCGGGAACAGATCACCTCGCTGTCGACCAGCGTGCCATCACAGTCGAAAAAAATCGCTTCTATTTGGGACATGCCGTTTCCTGTTTATTGCAAGTTTAACGTTTACTTAACGCAGATTTCTCCGCGCAATCGATGCCGTATAAGCAAAATCAATGAAAAAAAGTATGTGATAACCGTCAACATTGTCGCATTTTGGTATAGGATAGCGACGAATTTTCCTTCCCTGTTCGGAAATAGATAATGAGCCAACAACACACTACCCAGGCCGCGGGCCAGGGGTTGCTCGACCGCGTGTTTAAACTGCGCGAGCATGGCACCACGGCACGCACCGAGGTGATCGCCGGTTTTACTACCTTCCTGACGATGGTCTATATCGTCTTTGTTAACCCACAGATTCTGGGTGTTGCTGGCATGGATACCAGCGCGGTATTCGTTACCACCTGTCTGATTGCCGCCTTTGGCAGCATCCTGATGGGGCTGTTCGCTAACCTGCCGGTGGCGCTTGCGCCCGCGATGGGGCTGAACGCCTTCTTCGCCTTTGTAGTGGTCGGCGCAATGGGCCTGCCGTGGCAGGTGGGAATGGGAGCCATCTTCTGGGGCGCTATCGGCCTGCTGCTGCTGACTATCTTCCGCGTCCGCTACTGGATGATCGCTAACATTCCGGTGAGCCTGCGCGTCGGTATTACCAGCGGTATCGGTCTGTTCATCGGCATGATGGGTCTGAAAAATGCGGGCGTGATTGTGGCGAACCCGGAGACGCTGGTGACCATCGGCAATCTGACCTCCCACAGCGTGCTGCTGGGTGTGCTGGGCTTCTTTATCATCGCCATTCTGGCCTCGCGTAACGTCCATGCGGCGGTGCTGGTCTCTATCGTGGTAACTACCCTGCTGGGCTGGTGGCTGGGCGATGTGCACTACAGCGGGATTGTCTCTGCGCCGCCAAGCGTCACCAGCGTTGTCGGTCACGTTGACCTGGCTGGCTCGTTTAACCTTGGCCTGGCAGGCGTGATCTTCTCGTTTATGCTGGTCAACCTGTTCGACTCCTCCGGGACGCTGATTGGCGTTACCGATAAAGCCGGTCTGGCAGATGAAAAGGGTAAGTTCCCGCGCATGAAGCAGGCTCTGTTTGTTGACAGCGTCTCCTCCGTAGCCGGCTCCTTTATCGGTACCTCGTCGGTCACCGCCTATATTGAGTCCTCTTCCGGCGTCTCCGTTGGCGGGCGCACTGGCCTCACCGCCGTAGTGGTAGGCGTACTGTTCCTGCTGGTGATTTTCCTGTCGCCGCTGGCCGGTATGGTACCGCCGTATGCTGCTGCGGGTGCGCTGATCTACGTCGGCGTGTTGATGACCTCCAGCCTCTCCCGCGTGAAGTGGGACGACCTGACCGAAGCCGTACCGGCGTTTATCACCGCCGTGATGATGCCGTTCAGCTTCTCAATTACTGAAGGCATTGCGCTGGGCTTTATCTCCTACTGCATCATGAAGATCGGTACCGGACGCTTCCGCGATCTCAGCCCGTGCGTGATTATCGTTGCGCTGCTGTTTGTGCTGAAGATTGTATTTATCGACGCGCATTAACCGCTAAAAACTGGCCCGGCAGGCTTCGCGCTGCCGGGTTTTTTTACGCTCTGACTTTCTTGATGTAATCACCAAACGCCGTCAGCTGGCCGGTCAGATGGTCCAGCGTGCTCTGATCGATAACCTCGCCCGTCTGCGGATCCACCTTGTTCTGGATCACCCCGCCCATAAACTCCGGCTTGTTCATTACCATCGCGTCGAGAAATACCAGAATCTGTCGCAGATGATACTGGCAGCGTGCGCCGCCGATGGCGCCCATAGAGCTAGTCTGGATCAGCACCGGCTTACCTGCCAGCGGCTGCGCAGGCAGACGTGACAGCCAGTCGATAGCGTTTTTCAGGCCGCCCGGTACCGAGTAGTTATATTCTGGCGTCACGATCACCACGCCATCGGCGTTGCGGATCTGCTCGGCAATGGCCTCAACGCTCTGCGGAAAACCCTCCTCCTGCTGGATATCGGCATCATATAGCGGGATGTCGGCAATGGTCGGCAGCGGTGCCACCGTCATGCCTTCCGGCGCAACCTTCGGCAGCGTGCGGGCTACCATCGCATTGAATGAGCCTTTACGCAGGCTGCCAAGTAACGTAACGACGTGCAGTGAATCAGACATCTTTACTCCTTACCGGTAAGTGTAGTGAAGCGCATTACGCAGGCAGGCTGGTAAAACGCATCAGGCGGGTGGCGGGATTGTTCGCTCGGGTTTGGATATCTGTCAGGCAGCGCCATCCCCGCCTGGTATCAAACTCCCAAATCTTCAGGCTTTCAATAGCGGGTGAAACCGCCACCGACCAGATTAGCACGTCCTCTGCATCGCAGAGTGCTTCAATAGGTTCAGACTGCGCCGCTCGCAGCTTGCCGGAGCCTGGCAACAGCTGGAGGAAACCCGAGGTATCCTGGGGCTGGCTGGCCATCTTCAGCACGCTCTGCCGTAGAGTAACTATTTGCGCCTGGGCCTCGTTAGGATCGCTCTGATTGTTGATCCACAGCCTTTCGGTGCTGGTGAAGTCATGGCGCTCCGGGGCATGGGGGGTGTGAAAGCTACGCGTTGCCCGTTGCAGCTCCATATCCAGGCCGCACAGTCCGCTGGTGGCGATTGCGACGCCCACCATGTTCCCGGCGTAGGCCAGTGAAAAGTGGGGCAGGCTGCGATCGGCAAAGACCGGGCGACCATTGGGCTGGATGATGATTTCAGGCAGCTCGCTTATGCCGTAAAGCATAAATACCAGTTCAGCGAGCAGGGCGCGGGAGGCTAGATAGCGGTTGCGGTGGTGCTCTGGCAGCGCCCTGGCGCGATCGTGACAGGACGATGGCAGGCGGGCAGAGACCAGCTGTCCATCGGTAAGGATCCCTCTTGCAAAATGTGTCGCCATTTTTCACTCCATGATAATGGTTGGCCCGCTCGCAACGGTTAAAGTATTACGTATTGTGTGCAGGTTTTAGCACGGAAAAAAGGGGGTAAAAAGCTCTCTGCGAGATTTTTACAATTCATGTAAGGAATGGGAAGAAGCAAGCGACACGCGTCAGCGCCTTTGCTATGGCATAAGCTCCCCCTATCAATGCTCTTTCTATATTGTTTGTCATATATTATAAAGTTAACAGCGGGTAAGGCTTAATTATATAAAATACAAATATGTAAGCGGTTACTTATATTTTTTAGTGCGGTATTTAGGGGGGATACATTTTAAATTTATTGTTGTAGGTAAAACCAAAGTGAATTTTACGGAGAAAAACCACACAAAAATAATTGCCATTAAAAATTGATTGGCCGTACAATGCGATTAAACAAATATCTTAAGAGGTTTTTATGGCTTTCGTGTCTTTATCTACAATGGCGGCGAAAAGCGGCCGTGTGGTACAAAGCAACTATGTTACTGTTACTCAACGCAGACGCACTGCTGGTTCTGTTGAGCTGGGCTTCAGAATTAGTCGAAGTGCAATGGATACAACAGGAATTGAAATCGGCGATCGGGTTGATATCCTTTACGATAGTGAATCATCTGTGTGGATGATAAAAGCTGTTCTGGAAGGGGGCTTTGGCGTCGCAGGCCAGAAGAATAAAGCAGGAGAATATTCATCTTGTGTAATCAGAATCACATTCAGGCCAGGCTTTCCTCGTTTGTCTGACGATGGTGATATATCGGTAAAACAGTTTTCACAGGATTCAGAAACTAAGATGGGGACAGGGAGGATTATTTTCAAACTGGGTGATGACTAGGGCGATATTAAAAAACCCGCATCAACACCAGTCAATGCGGGTTAACAACTCTTCACGTGTCTATATAACGCTTACTTCCCAATACAGAAGCTCGAGAAAATCCGTCCTAACAGATCGTCGGAGGTAAACTCGCCGGTGATCTCGCTCAGGCTTTGCTGGGCCAGACGCAGCTCTTCTGCCAGCAGTTCGCCCGCCCACGCGCCCAGCAGCTGCGCTTTACCCTGCTGTAAATGTTCTGCCGCCAGCTCGAGCGCCTGCAGATGGCGACGGCGGGCCAGGAAGCCACCTTCCATTTGGGTATCAAAGCCCATGCTCTGCTTGAGATGGTTACGCAGCACGTCTATGCCTTCGCCGGTGTAGGCGGAGAGGCGAACAAGTGAGTGACCATTCACCTCGCTGATACCCAGCGTCTCGCCGGTCAAATCGGCTTTATTACGTACCACGGTGATCGGCAGCTTCGCGGGCAGACGGGCAATAAAGTCCGGCCAGATATCCGCCGGATCTACGGCGTCGGTGGTGGTGCCATCGACCATAAACAGCACCCGGTCGGCCTGCTCGATCTCCTGCCAGGCCCGCTCAATCCCAATTCGCTCCACCTCGTCGCTGGCGTCACGCAGCCCGGCGGTATCGATGATATGCAGCGGCATACCGTCGATGTGGATGTGCTCGCGCAGCACGTCGCGGGTTGTGCCGGCGATATCGGTGACGATGGCCGCTTCACGACCCGCCAGAGCGTTCAGCAGGCTCGATTTTCCGGCGTTCGGGCGACCGGCGATGACCACCTTCATCCCTTCACGCAGCAGGCTGCCCTGACGCGCTTCCGCTCTTACGGCATCAAGATCGGTCATTACGCCGTTAAGCTGTGCTTCGATTTTACCGTCGGAGAGGAAATCGATCTCCTCGTCCGGGAAATCAATTGCGGCTTCCACGTAGATGCGCAGGTGAGTGAGTGCTTCCACCAGATGGTTAACGCGGGTGGAGAATGCCCCCTGTAGCGAGTTCAGCGCCGAGCGTGCAGCCTGCTCGGAGCTGGCGTCGATCAGGTCCGCAATCGCTTCAGCCTGGGCCAGATCCAGCTTGTCGTTGAGAAACGCGCGTTCGGAAAACTCGCCGGGGCGAGCGATGCGCAGGCCGGGCAGGGTCAGGATGTGCTTTAGCAGCAGGTCGAGGATCACCGGCCCGCCGTGCCCCTGTAGCTCCAGCACGTCTTCGCCGGTAAAGGAGTTCGGGCCGGGGAACCAGAGGGCGATGCCCTGGTCCAGCGCCGTGCCGTCCGCATCGTTAAACGGCAGGTAGTCGGCGTAGCGCGGTTTAGGCAGCTTGCCCAGCACAGCCTGCGCCACCTCGCGGGCCTTGTGGCCGGAGATACGCAGAATGCCCACACCACCGCGTCCCGGTGGGGTTGCCTGGGCGACGATAGTGTCGTTATGGCTCATGATAGTTTTCCAAAATTCCAAAATAAAAAAGGCGGTCATTTGACCGCCTTGTCTAAAGAATGAAGCGTATTAGGAGCTCTTCTTCTCGCGGCTATGCAGGCCACGTTTCTCCAGACCGCGGTAGATCATCTGCTGCTGCAGAATGGTCACCAGGTTGCTGACGATATAGTACAGCACCAGACCAGACGGGAACCACAGGAAGAAGACCGTAAAGATGACCGGCATAAAGGTCATGATCTTCTGCTGCATCGGGTCGGTCACGGTGGTCGGCGACATCTTCTGGATGAAGAACATCGTCACGCCCATCAGGATCGGCAGGATGTAGTACGGGTCCTGTGCAGACAGGTCATGGATCCACAGGGCGAACGGCGCATGGCGCAGCTCAATGGAGCCCATCAGCATGTAGTACAGCGCAAGGAAGATTGGCATCTGGATAACCAGCGGTAAGCAGCCGCCCAGCGGGTTAACCTTCTCAGCTTTATACAGGGCCATCATCTCCTGGCTCTGACGCTGTTTGTCATCGCCCAGACGCTCACGCATAGCCTGAATCTTTGGCTGCAGCATACGCATCTTCGCCATGGAGGTGTACTGCGCCTTGGTCAGCGGGTACATGATGCCACGAACGATAAAGGTGATGATGATAATGGAGAAGCCCCAGTTGCCCAGGAAGCTGTGGATCCACTTCAGCAGCTTGAACAGCGGCTGAGAGATAAACCACAGCCAGCCGTAATCCACGGTCAGGTCCAGATGCGGCGCAACGGCAGCCATCTTGTCCTGAATTTCCGGGCCGACCCACAGGGTGCTGGTCAGCGCCGCGGTCTGGCCAGGCTGTACCAGTACCGGCGCAGATTTATAGCCGATAGCAGCTACGCCGTTGCCCAGGTTAGCGGTATAGAAGTTGTTCGCGACGTCGCTACGCGGGATCCATGCGGTGGCAAAATACTGCTGCAGCATGGCGACCCAGCCGCCGTTAGAGGACACGTTCAGGTTCTCGTTGTCGGCGATAGTATCGAATTTATATTTTTCGTACTTCTCGTCAGGCGTAGAGTAGGCCGCACCGCGGAAGGTATGCAGGGCAAAGTTGCTGCTGCCGGTATCACGATGGGCGGGCAGATTGATGGACTGCTTCAGCTGGCCAAAGGTGGAGAGCTCCAGCGGCTTCGCGCTGCTGTTCGCCACGTTGTAGCCCACGCTCACCGCATAATCACCGCGTTTCAGGGTGAAGGTTTTGGTGAAGGTGTTGCCTGCGGCGTCGGTGTAGGTCAGCGGGATCGCCAGTTCGTTCTGGCCGTCGGCCATCACAAAGGTATCGCTGTTAACGTTATACAACGGACGCGCGCCGTTTGCCGGGTTATCCGGGCCGTCACGACCGGTCAGGCCGCTCTGTGCCTGGTAGATAAACTCAGGCGTGGTTTCCAGCAGCTGGAACGGCTCGGTAGACTTCAGCTCTTTCGGGTAGCCCAACAGCAGCGCCTGCTCAACATCACCACCACGGGTGTTGATGACCAGCTCCAGCACGTCGGTCTTAACGGTAATGAGTTTCCCCTGGCCACTGGCCGGTACGCCCTGGTCTGCGGCACTACCCGCTGCGGTGGTCGTAGTCTGCGTGGTCTGCTGCGTCTGAGGCTGAGGATTTTTATCCTGCTCCCAGGCTTGCCAGATCATGAAAGACACGAACAACAAAGCGATGACAAAAAGATTGCGTTGCGAATCCATCGTTAGTGTTCTCTGGTATTAAAAGGTCCTGGCGGGACGGGGTCGTCACCACCCGGGTGTAAAGGGTGGCATTTTAATACGCGTTTCACCGTCAACCAACTGCCTTTTATCACCCCGAACCTGCGCAATGCCTCAATTCCATATTGAGAACAGGTCGGTGTGAAACGACAGTGCGGCCCAAGCAGCGGACTGATCAGGCGCTGATAAACCCGAATGAGGGCTATCAGGAGCCGTGAGCCAGGCGACAGTGGCGGCGCCATAGTTTTTCCAACGCTTCCGTGAGAGCACGGTTATCGAGGTCAGCAACCCCCTTCTTCGCCACCACCACGAAATCCATTGCTGGCAGTTCATGCTGGCGTAAGCGGAAGCTTTCACGCGTCAGACGTTTGATCCGGTTGCGTTCATGCGCACGCTTAACGTTTTTCTTGGCGACGGTAAGACCGATACGGGGATGCCCCAGCGAATTTAGGCGGCCGAGGATGGTGATTTGCGGCGTGCCAGCCCGTTGTGGCTGCTGGAAGACGAATGTGAAATGATTGGGAGTTAACAAGCGTAACTCCCTGGGAAATGCGAGCTTAACCACTCAGGGTTAGCTTTATTACTTGGAAACGGTCAGACGAGCGCGGCCTTTAGCACGACGACGTGCCAGAACCTGACGACCATTTTTAGTAGCCATACGAGCACGGAAGCCGTGAGAACGGTTGCGCTTCAGTACAGACGGTTGAAAAGTGCGTTTCATGGCGATTTCTACCTAAACTTGAATGAATTCACTGAATTTCGCGTCGGTCCGCTGGGCAGTGCCAACGTCTTACGCCTCAGTGTTGATGATTAAAGAGGCCGGATTGTAATAATTGTACACTCCGGAGTCAATTCTCTTTCCTTATATACCGCCTAAATTCCACCGTTTTTGCCTGAAAAGTAGACGGCAGTCGACGCAAGAAATCGAGCAGCGCGCGCCGGGTGGAGGATTATACGGGCTGAGGGCCAAAGCGCAAGGATCCTCCAGGATCTTCATTAGATCGTTTAGGTAAATTTTTATCGATCCTCATTAATTTTTCCAATATGCGGCCTAAATCGTGCCGCACCGGCGCCAGGATCGTTTACACTTAGCCGATTCGGATCGTCCTGTGGATAAATCGTGAAGAATCTGTGAGAAACAGAAGATCTCTTCGGCGGTTTACGTTATGATCCGCGGTCCCGATCCTTTGTCCCCGGATCCGGATCGGGGCAAAAACCGCAAATAGCGGTTCGCACGTCACCCTTCAGGGGTCTTTTCGACGTGTGTCTACAATCATTAATTTCAGCTTTCGTCTTTTATTATCGACTTTTGTTCGAGTGGAGTCCGCCGTGTCACTTTCGCTTTGGCAGCAGTGTCTTGCCCGACTGCAGGATGAGTTACCAGCCACAGAATTTAGTATGTGGATCCGCCCGTTGCAGGCGGAACTGAGTGACAACACGCTGGCTTTGTATGCGCCAAACCGTTTTGTACTCGATTGGGTCAGGGACAAGTACCTCAATAATATCAACGGACTGCTGAACGAGTTCTGTGGCTCGGATACGCCACAGCTGCGCTTTGAAGTGGGTACCCGGCCGGTCGCCCATACCCTAAAGGAGCCGGCAAGCGTCGCTGCGCCTGCTCAGGTGGCGGCGGTGCAGATGCCTCGCGTAGCCCCTGCGCCGCGTTCAAGCTGGGACAATGTTCCCGCCCCGGCGGAGCCAACCTATCGCTCTAACGTCAACGTTAAGCATACGTTTGATAACTTCGTTGAAGGTAAATCGAACCAGCTGGCCCGGGCGGCGGCTCGCCAGGTGGCAGATAACCCCGGCGGGGCGTATAACCCGCTGTTTCTCTACGGCGGTACGGGTCTTGGTAAGACCCACCTGCTGCATGCGGTGGGTAACGGCATCGTGGCGCGCAAGCCCAACGCCAAAGTGGTTTATATGCACTCCGAGCGCTTTGTGCAGGACATGGTAAAGGCCTTGCAGAACAACGCCATTGAGGAGTTCAAACGCTACTACCGCTCCGTAGATGCCCTGCTGATCGATGACATCCAGTTCTTCGCCAATAAGGAGCGCTCCCAGGAGGAGTTTTTCCACACCTTTAATGCCCTGCTGGAAGGCAACCAACAGATCATTCTCACCTCGGATCGTTATCCAAAAGAGATCAACGGCGTTGAGGATCGTCTGAAGTCGCGCTTTGGTTGGGGGCTGACCGTGGCAATCGAGCCGCCGGAGCTAGAAACCCGCGTGGCGATCCTGATGAAAAAGGCCGACGAAAACGATATTCGTCTGCCAGGCGAGGTGGCGTTCTTTATTGCCAAGCGACTGCGCTCTAACGTGCGTGAGCTGGAGGGGGCGCTGAACCGCGTGATTGCCAACGCCAACTTCACCGGCCGTGCCATCACCATCGATTTCGTTCGTGAAGCCCTGCGCGATCTGCTGGCGCTTCAGGAAAAGCTGGTCACCATCGATAATATTCAGAAGACGGTGGCGGAGTACTACAAAATTAAAGTGGCGGATCTGCTCTCCAAGCGCCGATCCCGCTCGGTAGCGCGTCCGCGTCAAATGGCGATGGCGCTGGCCAAAGAGCTGACCAACCATAGCCTGCCGGAGATCGGCGATGCGTTTGGCGGCCGCGACCATACGACCGTGCTTCACGCCTGCCGTAAAATTGAGCAGTTGCGTGAAGAGAGCCATGATATCAAAGAAGATTTTTCCAATTTAATCCGAACTCTATCGTCGTGATGCTATGAAATTTACCGTTGAACGTGAACACCTATTAAAACCGCTTCAGCAGGTCAGTGGCCCGCTGGGCGGCCGTCCTACGCTGCCGATCCTGGGCAACCTGCTGCTGCAGGTCGCTGATGGCGCACTGTCTCTCACCGGTACCGATCTGGAGATGGAGATGGTCGCCCGCGTCGTGCTGGCCCAGCCGCATGAACCCGGTGCCACCACCGTCCCGGCGCGCAAATTCTTTGATATTTGCCGTGGCCTGCCGGAAGGGGCTGAGATCGCCGTGCAGCTGGAAGGGGACCGGATGCTGGTGCGCTCCGGGCGCAGCCGCTTCTCGCTGTCTACCTTGCCAGCAGCGGACTTCCCGAACCTCGACGACTGGCAGAGCGAAGTAGAGTTCACCCTGCCGCAGGCGACCATGAAGCGCCTGATTGAGGCGACCCAGTTCTCAATGGCCCATCAGGACGTTCGCTACTACCTGAACGGTATGCTGTTTGAAACCGAAGGCGAAGAGCTACGTACCGTGGCCACCGACGGCCACCGTCTGGCGGTCTGTTCCATGCCGGTAGGGCAGTCGCTGCCGAACCATTCGGTGATCGTGCCGCGTAAAGGCGTAATTGAGCTGATGCGTATGCTCGACGGCGGGGAAACGCCGCTGCAGGTGCAGATCGGCAGCAATAACATCCGCGCCCACGTGGGTGACTTCATCTTCACCTCTAAGCTGGTGGATGGTCGCTTCCCGGACTACCGCCGCGTGCTGCCGAAAAACCCGGATAAGCACCTCGACGCCGGCTGCGATATCCTTAAGCAGGCCTTCGCCCGCGCCGCTATCCTCTCTAACGAGAAGTTCCGCGGCGTGCGCCTCTACGTTAGCGAAAATCAGCTGAAGATCACCGCTAACAACCCGGAGCAGGAAGAGGCGGAAGAAATTCTGGACGTTACCTACGCCGGGACGGAGATGGAGATTGGCTTTAACGTTAGCTACGTGCTGGACGTACTGAACGCGCTGAAGTGCGAAAACGTGCGTATTCTGCTGACGGACTCCGTGTCGAGCGTACAGATTGAAGATGCGGCCAGCCAAAGTGCGGCTTACGTTGTTATGCCAATGAGACTGTAATGTCGCTCACCCGCCTGTTGATCCGCGACTTTCGCAATATCGAAAGCGCGGATCTTGCTCTCTCCCCCGGCTTTAACTTCCTGGTTGGCGCTAACGGCAGCGGCAAGACCAGCGTACTGGAAGCGATCTATACGCTCGGCCACGGCCGGGCGTTTCGCAGCTTGCAGATTGGTCGCGTCATTCGCCACGAGCAGGAGTCATTTATCCTGCATGGCCGCCTACAGGGCGAGGAGCGTGAAACCTCCATCGGCCTCACCAAAGATAAACACGGGGACAGCACCGTCCGCATTGACGGCACCGACGGCCACAAGGTGGCTGAGCTGGCGTTGCTGATGCCGATGCAGCTGATTACCCCCGAGGGGTTTACTTTACTCAACGGCGGCCCCAAATACAGAAGAGCCTTCCTCGACTGGGGATGCTTCCATAACGAAGCCGGGTTCTTCACCGCCTGGAGCAACCTGAAGCGGCTCCTGAAGCAGCGCAACGCCGCGCTGCGCCAGGTAACGCAATACTCACAGCTCCGTCCATGGGATAAGGAGCTGATCCCGCTGGCGGAGCAGATCAGCCGCTGGCGGGCGGACTACAGCACCGCCATCGCCCAGGACATGGCGGACACCTGTAAGCAGTTTCTGCCGGAGTTTTCCCTGAGCTTCTCTTTCCAGCGCGGCTGGGAGAAAGAGGCCGACTACGGCGAGGTGCTGGCGCGCAGCTTTGAGCGCGACAGGATGCTGACCTACACTGCCCACGGCCCGCACAAAGCGGATTTCCGCATTCGTGCCGACGGCGCGCCGGTAGAGGATACCCTCTCTCGTGGGCAGCTTAAGCTACTGATGTGCGCCCTGCGCCTGGCGCAGGGGGAGTTCCTGACCCGCGAGAGCGGGCGGCGCTGTTTATACCTGATAGATGATTTTGCCTCAGAGCTTGATGACAGGCGGCGCGCGCTGCTGGCCAGCCGTTTAAAAGCCACCCAGTCACAGGTCTTTGTCAGCGCGATTAGCGCTGAACACGTAATGGACATGTCGGACAAAAATTCGAAGATGTTCACCGTGGAAAAGGGTAAAATAGCAGACTAATCCAAGACAAATTGAGCGAGAAACGTTGATGTCGAATTCTTATGACTCCTCCAGTATCAAAGTCCTGAAAGGGCTGGATGCGGTGCGTAAGCGCCCGGGTATGTATATCGGCGACACGGATGACGGTACCGGCCTGCACCATATGGTATTTGAGGTGGTAGATAACGCTATCGACGAGGCGCTCGCGGGTCACTGTAAAGATATCGTCGTGACGATCCACGCCGATAACTCCGTGTCGGTCTCGGATGATGGCCGTGGGATCCCCACCGGTATTCACCCGGAAGAGGGCGTCTCAGCCGCCGAAGTTATCATGACCGTGCTGCACGCAGGCGGTAAATTCGATGATAACTCTTATAAAGTGTCCGGCGGCCTGCACGGCGTGGGCGTCTCCGTGGTTAACGCCCTGTCGCAAAAGCTTGAGTTGCTGATCCGCCGCGAAGGCAAAGTGCACCAGCAGACCTACGTGCACGGCGTGCCGCAGGCACCGCTGGCGATCACCGGTGACACTGACGTCACCGGTACCGTGGTGCGTTTCTGGCCTAGCCTGGAGACCTTCACCAACGTCACCGAATTTGAGTATGAGATCCTGGCCAAGCGTCTGCGTGAGCTGTCGTTCCTGAACTCCGGCGTTTCTATTCGCCTGGTGGATAAGCGCGACGGCAAAGAGGATCACTTCCACTATGAGGGCGGCATCAAGGCGTTTGTTGAGTATCTCAACAAGAATAAAACGCCGATCCATCCGAGCATTTTCTACTTCTCTACCGAAAAAGACGGGATTGGCGTGGAAGTGGCCCTGCAGTGGAACGACGGCTTCCAGGAAAACATCTACTGCTTTACCAACAACATTCCGCAGCGCGACGGCGGTACCCACCTTGCGGGCTTCCGTGCAGCGATGACTCGTACCCTGAACGCCTACATGGATAAAGAGGGCTACAGCAAGAAAGCTAAGGTCAGCGCCACCGGTGACGACGCTCGTGAAGGTCTGATTGCCGTGGTCTCGGTGAAAGTACCGGATCCGAAGTTCTCCTCCCAGACCAAAGACAAACTGGTCTCCTCCGAGGTGAAATCGGCGGTTGAACAGCAGATGAACGAGCTGCTGTCCGAGTACCTGCTGGAAAATCCGTCCGACGCTAAAATCGTAGTGGGTAAAATTATCGATGCTGCTCGCGCCCGTGAAGCCGCGCGCCGTGCCCGTGAGATGACCCGCCGCAAAGGCGCGCTGGATCTCGCTGGCCTGCCAGGCAAGCTGGCGGACTGTCAGGAGCGTGACCCGGCCCACTCTGAACTCTACCTGGTGGAAGGGGACTCGGCGGGCGGCTCGGCGAAACAGGGCCGTAACCGTAAGAATCAGGCTATTCTGCCGCTGAAGGGTAAGATCCTTAACGTTGAGAAAGCCCGCTTCGACAAGATGCTGGCCTCTCAGGAAGTGGCGACGCTGATCACTGCTCTGGGCTGCGGCATTGGCCGTGACGAGTACAACCCGGACAAGCTGCGCTACCACAGCATCATCATCATGACCGATGCGGACGTTGATGGCTCGCACATCCGTACCCTGCTGCTGACCTTCTTCTACCGTCAGATGCCGGAGATTATCGAACGTGGTCACGTGTACATTGCCCAGCCGCCGCTCTACAAGGTGAAAAAGGGCAAGCAGGAGCAGTACATCAAAGATGACGACGCGATGGATCAGTACCAGATCTCTATCGCGCTGGATGGCGCTACCCTGCACACCACCGAAGGCGCACCTGCGCTGGCCGGTGAGGCGCTGGAGAAAATGGTCTCCGAGTACAACGCCACGCAGAAAATGATTAACCGCATGGAGCGTCGTTTCCCGCGTGCGCTGCTGAAAGAGCTTGTCTACCAGCCGACGCTGGAAGAGGCCGATCTGGCAGATGAAGCGAAAGTGACCCGCTGGGTCTCTGCGCTGATTACCACGCTGAACGAAAACGACGTGCACGGCAGCACCTGGAAGTACGACATCCGTGAAGACGCTGAACTGAAACAGTTCGAGCCAATTATTCGCGTTCGTACTCACGGTGTGGATACCGACTATCCGCTGGATCATGAGTTCATTATCGGTGGCGAGTACCGTCGTCTGTGCACGCTGGGTGAGAAGCTGCGCGGCCTGATCGAAGAGGATGCCTTTATCGAACGTGGCGAACGCCGTCAGCCGATTGCCAGCTTTGAGCAGGCGCTGGAGTGGCTGGTGAAAGAGTCGCGCCGTGGCCTGGCGATTCAGCGCTATAAAGGGCTGGGCGAGATGAACCCGGAGCAGCTGTGGGAAACCACCATGGATCCGGAGAGCCGCCGCATGCTGCGCGTGACCGTGAAGGATGCGATTGCCGCCGACCAGCTCTTCACTACCCTGATGGGTGATGCCGTTGAGCCGCGTCGTGCGTTTATCGAAGAGAACGCCCTGAAAGCAGCGAATATCGATATCTAATCGGTTTGTTCCCCGGCGGCACGATGCTGCCGGGGCTACCCTTCTTGTAAATGGGGAATATACCGCCCCGCTCCTGTCCCCCTTTTCCCTCTCCGCGCTTACTGTCTTTTGAACAGAATCACGCTAGCATAAGAGTTAACTCTTTTACGCTGGGGAACCCATGGCTATCAAACTCATTGCAATTGACATGGACGGCACCTTGCTGCTGCCGGACCATACCATTTCACCTGCCGTTAAAAATGCGATTGCCGCCGCGCGTGAGCGTGGGGTCAACGTGGTGCTGACGACCGGGCGTCCCTACGCTGGCGTGCACACCTACCTGAAAGAGCTGCATATGGACAGGCCGGGTGACTACTGCATCACCTATAACGGCGCGCTGGTGCAGAAAGCCAGCGACGGCAGCACCGTGGCGCAAACTACGCTCAGCTATGACGACTACCGCTACCTCGAACAGCTCTCCCGCGAGGTTGGCTCGCACTTCCACGCTCTCGATCGCAACACGCTTTATACCGCCAACCGCGACATCAGCTACTACACGGTGCACGAATCCTACGTTGCCACTATTCCGCTGGTGTTCTGCGAGGCCGAGAAGATGGATCCGGCCATCGAGCTGCTGAAGGTGATGATGATTGACGAGCCGGCGATCCTCGACCAGGCGATATCCCGCATTCCGGCAGAGGTAAAAGAGAAGTACACTGTGCTGAAAAGCGCGCCTTACTTCCTTGAGATCCTCAATAAAAGCGTCACCAAAGGCACCGGCGTGAAATCCCTGGCCGATGCGCTGAACATCAAGCCGGAAGAGATCATGGCGATTGGCGATCAGGAGAACGACATCGCCATGCTGGAGTATGCCGGTATGGGCGTTGCCATGGACAATGCCATCCCGTCGGTGAAAGAGGTCGCCAATTTCGTGACTAAAACCAATATTGAAGACGGCGTGGCTTACGCTATCGAGAAGTTTGTCCTGAATTAAATTTAGCTTTTCCCGCCTGTCATAAGCCCGCACCTCGCTGCGGGTTTTTTATTGTCACCCGCTTTTCACATTTTATTTACCAGTTGTCGTTTTTGTGATCTGGATTGTAGTACAACTCAGATCGATTGTACTACTATCTGCTCACGGTATGGCGAACGGCTCGCATATTTGTACTTCAATAGTGCGGATTTTTACGCCAACGGGGATAAAGTAGTGGTAAAGCAACTCCTTAAAGGATCTGAGATGACCATTACCAAAACGGACCGCATCATCGCCACCCTTGGGCGGCAGATTGTCAGCGGCAAATACGTCCCTGGCGCAGGGCTGCCTTCCGAGGCCGACCTGTGTGAAGAGTTTGAAACCTCGCGCAACATCATTCGGGAGGTCTTTCGCTCCCTGATGGCGAAGCGGCTTATTGAGATGAAGCGCTATCGCGGAGCATTTGTCGCGGCACGCAACCAGTGGAACTACCTCGATACCGAGGTGTTGCAGTGGGTACTGGAGAACGACTACGACCCACGGCTTATCAGTGCGATGAGCGAGGTACGTAACCTGGTGGAACCGGCCATTGCCCGCTGGGCAGCCGAGCGGGCCACCTCCAGCGATCTGGCGCAGATTGAGGCGGCGCTCAACGACATGATCGCCAATAACCAGAACCGGGAGGCGTTCAACGAAGCGGATATTCGCTATCACGACGCCGTGCTGCAGTCGGTGCACAACCCGGTCCTCCAGCAGCTGACGGTAGCGATTGGCTCCCTGCAGCGGGCAGTTTTTGAACAGACCTGGCGCGGTGACGAGGCCAACATGCCGAAGACGCTTCAGGAACATAAGGCGCTGTTTGATGCGATCCGGCATCAGGACGGCGATGCAGCAGAGCAGGCGGCGCTAACTATGATCGCCAGCTCAACCCAAAGGCTCAAGGAAATAACATGACATCACGCTATATCGCCATCGACTGGGGTTCTACCAATCTTCGCGCCTGGCTCTATCAGGGCGATGAGTGCCTGGAGAGCAGGCAATCCGAAGCGGGCGTAACCCGCCTGAACGGACGGACCTTCGAGGCGGTATTAGCGCAGATCACCGAGGGTTGGGCGCAGGAAAACACCCCCGTGGTAATGGCGGGCATGGTCGGCAGCAATGCCGGCTGGGTCAACGTCCCCTATCTCCCTTGCCCGGCCCGCTTTGATGATATCGGCCAGCAGCTTACCGCCGTTGCCGACAATATCTGGATTGTTCCCGGATTGTGCGTCAGCCGGGAAGATAACCACAACGTGATGCGTGGCGAAGAGACCCAACTGCTCGGCGCGCGCGATCTGCAGCCTGCCCAGGTGTATGTCATGCCTGGTACCCACTGCAAATGGGTGCTGGCAGATAGCGAGCAGGTGAGTGATTTCCGTACCGTGATGACCGGCGAGCTGCACCACGTGCTGCTCAACCATACGCTGGTAGGCGCGGGCCTGCCCGAGCAGGTGGCCTCCCCGGACGCCTTTACCGCCGGTTTAACCCGCGGCCTTGATGCCCCCGAACTGCTGCCTCGCCTGTTTGAAGTCCGCGCCTCCCACGTGCTCGGCACGCTTGCGCGTGAACAGGTGAGCGAATTTCTTTCCGGCCTGCTGATTGGCAGCGAAGTGGCGAGTATGAAAGCCTGGATCGCGCCGCAGCAGACCATCACTCTCGTCGCCAATCCAGCGCTCACCGCGCGCTATCAACAGGCTTTTGCCCTGCTGGGCCACGGTACGCAGACCCTACGCGGCGACGACGCATTTCAGGCAGGTATAAGGAGCATCGCTCATGCAGTGGCAAAATAAACTCCCGCTGATCGCAATTCTGCGCGGCATCACGCCGGAAGAGGCGCACGCCCACGTGGCGGCGGTGATCGAGGCCGGGTTTGAAGCGGTCGAAATTCCGCTCAACTCCCCCCGCTGGGAAGAGAGCATTCCGGCGATGGTAAAAGCGTTTGGCGACAAAGCGTTAATTGGCGCGGGCACGGTATTAAAGCCCGAGCAGGTCGATACGCTTGCTGAAATGGGCTGCACCCTGCTGGTGACCCCCAACATCAATCCGGAAATTATCCGTCGGGCGGTGGCATACGGCATGGCGGTCAGCCCGGGCTGTGCCACGGCGACCGAAGCCTTTACGGCGATTGAGGCCGGTGCCCAGTCGCTGAAGATATTCCCGTCTTCCGCGTTTGGTCCGGACTACATCAAAGCCCTGAAGGCCGTGCTTCCGCCGGAGATCCCCGTGTTTGCCGTGGGTGGCGTCACGCCGGATAACCTGGCCCAGTGGATCAAGGCAGGCTGTGCCGGTGCCGGACTGGGCAGCGATCTCTATCGTGCCGGGCAATCCGTGGAGCGCACCGCGCAGCAGGCAGCCGCATTTGTAAAAGCGTATCGAGAGGCAGTGCAATGAAAATTACTAAATTAACCACCTACCGTTTACCCCCGCGCTGGATGTTCCTGAAAATCGAAACCGACGAAGGCGTGGTTGGCTGGGGTGAGCCGGTGATCGAAGGCCGGGCGCGTACCGTTGAGGCTGCTGTTCACGAGCTGGGTGAATACCTGATTGGTCAGGATCCGTCCCGCATCAACGACCTGTGGCAGGTAATGTACCGCGCGGGCTTCTACCGTGGCGGCCCGATCCTGATGAGCGCTATCGCCGGTATTGACCAGGCGCTGTGGGACATCAAGGGTAAAGTGCTGAATGCGCCGGTCTGGCAGCTGATGGGTGGCCTGGTGCGCGATAAAATTAAGGCCTACAGCTGGGTGGGCGGCGATCGTCCGGCGGAAGCCATCGCGGGCATCACTAAACTGCGCGAAATTGGCTTCGATACCTTTAAATTAAACGGCTGCGAAGAGTTATCTATTATTGATGATTTCCGCAAAGTCGAAGCCGCGGTAAATACCGCCGCACAGATCCGCGAAGCCTTTGGCAATGAAATTGAATTTGGTCTCGATTTCCATGGCCGCGTCAGCGCGCCGATGGCGAAGATTTTAATTAAAGAGCTGGAGCCGTACCGTCCGCTGTTTATTGAAGAGCCGGTCCTGGCCGAGCAGGCAGAATACTATCCGAAGCTGGCCGCGCAGACCCATATTCCGATTGCCGCCGGGGAGCGTATGTTCTCACGCTTCGAGTTCAAGCGCGTGCTGGAAGCGGGCGGCCTGGCCATTCTCCAGCCCGATCTCTCCCACGCCGGGGGCATCACCGAGTGCTACAAAATTGCTGGCATGGCGGAAGCGTACGACGTGGCGCTGGCCCCGCACTGCCCGCTTGGCCCGATTGCGCTGGCGGCCTGCCTGCACGTGGACTTCGTTTCCCACAACGCGGTGTTCCAGGAGCAGAGTATGGGCATCCACTACAACCAGGGCGCGGAGCTGCTCGACTTTGTGAAAAACAAAGAGGACTTCAACATGGAAGGCGGCTTCTTTAAACCGCTGATGAAGCCAGGCCTGGGCGTAGAGATTGACGAAGAGCAGGTGATTGCCCGCAGTAAAGACGTGACCGACTGGCGCAATCCGTTATGGCGTCATGAAGATGGCAGCGTAGCCGAATGGTAAATGCGCGTCATACTTCGCACTGATGGTGCGTTGGCTGCGTTTCCTTACCCCGGTCACATACTTTTGTATGCTCCCGGGGATAAGAAAACTTGCCGCCTTCCCTCAGTACGAATTATTTAACGCATTCCAATTAAGTTTTTAATTAAAAAATCAAATACACCCTCTGTAATTTACAGGGCATGGTGAGCGGCCTCGCTATGCCCAAAATCTGGAGACAGATTACGATGGATATTTCAGTTACTGCTGCAAAACCCGGACGTCGTCGTTATCTGACGCTGTTCATGATCTTTGTTACCGTAGTGATTTGCTACGTTGACCGCGCCAACCTGGCGGTGGCATCTGCCCATATTCAGGAGGAGTTTGGCATCACCAAAGCGGAGATGGGCTACGTCTTCTCTGCCTTTGCGTGGCTCTATACCCTGTGCCAGATCCCCGGCGGCTGGTTCCTTGACCGTGTTGGCTCACGCCTCACCTACTTTATCGCCATCATGGGCTGGTCGGTGGCGACCCTGTTCCAGGGCTTTGCTACCGGCTTGATGTCGCTGATTGGCCTGCGTGCTATCACCGGCGTGTTTGAGGCCCCGGCATTCCCAACCAATAACCGGATGGTGACCAGCTGGTTCCCGGAGCATGAGCGCGCCTCGGCGGTGGGCTTCTACACTTCCGGGCAGTTTGTGGGCCTGGCGTTTCTGACTCCGATGCTGATCTGGATCCAGGAGATGCTGAGCTGGCACTGGGTGTTTATCATCACCGGCGGGATAGGCATTATCTGGTCGCTGATCTGGATTAAAGTGTATCAGCCGCCGCGCCTGACCAAAGGCATCAGCAAAGCGGAGCTGGACTACATTCGTGATGGTGGTGGACTGGTTGATGGCGATGCCCCGGTTAAAAAAGAGGCGCGTCAGCCTCTAAGCAAAGCGGACTGGAAGCTGGTGTTCAATCGCAAGCTGGTGGGCGTCTACCTTGGTCAGTTCGCCGTGACCTCAACGCTGTGGTTCTTCCTCACCTGGTTCCCGAACTATCTGACCCAGGAGAAGGGCATCACCGCGCTGAAAGCGGGCTTTATGACCACCGTGCCGTTCCTTGCCGCCTTCGTAGGGGTGCTGCTCTCCGGCTGGCTGGCCGATAAGCTGGTGAAAAAAGGCTTCTCCCTTGGCGCGGCACGTAAAACGCCGATCATCTGCGGGCTGCTGATCTCCACCTGCATCATGGGAGCCAACTATACCAACGATCCGGTGTGGATTATGACCCTGATGGCGATTGCGTTCTTCGGCAATGGTTTTGCGTCGATCACCTGGTCGCTGGTCTCCTCTCTTGCGCCGATGCGTCTGATTGGCCTTACCGGCGGCATGTTTAACTTTGTCGGCGGCCTCGGCGGCATCACCGTGCCGCTGGTGGTGGGTTATCTGGCGCAGGATTATGGTTTTGCCCCGGCGCTGGTCTATATCTCTGCCGTGGCGCTGCTTGGCGCACTCTCCTACATCCTGCTGGTGGGTGAGGTGAAACGCGTAGGCTAAACCCCCGCAATGCTATACCCTGATGCGACATCTGCGCATCAGGGTATCCTCATGAAACAAATTACCTTCGCTCTCCGCAATCATCAGCTTACCAATATCAATACCTGGACCCCCGACAGCCAGTGGCTGGTGTTTGATGTGCGTCCCTCAGGCGCCTCCTTTACCGGAGCGACCATCGAGCGCGTCAACGTGGAAACCAGCGAGGTAGAGACGCTCTACACTGCGACCCAGGGTGCGCACGTTGGCGTGGTGACCGTTCATCCGCGCGAAGAGAAATATGTCTTTATTCACGGGCCGCAAAATCCGGACGATAGCTGGCAGTACGACTTTCACCATCGCCAGGGCGTGATTGTGCAAAACGGCAGGGCGAGCAACCTCGATGCGCTGGATATCACCGAACCCTATACGCCTGGCGCGCTACGCGGTGGCAGCCATGTGCATGTCTTCAGTCCGGACGGCGACAAGGTCAGCTTTACCTATAACGATCATGTGCTGCACGAGCGGGACCCTGGGCTGGATCTGCGCAACATTGGCGTTGCCGTGCCCTTTGGCCCGGTCACGCCTGGGGGCAGCCATCCGCGCGAGTATGCTGGCAGCCACTGGTGCGTGCTGGTCAGCCGCACGACGCCAACGCCTGCGCCCGGCAGCGATGAGATCAACCGTGCCTATGAAGAGGGCTGGGTAGGTAATGGCAGGCTGGCTTTTATTGGCGATACGCTGGCGTTAGACGGTGAGAAGGTGCCTGAGCTGTTTATCGTCGACCTGCCCACTGACGAGCAGGGCTGGAAGCAGGCGGGAGAGGCCCCGCTGGCCGGAACGCCAGACACGATGCCGTCACCGCCTGCGGGGGTGCAGCAGCGGCGTCTCACCTTTACCCACTCGCGTCGCTATCCGGGGCTGGTCAACATGCCGCGCCACTGGGTGCGCAGCAACCCGCAGGGCACCAAGATCGCCTTTCTAATGCGTGACGATGCAGGAGTAGTGCAGCTCTGGCTGATTGCCGCAGAGGGCGGCGAGCCGCGTCAGCTAACCCATAATGCTACGGACATCCAGTCAGCGTTTAACTGGCACCCCTCCGGCGCAGCGCTTGGCTTTGTGCTGGAGAATCGGCTGGTGCTTTGCGATAGCGCGACTGGCGCAATCATGTTTTTAACCGATGATAACCCCGCGCATCAGCCCTCGGCCGATGCGGTAGTCTTCTCGCCAAACGGTAAGAAGATCGCGTGGATGGCACCGGTCGCAGGCTTCCGCCAGCTCTGGGTGGCCGATACCGGCCTCTAATCAGTAAGAGCGAGTTTAAGGTGCGGGCATGGCCGCAGGGGGAATCACAGAGTTGGTCGCCAGATTGGCCGCCTCCGCTTTCTCGACGCGAGATTTTACCGAGCTGTCTTTGCGGAACATATCCCAGGGCAGCAGCAGCGTATCGGCTACGGCAGTAAACGGCATATCCAGCACCACGAATGATTTCACCGCCAGGTTCGCGTCATCATCCATCAACATTTTTGAGCTGGCGCGTGTGCCGGGGTAGAGTCCCTCTTTGCCGCCGGTATGTGACATCACGCTGGAGCAGCCGCCCAGCGTCACCATTCCGCTGACAATCGCCACTTTTAACAGAATATTTTTCATGATGGTTTTTTTCTTATCATCGTGCACTCCTTGCTTATAGCGACCCTTAAGGGAAATGAATAGCTTTCGTGTGCCGCTCTGTGGCGGCAATCGCAATTTAACGTTAAGTGTCGTAATCCAGTCTAAGCACTGAGTGAGAAAGTGCAAAAAAAAGTCAGACTTTGGCCCTTGAAAATTTTCCCGCTGCACCCATTTTTACAACGTAGCCGGAAGAACATGCCTGCGGGGTGTTCTGGTTCTAAGAGCCTGTCCATAGTGGAAGGTTCAAAAATTTCTCGCTGATTTCAGGAGCTTATTGTATGCGTAACTTCGATCTCTCTCCGCTTTATCGTTCTGCCATTGGTTTTGACCGCCTGTTTAACCTGTTAGAAAACAATCAGAGCCAGAGTAACGGCGGCTATCCTCCGTACAACGTTGAACTCGTTGACGAAAACCACTATCGCATCGCGATTGCCGTGGCTGGCTTTGCCGAAAGCGAACTGGAGATCACCGCTCAGGACAACCTGCTGGTGGTGAAAGGCGCTCGCGCGACCGAGCAGAAAGAGCGTAGCTATCTCTATCAGGGCATTGCCGAACGTAACTTCGAACGTAAATTCCAGATTGCTGAGAACATTCACGTTCGTGGCGCTAACCTGGTCAACGGCCTGCTGTTTATCGAACTGGAACGTGTCATTCCAGAAGAGAAAAAACCGCGCCGTATCGAAATTAACTAATTCCCCGGGTCGCCACGGCGGCCCAGATTACACCTTGCTCGCCGTCTGGGAGCAGATGCGCGTCACTTGATGCGTAGAACATTTCTTGCTTCAAAGAAGGAGAAACACCATGCGTAACTACGATTTATCCCCGCTGCTGCGTCAATGGATCGGTTTTGACAAACTGGCCAACGCCCTGCAAAACGCCAGCGAAGGCCAGACCTTCCCGCCCTATAACATCGAGAAGAGCGACGACAACCACTACCGCATTACCCTTGCGCTGGCCGGTTTCCGTCAGGACGATCTGGAGATCCAGCTGGAGGGCACGCGCCTCAGCGTCAAAGGCACGCCGGAAAAACCGGCCAACGAGCCGAAGTGGCTGCATCAGGGGCTGGTGATCCAGCCGTTCAGCCTGAGCTTTACCCTGGCCGATCATATGGAGGTCTCCGGTGCCACGTTCAATAACGGGCTGCTGCATATCGATATCAGCCGCAACGTGCCGGAAGCTATCGCTCCCCAGCGCATCGCCATCAGCGAGCGCCCGGCGCTGAATAGCTAAGCTTGACGATGTAAAAAGGCCCCGTTTGGGGCCTTTTTTGTTTTTTGCCAGGCCATGGGGGAAGGGATACACTGACTCCAGACAAGCATTCTGGAGGCTGAAATGTTAGGCGAAAAACTGGAATTTGCAGGGCTTACCGGCGTTGGCCGTGTTCAGCTGGATCTTGAGCCGGACCAGCATATCTATACTTTCATTGGTGAGAACGGCGTGGGTAAGACCAAGACCCTCGAGGCTCTGTTTCAGGTCGCTTTTTTTAGTCATCAAGCAGTGGCGGAAAGCTCGAATGCGTTTAAAGGTAGCGACTTTAGATTTCAATCTTTCCTGAGCCAGTTAGTGCCACATCAGGTTATAAACCTTAAAAAAGATATTACATACGTTATTTCAGATTGGCATGACACTTTCTTTAATCATCTTTCGCATAACGTGCCAGTGGTTTTTTTAGGCGCACAGGCTAGGGGAGTGATAAGAAATAGCGAGTTATCACATAACCAATCTTTGGGAACGTTTAAACAGCGTAGAGAGTATTATATCTCTGACCTTATCCGGAAAATGAAAACCGACTTTAGCTCTCTCAATATGGGCACCAGTATTGAAGAGTGGTTTATCACCTTAGCCCGATCGTCCAATCCCTATCAGAAAAAAGAGGATAACCGGGACGTCGAGATTAAAACGGTCATTCGTCTGCTCTCTGAAATCGATAGCCGTATCGATCCCGAATTTATGGAGATCGGCGGGGACGATCGCGTCAGCCTCAAAATTGAAAACCAGAAGCGAGAACTGAGCCAGCTTAGCTCGGGCTTTGCCTCTATTCTCAAGCTCATTCAGGCCATTGTCTCCGGCTACGGCTATTTTACCAATGAGACTAACCTGCAAAACGTAAAAGGGATCGTGTTCATTGATGAAATTGAGAGCCACCTGCATCTGACGTGGCAGGCAAATATTATCCCGCTCCTGAAGACGCTTTTTCCTAACACCACGTTCTATATCACTACCCACTCGTCTATTGTGCTGTCACAGCTTAAAGAGGGTGAGGCCTACACGCTCTACAGAGACGATTCGGGCATCGTGAAAAGTCGAAAAATTGAAGCACCGAACAAGGCGGCATTAGTAGATATCATGAAAGACGTGTTTAAAGTCGATCTTAACCAGCTGAAGCTTGTACTGTAGTGCCCACTGTAATAGCCTGGAGTTTTGTTCAAATGACACCGATATCGGCAGGATCAGAACATTGCATACCGCTTATGAAGAGGCACTAGCCTCCTGAAACAGTCGTTGCCGAGCTAAAGCCAGGCCAACCACAAGGAAACCGCATGAAAATTTCTCGCCTCGGTGAAGCGCCGGACTACCGCTTCTCTCTGGCAAACGAGCGCACCTTCCTCGCCTGGATCCGCACCGCGCTGGGCTTTCTGGCGGCGGGGGTGGGCCTCGATCAGCTTGCACCGGATTTCGCCACGCCGTTTATTCGCGAGCTGCTGGCGCTGCTGCTCTGCCTCACCTCCGGCGGGCTGGCGATTTTTGGCTACCTGCGCTGGCTGCGCAATGAGAAGGCGATGCGCCTGAAGCAGGATCTCCCCTATACCTACAGCCTGCTGGTTATCAGCATCATGCTGCTCGTCGTGGCAGCGGTAGTGATGGCGCTGGTCTTCTATGCCGGATAGCCGCAAAGCCCGCCGCGTGCAGGACCCCGGCCTGCAGCCCGAGCGCACGTCGCTTGCCTGGCTGCGCACCCTGCTGGGCTACGGCGCGCTGCTGGTGCTGGCGGTAAAGCACAACGGGCAGCAGGCTGGCGCGGCCTTCTGGGTTGCCATTGCCCTGTTGGCGGCGGTGGCGCTGATCCTCTGGCGCTACACCCTGAAGCGCAACCTGATGGACGTGGGCCGCAGCGACTTTTTGCGCACGTCAGCGGTACGGGACAAGCTTCTGGTTGCGTTAGGCGTGCTCTCGCTGGCGCTGCTGTTTGCTGCTACCCATCTCCAGCAGATCGCGCTATTTCTTTTCGCGGCGCTACACGCCGGTTAAAAAAGCGTGCTAAAAAATAGCGGTGCGTTAACTCATCTTCTCAGGCTAACCGTGTATACGTTTTCGATCGCTGCTGCGTTACTGCTTGTTACCTCTGCCGTTTATGCCGAGCCGCCGCTGACGGCCGCACGTTATGCGACGCAGCTTGGCGTGGGTATGGACGTTGACTGGGCGCGCACCGAGCGCGGCATCCGCGAGTTCGATCCGTTAGTAGTGCGGGATTTTGCCGCGCACGGGATCCGCCATGTACGCATCCGTGTAGCCGGGGAGCCGACGGAGGCGCGGCTTATTCACCTGCGTAAGCTGGTGGAGGCCTGCGAGCGGTACGGTGTGATCCCTGTAATCTCTTTTCAGGCCGATGAGTATAAAAACGATCCACAACCCGCCAATGAAAGAGAGGTCATAAACTGGTGGATTGCCGTTGCGCACTATTTTGGCAACAGCTCGCCGCAGTTAGGCTTCGATCTTATTTATGAACCCGCAGACAGGCTGGATCATAATCTCGTCTCGCTCAACCGCGTCTACGAAAAAACAGTTAAGGTCATTCATGATATTAACGCCCAGCGCATGATCTTTATCGCGCCGCGCCTGCGAGCGGCCCCGGAGGATCTCGCTAATCTGAAGCTACCCGCGCACAGCCAAAATTATCTCCTGGCGGAGTGGCATATCTTCCCGTGGGGACCGCTGAAAAACAATGGCAGATACCCGTGGACATCGGGGACGGCGGCGGAGAAAGCGGCTATCCGCAATCGCATTAATATCGCGCTGCGCTGGCAGCAAAAAACCGGACACGTTAGCTGGGTGGGCGGCTGGGGCGTGGGTGGATCGAGCCGCGTAGCCCCCACCGCGTCGCAAGTGGCCTTTGCGACCTTTATGGCCTGTGAGCTACAGCAGGCGAAAATACCTTATGCTATCAATGCCGATACACAGTTTTATGATGGTGAGGAGGGGGCATGGCGTCCCATCGCCGAACCGCTGCTGAAGACAATGATCGCCCCCGGGTGTGAAAAGCCCGGCGAGAAGCCGGGCCATCATAACGTTAAACAGGCTGCTCGTGATGCGGCACGCGCGATGCCAGCGGCAACCAGCACAGTAAAATCAGCAGTCCCATCAGGGTCATCAGTAAACCGAGACTAGCCTGGCCGGTCTGCGGCATCATAGCAGAGAGCCATGCCAGCGCGCCGGAGCCGATATTCTGTAAACCCCCCACCAGCGCGCCCGCCGTACCGGCGAGGTAGGGGAACGGCTCCATCGCCCCGCTGGTGGCGAGCGGGAAGAGCATTCCCGCGCCGAAGAAGAACAAGGCCGCTGGGATCAGCAGAGTCCAGACGTTCATCACGCCAATCAGGCCAGGGATCCACATCATCAGGCCTGCCAACAGACAGCTTATCACCGACTGCCACATCAGCGTGGAGAAGCGCCTGGCCGGGCGTCCAGCAAACCATGCGCCGAAGAAGGCCGCCGGGATCGGCAGAATAAACAGGATGCTTACCGCCATGCTGCTCAGCCCAAGCCCTGCGCCCAGTAGTACGCCGGAGCAGGCTTCAAACACCGCGATTCCGGCCAGTCCGCCGATCAGCATCAGCAGATAGCAGTTGAACGACCCGCTGCCGAAAAGCACTTTGTAACTGGTAAACAGTTTAGTACGCGGTGCGCCCGTGGGTCGGGTCTCTGGCATCCAGCGCCCCATGCTAAAGGCCACTATCACGCACAGCACCAGAAGAAAGGCGTAGCAGGCGCGCCAGGACCACGCTGTATTGAGCAGGCCGCCAATCAGCGGGGCCAGCAGCGGGCTTACCAGGATCCCCATATTCAACAAGCTGTTGGCATGACGAAGCTGGCTTCCTTCATACAGATCGCGCGGTAAGGTACGCGCCATGACGCCGCCGACGCCGGTGCCGACTCCCTGCAGCGCGCTGGCAGCAATTAATACGGTCAGGCTATGGGTCGTTATAGCAACGAATGTCGCCACCATGAAAATGCTCATGCCCACTAAAATAACCGGGCGACGTCCTACGCGATCGGATAAGGGACCATAGACGAGCTGGGAGAGGCCATAGGTTAGCAGATAGGCGGCCATCACGCTCTGCACTGCGCCCTCGCGGACGTGAAGCGCCTTTGCCATGTCGGCAATGGCCGGAATGTAGATGGTTTGCGCCATCTGGCCGACCGCCACTAGTAATACCAGCATCAACAATAAGTTAACGTTCCTTTGTCTTTTCATGTCGCTGAATACTTTTGCCAAATGAGAGAAATAAAGAATAAGTCACTACACATTCCATAAATGCGCGAGAAATCTACCACAGTACGGCGATAAGTTAAGCATCAGAGTGATGAATGAACAAAAGCGAAAAGGCAGGATTTATGAACAATGTTGGCAACAAATATTGCCTGTTCTTTATGCCAGACGCAGCAGAATAGCCCCGCCGGCAATCCCCAGCGCGGCAGCGATGCGCACGCCAGCAACTCGCTCTTTTAACAGTAAAAAAGCGATAAGCGCGCCAAAAAGTATCGAGGTTTCACGCAGGGCCGCAACCACGGCCAGCGGGGCCTGGGTCATTGCCCACAGCGCCAGGCCGTACGATCCCATGGTTCCCACGCCACCAAACAGCCCTTTCTTCCAGTGCAGGCGCAGGTAGCTGGACGCTTCGCGACGGCGCGCCACCATCGCCCAGCAGAGCAAACAAAAACCGTTCATAAAGAAGGTCCACAGCGTATAACCCAGCGCGGTGTCAGACAGACGCACGCCGGTGCCGTCCACCAGCGTATATCCGGCGATAAAGCAGGCGTTCAGCAGCGCCAGCCAGACCCCTTTGCGTGACTGCATCCGGCCATTCAGCGCCATGGCCAGTATCGACAGGCAGATGACGCCGATCCCAGCCCAGGCGAGCCACGAAAGCGTATCCCCTAATGCCAGGACGCTAATCAGCGCCACCAGCAACGGGGCCGTACCGCGCATCAGGGGATAGGTCTGGCTCATATCAGAGACATGGTAAGTTTTTGCCACCAGCACCGTATACACCACCTGTAAAGCACAGGAGATCGCTAAAAAAGGCCAGCTGGCGGCAGAGGGCTGCGGCGAGAAAGGCAGCAGGATCAGGGCGATAAGCGTGGCGGAGCCGCTAACGCTAATGGCGGCGTAGAGTTTATCCGTTCCGGCTTTTACGATGGCGTTCCAGCTGGCATGCAGCAGGGCAGCGAATAATAGAATGCAGAAAACAGAGAGCGTCATAGCGGATCTGGTGGTGAATTGTCATACAACTGTAACACTTAACCGTGATCCGGCAGCGTTTTTGTTTTGCAATGAAACGTGATCGTTCACGCATTTTCATCGCCGCTGCGATAAAACGATTGTCACGCCGCACAAGCTGTGTTTGTATAAATTCAGCTAATAAATACACAACACAACAGGTCCCTAATGAACCCAGCCATGCTGACATCGACTCTACTACGCACCGCGCCATCTGCCGCGGTCGTCGTCGTGCGTGTGGTGGTGGTCGTCGGCATAGCGCCGTAGGGTCCGGAACACACGATTCCAAAACCCCGCCGGCGCAAACCGGGCGGGGTTTTTCGTTTAGACCGCCCGGAAAGTCGGCCCAGAATTAAAGGACTGGAGCATGGCAAGTTTGGGCACAACCTCACAGGCAAGGCGCTTTACTGGCGCACAGTTAATCGTTCATTTACTGGAGCGCCAGGGCATCTCCATCGTCACCGGCATCCCAGGCGGCACGGTGCTGCCGCTGTATGACGCCCTGAGTCAAAGCACGCAGATCCGTCACGTACTGGCCCGCCACGAGCAGGGCGCAGGCTTTATCGCTCAGGGTATGGCGCGCACCCAAGGGAAACCCGCCGTCTGTATGGCCTGTAGCGGGCCGGGGGCCACCAACCTGGTGACCGCCATTGCCGATGCGCGCCTCGACTCCATTCCGCTGGTCTGCATTACGGGTCAGGTTCCCTCGTCAATGATCGGGACCGACGCCTTCCAGGAAGTAGACACCTACGGCATCTCTATCCCCATCACCAAGCACAACTATCTGGTACGCGACATCCGCGAGCTGCCGCAGGTCATTAGCGACGCGTTCCGTATTGCCCAGTCAGGCCGTCCCGGCCCGGTGTGGATAGATATTCCTAAGGATATTCAAACCGCAGAGATCGAATTAGACATTCTACCGGAGCCAGGTGATACCGCCCCCGCCCCGGCGTTCAGCATGGAGAGCGTGCGTGAGGCGGCGGCGATGATTAACCAGGCCCAGCGTCCGGTGCTCTACCTGGGCGGCGGGGTGATTAACGCCCCTGAGCAGGTGCGGACTCTGGCGGAGAAGGCCAGCCTGCCCACGACCATGACGCTGATGGCGCTCGGCATGCTGCCGAAACAGCATCCGCTGTCGCTGGGCATGCTGGGGATGCACGGCGCACGCAGTACCAACTTTATCCTGCATGAGGCCGATCTGCTGGTAGTCATGGGCGCGCGTTTTGATGACCGGGCGATTGGTAAGACCGAAACCTTCTGCCCGAACGCCAAAATTATCCATGTCGATATCGACCGCGCCGAGCTGGGTAAAATCAAGCAACCGCACTGCGCTATTCAGGGTGACGTCGGCGAGGTGCTGAACCAGCTGATTCCACTGATTGCAGAGGATACGCGTGATGCCTGGCGCAATACCGTGGCGCAGCTGCAGCAGGAGTTTCCGGCGAACATGCCGGGCGTGGACGATCCGCTGAGCCACTACGGGTTAATCAACGCCGTCGCGGCCTGCGTTGATGACAGCGCGATTATCACCACTGACGTAGGGCAGCATCAGATGTGGACCGCTCAGGCCTACCCGCTCAACCGCCCGCGCCAGTGGCTCACCTCCGGAGGGTTAGGCACCATGGGCTTCGGCCTGCCAGCGGCTATTGGCGCAGCGCTGGCCAATCCCGATCGCAAAGTGCTCTGCTTCTCCGGCGACGGTAGCCTGATGATGAACATTCAGGAGATGGCCACCGCTGCTGAAAACCAGCTCGATATCAAAATCATCCTGATGAATAACGAGGCGCTGGGGCTGGTGCATCAGCAGCAGAGCCTGTTCTACAAGCAGGGCGTATTTGCCGCCACCTATCCGGGCATGATCAACTTTATGCAGATCGCCGCCGGGTTTGGCCTGCATACCTGTGATTTAAACGCTGCGGCCGATCCGCAGGCGGCCCTGCAGGAGATCATCTCCCGTCCGGGTCCGGCGCTGATCCACGTTCGTACCGATGCCGAGCAAAAAGTCTATCCGATGGTTCCGCCGGGCGCGGCCAATACTGAAATGGTGGGAGAATAAGCCATGCCACAATCAACACATGACAACGTTATTCTGGAACTCACCGTGCGCAACCACCCTGGGGTGATGACCCACGTCTGCGGCCTTTTTGCCCGACGCGCCTTTAACGTAGAGGGCATTCTTTGCCTGCCGCTACCGGGCGGGGAGCAGAGCCGCATCTGGCTGCTGGTAGCGGACGATCAGCGGCTGGAGCAGATGATTAGCCAGATCGACAAACTGGAGGACGTAGTAAAAGTGGTGCGGAACCAGTCCGATCCCACCATGTTTAACAAAATTGCCGTCTTTTTCGAGTAGCTTATTCGCCTTCAGCGTCAGGGGTGATCGCTTTAACCGAGCCGTTCCGGCAGTGCGCTGCATACTCTGCCGGTAGCGGGCGGTCGCTGATCAGCACGTCAAACTGCGCGAGTGGGGCGATGCTGGCGGGGGCCACTTCATCGAAGAGCGCGTAACGCGCCAGCAAAATCTTGCGGATGCCATGTTCCATGGCTTTGCGTTTCACCGGCAGATCGTCGAGGTTGAACCAGGTCACGCCATAGTGTTCGTGTACACCGCTGGCCGAGATAAACACCTTTCGCGGGTTGAGCGAGTCGAGAATTGACGGGTTATTCGGATCGTAAAAAGCGTCGCTTTTGGCGCGATAGGTGCCGCCGCAGAGCATAGCCGTGGCGTTAGGCTTGGCGTTCAGCGCCATAAATACCTGATGCGAATAGCAGATCCCGGTGAAGGTAATGTCGTCGGGGATCATATCGATCACCAGCGGCATCTCCGGGCCGTTGTCGAAAAACACCAGATCGTTCTCACTCACCAGGCCTGCGGCGAGGATCGCAATCGGCATATCGTCCCGGTGATGGCGGCGCGTGGCAGTGGCGGCAGGCTGGCTGGTGGTCGGGACGGCAGGCTTGTTCACCATCACGATGTAGCCCCCGAGCAGCGCCAGCGGCAGCGGCTCCTCCTCCTGGCTAAAATCGCGGCGAATGGTCATAACAGAAACCTCCAGCATCCGCGCTGCATCTTTCAGGTGGATGCGGTCGGTCTTTTTGAGCAACTCCGTCAGGCGACGAATACGCTCTTTCTGCTTGGTTTCCATTCTCTCTCTCCGCTTTACCAGCCTAATCATCATTTTATGTTCCTAAAGTAACATTTTCCGCCCGGAGCGGGAACGCTGCGGCATCAAATGTTGCTGTAATCGCGAGCGGAGTCACAAATGATACTAAAATAACATGATAATGTTACGATAATATCATTGTTAAGCGTTTGTTTCTGAGAGGTAGGAAAATGGATATCGCAGTCATCGGCTCCAACATGGTGGATTTAATCACCTACACCAACCAGATGCCGAAAGAGGGTGAAACCCTTGAAGCTCCGGCGTTCAAGATTGGCTGCGGCGGGAAAGGTGCCAATCAGGCCGTTGCCGCAGCGAAGCTCAACTCTAAAGTATTGATGCTGACCAAAGTGGGCGATGATATCTTTGCTGACAACACTATCCGCAACCTCGAGTCGTGGGGCATCAATACCACCTACGTAGAGAAAGTGCCGTGCACCAGCAGCGGCGTCGCGCCTATTTTCGTTAATCCTAACTCCAGCAACAGTATCTTGATTATTAAAGGGGCGAATAAATTCCTCTCGCCAGAGGATATCGATCGCGCCGCGGAAGATCTGAAGAAATGTAAGCTCATCGTTTTACAGCTTGAAGTGCAGCTGGAGACGGTCTATCACGCCATTGAGTTTGGGAAAAAACACGGCATTGAAGTGCTATTAAATCCGGCCCCGGCGCTGCGCGAGCTGGATATGTCCTACGCCTGCAAATGTGATTTCTTTGTGCCGAATGAAACCGAGCTGGAGATTCTCACCGGCATGCCGGTCGATAGCTACGACAATATTCGTCGCGCTGCCCGCAGCCTGACTGATAAAGGACTGAATAATATTATCGTCACCATGGGCGAGAAGGGTGCACTGTGGATGACCCGTGATACGGAAGTGCATGTTCCGGCGATCAAAGTGAATGCCGTCGATACCAGCGGCGCGGGCGATGCTTTTATCGGCTGCTTTGCCCACTACTACGTCCAGAGCGGTGATGTGGAAACCGCCATGAAAAAAGCCTCGCGTTTCGCGGCCTTCAGCGTAACGGGCAAAGGCACCCAATCGTCCTATCCCAGCATTGAGCAGTTCAATGAGTTTCTGGCGATAAACGAATAATAAAAAAACCCCTACACTGTAAAAGGTAGCACTATGAACGATAAAAACATCGTTCAGATGCCCGATGGGTATCTGAATAAGACCCCTCTGTTCCAGTTTATTTTGTTATCGTGCCTGTTCCCATTATGGGGCTGCGCCGCAGCGTTAAATGATATTTTAATTACGCAGTTTAAAAGCGTATTTTCACTCAGTAACTTCGCCTCTGCCTTAGTGCAGAGTGCGTTTTACGGTGGCTATTTCTTAATTGCTATTCCGGCATCGTTGGTCATTAAAAAGAGCAGCTATAAGATTGCTATTTTAATTGGCCTGACGCTCTATATTGTCGGCTGTACGCTCTTTTTCCCGGCGTCGCACATGGCAACCTACACCATGTTTCTCGCCGCGATTTTTGCCATCGCCATCGGCTTAAGCTTCCTTGAAACCGCCGCCAACACCTACAGTTCAATGCTGGGGCCAAAATCTCACGCCACGCTACGCCTCAACGTGAGCCAGACCTTCTACCCGATCGGGGCAGCGGCGGGCATTCTGCTCGGCAAGTACCTGGTCTTCTCCGAAGGTGACAGCCTGGAGAAGCAGATGGCGGGCATGACGCCAGAGCAGATCCATAACTTTAAAGTGCTGATGCTGGAGAACACGCTCGAGCCGTATAAGTACATGATCATGGTGCTGGTCGTGGTGATGGTGCTGTTTATGTTAACCCGCTTCCCGACCTGCAAGGTCGCGCAGACGGCGAACCGTAAGCGCCCGTCGGCAATGGACACCCTTCGCTACCTGGCGAGCAACGCCCGTTTCCGCCGCGGTATTCTGGCGCAGTTCCTCTATGTCGGTATGCAGGTTGCGGTCTGGTCGTTCACTATCCGTCTGGCGCTGGAGCTGGGAGATATTAACGAGCGTGATGCCTCTAACTTTATGGTTTACAGCTTTGCCTGCTTCTTTATCGGCAAATTCGTCGCTAACATTTTGATGACGCGCTTCAACCCGGAGAAGGTGCTGATCCTCTACTCTGTTATCGGCGCGCTGTTCCTGGCTTACGTTGCTCTGGCCCCGAGCTTTAGCGCAGTATACGTGGCGGTGCTGGTCAGTATCCTGTTTGGGCCATGCTGGGCCACCATCTACGCTGGCACGCTGGATACGGTGGACAACGAGCATACCGAGATGGCGGGGGCAGTGATCGTGATGGCGATCGTTGGCGCGGCGGTAGTTCCGGCGGTGCAGGGCTACGTAGCGGATATGTTCCACTCGTTACAGCTCTCATTCCTCGTCTCTATGCTCTGCTTTGTCTACGTCGGCATCTATTTCTGGCGTGAAAGCAAAGTACGTCGTGAACTGACCGCAGCAACCGCTTCCTGAGGAGAATCGCTATGAAAACCTGTTTGCCACTGTGGCGTGAGCTTTTTACTACGCAACCGCGAACGCTGCTGGAGAACGGCGACTTTACGGTCAGCGCCTTCCGCTACCCGAGCGGCGTTGAAGGCCTGAGGGTGGCAAACGCCCGCGGTCACCTGGTGATCTTACCCTGGCTGGGGCAGATGATCTGGGACGCGGAATTTGACGGCCACGAGCTGACCATGCGCAACATGTTTACCCAGCCGAAGCCGGCCAAAGAGATTGTCGAAACCTATGGCTGTTTTGCCTTTCACTCAGGCCTGTTGGCCAACGGCTGCCCCTCGCCGGAGGACACCCATGCGCTACATGGAGAGATGGCCTGTGCGGCGATGGACGAGGCCTGGCTGGAGATCGACGGCGATACGCTGCGCGTCGGGGGCCGCTACGAGTACGTGATGGGCTTCGGCCATCACTACCTGGCGCAGCCCGCGGTCACGCTGCGTAAAGCCAGCGCGCTGTTCGATATTGATATGACGGTCACTAACCTGGCCTCGGTGGCGATGCCGCTCCAGTATATGTGTCATATGAACTATGCCTATGTTCCTGAGGCGACCTTCAGCCAGAACCTGCCGGACGAGGCGCTGGCGCTGCGGGAGTCTATACCGGCACATGTGAAACCCACCGAGCAGTGGCTGGCGTTCAACCAGCGCATCCAGCAGGGTGAAACCACGCTGAAGACGCTGAGCGAGCCGGCGTATTACGATCCCGAGATCGTCTTCTTTGCCGACAGGCTGGATCGCTACACCGCGACGCCGGAGTTTCAGATGACCGCGCCGGACGGCACGACTTTCGTCACCCGCTTCTCCAGCGCTGAGTTCAAGTATGCGACGCGCTGGATTTTGTATAACGGCGATCAGCAGGTCGCGGCGTTCGCGCTGCCGGCCACCTGCCGTCCGGAAGGGTTTCTGGCGGCACAGGCCAACGGCAGCCTGCTGACGCTGGCCCCGCAGGAGAGTCGCAGCTTTAAAGTGACGACAGGGATAGCGCACTAAAGAGACTGTATGCGTCGCCGCGTTTACCCGTATGATAAGCGTTCTGGCACAGGGCAGGAGCTTTCATGATTTGGTTAACGCTGGCGACGCTGGTTATTGTTTTTGTAGTAGGTTTTCGCGTTTTGACCTCAGACTCGCGGCGGGCGGTGCGTCGTCTGAGCGAGCGGCTGGGTACTACGCCAATGCCGGTTGAATCGATGATCGATCAGCTGGGTAAAGCCGCAGGCGCGGAGTACATTCAGTACCTCTCTCGTCCGGACGAGGCGCATCTCCAGAATGCCGCCCAGACGCTGCTGATCTGGCAGGCGTGCATTGTCGATAGCAGCGAGCAAAACCTCCACTACTGGCACCGCACGCTGCAAAAGGCCCGTCTGGCCGCGCCGCTGACCGATGCCCAGATACGTCTGGCGCTGGGTTTCCTGCGCGAGCTGGAGCCGGATATGGCCGACATCAACAACTTCCAGATGCGCTACAACGCCTTCTTTATGCCTGACGAGGGCGTCCACTGGCTGCATTAAAAGTGGAAAGTTGCTAAAACGTTAAATGCGTCACACTCAGAATGTTACACTGCGCGACTTTACCGCACTGTGACGTTGCCTGGAGGCAAAATGAGTGAGCATTTACAGGGAAAACCCCACCCGGAACTGGCCCGGCCAAACTGGTCAGCCGTCTTCGCCGTCGCCTTTTGCGTGGCCTGCCTCATCACGGTGGAGTTTCTACCGGTCAGCCTGCTGACGCCGATGGCACAGGATTTAGGCATCTCCGAGGGCACTGCCGGACAGTCGGTCACCATGACCGCCTTTGTTGCCATGTTTGCCAGCCTGTTTATCACCCAGACCATTCGCACCACCGATCGCCGCTACGTGGTGCTGATCTTCTCGGTGCTGCTAACTCTCTCCTGCCTGCTGGTGTCGTTTGCCAACAGCTTTACCCTGCTGCTCATCGGGCGCGCCTGCTTAGGCCTCGCTCTCGGCGGTTTTTGGGCGATGTCCGCTTCGCTCACCATGCGCCTGGTCCCGATGCGTGTGGTACCCAAGGCGCTGTCGGTAATTTTTGGTGCGGTGTCGATTGCGCTGGTGATCGCTGCGCCGCTGGGCAGTTTCCTCGGCGGTATTATCGGCTGGCGTAACGTCTTTAACGCGGCGGCGGTGATGGGGATCGTCTGTACGCTGTGGGTCTGGAAAGCGCTGCCGTCCCTGCCAGGCGAGCCGATGCAGCACAAGGAAAATATGTTTGGCATCCTCAAGCGGCCAGGCGTGCTGGCGGGGATGACCGCCATCTTTATGGCCTTTGCCGGTCAGTTCGCCTTCTTTACCTACATCCGCCCGGTCTATATGAGCATGGCAGGCTTTGACGTCGATGGCCTGACGCTGGTGCTACTCAGCTTTGGTATTGCCAGCTTTATCGGCACCTCAATGTCATCCGCGTTCCTGAAAAAATCGCTGAAAACGGCGTTGGCCGTTGCACCGCTGGTGCTGGCCCTTAGCGCCCTGACGCTGATCCTCTGGGGCAGCGATAAAATCGTCGCCTCTGCGGTGGCGGTAGTATGGGGATTAGCCTTTGCGCTGGTGCCGGTGGGCTGGTCGACGTGGATCACCCGCTCGCTGGCGGATCAGGCGGAAAAAGCTGGATCGATCCAGGTTGCGGTGATCCAGCTTGCCAATACCTGCGGTGCGGCAGTCGGCGGCTACGCGCTCGATAACCTCGGCCTGCTCTCGCCGCTGGTGCTCTCCGGCAGCCTGATGCTGCTGACGGCGCTGCTGGTGGCTGCGAAAGTACGCGTAAAAGGGTAATCGCTTTTTGCCCGGCAGGCGCTGCGCCGCCGGGCGTTATCCGTCAGAACCACGCTTCCCACATCGCGCCGACGTTGAACGAGTCGAGATTGCTCTCCTCCGTACCGTTTACCCGTGCGGTGCGGTCGTTATCCACCTGGCCGCCGGTGACGTAGAAGCGCAGCATCGGACGGAACTCCGGTCCCATTGCAATCGAAACGTTCTGCGACAGGGTCAGCTTCCAGCCGTGGTTATCCCCACCCTGGTCAAAATCGACCCGCTGATAGCCCGCTTCCAGCCAGGTAGAGTGCACGTCGTTCCACCAGTACATCGGACGCACGATCGCGCCGTAGTTGCGTCGGTTATCCACGCTATTGGCATCATTATCGTAGTCGTGGAAAGCGAGGAGGTACTCAATCTGCGCCTGCTGGGTAAACTTATAGTTACCCTCGAAGCTGGCGTAGATCGCCGTCAGGTCGTCGGTTTTGTTATAGACGCTGTTGTCTGAGTTGTCCGAGTAGCGGGCAATTACCTTGTTTACCCCTTTCTCACCGGTGTGGCTCAGCACGACGCCGCCCTGCCAGGCATTTTTACGCTCGTCGGTGTCTACCGCCTTCGAGTCAAAGCCGTAGTTGGCGTACAGCTCCAGATCCAGCGGGCCGACCTTCATGCCGTGCACTTTGGAGGTAATAGCGTAGTTGCCTTTATCACCGGTGCCGGAGCCGCCGGTACAGGTGATACGCGACGGGTTGCCTTCATCGTTCATTACTTCCGGGCTACAGGACTCCACCGCAGCTACCGCCGCGACGTCAAACTGTACGCCGCCGATGTCGAAGTTTTTCACCCCTGCGCCCTGACCGTCGTGGTTCATCCAGAAGTAGTCGTTGATGCCCTGCTGCGGACGCTGGTGGAAGTCACGGCCCGCCCACAGGTAGGCGTTGGGGTTGGACTCCAGAATGTTAGTCACCCCGGCGTAGGCTTTTTTCAGGTTCACCTCATCGCCCCAGTGATCAAACATTACGTTGATGTCCCAGATGGCGCCGTTGTTGCCTTTGAACGCTTTCGAGAGCTGGAACTCACCGCCGTTGCCCTCGTTGCCCAGACGACCAATGGCAGAGGAGCCGTTATAGGAGCCGTCAACGCCAACAAATTTCTGATCGCCGCCCTGGAACTGCGCCCCGTAGCGGGCATAGCCGCTAAACTTGACGCCAAAGGGGATCGCCATATCTGGCGACTGGGCCGCTGACTCCGGCTCGTTGATCACGTCGGCTTTTTTATCTACCGCCACATCCATTTTCTTTTGCCGCTCCGCGAGGGCTTTATCTACCGCTTTTGCCACAATCGCGTCGATCTGTTCCTGAGTAAACTCCTGGGCGCTGACTGAACCAGAGCAAAGGGCAGCCATCACCGCCAGCGCGACTGGAAGTTTTTTATCTATTTTCATTTTTTGTCTCAATCTAATATATTATTTTTAGACAATAACTATCCCGCCGCCTGGTGCGGAATAATTGCGCTATCACCATTAATAGTGAGGTACTGACGTAGGTACAGATTACTTAAAATTTGGGCTGGCTATTTCTCCATAGTAAATTAACGTTGATAGAGACGAATAATCTCTTCAGACAATTCACGGGCCAGCAGTGAGGTCATTAAATGATCCTGGGCGTGAACCATAATTAAGGTCATCGGCTGGCGGGCTTCCCCGGCGTCCTGCTCAATAAGTTTGGTCTGCATATGGTGCGCCTGGCGGGCGTAGCCGTCCGCCTCACGCAGCAGGCTGTTCGCCTCGTCAAAGTTGCCTTCGCGCGCGGCGTGCAACGCCTCAAAGCAGAGGCTGCGCGACTGGCCTGCGTTGACGATAATTTCCATGACGGCCTCTTCCAGTTCAATCATCTTATTGCTCCTCATTGAATCCGTTATTGGCGGCGGTGGCAGCAAACCACTCTCCGCTACGTTTAATCGTTCGCGTCTGGCTGGCTAAATCGAGCTGTACAAAGCCGTAGCGGTTTTTATAGCCGTTGCACCATGACCAGTTATCAATAAACGTCCACATATGATAACCGAGACAGTGACAGCCCTCCTGAATACCCTTATGCAGCCACTTCAAATGGCCGGAAACAAACTCAATCCGGTATTGATCGTTAATTTTTCCATTTTCAACAAAACGCTGCTCATTCTCGACGCCCATACCGTTCTCTGAAATAAAGCAGCGTGGGTTGCCGTAATTAACGCGTAAATTAGTGAGAATGTCGTAAATACCCGGCTCGTATATTTCCCATCCGCGATAAGGGTTCATTTTCCGGCCCGGCATTTCGTAATAATCAAACAGCCACTCCGGCATAAACGGCGAGGCTGGATTAACTGCGCTATCACGGCACTTCACGCGTCGCGGCTGGTAGTAGTTGATCCCCAGCAGATCGATTTTGCCATCGGCAATCAGGGCGTTGTCCTCCGGGAGACAGGCCGGCAGCTGGTCATAATCTTTCAGCAGCGCCACCAGGTCCGCCGGATACTCGCCAAGCAGCACCGGGTCGAGGAAGCTGCGGTTAAACAGCAGATCGGCATGGTGCGCGGCGGTCAGATCCGCCGGGTTGTTTGAGCGCGGATAGGACGGCGTCAGATTAAGTACAATACCGATCTCGCCAGGATAATGACCGGCGCGGTAGGTGCGCACTGCCGAGGCGTGTGCCAGCACGGTATGGTAAGCCACCGTCGCCGCCCGCCTGAAATCCACCACGTTGGGGTAGTGGAAGTCATACAGGTAGCCGCCTTCCACCGGCACAATTGGCTCGTTGAAGGTAAACCAGTGCAGCACCCGATCGCCAAACAGCTCGAAACAGATCCGCGCGTAGCGGCTAAACGCCTCCACCACCTCACGGTTTTCCCAGCCGCCTTTCTCCTGCATCGCCATCGGCATATCAAAGTGGAACAGGGTGATAAATGGAGCGATCCCCTGGGCCAACAGCTCATCAATAACGTTGTTATAGAACGCCACCGCCTCAGGATTAACCTCGCCCACGCCGTCCGGGATCAGCCGCGACCAGCTCAGCGAGGTACGGAAGCTGTTGTGGTTGAGCTGCTTGAGCAGGGCGATATCCTGCCGCCAGTTCTGGTAGAACGTCGATGTGTCCTGCGGACCGACCTGCTGGTGAAAGCGCCAGGGCTGGCTGGCATACCAGTGGTCCCACGTGGTCGCGCTTTTGCCGCCCTGCTGGCTCTGGCCTTCGGTTTGCAGCGCGGAACTGGCGCTGCCCCACCAGAAATGCTCTGGGAATACGTATTTCATCTCTCTTCTCTCCCGTTAATTACTGGCGAACGGTTCCGGCCAGCGGAGTGACGTCCTGCGCTTTCTGCTCTTCGGTTTTCATCAGCGAACGCTCGTAGGCCCGCAGGAACGGCAGGTACATCAGGGCGGACAGCACCATGCAGATCCCGCACATGATGACCGGACTCAGCGCCCAGTTAGCGGCCCAGGACGCGCCAATAGGGGCGGGCGTTGTCCACGGCGTCAGGGAAACGACCTGTGCCAACCAGCCCAGTTTCGTTGCGCCATAGGCGAGGCAGGCGTTAATCATTGGCACGAAGACGAAGGGGATAAACAGCATCGGGTTCATGATAATCGGCGCGCCGAACAGAATCGGCTCGTTGATGTTAAAGAAGCTCGGCACGATGCCCATCTTGCCGATGGTGCGCAGATGGGTGGCGCGGCTGCGCAGCAGCAGGAAGGCCAGCGGCAGGGTTGAGCCAACGCCGCCAATCAGCAGGTAGTGATCCCAGAAGCCTTGCAGGTAGACGTGAGGCAGCGCCGCGCCCGCCGCCAGTGCGGCCTGGTTAGCGGAGAGGTTCGCCATCCAGAAGGGGTTCATAATGCCGGTAACGATCAGCGACCCGTGAATGCCAGCAAACCAGAAGATCTGGCACAGCAGGACGGAGAGCAGGATGGCTGGCAGGGAATCCGATGCCGAAACCAGCGGCTCCAGCAGGTGCATAATCGCTTGAGGCAGGATCATGCCGGTTTGCGCCTCGATAAACAGGTTCAGCGGGTGCAGCGTACCGATAATCACCACCACCGGGATCAGGATCTCAAAGGAGCGCGCCACGCCGGTGGGCACCTCTTTCGGCAGGCGGATAGTGATGTTGTTCTGCTTCAGCCACGCATAGACGCGGGTGGAGTAGATGGCGGTGATCAGCGCGGTAAAAATCCCCTGGCCCGACAGGTACTGGGTGGAGATTTTACCGTCGGCATAGGGTGCGGCCACCAGCAGAAAGGCCATAAACGCCAGCAGCCCGGACATCACCGGATCGAGATTAAACTGCCGCCCGAGGCTGGCCCCGATCCCGACCGAGATAAAAAAGGTCATCACGCCCATGCTCAGGTTAAACGGCAGCATCAGCTGCTCGCGGTAGGTCTGGGAGAAATCGAGCCAGCCGCGCGCGAAACCGTTAGTGGTATCGGCAGAGAAGGGCGGGAAGATAAACACCAGCATAAAGGAGCCGATGATCATAAACGGCAGCGCGGCGGTAAAGCCGTCGCGGATGGCGATGACATACTTCTGTTGCCCCAGACGCCCCGCCAGCGGCGTGATGGACTGCTCGATAACGGCAACCATGGATTGATATAATGAACTCATAGGAACACCCTTTTAGTGTGCCGCTTCGATGAGCGACAGAGCAAAGTCCAGCACCTTATCGCCGCGCTGCATACCGTAGTCCATTGGGTTAATGGGCTGAACGGGAATGCCGTGGGCGGCAGCCTTTTCTGACAGCGTGTTAAGCATGTATTTCACCTGCGGTCCCAGCAGCACCACCTGATAACGCGGAAACTGGGTATCAAACTCCGCTACGCCGTAAGCATCGATCTCTACCGGTAAACCTCTTTCATCTGCCGCTTCGACCATTTTCCTGACCAACAGGCTAGTGGACATCCCCGCAGAGCAGCACAGCATGATCCTGATCATCATCCCCATCCTCTAAATGTTAAAAGTTATTACAATGATGATTGGATAACAGATGGAAACCGGTTTCCATCTGTTAGGCTTCGAAGTGTGATACCCATCAAAATCCATAAGCTATATGATAATTTTCCTGGATTTACATCACATGTTTTTATGGCTTACTACCAGCAATAAGAGTTAAACGGAAAATCGGTTTCCATGGGAAATAGAATGCAGCTATACTGCTGCTGGCGATATTATGCACCATGTTTTGGTTGTTTTTTGGGCTGCGCATGCGGCCTGACAGGGGATAAAGATGTCTACAATCAACGATGTATCACGTCTGGCGGGGGTGTCTAAAGCGACCGTCTCACGGGTGTTGAGCGGGTCACGCGGGGTCAAAGAGGCCAGTCGGCTGGCGGTGCTGAAAGCCGTCGAGGAGCTAAACTACCGGCCCAACGTCATCGCCCAGTCTCTGCTTAGCCAAACCACAGGCTGCATTGGCGTCATCTGCGCCCAGGACAATATCAACCAGACCACCGGCTACCTTTACGCGCTGGAGAAGCACCTTAGCCAGCATCAGAAGCACCTGCTTTTGCGCTTTGCCAACAGTCGCTCGGAGGTGATTAGCGCCCTCGATGAGCTGACCTGCGGCCTGTGCGATGACGTCCTGATCATCGGGGCGCGTTTCCCGCTGAGTAACCTTGGCTATGACGATGTGATTCTGGTGGACTGCGCAGAGGCCGACACGCCGAACAGCATCCAGTTCGATCATGCCTTCGCGGCGGAAACGGCCTGTAACTATTTAATTAGTCAGGGGCGACGGCAGATAGCGCTCATCCACCCCGACATCAGCGGCTCTGCCGAGCGGGTTCTGCTGGGCTACAAGCACGCGCTGGAAAACAACTTCCTGCCCTTTAACCGTAACCTGGTGTTTATGGACGCCACCTCGGCGTCGGTTGCGCTCCAGGTGCTGCTCAACAACGCGACTACGCTGAACTTTAATGCCCTGCTGGTGGCCGACGAGCAGGAGGCGCAGCGGGTGATTACCCAGCTGCAGGCGTTTAATAAATCGGTGCCGGGTGACATCATGGTCTTCAGCCTTGCTGGTTCCGTGCACCTGCCGGGGATCCCAACCATCCCGGCTATCGAATACTCGATGGACGCGATGGCAGCCCGCATCGTCAGCTGGCTGAGCGAAAAAACCCAGGACGTGCTGGGTTCATGCGTGCTGCGCGGGGATCTGATTATTCCGGATATGCGCCAACGTTGACAGAGCAGGCCCGGCAGCAACGCACCGCCGGGCCGCTCGTTTAGTTCACCTTCGGGAAATCCACGACGGTGTCGTTGACCCGGTTAATCATATTGGTGAACAGAATGGCGCTGACCGCGCTGATGGTCTCTACCACCTGACGATCGCTAAAGCCCGCGCCACGGAAGCGGCTAACGGTCTCCTCCGGCAGCGTACCGCGCGTCGTCACCAGCGCTTTCACAAATTTCACCAGGCCATCAATGTGCGCATCTTCCGGATAGTCGGCGCGACGCAGCTGCTCGGTCTGCTCAACGCTGTAGCCTGCCATCTTGCCGGTCAGGGTATGAGCAGCCAGGCAGTAATCACAGCCGGAGGCTTCGCTGACGGCGAGGTTAATTGCCTCCAGTTCGCGTTTGCTCAGGCTGCTTTTCGCCAGCGCGGCGTTGTGCTGCAACGCCTGGGCGAGCATATCCGGCGCGTTGCCAATGGTCTGGTAGGCGTTAGGCACTTTACCCATCCCACGTTTAATGGCGCTGAAGAGTTCAGCTGTCTGGCCAGTGGCGTTATCGGGCTGGATAGTAGTTAAACGGCTCATGATCTTCTCCTGTCAGTTTATGGGTTCCGCCGTATTGGCGATGGACTCATAATAGGGGGCCCGCGGCGGGGTCATTGCCGCTCATCGTCTCGATTTTTTGTCCTGTCGTCTCAGGAGAAGTTATGGATAGCCTTAGCCAACTACTTGCTATGCTGGCCCCGGAGTGCGCCGTTAACCTGCACTGCCGCTTTTCCGGACGCTGGGAGGCCGACCATCCCCAGCTTGCCGCTGGCACCGTGCCCTGGCATGTTATTCTGCGCGGTGAAGCCCGGCTGGTGATGGCGGGCAGAACGCTTGACGTGCGCGCTGGGGATATCCTACTGCTGCCCCACGGCTCGCCGCATCTGCTTCAGGGGCTAGTGGAGTGGGGACAGGTCGCGCCCGTAGCGAAACGTCATAACGGGACGCTAACCGAAGTAGAGACCAGCGGGCCGGGTCCTGCGGTAGAGGTGCTGTGCGGCGAGTTTCATTTCGGGCCGGGCTACAGCTGGCTCTTCGCCGACAACGCGGCGCTGATCCATCTGCAAACCCACGACCGGGAAGATTGCCCCGAGCTGGAGCTTCTGCTGACGATGCTGGTGCGGGAGAGCCTGACGCCACAGCCGGGCGGGGCCACAATAGTCAAAAGCCTGGCCGCGACGCTGCTGGCCTTGCTGATGCGGATCCTGCTCTCCCTGCGTGAACCTCCTGCCGGGCTGCTGCGCCTGATGAGCGATAAACGGCTGGTCCCTGCGCTACTGGCGGTACTGGCCGATCCGGCCCATTCGTGGACGATGGAGATCATGGCCGAGCGCTGCTTCTTATCCCGCGCCACTTTTGCCCGCCACTTTGCCCGCAGCTATCACCAGACGCCCCAGGTTTGGCTCTCCCAGCTGCGCCTAACCCTCGCCTCGCGGATGCTAATGGAGGAGACGCAGGCAACCGTGGATGCGGTGGCCGGACGCTGCGGCTTTCTGTCACTGGCCTCGTTTACACAGGCCTTTAAGCGCCTGTATGGTATGACTCCGGGCCAGTATCGAAAGAGACCAAGAGCATGATTCGCCTTGAAGATGTGACGCTGTTTGTGCGCGCCGCGGCGCTGGGAAGCTTCTCTAACGCCGCACGGGAGGCCGATCTGCTGCCGGGCCAGGTAAGCGCTGCCGTTCACCGACTGGAGCGCGATCTCGATAAGCGCCTTTTCGCGCGCTCTACCCGCAGCCTGCGGCTGACGGCAGAGGGGGAGAAGTATCTGCCGTTTGCTCAGGAGCTGCTGGCCGTAGTGCAGGCCGGCGAGGAGAGCCTGCATAGCGATAACGAGTTACAGGGCGAGCTGAAGGTAGCGATGCCGTCAGATATCGGGCGCAACGTCCTGCTGCCGCTGATTACCCGCTTCTGCGAACAGCACCCGAAAATCACGCTGCGGCTCTCGCTCTCCGATCAGGTGAGCGATGTCTTTCGCGATCCGGTGGACGTCGCCATTCGCTACGGTGTGCTGGATAACAGCAGCTACGTGGCGCTGCCGCTGGCAGAGAATAACCGCCGCGTGCTGGCGGCCTCTCCATCCTACCTTGAAAAGCATGGACGGCCTGCCAGCCTTGATGAGGTGACGCAGCACCACTGCCTGCTGTTTACCATGAACAGCCACGTCTATGACAAGTGGAGCTTCCCTGAAAACGGTACCCGCCGACAGCTGACGGTCAAGAGCCGCCTGCTCTGTGACGACGCCGACGTGGCGCGGCGCTGGGCCGTAGAGGGCATGGGTATCGTCTATAAGTCGTGGATCGACATCAGCGCCGATGTGCAGGCCGGACGGCTAGAGATGCTGCTGCCCGCGCATCCAGGGGAAGCCGCACCGCTCAACCTCATCTGTCCACATCGCAAGCAGTTTTCTCCGGCTATTCGCCAGCTGCACAGCGCCCTGCGGGAACACCTAACGGCAATTACCAACCTGCTGCCGGACGTCGCGTATTGATTATGATGTCCTGAATCACTACCCTCTGCGTCATTTAAGACATCACGAAAGCGCATAAGATGAGTTCACCAACCCGATAACACAACACAAGGTGAACATCATGAATACAGCATTTCGTGCGGACAGAGGCACGGCAGTGATTACTGGCGCCTCTACCGGTATCGGCGCTATCTACGCCAGCCGGCTGGCAAGAATGGGTTATGACCTGATAATCGTTGCCCGCAACCATAACCGCCTGAACCAGATGGCGAGCCACATTACCGCCGATACCTCCCGTAACGTAGAAGTGATCTCCGCCGACCTGAATCAGCCTGAATCACTGCGGGCACTGGAAGAGAAGCTTCGCCAGGACGCCAGCATCACGCTGCTGGTCAATAACGCAGGCGTCGGCACCCATACCTCCCTGCTCGACAGCGACATTGACCGCATGGAGTCGATGATCGATCTCAACGTGACCGCGCTGACCCGTCTGACCTACGCCGTTGTGCCGGGCATGGTAGCTCGCGGGCAGGGGGCAATTATCAATATCGCTTCTATTGTCAGCATCGCCCCGGAGTTGCTTAACGGTGTTTACGGCGCGACAAAAGCTTACGTGTTGGCCTTCAGCCAGTCGCTGCATCATGAGCTGGCAGAAAAGGGTATTCAGGTACAGGCCGTCCTGCCAGGCGCAACCGCCACGCCGTTCTGGGACAACGGTGGATTGCCGCTCGACCAGCTTGATAAATCCATTGTGATGAGTCCGCAGGACATGGTGGATGCCGCACTGGTCGGCTTCAGCCAGGGCGAGCTGATTACTATTCCTTCACTGCATGCGCAGGAGGAGTGGCAGACGTGGGAAGCCGCCCGTCAGGCCATGATGAAACACCTTTCGTCCAGCGTACCGGCCGATCGCTACCGCACCAGCACAACCCATTAATCACCTGCATATAACAACGTTAAGAAACTGACTGGAGAGAGATTATGAAACTGACCGACAACACCATTTTCATTACCGGCGGCACCTCTGGCATTGGCCGGGCGATGGCTGAGCAGTTCCACAAGCTGGGCAATAAGGTGATCATTTCCGGCCGCCGCAAAACGCTGCTGGATAGCGTCACTGCCGCTAATCCGGGAATGGACTCGGTAGTGCTTGACGTTACCGATGCGGCAAGCGTCCAGGCGGCGGCCGAGAGCGTGCTGTCACGCTACCCGGCGCTGAACGTGGTCATCAACAACGCTGGCATCATGCCCTTTGATAACGCTGCGGGCGTGCAGGATGACGCGATGGCCGTCTCTCTGCTCAATACCAACCTGCTGGGACCGGTACGCGTCACCTCGGCGTTTATCGAGCATCTGAAAAAACAGCCGGATGCGGTGCTGATCAACAACAGCTCGATCCTGGCCTTTATCCCGCTAGCGAGTAACGCGCTCTACTCCGCCACCAAGGCGGCGATCCACTCTTACACTCTTTCGCAGCGCTTTCTGCTGCGTGACACCAGCGTGAAGGTGATTGAGATCTCCCCTCCATGGGTCGATACCGATCTGGTCTACCGCAGCGGTGACGAGCGAGCCATGCCGCTGGACGCCTTTATCAGCGAGACCTTCGAGAAACTGAGTAGCGATAATATCGAAGCTATCGTTGACCGCGTGCTGCCCGCCCGCGCCAATCCGGGCGCGGATGAGCATGCCGTCGTGAATCAGTTCAACCAGGCAATGGTTGAGAACCCTATTCCCGTAGCGTAACCGCTGGCCGGAGCGGGTAAGCCGCTCCGGCTTTAAGAGATCGTGGCGATGAAAAATGAGATTACCGCTCCCCAGCGCCGGGCGCTGTGGGCCTTAAGCCTGGCCTATTTTGTCCAGGCGACCGGAGCGCTCTCCGTCGCAGGGAGCCTGGAGCCAATTTCCTATGCCTGGGGGCTGACCGATGCTCAGAGCGCTCGGCTGCTGGCCATTTTCGGTCTGACCTTTGCCATAGGCGCTCCGCTGGCGCAGGTCTTTTTTGGCCACGTCAGGCGTCGTCAGCAGGTGGTTGCCGGAATGAGCGTCTTTGGGCTGGGGGCGTTTCTGTTTGCCCTGGCACCAGACTACAGCGTGCTGGTGTTCGCGCGGATCGTAATGGGGCTTGGTGCATCGCTGATCGGGCCGGTACTGGTAGCGCTGGGATCGGAGCTGGTGAAACAAAAGGAGCGCGGCAGCGCCATCGCCATGATCCTGCTGGGCGTGTCGATGGCCAGCATGGTCGGCATTCCGCTGGCGGCCTGGGTCGCAAATCTGGTAGGGGCGCGAATGCTGTTTACCCTCGTTGGGGCGATGAGCGTGCTGTCGGTCATCAATATTATGCTGAGCGTACCAAACAGCGTCGCTGGGGCAGATATCCGCCTGCGTCAGGTGGAGCAGGTGCTGACGGAGCGGACATCGTTGACGGCATTTCTGGTCGTGTTCTTTATCACCTCCGGCGTCTACGACATGTACGCTTTCATCTCACCGATTGTGCGTGATACCTGGCATGGCGACAGCAGCAGCGTGTCGGTTGCGCTGGCGGTAATTGGCGTGGCCGGCATTCTCGGCAACCTGTTTGTCGCGCGGGCCGCCAGGATCTACAGCGCCGAGCGCCTGCTGACCGCTGGGATAGCGCTATTGGTAGCGGATATGGTGGTCATCACCCTGCTGCCGGGCAAGCTTGCGCTGCTCTATATTGCGCTGGTGTTCTGGGCGTTTGCCACCGATCTGCTGTGGCCTTCACAGCAGCGCAGGATCGTGGAAATGGCCGATCCGCAGACGCGGGGCATCGCTCTGGCGCTGACCAGCGCCTTTATGTTCTGCGGGATTGGCTTTGGCTCCGCCGTCGCCTCATGGATCTATCCGCTTTATGGCTTTTATGGCGTAATGGTCAGTGCGATACTCTTTCTGCTGCTGGCGCTAGTAAGCCTCTGGCTCTCGGAGCATTTTCGCATGCAGCCCCGCCAGGCGGTGAACGTCTGACTTCTCATTTTCGGTAAGGTGATCTGATGCACAGGATTGGTTTAATTATTTCCGATAATTTTCAGATGCTAGCCCTCTCAACGCTGACCGTTTTTGAGTTTGCCAATATTGTAGCGGGCGAGAATTTTTACCAGACGGCGGTCTACTCAGAGCACGGCGGAGCGGTGCGCTCATCGTCGGGGATTGGTATCGATAGTGCGCCATTATCTGCCGATCTACAGATGGATACCTGGCTGTTGGCGGGCGTGTTGATGCCCACCGAGCAGCCCGCCACGCCGGGAATTATTACCTTTCTACAAACTTCGGCCCGACAGGCAAGGCGGCTGGCAGGGATCTGTACCGGTGCGTTTGTGCTGGCCCAGGCGGGGCTGCTGGAGAACCGACGCGCCACTACCCATTGGGCGCACGCGCCCAGTATGAAACGCCTGCATCCGGCCATTCAGCTTGAGGATGATCGCATCTTTATTATTGATGAGGCGATCTGGACTTCGGCGGGTCTCACCGCCGGTCTGGATATGGCGCTGGGAATGGTGGAGAAGGATCTGGGGGCAGATGTGGCTCGCAGCGTGGCGCACCGTCTGGTGATGAACCAGCGCCGCTCCGGCGGCCAGACCCAGCATTCGGAGATGCTGGCCCTGGCACCCCGCTCCGACAGGCTGCAAAGCGCGCTGGAGTATGCGCGTAAAAACCTGCGCAAGCCGCTGACGGTAGATGACTTAGCGGATGCCGTGCACATCAGCGCCCGTCAGCTCACACGACTGTTTCGTGCCGAGACCGGCAAATCGCCGGCTAAGGCCATTGAGGGACTGCGCCTTGAGGCGGCCCGGCTGATGATTGAGCAGAGCCGTTTAACTCTCGATGCCATCGCCCGCGAATCCGGCTTTCGCGACCGCCGCCATATGCGCGAAGTTTTCGTCCGTGGCTATGGCGTGCCGCCCCAGGCGCTGCGTCAGGGACGATCCGCATCCCGTGCGGCGTGAATTTTGCCGCGAAAGATCCAGAAGCCCCAGCTGTTGTAGAGAAGCGTAATCGGCACAAATGCGCCGAAAGCAATAAGCATCAGCTTTTGCGTGGCGGGCGGCGCGGCGGCCTGGGTCAGCAACAGGCCGGGCGGCAGAATGAACGGAAATACCGCCAGCAGCATGGCACCAAACGCGGCGCAAAAGAGCACGAGCGCCATGGCCAGCGGCAAAAATTCACCTTTGCGGCGCAGGGTGGCGAGAAGCCCCACCAGCGCCAGCAGCGCGATGAGCGCGAGCGGCCCGCTGTAGTGCCAGGTCAGCAAATGCAGGCGATAACTCTCCTGCAGCTGCATCGTCCAGATAACCAGCCCGGCCAGCAGCGCGGCGGTAAGCAGCGCAAGCCGTATCGCCTGACGCCTGCCCCAGGCGGCCAGCTTCCCTTCACAGCGCCACACCAGCCAGCAGGCACCGAGCAGCGCATACCCCACGGTGAGCGAAACGGCACAATAGAGCGAAAACGGCGAAAGCCATGCCAGCGGGCCACCGGTGAAGTGCCCGCCGTTATGCGCTATTCCCTCAATCCATGCGCCCATCGTTGCGCCCTGGCTTAGCGACGCAACCCATGATCCGCCGATAAACAGCGGGTCGAACAGCGCTGGACGCTGGTGGCGAAACTCTATGGCCATGCCGCGCACGATTAGCGCCAGCAGCATGATATAGACCGGCAGATAGAGCGCGCTGTAAAGGATGCTAAAGGCGAGCGGAAAAAGTGCCAGCATCGCTCCTGCGGTCAGCACCAGCCAGGTTTCGTTCCCATCCCACACCGGCAGAATAGAGATGTTCATCTGCTGGCGCGCCTGTGGCGGCTGAAATGGCGCGAGCAGGCCGACACCGAGATCGGTACCGTCCAGCACCACGTAGATCAGCACGCCGAAGGCCAGGGCGATGGCGCTCAGCAGCGTTAACGATGGCATAGAAAGGATAGCCTCAAGCATCGTAGCGCCCCCGTATGCTCTGCGGCGTTATGCCACGCCCGGTCTGCTCCGCCACTTCCGCATTTGGCTCTCTTTCATCATGGGATGGCGGCCTGCCAAGCAGGCGCAGCAAAAACCACAGCCCGATGGCGAAGATAAGCAGATACACCACCAGGATGGCAAAAAAGGAGGTCAGCACCAGCGAGGGGGCGACGGGCGAGGCGCTGTGTGCGGTGCGCAGCACGCCGTAAACCGTCCAGGGCTGGCGTCCGGTCTCGGTCACAAACCACCCGGCGAGCATGGCGAAAAAGCCCGCGGGTGCCATCCATACCATGCCGCGTTGCAGCCAGCGCGAGGTCCATAGCCTGCCGCGCAGGCGTGTGACCAGCCCGGCTGCGCCGAAAAAGAGCATCAGCAGCCCAAGCCCTACCATTGCCCGAAACGCGAAAAACACCCCAGGCACCCAGGGAAGCTCATCGCGCGGATACTGATTCAGGCTGTGAATGGTGCCGGTAAGGTTATGGCGTAGATAGAGCGAGCCGATATTCGGAATGGCCAGTTCAAAGTGATTACGCTGCGCCTGCATATCCGGAATGGCGAAAAGCCGCAGCGGCTCGCCTTCGCCGGGCGGCGGCGGATCCCAACTGCCTTCCATCGCCGCCAGCTTTACCGGCTGGTGATCGCGTGTGTTTTCACCATGCAGGTCGCCTATCACAACCTGAATCGGGGTGACGAACAGCAGCAGCCACAGGCCCCAGGAGAACATCAGCCGTGCGCCGCGGTTATCGGGGCGTTTTCGCAGGTGCCACGCCCCTGCGGCGGCGATAAGGCAGGCGGTGGCGAGCATCGCCGCCAGCGTCATGTGGACAAAACGCCAGGGGAAAGAGGGGTTAAAGATAACAGCCCACCAATCGACGGGATGAAAACGGCCATCCGCACCGGTGATAAAACCCGCTGGCGTCTGCATCCAGGAGTTAGCGGAGAGGATCCAGAAGGCACTGAAAATTGACCCGGCGGCCACCACGCAGGTAGCGAAAAAGTGCACCCAGGGGCGCACCTTGCCCATGCCGAAAAGCACCACCCCCATAAACCCGGCCTCAAGGAAAAAGGCGACCAGCACCTCCATGTACATCATCGGCCCCATCACTGCACCGGCACGGTTAGCGAGCGTGCCCCAGTTGGTGCCGAACTGAAACTCCATCAGCACGCCGGTCACCACGCCCACCCCAACGTTCAGCGCGAATACCTTGCTCCAGTATTTATAGAGATCGAGATAAACGAGCTGTTTACGCCATAGCCACAGCCCCTCCAGCAGCATCAGCCACTGGGCGAGGCCGATAGTGAAGGCCGCCAGCACAATGTGAAAGCCGATGGTAAAGGCGAACTGGCTGCGCGCCAGCCACAAAGCCGTCTCCTGGCTTATCATGCTTCCTCCGTTGAGCCTCAGGCGTCGCTCGGTTTACCGCTGAACGACGAAATCGGTTTATCCACCTCTTCCTCCATGCGACGGGAGAAAGCCTTTAGGCCGTTTAGCAGCGGCGTGAGAGAGTGCCATAGCTCGTCGTCATGCAGCATTTTCCAGGCTCCGCGTGCCCCCGGCGCGCTGCCGTTCGCGCTTTGCGGCTGCTCTTCCTCGCGGCTCAGTTCGGCCACAAAATCACGCAGGCCGAAGGCGAGCTTGTAGGTCTGCTCCGGCGGGATGGTGGAGAGCGCCATCAGCAGCACGGAGATATTCTGAATGACATTCAGCGATCCTTTGCGGCTCAGGCCATCAACAATCACCTTCAGCCAGTCGTTATTACTGGCCACCAGATCGTTAGCGAGGCGCAGTACGCCATGCTCATGCAGCGTCTGCAACAGACGCTGAAGTTCTTCCTCGGCGGTGGGGCCGATTTTCGGCGGCTCCACCTGATAATCAATCGCTTTAGCCATTAAAATTTCTCCGGATTCGGGGCCTGTTCGGGCGGGAGGCGATAGTCGTCGCGCTGCCATTTCTCCTCAACCTGCACGTGCGGGATCGGCGTGCGGTTGCCGTAGCGGAAGTTATGCCGTGGCAGAGGAGAGGGGTGCGGCTCGCGTGAAAGCTTCTCCAGCCGGATAGCGATCTCTTTGTAGGCCGGTGTGTTGACGTCCGGGTCGCGATGTTCGCCGGTCAGCAGATTAATGCCCGGCTTGCCCTGATGAATAGAGATGAACAGCGTGCCGCCTGCTACGCGGTCGGTGACGACCACGGGCACCTCCAGCGAGCCGCGCCGTGAGGTGAGTTTCACCCAGTCGCCCTCCGCGAGGCCGCGCTCGGCAGCAAGCGCCGGGCTAATTTCCACAAACCAGTCCGGTGACAGCGACATCGTGCGCCCACCGCGTCCGCTCTGGTTGGTCGCCTGGAAATGCTCCAGCATGCGGCCGTTGTTGAGCGTCAGATCGTACTGCTCATCGGGTTCTTCCTGCGGCGGCTGCCACTTAAGCGGGTAGAGAATGGCGCGCCCGTCGGACGTTTTGAACCTGTCGGTGTAGAGCAGCGGCGTGCTTTTGCCCTCCGCCGTGACGGGCCAGACCTGGGAGCTGAAGCCTTCGAGCCGCTCGTAGCTAACGCCCGCGAACAGGGGCGCAATGCGCGCCGCTTCGGCCATAATCTGCGACGGGTGCGTATAGCCCCAGTCATGTCCCATGCGGGCGGCAAGCTCGGTGAGAATGCGCCAGTCCGGTCGGCTGTCGCCAAGGGGATCCAGCGCCTCGTAAAAGCGCTGGATGCGCCGCTCGGTATTGACGTAGGTACCCTCTTTTTCCACGCTTGGGCAGCCCGGCAGCACCACGTCGGCGAACTGCGCCGTGCGGCTAAAGAAGAGATCCTGCACCACCAGAAAATCGAGGTTGGTAAAGCCCTCGTGAACGTTAGTGGTATCGGCGTCGGCAAAAGCGGTCTCTTCACCAATCACATACATGGCGCGAATTTGTTTTGTACGCGCGTGCTCGACCATCTCGAAGTTATCCGAGCCTGCCTCCAGCGACAGCCGCTCCGGCTCAACGCCCCAGGCATGCGCCCACTTTTCGCGCACGCTTTCATCGCTCACCGACTCGTAGCCGGGGTAGTAATCTTTCAGGCAGCCGAAGTCGCTTGCCCCCTGCACGTTGTTGTGGCCGCGCATCGGGTAGCCACCGGTGCCGGGACGGCCATAGTTGCCGGTTACCAGCAGCAGGTTAGAGAGCGCGGTGCTGGCGTCGGCGCCGTGGCTATGCTGGGTGATACCCATCGCCCAGACGATGCAAACCGCGCTTGCCTTGCCGATAAGCTCAGCAGCGGCGGTGAGTTCCTCAACGGAAAGCCCCGTAGTTTCTGCCGCGAACTCCAGCGTGAAGGGTGCCAGCGACTGGCGATACTCCTCCACCTGGTTAACGCGCTCGGCCAGAAACGCCTCGTCGGCATAGCCGTTATCGAACATATAGCGGGCCATCGCCGAGGCCCATACCATGTCAGTGCCGGGGCGCGCGCGCAGGTGGAGATCGGCGCGCTCGGCCATCTCATGACGGCGAGGATCGACGACCAGCAGCTTCTGTCCGTGATGCTTTTTCGCCGCTTTGATCTTTGAGGCGATCACCGGGTGGTTTTCCGCGGTATTGCTGCCAACGATGACAACCAGATCCGCCTTCTGCAGATCTTCTATCGTACCCGCATCGCCGCCGTAGCCAACGGTGCGGAATAGCCCTTGGGTCGCAGGGTTCTGGCAGTAGCGGGAGGAGTTGTCCACGCTGTTGGTGCCGATAATCAGACGGGCGATTTTCTGCGTCAGGTAGGCCTCTTCGTTGCTGCCTTTGCTGGAGCCGATAAAACCGATGCTTTGCGGACCGTGCTGGTTGCGAATTTGCAGCAGGCGGCGCGCCACCAGTTCCAGCGCTTCATCCCAGCTCGCCTTGCGAAAGCGGTCGTTTTCACGAATCAGCGGGGTGGTAAGGCGTTCTTCATCGTTAATAAAATCCCAGGCGAATTTTCCCTTCACGCAGGTAGAGATACCGTTGGCGGGCGCGTCGGCCATCGGCTGCACTTTCAGCACGTGGCGGTCACGCGTCCAGATCTCAAAGCTGCAACCCACGCCGCAATAGGTGCAGACGGTTTTGGTGCGTTTGATCTCCGGCTGACGCCAGTGCATGTCCATCACTGAAATACCGGTAACGATTTCCGCGCCGGTGGTGTTTTCGACCGCCTTCACCAGATCGATCATGGGTCGCTTAAGCGACTGTTTCATGCTGGTAAACGGCCCGGCGTCCGGCTGCATGGTTTTCTCAAGCAGCGCATTGCAGGGGCAGACGGTGACGCAGTGGCCGCAGCTGACGCAGCTGGATCCGGCGATGGTTTCGCCACCGTCCCACAGAACGCGTGGATGCGCCATGGTGTAGTCGATGCTCAGCGTTTCATTCACCTCCACGTTCTGGCACGCCTCCACGCAGCGGCCGCAGAGAATGCATTGATCGGGGTCGTAGGTGTAGAACGGGTTGGAGTGGTCTTTAACGTAGGGCTTGCGCTGATACTCATAGCGCTGAATGGGGATATGCATATCCGCCATGGTGTTGTGCAGCGTGCAGTCGCCGGTGTTGTGCTCGCAGACGGTACAGTAAAGCTCATGCTTCGCCAGCAGGCGGTCCATCCCCTCATGCTGCGCCGCCTCGGCAAGCGGCGTGCGGCTCGCTATCTCCATGCCCTCCGCGCTTTTAAGCGTGCAGCCGCGCACCAGTTCGCCATTGTATTCCACCCAGCAGACGTCGCAGGTTTGCATCGGTTCAAGCGATGGGTGGTAGCAAACATGGGGCAGTTTCAGACCGCCCGTGGTGAGAAAATCGATTAATGGGACGTTCGCCGGGCCAGTAACCGGCCTCCCGTCGTAAAACAGGGTACACAGGGGCTCGCTCATTTTGCTTCCTCAACCTTGCCAGTGGCCGTCGGCAAACCACGCCGCAGCAGAGTGAAGGCATCTTTTCCCGCAGGAATGCGCCTTCGTTATAGTGGTTTAAAGGTAGCCACGGTTGAGGGGGTTCGCCAGGCAGAGATGCTGCCAGGTATGTATGGAAAACATTAGCTGATTTATATCAGCAGGATACCTAGCGAGGCAGCAACGGGGCGCACATCATTGCCGCCGTGCTTCGCCCAGCTGTTAATAAAGCTGACAAAGTTTTTATCAGTAGAGGCATCCCACTCATTAAAATGCAGCACCGATTGCCAGTAGCGGCTATCGATATAGAATAGCTGTTCGCATAAATAGCAGGACACTGCTCGTAGTTTGATATGGCTATCGAGGTCCCAGATTTTGGTGATGCTTTTTATTTCAAATACCGGCAGATTAACGTTAATAAATTCCAGAATATCCCCGGTGGTAATACCCTGCGGCACCCCCTCCAGCAATTTTTCAAGACAGTGACGTATTTCTTGACGAAATGTCTCCAGCGCTGGATGTTTTACAAAGGGTAAACCGCTCCAGTTCTGGTAAATATTATTTAAGTTACTGAACGCGCCAGCCTCACAAATGGCCTCTTCAAACCACTTATGTTTGGTGGCCTTCGCCTTGTAAAAGTTACAATATGCGTGGCAGATCTCATGGGATAGCTGATAAACGATCTCTCCCCAATCGCGAGTGTCCTCGATCTTCAGGGTAATATGGTAACTCTCCCGCTCCTCCCGCGTATTCAGCGGAAAGAAAATCATGGGCGTCTTACTGTCTAAATCGTTCGTAACGATAATATCTTTATCAAGCTCATAACCCATCATGTCTACAAATGAGCGATAGGTCCCTTCCAGTATGATATGCAAAACATCTGAATCGATACCCTGCCACTGTGTCTTATCAGCAATAGCAACGTTCATTCGAGCCATCTTGTCATCCTTTGTCGATGTAGTTAACGAACAAGTGATACTTATAGCAACGAATGAAATTCTATACGAATTAAATGGTTTTTAATGAGCGCCAACAGCGGTTACCGATGGCGCTTTTTTACTCAGTAGGTTTCTTGCGCGATCAGGGTTTGAGCGGGTGTCTTAAGCAACATCCACAGCAGGATGGCACCGACCACGTCGAAGCCAGAGAGCACGGCAAATAGCGGGCTAAAGCCGACGGTATCGGCCAGCGCGCCCACGACCAGTGCAAACAAGGTGCTCGCCGTCCACGCTGCCATGCCGGTAAAGCCGTTGGCGGTTGCCACTTCGCCGGAGTCAAACATATCGGAAGAGAGGGTGATCAGCGCCCCGGAGAGCGACTGGTGGGCAAACCCGCCGACGCACAGCAGGCCAATCGCCACCATTGGGCTGCCGAACAGCCCCACCATGCCGGGCAAGATCATCAGTGCCGCGCCCATAGTGACTACCAGCTTACGGGAAACAATGATGTTAACGCCGAACAGTTTCTGGAACATCCCCGGTAGGTAGCCACCGACAATGCAACCCACGTCGGCAAATAGCATCGGGATCCAGGCAAACATGGCGATATCCTTCAGGCTAAAGCCGTAGGTATGCACCATAAACAGCGGGATCCAGGCGTTGAAAGTACCCCATGCCGGTTCGGCCAGAAAGCGCGGCAGCGCGATGCCCCAGAACTTACGCTGCTTCAGCAGCCGCCCAATGCGCACCTTCTCCACGTGCTCTTTCTCCGGCTGTCCGCCGGTAATGTAGAGATACTCCTCTTTGGAGAGGGATTTCGCCTTTGCCGGACGGTTGTAGGTGAAGAACCAGCCTGCGGCCCATAGTACGCTGGAGACGCCGACAATAATAAAGGCCAGCCGCCAGTCGCGCATAAAGATCGCCCAGGCTACCAGCGGGGGGGCAATCACCGCGCCAATAGAGGAGCCAACGTTAAAGTAGCCCACCGCTACAGAACGCTCCCGGTCCGGGAACCACTCGGTTACCGCTTTCAGCCCGGCGGGGATCATTGCGCTTTCGGCAAAGCCGCCGAGGCCGCGGAAAAACGCCAGGCCTGTCCAGCTGGTAGAGAACGACGCGCCAATACAGAACACGCCCCACAGCAGGCCGAAGATGGTATAGCCCATTTTGGTGCCGAGGGAGTCGAGGATATACCCCGCGATCGGCTGCGCAATGGTGTAGCAGGCCGAAAAGGTAGCAATAATCCAGGAGTACTGCTGCGTGGTGATGTGCAGATCGGTTTGTAGCGTCGGTGCCGCCGCCGAGATGGTGTTTCTGGTTAGATAGCAGAGAACGGTCCCGAGCGTCACCAGCGAAACCATAAACCAGCGCATGTGACCTGTTTTGCGCATACATACCCCTTTTTAAAGCAATAGACTGGCCGACCGCTGCAACGCAGCGGACAAAGAATTGAATAGAGATAGAGAGGAAAAACGGCGCTACGCAGAACGTCGGAAACGGTTATTGCCCAAGTTCGGGCTGGTATGTGTTATCTAGCTCACATTTTTAAGCAATGATGAACCGACGTTTCACTATTTTTAGTGATCTAACTCAATTTAGATGGCAAGTCGTGCTGAAAGAGGTTTAGTGTGTGATCGGCATCACACTTTGTAAGTAGATGGTAAGAACATCCTGAGTAACTCATGAACGCTATTCATAAGGTCATGCTTCTTTGCGCCATTTTCAAACGGGTGGGATCCGCTAACATTTCTGACAGAAATGTCAGGAGGCTGTCAGCCAGCCGTTGGTCGCGCTGACATAAGATGGCTCATCATGCCGCGCAGCGGCATAGCGAAAAAGGGTGCTGCGTATGCGACTGTTGCTGGTTGAAGATGAAGAGAAGACATCGACCTACCTCAGCCGCGCGCTGGGAGAGTCAGGCTTTACCGTCGATGTCTCCGCCAACGGTGCCGAGGGCCTGCACTACGCCCTGGAGTACGACTATGATGCCATCATTCTTGACGTCATGCTGCCGGGAATGGACGGCTACCGGGTGCTGGAGGGGCTGCGGGCCAGTAAGCAGACGCCGGTGCTGATGCTCTCGGCGCGCGGCTCGGTTGATGAACGCGTGAAAGGGCTGCGCCTTGGCGCGGATGACTATCTCCCCAAACCTTTTTCGCTGATTGAGCTGGTGGCCCGCATCCAGGCACTGGTGCGCCGCCGTTCAACGGAGGGCGCAGATATCACCCAGATCCACATTCACGACCTGCACCTCGATCTGCTGGCCCGTCGGGTATTCCGCGCCGGGGTCCGGCTGGAGCTGACCGCAAAAGAGTTCTCCCTGCTCAGCCTGCTGGCCCGTCACCAGGGGGAGATCCTGTCAAAAATGATGATTGCCGAGCAGGTGTGGGATATGAATTTCGACAGCGATGCCAACGTTGTCGAGGTCGCGATTAAGCGCCTGCGCGCCAAGATCGATATGCCATTCGAGGTCAAACTGCTGCATACCGTGCGCGGGATGGGCTATGTCCTTGAAATCCGCTCCTGATTTCCTCCTTAAGCGAGGGCGAAAAGTATGTTTAAACGCGCTATCTCCAGCCATCTGGCGCTAATGTTCGCCATAAGTGCCTTACTCATCGTAGCGGTATTTGGCATTGTGCTGAGAAGCTCTCTGCATGAGTCTCTGCAAAAGCAGATGCACAACGAGCTACTTTTTCGCGAATCCCTGATGCGGCCCTGGATTGCGTCGCGCACGTCAGCGGAGAGCTGGCCGGTACTGGCGAATAAGTTTACCGACTTGGCCAGCTCGGAGGGTGAGCGGGTTCGCTACTGGATCGTCAGCAACGATGCGCGTTTTAGCCTGGGCGGCGCACCACCGGTGGGCGTGAGCTGGCCCTCGCTGAAAGAGGGCGTCAATCAGGTACCGGGAGCCACCGGAGACGCCTGCTCGCTGTTCGTGCTGGTGAAAACGATCCCCGCCAGAGGCGAGCGGCCCGATCTGCGCTATGTGGTGGCTATCGACTCGACCCCCTATATGGGCACGCTGGAGGCCTTCACCCGTACGCTGATTATTATCATCGTCCTGGGGGTACCGATCGTGGCGCTGCTGGGCTTCGCTGTGGCAAGGGTGGGGCTGCGTCCGGTGGGCGCGCTCAGCGATCAGGCTCAGCACCTGGCACCGGGCGATCACGGCCAGCGGCTGGATGCAGAGGCGCTGCCGGAGGAGCTACGGCAGCTGGCGTCATCCTTCAACGGCGTGCTGGAGCGCCAGGAAGTAGCCTGGCGGCAGCTTGAGAGCTTTAACGCCGACGTAGCCCATGAGCTGCGCACGCCGCTCACCAATCTGATCGGCCAGACCCAGTTGGGACTATCCCGCAGGCGTTCGCTGGAGGAGCTTGAAGAGCTGCTCGGCTCAAATCTGGAGGAGCTGGAGCGGATGACCTCCATCGTTAACGATATGCTGTTCCTTTCTCATGCCCATGCAGGCGAGCACGCCTCCCAGCTGACTCAGGTCTCCCTGCGTGAGGAGACGCTAAAAACGGCCGAGTACGTCGAACCCTCTTTCGCTGAAAAGCAGCTCTCACTGCAGGTTGAAGGCGATGTGGTTGCGCATATTGACCGGCGGCTGTTCCATCGTTCGCTGGCAAATCTTCTGGAGAACGGCGCAAGACACTCTCCGCCCCAGAGCACGGTGATCGTCAGGTTAAGCGAAAGAGAAAATCAGGCCTGCGTGGCGGTATCTAACCCTGGCGACCCTATTGCGCCGGAGCATTTAGAGCGTCTGTTCGAACGCTTCTACCGGGTGGACTCTTCCCGCGCCAAAAGCGATACCCACCACGGGCTGGGCCTGGCGATCGTCCGCGCGGTGGCCATCATGCACCGGGGAGAAGCTTTTGCGCGCAGTGAAGGGGGAGTTAACACCTTTGGACTGACGTTTGCAGTCGCTGCCGATGATCCTTATCAGGAAAAGGACCCGTCCACAGAGGCCACGCCGGAGAGAGCGATAGAGGCATTAACTGACAAGATTGTCAGGCGCTCGTCAGCCTGACGACATCGACCCTTTGCCAGAATCAGAGTGACTTTTAACCCAAAAGGATGCACTGCATGATGAAAAAATTCAGCTGTCTCGGACTGTTACTGCCTCTTATCGCCTTCTCGTCTGTTGCCCAGCAGCAGGACACTCTGGTTCATATCGCACCCGCTGGCAGCCAAAAAGCGGTTCCTGGCCCAGCGGAGAACTTCACCGGTCAGGTTCGCGTTGAACCGCTGTTTGCAGCGGATAAGGATATCGGCGTATCGGGGGCGTATGTCACCTTCGAACCTGGCGCCCGCTCAGCCTGGCATACCCATCCGGCGGGGCAGCGGCTGGTTGTCACTTCCGGTACGGGGCTGACGCAGCAGGAGGGGCAGCCGGTGCGGGTGATAAAAACCGGTGATGTCGTACTGTGTCCGCCGGGGATTAAACACTGGCACGGTGCTGCGCCGGATAGCGCTATGACGCATCTTGCGTTAACCGGGATGGTAGAGGGTAAAGCGGCTGACTGGATGGAGAAGGTGACGGATGAACAATACCACGCACGTTAAAACCCTAGCGGTAGCGGCCTTGCTGATGTTCAGCGCGAATCAGGCTTTGGCTGCCGCCCCCGTAACTTCAGGAGCATCAGAAATGCAGGAACAACACACTACCGCCGAAACGCTCACCGCACGCCAGCAGGCTATTCCGTTGATTGCGGCGTCTATGGCGGTCGGCAATATGGAGAAGCTCAACGCCGCCCTTAACCAGGGGCTGGATGCGGGCCTGACGGTAAACGAGACCAAAGAGATCCTCGTTCAGCTCTATGCCTACACCGGCTTTCCCCGCAGCCTCAATGCGCTGGGTGAGCTGATGAAGGTGGTCGAGGCACGTAAAGCGCGCGGCATCAACGACGCGCAGGGTAAAGAGCCTTCCGCTCCCGTTCCCGTTGGCGATGAGCTTCGGCGCGTAGGCACGGCCAACCAGACCACTATATCCGGCGCACCGGTGCAGGGACCGCTGTTTGATTTCGCTCCGGTCATCAACCAGTTCCTGCAAACCCACCTCTTCGGCGATATCTTTGCCCGCGACAACCTGGACTGGCAGAGCCGCGAGCTGGCTACCGTCGGCGCGTTAGCCGCGATGCCGGGCGTGGAGTCTCAGCTGCTGGCTCACGTCAAAGCCAGCCTGCGGGTGGGGCTGAGCGCCGGCCAGCTACGCCAGCTTGCCCTGGGGCTGCGTAGCAACGGCGATGCCGATGCCGCCAATAGGGCGGAAAAAGCGCTGGAGCAGGCACAGAATTAATGAGCTGAACTAATTAGCTCAAGCAGATCTCGACTCTAATTATCGAGAGATACTCTCTGTCAAATTGTCATAGTTAAATAAAGTTAAGTAAAGCCTCGCTATTCTGACAGGGATGTCAGATAACCGTCAGTTTTCCGACAGGCGCACCGCCTATATTCATACCTGAGGGCAGCATCTCATTATCGATGAACATTTATTTTTAACGAGGTTATCGCTATGAAAAAATTAATGCTCGCAGCATTGCTGATGGGGTTTGGTTCATATAACGCAGCTATTGCCGCTGAACCGGTTGTCGATTCAACGGGTAAAGAGAAAATAGGCGTCGTCTCCGCCAGCAACGCTTACTCTCTGGACGATCTGTCAGAGGCGTTATCTCACGAGGCCAGTGAGAAAGGCGCGACCTCCTATAAAATCATATCAACCTCCGGTGACAACCGGATGCATGGCGTTGCGGAAATATACCGCTAGACCATGTGCGCAATTAATACCCTTATCCGCTGGCAATTTAACCGGAGCGTTAATTTATGGTAAAAACAGAAAATATCATTGAGGATATTGCCAGCTGGATAGAGCATAACCTGCATAAGCCGTTGAGAATTGAAGAGGTCGCCGCCCGGGCGGGCTACTCCAAATGGCATCTTCAGCGGATTTTTTCCCAGGTAATGCATATTAGCCTGGCGCAATATATTCGCGAGAAAAAGCTCAGCCAGGCGGCAAAGGATTTAATCGAGACCGAAGAGAGCATCATTACCATCTCCTGCAAATACGGTTTTGACTCTCAGCAGTCGTTTACCCGGGTCTTTTCAAAGCGTTATCAAATCCCGCCGTCGCGCTACCGTAACGTAAGACGTGGCGAGTTGTGGCAGGCTATTCGCTAATCCAGGTTAGCAGCTATTTTTTAGCAGGGCGTTTCATCCAGGCTGCGCGCATGACGGGCATAAACGTCGGCGGGATGATACCCATTTTTGGTAACGGGATCGTGACCGTGACGCCGGATGATGAATGAAACCATACATCGTTAAAAGGCAGTTTTTGCAACCTGTTCAGGTCAAACTTAGTCGGAACGCCAAGCCCGGCCGTATCCAGTTGATCATCAATGACAAACTCACCATCATAAATTTTACCGATCTGAGACGTCCCATAGGTGATAAGCACCGCATGAAGGTCGGTAAACACGTTCAGAACAAGCCCAGGGCGTGGGTACGGCCCCGGATTGCCTAAGTCCTCATCATGCGGGAATTTACACCAGAGGATGTCGCCAGCTGCCGGTAGAGGATTAAAGTTATGAGCCATATGCTTCCTGCTTATTTAAATAATGGCGAATCCAGGTCTTCGTCTGTGATTTCCATACCAGACAGTCGGTTAATGGCGGCATGCTGTTTGTCAGTCAGCGGGCCGTTATCCAATTCATAAGCCGGTAAAACGTCGTGCGCCAGGTAGCGCAACGCCTTATGGACTAACTCAGTCTGGTTAAGCTCCAGCGCTTCCATAAGCCGAGTGAAGGTTTCTTCGCTTACGCCGTACTCATTGTCACGCGCGCGCAGCTGGAAAAGAAACTTCTTCGGCGCAGCGGGTGCGCGGGTTTCCGCTTTGCTTTTAACGTTACGTGAACGGCGTTTAGCGGTCGCAATGGCGTTAGTTGCAGAACCAGGAGCCATGATTTACCTCTCTCTCTTATGACTATATGGAAAGTATATAGCACTAGCGTGATATTTTCTATATAGGTTGAATATAGCTAAAAGGATGCCGTGGTTTCATCTATTAAGCCCCGCCGTCGCGCTACCGTAACGTGAGACGAAGTATGCTAATGTCATGACATAACAGGTGGCGGAAAGGAATTCTGATGTGAAGCGCACTATCGGCGGGGTACTGTTTCTTCTTTGCGTGCTGTGCCAGCAGGCTCAGGCGATCAATACCGAAGGGCTACAGGCCTTTTTGAAGCAGGAGGAGGCGCGCCTGCCGGGTAAAATTGGCATGTCCATCGTCAGCGCCGAGGGCCAGCCGATTTTTGGCTACCGTCAGAGTGAACGTTTCCCCTTAACCAGCACTTTTAAAGTCCTCGCCTGTGCCGCGCTGCTCGATCGTCTGCATAAGACCTCTGGCTCGCTGAATGAGACAGTCACTATTAAGTCTGACGAACTGCTGAGCTACTCTCCGATCGCCAAAAACTATGTTGCCCCGGCGACCATTACCCTGCAAACCCTGTGCGCGGCGGCGGTGAGCTATAGCGATAATACGGCAGGCAACAGCATTTTGACTTACCTCGGCGGTCCTGAAGCGGTGACGCGCTTTATGCGTGAGAGCGGCGATACCGTCACCCGGCTGGATCGCACCGAGCCGACGCTCAATGAGGCCACGCCAGGAGATGAGCGCGACACCTCAACGCCAGAACGTATGGCAGCAGGAGTGCATAAGCTGCTGGCAACGCCGCTGCTAACCCCCTCGCATCGAACGGTGCTGGAAGGTTGGATGCGGGAGGATAAGGTGGCCGACAACCTGCTGCGCGCCGCTCTGCCCAAAGGCTGGACCATCGTGGATAAGACTGGCGCAGGCGGCTACGGCTCAAGGGCTATTATTGCCGCTGTGTATCCCATGGGGGAATCGCCTGTTTATATGGCGATCTACATCACCCAGACGAATGCCGAGATGAATGTGAGCGATGGGGTGGTTCGGAAGATTGGGGAAAGGGTGTTTCGGTGATGGGAATTAACCGCTGTGCTTTCAATAGCACAGCGGCATAATATATTTTAAAGATTTGATTATCGTTTAAGGCTAACTTTTGGGTTCTTTTTCCCACTGAATCAACGCAGCGATATCCTTCTCACCTTCAGCTTCTTTTAAGCGCCGTTGTTGCTCGGCAAAGTGACTATATTCTGTCTGCGCTTTTTCATCGGCTATTCTCTTGCTGATTTTACCTGCGCCTTGTAAGACATCGCGGTCGTTAAATTGTAGGAACTGATTCAGTTTGTCTTGCCATTCATGAAGAAAGATCTGCTTACGGCGACGGGCCTGATCTTCGGCAAAATCCAACCACATGTTAACTACGCGATTAAGTTCGCTGACCTCATCCTGGTAAGATAGTTTTTGGCTACCGTTACATCGCATTTACGTACCTCGTCGCCTTTGCAATTGGTTAAGCCCATATGCGGTTTATTGGCGTCAGCACGTTTGTGGATAAGTTCTGTGGCAGTGTGGCCGGTGCAAGCGAAATGCAGCTTGTTCTGGATGGTTTGGAAAAACTGTGTGGTTTCTTTCAGGGACGGCTGATAGTCGGCGGCTAACGCAAAGATCTCTCGCACCCGCAGATAAACCCGCCGTTCGCTGGCGCGGATATCACGGATGCGTTCGAGCATCTCATCAAAGTAGTCAGGCACAACGGATGAGCCAACAGGCGGATTTTTCAACCGCTCGTCGTCCATAACGAACCCTTTAATCAAATATTCTTGCAGCGTTTGGGTTGCCCACTGGCGGAATTGGACGCCGCGAGGAGAGCGGACGCGGTAACCTACAGCAAGAATAAGTGATAGGTTAAAATATTGAACCTGATAGTTTTTTCCATCAGCAGCAGTTGTTCGGTAAAACCGAACAACTGAATTTCCATCAAGTTCACCATCTTCGAAGATGTTCTTTATGTGACCGCTTATGGTTGCCTTAGCTTTGCCATAAAGTTCGCAAATCATTGCCTGAGAGAGCCACAGCGTATCGCTTTCGAAACGACACTCGATGCGTACTTTGCCATCACCACTGGTAAACATCAAAAATTCGCCTGCTGGTGATTGCGTTAAGTTTTCACCCGCCATAGCCCCTCCACGTTAGCTTCTCTAAGCACGTATCAATCTGCGTAGTATGCCAGAGATTTAGGATGAACCCTGCTGCGTTAGCACTTATCGCTCATTGCATCAAATAACGTTTCGTTCCTGGCTATCAGTTCGGGAGTACGGCTAACCTAATCCGATAAGAAGATCGATTGTGGAGGAATATAATTGGTAGTAAGTGCAGATATTGCAGGAGATTTTATCTGGAAGAGTGTATTTCAAAAGAAGCAAACTGGCGGAAGATCACAGGAGTCGAACCTGCCCGGGGCCGCTGGCGGTCCCAACTGGATTTGAAGTCCAGCCGCCTCACCGGAGACGACGATCTTCCGCGCCTGCATTGCTACATGGAGGCGGGCGCATTATAGCTACTTTCCTGCCTTTACACACATCTATTAGCGCTTTTTTCACTATCCCGTTTCGTTGCCATCCGTCGTTTTGGTTAAAACCCTATAGTTTCCGTAAGTTACAATCCAGTCCGCCTTTTTAGCCTACCGCGATCACAGAAAACAAGAATCGTAATTTGATAACCAGAAAACGGAATACCCGCGCCAGGAGGGATGGTTTACAACGACTGCAACCGGTCTCAGAACGTTTCCTTACCTGAAGGATAAGAAAAATGAAGAGTCAGATTATTTCTGTAAAGGAGAAGATTGGCTACGGCATGGGCGATGCCGCCAGCCATATCATCTTCGATAACGTCATGTTGTACATGATGTTTTTCTACACCGACATCTTTGGTATCCCTGCTGGCTTTGTCGGCACTATGTTCTTGCTGGCGCGCGCGCTGGACGCCATCTCAGATCCCTGCATGGGCCTGATTGCCGACCGAACCCGCAGCCGCTGGGGCAAGTTCCGCCCGTGGATATTGTTCGGCGCAATTCCCTTCGGCATCGTCTGCGTGCTGGCCTACACCACGCCGGACCTCAGCCACAGCGGCAAGCTGGTCTACGCCGCCGTCACCTATACGCTGCTGACGCTCCTCTACACCGTGGTTAATATTCCCTACTGTGCGCTCGGCGGGGTGATCACTAACGACCCAACTCAGCGTATCTCGCTCCAGTCCTGGCGCTTTGTGCTGGCGACGGCGGGCGGCATGCTCTCCACGGTGCTGATGATGCCGCTGGTGCATCTGATCGGCGGCGAGAATAAGGCGCTGGGCTTTCAGGGCGGCATCGCGGTGCTCTCGGTAGTGGCGTTCCTGATGCTCGCCTTCTGCTTCTTTACTACCCGCGAGCGTATCCAGGTGCCGCCGAGCACCACGCCGATGCGGGAAGATCTGCGCGATATCTGGAACAACGACCAGTGGCGCATCGTTGGCTTCCTGACGCTGTTAAATATCCTCGCGGTCTGCGTGCGTGGCGGGGCGATGATGTACTACGTTACCTGGATCCTCGGCCAGCCGGAGGTGTTTGTTGCCTTCCTCACAACCTACTGCGTCGGCAACCTAATCGGCAGCGCGCTGGCGAAACCGCTCACCGACTGGAAGTGCAAGGTTAGCGTTTTTTGGTGGACCAACGCGGCGTTGGCGGTCCTGAGTGTGGCGATGTTCTTCGTGCCGATGAGCGCCAGCCTCACCATGTTTGGTTTTATCTTCGTGATTGGCGTCCTGCACCAGCTGGTGACGCCGATCCAGTGGGTCATGATGTCCGACACCGTCGATTATGGCGAGTGGTGCAACGGCAAGCGTCTGACCGGGATCAGCTTCGCCGGCACATTGTTTGTGCTGAAGCTGGGCCTCGCTCTCGGCGGGGCGGTGATCGGCTGGGCGCTGGCGGGCGGCGGTTATGATGCAGCAGCGAAAGCGCAGAACGGCACCACCATTACCATCATTATTGCCCTCTTTACCCTCGTCCCGGCGGTCTGCTACCTGCTGAGCGCCATCGTTGCCAAACGCTTCTACACCCTGAAAACCCCATTCCTGACCGCCATGATGCAGCAGCTCGCCGTGGGCGCACGCCGCAACCAGCAGGCGTTTGACCAGGAATCGATCGGCAAAGAATTAACGCATTAAAAGGAACAGAACATGAAAATCAGTGATGGAAACTGGCTTATTCAACCCGGCCTTAACGTGATCTCTCCGGTGCAGGTTTTTGACGTAGAGCAGCAAGGCAGCGAGCTGTTAATCCACGCCGCGCCGCGTGACGTGCGCGAGCGGACGTGGCAGCTGGATACCCCGCTTTTTACTCTGCGTCTCTTCTCGCCGCAGGAGGGCGTGATCGGCGTGCGGATGGAGCACTTCCAGGGCGCGCTGGATAATGGCCCACACTACCCGCTGAACGTGCAAAAAGACGTTGAGGTTGAAGTACAAAACGACGAGACGTTCGCATCCCTGACCTCCGGCAACCTCACCGCACGGGTGACTAAAGGCGAGACGTGGTCGCTGGATTTTCTGCGCAACGGCGTGAGGATCACCGGCAGCCAGCTGAAGAACAGCGGCTACGTGCAGGATGCGCATCATGGGAAAAACTACCTGTTCGAGCGGCTGGATTTGAGTGTCGGAGAGGCTGTTTATGGCCTGGGCGAGCGTTTTACCGCTCTGGTACGCAACGGCCAGACGGTGGAGACCTGGAACCGCGACGGTGGCACCAGCACCGAGCAGGCGTACAAAAATATCCCTTTCTACCTCACCAATCGCGGCTACGGTGTGCTGGTGAACCATCCCGAGTGCGTCTCCTTTGAGGTGGGATCGGAAAAGGTGTCGAAGGTGCAGTTCAGCGTTGAGGGCGAGCACCTTGAGTACTTCGTGATCGACGGCCCGACACCGAAGGATGTCCTGAACCGCTATACGCAGCTCACCGGCCGTCCGGCGCTGCCGCCCGCGTGGTCGTTTGGTCTCTGGCTCACCACCTCGTTTACTACTAACTACGACGAGGCCACGGTAAACAGCTTTATCGACGGCATGGCCGAGCGCAATCTGCCCCTGCACGTTTTCCACTTCGACTGCTTCTGGATGAAGGCCTTCCAGTGGTGCGATTTTGAGTGGGACCCGGTCACCTTCCCGGATCCAGAGGGCATGATCCGCCGCCTGAAGGCGAAGGGGTTGAAAATCTGCGTCTGGATCAACCCCTACATTGGGCAGAAGTCGCCGCGCTTTAAGGAGCTGAAGGAGAAAGGCTACCTGCTCAAGCGCCCGGACGGCTCGCTCTGGCAGTGGGACAAGTGGCAGCCGGGGCTGGCAATCTATGATTTTACCAACCCAGAGACCTGCCGCTGGTACGCCGACGAACTGAAGAAGCTGGTGGCGATCGGCGTCGACTGCTTTAAAACCGACTTTGGCGAGCGCATCCCTACCGACGTTCAATGGTTCGACGGCGCCGATCCGCAGAAGATGCACAACCACTATGCCTATATCTACAACGAGCTGGTGTGGAACGTGCTGAAAGAGACGGTGGGCGAGCGCGAGGCGGTGCTGTTTGCCCGCTCGGCCTCGGTAGGGGCGCAGCAGTTCCCGGTGCACTGGGGCGGCGACTGTTACGCCAACTATGAATCGATGGCGGAGAGCCTGCGCGGCGGGCTGTCGATTGGTCTCTCCGGGTTTGGTTTCTGGAGCCACGACATCGGCGGCTTTGAGAATACCGCTCCGGCGCATGTCTATAAACGCTGGTGCGCGTTCGGGCTGCTCTCCAGCCACAGCCGCCTGCACGGCAGCAAATCCTATCGCGTGCCCTGGGCCTATGACGAAGAGTCCTGCGACGTGGTGCGCCACTTTACCCAGCTTAAATGCCGCATGATGCCCTACCTCTACCGCCAGGCGGCGCTGGCTCGTGAGCAGGGTACGCCAATGCTGCGGGCGATGATGCTGGAGTTTCCGAACGATCCCGCCTGCGACTACCTCGACCGCCAGTATATGCTCGGCGACGCCGTGCTGGTTGCGCCGGTCTTCTCTGAGGCGGGTGACGTGCAGTTCTATCTGCCGGAGGGACGCTGGACGCATCTGTGGCGCAACGATGAGCTACAGGGCAGCCGCTGGCACAGACAGCAGCACGATTTTATGAGCCTGCCGGTCTATGTGCGCAACAACACGCTGCTGGCGCTGGGGAGCAACGACCAGCGGCCGGACTACGCGTGGCACGAGGGAACCGCCTTCCAGCTCTTTGCCCTTGAGGATGGTTACGAGGCTACCTGCGAGGTGCCCGGGGACGACGGCGCGGTGATGTTTACCCTGAAGGTTAAGCGTGAGGGTAATACGCTGCGCGTAGTGGGTTCCGGCGAGGCGCAGGGCTGGACGCTCTGCCTGCGCAACGTAACGCAGGTTGGCGGCGTGCAAGGCGGCACATCCGCTGGCAGCGAGTGGGGCGTGGTGGTGAGCGCTGAAAGTAATACGCTCACCATCGAGCTGTAGTTATTGCTTACTGCACGATTTCGCCGTTGCGCATCGTCTGGGTAAGCTGCTGCTTCATGACGTCGATCGCTTTCAGCTCGCCGTTTACCGTTGGCTTCAGCGGTGCCTCGGCGTTGACCCTGCCGGTGGCGGTGAGCTGGATATTGCCGCCACCGGAAAGCGGCAGGGCAGGCCAGCCCCACTGCTGCAAGATGCTGAGCGGAATGCCGCGCCCGTTGAGGTTAACGTTCACCTGCCGCTCCGGTCCCTGCGAAACGGTCGCGGTTCCCTCCAGCAGCCCCTGGCCGGTAAAGGCACTTAGCTCGCTGATGTTGACCGTGCTGCGGTCAGCAGCCAGCGCCAGCGAAGGTCGGCGGACATCAACGCGGTTAAAGGTTGCCGCAGCGGCGTTGAGCTTGGCGCTGCCGCCCCACACGCCCCACTGGCGATCCCTTGCCAGCTGTAAGTTTGCACCGTAACCATCCAGAGCGGTGATCTGCCACGGAAACGCAGGATCGATATCAATCACCAGGTTACGGCTGGCACTGAACCTTTTTAGCGTCACGCTGTTCAGCCAGCCGGGGAGCCGATCCATCCACAGCTGTTTCCAGTTAGCTGGCAGAGTATATTCCAGGCCGGCTATCGCCGCGTCGTCCAGCACCAGCGCTTTACCATCTCGCAGCCAGTTGCCTGAGGTACGCACCATGCCGCCTTCCCAGCGGGAGGTAAACTGGCGCAGCGCGATGCCCTGCGGCGAAAACTCGGCGTTAAAAATCGGATCGAAGAGGTGCAGCGAGCCAAAGATAAACTCGCTGGCGTTCATCGAGAGTCGGCCATCTTCACTCTGCCAGTCGCCCTTCGTCAGGGTCAGGCCACGGGCGCTGAGATCGAGATCGGTTACCGCCCAGTCCGGTCCCTGCAGGCGGGCATCGGTCACTTCAAGACGGCCAATCTGTAGCGAGGGCAGGGTGGTCAGCGGGGCAAAGAAATCGGTCAGGGATTTATCACTCTGTAGGCGGATGTCGTTCAGGCGCAGGCTATCGACAATCCAGCCTCCGTCGGCGGTGCGGCGAGCCGTGCCGGTGAGCGAACCGCGCGCCATATCCGCGCCAATCGTGCTCAGGGTTACGTCGCTGTTATCGATGCTGCCCTGAATCAGCACGTTGCTGACGGGAACGCCGTTTAGCGTCATCGAGCCGGCGCTGAACTGAATTTGTGCTTTACTGCCCATCACGTTGCCCGCCACCGGCTCCCAGGGCGTGATGCCGCCGGTTACCCGCTGGGCGCTGAGATCCCAGCCGGTGGCCGGGCTGTTAAAGGCCATATCGCTCAGCAACAGGCGGTCGGCCTTCAGCGGCAGCGGCGCGGTGGCAGGCGAGAGGTTGAGCGTTCCCTCCTGAAGCAAGATAGTGTCCGCGTGCAGGGGATCGGTGAGCTGGCGGCTGCTGAAGCCGATGTCCACGCTCTTTGCCTCCAGCGTCGCGGGCTGGCCTTTGCGGCCAAAGTTGACGTTTTTGAGCAGCAGATGGGAAGGTGAAGAGAAGCGGTGATCGGCGGCGTCAAAGGCGAGGTGATAGTCGGTATTGCTGCTGACCCACTTGCCGACCTGCGTTGCACCCCAGCGCGTCTGAACCAGAAAATAGCAGGCCAGGATCACCAGCAGCAGGGCGATCGCGATGTAGAGCAGCATTTTTCCAATCAGTTTCATGGTCTTCCTTCCCGGTGAGCATACAAGGAATTTATGCACGATTTATGCGCAATGCTCAAGGAGGGAATAGTGAGACAGTGTTACGGCGGCAGCGGATGAATACCGCTGCCGCGAGGGGGACTAGTTCTTCTCTGGCGGGAAGACGAGGTTCAGCACGATAGCGGTAATACCGCCCGCGGCGATGCCGGAGGAGAGCAGGTTTTTCAGCCAGTCCGGCGCAAACTGCAGGATCAGCGGCTGCTGGGAGACGCCGAGGCCGACGGCCAGCGAGAGGGCGATGATCATGATTGCGCGGCGGTTCAGCGGCTCGCGGGAGACGATACGCACCCCGGAGGCGGCGATGGTGCCGAACATGACCAAAGTCGCACCGCCGAGCACCGGCTCAGGAATGTGCTGGACGAAGCCGCTCACTGCCGGGAAGAGACCGAGCACGATCAGCATCAGCGCCACGATAAAGCCCACGTAGCGGCTGGCAACGCCGGTCAGCTGGATCACGCCATTGTTCTGGCCGAAGCAGGAGTTCGGGAAGGTATTGAACACCGCCGAAACAAAAGAGTTCAGGCCGTTAGCCAGCACGCCGCCCTTCAGACGCTTCATATAGAGCGGACCGGAGACCGGCTGCTCAGAGACGTCGGAGGTGGCGGTGATGTCACCGATGGTTTCAAGGGAGGTGATCATGAATACCAGCATCAGCGGCAGAAGCAGGCTCCAGTCGATGCCCAGGCCGTAGTAGAGCGGAGTCGGGATCATGATCAGGTCGCTGCTGGCCGGGGCGCTGTTCTGCGGCAGCATGCCCATCCACCAGGCCAGCAGGTAGCCTACCGCCATGGCGATCACCAGTGAAGCCACGCGCAGGTAAGGGTTACGCTGGCGGTTCAGCAGGATGATCACAGCCAGCACCACGCCCGCTAGCAGCAGGTTTTTCGGTGCGCCGAAGGTGTGATCCGCCATTGCGCCGTAGCCGCCGCCGATGGAGGTCAGGCCGACCTGAATCAGCGACAGGCCGATAATCATCACCACCACGCCGGAGACTAGCGGAGTGATCACCCGGCGGGCCAGGTGCAGTACGCGGGAGATGACCATCTCGGTGCAGCTCGCCAGCATCAGGGTGCCGAACAGCGCCGCCATCATCGTTGGGACGTCCGCACCGCCGGTTTTCAGCGCCGTGCCGCCCATGATCAGCGGGGCAACAAAGTTAAAGCTGGTGCCCTGAATCGACAGCAGGCCTGAACCCACCGGACCCCAGGCTTTAATCTGGATAATCGAGGCGACGCCGGAGGCGAACAGCGACATGCTGATAATGTGCTGCGTATCCTGCGCGGGCAGGCCCAGCGCCTGGCAGATCAGCAGTGCCGGAGTGATGACCGCAACAAACATCGCCAGCAGGTGCTGGCAGGCGGCAAAAAGGGTTTGCGCCAGCGGCGGACGGTCTTCCAGACGGTAGATCAGTTCGCTGTTGTGTGGCTGCGCAACCGGTTGCGCATTTTCTGACTCGACGGTGTTAACGGACATCTCAGGCAATTCCACGGTGGAAAAGCGGGCATTTTAGCTGAGCAACTCATAAAAGCAAACGATTGCATTTATAAATTTTACAAGGTGTTTCTGAGAGGTGTTATCAGGCGTTGGAATAACGTTCGGTTTCCGGCATCCAGCGCTCGATAAGCGCAGCGGCCTGCTCCGGGTAGCGTTCATGAATATGACGGGCGAGGCGCTGTACTTCAGGGATCATCGCCCGGTCGCGTAGCAGGTCGGCGACCTTAAACTCGGCGTTGCCGGTCTGGCGGGTACCCAGCAGCTCGCCGGGGCCGCGGATCTCCAGATCCTTTTGCGCAATTACAAAGCCGTCGTTGCTGTCGCGCAGCACCTGCAAACGCTTTTGCGCAGTTTTAGAGAGCGGGGATTTGTAGAGCAGCACGCAGTGAGAGGCAACCGCGCCCCGGCCAACGCGGCCTCGCAGCTGATGGAGTTGCGCAAGGCCAAGACGCTCCGGGTTCTCAATGATCATCAGGCTGGCGTTAGGGACGTCTACGCCTACTTCAATTACCGTGGTCGCCACCAGCAGATGCAGCTCGCCCTGCTTGAACGCCTGCATTACCGCCTGCTTCTCGGCGGGCTTCATACGGCCATGGACCAGGCCAACGTTCAGCTCCGGCAGGGCTAGCTTCAGCTCCTCCCACGTGGCTTCGGCGGCCTGGGCCTCCAGCAGGTCGGACTCTTCAATCAGGGTGCAGACCCAGTAGGCCTGACGGCCTTCGGTAGTGCAGGCATGACGCACGCGATCGATAATTTCGCTGCGGCGCGTATCGGCAATCGCCACGGTGGTGACCGGGGTACGTCCCGGCGGCAGCTCGTCGATCACCGAGGTGTCGAGATCGGCGTAGGCGGTCATCGCCAGGGTACGGGGAATAGGAGTGGCGGTCATGATCAGCTGATGCGGATGGAAACCCTGCTGCTGGCCCTTCTCCCGCAGTGCCAGCCGCTGGTGGACGCCAAAGCGGTGCTGCTCATCGATAATCACCAGCGCCAGGCCGTTAAACTGCACCTGCTCCTGGAATATAGCGTGCGTACCGACCACCATCTGCACCTGACCGCTGGCAATGGCTTCCTGTTGCGCAAGGCGGGCCTTACCCTTCTGCTTGCCCGCCAGCCAGCCCACTTCAATTCCCAGCGGTTCAAACCAGCTACGGAAGTTGTTGGCATGCTGCTCGGCCAGCAGCTCGGTGGGTGCCATCAGCCCCACCTGCTTACCGTTGGCGATAGCGCGCAGCGCGGCGAGAGCGGCCACCAACGTTTTACCCGAGCCAACGTCGCCCTGCACCAGGCGCATCATGGGGATATCCAGCGCCATATCGTGTTCGATCTCTGCCGTGACCCGCGCCTGAGCGGCGGTTGGCTTAAACGGCAGGGCCGCCAGCAGCTGGTTTTTTAACGTATCGTTGGCCTTCAGCGACTGGGCGTGAAAACGCTGCGCCCCGGCGCGTAATGCCAGCATACTGAGGTTGTGTGCCAGCAGCTCTTCCAGGATCAGGCGGCGCTGGGCGGGGTGCTGGCCATGCTCTAAATCGGTCAGCTGTAGCGTCGGCGGCGGGCGATGCAGCGTGCGTAGTGCTTCCGGCAGGCTCATCATCCCCTGTGCCAGCTCAGGCGGCAGCAGCTCTGAAATAGCGCAGGTGTCGAGCAGATCCAGCGCCTGATCGGTCAGCTTGCGCAGCGTTCCCTGCTTAATGCCTTCGGTAGTGGGATAGACCGGCGTCAGGGTCTCCTGCAGCTCCGGGGTGCTGAGATCGCCTTGAATCCGGTACTCGGGGTGGATCATCTCCGCGCCGTACTTGCCGCGTTTCGCTTCGCCGTAGGCCAGCACGCGGCGGCCTGGCGAGAGGCTATTTTTCATCGCCGCGTTAAAGTTGAAAAAGCGCATCGTCAGGATGCCGCTGCCGTCGCTGATCTGGCAGGTCATCATCCTGCGGCCACCGAAGGTGACATTGCTGTTCAGCACTTCGCCTTCAACCGTGGCATAGACGCCCGGCAGCAGATCGGCGATAGGGTAGAGATGGGTCCGGTCTTCGTAGCGCAGCGGCAGATGCAGGAGTAGATCCTGGACGTTAACCAGGCCGATTTTAGCCAGCTTGCTGCTTTGCGCCGCGCCAACGCCGGTTAAAGAACTGAGCGGGACAGCATCTAATAACCGACCTTGCATACGCTTACCTTGCTGCCTGCATGGTGGCCCACCACGCGGCGTCGGCTTCTATTTCGCCATGCGCGTTGAGGTCGGGATAGGGCAGCCCTTTCTGCTTCGCCACGCGGGCCAGCACCGGGTAACTGCCTTCAAACAGAAGTCGATGCTGGTCGTCATAATCTATGGTGCTCGTGTCGCGAGCGTACATTCCGGCGTTCTGCCGTTGACGCTGCGCCTCATAGAGGATCAGCGCAGAGGCGACCGAGACGTTAAGCGACTGCACCATGCCGATCATCGGAATAATAATGTCCTGGTCCGCCAGATCCAGCGCCTCCTGGGTGATACCGGTCTTCTCCTGGCCCATCAGAATGCAGGTCGGGCGGGTGTAGTCGATATCGCGGAAATCTACAGCTTTCTCAGAGAGATGGGTAGCCAGCACCTGCATCCCCTGGCCTTTCAGATGCCCGACGGCATCGGCAATGGTGCGGTGCGTTTTAACCTGTACCCAGCTGTTACTCCCTGCAGCAGAGGAGGCCATGATGCGCATCCGGTTTTCCGGCCAGACGGCGTGAACTTCATGCACGCCGACGGCATCGGCGGTGCGAATGATTGCCGAAACGTTATGCGGCTTGTGAACCTGCTCCATGCAGACGGTCAGATCAGGCTGCCGCCTGGCGAGCATCTCACGTATACGCGTATAACGTTTCAGAGTCATAAGGCTAGTTTCGGTTACGGGTGACCTTGATCACGTCCGGCAGTACGCGGATTTTGCGCATGATATTCGCCAGGTGCACGCGATCGCGGCAGGTCAGACGAATAAAGGCGCTATAGACGCGACCATCTTTCTCTTCCGTATTCAGGCTTTGAATATTGGAAGAGGCCGTGTTGATTGCCGCCGTCAGGTTCGCCAGCGCACCCTGGTGGTTGAACATATCAACCTTGATCTCGGTGATAAACTCCTGCGCCGTCTCTTTATCCCATTCCACCGCCATAAACTTCTCTGGCTCTTTCTGATAGCCACGGATGTTACGACAGGACTCATGGTGAATAACCAGCCCTTTGCCGGGGCTGACGTGCGCAATAATCGGGTCGCCGGGGATCGGACGGCAGCATTTTGCGAAAGTGATCAACACTCCGTCCGCGCCCTTAATCGGCAGGTGGCCGTGGCTAGGCGCGGTAGACACAGCGGAGGCTTCACCCTGCTGTAGGTTTTTCGCCACTACCACGCTCATGGCGTTGCCGAGACCGATCTCTGCAAGCAGATCGTCGAGGGAGACCAGCTTCATGCGTACCAGCTCGTGCTGGATATTCTCCGCCGGGATCTCTGCCAGCTTGCGGCTACCGCCGAGGGCGTGATTCAGCAGACGACGACCCAGGCTTACCGAGTCGTCGCGCTTGAGGTTTTTCAGCATCTGGCGGATTTTGGCGCGCGCTTTCGAGCTTACGACAAAGTTAAGCCAGGCGGCGTTCGGGCGTGCACCCGGCGCGGTAATAATCTCTACCGTCTGGCCGCTGGTCAGCGGCTGCGACAGCGGGTAAGGCTGTCGGTCAACGCGTGCGCCAACGCAGGCGTGGCCGATATCGGTATGCACCGCATAGGCGAAATCGACCGGCGTAGCACCGGCAGGCAGCTCAACGATGCGCCCTTCCGGTGTGAAAACGTAAATCTCATCCGGGAAGAGATCGGATTTAACGCTCTCGATAAATTCAAAGGAGCTGCCCGCACTCTGTTGGAGTTCAAGCAGGCTCTGCATCCAGCGCTGGGCGCGGATCTGTGCTGTAGTGCTGCTCTCACCGTGCTCTTTATAGGCCCAGTGCGCCGCAACCCCCATCTCCGCCATCTGATCCATATCTTCAGTACGGATCTGCACCTCAACCGGCACGCCGTGCGGGCCAATCATAGAGGTATGCAAAGATTGATAGCCGTTCGCTTTCGGAATAGCGATATAGTCCTTCATGCGTCCTGGACGCGGCTTATAGAGGCTGTGCATCTGACCCAGCACGCGGTAGCAGGTGTCGAGATCGTGGACAATCACCCGGAAGGCATAGATGTCCATGATCGAGTGAAAACGCTGCTCTTTCAGCACCATTTTGCAGTAGATGGAGTAGAGATGCTTCTCGCGACCGCTAACGCGGCAGGGGATACCCGCCTCCTGCAAACGCCCTTCGATCTCCGAGAGAATTTTTTGGATCATCTCTTTACGGTTGCCGCGTGCGGCCTTCACGACCTCTTTAATGACGCGGTAGCGGTTCGGGTGCAGCGCTTCAAAGCCCAGCTCTTCCAGCTCGGTTTTGATATGGTGGATACCTAAGCGGTGCGCCAGCGGACTGTAGATTTCGAGGGTTTCACGGGCGATGCGGCGACGTTTGTCCGGGCGTAGCGAGCCCAGCGTGCGCATGTTATGGGTGCGGTCAGCAAGTTTGATGAGAATGACGCGGATATCCTGCACCATCGCCATGATCATCTTGCGAAAGTTTTCGGCCTGCGCCTCTTTCTTATCGCGGAAATTCAGCTTATCAAGCTTTGAGACCCCTTCCACCAGTTCGGCCACGGTTTTGCCAAACAGCTGCTCCATGTCCTGGTAGGTGGCGGGGGTATCTTCAATTACGTCATGCAGCAGGGCGGCCATCAGCGTTTCGTGGTCGAGTTTCATCTCGGCCAGAATACAGGCCACCGCTACCGGGTGCGTAATGTAGGGTTCACCGCTTGAACGTGTCTGGCCCTCGTGAGCGTCACGTGCAACGAGATACGCCTGCTGGAGACGTTTGATCTGGTCTTCCGGCAGGTAGGTGCGAATCAGTTGATTCAGGCTTTCAAACAGATACAAGGGTGACCTGCAGCGTTATTAACGACGACCTTCAGCAATAGCGGTGACGGCCTGTAACTCAGCGGCTTCCTGCTCTTGCTGCTCCTGGCGCTCACGTACGTCGAGGATCTGGTTGTTGATCAGACCTTCTTCGATTTCGCGCAGCGCGATAACGGTAGTTTTATCGTTCTCTTCCGCTACCAGCGGATCTTTACCGCCAACCTGCATCTGACGAGCGCGACGCGCGGCCACCAGTACCAGGTCAAAACGGTTACCAATTTTCTCTACAGCGTCCTGAACAGTTACGCGTGCCATACTTAAAGTGCTCCACAGATGAAGAAATGACTGGGCATGATACTGAAACCCGGTTCAATCTGCCAATAGTTTGCTGATTAAAGCGTCATGTCGCTGCATTTGGCGGCCCATGCGCAGACGTTCAGCACGGATGATGGTCTTCATATCGCCGATCGCGGTATCAAAATCATCGTTCACAACCAGATAATCATATTCGGCGTAATGGCTCATTTCTGCAACTGCCTGGGCCATACGCCTGGCGATAACCTCTTCGCTATCCTGACCACGGCCGCGCAGGCGGCGATCCAGCTCCAGCTTCGACGGCGGCAATACAAAGATGCTGCGTGCCTGAGGCATTTTTGCGCGGATCTGCTGCGCGCCCTGCCAGTCGATATCGAGGAAGACGTCTACGCCCGTGGACAGCACCTGCTCGATGGCGGCCCGGGACGTACCGTAGTAGTTACCAAACACTTCTGCATGCTCAAGGAACGCATCGTTGCCAATCATGGTTTTAAACTCGTCATGATTCACAAAGAAGTAGTGTTCACCGTGCACTTCACCGGGACGCGGCGCGCGCGTGGTGTGTGAAACAGAAACCTGGGTATCGTACAACGGTTGGGTCTTTAACAAAGCCTGAATGAGGCTTGATTTACCCGCGCCACTGGGGGCGGAAACGATATAGAGCGTGCCTTGAGCCATGAGTATCTTTATATGTAATGAACGAACGGAAATGTCTACATACGTGCCTATTATACACGTCGGCACCCTTTAACGTAGTTTTTGTCACATTTTCGCACGAGATTATTGCATTTTGCGTACTCTCTTCCCGATCCAACTCTCGTTTGCAGCAACGCTTTAAAAAACGCTGAAGCCGCCTCGCAGCCTGCTGTTTTGCCAGTCGTCAGCCGGTTCGCCGTGCGGTATACCGTGCTGGTCGAGGCAAGGGAGGCAGAAAATGTGGAAGCGTAGAGGATTAGCGCTCGGCTTAACTATCTGGAGCTGTTACAGCACGGCGGCCTGTCCGTCCTGGTCACCCTTTCGGGCACAGCTGGAGATCGCCCGGCTCCAGCGGCAGGTCAGCCAGTGGAACGTGGCGTACTGGCGAGAGGGGAGCAGCGGAGTAAGCGATGCGGTGTACGATCGCCTCAGCGATCGGCTGGCGCAGTGGCAGCGTTGCTTTATATCCCAACCGCTGCCCGACGTCTCAGCGCCGCCCGTGAGCGGCACGGTGTCGCATCCGGTGATGCATACCGGGGTGCGCAAGCTGGCGGACAAGTATGCCCTTAAGCGCTGGATGAGCGGTCGCCACGATCTCTGGGTGCAGCCTAAGGTCGATGGGGTAGCGGTGACCCTGGTCTACCATAACGGGCAGCTAACGCAGGCAATCAGCCGTGGCGATGGCCGCAAGGGTGAGTCGTGGACGGAGAAGGTACGCCTTATTCCTTCCCTGCCTAAACGACTTGCCGGGCCGCTGGCAAACAGCGTGCTGCAGGGGGAGATCTATCTGGCGCGGGATGGGCATATCCAGCAGCGGATGGGCGGCACCAACGCCCGCGCAAAGGTAGCAGGCGCGCTGATGCAGCGGGAGAACTCCCCTCTGCTGAATGAGCTGGCGCTCTTTGTCTGGGCGTGGCCGGACGGACCTGCCGCCATGGCGCAGCGCCTGAAGCTGCTGAGCGAAGCCGGGTTTAGCACTAGCGCGCGTTTCAGCCTGCCGGTGAAAAATGCGGATGAGGTTGAGACGATCCGCACCCGCTGGTTCACCTCGCCGCTGCCCTTTGTCACTGACGGGGTGGCGATCCGTGGCGCGAAAGAGCCTGAGGGCAAGCGCTGGCGGCCCGGCGAGGGCGAATGGGTGGTGGCCTGGAAATATCCACCCGTTGAGCAGGTCGCCGAGGTGATGAACATCCGCTTTGCTACCGGGCGCAGCGGTAAAATCGCCGTGGTAGCGGAACTTGAGCCGGTGCAGCTGGATGACAAGACGGTGCGTCGGGTGAACCTTGGCTCCGTCCGCCGCTGGCATGAGCTGGATATTGCCCCGGGCGATCAGGTTCAGGTGAGCCTGGCGGGGCAGGGGATCCCGCGCATCGACCGGGTGATATGGCGCACTCTGGCGCGGGATAAGCCCGAGCCGCCGCCCGCACATTTTAATGCTCTGACCTGCTTTTATGCCTCGCCTGAATGCCTGCCGCAGTTTTTTGCCCGGCTGGTATGGCTCAGCTCGAAGCGGGTGCTGGATATTCCAGGGCTGGGCGACGCGGGCTGGCTGCTCCTGCATCAGACGCACCGCTTTGAGCACATATTCTCCTGGCTGGCCCTCACCCGACAGCAGCTAGAGAGCACGCCGGGGCTGAGCGCAGCCAGAGGGCGGCAGATCTGGCACCAGTTTAACCTGGCCCGCGAGCGGCCGTTTATCCGCTGGGTGATGGCGCTGGGCCTGCCGCTCACCCAGACCGCGCTGCGGCTCTCAAGCGACAGCAGCTGGTCAAAGTTTACCGAGCGCAATGAGCTTAGCTGGCAGCAGCTGCCGGGCGTGGGTGCAGAGAAGGCGCGGCAGCTGGTTGCCTTTGTGCACCATCCGCTTGTACACAGCCTCACCGCATGGCTGGCAGCGCAGGGGATAAAGGGGTTTTAAATTGGGAAGCTAGCCGATGCAGGTGATGACCGCGTCGTTGAGAAACGTATAGCTGCCGCTAAAGGCGGTGCCACATTTTAGCTCTGGAGTTAAGGTCTCGGTGAGCGTCAGGGTAAAGCGCTGCTCTGCTTCATCGATGTGGGTGACCTTTGCAGCCTGGAAATCAAAGTAGCGCCTCACTTCAGGCCACTGCGATTTGTACAGGCTCTCCTTAGCTGAAAAGAGCGTTAGCAGCGCCTGCGGGTAGGGCATGGCTAAAGCGGAGAGCAGCTGTTGCTCGTCGGGCGAGGCGAACATATCCGCCGTCTCCAGCATGATCTCGGGCTGCCACTGCTCAATATCAATACCGGGCATTAATCCCGCCGATTCAGGCGCAATCGCCACCAGCGCGTACCTGTCGCTGTGGGAGATACTGCCTCGCCAGCCAGCTGGCCACTGGGGAACGCGATCGTGAGTGCCAATCACCGTTGAGGCTGCCTGCGCCTGCTCAAGCAGTATCTGCCCGCAGTAGCGGCTGGCCAGATACTCGGCCCTGCGCTTCGCAACCGCATTAGCCAGCGCCGCCGGGAACGGCTGCGAGAAGGTCTGGAACAGTTGGTCGTTATAGTGTGCCCGGTCGTACTCAACGAGGCAGTAGGCCAGAGTAGGCAGGTGGCGGATGTAGCCGGACTCCGCACGCCGGATAAAGGGCAGGGCGTTGAAGGTGCGAGTGGGGCGGAGTAGGGTATTTGTCACTTCACTGTTTCACTATCGCAAATTCTCTGCTTCAGAACCACAATATCCCTCCGGTTTTTGAACGCATCTCCAGCATCAAATGTCATGTGTCGGGAGTGTTTTTTCATGGTTAATCAACCATGCCTTGCGTGCAACGCCGCCACCGTAACCTGTCATTGAACCATCCTTTCCGACAACCCGATGACAGGGAATGATAATAGCTACTCTATTCGCGCCACAGGCCGACGCTATCGCACGCGTGGCCATAGGGTTACCAATATCTACCGCAACCGCTCGGTAATTTGTTGTCTCGCCATAAGAAACACGCTGCAAACCTTGCCAGACAATACCTTGAAATTCACTGCCTGGCGTATCTAACGCCACGCTAAAATGCCGCCGCTGGCCCATGAAATATTCACCAATCTCTTTCTCTGCCTGGCGGGTATGACTGTTTTCTCCCGCTATGATACTTGCGTTTAAAAGACGTTGTAGATCGCTGAACTCGGTCTCTAACGCTCGTCGGTCAACAAATTCCAGCAAGCAGATGCCGCGATCGGTGGCGCATACAAACATAGGTCCCAGCGGAGTCGTAAACCGGTGGATTAAAATAACCTGACGCCGTGAACTTGGCGCGGATCCGGTCAATTTTTTACAGGTGTAGCCAAAGCCGCTCAGAGAATCATAGCCATTGTCGAATGCGACATCCGTTGCTGAGCGGCCTGCTTTAAGTTCCTGTAGCGCCACGTTAACGCGCTGCATACGTTGAAACGCCTGAAAGGTGATCCCATGGTTCTGCAGAAACCAGCGCCGTACTCGTTCCGGACTGATATTATGCTGGCGCAGTTTAGCATCGCTAACGCGCTCTTTTGGCGTGTCTCGAACCAGCTGTAACGCTTGTTCAATAAAATCGGGTGAAGTACAGGCATTTTCCATTGGGCGGCAAATTTTGCACGGGCGAAATCCGGCAGCGAGAACTGATTTAAGTTCTTTATAAAATTCGACATTTTCTCGCCTGGGTTTCCGTGCCCGGCATACTGAGATACAAAATACGCCTGTTGTTTTGACGCCGACGAAAAAGACCCCGGTAAACTCTGTAGAGCGTGCAAGCAATGCCTGATACCACACATCGCACTGTACATTGTCAGTTATTTTCATAGTTAAAAACGTCCGAAAAGGATTGGCTTGCCTGAATCTTACAGAGCGACTCTTTTAACCGGTCTTGCATTGCGGCATGGATAAAATTGCCCATAGAAATACGTCGAACACCCAGCGAAGCCAGCGTACCGAAATCTGGAAGCGTCGGCATACACATCACGTTTAAAGGCAGGGTAACGTGATGCGCCAGAGCAGCAATACTATCAGGTTGCGTCACGCCAGGAACAAATAATCCATTGGCACCATGGGCGGCGTATAGCTGCCCTCGAGACAGTGTCTCTTCCAGCGCATCCTCTATGTTAAGTAAAAACGTATCGGTACGAATATTAAGAAATATGCTGGGGCAGGCGGCGATGAGTTCCTGAAGTTTGCTGGCAAAGGTATGCGCATCATCGAGGCTGCGTACGCCATTCACAACGTGGCTATCTTCAATGTTTATGCCTACAACGCCAGCCCGAGCCAGAAGATGGATATTTTCAATGATGCGGCTTGTCATATCGCCGTAACCCGATTCCAGATCAACGCTTAAGGGGAGTGATGTGACTGCTTTAATGCGGGTAACAATAAATAGCAGCTCGTCAAAACTCATACCTTCGCCATCTTCATACCCTAGCATAGCGGCAATAGCGGCACTGGATGTACCCAGCGCATGATACCCAGCCTGCTGTGCAATCAAAGCGCTGCTGGCATCCCAGACGTTAGCGATGAGCAGGGGATGGTTTTGATGATGAAGCGCATTGAAATCCATGATTCTCTCCGGATGTGGTATTTCCATTGAGTGTGGCGTTTTGCACATCTCTCTCACAACCGAAAAGTGGACGACTATTTTTTAAGTAGGGTAGTAATGCGGTAAGCAATATCATAAAAAGAAAAAGGCCATTTTTTGCAATGGCCTTTTCATTTAGATAGCACAAGAAGAGATAGCTTTAAGCATCACTCAATATTCTGGATCTGCTCGCGCATCTGCTCGATCAGCACTTTAAGTTCAATGGCAGAGGTCGTGATATCCGCATTAATGGACTTAGACGCCAGGGTGTTCGACTCGCGGTTGAACTCCTGCATCATAAAGTCCAGGCGGCGGCCAACGGCCTCTTTCTTCTTCAGAATGTTGTAGGTCTCTTTAACGTGCGCGTCGAGGCGGTCCAGCTCTTCGGCCACGTCGATGCGCTGGGCCATCAGCACCAGCTCCTGCTCAAGGCGGTTGTTCTCCAGCTGCACCTGGGCATCTTCCAGCTTGGCTACCAGACGCTCGCGCTGCCACTTCAGCACTTCCGGCATCTGGGCGCGTACTTTCGTCACCTCTTCGCTAACGCCTTCCAGACGCTGCTCGATCAGGCTCTTCAACGCCTGGCCTTCGGTCTCACGGGCAACAATAAAGTCATCCAGCGCGCCGTCCAGCGCAGAGAGGATCTCAGCGGCAATCGCGTCCAGATCCTGTTCCTGGGCGGCCATCACGCCTGGCCAGCGCAGAATATCGACCGGGTTGATTTCACCCTCGTCACTCTGCATTTTGACCCAGTTGGCTGCTGTTACCAGCTGCTTAGCCAGTTTTTCGTTCAGGATCAGCTCGCTTTGCGCGCTGACGTCCGGCTCAAAACGCAGGTTACATTCGATTTTGCCGCGGGTCAGACGGGTGCGGATACGCTCACGTACCACCGGCTCAAGGCTGCGGAACTGCTCCGGCAGGCGGAACCAGGTCTCCAGATAGCGCTGGTTAACCGAGCGCAGTTCCCAGACTGCGCTGCCCCATTCACCCTTGATTTCACGCCGGGCGTAGGCTGTCATACTGCGGATCATAGACGTTCCTGTTTTTAAAGAGGAGATGGGGGGATTATAGCTTTCGGGGCCTTCTCAAGATAGGAATAAGCGTATTTAGTCCGTATAATGCGCAGCCACATTCGTAGAAGCCGGAGAAATCATCATGCGTCCAGCAGGCCGTAGCGCTAATCAGGTGCGTCCCGTCACCCTGACCCGAAACTATACAAAACACGCTGAAGGTGCCGTGCTGGTTGAATTCGGTGACACTAAAGTTCTGTGTACCGCCTCTATTGATGAAGGCGTACCGCGTTTTCTGAAAGGCCAGGGCCAGGGGTGGATTACCGCTGAGTATGGCATGCTGCCGCGCGCTACCCATACCCGTAACCCGCGTGAAGCCGCCAAAGGCAAGCAGGGTGGCCGCACGCTGGAGATCCAGCGCCTGATCGCCCGCTCTCTGCGCGCTGCCGTAGACTTAAAAGCGCTGGGTGAATTTACCATTACCCTCGACTGCGATGTGATCCAGGCCGATGGCGGTACACGTACCGCCTCCATTACCGGGGCGTGCGTGGCGCTGGCAGATGCGCTGAACAAGCTGGTCGCCGCAGGCAAGCTGAAGACCAACCCGATGAAAGGGATGGTGGCAGCGGTCTCCGTGGGCATCGTCAATGGCGAAGCGGTGTGCGATCTGGAGTACGTTGAAGATTCCGCCGCCGAAACCGATATGAACGTGGTGATGACCGAAGATGGTCGGATGATCGAGGTGCAGGGCACCGCCGAGGGCGAGCCGTTCACCCACGAGGAATTGCTCTCCTTACTGGCGCTGGCCAGAGAGGGGATTGAATCCATCGTAGCGACGCAAAAAGCGGCGTTAGAGAATTGATTTAAGGGCGACAATGTCGCCCTTCTTTTTGTCTGTAATAAAGTGAAATGAGGAGCCAATCCATGAAACCGTATCAGCGCCAGTTTATTGAGTTTGCGCTTAACAAGCAGGTACTTAAGTTCGGCGAGTTTACGCTGAAATCCGGGCGTAAAAGCCCCTATTTCTTCAACGCCGGGCTGTTTAATACCGGGCGCGATCTGGCACTGTTAGGCCGTTTCTATGCCGAAGCGCTGGTAGATTCCGGTATCGATTTCGATCTGCTGTTTGGCCCTGCCTATAAAGGCATTCCTATCGCCACCACCACGGCGGTTGCGCTGGCGGAACATCACGAGCGCGACGTGCCCTACTGCTTCAACCGCAAAGAAGCTAAAGACCACGGTGAGGGCGGCAATCTGGTCGGCAGCGCGCTGCAGGGCCGCGTGATGCTGGTAGATGATGTGATCACCGCCGGAACGGCGATCCGCGAATCGATGGAGATTATCCAGGCCAATGGCGCGACGCTGGCCGGGGTGCTGATCTCCCTTGACCGCCAGGAGCGCGGGCGCAGCGATATCTCGGCGATTCAGGAGGTCGAGCGTGACTACGGCTGCCAGGTAATTTCTATCATCACGCTGAAGGATCTCATTGCCTATCTGGAAGAGCGTCCGGAGATGGCCAACCATCTGGCGTCGGTGCAGGCGTATCGGGAAGAGTTTGGCGTGTAAATGTTAAACTGCCCGGTGGCGCAAGCGCTGACCGGGCAGATCGATCGTCAATGTAGTTGGGCCACCATCAGCGGCCAGCGGACGTCAAAATCATCCGTAGGCCGGTATTTGAACTCGCTGCGTACAAAACGCGACAGCATTCCTTCACACTGGGCCAGCAGCTGACTCGCCAGCAGCGTCTCATCCACGGTAAAACCCTCGCCCTCACGCATTTTACGCTCGCGCAGAACCTGTCGCAGCTGCGATTCAATCCGTTCAAACAGCTGGTTAATACGGCCCTGAAGGCGATCCTGCTCAAACATCAGCGCATGACCGGTGAGGATCCGCGTCAGCCCTGGGTTACGTTCACCGAAGCCTAAAATAAGCTGAATGATAAGACGCAGGCGTGCCAGCGTATCTTTCTCATCTTTTAGGATTAAGTTGATACGCGTCGTCAGGCTATCTTCGATAAACTCGATCAAGCTGTCAAACATGCGCGTTTTGCTTGGAAAATGCCGATAAAGGGCCGCTTCGGAGACACCAACCGATGCAGCCAGCTTTGCCGTGGTAATGCGTTGGCTGCCATCGCTGGATTCAAGCATTAGCGCCAGAGACTGAAGTATTTCTTCGCGACGATTCCTTTTCGCGGTTTGTTTTTCTGCCATGTTTTAGACGCATCCTGGATGATATAAGGATGAGGCGACTTACTGACGCCCGGAATGGCCGAAGCCGCCTTCACCACGTTCAGAGCTGTCAAACTCCTCTACCAGGTTGAACTCTGCCTGCACCACCGGCACAAATACCATCTGTGCAATACGTTCGCCCGGCTCAATAGTGAAGCTCTCCTTGCCACGGTTCCAGACGGAGACCATTAGCTGCCCCTGGTAATCCGAATCAATCAGGCCAACCAGGTTGCCCAGCACCACGCCATGCTTATGACCGAGGCCCGAGCGCGGTAAAATCACTGCGGCCAGCGATGGATCGGCGATGTGAATAGCCAGTCCGGTCGGCAGCAGCGTCGTTGCGCCCGGCGCCAGCTCTACGGCGTCATCAAGACAGGCTCGCAGGTCAAGTCCGGCAGAGCCGGAGGTGGCGTAGGTTGGCAGCGGAAACGCTTTACCAACGCGCGGGTCCATAATTTTAACGTCGATTTTTTTCATCATAACGGGTAACGATCTCGTCCAGTAGTAGTTGTCCCAGAAGTGCTTTGCGCTCAAGCGGCAAGACTTTGTCGCCGTCTTGCCAGAAAAGGTGTAATGCGTTGCTGTCGCTGTTAAACCCTTGATTTTCAACAGATACGTCGTTGGCGCAGATCAGATCAAGGTTTTTGCGGATACGTTTTTGCCGGGCGTATTCTTCCACATTATTTGTTTCGGCGGCAAACCCTACCACATAAGGGCGGTTGGTACTCAGCGCGGCGACACCGGCAACGATATCCGGGTTTTTAACCATTTTTATTGTAATTTCATCGCCTTGCTTTTTGATCTTCTCATCGGCAACGGCGGCGGCGCGGTAGTCAGCGACGGCAGCACAGCCGATAAAAATCTGCTGCGACTGAACCTGAGCCTGTACGGCGGCTTCCATCTCCAGCGCGGTCACGACATCGACGCGCTTCACCCCTGTCGGCGTCGGCAGCGAAACCGGGCCGCTCACCAGCGTCACGTTCGCGCCAAGGCGGGCAGCGGCGGCGGCAATGGCGAAGCCCATCTTGCCGGAGCTTTTGTTGGTGATGTAGCGCACCGGATCCAGCAGCTCCTGCGTCGGGCCAGCGGTAATCATGATATTCAGATGTTGCAGCGTTTTGACAGGCGAAAAATGCGCAGCGGCCAGATCGACGATAGCGAGCGGGTCGAGCATTCGGCCTGGTCCAACGTCACCGCAGGCCTGGCTACCGCTGTCCGGCCCCCACTGCAGCAGGCCATGGGCGGCCAACACGCTAAGGTTATGCTGCGTCGCGGCGTTGCGGTACATCTGCTGGTTCATCGCCGGTACGACCGCGACGGGGGATGGCGTGGCCAGGCAAATCGTGGTGACCAGGTCGTTAGCCATACCGGCGGCCACGCGGGCAATCAGGTCGGCAGTCGCCGGGGCGAGGATCACCAGGTCAGCCCACTTGCCCAGCTCGATATGTCCCATTGCCGCTTCGGCAGCCGGATCCAGCAGGCTATCGGAAACCGGATAGCCTGATACCGCTTGCAGGCTCAGGGGAGTGATAAAGGCTTTGGCACCCTCTGTCATTGCCACGCGCACCTCTGCGCCGCGATCGCGCAGACGACGTACCAGTTCCGGCGTTTTGTAGGCAGCAATGCCGCCGCTCACGCCAAGAACGATTTTTTTACCGGCCAGGCTCATCATGATTCATTCCTGTTGGGTTTCACCAGAAGGTGGGCATTTTATCACACTCTGTAAAGTGAGGTGCTTTTGCGCATCACGCCCTTTACGAGCCGCCACGCAAAAGCGAAAACCGCAGGTCGAACCACCGATCGCGCGGTGATAAAATTGGGTTTTCACAGGGAGGAGCGCTATGGAAACGGCGAGAACGCTGATGTCATATAAGAACGTGCCGCGTGAAAAGATGCCCCGCGAGAAGATGCTGCGCCTGGGAATTGCATCCCTCACCGATATCGAACTGCTGGCGCTATTTCTGCGTACCGGTACGCCGGAACGCAGTGTGCTGGCGTTTGCCGAATATCTGGTCGCGCATTTCGGTTCGCTTTACGATCTGCTCTCTGCGGATGCGCAACAGTTTGCCGAGGTGTCGGGTATCGGCGTGGCCAAGTTTGCCCAGCTCAAAGGCATTGCCGAGCTGGCGCGCCGCTATCATGCCTCCAGCCTCCAGGAGGCGCTGACCCTGGACAGCCCGCAAGCCACCAGAGCGTTTTTGCAAAGCCAGCTTGCCGACGAACCGCGCGAGATCTTTCTGGTTATCTATCTCAATAATCAGAACCGGGTGCTCAGGCATAGCCGCCTCTTTTCCGGTACCTTAAGCCACGTTGAGGTCCACCCGCGGGAAATTGTTCGTGAAGCCATCGCGATCAACGCCGCTGCCGTGATCCTTGCCCATAATCATCCTTCAGGTTATGCAGAACCCAGTTTTGCTGATAAACAAATCACTGAACGTGTGGTAAAATGTTGTGAATTCATGGATATCCGTGTATTAGACCACCTCGTTGTAGGCCGGGGAGAGTGGGTTTCATTTGCTGAACGTGGTTGGATTTAAACCACCCCGCGCGATCCAGCGGGATCTTTGTCTGTTCGGGACTTGAGCACACAGCCGACACAGCGTATACTACGCCACCTTTGAGAATCTCGGGTTTGGCATTTGGGCCTGGCAATCGCGAGTTCACACTGAACCGCCGTGACCGGGCCTTACAGCCTGACGAGGCGTCAAAACCCTATACGAAGCTCGAGCTAATTTGATTTTTGGAGAATAGACATGTCCCGAGTCTGCCAAGTTACTGGCAAGCGTCCGGTGACCGGTAATAACCGTTCCCACGCACTGAACGCGACTAAACGCCGTTTCCTGCCGAACCTGCACTCTCACCGTTTCTGGGTTGAGAGCGAGAAGCGTTTTGTCACCCTGCGCGTATCTGCTAAAGGTATGCGTGTAATTGATAAGAAAGGCATCGATACAGTTCTGTCCGAACTGCGTGCCCGTGGCGAAAAGTACTAAGTACTTAAAGAGGAAATAAATCATGGCTAAAGGTATTCGTGAGAAAATCAAGCTGGTTTCTTCTGCTGGTACTGGTCACTTCTATACCACTACGAAGAACAAACGTACTAAGCCGGAAAAACTGGAACTGAAAAAGTTCGATCCAGTTGTCCGTCAGCACGTTCTCTACAAAGAAGCTAAAATTAAATAAATTTTAGTTTTCTTGTACAGAAACCCGGCTCCGGCCGGGTTTTTTGCATTCTGTGTATCTTAACGGAGGAAGCATGCCTGAATTACCTGAGGTAGAAACCAGCCGCCGCGGTATAGAGCCGCATCTGGTGGGTCAAACTATCCTGCACGCGGTGGTGCGTAATGGCCGTCTGCGCTGGCCTGTTTCCGACGAGATCCACCGCCTGAGTGATAAACCGGTGTTGAGCGTGCAGCGGCGGGCAAAATACCTGCTGCTGGAGCTGCCCGACGGCTGGATCATTATCCACCTCGGCATGTCCGGCAGCCTGCGCATCCTTCCCCACGATCTTCCTGCCGAGAAGCACGATCATGTCGATCTGGTGATGAGCAACGGCAAAGTGCTGCGCTATACCGATCCGCGTCGCTTTGGTGCCTGGCTGTGGGCCAAAGAGCTGGAGGGGCACAACGTGCTGGCACACCTGGGGCCGGAGCCGCTGAGCGATGCGTTCAATGCAGAGTATCTACAGCAAAAGTGCGCCAAAAAGAAAACCGCCATTAAACCCTGGCTGATGGATAACAAGCTGGTGGTGGGCGTGGGCAATATCTACGCCAGCGAATCGCTGTTCGCCGCGGGGATCCATCCTGACCGGCTCGCCTCGTCGCTCTCATCGGAAGAGTATGCCCTGCTGGTGCAGGTCATCAAGGCGGTGCTGCTGCGCTCGATAGAGCAGGGCGGGACAACGTTAAAAGACTTCCTGCAAAGCGATGGGAAGCCGGGCTATTTTGCTCAGCAGCTGCAGGTTTACGGGCGCAAGGGCGAACCCTGCCGCGTCTGCGCGACGCCAATTGTCGCAACCAAGCACGCCCAGCGCGCTACTTTCTACTGCCGTAACTGCCAGAAGTAACAGGCCCAAGCCCAGCCCCGGCAAACGCAGCGCCGCCGGGTAAAGCGTTATTTAAGCTTCTGCAAAAGCGCCTGGTGCACGTTTGCTGGCAGGAAGTCCGTAACGTCACCCTGATGACGCGCCACCTCTTTGACCAGCGATGACGAGATAAACGACCACTCTTTGGCGGGCATCAGAAAGACGCTCTCCAGCTCTGGCATCAGGTGACGGTTCATATGCGCCAGCTGGGTCTCATACTCGAAATCGGCCACGGCGCGTAGACCACGGATCAGGATCGTGGCCTGCTGGTCGCGGGCAAAGCTCGCCATCAGATCGCTAAAGCCGATGACCTCAACGTTTTCAAGATGGGCGGTGGCTTCCTGCGCCAGAGCAACGCGCTCGTCCAGGGAGAAGAGCGGCTTTTTGCTCGGGCTGGCGGCAATCGCCATGATAACCCGATCGAACATGCCAGCGGCCCGGGTGATGATGTTGATATGACCGTTGGTGACTGGATCGAAGGTGCCAGGGTAAATCGCACGCTTTTGCATATAAAAACCTTAATGGGCTTTTGGTGGCAGATAGGGTTCCAGCAATTGTAACAGACGCTGCAGCGCGCCCTGGTTTTGATAAAGCACCTCTACTGCATGACGGCCATAAAAGTTACGGTAGTCCTCATCGGTCAACAGGGAGGCGACCTCTTTGCTTAGCGAGGCGACGTCCGCAACGGTGATCAAACCGTCGGCCTGAGTCAGACGGGCGCAGATATCTTTAAAGTTAAAGGTGTGCGGTCCCATTAGCACCGGAATCGCGTGCGCGGCGGCCTCCAGCGGGTTGTGACCGCCGCGCTCTACCAGCGAACCGCCAACGAAGGCGAGGTCGGCAATGCCGTAGAGCAGCATCAGCTCGCCCATGGTATCGCCCACCACCACCTGAGTGCTGCTGGAGGGGACTTCCCCTGACGAGCGGGTGATGTAGCTCAGGCCAGCCTGCCGCACCAGGTTGATGGCGTCCGGGAAGCGTTCCGGATGGCGCGGGACCAGAATCAGCAGCAGGTTAGGAAACTCTCTCAATAACGTCCGGTGCGCCTCGATAACCGCACTCTCTTCGCCCTCATGGGTGCTGGTGGCGATCCAGACCGGACGATGCGGAGCCCACTGGCGACGCAGGGTGACGGCCCGGGAGGCGAGCTGTGGCGTCACTGAGATATCGAATTTCAGGCTGCCGGTGACGGTGAGCTGGTTACGCTTTGCGCCAAGGGCAATAAAGCGCTCGCCATCCTCTTCGTTCTGAGCGGCGATCAGCGTGATACGGCGCAGCAGGGTGCGAATAAAGTCGCCCAGCCTGGCATAGCCTTTAGCGGAGCGCGCGGAGAGACGGGCGTTAGCGATCACCAGCGGGATCTGGCGTTTGTGCAGGGCGGCGATCAGGTTCGGCCATAGTTCGGTCTCCATCACCAGCACCAGCTTCGGATCGACAGCGTTTAAAAAACGATTGAGTGCGTCCGGCAGATCGTAGGGCAGATAGACGTGCTGAACGTCGTTGCCAAAAGCGGAGAGCACGCGCTCCGAACCGGTCGGGGTCATGGTGGTGACGGTAATCGGCAGGTCGGGATAGCGATGGCGCAGGGCGCGAACCAGCGGAATTGCCGCCAGGGTTTCGCCCACGGAAACGGAGTGCATCAGAATGCCGCCAGGCTTAAGCGGTTGCTTATAGTAGCCGTAACGCTCGCCCCAACGTTTGCGGTAGGCCGGTGCTTTGCGACCACGCACCCAGAGACGCAGCCAGATAAGCGGCTGAATCAGGTAGAAAAGAGTGGTGTAAAGCAATTGAAGCATAGTACGCAACTGGCTGATGGATGTGCTGGGAATTTTATGTATTTAGCTGCATCAATGCTATTACTTTTGCCGAAATTGCCGTAAATCCCCTCTCCCGCAGGCGATGAATCCTAAAACGCATGCTTTTTTGTAGTAATTTTATAAAGTTAGTTGAAATCAGCAAGTTGCTGAAAAAACATTCGTGTCGGCTTAGACAGCAAAAAATGCTACACTAGCGCGCAAAAATGGGCGCGTTACGGTGCTCAGGCAGCGGTTAAGCCTGGGCGGTAGCGTGCTTATTGTTGTCTATACTGGTCATCATCAACGGATAAGAGCCGCTTGTGGAAAAGCCATTTCAAAGAGTTCTGCTGATAAAAATGCGGTTTCATGGGGATATGCTGCTCACGACGCCTGTCGTAAGCACCCTGAAGCGCCGCTACCCTGATGCGAAAATCGACGTGCTGCTCTATCAGGACACGATCCCCATCCTGTCAGAAAACGCAGAGATTAACGCGCTCTACGGCCTTAAAAATAAAAAAGCCAAAGCCGGGGAGAAAATCGCTAACTTCGTGGATGTGCTCAAGCAGCTACGCGCTAACCGTTACGATCTTATCGTCAATCTGACCGACCAGTGGATGGTTGCCGCGCTGGTGCGCTGCCTGCCTGCCCGGGTCAAGATTTCGCAGGACTTTCCCCATCGTCAGGCAGCCTTCTGGCGCAAAAGCTTTACTCATCATGCCCCCGTCGTTGGCGATCATATTGTTGAGCGCAACCTGTCGGCGCTGCGTCCGCTGGGTATAACCGAGGATTGCCGCGAGCTGACCATGAGCTATACCGGGCAAAACTGGCAGGCGATGCGCGAGCAGCTGACTGCGGCCGGAGTAGGGGAGCACTATGTGGTGATCCAGCCCACGGCACGTCAGGCCTTTAAGTGCTGGGATAACAGTAAATTCTCCCAGGTCATTGATGCCCTGCATCATCAGGGTTATGAGGTGGTGCTCACCTCCGGACCAGGCGCGGACGATCTGAGCTGTGTGGAAGAGATAGCCAGCGCCTGCGCAGCGCGACCGGTCACCGCGCTGGCGGGAAAAACGCGCTTTCCCGAGCTGGCCGCGCTTATCGATCATGCTGCGCTGTTTATCGGCGTCGATTCTGCGCCGATGCATATTGCCGCGGCGGTAAAAACCAAAATTATTGCCCTCTTTGGCGCAACCGATCATATTGCCTGGCGTCCGTGGTCAGATGATGCCGTTGTGCTCTGGGCCGGGAGCTACCAGCCGATGCCGACGCGTGACCAGCTCGATCGCAACCGGCGCTATCTCTCTGTGATCCCAGCGGAGGAGGTTATTGCGGCCGCTCGGACGCTGCTTCCACCGCTTAACGCTGCCGTGCAGGCGGGTGGGCTATGATTGTTGCCTTTTGCCTCTATAAGTACTTTCCGTTTGGCGGGCTACAGCGCGATTTCATGCGTATTGCCCGGACGGTAGCCGGACGCGGACACCAGGTACGCGTCTACACTCAATCCTGGCAGGGCGAGTGTCCTGAAGAGTTTGAGCTGATTGTCGTTCCGGTCAGGAAACGCACCAATCACGGGCGCAACGCTGAGTACTATGAGTGGGTAAAAGCACATCTTGCTCAGCATCCGGTGGCGCGAGTCGTGGGCTTCAACAAGATGCCGGGTCTCGATATCTACTACGCAGCAGACGTCTGCTATGCCGAGAAGGTCGCGCAGGAGAAGGGCTTTCTCTATCGCCTGACTTCACGCTATCGCCACTATGCGGCCTTTGAGCGCGCAACCTTTGAGCAGGGTAAGAAGACGCAGCTGCTGATGCTGACGGATAAGCAGATTGCCGATTTCCAACGTCACTACCAGACCGAGCCTGAACGCTTTCATATTCTGCCACCGGGGATCTACCCCGATCGTAAATACAGCCAGCAGATCCCCGACGGCCGTCGCATCTACCGAGAAAAAAACCGCATCGGTGAGGATCAGAACTTTGTTCTGCAAGTGGGGTCAGATTTTAGCCGTAAGGGTGTGGCGCGGACTATCGAGGCCATCGCCGCGCTGCCTGATGCCCTACGGCAAAATACGCTGCTGTTTGTTGTCGGGCAGGATAAACCTGGACCGTTCGCGGCGCTTGCTGCAAAGCTGGGCATAAAAGAGAATGTACACTTCTTTGCCGGACGCAGCGACGTGGCCGAACTGATGGCCGCAGCGGATCTGCTGATGCATCCTGCGAAACAGGAGGCGGCAGGCATCGTGCTGCTGGAGGCGGTGGCGGCAGGACTGCCGGCGATCGTAACCGGGGTCTGTGGCTACGCGCCCTATATAGCGGATGCCCGCTGTGGCATGGTGATTAACGAGCCGTTTTCGCAGGCTGCGCTGAACAAGGCGCTGGCCGATGCGCTGGGTACGCCGTCGCGCCTGGGCGAGTGGTCGGCCAACGCCCGTCACTATGCGGATACGCAGGATCTCTACAGCCTGCCGGAAAAGGTGGCTGATATGATAACGGGTAAAGTGAATGGTTGAACTGAAAGAGCCGCTGGCCACCTTATGGCGCGGTAAAGATGCCTTTGCCGAAGTGAAAAAACTGCAGGGCGACGTATTTCGCGAGCTTGAAACGCGCAGAACGATCCGTTTTGAGCTGGCGGGTAAAAGCTACTTTCTGAAGTGGCATCAGGGCACCTCGGTCAAGGAGGTGGTTAAAAACCTGCTCTCCCTGCGTCTGCCGGTGCTGGGGGCTGACCGGGAGTGGAACGCAATCCATCGTCTGCACGAGTGCGGTGTTGATACCATGCACGGCGTTGGCTTTGGGGAAAGAGGGACTAATCCGCTGACGAAAACCTCGTTTATTATTACTGAGGATCTGACGCCAACCATTAGCCTTGAAGACTATTGTGCCGACTGGAGCGTGAATCCGCCCGATCTGCACGTTAAGCGCATGCTTATTCGCCGCGTGGCCACAATGGTGCGCAAGATGCATCAGGCTGGCGTCAACCACCGTGATTGCTACCTGTGTCACTTCCTGCTGCACCTGCCCTTTTCCGGGGAGGAGCGCGATTTAAAGCTGTCGATAATCGATCTGCACCGGGCGCAGATTCGCCGTCGTGTGCCACAGCGCTGGCGTGATAAAGACCTTATTGGTCTCTATTTTTCCTCAATCAATATTGGTCTGACGCAGCGGGACATTTTACGTTTTATGAAGATCTATTTCGCCAAGGATCTGAAGGCGATATTTAAGAACGAAGGGCAGTTACTATCGTCATATGAGCGCAAGACTCACAGGATCGTAACGCATTCGCAGCGCAATAACTTGTAGCGCTTTTTTACAGCTGATTGTCAGTTTTATGATAGGTTTTAATATGATAGCCGTTCAGTCTTTAGCGAATCTTTCCGCTAAAAAAGTGACCACTTCGCTTCTGCTTTTCTGTTTCTGCATTCTGTGTTTTGTCTGGCCGATTGAAAACTCAAACTTGCCTACCAACCGCAATCTTTTTATCTATGTTGGCCTGGCGATGACCCTGTATCTCTACTTTAAAAAGCAGGGTATGCCGCTGGAGCATAATCTTAAATCGCGTATTCCAGTTTATCTTCTTGCTGGCCTGTTGGTATTCACCTTGTTGAACGGCCTGCTGGTTGCCCCGGATCTTAAGCAGATGTTTCGCAGCTGGCAGGGACAGTACCTGCGCGCTGGGTTACTCTTTTTCATTGGTCTGCTCATCTACTCCTTTAGTGCCAGCTGCTTCCGTGGCTTAAGTAAAACCCGCTTTCTCTCTCTGGTGGTGCTTTGCTCGTTGGGCGTGATATTTATTCACATTATCCAGACCGGCTTTATGTACCTGCGTAACGGCTATATTGACTGGGGCATTACCTGGATTGTGCGCACGCGCACCGAGATGAGCTTTCAGATCAACTTCATCTGCGGCATTCTCTTCGCCGAGCTGCTTTCCCGTCTGTTTCTGCACCGCAAGTTTTTGATCTTTAAAACCAGCCTGCTGCTCTTTTTCATTGCCGTCTGCTTTGTCGCCACCGCATTGGTGAATACCCGTTGGGGTACGATCGGTTTGATTGGCAGCACCATTTCTATCTGCGCTTTTATTGCCGCCAGGATGCTTAACCGGGACAACCGCAAGAAGATGGTGTTGACCGGCGCAGCGGTAGCGCTGATGGTTGCTGCCGTCGGCTATACTTCCTGGACTCAGGATCCACGCTGGCAGAGCCTGAGCCAGGACGCCGTATCCGGGTGGAATCTCTCGGTGGATAATCGCTGCTACGATGGTTTTACAGGACCGACCCTGCAGGATAGCACCGGTCGGGTGTTAGATGAGTCAAACGCCTGCCGCTCAACCTTTTTCCATCAGGGTTGGAAGCTGGTGTTTGAAAATCCTTTTGGTACCGGGCCGCGTAAAGACGCATTTTTGGTGCTGCTACAGAAGGCTTATCATGATCCTTCTATTAAGCAGGATAATAGCCACTACGGCGTAATCGATTTTGCGCTACAAAACGGCTTTCTTGGTCTGGCGGGCTGGTTATGCTTCGTGATCTCGTTAATTGTGGTGGGCTGGGATGCCTTCTCGAAAAAGCTGGTCATGCCGGGTCTCTTTTTGTCGTTGATGGCGGTAAGTTTCCTCTTCCGCTCCAGCGTCGATAATATGCTGCGGGATCACTTTTTAGAGCAGTTTATGGCCTTTACCGGCCTGATGATCGGTCTAATCGTGACCAAAGATAAAAATAGCGTGCCAGGGAGTGCGTCATGAAGGTTTTGATTATTCGTCGCGACAATATTGGCGACCTGATTCTGACCACGCCGCTGATTGCAACTATTGCCCATGAAACGGGAAGCAAGGTCGATCTGCTGGTCAATACCTACAACAAACCGGTGCTGGATAATAACCCGCACGTAGGCAAGGTGTTTCTCTACAGCAAGCTGCACCACCGCAGCAAAGGAACGTCGGCGTTAAGCGTCCTGTGGCAGCGGCTCAAAACCATTATCGATCTTCGTCGTGCGCGCTACGACGTGGCGATTGTTGCTAAAGAGCGTTGGGATAAGCGTCCTTTGCAGTGGGCAAAGCTGGCGGGGGCAAAAAAAATCATTGCTATCGGTAACGACTGTCCGCCTGACGTGACCGATGCGCTGCCGGAATCAACGCAGAAAGAGCACCTGGTGAAGCTGCTGGCGCGCTTAGCCGAACCGCTGGGCATCACCGCCGAGCCTGGCCCGCTGGAGCTGTACGTGCGGCCTGAAGAGACAGCGGCCATTAAGCAGAAGATCAATCTCCCCGATGACGGCCTGCCGGTATACGGATTACAGATCAGCTCCCGTCGGCCCGAGCAGCGTTGGCCGGTAGAAAACTTTGTCGCCCTGGCGCAGCGGCTTGCCGCCGAGCAGCCGTGTCATATCCTGCTCTTCTGGTCTCCGGGCAGCGCAGATAACAAACTGCATCCGGGCGATGATGAGAAGGCGCACTACATTATTGATCACTGTCAGGGCGTATCGCTGCTTCCGGTCGTCACGCAAAACATCCGCGAGCTGATGGCGGGCATGTCGCTATGCGATCGGATAGTTACCAGCGACGGCGGCGCGCTGCATATTGCCGCTGGCGTTCATAAACCTATCGTTGCTCTGTTTGGCAACAAAGCGGCCTGGCTCTGGACGCCGTGGGCCGTACCGCATGAACTGCTACAGGGTGAGGGCTATGATGTCCGCAACATCCCGGTCGATGAGGTGTATAATGCCTTCATTCGTCTGCAGGAACAGCGTTAATAAGACAGGTTTCATTGAATGATTCGAGCACTGAGAAAAAAGATACAGCTGGTTGTGGTTAACCTGTTTTTGCGGCTGTATACGGGTAAGAACGGCCTGGCTTCTACCCAGGCGGAGTTTGCCCAGGAAGATAAGCGCAATATTAAAAATATTGTTATCTACTCCTCGACGGCGCTGGGTGATTTCATGATGAACTCCCCGGCGATTCACGCTATTCGTCAGGAGTATCCAGAGGCGCATATTACTCTTATCTGCCATAAAAAAATGGTGCAGTTTCTCTCGGCGGGTAAAGACTGGGATAGCCTGATCGCCTGGGATAACAAGCTGACCACGGTCTCGGCGCTGGTAAAAAATATTAAGCAGCATGGCCGCCCGGATGCGGCAATTATTCTGCACTCCCACACGCCCTATGACTTTCTCAGCGCCATCCGCGCCGGGGCAAAATATGTCTTTATCGATAACGATAAGCAGAATATCGCCCTGGTCAGCAAGTGGGCAACCAGCCGCCTGAAGAATTTCGTAGGTCACACTATTCAACGTAAGCTGGAGCTGATCGGCCCATTTCTTAGCAGCGAACCTTCCCGGGCGATGCGTCTGCCCGCGAACGTCGAGGTGGATGAAGCGACCCGCGATCCGGCGGTGAAGTATATTGGCTTCCAGATGGGGGCTTCGAGCCTGCGCAAATGCTGGTCGACAGAGAATTTTGCCCGCCTCGCCACCCAGCTGATTAACGACTACGAGGCGGTAAAAATCGTGCTGATTGGCGCACCGAACGAAGTCGCGCTGCAGACTACGTTCCTGCAGCAGCTCGACGCTCGCTATCACGATCGCGTTCTGCCGATGATTGGTAAAACCACGATCCCTGGCCTGCTGCAGGAGATCAAGAAGATGAGCCTGCTGGTGACGTCGGATACCGGTCCCCTGCACCTTGCTGTCGCTATGCAGATCCCAACCGTCAGCATGTTCGTCGTGACCTCGCCTATGCTCTATGGTCCTTACCAGGATCCGGAGCTACACTCGGTTATCTATAAAGCCTTTACCACATTTGATGAACATCATTACGCCTCAGCATTAGATAAAATCAGCTGTAGCGAAGTGTATGCACGGGTGAAAACGTTTCTCTAGCTTTTGCCCGCAGGTATAAGGAAAACAATAATGAGCGTGGCGTTTAGCCGTAAACAGGGTTTTGAGATCTATCAGCGCGTTAACGATGATGATTTCACCACCCTGCTGACGCAGTATAAAAATAACCAAATCCCGGTGCGCAAGCTGGCCAGCGGCAACGCTGACAGGTCGGTAGCGATCATCGCCTCTGAAAAGCGTAAATACATTCTGAAAGAGGATCGCGAGCGGGAAAAACGGCTCGAGAAGAAAATTGCCAACTTTATATTTGGCCCGTTCCAGTCACGTTTGATCAGGCTGATGGACCGCGCCGTCAATGAGGGCTGCCACGTTTTTCAGGAGCTGTACTTCGTTGCCGAAAAGAACCGTTTTCGCACGACCCAGGATGTCTATGCCCTCTATGAGTATATAGAAGGGACGCCGCTCACCGAGGTGAATAACCCTGAGCAATATATTCCACAAATCGTCGAGTGCGTGTTGGCCCTGCATCGCCACGGCCTGGCCTCAAACGATATTCACTATGGCAATTTTATTCTGACGCCCGCCGGTGATATTCGTATTATCGATATCTCCTGCAAGGCGAGCGTGAAGGTATGCCAGGCAAACGATCTGCTGGCGCTGCGCCGGAAATTTGGCGTGAAGGTGAAGAGCGGCAGTCGGGTATATAAAATTATCCGCGCCAAAGAGGCGCTGCGGCGGAAAATACGCGCCCTTAAGCATAAAAAATAACGCCCTGTCAGGGCGTTATTGTTTCGAACACCGTCTCTGCGGTCAGCTGCTGCAAATCGCCATTCGGTGAGCGCACCGCCAGCTGATTCTTACCGTAGCCGCCAATTAGCCCCGGATCGGTCGGGCCGTAGAGCGTAAAGTTGGGCCGATCGAGAGCGGCGGCCATATGGCTTAGCCCGGTATCAACCGACACGACCAGCTTCGCCCCTGCCAACTCGCGAGCAACCTTCTCCAGGCTCAGGCGCGGCAGCACCTCCACGTAATCAAACCCCTCTGCCAGCCGTCTGGCGCGCGCTTCCTCATGAGGTGCACCCCAGGGGAGCTTAATTCTTAACCCTGAGGTTGCCATCAGCCCCAGCAGATCCCGCCAGCGCGCTTCCGGCCAGTGCTTATCATCCCGCGTGGTGGCATGCAGAAATACGGCGTAAGGCTCGCCTGCGGCGCTCTCCTCAACAAAATGCTGTGCAATGGCGTAGTCGCCCTGGGTCTGTGGTTTGCTGTAGCCCAGGCTTTTCGCAAACAGCTCCCGGGTGCGCTCCACGGCGTGCTGCTGCTTTGCAATGTGGTGACGGCGGCTATAGAACAGGTTGGCCAGCGGCTCGCGAGCGCTTTGCCAGTCCATACCGTGCTTCAGGCCGTGCGCCAGCCGGGTAACCAGCGCCGCGCTTTTCACCAGCCCCTGGGCGTCGATAACCGCATCATAGTGCACCGCCCGCAAGGTTTCACGAAACGCCCGGCGTTCGGCTTTCACCGGATCGGAGAACCAGGCTTTACGCCAGCGGCGCAAGGCAACCGGAATAACGCGATCCACCGCGTCGTGCCAGGCAGGGATCTGAGCGAAACCCTCCTCCACGACCCAGTCAAAGCGGATGCCGGCAATTGCCAGCATGGCATCCGTCAGGGCGGGCAGGGTATGCAGTACGTCACCCATCGACGATGTTTTTACAATCAGCACCCGCATCCGTTAGCCTTCTTCATCCAGCAATAGACCGTTCAGCGTCTCCAGCACCTGCTCGGGCTGGATATCGATCAGGCTCTGGTGGTAGCCCTCTGCGGCATCGCCTTTGCGCACTTTGTGATAGCCAGTGATAAGGCGGATGACGCGGGCCTTATGCGACAGCGGTGGGGTAAAGTCCGGGCTGCTGGGACCGTACAGCGCCACCAGCGGCCGGTTAAGCGCGGCGGCAACGTGCATCAGGCCGGAATCGTTAGTAACCACCGCCCGGCAGGCCGCCAGTAAAATGACCGCCTGCTCAAGCTGGGTTTCACCGGCCAGGTTACGGCACCACGCCTGCTGCTCAAGGCTGAGCATAGCCAGAATTTCATTCCCTGCTCCGTGATCTTTCGCGGAGCCAAACAGCACCACCTGGTAACCCTCGTCGATCAGCTGCTTCGCCAGCTCGGCATAGTGGTAGTGCGGCCAGCGCTTCGCCGGGCCAAACTCCGCGCCGGGGCAGAAGCCAATAACAGGGCGATCGGTCAGGATGCCGAAGGTGTGACAGGTGCGGCGCTGCTCGCTCTCTTCTACGTGCAGCTGGGGCCAGAGCAGCGGCTGGGGTAGGTCTTTTGCCGAGTCCATCACGCCTTTATCGTAGGCCAACGCCACGTAGCGTTCGACCATCAGCGGCCAGGCCTGCTTATCGAGCACGCGCGCGTCGTTAAGCACGCCGTAGCGCATCTCGCCGCGCCAGCCGGTGCGCACGGGGATATTGGCAAAGAAGGGCACTAAGGCAGATTTATAGGAGTTAGGCAGCACGTAAGCGCGATCGTAGCGGCGCTCGCGGAGGCTCACGCCAAGACGGCGACGCGCACCAAGCTCCAGCGCCCCATGCCCAAGGGGCATAGGGATCGCTTCATTCACTTCCGGCATCCGCGACAGCAGCGGACGACACCATGCGGGTGCCATCACGTCGATTGTCGCCTGGGGATAGCGCGCCTTGAGCGTGCGATAGAGACTTTGCGACATCATCATGTCGCCCACCCATGACGGGCCGATCACCAGTATTTTCATGCAGGTTCTTACGCGTCGCGGTTCAGCCAGGCCATATACTCCGCTACGCCTTCGGCAACGGTTTTAAACGGCTTGTCGTAGCCTGCCGCACGCAGATTGGTCAGATCCGCCTGGGTGAACGCCTGGTAGCGGCCTTTCAGCTTCTCGGGGAACGGGATGTACTCGATCTCGCCCTTCTTGTGGAATGCCAGCGCGGCATCGGCCACGGCCTGGAAGGACTCTGCGCGGCCGGTACCCAGGTTGTAGATACCGGAGACGCGGTTTTCCCAGAACCAGAGGTTCACTGCCGCCACGTCGCCCACGTAGACGAAGTCGCGCTTGAAGCCGTCGCTGCCTTCAAACAGCTTCGGCGTTTCGCCGTTGTTCAGCTGGGTGTTAAGGTGGAAAGCAACGCTGGCCATGCTGCCTTTATGGCCTTCACGCGGACCGTAGACGTTGAAGTAGCGGAAGCCGACGATCGGCGAGTTTGCTTCCGGCAGGATCTGGCGCACGTACTCATCGAACAGGAACTTGGAGTAGCCGTAGACGTTCAGTGGCTGCTCATACTCGCGGGACTCGATAAAGTTGCTGGTGCGTCCGCCATAGGTGGCAGCAGAGGAGGCGTACAGGAACGGAATATCGCGCTCCAGGCAGTAGTGCAGCAGCTCTTTAGAGTACTGATAGTTGTTGTCCATCATGTACTTGCCGTCCCACTCGGTGGTGGAGGAGCATGCGCCTTCGTGGAAGATGGCTTCGATGTCGCCGAACTCTTCACCCGCCATAACCTGGATGAGGAAATCTTCTTTATCCATGTAGTCGGCGATATTCAGGTCGGCCAGGTTGACGAACTTGGTGCCATCTTTCAGGTTATCGACCACCAGAATGTCGGTGATGCCTTTGTCATTGAGCGCTTTGACAATGTTGCTGCCGATAAAGCCTGCGCCGCCGGTAACGATAATCATAACTGTAACCTTTAAATGTGGATGCACTGAGACAATCTCAGGCATGAATACCTTTATCATACCATCACATTGCCGACCCTTCAGCCCTTCGCCGCGATCCCGGCGGGCCGTACGTGATTTGTGCTGCAAAAACGATAACCGGTGCGGCATCATCTCGTATCGGCGTAATGCTTTCGGTAAGATGTGCTGAAATTTGCCCAGTCTGGAGAATTGCAATGCGTGGGGATTTTTACCAACGGTTGAACAGCGACCTTGAAACCGCCCGGGCGGAAGGGTTGTTTAAAGAAGAACGGATTATCACCTCAGCCCAGCAGGCTGATATCACCGTTGCCGACGGCAGCCAGGTGATCAACTTCTGCGCCAACAACTATCTCGGTCTGGCGAACCATCCGGAGCTTATCCGCGCGGCGAAGGCCGGGATGGACAGCCACGGCTTTGGCATGGCCTCGGTACGTTTTATCTGCGGCACGCAGGATACCCACAAAGCCCTGGAGACGAAGCTGGCCGGGTTCCTCGGCATGGAAGACGCCATTCTCTACTCCTCCTGCTTCGATGCCAACGGCGGCCTGTTCGAGACGCTGCTGGGGGCGGAAGACGCGATTATCTCCGATGCCCTGAACCACGCCTCCATCATCGACGGAGTCCGCCTCTGCAAAGCCAAACGCTACCGCTACGCCAATAACGATATGCAGGAGCTGGAGGCGCGTCTGCAGGAGGCGCGCGATGCAGGCGCACGTCAGGTGCTGATCGCCACCGACGGCGTCTTCTCTATGGACGGCGTGATTGCCAACCTGAAGGGCGTCTGCGATCTGGCGGATAAGTATGAAGCGCTGGTGATGGTCGATGATTCCCACGCGGTGGGCTTTGTTGGCGCGAACGGGCGCGGCACCCACGAGTACTGTGAGGTGATGGGCCGGGTAGATATTATCACCGGCACGCTGGGCAAGGCGCTCGGCGGCGCATCCGGCGGCTACACGGCGGCGCGTAAAGAGGTGGTAGAGTGGCTGCGCCAGCGCTCGCGCCCCTATCTCTTCTCCAACTCGCTGGCTCCGGCGATCGTCAGCGCCTCCATCAAGGTGCTTGAGATGCTGGAATCCGGCGCGGAGCTACGGGAAAAGCTGTGGGCTAACGCCAGCCTGTTCCGTGAAAAAATGAGCGCGGCGGGCTTTACCCTCGCCGGAGCCGATCACGCCATCATCCCGGTCATGCTGGGCGATGCGGTAGTAGCGCAGAACTTTGCCCGTGAGCTGCAAAAAGAGGGCATTTACGTCACCGGCTTCTTCTTCCCGGTCGTGCCGAAAGGCCAGGCGCGTATTCGCACCCAGATGTCGGCGGCTCACTCCCCTGAACAGATTGAACGTGCGGTGGAGGCCTTCACCCGCATTGGTAAACAACTTGGCGTGATTGCCTGAGGACGAAAGATGAAAGCGTTATCCAAGCTGAAACCACAGGAAGGGATCTGGATGACCGACGTGCCAGAGCCAGAGGTGGGCCATAACGATCTGCTGATCAAGATCCGTAAAAGCGCGATCTGCGGCACGGACGTGCATATCTATAACTGGGACGAGTGGTCACAAAAAACCATTCCGGTACCGATGGTGGTCGGTCACGAGTACGTTGGGGAAGTGGTCGGGATTGGCCAGGAGGTTAAAGGCTTTAAGATCGGCGACCGCGTCTCCGGCGAAGGCCACATCACCTGCGGCCACTGCCGTAACTGCCGCGGTGGCCGGACACACCTCTGCCGTAACACCGTCGGCGTCGGCGTTAACCGCCCAGGCTCTTTTGCCGAGTATCTGGTCATCCCGGCCTTTAACGCCTTTAAAATTCCGGACAACATCCCTGACGAGCTGGCGGCAATTTTCGATCCGTTCGGCAACGCCGTGCACACCGCGCTCTCCTTCGATCTGGTAGGTGAAGACGTGCTGGTCTCCGGTGCGGGTCCTATCGGCATCATGGCGGCAGCGGTGGCGAAGCACGTTGGTGCCCGTCACGTAGTGATCACCGACGTCAACGAGTACCGGCTGGAGCTGGCGCGTAAGATGGGCGTCACCCGGGCGGTTAACGTTGCTACCGAAAGCCTGGATGAGGTGATGGCCGAGCTGGGCATGACCGAAGGGTTTGACGTGGGTCTTGAGATGTCCGGCGCGCCACCGGCGTTCCGTACCATGCTTGATACCATGAACCACGGCGGCCGCATTGCGCTGCTGGGTATTCCGCCGTCGGAGATGTCTATCGACTGGAACAAGGTTATCTTTAAGGGCTTGTTTATCAAGGGCATCTATGGCCGCGAGATGTTTGAGACCTGGTATAAGATGGCGGCGCTGATCCAGTCCGGACTGGACCTGTCGCCGATCATCACCCACCGTTTCAGCATTGATGAGTTCCAGCAGGGCTTTGACGCCATGCGCTCTGGCCAGTCCGGGAAAGTGATCCTCAGCTGGAACTGATCCTCCCCAGCATTAATTAAGACCAGGCCTAAAAAGCCTGGTCTTTTCTTATTTGTACAGCTTTTAACCTAATCTTAATATTCAGCTGGTAGAAAGGCAGGGATATTCTAAGAGACGGAACGGTTATCTCATGATAAGCCCTACAAAAAAGCTGAGCGTCATCATCCCGCTGTACAACACCGGGAACGATTTTAAAGCATGCATGGAGTCGCTGATCGCCCAGACATGGACCGATCTGGAGATCATCATTGTTAATGATGGCTCGACGGATAACTCCGTGGAGATCGCAAAATTTTACGCTGAAGCGTACCCCCACATTCGCCTGCTGCATCAGGCAAATTCCGGTGTCTCCGTTGCCCGCAACCGGGCGCTGGATGTCGCAACCGGAGACTATATCGCTTTTGTCGATGCCGACGATGAAGTCTATCCTACCATGTACGAAAAACTGATGGCGATGGCGCTGCAGGACGATCTCGATGTCGCCCAGTGCAACGCCGACTGGAGTTCGCGCGCCACGGGTAAGGTATGGCAGTCCATTCCCACCAGCCGCCTGCGCTCGACGGGCGTACTTACCGGGCCGGACTGGCTGCGGATGGGGCTAAAATCACGCCGTTGGACGCACGTGCTGTGGATGGGGGTCTATCGTCACGACCTGATCAAACAGCACCGGATCCGCTTCGTGCCAGGGTTGCATCATCAGGACATTATCTGGAGCACCGAGTTTATGTTCAATACCCGGCGCGTCAGGTACACGGAAGAGTCGCTGTATAAGTACTATCAGCATGAAAATTCCGTCAGCCATATGAAGCGGCAGGGAGAGAAGAATCTTGCCTACCAACGGCACTACATCAAGATCACTCGCCTGCTGGAGAAGCTGAACAGTGACTATGCGGATCGTATCCCTATCTATCCGGAGTTCCACCAGCAGATTACCTACGAGGCGCTGCGCGTGTTCCATGCCCTGCGTAAAGAGCCGGACACGCTGACCCAGCAGCGTATGATTGCCGAGGTGTTTACTTCGGGGATGTACCGGCGGATGCTCACCAACGTGCGCAGCGTCAAGATGGCCTACCAGGCACTGCTCTGGTCGCTGCGTCTCTATAAGTGGCGCGACAAAACGCTGTCGCACCACCGTATTGCTCGTAGAGCATTAAACCTCGGTTAGTGTTGGCCCCAGCCCTGCCACTGCTGCTGGAACCAGGCCGTGACCGAGCTTTGACTGATGCTTTCGCTCAGCACGGTAAAGAAGCGGCTGGCGTAGACCGGCTGCAAGGGCTGCTTCGGTTTACACAGCTTCACGCCGTGGAACGGATTGCGCGGCGCAGCGGGTTGTTGCCCATTGCCGGCAGGCGGCGTCAGGTTCGGCCTTGAGGTATCGATCTGCGGTTCGTTAAGCAGGCTGCTCGGGCGCACCAGAGTGATATCCCCCGGCAGGCTGTAGATCATCTGCTGCAATACGCGCACGGTGGTGGGGTGCGGGTGGCCAATGGCAATCGCTGAGCCGTTGCGACGGGCCAGATCCACCGCCCGGTTAAACTGGCGGCGGATATCCCCTTCATTCTGCGTATCGTCGAGAAATACCCGGCGTTTAATCACCTTCACGCCCGTTCCGGCGGCGGCGCGCATCGCCTGACTATTGCCGATGGTCATACTGTCGAGGAAGTAGAGGTTATAGCGCTCCAGGGCCTGCATCACCTTTTGCATGCCAAACAGGCTGGAGGTCATGGCGCTGCCCATGTGGTTATTCAGGCCGACGGCATAGGGTACTTTGCCATAGGCGTCACGGATGATGCGCTCGATCTCGTCGCTGCTCATCTCCGGGCGCAGGGTATCTTTTTCCAGCGGCTGCTTGCTCAGGGGGGCCATCGGCAGGTGGATCAGCACCTCATGGCCGCCATTGTGGGCTTTGGTCGCCATCTCATGGGCGTGGGGTGCGTTAGGCAGCACGGCAACGGAAACAGCAGCGGGCATCGCCAGCACCTGGTTTTCTGTTTGCGGGCGATAGCCGAAATCATCAATAACAATGGAGAGCTTGCCGGCGTACGCCGGAATAATAAACGGCAGAAGCGTCATAATCGCGTAAAACAGACGACGAAACTGAAGCAAAACTTATCTTCCCAACCACGGTTGTGGATTAACCGCCTGACCCTGACGACGAATTTCAAAGTAGAGTGACGGACGGCCCTGACCGCCACTGCTGCCCACAAGGGCAATCGGCTGACCGGCGCGAACCTGGGTTCCGACGCTGACCAGTGCGCTCTGATTATAGCCGTAAAGGCTCATATCGCCTTTCCCGTGCTCAACCACTACGACCAGGCCGTAGCCCTGCAGCCAGTCGGCGAGGATCACCCGCCCGTCAGCAATCGCTTTTACTTCGCTACCTTCGGACGCGCCAATCACAATCCCTTTCCACCGTAGCTCACCCTGCAGCTGTTCGCCATAGCGATGCAGCAGAGAGCCGCGAACCGGCCAGTAGGCCTGCCCACGCGGTGAGCCTAAGCCTCCGGTGCGTGACATCAGCGAGCGCTCGCTCTCGGTGGGTTTGTAGGTCGTGCCTTTACGGGAGGCCTCCTGCTGGCGATCGCGTACCGCATCGGCCTCGCGCGCCTCGCGCTCTGCCCGCGCTTTCGCGGCGGCTTCCGCCCGGGCAAGGCTATTACGCAGCCGGGATTCGTTAGCACGCATCTCGCTCAGCTGCTGCTGGCCCGCCTGAATAGAGCTTTCCAGGCTGGTGAGGGTCTTTTTACGCTCGTTGCGTGCCTGCTCCAGCTTCGCCTGCTGGGCCTGCTGTTCATAGAGCAGCGTCTGCTGCTGGCTCTGCTTCTCTTCCAGCTCGGCCCGCTGGGCAGCGACCTCTTCACGGGTCTGCTTTAGCTGGGCGATGGTCTCCTGACGCGCCTGGTTCAGGTAGCCGTAATAGGCCTGCATGCGCTCGCCGCGGGCGGTCTCTTCACTGTTAAAAATATACTGGACGCCGGAGTGCTCGCCCTGGCGAAATGCGGCGTCGAGCTGGGCAGCCAGATTGCGCTCCTGGCTGGCTTTCTGCTGTTCAAGCCTGGCAATCGACGCGTTCATGGCGTCAATCTGCTTGTTAAGTTCGTTGAGGGTGCTTTGGGTTTCACGCAGCTTGCGGGCGGCGGCAGAGATCGCCTCCTCCTGCTCTTTAAGCTGTGCCAGAAGCGTAGCGCGCTGCTGCTGCTGCTGGCGTACCGCTCGCTCTTTGCTGGCGATATCGGCCTGAATCGATTTTAGCTGGTCGCGATCGTCCGCGTGGGCAGGAAAAGCGCACAGCAAAACGCCAGCGCTGAGCGCGCTGGCACAGAACAATGGCCGGACAGTGCTGGCCCATGTAATTGAAAAAATCGCCTTTCCCCTCATGGGGAGCGATTATTCCACGATGAACAGCGGCTTGCCAGTCATCTCTTGCGGGATTTCCATGCCCATCAGGCTCAGCATGGTCGGCGCGATGTCCGAAAGTTTACCGCCGCTGACTGCTTTAACCGATTTACCACCGACGTAGATCAGCGGAACCGGCAGGTTAGTATGGGCGGTATGGGCCTGACCGGTGGCCGGGTCGCGCATCTGCTCGGCATTGCCGTGATCCGCAGTAATCAACAGCTGGCCGCCTGTGGACTCTACCGCCTCGGCTACCTGGGCGATGCATTTGTCCAGCGTTTCGACGGCGGCAACGGCAGCCTCAAACACGCCGGTATGGCCGACCATGTCACCGTTCGGATAGTTGCAGATGATGGTGTCGTACTTGCCGCCCTTGATGGCGGCGACCAATTTTTCAGTTAATTCTGCAGAGCTCATCTCCGGCTGCAGGTCGTAGGTCGCCACTTTTGGGGAGTTGATCAGAATGCGATCTTCGCCGCTGAACGGCTCTTCGACGCCGCCGTTGAAGAAGAAGGTGACGTGCGCATACTTCTCTGTTTCGGAGATACGCAGCTGGGTTTTGTCGTTCTTCGCCATCCACTCGCCGAAGGTGTTGGCCAGCGAGGCGGGCGGGTAGGCGCAGGAGGCGGTGATGTCAGCAGCGTATTGAGTGAGCATCACGAACTCGCCCAGCTTGACCGCTTTTTTACGGGCAAAGCCGTCAAAGTCGGTGTTGACGAAGGCGCGGGTGATCTCACGGGCGCGGTCGGCGCGGAAGTTCATGAAAATCAGCGCGTCGCCATCCTGCATGGCGGAATCGTCTTGACCTGCGGCGCGGATCACCGTCGCCTTCACAAATTCGTCATTCTCGTCGCGGGCGTAGGCGGCCTGTAAACCCGCCACGGCGGTGTCGGCCTGATATTCACCCTTCGCCTGGGTCATCAGGTCATAGGCCTGCTCGACGCGATCCCAGCGGTTATCGCGATCCATGGCGTAGTAGCGGCCAATAATCGTGGCGACGCGGCCTTTGCCCAGCTCGGCAAACTTCTCCTCAAAGCGTTTCAGGGAGGACTCTGCGCTGCGCGGCGGCGTGTCACGGCCGTCGAGAAACGCGTGCAGGTAGATCTTCTCTGCGCCGCGTGCCGCAGCCAGCTCCACCATCGCCAAAATATGATCTTCATGGCTGTGCACGCCGCCTGCTGAGAGCAGGCCCATGATGTGCACGGCCTTGTTCTGCGCGACGGCGTTGTCCACCGCGCCTGCCAGCGCCGGGTTGCTAAAGAAGGTGCGCTCTTTAATCTCAACGTCCAGGCGAGTGAGATCCTGATAAACAATGCGGCCCGCGCCCAGGTTGACGTGGCCCACTTCAGAGTTACCCATCTGACGGTCCGGCAGGCCGACTTCAAGGCCGGATGCGTCAACCAGCGTGTGCGGGCGTTTCGCCCACAGGGCGTCCATTACTGGCGTTTTGGCATTAAGAATAGCGTTATCCTGCTGATCTTCGCGGTAGCCGTAGCCATCCAGAATCACCAGTACCATAGGTTTTTTAGTAACCGACATTGCGACAACCCTCAAGCTCATAAGACAAAAAATTTGCCTGATTTTACTACGACTGAATCGATTAAATAGCCGCAGAAGATCAAAGAAAAGGGCCGGGAAGGCGCTGATTCGGGCCGCTTTTAGCGCTTTTTTCCGTGACGGTGCGCAGAAAATGCATTCCTTGTTGCTCGCTGGCTGTATTTGCCACACTGCACAGGTATACTCCCTTCCTGGTTTTTTTATTCACTGAGTCGGGAGCTGTTACCCCCCATGCAAGAAATTATGCAATTTGTTAGCCGTCACCCCATCCTCTGTATCGCGTGGGTTGTGTTACTGGGGGCGGTGCTGTTCACCACCTTCAAAGGCCTTACATCAAAAGTGAAAGTGATCACCCGTGGTGAAGCGACGCGTCTGATTAACAAAGAAGAGGCTGTGGTTGTCGATCTGCGTCAGCGTGATGATTTCCGCAAAGGGCATATCGCCGGCGCGGTGAATTTGCTGCCAGCCGAAATTAAAGCCAATAATGTAGGTGAGCTTGATAAACATAAAAGCAAACCCATTATTGTTGTAGATGGTTCTGGCATGCAGGCGCAGGAGCCTGCCAGCGCGCTGGTCAACGCGGGCTTCACACAGGTCTATGTGCTGAAGGACGGCGTTGCAGGCTGGAGCGGCGAAAACCTACCGCTGGTTCGCGGTAAATAATCTGGAGAAGCGTTATGGCCAACATTGAAATCTATACCAAAGCAACCTGCCCGTTCTGCCACCGTGCAAAGGGGTTGCTGGACAGCAAAGGCGTGACCTACGCGGAGCTGCCGATTGACGGCGATGCCGTGAAGCGTGAAGAGATGATTCAACGTAGTGGCCGTACGACCGTGCCGCAGATTTTTATTGATGCACAGCACATTGGCGGCTGTGACGACTTGTATGCGCTGGATGCGCGTGGTGGACTCGATCCCCTGTTGCGCTAAGGCGTTTGAGTATATTACTAAGGGCTTTTCTCATGTCAGAACAAAATAACACCGAAATGACTTTCCAGATCCAGCGTATCTACACCAAGGATGTCTCTTTTGAAGCGCCGAATGCGCCTCATGTATTCCAGAAAGACTGGCAGCCAGAGGTAAAACTGGATCTGGATACCGCGTCCAGCCAGCTGGCTGATGACGTATACGAAGTGGTCTTGCGCGTGACCGTGACCGCAAGCCTGGGCGAAGAGACCGCGTTCCTGTGCGAAGTGCAGCAGGCCGGTATCTTCTCCGTTGGTGGTATCGAAGGCAACCAGATGGCGCACTGCCTGGGCGCGTACTGCCCGAATATTCTGTTCCCGTACGCCCGTGAATGCATCACCAGTCTGGTTTCTCGCGGTACCTTCCCGCAGCTGAACCTTGCGCCGGTCAACTTTGATGCGCTGTTCATGAACTATTTGCAGCAGCAGGCTGGTGAAGGTACTGAAGAACATCAGGATGCCTGATGAGTACACCTAATGCTCATATGACTGTGATCGGTGCCGGCTCCTACGGCACCGCTCTTGCCATCACTCTGGCAAGAAATGGCCACCAGGTTATTCTCTGGGGGCACGATCCAAAACATATCGCGACCCTGCAGCACGATCGCTGTAATGCCGCGTTCCTTCCCGATGTGCCTTTCCCCGACACGCTGCACCTTGAAAGTGACTTAGCGACCGCATTACAGGCCAGCCGCAATATTCTGGTGGTGGTGCCAAGCCACGTCTTTGGCGATATGCTGCGCCAGATCAAGCCGCTGATGCGCGACGACGCACGTATCGTCTGGGCCACCAAGGGCCTGGAAGCAGAGACGGGCCGCCTGCTGCAGGACGTGGCGCGAGAGGCGCTGGGCGATACCATTCCGCTGGCGGTGATCTCCGGGCCAACCTTCGCGAAAGAGCTGGCGGCGGGCCTGCCGACGGCCATCGCTCTGGCCTCGACGGACAGCGGCTTTGCTGAAGATCTCCAGCAGCTGCTGCACTGCGGTAAAAGCTTCCGCGTCTACAGCAACCCGGACTTTATCGGCGTGCAGCTCGGCGGCGCGGTGAAAAACGTTATCGCCATTGGTGCAGGCATGTCGGACGGCATCGGCTTTGGTGCCAACGCCCGTACCGCGCTCATTACCCGCGGGCTGGCGGAGATGTCACGCCTCGGCGCTGCGCTGGGTGCGGCACCTGAAACCTTTATGGGGATGGCAGGGTTAGGCGATCTGGTACTGACCTGTACCGATAACCAATCCCGCAACCGCCGCTTTGGCATGATGCTCGGCCAGGGTATGGACGTGCAGCAGGCTCAGACGCAGATCGGCCAGGTGGTGGAAGGCTACCGCAATACAAAAGAGGTCCGCGAGTTGGCACACCGCTTTGGTGTCGAAATGCCAATTACCGAGGAGATATTTCAAGTATTGTATTGCGGTAAAAACGCGCGCGAGGCAGCATTGACCCTGTTAGGGCGCACGCGCAAGGACGAGCGTAGCAGTCAGTAATTTTAAATCCTCTAAATGGACACGGCCAACGTAGATTGGCCGGTCTCTTTTATTACGTCTGGAGTATGCAATGCCGTGTGAAGAGCTGGATCTGGTCTGGAATAATATTAAAGCCGAAGCCCGGGCGCTGGCGGACTGTGAGCCGATGCTGGCCAGTTTCTATCACGCGACGTTACTCAAGCATGAAAATCTTGGCAGCGCCCTGAGCTATATGCTGGCGAATAAGCTGGCGTCGCCCATCATGCCCGCCATCGCTATTCGGGAAGTAGTCGAGGAGGCCTACGCCGCCGATCCAGAGATGATCGCTTCCGCCGCCTGTGATATTCAGGCGGTGCGCACCCGTGACCCGGCGGTGGACAAATACTCCACCCCGCTGCTCTACCTGAAAGGTTTCCATGCCCTGCAGGCCTACCGCATCGGGCACTGGCTATGGGCAGAGGGTCGCCGCGCGCTGGCTATCTTCCTGCAAAACCAAGTCTCAGTCTCTTTCCAGGTGGATATTCACCCGGCGGCGCGGATTGGCCGCGGCATTATGCTCGACCACGCCACCGGCATCGTCGTCGGTGAGACGGCAGTGATTGAAAACGACGTCTCGATTCTGCAATCCGTCACCCTCGGCGGGACCGGCAAAACCAGCGGCGATCGCCACCCGAAAATTCGTGAAGGGGTGATGATTGGCGCAGGCGCCAAAATCCTTGGCAATATCGAAGTCGGGCGCGGGGCGAAGATTGGCGCGGGTTCGGTGGTATTGCAGCCTGTTCCGCCCCATACCACTGCCGCAGGCGTCCCGGCGCGGATTGTCGGTAAGCCAGAGACGGATAAACCCTCTATGGATATGGACCAGCACTTTGCTGCCCACCACGGGTTCGAGTACGGCGACGGAATTTAACAGAACGCCCGGTGGCGCTGCGCTTGCCGGGCCTACACAACTATCTTAACTGCGTAATACCGCGCCCGAATATCCTAACTGACGCCAGGCCTCATACACTACCACCGATACCGCGTTAGACAGGTTCATGCTGCGGCTGTCCGGCATCATTGGGATGCGGATCTTCTGCTCAGGCGGTAGCGCATCGAGGATCGTTGCCGGCAGGCCGCGCGTCTCGGGACCAAACATCAGGTAGTCACCGTCCTGATAGCTCACCGCGCTGTGCGCAGGCTTACCCTTGGTGGTGAGCGCAAACAGACGCTGCGGGTTCTCCGCCGCCAGAAACGCTGCGTAATCAGCGTGACGCTGCACGGCGGTGAACTCATGGTAATCCAGCCCCGCCCGGCGCAGGCGCTTATCGTCCCAGGTGAAGCCCATCGGTTCGATAATATGCAGGCGGAAGCCAGTATTGGCGCAAAGACGAATGATATTCCCGGTGTTCGGCGGGATTTCCGGTTCAAATAAGACGATGTTCAGCATGGTGCCCCCTCAATAACGCGGGGCAGCATAGCAGAATTACGCCTAAATTACGCCGCGTCGCCGGTCTTCACCGGTTCGAATACCGACTCGTGCTCGACGTTCTGCACCAGCAGGTCGCGGGTGATCTCCTTAATCGATTTCGCCCCGGTCAGGGTCATCGCCACGCGCATCTCTTTCTCGATCAGGTTCAGCAGGTTCGCTACCCCTGCCTGGCCGTGGGTTGCCAGCGCGTAGAGATAGGCCCGGCCCAGCAGCACGCTGTCCGCCCCGAGGGCAATCATCCGCACTACGTCGAGTCCGTTACGGATCCCGCTGTCGGCCAGAATCGTAATGTCGCCCTTCACCGCATCGGCAATCGCCGGCAGCGCCCGGGCGGAGGAGAGTACCCCATCCAGCTGGCGGCCGCCGTGGTTCGACACCACAATGCCGTCCGCACCAAAGCGCACCGCGTCGCGGGCATCTTCGGCATCAAGGATCCCTTTGATCACCATCGGGCCGTCCCAGAACTCGCGGATCCACTCCAGGTCCTTCCATGAGATAGAGGGATCGAAGTTGTTTGCCAGCCAGCCAATGTAATCCTCAAGCCCGGTTGGCTTACCGAGATAGGTAGAGATATTGCCCAGATCGTGTGGACGACCATGCAGGCCCACGTCCCAGGCCCAGCGAGGGTGGGTCACCGACTGCCAGTAGCGGCGCATGGCGGCGTTGGCACCGCTCATGCCGGAGTGCGCATCCCGATAGCGCGCCCCGGGCGTCGGCATATCCACGGTAAAGACCAGCGTCGAACAACCTGCCGCTTTCGCCCGCTCCAGCGCGTTGCGCATAAAGCCGCGATCGCGCAGAACGTAGAGCTGGAACCACATCGGGCGCTTCAGGGTGGGGGCCACCTCTTCAATCGGGCAGACTGAGACGGTGGAGAGGGTAAACGGAATACCCTTCGCATCAGCAGCGGCGGCGGCCTGCACCTCGCCCCGGCGGGCATACATGCCGCACAGTCCTACCGGCGCAAGAGCCACCGGCATGGAGAGCTTTTCGTTAAACAGCGTGGTCTCCAGGCTCAGATCGGCCATGTTCTTCAGCACGCGCTGGCGCAGGGCCACCTGGGCGAGATCCTCTACGTTGCGGCGCAGGGTATATTCCGCGTACGCGCCGCCGTCGATGTAGTGGAACAGGAAAGGGGGCAGGATGCGCTGAGCCGCTGCGCGGTAATCACTGGCTGCAGAAATAATCATGCGGTGTTCTCCCTGGTAGGATCGGGATCGCCGGGCAGACGGGTAATGCGCGCCTGACGGGCCTGATCTTCATCGAATTGTTTAATGGTGGTGTGGACAAAACCCAGATGCGCCATCATCGCCTTACGCGCGGCGTCGGCGTCGCCGGCCAGGATGGCGTCGAGCACGGCCTGATGCTGCTCGGTGAGCTGGGCGAATACCGGCGGAACCTGATACATGCGCTGGCGACTCTGCTTAACCGACGACTGCAGCAGATCGAAGAAACCGCGCATGGTCTGCAGCAGCACCACGTTGTGTGACGCTTCGGCGATGGCCAGATGAAAGCGTACGTCCGCCTGCGAGGCGATGTCCGGATCCTTGCTCTGGGTGGCCTCGTAGCAAACACGAAGCTTCTCTTTATCGGCCTCGGTGGCGCGCATCGCTGCGTGCCAGGCGGTGCTGGCCTCGATGGCGTGGCGGGCTTCGAGAATATCAAAGCTGTAGTCAGGGTCGTGCTCCAGCAAGGTTTTCAGCGGCTGGACAATATTTTGCTCAGACCATTCGTCGTGCTGCCAGCGTACAAAGGTGCCGCCGCCGCGACGGCTCAGCAGCACCCCTTCGTTGACCAGCGTAGCCAGCGCTTCACGCAGCGAGTTGCGCGACACACCAAGCTGCGCTGCCAGCTGGCGCTCGGCGGGCAACTTCATGCCCGCCTCCAGCTGCTGGTCTTTTATCAGCCCCCGTACGCGAGAGGCTATCTCATCGGAGAGGCGTTTGGGCATGACAATCACGGGATCATCCAGGTTAAGACATAGGCCTGAAGGGTGGTAATAACCCCCACCATGCAGGTGAAAATCAGGCTGTGCTTCACGGTGAAGCGGAACAGATCCGACTCTTTACCTACCAGCCCCACCGCTGCGCAGGCAATGGCGATAGACTGCGGGGAGATCATTTTTCCGGTCACGCCGCCGGTGGTGTTGGCCGCAACCAGCAGCACATCCGAAACGCCAATCTGCTGCGCCGCTGTCGCCTGCAGGGCGGCGAACAGGGCGTTCGATGAGGTATCGGAGCCGGTAAGGAATACCCCCAGCCAGCCGAGGAACGGCGAGAAGAAGGTAAAGGCGTTACCGGTATGGGCCAGCGCCAGGGCCAGGGTTGAGGAGAGACCGGAGTAGTTCGAGATAAAGGCGAACGCCAGCACCATGCCGATGGAGTAGATGGGCAGGGCCAGCTCTTTCAGCGTGCTGGCGAAGGTCTGCACTGCCGCCGCGGGCTTCATACGCAGCCAGACGATGGAGAGCAGAGCAGCAAACAGGATCGCCGTCCCGGTAGCCGAGAACCAGTCAAATTTATAGACCGCCGCATAGGGCGTTGCCGCGTTGACCACCGGCGGCATACGGGCCACCAGCTTGTCCAGATACGGGACCGAAACGTTGATCACCATGTCGTACAGCGCTCCGCCGGGTGCAAACAGCGCCTTAAACGGCGGGATGCTCCACAGCGTCACCGTGGCGGTGAGGAACAGGAACGGCGACCACGCTTTGATAATCTGGCCCGCGCTGTAACGGGTGCGCGTCAGGGTCTCATCGACCTGTGCGGCACCCATATCGCCGAAGCGGAAGATGCGCACCGGCTGCCAGCGTTTCAGGAACAGCGTCAGGCAGACCAACGACACCAGCGAGGAGATGATGTCCGGCAGCTCGGGGCCAATAAAGTTAGAGCTAAGGTACTGGGCGATGGCAAAGGAGCCGCCCGCTACCATTACCGCTGGCCAGGTCTCTTTAATGCCGCGCCAGCCGTCCATAATCGCCATGATCCAGAACAGCACGATAATGGTTAAAAACGGCAGCTGACGGCCCACCATCTGGCCGATTTCGAAGCTATCCAGGCCTGTTACCTGCCCGGCCACCAGAATCGGGATCCCCATCGCCCCGAAGGCGACCGGGGCGGTATTGACGATCAGGCACAGCCCGGCGGCATAGAGCGGATTAAAGCCCAGCCCGACCAGCAGCGCAGCGGTGATCGCCACCGGTGCGCCAAAGCCCGCCGCCCCTTCAAGGAATGCCCCGAATGAGAAGCCGACGATCAGCATTTGCAGGCGCTGGTCCGGCGTAATAGAGAGGATGGACGAGCGGATGATGTCGAACTGCCCGGTCTTGACCGAGATTTTGTAGACAAACACCGCAGCGATAATGATCCACGCAATCGGCCACAGGCCGTAGAAGAAGCCATACACCACCGACGCCATGGCGCGATCGACGGGCATTTTGTAGAAAAAGAGCGCCACCAGCAGGGCGATGGCGACGGTGTATGTCGCGGCAAGGTAGCCCTTCAGCTTGAGCTTAATCAGCGCGAAGAAGAAGAACAGGATCGGCAGGGATGCGATCAGGCTCGACAGCCAGATGTTACCGGCCGGATCGTAGTTTTGTTGCCACAGGCTCATTGCGTCTCTCCTGGGACCCTTCTGGCCGATCGGCGGTGAGTCTGCGCTCATCTCTGCGTCACAGCTAGTGTAAAAGTGGTCCAGCCAATTGGGTTGTGTAGGGTTTATGACAACAAATGGTTAATCAGATGTTATGTTTCAGCAATGGGTTTGTAGGTGGAAATCGTGGAAGTGTGAAGCGCAGGGCGGTTGGTTCAGGAATTGGTAGGGCCAATTAGAGGGTATTGCCGGGCAAGCGTAACGCCGCCCGGCAGAACATCAGAACTCAGTCTTGGCGAAGCCGGTCATCTCTTTCAGGCCCATCTCACGGCCCAGGGCGGTCATCGGGTGCACCACCACCAGTCCACGGGTGCTCTTCTTCAGCTTGCCCATGTCGGCCTGCTCTTTTTTGGTAATCGCCCGGCGGAAAGGCAGATCCATCAGCTTCTGCGCCTCTTTGCTCAGCTTCTGGCCGTGCACTTCGCGCAGGCGAGTAATCTCCGCTTCCAGCGTCTCTTTCTCTTTTTCCAGCTCGGCGTACTTTTCAGCAGACTCAACCAGCGACAGCGCAGCCTGCTGGTGGCGGATGGCATCAAGGCGATCGCTCAGGCGTTTAATTTCGTTCTTTTCAATTTCTTTCATAACGGATGACTCTAAAAACAGGGGAATTACTGCAAAGGATACACTAATGTGCGCAACGTTACTTCTGAAAGGCTTTTTTCAGGCTGATGCGAGAGATCAGCCCGGTCAGGGAGAGAACCATCGTGGAGCGCACCACCTGCTGGTAGCGCTGCTTCTGCATGGCGTAGAGATCGGCGTCGCTGGTATCAAACTGGGGCAGAGGAGGCAGGGCAGAGACGCAGTGCAGCTCGCCAAAGGGACCGAGGATCTCGTCATCGGTAAAGCCATACTCGTTGCCGTCGTGATTCAGCTCTTCACGCAGAGCCATCAGCAGCTCCGCATCCTCATACTCATGACGACTAATTACGCCGAGGCCGTAGATCAGCTTTAAGCGCACGGAGAGATCGCCCAGCGGGCCATCGCCCTCCAGCAGCGGCTCCACGGCGTATTTCACCGCATAGTCGTCTTTGCGGAACACCTGAAGTACCAGAATATTCACCGCCTCGGTGAGTAGCTCCACGGCGGCGATAAGGAAACTTCGGACGGTTTTGCCAGCATTCAGACGCTCAAGCACACGGTTTTCAAAGGCCTGGGTTTCTTCCATTATTGCCTGCATATCCGACAATCTTATATTCGGGCGCGGAGTGTCGCTCCGCGCCGGGTGGGGCATCATGCCTGAGCGTTATAAACGTTGACCGCTTCGGCGACAACGTCGCTTGTGCTCTCCAGACCGGAGATCTGCGCCAGCGCAGCCTGCGGGCCTTTTTCATCAATCAGCGCGGCCAGCTCAAGCGCCTGTGGATCCTGCTCGCTGCGGTAGTGCATGGCAGCGGCGATCCCTGTTACCAGGTTCTCGTGCGGCAGGCGATACTCCAGGGTGCCCAGCAGCGGCTTGATCAGACGGTCACCGCTGCTCAGCTTACGCAGCGGCTGACGGCCTACGCGCTCAACGTCATCCTTCAGGTACGGGTTCTCAAAGCGACCAAGGATCTTCTCGATATAGGCAGCATGCTTCGCTTCATCAAACTGGTAACGCTTGATCAGCACCGCGCCGCTCTCCTCCATGGCCCCTTTCACCACCGCGCGGATCTTCTCATCAAGAATGGCGTCGCGAATGGTCTGGTGGCCCGCCTGGCGGCCAAGGTACGCGGTTATAGCATGGCCGGTGTTCAGGGTGAAGAGCTTACGCTCCACAAAGGCCATTAAATTATCTGTAGGTTCCATACCTGGAATGTTCGGCAGCGCGCCCTTGAACTGGGTCTTATCGACAATCCACTCGCTGAAGGTCTCAACGGTGACTTCCAGCGGATCGTTGGTGGCAGAGGCCGACGGCGGAACAATGCGGTCTACGGCTGAGTCTACGAAGCCGACGTGATCTTCAACCCAGGCTTTGTCCTCATCTGCCAGCGCATTCAGAACGTGGCCTTTCAGCTGGGTTGTACCGCGCACCATGTTTTCACAGGCGATGATATTCAGCGGCGTCTCAACGCCCTGAGCTTTACGCTTTGTCAGGCCTTTGGCAATGGCGGGTGCGATGCGCTCCAGCACAACCGGGCCGACCGCCGTGGTCACGAGAGCGACTTCAGCAATCAGATCGACTACCTCATCACCAATGCTGCTCACCGCACTGACGCCGGAGACGGTATCCACCTGCTCGTTTTCACCCACCACATGAACCTGGTAGCTATGACGGGCATTCAGGGCGTTGAGCACCGTCTGATTCACATCGGCGAACGTCAGCGTAATTCCAGCGTCAGCCAGCAGTTTGCCGATGAAGCCACGTCCGATATTACCTGCGCCAAAATGTAATGCTTTCATAGTATTAACCTTCATTAATGTTTTTACCCGAGAGGGCTGGGGTGAGGCTCTGACCTCACCCAAACCCTCTCCGCAAAGGGAGAGGGAGGAGGGCTTACTTGTTCAGCAGCGCCAGCACTTCTTCAACGCTATCGGTATGCGCCAGGCGCTCGATAACGGACTCGTCGTCCAGGGCGTTGGTCAGGCTGGTAATCACCTGAATGTGCTCATTATTACGTGCGGCGATACCGATGACCAGACGGGCAATGTCATCTTCCTCTTCGCCGAAGCGCACGCCCTGCGGATACTGGCAGAACACGACGCCGGTTTTCAGCACGCGGTCTTTCGCTTCAACCGTACCGTGCGGAACCGCGATGGACTCACCCAGATAGGTCGGGGTCAGTTTTTCACGCTCCAGCATGGCGTCGATATACTCCGGCTGCACGTAGCCGCCTTTCACCAGCTGCTCACCAGCAAAGCGAATCGCCTCTTCTTTGTTGCTCGCGGTGCGGCCCAGGAAGATGTTTTCCGCGCCCAGCTTGAACAGATGGCTGTTGCTCTCGTCAATGCTGTCCTGCAGGCTGGTGCGCACTTTCGCTTCGTTATCCGTATGACGCTGGGCCGCAACCAGACGCTCGGTCAGGTTGGTATAGAGTCCGCTGTCGAGGAAGTTAGTCAGCGAAATGTGCTGCGCCTGAGGTACCTGGCGCATCGCACGCTCGGTCAGGTCGCGGTGGGTAATGACCACATCCACGTCTGCCGGCAGGTTGTTGATTGCGCTGTTGGTGACGGAGATGTTGGTCAGGCCAGCATCCTGCACTTTCTTACGCAGCACGCCTGCACCCATGGCGCTTGAACCCATCCCGGCGTCGCAGGCTACGATAATTTTACGCACGTGGCTCAGGTCGTTAGAGACCGCGCCCGCTGCCAGCGGCGTTCCCGCAGCGGCAGTGGTTGCGCCTTTGGATTCGGCTTTCATGTCCTGCATACGGCGGGTTGCCGCTTCGATATCGTCCTCTTCTTTCACCTTGCTGGTTTTCAGCAGGATAGCGGAGATCACGAAAGAGACAGCCATCGCGGCGACGATAGCGGCGATGTTAGCGAAGTAGGCACCTTTCGGCGTCATCGCCAGCACGGCCAGGATAGAGCCAGGGGAAGCCGGGGAGACCAGGCCACCGTTCAGCACGCTCAGGGTGAACACGCCGGTCATACCGCCGAGGATAACGGCGATCAGCAGACGCGGGTTCATCAGCACGTACGGGAAGTAGATTTCGTGGATACCGCCCAGGAAGTGGATGATAGCCGCGCCGCCCGCAGACTGTTTTGCACTGCCGCGACCAAAGAACATGTACGCCAGCAGAACGCCCATACCCGGACCCGGGTTGGCTTCAATCAGGAAGAAGATAGACTTGCCGATATCATGGGACTGCTGGATACCCAGCGGCGAGAAGATACCGTGGTTAATGGCGTTGTTGAGGAACAGGATTTTCGCCGGTTCAACAAAGATAGAGGCCAGCGGCAGCATGTCATGGACAACCATGAAGTTAACGCCAGCAGCCAGGGCTTTAGAGAGCACCTCTACCGCCGGGCCAATGCCGAGGAACGCCAGAATCGCGAGGATCATACCGATGATGCCCGCGGAGAAGTTGTTCACCAGCATTTCGAAGCCGGATTTGATCTTGCCATCAACCCAGACGTCAAAGCGTTTGATCGCCCAGCCGCCCAGCGGACCGGCAATCATTGCGCCAAGGAACATTGGCATATCCGCACCGACGATCACGCCCATGGTGGTGATGGCACCGACCACGCCGCCGCGATCGCCGCCTACCAGGCGACCACCGGTATAACCGATCAGCAGCGGCAGCAAATAGGTAATCATTGGGCCGACAAGTTTTGCCAGCGTTTCGTTAGGCAACCACCCTGTTGGAATAAACAACGCGGTGATAATACCCCAGGCGATAAATGCGCCGATGTTAGGCATTACCATGTTGCTGAGAAAACGACCAAAGCTTTGCACTCTGATCTTGATATCGGATGACATAAAACACCCCTTCTTATGTTTGCTACGCGCAGGGCGGAAGCCCAACTTTTTTTGTTAACGAGGCGGCAGAGGTAGCCGAACCCATGTTCTGTGTGGCGAATCTGGCACTGAATCGGGGAACTGTCCAGACGGCACGATTTAGTGTGATTTAGATCACGGTAATATAGGGATTCCTCCCTATTTAGGTGTGATGACGATCACAAATCATAGGTGTAAAAAAAGAACAATGGATAAAAAAAAGACGCAATACTGCTGTTAATGTGATGTTAATCACATTTTCCTATCGTTACTTTGTTATTGATTTGTGACTTACATCACAAGAAATTTCTACCAGGACTTTTCTTAACGTGAGCGACAGCAACATCTTATTGCGCTTTTGAGCAATACTGTAAGTCAGCAACATCTCTGGTAAATGCAATCATGCTTTAGTGATATGGCCCTACGGTCAATAGCCAGATATGTTCGAAAAAAATAACCGCTACTGTCAGGCTGTCGGAGCGGATCTTAATGATGAAAGCAGAAATTCGAGGTTCACACTATGTTCCTGAATTACTTTGCGCTCGGCATTTTGATTTTCGTCTTCCTGGTGCTCTTCTACGGCATCATCATTATTCACGATATTCCCTACCGTATTGCCAAAGCCCGTAATCATCCCCATGCCGATGCGATTCATATTGCAGGCTGGGTGAGCCTCTTTACCCTGCACGTACTGTGGCCGTTTCTCTGGATCTGGGCCACCCTCTACCGCCCCGAACGCGGGTGGGGGATGCAGTCCCACCTTAACGGCGGCAGCGAGCTACAGCTACAGCAGCGTGTCGAGGCGCTTGAGAGAGAGCTGAAGAGAATGCAATCGCGAGCGGGAGAATAGCGTATGGATCTGCTGATCGTCTTAACCTATGTCGCTCTGGCCTGGGCTATCTTTAAAATATTCCGCATTCCAGTTAACCAGTGGACGCTCTCCACGGCGGCGCTGGGGGGCATATTTCTCGTCAGTGCCCTGATTTTGCTCATGAATTACAACCACCCCTATACCTTTACCGCACAGAAGGCGGTGATCTCAATTCCCATCACGCCGCAGGTTACTGGCGTCGTCAGCGAGGTGACGGACAAATCAAATCAGCTGATTAGAAAGGGCGACGTGCTCTTTAAACTCGATCCGGTAAGGTATCAGGCGCGAGTGGACAGGCTGAGCGCCGACCTGGTCACAGCGACGCACAATATTCACGTTCTCAAAGCACAGCTGGCGGGTGCCCAGGCTAATACCGTACGCGTCTCGGCCGAGCGCGATCGCCTCTATAAAGATTATCAACGCTACCTGCGCGGCAGCCGGGCGCGGGTGAACCCATTCTCTGAAAGCGATATCGACAACGCGCGGCAGAACTACCTGGCCCAGGATGCAATGGTAAAAACCTCTGTGGCCGACCAGGTGCAGATCCAGAGCCAACTGGACAGCATGGTCAACGGCGAGCAGTCGCAGATCGTTAGCCTGCGGGCGCAGCTGACGGAGGCGAAATACAACCTTGAGCAGACGGTGATCCGCGCTCCCAGCGATGGTTACGTTACCCAGGTGCTGATCCGCCCAGGGACTTACGCCGCCGCGCTGCCCCTACGTCCGGTGATGGTCTTTATTCCCCAGCAGAAGCGGCAGATTGTGGCGCAGTTCCGCCAGAACTCCCTGCTGCGCCTTGAGCCTGGCGATGAAGCGGAGGTGGTTTTCAACGCCCTGCCTGGGCAGGTGTTTAAGGGCAAGCTGACCACTATCCTGCCCGTCGTACCGGGCGGCTCCTATCAGGCACAGGGCGCCTTACAGTCGCTGACGGTAGTGCCCGGCACCGATGGCGTGCTGGGTACGATTGAGTTGGAGCCGAACGCCGAGGTGGATGCTCTGCCAGACGGCATCTATGCCCAGGTCGCGGTCTACTCCGATCACTTTCACCACGTCTCGGTAATGCGCAAAGTGCTGCTGCGGATGACCAGCTGGATGCACTACCTCTATCTTGACCATTAATCCCAAAAGGCAGGAATGCGCCACGCATCACCTGCCTTTTTTTCATCGCTGATCCATAATTACTTTTTCTGGGCAGACAGGATCATGCAATGAAACTTATCGGCAGCTATACCAGCCCCTACGTACGCAAAATCTCCGTTATCCTGCTGGAGAAGGGGATTACCTTTGAATTTGTAAATGAGTTCCCCTACAACGGCGAAAACGGCGTTGCGCACTACAACCCGCTGGGAAAAGTGCCGGCGCTGGTCACCGACGAGGGTGAGGTCTGGTACGACTCGCCAATTATCGCTGCTTATCTGGAGCTGCTGGACGTTGCGCCCGCTATGCTGCCGCAGGAGCCAAAGGCGGCCCTGAAGCTGCGCCAGATAGAGGCTCTGGCCGATGGGGTAATGGACGCCGCGCTGGTTTCCGTGCGCGAGCAGGCCCGTCCTGCTGCCCAGCAGTCGGAGACCGAGCTGCTTCGCCAGCGGGAGAAAATCAGCCGGGCGCTGGATAGGCTGGAAAAGCACGTCAGCGAGGGCGATATTCAGCCGGATGCCCTCAACGTTGCCACCATCGCTGTAGCCTGCGCTATCGGCTATATCAACTTCCGCCGCGTCTCGCCCGGCTGGTGCGTGGACAGGCCGCAGCTGGTGAAGCTGGTAGAGACCCTGTTCCAGCGAGAAAGCTTTGCCCGCACCGAACCGCCAAAGTCATAGCCCATCATACTGACAGCCTGCGCCGGTACGCTGTACAATCCCCCTTCACGTCGAATCCTCTCCGGCGGGAGGGGTAATCTACTGCAGGCTTTGTCATGACCCTTGAACAACGTTCACTTTTCAGCCAGATCCCGGCAACCGATCGTCTGTTGCACGCCGACGCCTTCGTTGTCTTAGTCGATACCTTTGGTCACCGCCGCGTCGTAGATACCCTGCGCCAGCTTCAGGATGAGGCGCGTCTCGCGGTGCGTGAAACTCAGGCTTTGCCGGAGTGGAGCGCGGACTGGGCGGCGGCAACGCAGAGTCGTCTGACGCAGCATGAAACTCGCGCTTTGCGGCCAGTGTTCAACCTGACCGGCACGGTGCTACATACCAACCTTGGACGCGCCCTCCAGGCAGAAACCGCTATCGACGCGGTCGCCGAGGCGATGCGTACCCCGGTGACGCTGGAGTATGCCCTCGACGAGGCCGGGCGCGGCCATCGCGATCGCGGCGTGGCGGATCTGCTCTGCCGCCTGACCGGTGCGGAGGATGCCTGCATCGTTAATAACAACGCGGCGGCGGTGCTGCTGATGCTGGCCGCGCTGGCGAACGGCAAAGAGGTGGTGGTATCGCGTGGCGAGCTGGTGGAAATTGGCGGCGCGTTCCGTATTCCGGACGTGATGCGCCAGGCGGGCTGCATTCTGCACGAGGTAGGCACCACCAACCGCACCCATGCCAAAGATTACCGCGACGCAATAGGCGAAAATACGGCGCTGCTGATGAAGGTGCATACCAGCAACTATGCCGTCACCGGCTTTACCAAAGCGGTGGAGGAGGCGGAGCTGGTGCAGATCGGCCTGCCGCTGGACGTACCGGTGGTGGCCGATCTGGGTAGCGGCTCGCTGATCGATCTCAGCCAGTACGGGCTGCCGAAAGAGCCAATGCCGCAGGAGATGATTGCCGCAGGCGTCAGCCTGGTGAGCTTCTCCGGAGATAAGCTGCCCGGTGGCCCGCAGGCGGGGATAATCATCGGCAAGCGCGAGCTGATTGCGAAGCTCCAGCAGCACCCGCTTAAGCGCGCTCTGCGGGTGGATAAGATGACCCTCGCCGCGCTGGAGGCGACGCTCAGGCTCTATCTGCACCCAGAGAAGCTGGCCGAACGGCTGCCGACCCTGCGCCTGCTGACCCGCAGCGCGGACGATATCCGCCAGCAGGCCGAGCGGCTTCAGCCCGCTCTGGAGAGCCGCTATACAGAATTTTTAATTCAGGTTGAAGCCTGCCAGTCACAAATCGGCAGCGGCTCGCTACCGGTCGACAGGCTACCCAGCGCGGCGCTGACCTTTACCCCGCGCGACGGACGCGGCAGTCGTCTTGAGGCGTTGGCAGCCCAGTGGCGCGCTCTGCCGCAGCCGGTCATTGGCCGCATCTCTGAGGGTCGTCTGTGGCTGGATCTGCGCTGCCTTGACGATGAGTCCCGCTTTTTGAACAGGTTATTGAAATGATTATTGCAACCGCCGGGCACGTTGACCACGGCAAAACCACGCTGCTGGAGGCCCTCACCGGCATCAATGCCGATCGGCTGCCGGAAGAGAAGAAGCGTGGCATGACCATTGACCTCGGCTACGCCTACTGGCCGCAGCCAAACGGACGCGTGCCGGGGTTTATCGACGTGCCGGGCCATGAGAAGTTTCTCGCCAATATGCTGGCGGGCGTCGGCGGCATCGACGGTGCGCTGCTGGTGGTCGCCTGCGATGACGGCGTAATGGCCCAGACCCGTGAACATCTGGCGATTTTACAGCTCACCGGTAACCCGGCGCTGACCGTGGCGCTGACCAAAGCCGATCGCGTGGACGAGGCGCGGATAGCTGAGGTGGAGGGCGAGGTACGCAGCGAGCTGGCAGAGTATGGCTACCCGCAGGCGACACTGTTTACTACCGCCGCGACGCAGGGAGTGGGCATTGAAGCATTGCGCGAGCACCTGCTGGCATTGCCCGAGCGCGAGCAGACGGCTGAGCACCGTTTCCGCCTCGCTATCGATCGCGCATTTAGCGTCAAGGGCGCAGGGCTGGTGGTGACCGGCACGGCGCTCTCCGGCAACGTCAAGGTAGGCGATACCCTGTGGCTCACCGGGGTAAACAGGCCAATGCGCGTGCGCGGTCTTCATGCGCAAAACCAACCGGTAGAGCAGGCTCATGCCGGGCAGCGCATCGCCCTGAATATTGCGGGCGACGCGGAAAAAGAGGCTATTAGCCGCGGCGACTGGCTGCTGTCCGATGCCCCACCCGAACCTGTTACGCGGCTGATCGTAGCGCTGCATACCCATGCGCCGTTGACCCAGTGGCAGCCGCTGCACGTTCACCATGCCGCCAGCCACGTCACGGGCCGCGTCTCGCTGCTGGAGAATAATCTTGCCGAGCTGGTGCTGGATACGCCGCTGTGGCTGGCAGATAACGATCGGCTGGTGCTGCGCGATATCTCTGCCCGCGCCACGCTGGCCGGAGCGCGCGTGGTTACGCTCAATCCACCGCGTCGGGGCAAACGTAAGGCAGAATATCTGGCATGGCTTGCCGCGCTGGCGGACACCCATGACGATGCTGGAGCGTTGGCGGTGCACCTGACGCGCGGAGCGGTAGATCTGCCGTCGTTTGCATGGGCAAGGCAGCTTAACGCCCAGGGGATGACGGCACTGACCGAGAGCCCGCAGCTGATCCAGGCCGGAGATAGCCTGATCAGCGCAGAAGTGGCCGCCCGCTGGCAGCGCAAGATCCTCGATACGCTGACGACCTACCATGCGCAGCACCGCGACGAGCCAGGGCCAGGGCGCGAACGTCTGCGGCGTATGGCTCTGCCGATGGAGAGCGAGGCGCTGGTGTTGACGCTGATCGAGCGGATGCGGGAGAGAGGCGATATCCATAGCCATCACGGCTGGCTGCACCTGCCGGATCATAAAGCGGGCTTTACCTCTGAGCAGGAGGCGATCTGGCAGCAAGCCGCCACGCTGTTTGGCGACGAGCCGTGGTGGGTGCGCGATCTGGCGCGCGAAGTGGGGGCAGATGAGCAGGTCATGCGCAGCGTTCTGCACCAGGCGGCTCAGCAAGGACTGATCACGGCGATCGTAAAGGATCGCTACTACCGCAACGATCGTATCGTGGCCTTTGCGAATCTGATCCGTGAGCTGGACGGCGAGCGCGGATCGACCTGTGCCGCCGATTTCCGCGATCGGCTCAATGTCGGACGCAAGCTGGCAATCCAGATCCTCGAATATTTTGACCGCATCGGCTTTACCCGCCGACGCGGCAACGATCACCTGCTGCGCGACGCCCTGCTGTTCCCGGCCGAACCGCAGGCTTAACCCTGTCGCGCCCTATTCATCGGGCGCGATTTTCTGCTTCGCCAGCCATACTGCCCCTAATCTGCCTGCCTGGTTACCCAGCTTGCAGGGGTGGATCGGCACGCGCAGCGCCTCCCACATCTCAAAGGTCTCCAGGTGGCGATCGAGCAGCTGGTAAACTTTCTCCTGCTCGCTTATCCCGCCGCCAATCAGCACCGCCTCGGGGTCGAACATGGAGATGACGCTATAGACGCCGCGCGCCAGGAACAGCGCCCACTCGTTAATGGCCTCGCGCAGATGGACGTCGCTGTCCATCCGCTCGAATAGCTCTTTACCGTGCGGCATCTCGTCGGCGGAGACCGCCAGCGCCTGGCGACAGGCCTTCATCAGACCGCTGCCGGAGGCGACCTCGTGCATACATTCGCCTTTATTGCCGACCGGGATCACGCCAAACTCACCGGCGTGGAAGTGTACGCCGCGGAACAGCTCGCCGTTTACAATAATCCCACCACCAATGCCGGTGCCCACGGTGATGCAGACAAAGTTCTCAAACTCCTGTCCGGCACCGCGCCAGCGCTCACCCAGCGCCGCGCAGTTGGCATCGTTTTCCACGACTACCGGCAGATGCGTGAGGGTGGTGAAGAGATCGTGCAGATTTGTGCCGTCCATAAAGTCCAGCGCGCCCGCTTTCTTCGCTTTGCCGGTATGCACATTGATATGGCCGGGAAAACTGACGCCGATACCGGCAATCTCGTGATCCTTCTGATAGGTTTCGACTACCTCTTTCCACGCTTTTTTAAACGACTCTTCGTCCTCGGGCGTGTCAAACTCCTCCGAAGAGTGCTCTTCACCATGCTCGTCGATTAGGCCATGCTTAATGTGGGTTCCCCCAACATCAAAACCAATAAAGTAGTGCATAGGTATTTCCCTTTTCCGGTTCCTTACGCTTAATTATGGCTCAGGCCTGGCGGGAGAATGTAAAGTAAGGTAATACGTGAACAGCGTCGAAAAGCGGCGATCTTCCCGCTGCTTTTTTAACCGCCGCGTCTACCCTTGAAGGACACCCCTGCAAGGAGACGGCCATGACACATAATCCCCCCGGCAACCGCATCCAGCCTGGCGAATACGGTTATCCTCTTACCTTAAAAGCGCGTTATGAAAACTTTATCGGCGGCGACTGGGTTCCACCCGCCGACGGCGAGTATTACCAGAACCTGACCCCGGTTACCGGCCAGCCGCTGTGCGAAATTGCCAGTTCCAGCAAGCGTGATATCGATTTAGCGCTGGACGCTGCCCATAAGGCGAAAGATAAGTGGGCGCATACCTCCGTGCAGGACCGGGCGGCCATATTGCTGAAGATAGCCGATCGCATGGAGCAGAACCTGGAGCTGCTGGCGACCGCCGAGACCTGGGATAACGGCAAGCCGATCCGCGAAACCAGCGGAGCCGACGTGCCGCTGGCGATTGACCATTTCCGCTATTTTGCCTCCTGTATTCGCGCCCAGGAGGGCGGCATCAGCGAGGTAGACAGCGAGACGGTGGCCTACCACTTCCGCGAGCCTCTGGGCGTGGTTGGGCAGATTATTCCGTGGAACTTCCCGCTGCTGATGGCGAGCTGGAAAATGGCCCCTGCGCTTGCAGCCGGGAACTGCATTGTCTTAAAACCCGCGCGCCTGACGCCGCTCTCCGTGCTGCTGCTGATGGAGATTGTGGGCGATCTGCTGCCGCCGGGGGTAGTGAACGTCGTTAACGGCGCGGGAGGCGAGATTGGTGAGTATCTTGCCACTTCAAAGCGCATCGCCAAGGTGGCCTTTACCGGCTCCACCGAAGTGGGTCAGCAGATTATGCAGTACGCGACCCAGAACATTATTCCGGTCACCCTCGAGCTGGGCGGCAAATCGCCGAACATCTTCTTCGCCGACGTGATGGATGAAGAGGATGCCTTCTTTGATAAGGCGCTGGAGGGCTTTGCCCTGTTTGCCTTTAACCAGGGCGAGGTCTGTACCTGTCCGAGCCGGGCGCTGGTGCAGGAGTCAATCTATGAGCGCTTTATGGAGCGTGCCATCCGTCGGGTAGAGAGCATTCGCAGCGGCAACCCGCTGGATACCGTTACCCAGATGGGAGCGCAGGTCTCCCAGGGGCAGCTGGAGACCATCCTCAACTATATCGACATCGGTAAAAACGAGGGGGCGGACGTGCTCACCGGCGGGCGGCGCAAGCAGCTTGAGGGGGAGCTGAAAGAGGGCTATTACCTTGAGCCTACCATTCTTTTCGGGCAGAACAATATGCGCGTCTTCCAGGAGGAGATCTTTGGCCCGGTGCTTGCCGTAACCACCTTTAAAACGGTGGAAGAGGCGCTGGAGCTGGCTAACGATACCCAGTACGGGCTGGGGGCGGGCGTCTGGAGCCGTAACGGCAGCCTGGCCTATAAGATGGGGCGCGGTATCCAGGCGGGACGCGTGTGGACCAACTGCTACCACGCCTATCCTGCTCACGCGGCGTTCGGCGGCTATAAGCAGTCCGGCATCGGGCGCGAAACCCATAAGATGATGCTGGATCACTACCAGCAGACCAAGTGCCTGCTGGTGAGCTACTCGAATAAACCGCTCGGGCTGTTCTGAGGCCTTACCTATAGCCGGGCGGCGCAAGCTTGCCCGGCCTACTTCTCTTTGCCAGACCGCACGCAATTAAATGCCATGCATTACTCTTTGCATCGTTTCTTTTCGTACTGCTTTCCAACCTGAAAATCCTCTGACAGCTTCCATTTCTGTCATGCGTTATTGTGATCCTGTAGCCATTAACCGTGTGTATGATGTGTATAATCCAGTGAAGGATAGGGATGTGAAGAGCCAGGATGTCATGACAATTTTGAAAAGACATGGCTGGATGTTGGTCAGAGTCAGAGGGAGCCATCATCAGTTTTGTCATCCAACGCGTACCGGAATTGTGACGGTTCCGCATCCGCGAAAAGACATAAAAACGGGTACGCTGGCGCAGATTTGGCGTCAGGCTGGTTTAAAGCTTTAATACGAAGGAGTCTCTATGTTTTATCCGGCTTATATTCATGCCGATCCTGACGGCAGCGCCAGTGGTTTCTTTCCGGATGTGCCGGGCTGCTTCTTTGCTGGCGATACGTTAGATGATGCCTTTCGGGATGCGAAAGAGGCCTTAACGGCACACTTTGAATTACTTTGTGAAACTCAGGAAACGCTCCCTGGCCCGGGATCGATAGAAGCGCATCTGGAAAGTAATCCTGCTGATTTTATAGGCGGGCAATGGTTACTGGTTGATATAAACATCAACCAGTTTGATGGCCGTGCAGAACGAATCAATATCACGTTACCAAAGCGTTTATTAACAAAAATCGACCACTTTGTTCGTGAGCACCCTGACTACAGTAACCGAAGCGCCTTTCTGGCAGAGGCTGCAAGACGTGTGCTGCCAGGTCGCTGAATCTTATACTTTGCCGGGTGGCGCTGCGCTTACCCGGCATTACCATGGCTGAACATTACCCCTCGTTCACCCAAACGCGCATTTCCCCCTCGCCGCGATTGGCCCAGCTAAACCACGGAATAAAGGTCAGGGTTTGCGGCTCCCGGCTGCTGGGTGCATCATCGAAGTGCCACAGCGGCTGCTGCTCTGCCTGGGCGGCAACCTGCTTCGCACCTTCGGCCTGAATAAGCATCTTATGGGCAAATATCCCTTTCCCTTCAACAAGTTTGAATTGGCTCTCTTTAGGTAGCCAGACATTATGCAGCGCCTCGCCGTTGTCCGCCTCTTCAAGGCAGTAGACCAGCGGGCCGCGTTGGATCGCCACCTTGCCAGCGACGCTGCGCACCAGCGGGTTGCCATACACACGACGGACCGGCATGGGCAGCGTTAGCGATAGCGTGTCGCCTTCATGCCAGAGCCGACTGAGATGCATATAGCCTTTGCGCACCTCACCCCGTACCGCTTCGCCGTTGAGCAAAACTTGCGGATCGCTGCACCACTCCGGCAGGCGTAGAGCCAGCGTATGCTGCACCGGGTGGGAGGAGTCGATACGCACCTCAACGTTCTCCTGCCACGGGTAGTTGCCACTGATACTCACCCGCAGCGCCGTATCCCCCACGGGGATCTCTACGCGATTGCCTATATAGAGATTGATAAACAGGGCATCGGGGCGCGGGGTATAGATGTAATGGCCGATGGAGGTCAGCAGGCGGGCAATATTCGGTGGACAGCAGGCGCAGCCGAACCAACGCTGGCGAACCGGCTGGATATGGTCGTAAATATGATTAAACTTCAGCGATTTTGGGGCGATCTCTAGCGGATTGACATAGAAGAAATGTTTACCGTCGAGCGCCATGCCGCCCAGCACGGTGTTATAGAGCGCACGCTCCATCACGTCGGCATACTGACCGTCACCCTCCAGCTCCAGCATCCGGCGGGCAAACATCATCAGCCCGATCGAGGCGCAGCTCTCGGCGTAGACGGTATCGTTCGGCAGGTCGTAATCGCTGCTGAACGCCTCTCCCCGGCTTTGTGAGCCGATGCCGCCGGTGATATAGAGCTGGCGCTGGGCCATGTTTTGCCACAGCCGCAGGCAGTCCTGACGCAAGCGCTCATTGCCGGAGAGCCGCGCCAGGTGGGCGACGCCTGTCATCAGATAGACAAAGCGCACCGCATGGCCAATAGCGCTCTGCTGCTCGGCAAGCGGCAGGTGCGCCTGACTATAGGCCTTATCGTTCACCATCCATGCCGTACCATGGTTGGGCCAGAACCAGGTGCCACCGCGCTGCGCAAACTCTCTATCGTAAAAGTGTGGCTGCGTGCCGCGCTGCTCAACGAAGAAGTTCACCAGATCGCGATAGCGGGTCTGCTGGGTCACCTCAAACAGGCGCATCAGGGCCAGCTCAATTTCCGGGTGGCCGTCGTAACCCTGAAGCTGGTTAACGCCAGGACCAAACACGCTGTCGATATGGTTCGCCAGGCGGCAGGCTACCTCCAGCAGGCTGCGCTTGCCGGTGGCCTGAAAATACGCCACTGCCGCCTCGATCATATGTCCGGCGCTGTACAGCTCATGGCATTCGGCAAGGTTGGTCCAGCGCTCGGCAGGGGCTTTTACCGTGAAGTACGTGTTCAGGTAGCCATCCTCACGCTGCGCTGCCGCCACGAGCGCAATCACCTCATCGGCCGTTTTCTCAAGCTCAGCATCGGGTTTCTGGCACAGTGACCAGGCCACGGCTTCCAGCCACTTTGCGACGTCGCTGTCCTGGAAAACCATGCCGTAGAACTCGCCCTCAGAGAGACCCGCAGCAATGCGGAAGTTTTCAATGGCATGGCTGGGATCGGCTTCCGGAATGCGGTCATTCAGCGCATCCCACTGATAGGGGATCACCACGTCGCGCACCAGTCGCTGGTACTGGCCTAAAAACGGATCGGTGACGTTAAGCTTATGCAGGTCGGTTTCCATGATAGTCATCATCTTCTCCTCAGGACTGGACATGACGCTGGCGCAGGTCAGTGGAAATACGCGCCATCATTGGGTTATTGAGCTTGCAGACGCGAACCGCCAGCGCCAGCAGCAGGTGGAACAGGGCAGGCAGCAGGGTTTCCATGGTGGTGATCCCCTGCAGCGAGGCGGTGGTCTGATTGCCTGTGCCGGGCTGGTAGGCCACGGCAATAAACACCAGGCTGATAATTCCCGCGCTTGAGGCCCAGGCGAGCTTGATAAAGAACAGGTTGAACGCGAAGTTCATGCCCGACGAGCGCACGCCGGTTTTCCACTCGCCGTAGTCATCGGAGAAAGCCATCAGGGAGAAGTGCAGCGGCAGGGTAAAGCCAAGGATAATGCCGTTACCCAGGATGACCGCCAGCCATAGCGTTTGATACTGCGGGCCGCCCGGCAAAAACCACATACCGACGGCCAGCGCGGCCAGCACCAGGTTGGTGTAGTAGTAGAGCTTAACGGCATCGATACGGCGAGTGAGCGGGTTGACGATAACGGAGCCGAGGATCGAGGCGAAGGTCACCATCGTAAAAAACAGCGAGGTGTAGGCCGTACTGCCCTCCAGCACGTAGGTGATGAAGTACATGTAACCCCCGCCGCGAATGTTGAAGACGTTAATCAGCAGGAAGGACATCACCAGCATTAACAGCAGCTGATCGTTTTTAAGCAGCCCGGCCAGGTGCTCACGCAGGGTAAATTTGCCCATCAGCGCCAGCGGCACCCGCTCACGCACCCAGAAGAAACAGCACAGGAACATCACAACGGCAATTGCACACAGCACGCCGACGCCCAGCTGGTAACCTCGGGCTGCACTGCCCTGGCCGAAGAGATCGACCATCCACGGCAGGCCGACCGAGACCAGGAAACCCGCGACGCCGCACAGCACAAAGCGCCAGGACTGACAGGAGATCACCTCGCTATGGCGCGTGGTCATGGTATTAATCAGCGCGCAGTAGGGGACGTTAATTGCGGTGTAGCCGACGGAGAGCAGCAGATAGGTACCAAACGCCCAGGCGATTTTTACCCCCATGCTGGCGTCCGGCACGGTAAAGGTCAGAACGCCAATGATGCCGATAGGGATCGCCACCCACAGCTGCCAGGGACGGAAGCGTCCCCAGCGGCTTTGCGTGCGGTCGGCGATGATGCCCATAATCGGATCGGAAACGGCGTCAAAAACGCGCAGGGCGATAAACAGCGTGCCCACCAGCGCCGGGGTCAGACCGAAAACGTCGGTATAGAAAAAGGTGAGAAAATTCATGATCAGGCAGGTGATGACCGTGCCGCCTGCGTCGCCCAGGCCGTAGCCTACTTTTTCGCGAATCGACAGTTTATCGTCAACCGCTCCCTGAGCAATATCTGTCTGGGTAATCGGTGTAGAGGTCATAGATAACTCCTCGTAGGGTGGAGATCTCTTTTGTAGCTATCCGCCCGTAAGGGCAGCGCTGTTATTGGAAATGACCTGTCTAATTCTGCCCTTAAAGCCGCGAGCAACAAGGCAACAAAGAAGTATAAAAAGATGACGATTCCGACCTCGTTACGAAAACGTGAAGCCGATCGGGCAAAGGCGCATTAATTTATTAATAATCAAATACAAAAATGTTGATTAGCGGTTTGAAAAGCGAGAATTGACATATCTATGCTCGAATTATCCATAGCGCTTCCGGTCAAGGTACAAAATGGCGGACTGTTTATCTCTCGGGGTATTGGCAGGCACCCTTCACGCAGGCTTACTTCGTGGGAGGTTATTTTTGTTGAAAAGGGAACGCTGGCGATCCGTGAAGAGGAGAGGCTATTTCAGGTTAATGCCGGAGAGAGCCTGCTGCTCTGGCCGCAGCGCAGGCATGTCGGCGTCGATGATTTCCCGGCGGATCTAAAATTTTACTGGCTGCATTTTGAGGTAAATGCAGAGGCTAACAGTTCATCGTGGATAAGTACGCTATCAATTCCACAGCATATACGGATCCGCGATCCGCAGTACATGATCGCTCTGTTTCGGCAGTTTTTAAGCGAGCAGGAGAAGCTGGAGCGAACGGCAGCGCTTGAGTTTATCCTGCTGATGATTTTGCAGCAGATGACCCCAGGCGAGCAGATCAGGGATGAGCGCAACGACAGCGGCGTCGCCCTTGCCTGGAAAGCACAGCAGCTTATTCGCACTCGCTTTCACCTCCCGCTCTCCACCAGCTCTCTCGCCAGAGAGCTTCACTGCAACGCAGATTACCTGGGACGGGTCTATCGCCGCGTTTTTCACCTGACGCTCACCGAAGCCATTCATCGCCAGCGCGTGCGGGCAGCTGAGAAGCTCCTGATTAGCGATGCCCGCTCCCTTAAAGAGGTTGCTGGCCTGTGCGGTTTTAGCGACGTAGGCTATTTCCGGCAAATCTTCCGCAAGCATACCGGCCTGACGCCCGCTATCTGGAAGCGGCGATACTGTAAGGAGCATATTAACTCCTGAGCATTCAGACATAGCGCCAGAATCTTTCGGGCAGATGACAAATCCGTTCGCTTTCCCCGGTGGGATCAAAGCACGCAGCTGGCATTCTCTGGCACGCTGGGTTTTTAGCGCTATGCGGAGCGGGGAATGAACCACTTTATCATTGCTGATTCAGCGAAATGCATCGGCTGTCGCACCTGCGAGGTGGCCTGCGTGGTGTCGCATCAGGCGAATCAGGACTGCGCGGCCGTCTCGCCCGTTGCGTTTACGTCTCGTATTAAGGTCGTAAAAACAGGCTCGTTCACCACGGCCATTACCTGCCAACACTGCGAGGACGCACCGTGCGCAAATGCTTGCCCAGTTCAGGCAATCTATCGCGAAAGCGGGGCGATTGTCGTCGAACAGGCGCGCTGTATTGGCTGCAAAAGCTGCATGATTGCCTGTCCCTTCGGCGCAATGCAGGTCACCTTCATTTACGAAACGGCGCAGGCGCTGAAGTGCGATCTCTGCCGCCACGCGGCAAGCGGACCAGCCTGCGTGCAGGCCTGTCCGACTCAGGCGCTAAGCTGCATCGATCCGGCCAGCCGCGCACGCGCCGCGAGGGTTTCCGCCGCTGGCCGGTTGTAGCGCGTCTCCAGCTGCGTTAACAGGTGCGCTCCTGCCAGGCCAGCTCAACCTCTTCAGCGAGGATTTTCACCCCGGCTTCGATCTTATCCGGGTCCGGCACGTAGTTCATGCGCATGCACTGGTGGGTATGCGGCCAGGGCTTGTCGAGGCCCGGGAAGAAAAAGTCGCCGGGCACCATCAGCACGCCGCGCTTTTTCAGCCGCTGGTAGAGCAGCTCGGTGGTGATCGGCAGGTCTTTAAACCATAGCCAGAGGAAGATGGCTCCCTCGGGTTTGTGGATGAGACAGCGCTCCTCCGGCAGGTAGCGGCGCAGCGTGGCCATCGTCTCCTGTACACGCTGGTAGTAGAACGGCTTGATTACCGTCTCCGACAGGCGCAGCAGGTCGTTACGCTTGATCATCTCGCACATCATTGCCGGGCCGATGCCGCCGGGGGCAAGGCTGATGATGCCATTCATGTTGCGGATCGCCGAGATGGTCTGCTCATTGGCGATGATAATGCCGCAGCGGCTGCCCGGCAGGCCTAGCTTGGAGAGGCTCATGCAGAGAATAGTGTTCGGGTTCCACAGCGGACGCGCCTCGCTGAAGATAATGCCCGGGAAGGGCACGCCATAGGCATTATCGATCACCAGCGGGATTCCGTGCTGGTTGGCGAGGGCGTCCAGCTTGATCAGCTCCTCGTCGGTAATGACGTTGCCGGTAGGGTTAGTTGGCCGGGAGACGCAGATCATGCCGGTCTCTTCGCCAATATGCAGATGTTCAAAGTCAACGTGATACTTAAACTGGCCGCCCGGCAGCAGTTCGATATTGGGACGGGCAGAGACAAAGAGATCCTCTTCCAGCCCGGAATCCGCATAGCCGATGTACTCCGGCGCCAGCGGGAAGAGCACCTTCCTGGTGGTTCCATCGGCACGGCGACCAGCAAACAGATTGAACAAGTAGAAAAACGCGCTTTGGCTGCCGTTAGTCAGTGCAATATTCTGTGGCTCAATATCCCAACCCAGCGTGGTGCGCAGCATATCGGCGAGGGCAGTCAGCAGCTCGGTTTTACCCTGCGGGCCGTCATAATTGCACAGCGCATCAGTCGCTTTGCCGGAGGCGAGCATATCTGCCAGCAGTTTCTGGAAGTAGTCGGTCATCTCCGGGATCTGCGCCGGGTTGCCGCCGCCTAACATAATAGCGCCGGGGGTGCGCAGACCGTCGTTAAGATCCTCCATCAGGCGCGTGATGCCTGAATGGCGGGTAAATTTGTCGCCGAAAAGTGAGAATGTCATAGCAGGTGTTCTGTCGGTCTGATTTTAAAATTGGCACACCTTAACGCTAGCGCAGGCGCGGTGCAAATCTGTCGCCTGCTCGCGGTTTGAATTTTTATGCCAAAGACAGATTATAAGAGAGAATTTAATTCTCCTTTCCTGCCCACACCACCATGATTTTATCTGTGCCGCTTTCACGCATAAATCCGCTACCCTGGATTAGCTCCAGCGGCGACTGTTTACCTGCTCCTACGGCAGGGTGACGGGCGCGGAACTGCCCGAGCTTCTGCCAGTGCGCAACGGTGGCCGCCGATTGACCGCTGACGTCCTGCCAGTTCATATCGGATCGGGTGCCCTGCAGCGGGTCAGAGCCGGTAGGGCCAAAGGGGCGTGCCGACTCATCACCATAGAATATTTGTACCGCACCGGGAGCCAGGAGCAAAAGCTCAGCGGCTCGCTGGCCACCCTCACGGAACAGGCGCGTATCGTGTGAGGAGAGATAGCTCAGGACGTTAAAATCCTGCAATTTATCCGCCATCTGCTGCCAGATCGGTACCATATTTGCCAGGCACTCTGTGGCCTTTGCCGCCTGCTCCTGATAATCAAAGTTGATCATCGCATCAAAGCCATGGCGATAGTATTCGCTCTGCATCACGCCATGGCCCCAGGCCTCGCCGGTCATCCAGAACGTCGCATCGTCACGCTTTTTCTCCGGATTAGCCTGCTTCCACTCGGCCAGGGCCGTCGTCGCCTGAGTCTTTAGCTGCTGCCACGCGGCCATCTCAACATGCTTGGCGGTATCGACCCGGAAACCGTCGATGCCGTACTCGCCTACCCACTGGCTCAGCCAGTGGGTCAGGTAGTCGCGCGGCGTATAGCCATCGATCTCTTTAGCCCGTGTGTCGGGCTTATGCTGATAGAAGACCGGCAGTCCCGAAGGAGTGGTAGATTCGGTCTTGATATCCGGCAGGAAGGCGAGGGACATCGTGAGATCGTCAAAGCCGGGGCTGTCGTAGTCGCCGATGTCGGTGCGGATCCAGTTTTTGCCCCACCACGTCTCCCACGCGGCGGCATCGCTAAAGTTGATGTAGTCATTGAAGCTGTGCCAGTTTTGTCCGGCGGTGGGCCGCCAGTCCGTCCATGTATCGCCAAGGATCTTCTCCCGCTCCTCGCCCTGTAAGTAGAGCGCGCCAAACTGGTAAGTCTGCATATCCGCCAGGGTGGCGTAGCCGGTGTGGTTCATCACCACATCGAGCAGCACGCGGATGCCGCGCTGGTGCGCGCCGTCCACCAGCGCATGCAGATCCGCTTCGCTGCCCATGTTGGCATCCAGTTTCGTCCAGTCGAGGGTGTAGTAACCGTGATAGGCGTAGTGCGGGAAGTCGCCTTTGGTACCGCCGCCCACCCAGCCGTGGATCTGCTCAAAGGGTGCGCTGACCCACAGCGCGTTAACACCCAGCCCGGCGAGGTAGTCCAGCTTGCTGGTCAGCCCCTTCAAATCGCCGCCGTGAAAGGTGGCGATCTCCTGCATGCCATCTTTATGGCGGCCGTAGCTGCCGTCATTGGCCGGGTCGCCGTTGACGAAGCGGTCGGTAAGAACAAAGTAGACGGTGGCGTTTTGCCAGCTAAAGGGGGCATCCGCAGGGGCATCGGCCTGTTCAAGCAGCAGCAGGCCGCCACTTTTGGCATCAGGCTGAAGCGTAACGTTTCCCCCTTCCACCGTGGCAACCTGCTGGCTATAGAAGTCACGCACCTGACTGCCCTCGGCAAAGGTTTTACTCACGTCAATCGTCAGCGGTTTGCCGTCCCATGCCGGACACTGGCGCAGGGCGGTGCTGCTGGCCTCCGCTTCCGGCGGGGCGGCAACCGTCAGCATCAGCGTCGGCGTGCCCGAGCGGGTATCTATCTGTAGCGCGTAGTCGCCGTCGCGAAAAATTCGCCACTGCGGCGCGTCACCGGCGCAGGGCTGAAGCGACAGAATCTGATTGAGCTTAGGTGCGCTGGCGGGCTGCCAGCACTGATTATCACTTTTTAAGGTGAGAGGAGTGGTACCCTTTTTGAACGTAGCCTCGCTGTGATAGACCCCGCTGCCGGTGGCGCTGAATGCAGGAAAGCCGGGCGCGGTCCATTCAGACCAGGCAGTAATGGGGAGCAATAAAAGCGCAAGGGCACAGCGTTGCATGGTGGCGTCCTCTCCAGGTTTTTCATCAGTGTGCCACCCGTTGTGCAAGGCAAACTCATCCCTGCGGGGCGAGTACCGGGGAGGAGGTCAAAGGCTGAGCGATCTGCTTCACATTTAAGCGGAAATTTGCGAGAGGCCACACACTTTATGACTATTTTTGCCTCTATAGACCCGTTTGGCTGATGACACCAATTAGGAAATGGACTATTTCTTAGGGTGCTCCCGAGGGGTATTTTTGATACAATTTGAGATTCCGCTCTCAAAATCTTGTAAAAATAAGGTGTTGGAATGCATCAATCCGACCAGGAGACCTAATGATATCGACTCCCATTCGACGATATGGGGCTGCGATACTCATGTTACTCACCGCGGCATTTTCAGGTGAGGTGATTGCGAAAACGCACGCACAGACAACGAGTTACAAAGCCCACACAAGCAGCCATAAGCACAGTAAAACGTTAAGCAGTACTAAAAAGGTTAGCAGTAAAACGATTAGCAGTAAAAAGGTTAGCAGTAAAAAAGTTAGTAGTAAGCTGGCAAGCAGTAAACAAGAGTATTCTCGCAATAGTGCAAAGAGCAGTTCACTTCCTGATTTGCGAAAATACCCTTCCGGAACACCAAGGAAAAAGGCGTTTCTCCGGACGGTTATGCCCTACATCACTAGCCAAAATGCTGCGATTACTGCCGAGCGCAACTGGCTGGTTTCTAAACAGTACGACAATCGCTGGTCGCCGACCGAGCGTGCGCGTCTGAAAGACATTGCCAAGCGTTACAAGGTGAGCTGGTCGGGTAATACCCGCCGTATCCCGTGGAATACGCTGCTGGATCGCGTCGACATTATCCCTGACAGCATGGTTGCCACCATGGCGGCGGCCGAGAGCGGCTGGGGAACCTCGAAGCTGGCCCGCAACAACAACAACCTGTTCGGTATGAAGTGTGCGAAAGGCCGCTGTAACAACGGCCCGGGCAAGGTGAAAGGCTACTCTCAGTTTGACTCGGTCAAAGAGTCAGTGGGCGCCTACGCGGCTAACCTCAACACCAACCCGGCGTATGCCTCGTTCCGTAAATCCCGTGCGCAGCTGCGCAAAGAGGATCAGGAAGTGACTGCCAGCACCATGATCCACAAGCTCAGCGGCTATTCGACGCAGGGTAAGCGCTATAACAACTACCTGTTTGCCATGTATCAGGACAACCAGCGGTTAATTGCAGCGCATATGTAATGATTGTGTCGGGTGGCGCTACGCTTACCCGACCTACATCACTATCTCGCTATAACGATCCCGATAATCCTTCGGCGTGCTGCCGTACTCTTTTTTAAACACCGAATAGAAGTATTGCAGCGACGGGTAGCCGCACATCTGTGAAATCTCGTTAATCGACAGCGAGGTCGAGATCAGCAGGCTGCGCGCTTTCTCCAGCTTCTCGGCGTGGATCATCGCGTGAATGGTTTCGCCCACTTCCTCTTTAAAACGCTTCTCCAGGTTCGATCGCGAGATCCCTACCGCGTCCAGCACCTGATCCACCTTAATCCCTTTGCAGGCGTGATTGCGAATGTAGTGCATGGCCTGGATCACCGCCGGGTCGTTGAGCGACCGGTAATCCGTCGAGCGCCGGGCCACCACCCGCACCGGCGGCACCAGCAGCCGCTGAAGAGGCATTGCCTCGTTATCCAGCAGGCGGTGCAGCAGCTTCGCCGCCTGGTAGCCCATCTGCCGCGTACCCTGCGCCACCGATGAGAGCGCTACGCGTGACAGGTAGCGCGTCAGCTCCTCGTTATCGATACCAATCACGCACAGCTTCTCCGGGACCGGGATATGCAGATGCTCGCACACCTGCAACACGTGGCGGGCGCGGGCGTCGGTCACGGCGATGATGCCGGTCTGCGGCGGCAGGGTTTGTAGCCAGTCGGCGAGGCGGTTCTGGGCGTGCTGCCAGTTTTCAGGAGCGGTCTGTAGCCCCTGGTAGACCACGCCGCGATACTTCTCCTGCGCGACCAGCTGGCGAAAGGCGTGCTCCCGCTCCGCCGCCCAGCCTTTACCGCTGGCAGCGGGCAGGCCATAGAAGGCGAAGCGGTGCACCCCTTTCTCTTTCAGATGCAGAAAGGCGCTCTCTACCAGGGCGTAGTTATCGGTGGCGATGTAGTGCACCGCCGGGTAATCCTCTGGTCGATGGTAAGAGCCGCCTACCCCGACGACTGGCACGCCAACGTCGGCCAGCACGCGTTCGATCTCGTCATCGTCGAAGTCGGCGATGACGCCGTCCCCCAGCCACTCTTTGATATTGTCGAGGCGGGTACGGAAATCTTCCTCAATAAAGATGTCCCACTCTGACTGGGAAGCCTGAAGATATTCACCAACGCCCTCAACGACCTGGCGATCGTAGGCTTTGTTGGCGTTAAACAGCAGCGTGATCCGGTGGCGCTTGGCAAACATGTTGATCTCTTCCTGATAAATCCTCGTTTCTGATTACCATAATCAGCACAAAGCCGGAGAGATATTCCCCGGCAGTGTGATCATCCCTGTAATTTGTTCGTTATGTGCGGCGTTTTGTGGCAGAGTCCATCCAGACCGCCAGCAGCAGGATCGCCCCCTTGACGATGTACTGCCAGAAGGTCGGGACGTCCATCATGCTCATGCCGTTGTCCAGCGAGGCCATAATAAAGGCCCCCATCACCGCGCCCGCCACGCTGCCGATCCCGCCCGCGAGGCTGGTGCCGCCGATGACGCAGGCGGCGATGGCGTCCAGCTCGGCGATGTTCCCCGCCGACGGCGAGCCAGCGCCGAGGCGCGAGCTGAGGATCAGCCCGGCGATAGCTACCATCAGGCCGTTGATGGCGAATACCGCCAGCTTGGTGCGCTCGACGTTAATGCCCGACAGGCGCGCCGCCTCAATGTTGCCGCCGATGGCATAGATCCGCCGCCCAAAAGCGGTGCGCGTTGCCATAAACATCCCCGCCAGCAGCAGGAAAACCAGCAGCAGCACCGGCGTCGGCACCCCACGGTAGTCGTTGAGCAGCCAGATCGCGCCCAGCACAACCACCGCTATCAGCGCCTGCCTGCCGACCACCATGGTGGAGGCCGACGTTGCCAGCCCCAGCGACTGACGACGCAGCCGTCCACGCCACTGCCAGAGCACAAACAGCACCAGCCCCAGCGCACCGACGCCAAAGCCAAACCCGTCCGGCAGGTAGCTCTGGCCAATCTGCGACATCGCTGCGCTGGTGGGCGAGACGGTGGTGCCGTTGGTGATGCCAATCAGCACGCCGCGAAACGCCAGCATCCCCGCGAGGGTGACGATAAATGACGGCACCTTGCGGTACGCCACCCACCAGCCGTTCCAGGTGCCCAGCAGCAGCCCGAGCACCAGCGTCACCGCCACGGTAAGCGGCAGCGGCCAGCCCAGCCAGACGTCAAAGATCGCCGCCGCGCCGCCCAGCAGGCCCATCATGGAACCCACGGAGAGGTCGATCTCGGCGGAGATGATGACAAACACCATCCCCACCGCCAGGATGCCGGTGATGGCGGTCTGGCGCAGCAGGTTAGAGATGTTGCGCGCGCTCAGGTACGAGCCGTCGGTCATCCAGGTAAAGAAGAGCATAATTGCCACGATGGCGGCAATCATGACAAAGACCTGGAGGTTGAGAGATTTCAGCCCGCTAAACGCCCCGGGAGCCGGGGAGGCGAGCTTCAGTTCAGACGGATTGCTTTTCGACATGATGTTCGCTCCTCAGCGCCGCTTCCATAACCTGTTCCTGGGTCAGATGGTGATTGATGAGATTGGCCTTGAGCCGGCCTTCATGCATCACCAGCACCCGATCGCTCAGCCCCAGCACCTCCGGCAGCTCGGATGAGATCACGATGACGGCAATGCCCTGCTGTACCAGCTGGTTAATTAGCTTGTAAATTTCATACTTCGCGCCGATATCGATCCCGCGTGTGGGTTCGTCGAGGATCAGAATGCGCGGATTGAGCAGCAGGCAGCGGGCCAGGATCGCCTTCTGCTGGTTGCCGCCGCTGAGACGGCCAATCGCCAGCTCCGGCGAAGAGGTTTTGACCTTCAACCGCTGGAGCGATTGCAAAATACACTGCTGCTCGGCGGCATCGTCAAGTGTGCTTAGCGTGCCGGAAAAATCATCCAGCGCCGCCAGGGTAATGTTCTTGCCGACCGCCATCACCGGCACGATGCCATCTTTTTTCCGGTCCTCGGGCACCATGGCGATCCCGTGGGCGATGGCCTGCTGACAGTTGCTTATCTTCACCGGCTGGCCGTCGATAAAGACGCTGCCTTCATGGCGGCCAGGCCAGACGCCAAACAGGCACTGCACGGCCTCGGTGCGCCCGGCACCGACTAGCCCGGCGATGCCTAAGATCTCTCCGCGCCGCAGGGAGAAGGAGACGTCGTTTACCCGCTTGATGTGTCGATTAACAGGATGCCAGGCGGTGAGATGCTCGACGCGCAGGATCTCATCACCCGCCGTATGCGGCTCGCTCGGGTAGAGCGCGGTCAGCTCCCGGCCCACCATCATGGTGATGATGGCGTCCTCGCTCATGCCCGCCGCGTCGCGCATCCCCACCGGCTTGCCGTCGCGGATCACGCAGATAACGTCGGCAATGGCCTTAACCTCGTTCAGCTTGTGCGAAATGTAGATGCAGGCAATATCGTGGTTTTGCAGGTCGCGAATGATATCCAGCAGCACCGCCGTCTCCTGCTCGGTGAGAGAGGCGGTAGGCTCGTCGAGGATCAGCAGCCGCACCTGCTTGTTGAGCGCCTTGGCAATCTCTACCAGCTGCTGCTGGCCTAAGCCCAGATCGCCCACCCGGGTATCCGGCGAGATGGCGAGGCTAACCTGCTTGAGCAGCTTGTCGCAGCGCAGCGTCATGGCGTCGTAATCCATCACCCCGTGATGGGTCAGCTCCGCGCCCAGGAAGATATTCTCCAGCACCGTGAGGTGCTTAACCAGCGCCAGCTCCTGGTGAATGATGGCAATACCCCGGCGTTCGGTATCGCGGATATGGCTGGCGATGAGCGGCTCACCGGCAAAGAGGATCTCGCCATCGTAGCTGCCGTGCGGGTAGATGCCGCACAGCACCTTCATTAAGGTGGATTTGCCCGAGCCGTTTTCACCGCACAGGGCCAGCACCTCGCCGGCGTTCAGCGCCAGGCTCACGTTATCGACGGCTTTAACCGCGCCGAACGCTTTGGTGATGTTTTTCATTTCCAGTAAATAAGGCATACCTGCTCCGCGTGGATCGTTGGAATAACAGTGCCTGAGGCGCTCCCCCGTTGTGCCGGGGGAGGGTGTGATGCTTACAGCTCGCTTTTCTTATGGAAGCCGTCTTTCACTACGGTGGCGTCGATATTCTCTTTATTCACTTCGATAGGGGTTAGCAGGCGGGCAGGAACATCCTTCAGGCCATTATTTAGCGAGGTATCGGCTTTCGGCTGCTGGCCATTTCCCAGCTCGACGGCAATTTCAGCGGCGGTATTTGCCAGCTCGGTAATGGGCTTATAGACGGTCATGGTCTGGCTGCCGTTCATAATACGTTTGATCCCGGCAAGGTCAGCATCCTGACCGGAGATGGCGACTTTACCTGCCAGCCCCTGAGCGCTGAGGGCCTGGATTGCGCCGCCTGCGGTGGCGTCGTTCGAGGCGACAACAGCATCGATTTTGTTATTGTTGGCGGTCAGGGCGTTTTCCATGATTTTCAGCGCGTTTTCCGGCAGCCAGCCGTCGGCCCACTGGTCGCCAACCACTTTAATTTTGCCGCTGTCGATATAGGGTTTTAATACTTTCATCTGACCCGCACGGAACAGCTTGGCGTTATTATCCACCGGTGAGCCGCCCATCAGGAAATAATTGCCTTCGGGTACTTTGGTGACCAGGCTCTGCGCCTGCATTTCTCCTACTTTTTCATTATCAAAAGAGATATAGAAATCGATGTCGGCATTATTAATCATACGGTCGTAGGCTAATACTTTAATTCCCTCCTGCTTCGCCTCTTTTATCACATTGCTCAATACCTGGCCGTTGTAGGGAATAATCACCAGCACGTCAACGCCCCGGTTGATCATATTTTCAATCTGTGACATCTGGGTCTCTTCGTTACCGTTCGCCGACTGGACGAAGACTTCTGCTCCTAGCGATTCGGCTTTTTTAACAAAGATATCGCGATCTTTTTGCCAGCGTTCGAGGCGCAGATCGTCAATGGCCATCCCAATCTTGACCTCTTTAGCATGGCTCGCGGCGCTGGCAAGCAGCAGCGAGGCGCAAAGCGTAAGGCAAAGGTTCTTTATCTTCATAATATTAATACCTTTTGTAGGGTTATCGGGCTTGAGATAAAAGAAACATGCACAGCGACAGACGTAGCAAATTTTTAACATCTTATTGCGGGCTGGCAATTACTGATTTTTATCTTCTGATTACGTTTTTTGGTTTATTTTCTAATTTATGACCGCGATCTTATTTTAAGCCGCTAAAGGGATATTTGAGAGCCAGCGCACGTTTGTGCATTCTCTCAATAGCAGTGTGAAATAACGTAATTGAGCAACGCCCGGCGAATATCCACTATTAATGCCACTGATATCCCCTGCCGCAGACATTGATTATGGAGCTGAATATGCAAGCCTATTTCGACCAACTTGACCGCGTTCGCTATGAAGGCCCGAAAACCGCCAACCCGTTAGCCTTTCGCCACTACAACCCGGATGAACTGGTGCTGGGCAAGCGGATGGAAGATCACCTGCGCTTTGCCGCCTGCTACTGGCACACCTTCTGCTGGACCGGCGCGGATATGTTTGGCGTCGGCGCGTTCGAGCGCCCGTGGCAGCAGGCTGGCGATGCGCTGGCGCTGGCAAAACGCAAAGCCGACGTGGCCTTTGAGTTTTTCCACAAGCTCAACGTTCCCTACTACTGCTTCCACGATGTGGATGTCTCCCCGGAAGGGGCGTCGCTGAAGGAGTATCTCAATAACTTTGCCACTATGACCGACATCCTGGCCGAGAAGCAGCAGCAGAGCGGCGTGAAGCTGCTGTGGGGCACGGCAAACTGCTTCACTCACCCACGCTACGGCGCGGGCGCAGCGACGAATCCGGATCCGGAAGTCTTTAGCTGGGCGGCAACCCAGGTAGTAACCGCCATGAACGCCACCCATAAGCTGGGCGGTGAAAACTACGTGCTGTGGGGCGGCCGGGAAGGGTATGAAACGCTGCTCAATACCGATCTTCGCCAGGAGCGGGAGCAGATCGGCCGCTTTATGCAGATGGTGGTCGAGCACAAGCATAAAATCGGCTTCCAGGGCACGCTGCTTATTGAGCCGAAGCCGCAGGAGCCAACCAAGCATCAGTATGACTACGACGTGGCCACGGTCTATGGCTTCCTCAAACAGTTTGGCCTTGAGAAAGAGATCAAGGTCAATATCGAGGCCAACCACGCCACGCTGGCCGGGCACTCCTTCCACCATGAGATCGCCTCCGCCATTGCGCTGGGTATTTTCGGCTCCGTTGATGCCAACCGCGGCGACATGCAGCTGGGCTGGGATACGGACCAGTTCCCGAACAGCGTCGAAGAGAACGCGCTGGTAATGTATGAGATCGTGAAGGCGGGGGGCTTTATCACCGGCGGCCTGAACTTTGATGCCAAAGTGCGTCGCCAGAGCACCGACAAATACGATCTGTTCTATGGTCATATTGGCGCGATGGACACCATGGCGCTGGCGCTGAAGGTGGCGGCCCGCATGATCGAAGATGGCGAGCTGGATAAGCGCGTGGCGAAACGCTACGCGGGCTGGAATGGTGAGCTGGGCCAGCAGATCCTGAAAGGTCAGCTTACGCTGACCGAGCTGGCGAAGTACGCTGAACAGCAAAATCTGGCCCCGCAGCACCAGAGCGGTCATCAGGAGCTGCTGGAGAACCTGGTTAACCACTATATTTTTGATAAATAAATGCCCGTAGGCCCGGTAAGCATAGCGCCACCGGGCGTTTTCATTAAGGAATCCCGCTATGTATATCGGCATCGATCTGGGCACGTCGGGTGTAAAAGCTATTCTGCTGAACGAGCAGGGCGAGATGCTGGCTTCGCACACCGAGAAGCTCTCCGTCTCACGTCCGCATCCGCTCTGGTCAGAACAGGATCCCAACCAGTGGTGGCAGGCGACAAACAGTGCGTTGAAGGCGCTGGGTCAGCAGCAGGCGCTGGCCGGGGTGAAGGCCATCGGCATTGCCGGGCAGATGCACGGTGCAACGCTGTTGGACAGCGATAATTGCGTTCTACGTCCGGCTATTCTGTGGAACGACGGTCGCTGTGCAGAGGAGTGCGCCCTGCTGGAGGCGGCGGTGCCAGGCTCGCGCCAGATCACCGGCAACCTGATGATGCCCGGCTTTACCGCCCCCAAGCTGCTGTGGGTAAAACGCCACGAGCCTGACGTATTTGCCCAGGTAGCGAAGGTGCTGCTGCCGAAAGATTACCTGCGTCTGCGCATGACCGGCGAGTACGCCAGCGATATGTCCGACGCGGCGGGAACCATGTGGCTGGACGTGGCTAAACGCGACTGGAGCGATGAGATGCTCGTCGCTTGCGGACTCTCTCGCGAGAACATGCCCAACCTGTTTGAAGGGAGTGAGATTGCCGGCACGCTGCTGCCGGAGGTGGCGGCCGCATGGGGCATGTCTGCCGTACCGGTCGTGGCCGGGGGCGGGGATAACGCTGCGGGCGCGGTGGGCGTCGGCATGGCGGATGCCGGGCAGGCGATGCTCTCTCTGGGCACCTCGGGGGTCTACTTCGCGGTCAGCAACGGTTTCCTTAGCAAGCCAGAGAGCGCCGTGCACAGTTTCTGTCATGCGCTGCCCGATCGCTGGCATCTGATGTCGGTGATGCTCAGCGCAGCCTCCTGCCTCGACTGGGCGGCGGCGCTCACCGGGCTGGATTCGGTCGCTGAGCTGATTGCCGCGGCGGAGCAGGCTGACGATAGCGCGGGCGATCTCTGGTTTTTACCCTATCTCTCCGGAGAGCGTACTCCGCACAACAATCCGCAGGCGAAGGGCGTTTTCTTTGGCCTGACGCATCAGCATGGACAGCGCGAGCTGGCCCGAGCGGTGCTGGAGGGCGTTGGCTATGCGCTGGCGGACGGAATGGATGCGGTGCACGCCTGCGGCGTGACGCCGAAAAGCATCACCCTGATCGGCGGCGGAGCGCGCAGCGCCTACTGGCGGCAGATGCTGGCGGATATCAGCGGTCAGCAGCTCGACTACCGCACCGGGGGTGACGTTGGCCCAGCGCTGGGCGCGGCGCGGCTGGCGCAAATTGCAGCTAATCCACAGACGCCGCTGGCGGAGCTCCTCCCGCAGCTACCGCTGGAGCAGGCCCATCGTCCGGACGCGGAACGCCATCGGACGTATGCGCCACGGCGGGAGACCTTCCGTAAGATCTATCAGCAATTATTACCGTTGATGTCGTGATCCCCAGGCCCGGCAAGCGTTAGCGCCGCCGGGCATCTCTTTAACTTACAAACCTGCGCTTATCTATTCGCTGTAACAACATCGACAGCAGCAGGCTAATCACAATCGTCACGCTGAAAATCCACACGATATCCGGCACCGGCCAGGGCAGCTCGACGCCGCGGGTGCGCAGGGCGTGGATCACCAGCGCATGGAAGCCGTAGATCCCCAGCGAGTGGCGGGAAATTAATCCCAGCCCCGGCAGCGGGCGCGTGTTGAGCCTGTTTTTCACCAGCGTCAGCAGCGAGACCGCGCAGATAAAGACCATCGGGCCACAGTAGACATACCAGGTATCGGCGAAGTCACCGCGCCACTGTAGTTCATACAGCGTCCCGCGCGAGATAATCACCACCGCGACGACAAACAGCGCCCCGCAGATCCAGTTAAGGTATTTTTTATCGGTATCCATCGTGCCGATAGCGCGACCGAGCAGGCCGTAGAGCACGTAGTAGAAGGTGTCTCCGGCGATATAGAGATTGACCGGCAGCCACTCCACGCCGCCCGCCTTTAGCGGCACGGTATTGGGGTTCGCCAAAATGCCCAGCACCACCATCAACGCCAGCAGCATCTTACCGCTGACATTTTTTACCTGAATCAGCGGCGAGACCAGATAGATCACCACAATCGCGAAGAAAAACCACAGATGGTAGAAGACCGGCTTTTGCAGCAGGTTGCGCAGGCTCAGTTCGCTGTTCATTGAGGTAAAGAAAGTGATGTAGAGCAGAGCGACGGTGCTGTAGAAGAGCAGGCAGAGTGCAATGCGCAGAAAATTGCGCGGCTGGGCGCTGCGCTCGCCAAAGAAGAGGTAGCCGGAGATCATAAAGAACAGGGGGACGCTGACCCGCGAGGCCGAGTTAAGGACGTTGGCGATATCCCAGTTGAGCAGGCTGATGCTCTGCGCATCCGTAATGTATCCGCTGGTGGTGTGGATCATCACCACCATTAAGCAGGCGATCCCGCGTAGGTTATCAATCCAGCTGATTTTTGACGCCATCCGACCCTCTTTCTCCCGCTAACAATGACAGAGCGATAACCATGTGTTATCTAATAGATAACATAACAGCCAGCTCATCCTGCGGGGATTAAAATGATGACAAAGTGTTGCATAACGGCGCTGATTTTTCTGCTTGTCGGCTGTGGATCGACGCAGCAGGCCGCCGTGCAACCTGCTCATAAGCCTAAGGTAAGCCCGGCGACGACGCTGAGCATGGAGCAGCTCTGCCGCGAAACGGCGGCGCAGCGCTACAATACCCGGGAACAGAACATTGCGGTCACCGGGATGGTGCAGTTTCAAGCCAGCTACGAGATGCGCGGCCTGACGCCGCGGGAAGAGCGTTTCGTCTGCGCCTTCGATCCTGATGGACAATTTTTACACCTTTCCATGCGTTAGCAGGCCAATTTTCTAAACAACCCCCGTTTCGTACTGTATATCTTGCGGTCAATGGGTATACTGGCTGCTTCCTTTAAATCCACACGTATCCAGCACGAAATAATATGCAAAAGTTTGATACCCGGACCTTCCAGGGCCTGATCCTGACCTTACAGGATTACTGGGCTCGCCAGGGCTGCACCATTGTCCAACCTTTGGACATGGAAGTTGGCGCAGGCACCTCCCATCCTATGACCTGCCTGCGTGCGCTCGGCCCGGAGCCGATGGCCGCTGCCTACGTGCAGCCGTCACGCCGCCCGACCGATGGCCGCTATGGTGAAAACCCGAACCGCTTACAGCACTACTATCAGTTCCAGGTTGTCATCAAGCCGTCGCCGGACAATATTCAGGAGCTGTACCTCGGATCGCTGAAAGAGCTGGGTATGGATCCGACCATTCACGATATTCGCTTCGTTGAAGATAACTGGGAAAACCCGACCCTGGGTGCCTGGGGTCTCGGCTGGGAAGTGTGGCTGAACGGCATGGAAGTGACGCAGTTTACCTACTTCCAGCAGGTCGGCGGCCTCGAGTGTAAGCCGGTGACCGGTGAGATCACCTACGGCCTCGAGCGCCTGGCGATGTATATCCAGGGCGTGGACAGCGTCTACGACCTGGTGTGGAGCGACGGCCCGCTGGGGAAAACCACCTACGGCGACGTGTTCCACCAGAACGAAGTGGAGCAGTCCACCTATAACTTCGAGCATGCCGACGTTGACTTCCTCTTCACCTGCTTCGAGCAGTATGAGAAAGAGGCACAGCAGCTGCTGGCGCTGGAGAACCCGCTGCCACTGCCTGCCTACGAACGTATTCTGAAGGCCGCCCACAGCTTTAACCTGCTGGACGCGCGTAAGGCCATCTCCGTGACGGAGCGTCAGCGCTACATTCTGCGCATCCGCACGCTGACCAAGGCCGTTGCCGAGGCTTACTATGCGTCCCGTGAAGCCCTTGGCTTCCCGATGTGCAACCGAAACAAATAAGAGGCGGCCATGTCTGAGAAAACTTTTCTGGTGGAGATTGGCACTGAAGAGCTGCCACCAAAAGCCCTGCGCAGCCTGGCAGAGTCCTTTGCTGCGAACGTCACCGCCGAGCTGGATGCAGCCGGCCTCGCCCACGGCAGCGTAGAGTGGTTTGCTGCGCCGCGTCGTCTGGCGCTGAAGGTGGCTAACCTTGCGGCCTCTCAGCCGGATCGCGAAGTTGAAAAACGCGGCCCGGCGATCTCCCAGGCGTTTGACGCCGAAGGTAAACCAAGCAAAGCGGCAGAGGGCTGGGCGCGCGGCTGCGGTATCACCGTAGACCAGGCCGAGCGTCTGACCACCGATAAAGGCGAGTGGCTGCTCTATCGCGCCCATGTGAAAGGCGAAAGCGCGCAGGCGCTGCTGCCCAACATGATCGCCACCGCGCTGACTAAGCTGCCGATCCCGAAACTGATGCGCTGGGGCGCAAGCGACGTACAGTTCGTGCGTCCGGTGCACACCGTGACCCTGCTGCTGGGCAGCGACGTCATTCCGGCGACCATTCTCGGCATCGCCTCCGATCGCGTGATCCGCGGTCATCGCTTTATGGGCGAGCCGGAGTTCACCATCGACAGTGCCGACCAGTATCCGCAGATCCTGCTGGAGCGCGGCAAGGTGATGGCAGACTACGAGCAGCGTAAAGCGAAAATTAAAGCGGACGCCGAAGCGGCGGCACGCCAGATTGGTGGCAATGCCGATCTGAGCGAAAGCCTGCTGGAAGAGGTCGCCTCGCTGGTGGAGTGGCCGGTAGTGCTTACCGCCACCTTCGAAGAGAAGTTCCTCGCCGTGCCGGCTGAGGCGCTGGTCTACACCATGAAGGGCGACCAGAAATACTTCCCGGTCTACGCCAACGACGGCAAGCTGCTGCCGAACTTTATCTTCGTCTCCAACATTGAGTCGAAGGATCCGCAGCAGATCGTTTCCGGTAACGAGAAGGTGGTGCGCCCGCGTCTGGCAGACGCCGAGTTCTTCTTCAATACCGACCGCAAGAAGCGTCTGGAAGACAACCTCCCGCGCCTGCAGACCGTGCTGTTCCAGCAGCAGCTGGGCACCCTGCGCGACAAAACCGACCGCATCATGGCGCTCTCCGGCTGGATTGCCGCTCAGATTGGTGCCGACGTAGCAAACGCCGAGCGTGCAGGCCTGCTCTCCAAGTGCGACCTGATGACCAACATGGTGTTTGAGTTTACCGACACCCAGGGCGTGATGGGGATGCACTATGCCCGTCACGACGGCGAAGCCGAAGAGGTGGCCGTTGCCCTGAACGAGCAGTACCAGCCGCGCTTTGCCGGCGACGACCTGCCGTCTAACCTGGTGGCCTGCGCGGTAGCGATTGCCGATAAGATGGATACCCTGGCGGGCATCTTTGGTATCGGCCAGCATCCGAAAGGCGACAAAGATCCGTTTGCGCTGCGTCGTGCCGCGCTGGGCGTGCTGCGTATCATCGTTGAGAAGAACCTCAATCTGGATCTGCAAACCCTCACCGAGGAAGCGGTACGCCTGTACGGCGACAAGCTGACCAACGCGAAGGTGGTAGATGACGTCATCGACTTTATGCTGGGCCGCTTCCGCGCCTGGTATCAGGATGAAGGCTATACCGTTGACACCATTCAGGCGGTACTGGCGCGTCGTCCGACCCGTCCGGCAGACTTTGATGCCCGCATGAAGGCGGTTTCGCACTTCCGCTCTCTGCCAGAAGCTGCGGCGCTGGCGGCGGCGAACAAGCGCGTCTCCAATATTCTGGCGAAGTCAGACGAAACGCTGACTGAACGCGTCAACGCTGCCACGCTGAAAGAGGCAGAAGAGATCGCCCTGGCGATGCAGGTCGTTGTTCTGCGCGACAAGCTGGAGCCGTACTTTGCAGAAGGCCGCTATCAAGAAGCGCTGGTCGAGCTGGCGGAGCTACGTGAGCCGGTAGATGCCTTCTTCGAGAAGGTGATGGTGAACGTTGAGGATAAAGACCTGCGTATTAACCGTCTCTCCATGCTCGAAAAACTGCGTGAGCTATTCCTGCGCGTGGCGGATATTTCGCTGCTGCAGTAATCATCACTGGTCTGCAAAAACCAAAAACCCGCCTCTGGCGGGTTTATTTTTTTATCAAAACAGGTAGAACTGGCAAAAAATCACTCCATCAGCTGACGGCTGAGACGTGGGTTTGCCTGAATCAAGCGCATCAGTTTTAGCTCGGTAGAGGAAGGTTTTACTCGTTTAGATTCCCACTCGTGCACCATCGCTACGCTAACGCCCATCACACGTGCAAAATCATCTGTTTTCAGACCGGTGCCCTTTCGCAGCTGTTCAAACTCGCTAAAAGGGTTCGGCTTTTGGATCTGACTCACTTTCCGGGATTCATCTTTAAAAACAATTTGTTCCAGACTGCTAAGCAGCTCAATCATTGGATCTTTGTATTCCATCGAATACTCCTCATAAAACACACCGCGAGGCCGTGAACAGCACAGAGAAATTTAAGAATAGTCGCTAAAAATTAACCTGGTATGTGGACTACATGATTATTTGTCGCACAAATTGATTTCAGACAATAAAAGAGCCTATAAAAGCAGCGGCTCCCCGTCTAATCGATTGATTTATCGGCCTCTCGCAACGGTAGTAAAAATTCGTCAATCGTTGGCAAAAAAATCGCTAATCGCCTTACGGCACAATTTTCCTGAGCGTTGATTTTCCGCGCAAGAATGCAACGAAAGGGGTATCTTGCGCGGCCCACCTGGACTATCCTTGTCAGCGTCAGGCACACGTGTGCCGGTGTGCGCTTTTTTTGGGTGAAAGGAGTATTAAAATGGCGACAGGAAAGTCCTGCTCTCGCTGGTTCGCGCCTCTTGCGGCGTTATTAATGGTAGTTAGCCTGAGTGGGTGTTTTGATAAAGAGGGCGATCAGCGCAAGGCGTTTATCGATTTTCTGCAAAATACAGCGATGCGTAGCGGTGAGCGACTGCCGACACTGACTGCCGATCAGAAAAAACAGTTTGGCCCGTTCGTGTCGGACTACGCCATTCTGTATGGTTACTCCCAGCAGGTGAACCAGGCGATGGACTCTGGTCTGCGCCCGGTAGTGGACAGCGTGAATGCCATCCGCGTCCCACAGGACTATATGACCCAGCGCGAGCCGCTGCGTCAGGCTAACGGCTCCTTAGGCGTGCTGAGCCAGCAGTTGCAGAATGCTAAAGTGCAGGCGGATGCCTCTCGCTCCGCGCTGAAACAGAACGATGACCTGAAGCCGGTTTATGACCAGGTCTATGAGAAAGTGGTGACCCAGCCGTCTAACGCGCTGCAACCGCTGATCCCGGCGGCGCAGATCTTTACCCAGCAGCTGGTACAGGTAGGTGACTTTATCGCCCAGCAGGAGGCGCAGGTGAGCTTTGTTGCTAACGGCATTCAGTTCCCGACCTCTCAGCAGGCGAGCCAGTATAACTCGCTGATTGGGCCGCTGGCCTCGCAGCATCAGGCGTTTACGCAGGCCTGGAGCACGGCGGTGAACGCTACGCAGTAAGCTGCACGCGTTCCGATGTCCCCGTCTGACGGCGGGGATAATGTAATGAAAGGTAAGCATGGCAAATAGTCCTTGCTATGCTGCCCAGATAATGCGTTAATGCGTCATCGGTTTGATATACAGACCTTAAAGCAGTTTAGTAAAGCAGTCCCCTTCAAGAGTTATCCATAGATACTCCTCGTAGTGAGCTCTCCTTTATCGCTTAAAAAATCTGTAAAGCACGCCATAGCGCCGGAAGGCAAACTTAATTAAAAAGGTAATATCTATGTCTAACAAAATGACTGGTTTAGTAAAATGGTTTAACGCTGACAAAGGTTTCGGCTTCATCACTCCTGACGATGGCTCTAAAGACGTGTTCGTACACTTCTCTGCTATCCAGAACGATGGCTACAAATCTCTTGATGAAGGCCAGAAAGTATCCTTCACCATCGAAAGCGGCGCTAAAGGCCCGTCTGCTGGTAACGTTGTAAGCCTGTAAGCTTAACGTTTAAAGCACGATGTTAAAAAAACCCGCCTCGGCGGGTTTTTTGTTTTCTGCGATTTACTCTTCACAGGCTGGCGTACTCTAAAATTTCCTCTCCCATCAGGGTGCAATCAAAGGAGTAGATCAGCCGCATCCTGTACCTGCCCTTATAGATGTATCCCCACGTTTCCAGCACATCAAGAAGCTGCTTTTCGTTAGCAGGATTTGTTATCTTCGCTAGCGGCGTGACCTTGTCATCAATGACTATACGATCGTCATTGTCGCGATAGAAAGCGAGAAGTTTGTGAGCCTCCTTTACTGCCTCGGTTTTGCAGATCAGCGATGAGCTTTCCATGGCGGCGTAGGTACTGCTTGTGGCTAAAAGGGAGATAAGTGATAAGAGTTGTATGTAGCGCATTTAGCGCACCCCTAAAGCCAGCTTTGCTCTGTGAAGCGCTGTTTTTCTATCTTCGAGACCATTATATCCACCGTTAACGAGAAGAGTGACTTTTTTTATATCATCTTTGTCAGCAGCAACGTTTACATTTCTTAAATTCCAGTAATAGCAAGCTGACTTTACGGCTACGTAAGGGTTTCCCGCTACGCTTTCAGGATGGCTAACATAATCTTTTTTGAAGGCTTTTCCGAAGTTATCATAGTTAGTCCGGCCGGTAAGATCTAATAATCCACGGCCGATAAACCTTGGGCCATCTCCCGGTTGTGTGTTACCTAAACTATTACCAACGCGTGTGCCTGAGTCATATTCTCTACCGCCATGCTTAGGGACTTCTGTCATTGTAGAAAAGTTTGCGGTTTCAATACAAGCTTGTGCGAGAAAATGGGCGATGCGTAATTTAGTATTTATCTCATAAACAGTAAACCAATGATTGAAATGGGGAGCAATTGCGTGCATATTTCTTTTTTGAGAATTTAACAGACTTTCTTTATGTATATAATGTCTTGCTACATCCCATAAAATATCAGCTGTCACATCTGTCATGACGCAGTCCCTCTTTCGTTCCATGCATCGGTAAACTGCACATTGCCATCACAGTATTTCCATGTGATTCTTTCATAACGAAGGGAAACATATTCGATATGATTGATTTTCTCTTGGTTAATCATACATGGCGATATGGATACAACTCTTACGCCTTCAAGTAACATATTGAAGTATTGCTGCTCTTGTCCGGCATCATTTATGTTGTACCAGCGTACCTCCGCTGATTGCAAGCGTTGCCCGGTAGCTACAGCTTTGTAAAGATATGGGCTGGATGAGTCAAAGATTTTTTCAAAGTTCATCGTCCCATGGATACGGGTTCCTTTTAATTTCCCTGTATTATCATCTGTTGGAATGCGAAGCGAATGACCAAAACCTACAACCTCAATACTTCCTTCTCTGCCTCTAACATCAACAGAACCTTTAATATCTGCACCACCATCATCTTTAAGCCATAGATAAGCTGGGATCGCCATTTAGAGCTGTCCTTTCGTTAGGGAGTTAAAAGGACAGTACATCTAATCCATTAGATATAATGTAATAAAGTATGCTTATTTATTAATCAGCATTTAATGCATAAATAATTAAATGGTAATTATTCTTCCAGTAAATTTTATTATAATAAAAAGTTGCTGTATAAAATGCATAAAAAAGCCCCATCAATAATATTGATGAGGCTTATAATTGTAAGCCGATCCTTTTACTTCGCTATCTGCGGATTCACGCAGTTCTTCTCTACCTTGCCGTTCAGGGCGTCGATCAGGTTATCGACGGCGCAGGCGGCCATGTTGTAGCGCGTCTCGTGCGTTGCCGAGCCGATATGGGGCAGGGCGACGACGTTCGGCAGGCTCAGCAGCGGCGAATCCACCGGCAGCGGCTCCTGCTCGAAAACGTCCAGCCCGGCGGCGTGGATCTCACCGCTTTTCAGCGCCTCAATCAGCGCCTGCTCATCTACCACCGGGCCACGGCCGGCGTTGATAAAGATGGCTGACGACTTCATTTTCTTAAACTGTTCCGCGCCAATCATATGATGCGTCTCGTCGGTCAGCGGCAGCACCACGCAAACGTAGTCTGACTCCTGCAGCAGGGTGTCGATATCGCAGTAGCGGGCCTGGAAACGCTCTTCCGCTTCGCTGTGGTGACGACGGGCGTTATAGAGGATCGGCATGCCGAAACCAAAGTGCGCCCGCTGTGCCAGCGCCAGCCCGATGCGGCCCATGCCGATGATGCCCAGCGTTTTGTGATGCACATCGATGCCGAACCAGTCCGGGCCAATTCCCTGTTTCCATTCGCCCGCCTTCACCCGCTCCGCCACTTCCACCACGCGGCGGGCGGTGCTGAGGACCAGCGCCATCATGGTATCGGCAACGGTCTCCGTTAGTACGGTAGGGGTGTGCATCAGGAAGATGCCCCGAGCGTTCAGCGCATCGACGTCAAACTGATCGTAGCCAACCGACACGGTGGAGGTGGCACGCAGTTTCGGCATCTTTTCCAACAGCGCCGCGTCCACTTTCTCACTCGAACCCAGCAAGCCCTCTGCATTTGCAAACGCCTCCGCGTTTTTTTGCACCGTCTCAGGGTCAAGGTTATCGACTTGGGTGACGGTAAAGTGGTCTTCCAGACGCTGGTGCAGATCGTCAGGCAGTGCTTTGTACAGGATGATGGACGGCTTCATGCGTATCTCCGTAATCAATGGGTTGAGGGGCGTCCGGCGCGCATCATGCGGGCAGGAGCCTGTTGATTATTCGCAGGCTTAACAATCAAAGTAAGCCATACCGAAACAAAAAGCGCTACCCCCATAAAAATGTACGAAGCGGACGGGCTGCCGGTCGATCCGTTGAGATAACCCACAAACCACGAGCCAAAGAAGGAGCCGAGCGCGCCCATGCTATTGATCAACGCCATTGCGCCGCCCGCCACGTTACGCGGCAGCATCTCCGGAATGATGGCGAAGAACGGGCCGTACGGGGCATACATCGCTGCACCGGCAATCACCAGCAGGGTATAGGAGACCCAGAAGTGATCCGCGCCTACTGCCCAGGAGCCGATGAAGGCGAAGGCAGCGATCAGCAGCAGCGGCCAGACGAACAGCTTGCGGTTTTGCAGCTTGTCGGAGGCCCAGGAGGCGAGGATCATTGCAATGGTAGCGGCCAGGTAGGGAACGGACGAGAGCCAGCCCACCTCTACCATGCCTAAGTTTGCGCCGCCGCTGCGGATAATCGACGGCAGCCACAGCACGAAACCGTACACGCCGATGCTCCAGGCAAAATACTGCATGCAGAGCAGGATAACGTTGCGCGAGCGGAAAGCTTCGCCATAGTTACGTACCGCCTTAATGCCTTCCTGCTCTTTCTCCAGCTGCACTTTTAACGCAGTTTTTTCATCTTCCGCCAGCCACTTAACCTGCTCCGGCTTATCTTTGACCAGCACCCACCAGCAGAAGGCCCAGATGATGGCCGGAACGCCCTCGATAATGAACATTTCACGCCAGCCAAAGGCCTGGATCAGATAGCCAGAGACCACCGACATCCACAGCACCGTGACCGGGTTGCCGAGGATCAGGAAGGTATTGGCTCGTGAGCGTTCAGATTTGGTAAACCAGTTGCTGATGTAGATCAGCATCGCTGGCATCACCGCCGCTTCTACCACGCCCAGAATAAAGCGAATAGCGGCGAGCATCGGGATATTGTTAACCACGCCAGTCAGAGAGGCACACGCCCCCCACAGGATGAGACAGATAAAGATCAGCTTGCGGACGCTGCGGCGTTCGGCATACAGCGCGCCGGGGATCTGGAAAAAGAAGTAGCCGAGGAAGAAGAGCGCGCCCAGCAGCGATGAGATGCCTTTGGTGATGCCTAAATCCTCGTTAATACCCGCAGCGGACGCAAAGCTGAAGTTGGCCCGGTCAAGGTATGCCAGACTGTAGGTGATAAACACAATCGGCATAATGTACAGCCAGCGTTTAGCTGCATTGGTAGAACTTTTCATAGGCTTGCCTCGAAGGTTGAGGTTTATGCTGCCTCTGTTGTGTAGGGTACAGAGGATCTGTAATTAGAAAGTTTCTGCGAGCTGCGCGCGCGTCGGTAAGCCTTCGCTATCGCCGGGAACCTGGATCGCTAGCGAGCCGATCTTATTTCCGCGTGCGACCGCCTGCGGGAAGGTTTTTCCCTCCAGCAGGGCGCTGATCACCCCAACGGCGAAGCCATCCCCTGCGCCGACGGTATCGACAACGTTATCGACCCTGACGGCGGCAACCGCTCCCTGCTCACCGGCGGCGGTTTTAAACCATGCGCCGTCGGCTCCGGTTTTAATCACCACCGCTTTGACGCCCCGATCCAGATAAAAGTCCGCCATACCTTCCGGCGTGCTTTGACCCGTCAGGATAGCCGCCTCTTTAAGGCCAGGTAATACCCAGTCGGCCTGGAAGGCGAGACGGTTCAGCTTTTCAACCATCACCGCTTCGCTTTTCCACAGCACCGGACGCAGGTTGGGATCGAAAGAGATCGTTTTTCCCTGCGCCTTCATGGTGTTTGCCGCATGATCCAGAAGATCGTAAGCGGTAGGTGACAGCGCCGCCGCCACACCGCTCAGATGCAGATGGCGGGCGCGAGTAAATATTGTGCTATCAAAGTCATCCCGGGAGAGGTGGCTGGCAGCAGACCCTTTGCGAAAATACTCCACAATGGGATCGGTTCCATTTTCCGCCCGCGATTTCAGCTGAAAACCAGTGGCATAGCGATCGTCAACGGTGACGCTCTCGCTATTGATATTCTCTTTTTTCAGCGAGCTAAGCACGAAGCGGCCAAAGCTGTCGGATCCGACGCGGCTGACCCAGCTGACGTTGAGTCCCAGACGGGCGAGGCCGGTAGCAACGTTAAGCTCTGCACCTGCGACGCGTTTGATAAAGGTATCGGCCTCGGCCAGTTCGCCCGGCTCGGTAGCGACAAACATCGCCATTGCTTCGCCAATGGTGATGACATCCAGGGCGTTATGCATGATGAAACTCCTCGCGTAACCAGTTAACGTAGCGGCGCGTAACGGCGGTGAGATCGCGCCCTTCAAGGGGAAATTCGATGCCACGCGGCGCATCGGCGGGCAGCACGTCAAGCAGGGCCTGCCAGCGCGGATCGTCATGTCCCGGCGGCACGGCACGCCAGTGGAAATGGTGGGCCTGGGCGGCCTTGACGTGGATATAGCTTACGGCAGGGGCCAGCAGGCGTGCGGCCTCTTCCGGGGATTCGTCTACCCATAGCCAGTTACCCATATCAAAGGTCAGCGTCACGGGGAGATTCAGTACCCGGCAGGCGGCGCTGAAGCGCTGCATCGGGGCAAGCTTGCCGCACTCGGTCTGGTCATTCTCTACCACTAACGCCATGCCGCTCCCCGCCAGCATGGCGCGCAGCGGTTCAAGGGCCGATTTATGCTGGAAGTGACCGAGGGAGACCTTCAGCCACAGGGCGTTAAGAGCGTGGGCTTCCTGCAACAGCGACGGCAGCAGCGGGTTCAGTGTGCCGTCGGGCAGGCAGAGCGGCTCCGGGGCCGAGTAGCAGGCCAGCAGATTGTGTTCAGCAATGGCGGCGGCCAGCGTGGGCAGGCTATTTAGCTCTTGCGGACTAAACAGCTCCCGGCGGATCTCGACCCCGTCCGCACCGCCGTTAGCGATAAAGGGGAGCACTGCCGCCTGCCCGCCCAACTGGTTCAGGCGGTCGTGGCCATAGGCGGCGGTGACAACGATAATTTTTCTTTCCATCTGGCAGCTCCAGCGTTAACTCTTGCCTTAACGCTAGATGGAACCGGTTCCAAAGAAAAGTGCACCATCTCTAAAGCATGATCGTCGTCACGAAGGTTATCAAAGAGACGTTGAGCCGCGCACAATCAGCTCGCCGGAGAAGAGCTGCTCGCGGACGGTGTCGTCAGTGCCGTCGATACGGCGCACGACCTGCTCGACGGCGGCGTAGCCAATCTGCCAGGTGGGCTGCTTGAGGGTAGTAATGCCAACGCCAGCGAGTTCGGCCCACTCCAGTTCGTCAAAGCCGAGCAGGCCGATATCGCTGCCCCAGTGCAGGCCAATGCGTTTAAGCGAGCGGGCCACCTGAAGGGTTAACGCGCCGTTGGCGGAGATCACCGCTTTACGCATTCCGCGGTGGCGAGCGTGAAATTGTCGCAGGGCGTTATCGATCTGCGCCGCCTCGTGCAGCACCGTCTCGGCGTTCTCGGCCACCACGCCGGGGTAGCGGGCAAGGGTGGCGCGAAAAGCATTCAGGCGTTCGCGGCGGGTATTGACCGTGCCGAGCGGTTCGCTGAGAAACAGCAGCGCCTCAAAGCCCTGCTGGATCAGATGCTCGGTGGCGGTGGTCGCGGCCTGGGTGTTATCCAGCCCCACCACATCGCAGGCGAAATCAGGGATCTTGCGATCGATAAGCACCATCGGCAGCGCCGACTGTTGCAGGCGGTTCAGCGCCTCCTCCCGCATCCCGACGGCGTTGACCACGATCCCCTCCACCTGATAGCTGCGGAGCAGATCCAGGTAGTGCTGCTCCCGGTCCAGCTCGTTGTTGGTATTACAGACCAGCGGGGTAAAGCCCTTCTCCCGGCAGGCGGCCTCAATGCCGCTAAGCACGTTGACGGAGTAGGGGTTGGTAATGTCAGCGATGATCAGGCCAATCAGGCGGGTACGGCCACGCTTGAGACCCTGCGCCATCACGCTGGGGCGGTAGTCGAGGGCGGCAATGGCATGCTCTATGCGCAGGCGCAGATCTTCCGAGAGCAAGTTTTGCTCGCCGTTCAGATAGCGCGACACGCTGGTTTTACCGGTTTTCGCCGCTTTTGCGACATCGCTGATGGTGGGGCGTGGTGATTTGCTCATCGCTGATTTCCATGGCTTTAGTGAGAACACCTTAGCGAGAAAATCGGCCTAAGCAAGTTATTTGCCCGGTAGCGCTTGCGCTTACCGGGCATGGAAGAGAAATCTAAACGTTATGCCGTTGGGCTAAGCGTAATCTCGACGCGGCGGTTCTGCGCCTTGCCCTCTTCGGTGCTGTTGCTGGCGATCGGGTTCGCCGGACCCATGCCGCTGGTGCGCATGCGGCCAGCATCCACGCCCTGGGTAATCAGCGAGCTGGCAACCGAGTCGGCGCGCTGCTGTGACAGGCGCATGTTGAGATCCTGGCCGCCGGTGCTGTCGGTGTAGCCCACCACGTTCACCGCCGTTTTCGGATACTCTTTCAGGACCATCGCCACGCCGGTCAGGGTGTTGGCACCCGCCGGTTTCAGGGTGGCGCTGCTGCTGTCAAAGGTAACGTTGTTCGGCATGTTAAGCACAATATTGTCGCCGTTTCGCGTCACGCTGACGCCGGTTCCCTGCATTTTCTCGCGCAGTTTGGCTTCCTGCACGTCCATGTAGTAACCCGCCCCGCCGCCGAGCGCCGCACCTGCCGCTGCGCCAATCAGCGCACCTTTGCCGCGATCTTTCTTCGAGGAGGAGAGGACGCCTACGCCTGCGCCGACCAGCGAGCCAATGCCCGCGCCGATGCCAGATTTTCCTGCTTCACGTTCGCCGGTGTAGGGGTTAGTCGTACAGCCAGAAATTGCCAGCGCACCGCATACCGCGGCGGCAATCATAATGACGCGTTTTTTCATCGTTTATCCTTAAATGCGTTTTCGTTCTAAGCCACTGCAAGGTGGTGGTTGATTATGACGCCTGAATAGGGTGAAAATTTCCGGAAAGAATCCGAATTTTGTAAATAACATTGAATGGCCTGTATAAAGGACCATCACACCTGCATCTACGACCGGAGAGCACGCGCTTTGGCAAACACATCGATTAAAACGGTTCTGACCGCAGCCCACTGGGGGCCCATGCTGGTTGAAACCGATGGCGTACAGGTTCTGAACTCACGCGGCGCGCTGCCGACCTCCCACCCGAACTCGCTCCAGACGGCGGTGCGCGACCAGGTTCACAGCAAGACCCGGGTGCGTTTTCCCATGGTACGCAAAGGCTTTCTCGCCTCGCCGGATAGCCCGCAGGGCGTTCGCGGCCAGGATGAGTTTGTCCGCGTTAGCTGGGACGAGGCATTGGATCTGATCCACGCCCAGCATAAGCGCATTCGCGACAGCTACGGTCCATCATCTATCTTTGCCGGCTCCTACGGCTGGCGATCCAACGGCGTACTGCACAAGGCGGCGACGCTGCTCCAGCGTTATATGAGCATTGCAGGCGGCTATACCGGTCATCTGGGGGATTACTCCACCGGCGCGGCCCAGGCGATCATGCCCTACGTAGTGGGCGGCAACGAGGTCTATCAACAGCAGACCAGCTGGCCGCTGGTGCTGGAGCACAGCGAAGTGGTGGTGCTGTGGAGCGCCAACCCGCTCAACACCCTGAAAATTGCCTGGAACGCGTCGGATGAGCAGGGCATCGCCTTTTTTGATCGGCTGCGCCGCAGCGGCAAGCGGCTGATCTGCATCGATCCTATGCGATCGGAGACGGTCGATTTCTTCGGTGACAGCATGGAGTGGATCGCCCCGCATATGGGCACCGACGTGGCGCTGATGCTCGGCATTGCCCATACCCTGTTGGAGAACGGCTGGCAGGACAGCGATTTCCTGGCGCGCTGCACCGAGGGCTATGAAATATTTGCTGCCTACCTGAGCGGCCAGAGCGACGGCGTAGCGAAAACCGCCGAGTGGGCGGCAGCCATCTGCGGCATCGAGGCGGAGAAAATTCGTGAGCTGGCCCAGCTGTTCCATGAAAACACCACCATGCTGATGTCCGGCTGGGGAATGCAGCGCCAGCAGTATGGCGAGCAGAAGCACTGGATGCTGGTAACCCTGGCGGCAATGCTGGGGCAGATCGGCACCCCAGGCGGCGGCTTTGGTCTCTCCTACCACTTTGCTAACGGCGGCAACCCGACGCGGCGGGCGGCGGTGCTAGCCTCAATGCAGGGTGGCGTGCAGGGCGGCGTCGATGCGGTCGATAAGATCCCGGTGGCGCGTATCGTCGAGGCGCTGGAAAACCCCGGCGGTGCGTATCAGCACAACGGTATGGACAGGCACTTCCCAGACATTCGCTTTATCTGGTGGGCGGGCGGCGCGAACTTTACCCATCACCAGGATACCAATCGACTGATCCGCGCCTGGCAGAAGCCGGAGCTGGTGGTGATCTCCGAGTGCTACTGGACCGCAGCGGCGAAGCACGCGGATATCGTCCTGCCTGCCACCACCTCCTTTGAGCGTAACGATCTCACCATGACCGGCGACTACAGTAACCAGCATCTGGTGCCGATGAAGCAGGTGGTTGCTCCGCAGGGCGAAGCCCGGGACGATCTTGAGATCTTCGCCGACCTGAGCGAACGCTGGGAGGAGGGGGGCCGGGAGCGCTTTACCGAGGGCAAAACCGATCTGCAGTGGCTGCAAACCTTCTACGAGATTGCGGGCCAGCGTGGAGCCAGCCAGGGCGTGACCCTGCCGCCATTTGCTGAGTTCTGGGAAGCGAACCAGCTGATTGAGATGCCGGAGAGCGAGCAGAACGCGCGCTTCGTCCGTTTTGCCGACTTCCGTCGCGATCCGCAGGCCAATCCGCTGAAAACCGACAGCGGAAAAATCGAGATCTATTCAAAACGTATTGCCGGGTACGGCTACGCCGACTGCCCGCCGCACCCGATGTGGCTTGCGCCGGTGGAGTGGCACGGCAACGCGGAGTCTGGACAATTGCAGGTGCTCTCCGCGCATCCGGCGCACCGTCTGCACAGCCAGCTAAGCTACAGCGATCTGCGCGAGCGATACGCGGTTGCCGGGCGTGAGCCTATCACCCTGCATCCACAGGATGCGCAGGCGCGCGGGATTGTTGCAGGCGATGTGGTGCGCGTCTGGAACGGGCGTGGGCAGGTGCTGGCAGGTGCGGTAGTGACCGAGGGCATCCGTCCTGGGGTGATCTGTATTCACGAAGGCGGCTGGCCGGATCTCGACCCGGCGGCGGGGGGCATCTGTAAAAACGGCGCGGTCAACGTGCTGACAAAAGATCTCCCTACCTCGCGCCTGGGTAACGGCTGCGCAGGCAATACCGCCCTGGCATGGGTAGAGAAGTACACCGGTCCTGCGTTAACGCTTACGGCGTTTGATCCGCCTGCCAGCTCATAATCCACGTCGGGTGATGCGTTTCATCCTGCCAGGCGCTGTCCTCAATGCGGAACCCGCAGGCATGGTAGAAGTGCACCGCCCGGGTGTTTTTCTGGTACACCTCCAGGCTGAGCTGGGGGTGGAGCTGCATAACGTGCTCCAGCAGCGCCCGACCAATCCCTCTGCCGATGGCGGCAGGGCGTACAAAGAGCGCGCCGACAAAGCGCGCATCCATCACGCTGACAAACCCCTGTAGCGCCTCTTTATCCTCCCACACCCAGGTAGTAGCGTTGGCGAGGTAGACATCCCGCACCATGGCGATACTCTCCTGCCAGTAGCTCTCCTGGATAAAGGGGTGGGCAAAGGTGGTGCTCTCCAGCCACAGCCGCAGCAGCGGGGCGCTATCTTTACGATGCCATTCGTGGATCATCCTCGCCTCCTGGATGGCAGAAACAGCCGGTAATATGATCGTTGACCAGCCCGCAGGCCTGCATAAACGAGTAGCAGATAGTGGTGCCGACAAACTTAAAGCCGCGCTTCTTCAGCGCCTTCGACAAGGCATCTGACTCAAGGGTTGAGGTGGGGATCTCGCTCAGGGTGGCCGCCTGGGTGACCCGCGGCGGGCTATCGGCAAAGGACCAGACAAACTTGCTAAAGGACTCGCCGTTCTCCGCCATCGCCAGGTAAGCGCGGGCGTTGCCGATAATGGCCTGGATCTTTCCCCGGTGGCGGATGATGCCTGCGTCCAGCATCAGACGCTCTACGTCCTCCTCCTGCATTGCGGCCACGCGCTGCGGATCGAAATGGTGGAAGCAGCGGCGGTAATTTTCCCGTTTTTTCAGCACCGTGATCCATGACAGTCCGGCCTGCTGGCCTTCGAGGCAGATCATCTCAAACAGCTTCTGGCCGTCGGTCTGCGCAACGCCCCACTCCCTGTCGTGATAGTCAATATACAACGGGTCCTGACTGACCCAGCCACAACGTTGCATTTTCATCTCCCTTTGTTGCTATGAATCACAAAAGAAATCACTGCCGCTGGCTTGACGTGCCTGGTAAAGAGACAATATTTAATACAGGGTTTTAAGCCCATCAAGAACGATAACAATAATGCCGAATTCGGCTCTCTCCTGGAGTCGCATTGATGAACAATAAAAAATTCAGTGGCCGCCGCCTGGCGTTAGCGTCTGTTTGCGTGTTTTTTTGTCACACGGCGCAGGCCTGGCAGCAGGAATATATCGTGACCGACCCGCAAAGTAATACGACCGATCGCTATACATGGGATAGCGATCACCAACCGCGCTATGACGATATTCTGGAGGAGCGCATCCGGTCGGGGCAAAACTTGCCTGGCGCAACCTTTAACCTGCCCGATGATAACCCACTCGACGCGACAAGTACGATGAGCATGGGGTGGAATTTTCCACTGGCCCACAGTATGACCACCGGGCCGGTGGCCATCTGGCATTACGACAGCTCCGCCTCGACCATGTTTAACGAATTTGGTGACGGTCCAGCCAATTTGCAGTTCAGCGATCCGCTATGGCATGCCAGCGTTAGCTCCGTAGGCTGGCGGGTAGACAGCCGCTTTGGCGACCTCCGCTCATGGGCGCAGATTAGCTATAACCAGCAGTTTGGCGAGAACCTGTGGAAGAGCCAGTCGGGCCTCAATCGCCTCTCTGCCTCCAGCCAGTATGGCAACTGGATGGACGTCACCTTTGGCGCGGATATGCTGCTCAATCCGCACCTTGCGGCCTACGCTTCTATGTCTCAGTCGGAGAACGACGTGACCGGGCAAAACTATCTTTACAGCATGGGCGTGAGCGCGCGATTCTAACGCCTGTTTTAAACAACTGAGTAACATTTAGACTACATAGCTGGCGCGCCTGGCGTTGATAGTACGCACTAACTTACCCTGTAAAAAAACGCAGCGACAAAAAAAGCGCTGCTATTCATTCCTTCTACAAGGCATTTCATTCCCTCCTCGCTGCATTTCATGCCTTTTTTCACCCGGCATGAAATGCGCTTCGCTATCGTTGACGGCAGAGAATTTCTTAATTTCCTTATGCAGGAACACTGCCATGAACACATCAACCGCAAATCGCACCCGCTGGCTAACCCTGGTCGGCACCATCATCACTCAGTTTGCTTTAGGATCGGTTTACACATGGAGCCTGTTCAACAGCGCGCTGGCAGAAAAGCTCAATGAGCCGGTAAGCCAGGTCGCCTTCTCCTTTGGTCTGCTCAGCCTGGGCCTGGCGATCTCCTCGTCGGTCGCCGGGAAACTGCAAGAGCGTTTTGGCGTTAAACGCGTCACGATGGCGTCCGGCATCCTGCTTGGCGTCGGCTTAATGCTCACCGCGCATGCAAACAACCTGATGATGCTCTGGTTGAGCGCAGGTGTGCTGGTCGGCCTGGCTGACGGTGCGGGCTACCTGCTAACCCTCTCCAACTGCGTTAAATACTTCCCGGAGCGTAAGGGTCTCATCTCGGCGTTCGCCATTGGCTCTTACGGCCTTGGCAGCCTCGGCTTTAAGTTTATCGACAGCCATCTGCTGGCGACCGTGGGTCTGGAGAGCACCTTTATGATCTGGGGCGCGATTGTGATGGGGATGATCCTGTTCGGCGCGACGCTGATGAAAGATGCCCCGCAGCAGAAAGTGACGATGACCAACGGCGTAGTCGAAAACGACTTCACCCTGGCCCAGTCGATGCGCAAACCGCAGTACTGGATGCTGGCGACCATGTTCCTGACCGCCTGCATGAGCGGTCTGTACGTCATTGGCGTGGCAAAAGATATCGCCCAGGGCATGGTGCATCTGGATATGGCTACCGCAGCCAACGCGGTAACGGTGATTGCTATCGCTAACCTAACGGGTCGTCTGGTGCTGGGCATCCTCTCTGACAAGATCGCCCGTATCCGGGTGATTACTCTCGGCCAGGTGGTTTCGCTGGTGGGGATGGCCGCGCTGCTCTTTGCTCCGCTTAACGCGGTGACCTTCTTCGCGGCGATTGCCTGCGTCGCCTTTAACTTCGGCGGCACAATCACCGTGTTCCCGTCGCTGGTGAGCGAGTTCTTCGGTCTGAACAACCTGGCGAAAAACTACGGTGTAATCTACCTGGGCTTTGGTATCGGCAGCATCTGCGGCTCGATTATCGCCTCGCTGTTCGGCGGCTTCTACGTCACCTTCTGCGTGATTTTTGCCCTGCTGGTTCTCTCCCTGGCGCTCTCCACCACCATCCGCCAGCCGCAGAGCAAGGTGTACAAACAGGCGCATGCCTGACGGCTTTTCGTGCGGTAAACCTGCCAGGACGGGTGACAGCGACTATCTTTAGTGATTAGCGCTTCCAACAAAAAGGAGTCACCCTATGTCTTTAGAAAAAGTGGTTTACCGCGCGAAAGCAAAAGCAACCGGCGGCCGTGATGGCCGCGCTGTCTCTTCTGATGGCGTGCTGGATATCAAACTCGGCGTTCCCAAAGAGATGGGTGGGGCAGGCGGTGAAGCAACCAACCCGGAGCAACTGTTTGCCGCAGGCTACTCGGCCTGCTTCCTGGGCGCGTTGAAACACGTCGCCTCGCAAGAGCAAAAGAAAATCCCTCAGGACGCTTATATTGAAGGGCAGGTAGGTATCGGTCCGATCCCGACCGGCTTTGGTATCGAAGCCCAACTGGATATTCACCTGCCGGGGATGGATCGCCAGGAAGCGGAAGAGCTGGTGCAAAAAGCGCACGTTGTCTGCCCTTACTCTAACGCTACCCGCGACAATATTGACGTTACCCTGAACGTTATCACCTCTTAATCTCTTTTCTGCCTGACCCGATCCGGTCATATTTTTGTAAATATCCGACCGGATCACACTCCCCCATGACACTTTTTTGAAGCCTTGTGGTCTACTATGCCGCGCTTTAAGAAGTTACCTGGTTTGACTTCCAACGCACTCTATTAACCTGCCTGCTGGTGAAAGACACAGTAGCCAGGTGCTTTTATTGATTCCCTTTTTACAGGGCAGCTTGCATGAGATATATCAAAGTCATGACGCAGCAGAGGCTTAGCTTCCTGCTGGCGTTATACATCGGCCTGTTTATGAACTGCGCCGTCTTTTTTCGCCGTTTTGACAGCTATGCACAAGATTTCACTTTTTCAAAAGCCTGCGCCGTGGCCATTGAGCTATTTGGCACGGTACTGATCACCTTCTTTTTACTGCGGGTGCTTTCTCTCTTTGGTCGCCGCGTCTGGCGCGTGTTAGCCACCCTGCTGGTGCTCTTTTCCGCCGGAGCCAGCTACTACATGACCTTTCTGAACGTGGTGATTGGCTACGGCATTGTTGCCTCAGTGATGACCACGGATATCGATCTCTCGAAAGAGGTGGTGGGCCTGCACTTTGTGATCTGGCTGGTGGCCGTCAGCGCGCTGCCGCTGCTCTTCATCTGGAGCAACCGCTGCCGCTACACCCTGCTGCGCCAGCTACGCACGCCGGGACAGCGCCTGCGCAGCGTGACGCTGGTGGTGTTGGCCGGGCTGATGGTGTGGGGTCCGATTCGCCTGATGGACATTCAGCAGAAGAAGGTCGAGCGCAGCACCGGGGTCGATATGCCGAGCTACGGTGGCGTGGTGGCGAACTCCTATCTGCCCTCCAACTGGCTTTCGGCGCTGGGGCTTTACGCCTGGGCGCAGGTGGATGAGTCTTCCGACAATAAGTCGCTGATGAACCCGGCAACGAAGTTCACCTACGTGCCACCTAAAGATCTGGATGATACCACCGTGATCTTTATCATCGGTGAGACCACCCGCTGGGATCATATGGGCATTTTTGGCTATGAGCGTAACACCACGCCTAAGCTTGCCCAGGAGAAGAACCTGGCGGCGTTCCGCGGCTACTCCTGCGATACGGCGACCAAGCTCTCGCTGCGCTGTATGTTTGTCCGGCAGGGCGGGGCGGATGAGAATCCGCAGCGCACCCTGAAGGAGCAAAACATCTTTGCGGTGCTCAAGCAGCTCGGTTTCGCCTCGGATCTCTATGCGATGCAGAGCGAGATGTGGTTCTACAGCAACACTATGGCGGACAACATCAGCTACCGCGAGCAGATTGGCGCTGAACCGCGCAACCGGGGCAAGCACGTTGACGATATGCTGCTGCTGGATGAGACCCGCATCGCTCTGGATAACACGCCCAGCGGTAAGCACCTGATTGTGCTGCATACCAAGGGGTCGCACTACAACTATGTGCAGCGCTATCCGCGCAGCTATGCGCAGTGGACGCCGGAGTGTGTAGGTATTGATAAAGAGTGCAGCAAGCAGGAGCTGATCAACGCCTATGACAACTCCGTGACCTACGTCGATAGCTTTATTAGTAAAGTTATCGATCAGGTGCGGGATAAGAAGGCGATAGTCTTCTACGCGGCCGACCACGGTGAGTCGATCAACGAGCGTGAGCACCTGCACGGTACGCCGCGCAACATGGCGCCGCCGGAGCAGTTCCGCGTGCCGATGATGGTGTGGATGTCTGACAAATATCTGGAGAACCCGGAGAAAGCGAAGATGTTTGCTCAGCTCAAGAAGCAGGCGGAGATGAAGGTACCGCGCCGCCACGTTGAGCTGTATGACACCATCATGGGCTGTCTGGGCTACACCTCGCCGAACGGTGGGATCAACCAGAACAACAACTGGTGCCGTCTGCCGGACAAGGTCGCGAAAGCCAACTAGATTACATGGTGAGTTTCTCACCGATCGAATGGCTTTTTTACAATAAGGGATTGACGGTCGGGGTTGTCAGCAGTAAGATGCGCCCCGCATTCGGTGATTGGCGCAGCCTGGTAGCGCACTTCGTTCGGGACGAAGGGGTCGGAGGTTCGAATCCTCTATCACCGACCAAATTTGAAAAGCCTGCTCTAAGAGCAGGCTTTTTGCTTTCTGCAGCCAATGAGGATGAGAACCTCCGGGGGCAGGAGGTTCGACTCGAGCGCAGCGAGAGAGCGTTGCTTTAGCAACGACCCGCAGGGCGAGTCACGGAGTGGCGAGTAATCCTCTATCACCGACCAAATTTAAAAGCCTGCTCTTAGAGCAGGCTTTTTGCTTTCTGCAGCCAATGAGGATGAGAACCTCCGGAGGCAGGAGGTTCGGCTCGAGCGCAGCGAGAGAGCGTTGCTTTAGCAACGACCCGCAGGGCGAGTCACGG
>NZ_DALZYX010000004.1:0-201645 GCF_031987975.1 Pseudescherichia sp. | reverse complement strand
AGTAATCCTCTATCACCGACCAAATTTAAAAGCCTGCTCTTAGAGCAGGCTTTTTTGCATTTGTGCCTGACTGAACTCCCTGCTCGGGTCTACATCGTTTCGCCGGGTGGCGGCTCCGCCTTACCCGGCCTACATGCCTCTTCACCTTTATCGTCCCGCCGACTTTTCACCTCGTTTGTTAACTGTTTTGTGACATATTCCATTGTATTTATTTATATATAGATGAATCTTTTTTCGCGTTGCTTATGGTTAACTCAGCATTTTCCGCTGTGCGTTTTAACGTTCGCGGTATTAATCGCTCAGATATTCATCATCCTGTCAGAAATTTTTCACAATATTTGCTAATGCAAAACGCTGGTTCAAGTGGTCTGCGGAGTTAATCGTCCTGCCATGCAGGCCATAGCACAAATTTCTCTGCTGGAAATAGCGGATTGCGCTTTTTTTACGCTTTGTTTGTTAATTCTCACCTTCGGTGTAAAACCCGGTTACCTGTATTGACGTTTTGACATTCTGTTGACAGATTGTAGGGCATGAGGGGCATTTCATGGAGAATCTGCACTGCAACTCAGTCAACCTTTTGAAAGGAATCACCTCCCCTTAAGCTGCCTTTGGGCACCGCCGACCAGACCGGTAAAAAATAAATAAAGGTTTGTCGGTTATACCCGCTGCAACGGGTAAACAACACATATCACATTGGAGCAGAATAATGAGTATTTCCTTGAAGAAGTCAGGGATGCTGAAGCTTGGTCTCAGCCTGGTGGCTCTGACCGTCGCAGCAAGTGTGCAGGCCAAAACCCTGGTTTACTGTTCTGAAGGTTCGCCGGAGGGTTTTAACCCGCAGCTCTTTACTTCTGGTACTACCTATGACGCCAGCTCTGTACCGATCTACAACCGCCTGGTTGAATTTAAAATCGGTACCACAGAGGTGATCCCGGGCCTGGCTGAGAAGTGGGAAGTCAGCGAAGACGGTAAGACCTACACCTTCCACCTGCGTCAGGGCGTGAAGTGGCAAGATAATAAAGAGTTCAAACCAACGCGTGACTTCAATGCCGACGACGTGGTGTTCTCCTTCGATCGCCAGAAAAATGCGAATAACCCGTACCATAAAGTCTCTGGCGGCAGCTATGAATACTTCGAAGGCATGGGCCTGCCAGACCTGATTAGCGAAGTGAAAAAAGTGGACGATAATACCGTTCAGTTTGTTCTTTCGCGTCCGGAAGCACCGTTCCTGGCTGACCTGGCAATGGACTTCGCATCCATCATGTCAAAAGAGTATGCGGATAATATGCTGAAAGCCGGCACGCCGGAAAAAATCGACCTGAACCCAATCGGTACCGGTCCGTTCCAGCTGCTGCAGTACCAGAAAGACTCCCGCATCCTGTACAAAGCGTTTGAAGGCTTCTGGGGCACCAAGCCGCAGATCGATCGTCTGGTCTTCTCCATCACGCCTGACGCCTCTGTACGCTATGCAAAACTGCAGAAAAACGAATGCCAGGTGATGCCGTATCCAAACCCGGCTGACATCGCGCGTATGAAGCAGGATAAAAACCTGAACCTGATGGAGCAGGCGGGCCTGAACGTGGGCTACCTCTCTTTCAACACCGAGAAAAAACCATTTGATGATGTGAAAGTGCGCCAGGCGCTGACCTACGCGGTCAACAAAGATGCGATCATCAAAGCCGTTTACCAGGGTGCTGGCACCGCGGCGAAAAACCTGATCCCACCGACCATGTGGGGCTATAACGACGACGTTAAGGATTATACTTACGACGTTGAGAAGGCTAAACAGCTGCTGAAAGAAGCCGGTCAGGATAAAGGCTTCACCGTTGAGCTGTGGGCGATGCCGGTACAGCGTCCGTACAACCCGAACGCTCGCCGTATGGCTGAGATGATTCAGGCTGACTGGGCGAAGATTGGCGTTCAGGCCAAAATCGTGACCTACGAGTGGGGCGAGTACCTGAAGCGTGCTAAAGCTGGCGAACACCAGGCGGTGATGATGGGCTGGACCGGCGACAATGGGGATCCGGATAACTTCTTCGCGACCCTGTTCAGCTGCGATGCGGCAAAACAAGGCTCTAACTACTCTCGCTGGTGCTACAAGCCGTTTGAAGATCTGATTCAGCCGGCGCGCGCCGCTGACGATCACAACAAGCGTATCGAGCTTTACAAGCAGGCTCAGGTGGTAATGCACGATCAGGCTCCGGCGCTGATTATTGCTCACTCCACCGTGTACGAGCCAGTGCGTAAAGAGGTGAAAGGCTACGTTGTTGATCCATTAGGCAAACACCACTTCGAAAACGTGTCTGTCGAATAATAAAAAGTAACGCCGGGTACGCGGCGCTGCCAGGTCTACCCGTGTAGGCCGGGTAAGCGCAGCGCCACCCGGCAGTAGTCATTTGTGAGCAATACAGACTGAGCGCCGCCAGGCGTAACGTCACTACTGAGAATCCGGGTTATGTTGCAGTTCATCCTCCGACGTCTGGGATTAGTTATCCCGACGTTTATCGGTATCACCCTTCTCACCTTTGCCTTTGTCCATATGATCCCCGGTGACCCGGTGATGATCATGGCAGGTGAGCGTGGTATCTCCCCCGAGCGCCATGCGCAGCTGTTAGCTGAGCTGGGCCTCAACAAGCCGCTGTGGCAGCAGTACGTCAACTACGTATGGGGCGTTCTGCACGGCGACTTAGGCATTTCCCTGAAAAGCCGTCTTCCGGTGTGGGACGAGTTCGTGCCGCGTTTTCAAGCGACCCTGGAGCTCGGCGTCTGCGCCATGATTTTTGCCGTGGCCGTTGGTATTCCGGTAGGCGTACTTGCTGCCGTGAAGCGCGGATCCATTTTCGACCACACTGCGGTAGGCCTGGCCCTGACCGGCTACTCTATGCCTATCTTCTGGTGGGGCATGATGCTGATCATGCTGGTCTCGGTGCAGCTCAACCTGACTCCCGTCTCGGGACGCGTCAGCGATATGGTGTTCCTTGACGACAGCAATCCGCTTACCGGCTTTATGCTGATCGACACCGCCATCTGGGGTGAAGAGGGCAACTTTATCGATGCGCTGGCGCATATGATCCTGCCTGCGGTGGTGCTGGGCACGATCCCGCTGGCGGTGATCGTCCGTATGACCCGTTCAGCAATGCTGGAAGTGTTGGGCGAGGACTATATCCGTACCGCCCGCGCCAAGGGTCTGACCCGCATGCGCGTAATTATCGTTCACGCCCTGCGTAACGCCATGCTGCCGGTAGTCACCGTGATCGGTCTGCAGGTGGGAACGATGCTGGCCGGGGCGATCCTGACCGAAACCATCTTCTCCTGGCCGGGGCTGGGCCGCTGGCTGATTGATGCGCTGCAGCGCCGTGATTATCCGGTGGTGCAGGGCGGGGTACTGCTGGTAGCGACGATGATTATCCTCGTCAACCTGCTGGTCGATCTGCTCTATGGCGTGGTGAACCCGCGTATTCGGCACAAGAAGTAAGGGGCCATCATGTCACAAGTTACTCAAGATAAAGTTATCTCCGCACCGGTACCGATGACGCCGCTGCAGGAGTTCTGGCACTACTTCAAACGCAACAAAGGCGCGGTAGTCGGCCTGGTGTACGTTATCGTGGTGCTGATTATTGCTATTTTTGCCAACTGGATTGCGCCCTATAACCCGGCGGAGCAGTTCCGTGACGCGCTGCTGGCCCCGCCTGCGTGGCAGGACGGCGGCAGCCTGGCGCATATCCTCGGTACCGACGATGTTGGCCGCGACGTTATGTCGCGCCTGATGTACGGCGCACGCCTGTCGCTGCTGGTGGGCTGTCTGGTGGTAGTGCTGTCGCTGATTATGGGCGTCGTGCTCGGGCTGATAGCGGGCTACTTCGGCGGCATCGTTGATAATATCATCATGCGCGTGGTCGATATCATGCTGGCGCTGCCGAGCCTGCTGCTGGCGCTGGTGCTGGTTGCGGTCTTTGGCCCGTCGATAGTTAACGCCTCGCTGGCGCTAACCTTCGTGGCGCTGCCACACTACGTGCGCTTAACGCGTGCCGCCGTGCTGGTAGAGGTCAACCGCGACTACGTTACCGCCTCGCGGGTGGCGGGCGCGGGCGCGATGCGCCAGATGTTCGTCAACATTCTCCCTAACTGCCTTGCGCCGCTGATCGTTCAGGCATCGCTTGGCTTCTCTAACGCCATTCTCGATATGGCCGCCCTTGGCTTCCTTGGCATGGGTGCGCAGCCGCCAACGCCGGAGTGGGGCACCATGCTCTCCGACATGTTGCAGTTCGCACAGAGTGCCTGGTGGGTCGTGACCTTCCCGGGTCTGGCGATCCTGCTGACGGTGCTGGCATTTAACCTGATGGGTGACGGTCTGCGTGATGCACTCGATCCCAAACTGAAGCAGTAAGAGGCACGAGAATGGCGTTATTGAATATTGATCAACTGTCGGTGCACTTCGGCGACGAAGGGACACCGTTCCGTGCCGTAGACCGCGTAAGCTACAGCGTTGAGCAGGGCGAAGTGGTCGGCATTGTCGGAGAGTCCGGCTCCGGTAAATCCGTCAGTTCGCTGGCGATTATGGGCCTGATTGACTTCCCAGGCCGGGTGATGGCTGAGAAGCTGGAGTTTAACGGCCAGGACCTGAAGCGCATCTCGGAAAAAGAGCGGCGTAACCTGGTGGGGGCCGACGTGGCGATGATCTTCCAGGATCCGATGACCAGCCTTAACCCGTGCTATACGGTTGGCTTCCAGATCATGGAAGCCATTAAGGTGCACCAGGGCGGCAGCAAGCAAACCCGCCGCCAGCGGGCTATCGACCTGCTGAACCAGGTTGGCATTCCGGATCCGGCGTCGCGCCTTGACGTTTACCCGCATCAGCTCTCCGGCGGGATGAGCCAGCGCGTAATGATTGCGATGGCCATCGCCTGCCAGCCGAAGCTGCTGATTGCTGACGAACCGACCACTGCGCTGGACGTGACCATCCAGGCGCAGATTATCGAGCTGCTGCTGGAGTTACAGCAGAAAGAGAACATGGCGCTGATCCTGATCACCCACGATCTGGCGCTGGTGGCCGAAGCCGCACACAAAATCATCGTGATGTACGCAGGCCAGGTGGTAGAGACCGGACAGGCGGGCGATATTTTCCGCGCGCCGCGTCACCCTTATACCCAGGCGCTGCTGCGTGCGCTGCCGGAGTTTGCGCAGGATAAAGCCCGTCTGGCCTCGCTGCCGGGCGTGGTGCCGGGTAAATACGATCGCCCGACCGGCTGCCTGCTCAATCCGCGCTGCCCGTATGCCACGGATAAATGCCGCGTCGAAGAGCCAGGTCTGAACCTGGTGGACAACGGACGTCGTTCAAAATGTCACTATCCACTCGATGATGCCGGGAGGCCTAACTATGAGTACGCATGAGGCCACAACCCCTGTGCTGTTGCAGGCTATTGACCTGAAAAAACACTACCCGGTGAAGAAAGGGCTGTTTGCCCCGGAGCGCCTGGTGAAAGCCCTGGACGGCGTCTCGTTCTCCCTCGAACGTGGGAAAACGTTGGCGGTGGTGGGCGAATCCGGCTGTGGTAAATCGACGCTTGGCCGCCTGCTGACCATGATAGAAACGCCAACCGGCGGCGAGCTGTACTATCAGGGGCAGGATCTGCTCAAGCACGATCCGCAGGCGCAGAAGCTGCGCCGGCAGAAGATTCAGATCGTGTTCCAGAACCCCTATGGCTCGCTGAACCCACGCAAAAAAGTGGGTCAGATTCTGGAGGAGCCGCTGCAGATTAACAGCAATCTCAGCAAAGCCGAGCTGCGAGAAAAAGCGCTGGCAATGATGGCGAAGGTAGGCCTGAAAACCGAGCATTACGATCGCTACCCGCATATGTTCTCTGGCGGCCAGCGTCAGCGTATTGCCATCGCCCGCGGCCTGATGCTCGATCCGGACGTAGTGATTGCCGATGAGCCAGTATCGGCGCTCGACGTCTCCGTGCGTGCGCAGGTGCTGAACCTGATGATGGATCTGCAGCAGGACCTGGGACTCTCCTACGTCTTTATCTCCCACGATCTGTCGGTGGTAGAGCACATTGCCGATGAAGTGATGGTGATGTACCTCGGCCGCTGCGTAGAGAAGGGCACCAAGGAGCAGATTTTCAGCAATCCGCGCCATCCGTATACCCAGGCACTGCTCTCCGCGACGCCGCGCCTGAATCCGGACGATCGTCGGGAGCGTATCAAGCTGACCGGCGAGCTGCCCAGCCCGCTGAATCCGCCGCCGGGCTGTGCTTTCAGCGCCCGCTGCCGCCGTCGCTTTGGTCCCTGTACCCAGCTTCAGCCGCAGCTGAAATCGTACGGCGGCCAGCTGGTGGCCTGCTTTGCGGTTGACCAGGATGAGAATGGCGAAAAGCCAATTAACCCTGCCTGAGCAACCTGATTTACCGACCCCAAAACCGGAGCATAGTCTCCGGTTTTTTTATTCCTTAAAAGCTGACGCAGCGTAGGCCTGATAAGCATAGCGCCATCAGGCTTTGCAATAATATCGATGACTGCTGCACGCTAAATTATTTCAGAATATTTCACACAGTAACAATTTATTAAATTAAGAACTATCTTATTCAACCTGTTACGCTGAAATGGGGCGCTAAACATACCTTTTTCAAAGTGGGGTTTGCGTTAAATTAGCATTATATTCCAGTAAGTTAATGCCTATGCATTATTTAAAGCTGTGCTGTTTTTTTCCGCAAAAACAGATAGCATGTGTCCCGCGAATCCTTATATTACTGCTGTAAATAGGTCGAAAGTCGTAGAGCAGTAATATAGCCACGCAATAATTAAGTATACGGAAGTCCGTTAACGGCTCCCGGACCTACACGATAATAAATTTTGAGACCCCTACCGGTGAATAGCCACTCTGGTTAACACGGCGGTAGGGCTATTTTTTTGTAAATCATGAGTATAGCTATGAATAATTATGATGATTTGCAGAGGTTTAAAGACAAGACTCACACACAGCAACACGATTTTAAGGATCTCTCGTCGCAAAACCTCGCGCATGATCATGGCAGCTGGGCCATTATCAACCAGCTCTCTCCGGCGACCGAAGAGTCGGCGCTGGCGATGGGCGGGCACGTCTCGCTGCCCGTTCCGCAGTCCGTCGAGCCAGATACGTTCACGCTGGTGGAGCAGCCGCTTGCCGCCCCGGCAGCACAGATCCCGGCTCCGCTTCCTGACGCCGCGCCGCCTATCTTCCAGAGCGTTGCGGCCCAGTTGGCTACGCCGCCCACAGCGCCCGTACTCGCGCCTGCGGCACTGATAACGCCGCCGACACCGATGCCTGCGGCAATGCCCGCCGCCGCGCCTGCTGCGGCCGTCCCGGTTAACTTCTCCCAGCTCTTTGCGCCCAAAGCCGCAGAGGCGAAGCCCGTCGTTGAAAAAAATCAGCCGTTGAAATCGCTGTTAGAAAGGATCGCTTCATGCCGTTGATCTGTGTCTGTTCGCCGAAGGGGGGAGTAGGGAAAACAACCCTTACGGCAAACCTGGCCTATGCGCTGTCGCGCGCAGGCAACAAAGTGCTGGCGATTGATTTTGACGTGCAGAATGCGCTGCGCCTGCACTTCGGCGTTCCGCTCTCCGATGGCCGCGGCTTTGTGGCGAAAGCCGCTGAATCCGCCGACTGGAGCCAGTTTGTGCTCTCTGCAGGCGGCAATATCTTTGTTCTGCCCTATGGCGATGCCACAGAGCCGCAGCGCGAAACCTTTGAAGCGCGTCTGGTTCAGGATGAGCACTTCCTGCTGCGCGGTCTGAGCACCCTGCTTAACTACCCCGGCCTGATTATCATTGCCGACTTCCCGCCCGGTCCCTCGCCAGCGCTAAAAGCGCTGTCACGGCTGGCCGATCTGCATCTGGTCTCACTGCTGGCGGATACCGCCTCGCTCTCCCTGCTGCCGCAGGTGGAGAACCACCGTCTGACCGGCGACGTGCTTAACCGCAAAGCGGGCTACTACGTGGTGCTGAACCAGAGCGATAACCGCCGCCAGATCAGCCGCGACGTCACTGCCTTTATGGAGCAGCGGCTGGGCGAACGCCTGATTGGCGTGGTCCATCGTGATGAGAGCGTGATCGAGGCCAACGCCTCCCAGCAGTCGATTTTCGATTTTAGCCCGGCCTCGGCGGCGGCGTTTGATATCGAGCTGATTGCCAGAAAGGTGACCAACATTCTGGGCGTGAGAGTCGGCGACGGCACCGTTCACAGCCAGCCAAAGATGTCCGGATTCTAATTTTCGCCAGGGCGAACAATGAAAAAGTTCCTGTTTTACCTCTTGATTCTGGCGCTGGCGCCTGCCGCCGTGCTGGTGGTCATCACGCCAATGGATAGCCAGAAGCAGTATCTCTTTGGCCTGATCAGCATCGGCATTCTCTTCTTAATGGGCTACAGCAAAAAGCGCAGCATCTCCGTGATTATGGTGGTGATGTCGTTCCTGATGTCGACGCGCTACATCTACTTTCGCGCCACCCAGACCCTGCACTTTAACTCGGAGATAGAGACCATTCTGGGCATCGGCCTGTTCATTGCCGATCTCTACGTCTGGGTGATGCTGCTGCTGAACTACCTGCAAACCATCTGGCCGCTGAAGCGGGAGATTGTGCCCCTGCCGGAAGATATGAGCCTGTGGCCAACCGTGGACGTCTACGTGCCAACCTATAACGAATCGCTGGACGTGGTGCGTGACACCGTGCTGGCGGCGCAGTGCATCGATTACCCCAGGGATAAAATGAAAATTTATATCCTCGACGACGGCAAGCGCAGCGAATTTGCCATGTTTGCCGCCGACGTTGGGGTGGGGTACATCACTCGTAACGATAACTCTCACGCCAAAGCGGGCAACCTTAACCATGCCATGAAGCTCACCAGCGGGGAGCTGATCTGCGTCTTTGACTGCGATCACGTTGCAACCCGTATCTTCCTGCAGGCTACCGTGGGCGGCTTCCTGAAGGATCCGAAGCTGGCCCTGGTGCAGACTCCGCACTTCTTCTACTCGCCGGATCCCTTTGAGCGCAACCTCTCCGTGGGCCGCAATATTCCTAACGAAGGGATGCTGTTCTACGGCCCGATCCAGCGGGGTAACGATAACTGGAACGCTACCTTCTTCTGCGGCTCCTGTGCGGTGATCCGTCGTAGCGCGCTGGAAGAGATTGGCGGCTTTGCCGTAGAGACGGTGACCGAAGATGCCCATACCGCGCTGAAGATGCAGCGCCTGGGCTGGGGCTCGGCGTTTATCGATATTCCGCTGGCCGCCGGGCTTGCCACCGAGCGCCTGGTCCTGCACATCATCCAGCGTACCCGCTGGGCGCGCGGCATGACGCAGATCTTCCGCCTCGACAACCCGCTGTTTGGTCGCGGCCTGACCTTTCAGCAGCGCCTGTGCTACCTCAGCGCCATGCTCTACTACCAGTTTGCCATCCCGCGCATCATCTTTTTGACCGCGCCGCTGGCCTACCTGCTGTTTAACCTCAACATCATCTACTCCTCGGCAAGCCTGGTTTTTGCCTACGCGCTGCCGCACCTGTTCCTGTCGATCTACCTCAACTCGCGGCTGAACGGGCGCTACCGCTACAGTTTCTGGGGCGAGATTTACGACCTGGTGCTGGCTTTCCATATCGTGCTGCCCACCATGGTCACCATGCTCTTCCCGAAGCGCGGCAAGTTCAACGTGACCGATAAAGGCGGCCTGCTCAACGTCGGTTACTTTGACTTCAGCGTCGTGCGCCCGCACCTGGTGATCGCCTTCCTGCTGATTATCGCGGTGGTCTGGGGGATCGTGCGCGCCTTCGCTCATGACCATTTTGGTGTCGATCCGCAGGTTATTGCCCTCAACGTCGGGTGGGGGTTGTACAGCCTAATCTTCCTGCTGGCTGCTATCGCCGTTGCCCGGGAAACCCGCCAGACGCGTAAAACGATCCGCATCGACGTGAAAATTCCGGCGCTGATCCACTACGCCAGCGGCATCTCTTCCCGCAGCGAGACTGCCGATCTGTCGATGGGCGGCTGCCGCGTCGCTGTACCAGACGGCCGTCACCTGACCGATGAGATCGAAGAGATTGAGCTGCAGCTTCAGTCTGGGGCGATCAGCATTCCGGTGAAAACCATTGCCGCAGACGATGCATTCGTGCGGCTTAAGTTTGAAGACATTCCGCTCTCCCGCCGCCGCGAGCTGGTCCGGGTGGTGCTCTCCCGCGCTGATGCATGGATCCAGCCGCCGCGTCCGCAGGACAACCCGTTCCGCTCAATGCTGACCATTATGCGCTGCGTATTCGACCTCTTCTGGCTGACGTGGAAGTCACGCCGTGAAAACCGCCGCCAGCGTGCGGTACTGAAGGCGACGCAGGAGGAGAGTAGCTTATGAGGCGTTTAACGACTCTGGCATTGCTGGCTAGCGCGCTGTTCATTACGCCACTCTATGGGGAAGAGACCACGCCAGCCGATCTGCTGCCGCTGGATCTGCCTCCGCCGGCGGCTAGCCTGGCACCCGCCCCGACGGCCTTTATCCCGACGGTGGCGAACGATATTACCCTGGCACAGATGGGCCAGCCGCAGGGCATCGTCCTCAGCGGCGGCCAGCTGCAGGGCGGGGTGGCCTTTACCCTGCCGGTGAGTCAGGTGATCACCAACGCCCAGCTGGCGCTGAACCTGAAGGTCTCCCCGGCGATGGCGACCCGCAACGCCACGATGCAGCTGATGCTTAACGGCCAGCCGCTGGGCACCGTGCCGCTGGGGGCCGCCGACAGCGACGTCTCCCGCTTCCAGCTTGACCTCCCGGCGGCGCTGCTGGTCTCCAGCAATACCCTCAGCTTCAAGGTCAACGACGGCGACGCGATGATGTGCCAGCGCGATCTCACGGATAAGTACCGCGTGACCATCCTGCCGGACTCGAAATTTAGCCTTGAGGGGCAGCAGCTGGATATCGGCTCCGATCTCAGCCACTTCCCGCGCCCCTTCTTTGACAGCATGCAGATGACGCCTGCCACCATCGCTTTTGCTTTCCCCGCGAAGCTGACGGCGGACACCATCAGCGCGGCGGCGCTGATCTCCTCGTGGATGGGCATCCAGGCGGACTATCGCGGCGTCTCGTTCGCCGCCCGGAGCGATCGCCTGCCGGAGAAGAACGGCATCCTGGTCGGCCACCCTGGCGAGCGCATCGGCGGCCTGACCCTGCCCCAGGGCAGCGGGCCGACGCTGAGCATTATCGATAACCCGGCAAACCCCACCTACAAGTTGCTGCTGGTGGTGGGCAACGACGATCGCGCCCTGCGGGCGGCGGCCTGGCGTCTGACGCGGGGCAACTTTGCCCTGCAAACCCCGAGCGTCACGGTGGACGGCGAGTCGATCCCGGTCAGCAAACCCTACGATGCGCCGCGCTGGATCCCTACGGATCGTCCGGTGAAGCTCTCGGAGCTGATCCGCAAGGATCAAAGTATGACCGTGAACGGGATCTGGCACGATGCGCTGCGGGTGGCCTTCCGCGCCGCGCCGGATCTTTTCCTCTGGGATGGCGAAACCATTCCGCTGCGCATTGGCTACCGCTTCCCGTCGGAGAGCTGGATTGATGAGGATCGCTCCTGGCTGAGCATGACCATGAACGACACCTTCCTGCACAACCTGCCGGTCAATAAGCAGGGGGCGCTGGAGACGCTGTGGCACAAAATGGGCGGCGACGCGCGCCAGGAGCAGTTCGACATGCCGCTGGAGCCGTACATGATCTACGGCGACAATCAGCTGTCGCTCTACTTCAACATCGTACCGAAGGAGAGCGCGCCGTGCAGCGTGCTGCTGAACAACAACATCAAGAGCCGAGTGGATGACGACTCGTGGATCGACCTGAGCCACACCCGTCACTTCGCGCTGCTGCCGAACCTCTCCTACTTTGTGGGGGCCTCCTTCCCCTTCACCCGGTTGGCGGACTACTCGCAAACCGTGCTGCTGCTGCCGGAGAGACCGACCGAGACCCAGGTCGGGACGCTGCTCGATATGGCGGCCCGCTCCGGTAACGCCACCGGGACGGCGCTGAGCCACAACCGCGTGGTGCTGGGCATACCCACCGCTGGAGCCAACCTTGAACTGCTGCGCGATCGCGACGTGCTGGCAGTCACCGGGCTGGATCAGCACGACTTCAACCGCGAGCTGTTAAAAACCTCGCCCTTCGTAGCCCACGACAATCTGCTGAGCGTGCGCGAGCCGAGCCAGTGGCAGAAGATCCAACGCTGGATGGCCGGGGACTGGAACGCAGACGGTCTTGAGGCCGATCGCTACTTCTCGTCAAACGAGTCCTGGCGCGGCTTCATCAGCTTCCGCTCGCCGTGGAGCAGCGGACGCACGGTGGTCACCGCCATCGGCAGCAGCGACGACCAGCTCTCGCGGCTGCACAGCGATCTCGCCTCGCCGAAAATTAACGCCGGCATTCGCGGCGATGCGGCCATCATCACCAACGAAAACGGCGTGCGCAGCTTCCGCGTCGGGGCGCAGTACCCGCGCGGCGAGATGCCGATGCACCTGATGGTGATCTGGTATGCCAACCAGCACTCCGGGCTGCTGGCGGTGCTGGGGCTGTGCTTCAGCATCATTGTCGGGCTGGCGCTGTATGCCTTACTGAAAAAACGTGCGCGTAAGCGGCTGGATCCGCAGGATGGAGAGTGAAAAGGGTGACAACAATGACAATTAAAACCGCCCGCCGGTTAACAACCCTCTGCCTGTCGGGCGCGCTGACGCTCGGCGCGGTGAGCCAGGCGCAGGCCGCGCCTAATGATGCGGCGCTAAAGGCGCTGTTTGATCAAGCTAACTACTGGCATGAAAAATCCCACGACGATCTGGCCAGCGAGTCGCTGAAAAAAGTGCTGATGGTGGATGCCAACAATACGCAGGCACTCTACCTGATGGCGCTCTGGGCGCAGCAAAATGGCGATCTGCAAACCGCTGCCCAGTGGCGCGCCCGGCTGGCGGCCGTGGCGCCTGCTGATGCCGGATTACAGGCGCTGGATAACGCCAAACAGCTGGCGCAGGTGCCCCAGGGGCAACTAACTCTGGCCCGCCAGCAGGCGCGCAGCGGCAACGTTCCGGCGGCGCTGTCGACCTGGCGCAGCATGTTTAATGGCGATACCCCGCCCCCAAGCCTGGCCCCGGAATATTATTTGACTATGGGCAGCGACAAGTCGCTCTATCCGCAGGCAATAGGGGAACTACAGCGTTTTGTTGCCCAGAATCCGCAGGACAACGCAGGGCGGGTCGCGCTGGGTAAAATGCTGACGTGGCGGGAAGAGACCCGCCGCGACGGGATTGCCCTGCTGGAGCCGATGGCCAGCGGCAGCCGCGAGGCCGATGACGGCCTGCGCCAGGCCCTGCTCTGGCTGGGACCGCAGGCGGGAGATGAGCGCTTCTACGATAATTTCCTCCAGCGTCACCCCCAGGATGGCGACGTGCAGGCCTACTATCGCAAAAACGTCGGCGGCACGGCGAAGGGGGAGGGTTTTACCGCGCTCAACAGCGGCGATACCGGCTCAGCGAAGCGTCAGTTTGAGCAGGTGCTACAAACTAACCCTGAGGACGCCGATGCCCTGGCCGGACTGGGCTACATCGCCCAGCGCAACGGCGACTACAAAGCAGCCTCGCAGTACCTGAGCCGCGCAGCGAGCCAGGGGGGCGACGCTTCGGCAGAGCGTAAAAATCAGGCGGATGATGCGGCATTCTACGGCCAGCTAGCCGAGGCGCAGCAGGCGCTGAAGGAGGGCAACGTCAGCCAGTCACTGGCTCTCTCTGCCCCGCTGGCCCAGCAGAGCGGCGAGCGTGGTACGGCAGCGAAGCTGTTCCGTGCCGACGTCCTGCGCCACAACAAAGACTATCCCCAGGCGGAGCAGGCCTTGCGCGCGGTGTTAAATGACCAACCACAAAACGCCGCCGCCAGAGAGAACCTTTTCTACGTCCTGCGGGAGCAGAACAAGTCTGACGAGGCCCAGGCGATGCTGCGCACGCTGCCTGCCAGCTTACAGGCGAAGCTCCAGCCGCGTATCGTCACCGGTTTGCCGGGGGATCCCATCCGCCGCCAGGCGCAGCAGGCCGCCGCTGCGGGTAACACCCAGCAGGCCATCGCTATCCTCCAGCAGGGGGTTAGCCGCCTGCCGGACGATCCGTGGCTGCGTCTCGACCTTGCCCGTCTGCTGCAAAAGAGCGGCAGCGGCGACGAAGCCAGCACGGTGATGGCCCCGGCGGCGCGCAACGGTGCGGGGGCCAGCTCGCTCTACGCGGCGGCTCTCTTTGCCAGCGAGAACAGCGCATGGCAGCAGTCGCAAACCCTGCTGTCGCGCATCTCTCCCGCCAGCCAGAACGGGCAGATGCGCGACCTGGCCCAGCGGGTGAACTACAACCTCCAGCTGGCTACCGCCGAGCGCTACCTGGCCCAGGGCAATAATATTGCCGCTGCCAACACGCTGAAAACCCTGACCCACCGTCCGCCGGAAAACCCGGTAGATGCGGGCAAGCTGGCGAAGCTGCTGGCCCAGAGCGGCGATCTCAACGGCGCGGTGGCGCTGGTGCGGGAAAACCTGCGCCAGGGCGTGCAGGGCAACGCCGGGGACTATGCCGATCAGGTTACGGTCCTGAATAAAGCCGGGCTGGACAACGAGGCGCAGGCTTTTCTTGCCAATCCGGAGTTGCAGGCGCGCAGCACGCCCACGCAGCTGGCAGGGATCCGCAATGGCTACGTCATCAACGAGGCTGACCAGCTGCGCGAGCAGGGTAACTACGCCGCCGCCTATGACAAGCTGATGCGGGCGATGCAGAGCGATCCGCAGAACACCGATTTGATGTTCGCCATGGCCCGCCTCTATCAGACCGGCAAGATGAACAAAGAGGCCGGGGTGGTCTACGACTACCTGATAACCCGGGATACCGACGATCAGGCCGCCCGCGTGGGAGCGATTGACGTGGCGCTGGCAGAGAACAACGTTGATAAGGCCCAGAGTCTCGCCAGCGGCCTGCGCAACGACAGCTCGGCGGACCGGATGCTGCTGCTGGCCCGCCTGGAAGAGGCAAAAGGCAACCACCAGCAGGCGATGACTTACCTGCGCAGTGCGCGGGGCAAGCTGCTGGGGATGGCGTCTACCAATGCCGCCGCCACACCAACCATCGACGGCGTATTGCTGGCGGACAACCCGTTTGTGGGTAACAGCAGGACGGTGGCACGTTCAACGTATAGCAATGGCGACAGCATGCCGTGGCAGGTGGCGCAGATGGCGCGCGAGCCGGGCAGCACGCTGCCGGGAACCATGCGCACCGATCTGCCGATGGAAACCGTGCAGAGCCGAACCCTGCGTCAGGTCGATGAGATGATGCAGGATCTGCAGCAAAAAACCGGTATGTGGGTACAGGGTGGCGTAGAAATACGTGGCCGTGACGGCGAATCTGGCACCAGCAAGCTGACCGAAGCTAAAGCACCGCTGACGTGGTCCAGCTCGCCGTTTGGCGAATCGCGCTTCGAGTTCACCGCCACGCCGATTACGCTCAGCGCAGGCAGCGCTTCGGGGGATGCATGGCGTCGCTACGGCACTAACCCGCTCAACAACGCCATCAGCAATATTACCTCGTCGATTGATAATACCGAGAACTCAGCGGATCCTACGGCGGCGAACTTCAGCGATCTGCTGGACTACAACGGTGAAAATCTCTCTCCAATGACCGATGCGGGGCTGGCAAATCTGGCCAGCCTGTATGACTCAGGCCGTCTGAAGGCGCTCAGCGTATCGAACTTCAAGTCGAGTTTAGATAACCGTATTAGCGCTTCGACCGACTCGCAAAAGGCCAATGGCGTTGAGCTGGCGATGGCGCTTAGCGGCGAGCAGTACCGGATCGATATCGGCACGACGCCGCTGGGTCAGGATCTCAGCACCCTGGTGGGCGGCGTGCAGTGGTCACCGAAGCTGACCAACTATCTGACATTGATCCTCAAAGGCGAGCGTCGTGCCGTCACCGACAGCCTGCTCTCCTACGTCGGCATGAAGGATGCCTACTCCGGGAAGACCTGGGGACGGGTAACGAAAAACGGCGGTAGTGCGCAGCTGGGCTACGACGACGGCGATGCAGGCTTCTACGTCAACGGCGGGGGTTACAGCTACATCGGGGAGAACGTGGCCAGTAACACCAGCATGAACGCCAGCGCCGGGGTCTATCTGCGCCCGTATCATGATGATTTCCGGGCATTACAGACCGGCCTGAACGTCAGCTGGATGGATTTCTCGAAAAACCTCAGCTACTACACCTACGGCCAGGGCGGCTACTTCAGCCCGCAAAACTACGTCAGCGTCTCTCTGCCGGTAGATTTCTCGCAGAAAATTGATAACTGGAAGCTGAACGTTGGCGGTTCCGTTGGCTATCAATCCTACAGCCAGGATAGCAGCGACTACTTCCCCACCAGCGACGAGGCGCAGGGCCTGCTGAAGGATCTCTACGACCTCGGCTATGCCCGTGACTACCGCTACGGCGGAAGCTCGGAGAGCGGTGTCGGCTATACCGTGCGTGCGGGTGTGGACTACAACGTTAATAAAGATATGACGATAGGCGGCAAGGTCGGCTATGACACGTTCGGCAACTACAACGAAAGCACCGCCGGGCTTTACTTCCGCTATATGTTAGGAGGCAACTGATGACCCAGAACGGTCAATACTCACCGCTGATGAGCTACTTTCAGCAGCAGCAGACGCCAGCGGGCTGGTTCGATCTGCTGACCATTATGATCGACAATATGGTGCGTAACGTGGGGCAGACGGACAGCCAGCCTTTCCTGCGTCAGATGGGCGAGGCGATGGCCGAGCGTTTTCCGCTGCCCGACTCGGAGACGGTGGGGGAGCTGGAGGCGAATATCAATGCCCTGCTGCGCCAGTTCAACTGGGGCTTTATCGATATTGTAGCCAACGAGAACGGCATGCTGCTGCGCCACGAGGGGCTGCCGCTGGGGCGCGATGACGATCGGCAGCGCTGGTGCCACGCCTTTTGTGCGATACTGGAGGGCCTCTACGCCCGCTGGTTGCAGGCGCAGGGCGGGGGAGCACACGTCACCGTACAGCGCGAGCGGCTGTTTTCCCATTCCGACGTTCAGTTCCGTTACCATAATTCACAATGAGTCCAGCCACAATGAGTCCAGCTATGGTTAAGCGCGTCGTTGCCGTAATGGTTGTTCTGGGGGGGCTGCTGTCTGCCTCGTTTGCTCAGGCGAGTACCGCCTGGGATACCTATAAATCCCGCTTTCTGATGCCGGACGGGCGTATCGTTGATACCGGCAATAAAAACGTCTCCCACACCGAAGGCCAGGGCTTTGCCATGCTGATGGCGGTGGCCAATGACGATCGCGCCAGCTTCGACAAGATGTGGAGCTGGACGGAGAAGACGTTAAAAAACAAAGAGAATGGACTGTTCTACTGGCGCTATAACCCGGTCGAGCCGGATCCGATCCCCGATAAAAACGACGCCTCTGACGGTGACGCATTAATCGCCTGGGCGCTACTGAAGGCCGATGCGCGCTGGCATGATGGGCGCTACGGCGCTGCTTCTGACGCCATCACCAAAGCGCTGGTGAGCCACACGGTAATTAACTTTGCGGGCTATCGCGTTATGCTGCCGGGTGCCAACGGGTTCAACCTCAACAGCTACGTGAACCTCAACCCCTCCTATTTCATCTTCCCGGCGTGGCAGGCGTTCGCCGATCGCAGCCACCTGACGGTGTGGCGGGATCTGATCCGCGACGCGCAGACGCTGACGGGCAAGATGGGCTGGGGTAAGGCGAATCTGCCTACCGACTGGGTGGCGCTGGCTGCCGATGGCAAGATGCAGCCCGCTAAAGAGTGGCCGCCGCGCATGAGCTACGACGCAATACGTATTCCGCTCTATATCGCCTGGCAGGATCCAAACAGCCCGCTGCTGACGCCATGGCGCAGCTGGTGGCAGACGTTCAGCCGCAGCCAGACCCCGGCTTGGGTCAACGTCACCACCAACGAAGGCGCGCCCTACAATATGAACGAGGGGCAGCTGGCGGTGCGGGATCTCACCCTCGGTGTGAAAAACGGCGAGCCGCAGATTACCGCCCAGGACGACTACTACTCCGCGAGCCTGAAGATGTTGGCCTGGCTGGCAGAGCAGCGGTAGCAGGCAATAAAAAAGCCGGGTGGCGATTGCGCTTACCCGGCTTTAAAATAATACTCATTATTCATATGAATATTATCTAAAAATATATGCATTATCTAAATAATTGTTTAAAGATTCAACGGTGCTATATTAACCCTTTTCACGAGGAGGGTTTATGTGGCACACAGCAAAACAAAATAATGATATCAGAGTTGGTGGTGTTAGATTATTAAGACCTGGCGAGATAAATCTGGCCTTATCTCTTTATGGATGTAGTATTCATTACAATCGAGTGTGGATTCATAGGGAGAGTTATTTACCTTTTAATCTACAACCTGATTTACAGGCTATGAGTCCGAATGGTGAAATGTGGTTTAGAGAGGGGACCTACCAAAGAGATTTTTCAAAGGCCGTTGTTTACTACCAGCATATGTTTCTCCATGAAATGATGCATGTTTGGCAGCATCAAAGAGGGATGTGGGTAAGAACCCGAGGTGCATTCTCATGGGCTGTAGACTATAGTTACAGCCTTGATAAAAAAAGCTTACGCGATTATGGTTTAGAACAACAAGCGAGCATAGTCAGTGACTACTGGATGTTGACCCACCATGGTTTCTACCATAGTTCAGCCGATATCAAATACAGAGACTACGATCCATCTGAGCCTGTAAGTAGTTTAATAGCAAAGTATAAGAAGGTATTAGGGAATTTCCCAGCATGAAAAATTTAATAATATTATCGTGTTGCATTGCTCTCACTGGCTGTCCAGGCACTAACGGAATAGATATTGGTAAATGGCGAGCCGTATCAGTAGATAGCCAGAGAGTATGCTATAGCTTTGACAAAAGTGATGTGCTGAATGATTACCATATAGGCCTTAACGAATCAGGAAAAGACACCGTCCTCACAGATAGTGGTTATTATCCTGTGCATTTATCTTATCCTGAGACATGCGTTAACATAAATTTAAAGCCGGGTAATGAGTATTACACGGTTTATAAACTTAACGGCGTTAAGTATCGTTATGAGTTTATTATAGACAACACCTGGAATGTGCTTGGTCTGAAGCAAAGTGATTAATGTGGCCTTTACGTTGACTATGACGGGACACTATAATGAAGAGCAGTTTTTATGGAGAATAGTCATGAGAGTACATGGCTGAGAAAATTCCATATTAGCGCAATAAAAATGCGCTTCGAAATAATATAATATGACTGTCGGTGGCTTGACGCAACATCTCATGTTTACATCAGAATGCATAGCTGACGTTAGTCTGGATGAAGTTAAAAGTTAACCTCCATGGGAGACATTCAATGAGCATCGCAGGCATACGCTCCAATCGGGGTGACGTATACCAGACGCTGGTAGCATTTGATTGGGCATTAAAAGTATTGTCTGATGATGACTACCAATGGCTAGAAGTTGATTCGGTTAACTATTCTGTAGATGATGTGGTCATCGGCAAAAGAGACGGTACTCTGATAGCCTGCCAATGTAAAAAAAATCAAACTGATTTCAGTGCTTGGTCAGCCGCTAACCTAGGGGATGAAATTGATAAAACCGCCGATTTATTAGCTAATAATCAGAACGCAAGCGTCCGCTTCTATTCCCGAAACAACTTTGGCGAGCTTGCAAAACTGAAAGAGCATTGTATCACTCAACCTGATGAAGATTGCTACCAGAAAAGTTTAGGGAAAGCGCACCAGATACTGGATAACACTTTATCAAAAAAAATTAAGAAAACGGCTCCAACTCTTTCAACATTTGAGTTCTTGTCTAGAACAAGCTTTTTTACCAGCGATGATCTGGATCGTATGGTTGAATTGTTATACGAACGTTTAAGAAACATAGCGACTAATGCTGACGCTGCTTTTTACGCACTCTGGACCAGGCTTGATCTACTCGGAGCGCGTCTGGGGGGCGGTAACTTATCTACTGCTGTACAACATCGCTTGTCCAAAGAAGATCTCAAAAGCATTATTCAGCAGGCTGGAGCATCATTGGTTCCACCAATGGATATTGCTGAGATTCGTCACTCTTTTTCTAATACCTCTGCCATCGGCAGATCGTGGCGAAGAGATATTGCAGGGCAACGCATTGCTAATCCGGTTGTTGATGAAATACTTGCAGCGATTAGCGATAAAAAAAGATCGATATTGCTTACAGGCTTACCCGGATCAGGAAAAACCTGCGTAATGCTTACGTTGCAAGATGCACTAGAAGAGCAGGCAAACACCAATACTGGCATTGTGCCATTTTTTATTCAGTCACGTGAATTTGCCGATCTAGCGACACCAGAGCAACGGCAGGCTATGGGTCTTTCTGATCAGTGGGTACAAAAAGCAGCCCGTCTGGCTGATGATGCTCATGTTATTGTAGTCATAGACTCTTTAGATGTACTTTCCATCGCTCGCGATCATCGTGTATTGACCTATTTCCTTGCGCAGATCGACCGCCTGCTATTAGTTCCCAATCTTACTATTGTTACCGCTTGTCGTGATTTCGATAGGCATTACGATCGAAGAATTGCTGAACGGCAATGGGACTGTGAGGTGCAATGTCAACTACTGGACTGGAATGCTGACATTGTCCCATTGCTTGATACGCTAGGGATAGAAAGCACCACTATTGATGCCGTTACGTGCGAACTCATAAGGAACCCACGCGAGCTAGCATTGTTTGTCGAGCTGGCCCAACGAGACGGCAGTTTCAACGTAGTGACCAGTCAGGCACTAGCACAGCGTTACCTTGATACCATTGTGCGAGCCGATAGTGAATTGGGTGATGCGGCTATACAGGCGATTGAAGATATTGCATCAAAAATGCTGCTTTCGCGAAGTCTGGCGGTGCCATATCAGCGTTTCACTGCCTCTCAAGATATTCAACGGAAATTATGTAGTCTTAATGTGTTGCAGGAAACTCAAGATAGAAAGCTGACGTTCGGGCATCAAACCTTGTTGGATGTCCTTGTGATCAGCGGGGCCGTGCGTAGTGGCATCACTCTAAATGAGTTTATTCGCAACTTATCGCCAGTACCTTTTGTACGTCCCAGCATCCGCAGTTTTGTCGCACAGCTAGCATTAGGTGAACGCCGGGAATTTAGAAAACAAGTTAGAGCAGTATTGGCTGGTAATGCTGCCTTTCACATTAGACGGTTAGTAGCAGAATCATTTGCTGAACAACTACCTCAGGATGAAGACTGGTTATTGATACGTGACTTACATGAAAAACATCGCGATGTTTTCCAGGTCATTTATTTTTCAGCTAACACAATTGAGTGGCATCATTTCTGGCTCAAGAACTTGATTCCTCAATTAAAAATTACGCGTGATATCGAGGGATTAGCAGGGCATGTACATCGCATTGCGCAATGGAAGAATGAAGATAATGCGGGTGTACAATCATTCTGGATGGATGTGTTGTTACTAGATTGGTTTGATAGTAAGAGTATCACGCATCAATTAGAGGTTTATCTGTCTCAAACCAGTCCAGAAAATTTAGCATTGGCTGCCCCTTTACTTAAGCGGCTGCTTGATATGCCACGACCCTCACACAGCGTCCTTGGCCGAGTCGTAGCTAAATGTGTTGCGCAAAATGTCGTAGCCGATGATTTACTTTGGCAGTATATAACAGATGGTATCGACGAAGAAGATTTACTGCAATTTAGACTTAATAACAAGCTACGTTGTCGACCCCACGAATTCGGTGACCGAAATGACAACTTTATCCGACAGCGTATGCAGAAAAACTGCGCTTTGCTGGATTTAGCTCTTAAGTCAATCGAGAATTGGAGCCGGATTCGTGCAACACAATATGGTGAAATTCAGCCTGGCTACCGGCATGGTTTTCTGAGCGAAACTTCATATAAATATGAACATAGCCAAGGAGGTATAAGTCATGCAGGTAGCCTGAACATTCTGCTTGATGCCGTTGAGAATGCTATCCTTTACCACGCCAAAATAAACTCAACTTGGTGGCAACATAACAGTGAACGTCTTTGTTTCAATAATGAAGGCGCATTGCTTTACTTTGGGATACACGCGTGTACTACCTCGCCTGAGGAAAACATTGGTCTAATCGGACGCATACTATGCGAGCCGAAGATTTTTGAATTCGAACTTTCTTATGAACTAGGTAAATTGATAAAGGTAGCTTTTAGCCTCCTCCCCATATCAGTACAAGATGCTGTTATGCTTTCTATTTTAGATATACGAAGTGAATGTCTTTCCGATGAGTCGAGCTTATGGAGACTAAGAGCTCAGGCGGAACTGGTAGCACCAATTCCTTGCTATCTGCGTTCACCTGAAGTTCAAGCAGTAGTTGATGACTATGAAAAAAGAGCAGGGATGTTGATTTGCCAGCCACATATCCGTTCAAAAAGCGGCATTGTCGGAGCGCCATTTTCATATGAGATATTCCTCAGTACCAGCGACAGCGGAGTTCTGCAATTATTATTACATTATGAGGATCATTTGGGCCGGGACTGGAATGATTTTTTAGTCGGTGGTGAACGTGAAGTCGGTGGGCAACTGCGTGAGGCTTCCTCGCGCGATCCTAATCGTTTCTTAAAGCTGTTATCGGGACACTGGATTAAAATTCCCGAAGTTTTTCGGGCAGATATTATGGACGGGATAGCTACATATCTTGCTTACCGCTATGGCAACCTGAATTCTCATGTGGAGTGGCTACCCGTTGAAGAGCCTGACGCTCCTGCCTTGGCAAGCCGAATTTTAGATGAACTGGAAAGACACCCGGCCACATGGCAAAACCAACGTTGTGCGGCTAAAGCACTCGAAGCCTGTGCTAATGTTTTAAAAGATGAAAAAGAAGCAGAGCGACTAATATTTTTGGCAATAGGATTTGCAGGGCTCAACGAGTCTGATCCAATCGAGGGAGATTCCGTGGATTTAGTTAATCTAGGAATCAACATGACGAAAGGTGATATTACTGATGCCCTGATGATTGTGGCAAATAATTTTCAAGAACAAGGCCGAGAATTTCCAAAACTTCTAGAGCCTACGCTGCGTCGCTTTGCCAGTGATCCTCATCCTGCTATTCGTGCTTTGATCTTGCGACGTTTGCCATATTTGCAAAGCAAACGTTTCGAGCTAGGTTGGGAGCTATTCCACCTTGCCATACAAGAGGGAGCGGGGCTTTGGCATCTTGCTGAGCCATGCCTCTATTATACTTATTATAGTCATTTTGAAATAGCGAGGCCTTTGCTTGCGCGCCTTTACACCGAGGGGAACGGTAAAGATCTTGAAGTATGGGGGCGTATTTCGGCGTTAGCTGCATTAGGTCATCATATTGATTTTAATGATTTTTTGCAGGGTTTGGTTACTCTCGATAGTACAGATGCTTGGCGAGGAGCAGCTAATGTTTGGACAAACGTTGAGAACTTGAGGCAACATCGCGAGCAATGTTTTGCAGGAATCAATTCGGGCTTAGTTACTGATGGTCCTCATGCCCTTGAGGTCGCAGGACAGATGGAGAATATCTTTAATATTGACACAGGGGTGTTATCTGTCCCAACAGAACTGATTGGTCACTGTTTTTCAATATTTGAGAAGAACCGCGATAATGGAAATGGGGACCATGAGTTTTTCAGGTTTCACGAATGGCTCAACGCGATTTCACAACAAGATCCAGAGCAAGCACTAGCCATAACTGAAATCTATTTGGCTTACTTTAACCGGATGAAGACATACCTGTATGATCATGATAATAGTCTGACCCAACTCATGACCCGTCTTTTTGCCGAAGCAGAAGAGATAGAAGATATAGACAGTGGCACGATGCTACAACGGGTTGTGGCTGTACAAGACACGTTGCTTTCATTAGGAGTCGAAGGCGTAGCCGAGTGGTTGAAGGCAGCAGAGCGACCCTAATTGTGCCAATTCGGTCAATTCTAGCTATAAAAAAGCCGGGTGGTGCGCTAGCGCTTACCCGGCCTACCAAACAGATGCCATTCGTTGATATTGGTATTTACCGTAGGCCCGGCAAGCTATGCGCCGCCGGGCATAATGGCATTACTGCGGATACGGTACCCAATCCCCGCCGTTAAGGCGCACGTACGGTTTGTTCTGGTACTGGATCACAATGGCGTTGGCGTTCTCCGACACCGGGGCGGTCTGCGGCAGGTTGCTGGTCAGGCTGTCCCAGTTGACGCTATCTTCGGTAAACAGCTTGCCGTCCACCGAACGGGCCACCAGCTCCGATACTGCCAGGAAGCTGCTCGGCTGATCGACCACCACCGGCGCACCCTCGTGCGGTGCCTTCATGCCGAAGAACTTGATGCCTGCCGGAACGTTGGTAATGGACGGGCTGGGAATATCGCGCAGGCCGGAAACCTGCATCTTATCGCCCTGCAGCGCGCCGCCATGCTCTGGCACCATCACCACCATCACCTTACGGCCCGATTTCTCCAGGGTGGTGAAGAACGCATCCAGCTCGTCAAATAGCTTCTGGGCGCGCACCTTATAGTCCGCCGTTTTGCTCACGCCTGGGAAGTGGTTCCCGTCGTGCAGCGGCAGCAGGTTAAAGAAGGTGGCCGTGCGCTGGTTTCCGTCCTGGGACTGCATCCAGCGGTTGAGTACCGCCGTGTCGTCATATACCGGCGAGCCGTCAAAGGAGAGCAGGGCGGTCGGAAGACCGGTCTGATCCATCAGTGGAGCCTGCATGCCGCCGTTATCACGAACCTCTTTCAGGAAGCCGCCGAACACGCCATTGTGGTCGAGCATGAACTGCTGCGAGAAGCCGAGCTGGGCCAGGTTATCAAACAGGTAGCACTGGTTGCCTGCCTGCTGATAGAGGTTCTTATGCGACGGCTGACCGCAGCTGGCGCGCAGCAGACGGATCGCTGCCGGCCCGCTGTAGGAGGTCGCCGAGTTGAAGTTTTTAAACTGAATATCGAAATGCGACCACAGCGGGTGCGACATCAGACCCGCTGCCTCGACGTCCGCCCACGACAGGGAGCAAATGTTGATCACCAGCAGTTCAAACGGCTGGGCATCGGCTGGCAGCTGGGTCGGGAAGCGGATCTGGCGCTTCTCTTCTGCGGTATAGAAGCTGTTCAGCCACGCGTCGAGATTCGCCGTGGTCGGCGGTGCAGTCTGCGCCGGAATATCGCCCACTACCGGTTTATCCCCTGCGGCGGCGATGGTGGCTGCCGCGTTACCACCGGTAGTGGTGACGGTATTGGTAGGTTGACCGGCAGGCCACAGAGAGAAGGTCGGCCCGGTCAGGGTCAGCACGTTTAGCCAGACCATAATCGCTACCACAAAGACGGTGATGCGGATCCACTGTGACAGAAAGAGCCAGGCCACCAGCAGAACAAAAATCCCGCCGATCATCTGCCAGTTGATAAAGCGCGTGACCAGATCCAACAGATAGTCACCGCTGAACCCAGCTACCTGCGATCCCTGGCTGAGCATACTCTGCGGGCCGGGGAGCCAGGTGTCGTGCCAGAAGAGCGCAAAGCCGATGGGGATGGCGATCCAGTGGCGCAGGCGGTGCACGCTAAGCCGCGGAAGCGGGATCAGCAGGAACGCCATAAACACCAGGTTTAACAGCGCGTGAAAGTTAAGGTAGCCCGCCCACAGCAGCCCAAATTTCACCAGGAAATAGAAGTTCCAGCCGGCAAGGCCGCGCCAGTATTGCCACAGCGGTGAGGGCGCAGAGGCGGTGAGGGATTGATTAGTCATCTTTTTGTTTTGCCTTGACGGTCGAAGCACTGCGCCATGTACCAACCGGTTTTACATAGCGCGGTTTAATAAGCAGCATGCGGAGCACGGCCCTGATTCGCCGGATATAGTGGCGCGTAAGATAGCCGAGCGGGAAAAAGATCAGGGCACACAGCACCACCAGCTGAATGATATCGCTTAACTGCATCATGATGCCTGCTCCGAAGCCCCACCCGGCAACCGGTGCGGCTGCGGAATGCGCCGCCAGCTCTGGCCGTTGTGTTCAGCGTTAAGGATGGGGTTGGGTCCGTCAATCACCGGCAGCGGTTTACCCCATTTTTCCGGCAGCAACGCCCGCATCTGCACCAGCTCGGCGGCGATCTGGTTATCTTCAAACCACACCACCCGGTTTGAGAAAATATCAGCAATGGGCAGCGGGAAGATATGGTTCAGGGCCGTATCAAGATCGTTGATCCTGCAGAAGGAGAGGAACAGCATCAGCCGATTATCGCCGATGGTCATGATATCGCCTACGCGGTTCGGGCGGCACAGGGTCAGCGCCTGTTCTACGCGGATGCCGGGCACCGGTCGCAGCGCCACCAGTACCCCTTTGCCATCCGTTGGGAGCAGCGTATTGCTGAGCATATTGCTTACCGCATCGCAGAAGGTGTCCCAGGTCTGGTAGCCGCGCAGCTTCAGCGGCTGGGTCATGGTCAGCAGGGCGGCGATATCCTCCGGCACCGGACGGTTAAACTGCTGCCCCTGCACGCTCTCAATCAGCGTCAGGCAGCGGGAAAGGGGGGCGTTCCAGGGAATGACCATGTTTGCCCCGCAGCCCAGCAGCAGACGCTCATCGGTGGCGCGCAGGCTGGCGTTCTTCTCGCGCACAATGATTTTTAGCGTGCTGCCGCGCTGGCGGCGCAGGGTATGGATCTGGCGAGCCAGCCCTTCAATCTGGTTGTTCTGCATCAGCGAGAAGATAATGGTGGCCGCCTGGGTGGTACGTGCTTCGCTAAACAGGTCTTCGTTATTATCAAACAGCGCCCAGTGCTCTGAAAGCGGCGGCGCACCCTCTAATACCATTACATTACTCAGAATACGTTTTTCATCGCTGCGCGGCTGCACCGACGTCTGCTCCTGCTGGGCTATTTTCCATCTGCTGTTATTTTGCTCAACAATAAGCTGCTGACGGGCGCTGACGCCTTTTTCGTTAAACCAGAAGGCAACGTCATAAAGATGGATATCGGCCTGGGAACGCAGACTGGCCAGGCCAAAAAGTGAGCGATACTCGCCCATTAAAAATGAGTATTGCTTATCATTATTGTTGCCGGGGTTAACTATCAGCAAAGTGCAGTCGTGGTATTTCGCCCAGGCGTGTATTTTTTCCAGCCAGCCGCGCAAATTATCGACGGATATATTTTGCCAGGCATTATTAGCGCAGAGTAAAACCAGAAAATAGTGTTGGGGGTCGATAGCGCTGACGAGATCGCGGGTGAAAAAGGATAGCCCGTTCTCATGATTAGGCATTGTAAAAAGATGGATTTTATCGGGACCGTGACCTGACTCTAAATTAATAATTTTATTAGGATCGTTACCCATAGTAATCAGTGCCGCCCGGGTTTTTTTATGCTGGGCAGCAAGAGTATGATTCACCAGGTTTATGGCATCCTCTTCACGATCGGCGTTGACCCACCAGACGCCGCCAGCAGGCATGTGGCTTAACTCATCCCACAATGACTGGATGCCAAGGGTAAATATGGGCTTCACGGTCTCTCTCTTAATCAAAATCGTCTGCACCTTAGTTTACTAGCGAAAGCCGAGAAATAAACCTAACATTGAAATTAAAGAACATCACATTTAGCATGTAAATGAATTTTCAGCGGCATCCAGCGTTGCTATCTTTTCGTCTGTTTTTCATCTAACGAGATGCAGTAAAAATGTCTAACAAAGAGTTTACGGGCCAGACTGATTCAACCCTGGGTTATACCTTTCAAAACGACTTTCTGGCCTTAAGTCGGGTTTTTTCGCTGCCTGATATTGATTACACCGATATATCCCAGCGTGAACAGCTGGCTACGGCGATTAAACGCTGGCCGCTGCTCGCTGAATTTGCTGGCCAACAATAGTTAATAAGGAAGACGTGGATGGCCATTCTGGGTCTGCAAGGCATTCGCGGAGGCGTGGGAACCACTTCGGTTACCGCAGGGCTGGGCTGGGCGCTACAGCTGCTGGGGGAGTCGGTATTGATGATCGACACCTCGCCAGACAATATGCTGCGCCTCTCGTTCAACGTGGAGTTTAACCACGCTGACGGTTGGGCGCGGGCGCTGCTGGACAATAAAGAGTGGCGCGATGCTGGCCAGCGCTATACCTCATATCTCGATCTGCTGCCGTTTGGCCAGCTGGCCGCCGGCGAGCGGGAAAATATCTATGCCCTGCACGATCGCCTCGCACCGTTCACTGCTGCGCTGCAGGCGCTGAAGGCTCAGGAACACTACCAGTGGATCCTGCTTGACCTGCCCGCAGACTTTACGCCGCTCACCCGCGAGCTACTGGCGCAGTGCGACCATACGCTAACCGTTGTGAAGCCCGATACCAACTGCCACGTTCGCCTGCATCAGCAGGCGCTGCCCTCCGGCACGCATCTGTTAATTAACGACCTGCGTATTGGCAGCCAGCTGCAGGACGATCTTTACCAGGTCTGGCTTCAGAGCCAGCCCCGCCTGCTGCCGATGGTTATCCACCGCGATGAGGCGATGGTAGAGTGCCTGGCGGCGAAGCAACCCCTTGGCGAGTACCGTAATGACTCACTGGCGGCTGAGGAGATCCTGACCCTGGCCAACTGGTGTCTGCTGCACTGCGCCGGGTCGGATCGCATCCCCCACGATCGTCATATTGAGCATGAGCTATGAGCCGCCTTGCAGCCTTGCTGTTGATCCCCCCGGTAAACGCCCGCCTGAGCGCGCGTTACCATCTTTACCGCAGCCACGGCGCACCGGCGTTTAGCGCGGCGCTGGGCTGTCTGTGGACTATTCTTGCCTGGCTGTTTATTCCGCTGGAGCACCCACGCTGGCAGCAGCTCCGCGCTCGCCACGCGGAATTTTACCCTCATATTCGCGCCGAGCGGCCGCGTCCCCTCGATCCGGCCCGCTACCTGCTGCAAACCTTTTGGCTGCTGATAGCCGCGCATAACGTTCCGGCCACCCGACCGCGGAAGAGCAAGCGCGCGCGCTTTACCCTCTTCCGCCGCCGCTACCTTAACTGGCTGGACGCGCTGCCTGAGAAAGTAGGGAATCGTACAAGCCATCTGGAGGGGCAGAAGGAGCTGGCGCACCTCAAGCCAATCGTCCGTCGTTTTATTATCGGCGTGATTGTCTTCTTCTCGCTGATCCTTGCCTTGCTCTGTATCACCCAGCCGTTTAACCCCTGGTCGCAGTTTATCTTCCTGCTGCTGCTGTGGGGCGTGGCGCTGCTGGTACGGCGTATTCCAGGGCGCTTCTCGGCGCTGATGCTAATTGTCCTGTCGCTGACCGTCTCCTGCCGCTACATCTGGTGGCGCTATACCTCGACGCTCAACTGGAACGATCCGGTCAGTCTGGTGTGCGGCCTGGTGCTGCTGTTTGCGGAAACCTACGCGTGGATTGTGCTGGTGCTTGGCTACTTCCAGGTGGTGTGGCCGCTTAACCGCCAACCGGTACCGCTGCCGAAGGATATGTCCCAGTGGCCGTCGGTGGATATCTTCGTCCCGACCTACAACGAAGATCTTAACGTGGTGAAGAACACTATCTATGCCGCGCTGGGTATCGACTGGCCGAAGGATAAGCTGAAAATCTGGATCCTCGACGACGGCGGTCGTGAGTCATTCCGCCAGTTTGCCGAGACGGTGGGGGTGGAGTACATCGCCCGTACTACCCATGAACATGCAAAAGCAGGCAATATCAATAATGCGCTGCAGTATGCGAAGGGCGACTTTGTCTCGATCTTCGACTGCGACCACGTGCCGACGCGCTCGTTCCTGCAGCTCACCATGGGCTGGTTTATCAAAGACAAGAAGCTGGCAATGATGCAGACCCCGCACCACTTCTTCTCACCGGATCCGTTCGAGCGTAACCTTGGCCGCTTCCGCCAGACGCCGAACGAAGGCACCCTGTTCTATGGCCTGGTGCAGGATGGGAATGACATGTGGGATGCCACCTTCTTCTGCGGCTCCTGTGCGGTGATCCGTCGTGGTCCGCTGGATGAAATCAAGGGAATTGCGGTGGAGACGGTGACCGAGGATGCGCATACTTCCCTGCGTCTGCATCGTCGCGGCTACACCTCAGCCTATATGCGTATTCCGCAGGCGGCAGGGCTGGCGACCGAGAGCCTGTCGTCTCACATCGGGCAGCGTATTCGCTGGGCGCGGGGCATGGTGCAGATCTTCCGTCTCGATAACCCGCTGTTTGGTAAAGGGCTGAAGCTGGCGCAACGGCTCTGCTACGTCAACGCCATGTTCCACTTCCTCTCCGGCGTGCCGAGGCTGATCTTCCTCACCGCGCCGCTGGCGTTCCTGCTGCTGCATGCCTACATCATCTACGCCCCGGCGCTGATGATCGCCCTGTTCGTGCTGCCGCATATGATCCACGCCAGCCTCACCAACTCGAAGATTCAGGGAAAATATCGCCACTCGTTCTGGAGTGAAATCTATGAAACGGTGCTGGCCTGGTATATTGCAAGGCCGACGATGGTGGCGCTCTTTAATCCGCATAAAGGCAAGTTTAACGTGACCTCCAAGGGCGGCCTCGTGGAGGAGGAGTATGTTGACTGGGTGATCTCCCGGCCCTACATCTTCCTCGTACTGCTGAATATTGTTGGCGTGCTGGTAGGCGTCTGGCGCTACTTCTACGGTCCGGAGACCGAGATGCTGACCGTGGTCGTCAGTATCGTCTGGGTCTTCTACAACCTGATTGTGCTCGGCGGCGCGGTGGCCGTGTCGGTGGAGAGCAAGCAGGTACGCCGGGCGCACCGCGTTGAGATCTCTATGCCAGCGGCTATCGCCCGTGACGATGGTCATCTCTTCTCCTGTACGGTACACGACTTCTCCGACGGCGGGGTAGGGATCAAGATTAACGGCCAGTCGCAGGTGCTGGAGGGGCAGAAGGTCAATCTGCTGCTCAAGCGCGGCCAGCAGGAGTATGTCTTCCCGGCGCAGGTGGTGCGCGTCCACGGCAGGGAGGTGGGCCTGCAACTGATGCCGCTTACCACCCGCCAGCATATCGATTTTGTTCAGTGCACCTTTGCCCGCGCGGATACCTGGGCGCTCTGGCAGGACAGCTTCCCGGAAGATAAACCCCTGGAGAGCATGCTGGATATTCTCAAACTTGGCTTCCGTGGCTATCGCCACCTGGCCGAATTTGCTCCATCGTCCGTGAAAATGATTTTCCGGACGCTTACTTCCCTGATCTCCTGGGTTGTGTCGTTCATTCCCCGCCGACCTGCGCGGGGCGTGGTGGTGCAGCAGCCGGATCCGGTTTTAGCTCAACAATGATGATAATGCGATGAAAAGAAAACTTTCCTGGATTTGTGCAGTGGCGGTTGGGATGAGTGCTTTCCCGTCGCTAGTCACCCACGCGGCCCCGGCCACTTCAATGGTTACCGTGCCTGCCGCACCCGAGACGCCTGAGGCGCAGGCCGCTGCGCCTGCTGCCGATCCGCAGGCTGTCGGCCAGGTGATGCCCGGCGTAACCGGCGCCAATGCGCCGATCGTCGCGGAGAACGCACCGTCGCGGGAGGTGAAGCTCTCTTTCGCCCAGATCGCGCCGCCGCCGGGCAGCATGGTGCTGCGCGGCGTCAAACCTGACGGCCAAATCGAATTTGGGATGCGCAGTGACGAAGTCGTCTCGAAGGCGATGCTGAACCTGGAATATACCCCGTCGCCGTCGCTGCTGCCGGTGCAGTCGCAGCTGAAGGTCTATCTTAACGATGAGCTAATGGGTGTTCTGCCGGTTACTAAAGAGCAGCTGGGCAAGAAGACTCTCGCCCAGCTGGCTATCGATCCGCTCTATATCACCGACTACAACCGGGTGCGGCTGGAGTTTGTTGGCCACTACCGCGACGTCTGTGAGAACCCGGCCAGCAGCACGCTGTGGATGGACGTCGGGCGCAGCAGCTCGCTGGAGATGACCTACCAGAGCCTGCCGCTGAAAAACGATCTGTCGCACTTCCCGGTGCCGTTCTATGACGCCCGTGATAACCGTCCGCTGGTGCTGCCCATGGTCTTTGCCGGTGCGCCCGCGCTGGAGCAGCAGCAGGCGGCGAGCATTGTCGCCTCCTTCTTTGGCTCCCGTATGGGTTGGCGCGGGCAGAGCTTCCCGGTGCTCTACAATGGCCTGCCGGATCGGAACGCCATTGTGTTTGCTACCAACGACAAGCGTCCGGACTTCCTGCGTGACGCGCCGCCGGTGAACGCGCCGACGGTCGTGATGATGGATCACCCTAATAACCCCTACGTGAAGCTGCTGGTGGTCTTTGGCCGCGATGATAAAGATCTGCTGCAGGCGGCGAAGGGCATGGCGCAGGGCAACGTCCTGTTCCGTGGCGATCGCGTGGAGATAAACGACGTTAAGCCATTGCTGGCCCGTAAGCCGTACGATGCCCCGAACTGGGTGCGCACCGATCGGGCCATCTCCTTTGCCGAGCTGAAAAACTACGAGGAGCAGCTCCAGGCGGTGGGGCTTGAGCCGAACCCCATCAGCGTGGCGCTAAACCTGCCGCCAGATCTCTATCTGATGCGCAGCAACGGCATCGATATGGATCTCAACTATCGCTATACCGCGCCGCCGACCAAAGACAGCTCGCGGATGGATATCAGCCTGAACAACCAGTTCCTGCAATCCTTCAACCTCACCAGTAATCAGGACACTAACCGCCTGCTGCTGCGCCTGCCGGTTCTGCAAGGGCTGCTGGACGGTAAAACCGCCGTTACTATTCCGGCGTTGCAGCTGGGGGCGCTCAACCAGCTGCGCTTTGATTTCCAGTATATGAACCCGATGCCGGGGGGGACCGTCGATAACTGCGTTACCTTCCAGCCGGTGCAAAACCGGGTAGTAATTGGCGATGACTCGACCATCGACTTCTCGAAGTACTACCACTTTATTGCTATGCCGGACCTGCGCGCCTTTGCCAACGCAGGCTTCCCGTTCAGCCGGATGGCGGATCTCGCGGATACCATTGTCGTGCTGCCAGCCAATCCAACTCAGGGCCAACTGGCTACGCTACTGGACTCCATCGGCCAGCTTGGAGCGCAAACCGGTCTCCCGGCGGTCAACCTGACCCTGACTAATGACGGCAGCCAGATCCAGAACAAAGATGCCGACGTGCTGGTCATCGGCACCATTCCGGACAGCCTGAAGGATGACAAGCGCATCGACCTGCTGGTGCAGGCAACGCAGAGCTGGGTGAAGACGCCGCAGCGCCAGACCACCTTCCCGTCCATCGTTCCGGATAACACCGATCGTCAGGCGGATGCCCAGACGGCGGTGACCTCCAGCGGTCCGATGGCAGCCATTGTGGGCTTCCAGTCACCGTACAACGATCAGCGCAGCGTGGTAGCCCTGCTGGCGGACAGCCCACGCGGCTACGAGCTGCTGAACGAGGCGATGAACGACAGCGGTAAGCGTGCAGCAATGTATGGTTCCGTGACGGTGATCCGCGAGTCAGGCGTTAACGGCCTGCGGGTAGGGGATATCTACTACGTCGGCCACCTGCCGTGGTTCGAGCGTATCTGGTATGCGCTCTCTAACCACCCGGTGCTGCTGGCGGTACTGGCTGCGGTGAGCGTCGTGCTGCTGGCCTGGGTACTGTGGCGTCTGCTGCGTATCATCAGCCGTCGCCGTCTCGATCCGCACGATGAGTAAACCATGAAAACTTCACTGCGTGGAGCGATCGCCGCCGCGCTGCTGCTGGCGGCGGCGAGTACGCACGCCGCCTGTAGCTGGCCGGCGTGGACCGCGTTTAAAAAGGATTACCTCAGCGACGGTGGCCGGGTGATCGATCCTAGTGACGCCCGCAAGATCACTACGTCGGAAGGGCAGAGCTACGGGCTGTTTTTTGCCCTTGCCGCCAACGATCGGCCCGGCTTTGACAAGATCTTACAGTGGACCGAGGATAACCTCGCCGGGGGCGATCTCGCGGCCCATCTTCCCGCCTGGCTGTGGGGCAAGAAGGGTGAAGAGGAGTGGACGGTGCTGGACACCAACTCCGCCTCAGACGCCGATATCTGGATTGTCTGGTCGCTGTTTGAGGCCGGACGCCTGTGGAAAGAGCCGCGCTACACCGCGCTGGCTCAGGGGCTGCTCAAGCACATCGTTAGCGAAGAGGTAGTCAGCGTGCCGGGGCTGGGTTCAATGCTGCTGCCGGGCAAAATTGGCTTCGCCGAGAAAGAGAGCTGGCGTTTTAACCCGAGCTATCTGCCGCCGCAGGTAGCGCAATACCTCACCCGCTTTGGCGCACCCTGGACCACGCTGCGGGAGACTAACCTGCGCCTGCTGCTGGAGACCGCTCCCAAAGGCTTCTCCCCAGACTGGGTGAGCTATGAGAAGAACCGCGGCTGGAACCTGAAGCCGGAGAGCAAGCTGGTTTCAAGCTACGACGCCATCCGCGTCTACCTGTGGATCGGCATGATGCACGACAGCGATCTGCAAAAAAATCGCCTGCTGGCGCGCTTCAAGCCAATGGCAACGCTGACGGCGAAAAACGGCGTGCCGCCGGAGAAGGTGAATGTAGTCACCGGCGCGGCCCAGGGCAGCGGCGCGACGGGTTTCTCTGCCGCCCTGCTGCCATTTATGCAAAACCGCGATGCACAAGCGGTGCTGCGCCAGCGCGTTGCCGATAACCCACCCGGCAGCGACGCCTATTACAGCTACGTGCTCACCCTCTTCGGACAGGGCTGGGATGAGCACCGTTTTCGTTTCACCTCCCAAGGTGAGTTACAACCTGACTGGGGCCAGGAATGCGCACGTTAACCCGACGCTTACTCGTTTTATCGCTGGGCATCGCGCTGATGCCAAAGACGTTTGCGGCCCCGACAGCCCAGCAGCAACAGCTGCTGGAGCAGATCCGGCTCGGGGAATCTACCCGTCGTGAGGATCTGGTCCGCCAGTCTCTTTACCGGCTGGAGCTTATCGATCCCAATAACCCCGAGGTGATTGCCGCCCGCCAGCGCTATCTGCTGCGCCAGGGCGATACCGCAGGCGCGCAGCAGCAACTTGATAGATTAGCGCAGCTCGCCCCCAGCTCAGCGGCGTACCGGGAAGCACAGAGCACCATGGCGCTCTCTACCGCCCAGGGACGACAGGGGTTGCAGGAGGCGCGGCTGCTGGCAACCACGGGCCATACGGCGGAGGCCATCGCGGCCTATGACAAACTGTTGCAGGGCAATCCACCGGATAGCGATCTTGCTGCCGAGTATTGGACGCTGGTCGCGAAAGTACCCGAGCGGCGCAGTCAGGCCATTACTCAGATGAAGAGCGCCAACGCCCGCTATCCAGGCAATCCTCAGCTGCAAAATTCGCTGGCGCAGCTGCTGTTTGCCAGCGGGCGCGGTGACGAGGGTTACACCGTCCTGCGCCAGATGGCAAAGTCGGGAACAACTCGCGAAGCGGCGGCGGCTATCTGGTATCAACAGATTCAAGCTATGCCGGTGAGTGATGCCAGCGTGCAGGCGCTACAACAGTTTTTAAACGAGTTCAGCAGCGGCGATACGGTGGACACGGCCCGGGCGACGCTGGCGAAACAGCAGCAGCAGCTGGCCGATCCGGCGTTCCGCGCCCGTTCGCGCGGGCTGGCCGCGGTTGACGCCGGGCAGGGCGGGCAGGCTATCGCCCCGCTCCAGCAGGCGCTGAGCGCCGACCAGAGTGACGGTGAAACCACCGGCGCGCTCGGCCAGGCTTACTCGCAAAAGGGCGATCGCGCCCGTGCGGTTCCTCTGCTAGAGAGAGCTATCGCTCTTGCGCCGCAGAGCAGCAACCGAAGCAAGTGGGATAGCCTCCTGCAAACCAACCGCTACTGGCTGCTGATCCAGCAGGGCGACGCCGCGCTGAAGGCCAATAATCCTGCCCAGGCAGAACGGCTTTATCAGCAGGCGCGAGCGGTGGATAACACCGACAGCTACGCCGTGCTGGGGCTGGGGGACGCTGCCGTTGCCCGCAAGGACATCGCCGCTGGCGAACGCTACTACCAGCAGGCGCTGCGCATGGACAGCAGCAACAGCAACGCGGTACGCGGGCTGGCCAATATTTATCGCGAGCAGTCACCGGAAAAAGCGTCCGCCTGGATTGCTTCCCTCTCTGCCAGCCAGCGCCGCAGCGTGGATGACATTGAGCGCAGCATCGCCAACGATCGGCTGGCACAGCAGGCCGAAACGCTGGAGAACCAGGGTCGCTGGGCGCAGGCGGCTGACGTTCAGCGCCGTCGCCTGGCTGCCGATCCGGACAGCGTCTGGATCGCCTACCGCCTCTCCCGTGATCTCTGGAGCGCCGGGAAACACGCCGAGGCCGACGCGCAGATGCGCGATCTGGTTCGTCGCCAGCCTAACGATCCAACCCAGATTTATGCTTACAGCCTCTATCTCTCCGGCAACGACCAGGATCGCGCCGCGCTGGCGCACCTCAACACCCTGCCGCGCAGCAAATGGGACAGCAATATGCAGGAGCTGGCGAGCCGCCTTGAAGGCAACCAGCTGCTGGAGACCGCTAACCGCCTGCGCGACAGCGGCCAGGAGCCGGAAGCCGAAGCGCTGCTTAAGCAGCAGCCTGCCTCCACGCGAATTGACCTGACCCTTGCGGACTGGGCGCAGCAGCGCGGGGATTACGCGACTGCCCGCACCGGATATGAGACCGTGCTGACGCGTGAACCGGCCAACGCCGACGCTCGCCTGAGCCTGGTGGAGGTGGCAATTGCCGAGGGTAACCCGCTTGCGGCGCGCCAGCAGCTGGCGACGCTGAACGAGATGCCGCAAGCCGAGCCACCGTCCATCAACATGCAGCGCCGGATGGCGCTGGTGCGGTCGCAGCTGGGTGACAGGGTTCTGGCCCAGCGCACCTACGACACCATTGTGCCCGAGGCGAAGGCGTTGCCGCCATCGCAGGATAGCGCCCTGGTGCTGCGTGACTATGGCCGCTTCCAGCAGGCCAACGGTCAGCCGCAGCCTGCGTTGGAGAGCTACAAACAGGCGATGGTGGCGGCAGGTATTGCGCCGACGCCCGCTCAGGATAACGACACCTTTACCCGCCAGACGCGTAATGATGCCAGCGATGACTGGCTGAAGCGCGGCCTGCGCAGCGATGCCGCCGATCTCTATCGCCAGCAGGATCTCAACGTCACCCTGGTGCATGACTATTGGGGATCCAGCGGTACCGGCGGCTACTCCGATCTGAAAGCCAACACCACCATGCTGCAGGCCGATGCGCCTCTGGCTGATGGCCGGATGTTCTTCCGTACCGACGTGGTCAATATGAATGTCGGCTCCTTCGCCACCGACGAAGACGGTCTGTACGATCCCAACTGGGGGACCTGCGGCCAGCTCAACTGCGTCAACGGCGACAAGAGCCAGTCCGACGGCGGGGCGAGCATTGCGGTTGGCTGGCGCAACGACACCTGGGAAGGGGACATCGGCACCACGCCCATGGGCTTCCGGGTAGTGGATATCGTCGGCGGCCTGAGCTACAGCAACGATCTCGGCCCAATAGGCTATACGCTGGACGTGCATCGTCGCCCGATCTCCAGCTCCCTGCTGGCCTTCGGCGGTCAGAAGGACGCCTCCAGCTACTATCACGATCCGGACGATCCGAATAACGAGAATGGCAACGATCGCGGCGGCACCGGCAAGACCTGGGGTGGCGTTCGATCCACCGGCGGCGGCGTGAGCCTGAGCTATGACCAGGGCGAAGCGCACGGCGTCTGGGCGAGCCTGAGCGCCGACGCGCTCACCGGTAAGAACGTGGATGACAACTGGCGCGTGCGCTGGATGACCGGCTACTACTACAAGCTGGTTAACGAAGATAACCGCCGCGTCACCGTCGGCCTCAACAACATGCTCTGGCACTACGATAAAGATCTTAGCGGCTATACCCTGGGCCAGGGGGGCTACTACAGCCCGCAGAAATATCTCTCGTTTGCCGTGCCGGTAACGTGGCGTGAAAGGACGGAGAACTGGTCGTGGGAGCTGGGCGGTTCGGTCTCCTGGTCGCACTCGGCAACCAGTACCCAGGATCGCTACCCGTTACTTAACCTTATACCAGAAGATTATCGTGCGCGGGCCAGCGAACCTAACGATCCTGGATCGAAAAGCAACGGCTTTGGCTATACGGCACGCGCCCTGATTGAGCGCCGTATTACCTCCAACTGGTCCGTTGGCGCCGCCATCGATATTCAGCAGGCGGAGGATTATACCCCGAGCCACGGCATGCTCTATGTCCGCTACTCGCAGGCGGGCTGGCAGGGCGATATGGACTCGCCGCCACAGGTGCTGACGCCTTACGCCGACTGGTAATACGCAAGGCTCTCTATCGCAGTCTTAATCTGCTGTCAGAATCGAGTATACTCTGACAGCAGGCAGGTAGCCGTCGGTTACTTTTGCGGACACGGAGTATTTGGAGAGTCAATTTGCGCGTTAGCCGTTCGTTAACCATTAAACAGATGGCGATGGTCTCGATCGTCGCCATGGTGTTTATTTTCCTGTTTTGCGTCATTTTGCTGTTCCATTTTGTGCAGCAGAACCGCTACAACACCGGCACGCAGCTGGAGAGTATTGCGCGCTCGGTGCGTGAGCCGCTCTCTGCCGCTATTTTGAAGGGCGACATTGCCGACGCGGAGGCTATCCTCAAACGTATCCAGCCCGCGGGCGTAGTCAGTCGGGCGGATGTGGTTCTGCCGAATCAATTCCAGGCTCTGCGCATGAGCTTTATCCCCGAGCGACCGGTGCCGGTGACTATTACCCGGCTCTTTGAGCTGCCAGTACAAATCTCGCTGCCGATCTACTCTCTTGAACGCCCAGCCAACCCCCAGCCGCTGGCCTATCTGGTGCTACAGGCGGACTCTTTCCGCATGTATAAGTTCGTGATGAGCACCGTTGCAACGTTAGTCACTACTTACTTACTTTTAGTGCTGATCATGACCGTGGCGCTGACCTGGTGCATCAGCCGGCTGATTATCCGCCCGCTGCGCAAGATCGCCCGCGAGCTAAACGACCTCTCACCGCAGGATCAGCTGGGGCACCAGCTGGCGCTGCCCCGCCACCATCATGACGATGAGCTTGGCATGCTGGTGCGCGGCTACAACCGCAACCAGCAGATGGTGCTGCGCCAGCATGAAGAGTTGAACAGCCAGGTGACACGCTTCCCCATCTCCGAGCTGCCGAATAAAGCTTTTATGATGGCGCTGCTGGAGCAGACCGTCGCCCGGCAAAAAACCACCGCGCTGATGGTTATCGCCTGTGAAACCCTACAGGACACGGCGGGCGTGCTGAAAGAGAGCCAGCGCGAAGTACTGCTTCTGACGCTGGTAGAGAAGATAAAATCGGTGCTAGCCCCGCGCATGGTGCTGGCGCAGGTGAGTACCGATACCTTTGCCATCATTGGTAACGGCGCCAGCGAGCCGTGGCACGCTATTACGCTGGGTCAGCAAGTGCTCACTGTTATCAATGAACGTCTGCCGGTGCAGGGTATTCAGCTGCGTCCGAGCGCCAGCATTGGCATCGCCATGTTCTACGGCGATGTGACGGCAGAGCAGCTCTACCGCCGGGCTATCTCAGCGGCGCTCTCCGCCCGCCGCAAAGGCAAAAATCAGATCCAGTTCTTCGACCCGGAGCAGATGGCGACGGCGCAGAAGCGGCTGACGGAAGAGAGCGATATCCTAAACGCGCTGGATAACCATCAGTTTGCTATCTGGCTACAGCCGCAGGTCAACCTTGCTACCAGTGAGGTGGTGAGCGCCGAGGCGTTGCTGCGTCAGCAGCAGCCGGACGGCAGCTGGGAGCTGCCGGAGGGGCTTATCGACAGTATTGAATCCTGCGGGCTGATGATTGTCGTCGGTCACTGGGTACTGGAAGAGTCCTGCCGCCTGCTCGCGGCCTGGCAGGCGCGGGGCATTATGCTGCCGCTGTCGGTTAACCTCTCAGCACTCCAGCTGATGCACGAGGATATGGTGCGGGATCTGCTTGCGCTGCTGGAGCGCTACCGTATTGCGCCCGGCACGCTGATCCTCGAGGTGACCGAAAGCCGCCGCATTGACGATCCGCACGCGGCGGTGGCAATCCTGCGCCCGCTGCGCAACGCCGGGGTACGTATAGCGCTGGATGATTTCGGCATGGGCTACGCGGGCCTGCGCCAGCTCCAGCACATGAAGTCGCTGCCGGTGGACGTGCTGAAAATCGATAAGATTTTTGTCGAAGGGCTACCGGAGGACAGCAGCATGGTCTCGTCGATAATTCATATGGCCCGCAGCCTCGATCTCAATATCATTGCTGAAGGCGTCGAGACCGAGACGCAGCGCGCCTGGCTGCAGGAGGCGGGGGTAGAGATGGCCCAGGGTTACCTCTTTGGCCGCGCGGTGGCACCGGAGGCGTTTGAGCAGCTAAATCTTCCCCGTCTGGCTGATGGCAGCGCGTAGAACCCGTACTCACTTGTGCGAGCTGGCTCAAATTTTTTAACATTTCTGTTTCAAATTTGAAGTAAGTTTATTTCTGCGATGTTGTTCGGGTGTTATTTTAAGACCGCAGGCGAACCAACCCTACAATGCCTGTGGTTTTTAATTCAAGGACACCCTATGAAAACCTCACTCTTCAAAAGCCTCTACTTTCAGGTGCTGACCGCCATCGCGATCGGCATCCTGCTTGGCCACTTCTATCCTGAAATTGGCGAACAGATGAAGCCGCTTGGCGACGCTTTCGTAAAGCTGATTAAAATGATTATCGCCCCGGTGATCTTCTGCACCGTCGTGACCGGCATCGCAGGCATGGAAAGCATGAAAGCGGTGGGCCGCACCGGTGCGGTGGCGCTGCTCTATTTTGAAGTGGTCAGCACCCTGGCGCTGATCATCGGCCTGATTATTGTTAACGTGGTACAGCCGGGCGCGGGGATGAACGTTGATGTCGCGACCCTGGATGCCAAAGCGGTGGCAGTCTACGCTGCCCAGGCAGAGCAGCAGGGCATTGTCGCCTTCCTGATGGATGTGATCCCCGCCAGCGTCATCGGTGCGTTTGCCAGCGGCAATATTCTGCAGGTGCTGCTGTTTGCCGTCCTGTTTGGCTTTGCGCTTCATCGCCTTGGCCACAAGGGGCAGCTGATCTTTAACGTAATCGAGAGCTTCTCGCTGGTTATCTTCGGCATCATCAACATGATTATGCGCCTCGCCCCCATCGGCGCGTTTGGGGCCATGGCCTTTACCATCGGTAAGTATGGCGTGGGCACCCTCGTGCAGCTCGGACAGCTGATCATCTGCTTCTACGCCACCTGCATTCTGTTTATCGTGGTGGTGCTCGGCAGCATCGCCCGCGCCACCGGCTTCAGCATCTTCAAGTTTATCCGCTACATTCGCGAAGAGCTGCTGATCGTGCTGGGCACCTCGTCCTCTGAATCGGCGCTGCCGCGGATGCTCGATAAGATGGAGAAGCTCGGCTGCCGTAAGTCCGTGGTTGGGCTGGTGATCCCCACCGGCTACTCCTTTAACCTCGACGGCACCTCTATCTACCTGACGATGGCGGCGGTATTTATCGCCCAGGCCACCAACAGCCATATGGATATTGTCCATCAGATCACGTTGCTGGTGGTGCTGCTGCTCTCTTCGAAAGGGGCGGCTGGGGTGACCGGCAGCGGCTTTATCGTGCTGGCGGCCACACTCTCCGCGGTAGGGCATCTGCCGGTTGCCGGGCTGGCACTGATCCTCGGTATCGACCGCTTTATGTCCGAGGCACGGGCACTGACCAACCTGATTGGTAACGGCGTAGCGACTATCGTAGTGGCAAAATGGGTGAAAGAGCTGGACCATAAGCAGTTGAAAAATACCCTTAATAACCGTGCGCCAGACGGCAAAACGGGCGAAATTTCCTCTTAATCTACCCACTTATGCCCGTTGTCCCTTGTAGGGGCACGGGCACCTGCGCATAATTACCCCCTATTTTTTTCACTTCCCGGTGTGACGTTTTGTTTTTTTGGCTGTCTAACACGGAGTGTTAAAACTTCATTTTAGGCTGCCTGCAGGATAGGCGGTCTTTTAACCAGGAATGTTGATCAGGGGTTTACATGCAGGGCACAAAAATTCGACTCATAACTGGTGGTTTGCTGATGATGGCAGCCAGTTACGTGCAGGCAGATGCGCTCCAGCCCGACCCGGCATGGCAACAGGGGACACTGACGAACGGCTTTCAGTGGCAGGTGTTAAGTACGCCGCAGCGCCCCAGCGACAGGGTTGAGATCCGCCTGCTGGTGAATACCGGCTCGCTGACCGAAAGTACGCAGCAAAGCGGCTATAGCCATTTTATTCCACGTATTGCGTTGTCCCACAGCGGCAGCCTTGAGCCTGCTCAGGTGCGCGCGCTCTGGCAGCAGGGCATCGATCCCAAGCGTCCGCTGCCCCCGGCGCTGGTCTCCTACGATTACACGCTGTTTAGCCTCAGCCTGCCCAATAACCGCAGCGATCTACTGAAAGAGGCGCTGGTCTATCTCTCTGATATTACGGGCAAGCTCACCGTGACCCCGGAGACGGTAAACCACGCTCTGAATAGCAACGATATGGTGGCAACCTGGCCGCTGGAAACCAAAGATAACTGGTGGCGCTACCGCCTGAAAGGCTCCACCCTGCTGGGACACGATCCCGCCTCGCCGCTGAAGAAGCCGGTAGACCCGGCTCAGCTGAAGGCGTTCTACCAGAAGTGGTATACGCCGGACGCCATGACGCTGATTGTGGTGGGCAATATCGACAGCCGCACCGTCGGGGAGCAGATCAATAAAACCTTTGGCGAGCTAAAGGGAAAACGCGAGACGCCCGCCCCGGTACCAACGCTCTCTCCGCTTCCGCGTGAGCCGGTGAGCATCATGACCGACTCCGTACGCCAGGACAGACTCTCCCTGATGTGGGATGTGCCGTGGCAACCCATTCGTGAATCCGCCGCACTGGAGCGTTACTGGCGAGCAGACGTCGCTCGCGAGGCGCTATTCTGGCATCTTCAGCAGACGCTGACCAAAAATAACGCCAAAGATATTGGCCTCGGCTTCGACTGCCGGGTGCTGTTCCAGCGCGCGCAGTGCGCGATTAACGTTGACTCTGCACCCGATAAGCTCAGCGCTAACCTTGCTATGATCGCCCGCGAGCTGAAAAAGGTACGCGACAATGGCCTGTCAGAGGATGAGTTCAACGCCCTGATTGCCCAGAAGAAGCTGGAACTGCAAAGGCTCTTTACCACCTATGCCCGCACCGATACCGACGTGCTGATCAGCCAGCGTATGCGCTCTCTGCAAAATCAGGTGGTCGATATTGCCCCTGAGCAGTACCAGAAGCTACGGCAGAACTTCCTGAATAGCCTGACTACGGACATGCTTAACCAGAGCCTGCGTCAGCAGCTAACCCAGGATCAGTCGCTGGTGCTGCTGCAGCCGAAAGGCGAGCCGGAGTTTAATATGAAGGAGTTGCAGGCGACCTGGGACGAGGTGATGAATACCGAGACCTCAGCCCTTGTGCCTGTCAGCGATGACGTGCATCAGGACGTGACGGATATTCCGCCTGTTCAGCAGTAATTGTGCAGTGTAATCCGGCCCGCTGCCCGCGGCAGGGGCCGGAAAAGCCGATCGATTAGTTCGGCATTGCTTCGCGAGGGATAATTGCCCCACGATACTGAATTACGGTGCTGGCGGTCAGGTGGCCGCGCTGCGCCGCTGCTTCGGCATCGCCGCCGGTCAGGCGCACGGCCAGGTAGCCCGCGCTAAAAGAGTCGCCTGCTGCAGTGGTATCAATCACCTTCTCTTTGGGCAGCTTCACCGCCGGCACATCAATCACCGCTTCACCGGCAATCGCCACCAGGCAGGAGTCCGCGCCGCGTTTCACCACCACTTCGCTAACGCCAGCGGCCTGGGTACGGGCAATCACCTCTTCCACTGGCTTCTCACCCCACAGTGCATCCTCGTCGTCGAGGGTCAGGAAGGCGATATCGGTGCAGGTCAGCATCTGCTGGTAGACTTGCTGGGTCTCCTCTTTGCTGGCCCACAGGCGCGGACGGTAGTTGTTATCGAAAATCACCTTGCCGCCGTTGGCGCGGCATTCGCGCAGCAGGGAGAGCAGCTTATCGCGGCTGGCCGGGCTGAGAATGGCCAGGCTAATGCCGCTGAGATAGAGATAGTCAAAGGTGGCCAGCTCTTCGCAGATGGCGGCAGACTGCTCGCTCTCCAGCCAGAATTTAGCCGCGGCCTCGTTGCGCCAGTAGTAGAAGGTGCGCTCGCCGGTGCTGTCGGTCTCGATGTAGTAGAGACCCGGCAGGCGGTTCTCCATGCGCTGGGTGAGGGAGGTATCGACGCTTTCGCTCTGCCAGGCATCCAGCATCTGCTGGCTAAAATTATCCGTCCCCAGCGCCGTAACGTAGTGTACCGACAGCGCAGCCGGATCGACCTGGCGGGCAACGTAAACGGAGGTATTTAAGGTATCGCCACCAAAGCCACGGTTCACCTCTGTGCCTTTCTGTGACAGCTCAATCATGCATTCGCCAATGACGGCAATTTTCCTGGACATAGTCATCAACCTGAGTCGGATAAATATTAGGGTTAGTGTGCGTTGCGCGTGCTGCGTGGTCAATCATATTAAAACAACGTTCCAATAAATTTTTGAGCTGGCGCGTGTTAAGCGCAGATTCCAGCTGCAGATTTTTATTTTGCTGTCCGATTGAACATAAAGTTCTCACCCGCCGCGCCGATAACTCATGGACGAGTTCCGCCAGGTCACTCACTCTATTACAGGACATCTGACAATGAAGTTGAAGCAGGTTATCCAGCGGCTAAGCATTCCGGAGGCGAGCATCGAAAGCCTGGAAGAGCGACGCTACTGGCTGCAATGTGAACGTGCCTATACCTACCAGCCCATCTATCGCGTAGATGGCAGTCTGATGGCAATCGAAGTATTAACTATCGTTACGCACCCGGATAATCCATCGCAGCGTATTGCGCCCGACCGCTACTTTGCGGAGGTGGCGGTGCGTCAGCGTCTGGACGTCATGCTGGAGCAGATCAACCTGCTCGCCCTGCAAAGCGACTTCTTTGTGAAGAATAACGTGCTGGCGTCGGTCAACGTCGATGGCCCGACGCTGCTGTCGATGCGCCAGAACCCGAAAATGATGGCGCTGGTTGAGACGCTACCGTGGCTGCGCTTCGAATTAGTTGAACATATCCGCCTGCCGCAGGACTCTTCCTTCGCCTCGATCTGTGAAATTGGCCCGCTGTGGCTGGACGACTTTGGAACCGGGATGGCGAACTTCTCCGCCCTGAGCGAAGTGCGCTACGACTACATCAAGGTGGCCCGCGAACTGTTCATCATGCTGCGCAAGACGCCAGAAGGGCAAAACCTGTTTACGCTACTGCTGCAGCTGATGAATCGTTACTGCCAGGGCGTGATTGTCGAAGGCGTAGAGACGCTGGAGGAGTGGCGTGACGTACAGGCGTCTCCGGCCTTTGCCGCGCAAGGATATTTCCTCTCTCGTCCCGTACCGCTGGCAAACCTCGAAAGCGTTATTCTCGCTCTATAACATCAGGTTGCACTCCTTTCCCTCAGGCTCAGCTATCTTTATGACAGGCAAGGCAAGAATGGAAGGATGCAAGCATGACAAGAACAAGCAAGGCAATCATTGCCGTCCTGGGAACGCTTTTGTTGCTGATAGTGGTGGCCATCATCATTATCGCGACCTTTGACTGGAACCGTCTTAAACCGACTATCAATGAGAAGGTCTCCACCGAGCTGAATCGTCCCTTTACGATACGCGGCGATTTAGGCGTTGTCTGGGAGCGGCAGCAGCAGGAGACCGGCTGGCGTAGCTGGGTGCCGTGGCCGCACGTGCATGCCGAGGATGTGATCCTCGGCAATCCGCCCGATATTCCTGAGATCACCATGGTACACCTGCCCCGGGTTGAGGCCACGCTGGCACCGCTGGCGCTGCTGACGAAGACCGTCTATCTGCCGTGGGTGAAGTTTGAGAAACCGGATGCGCGGCTGATCCGCCTGTCAGAGAAGACTAACAACTGGACTTTCAACCTGGCGAGCAGCGATGAGCCAAAAGAGGAGGACGCACCGCCTTCGGCCTGGTCCTTCCGTCTGGACAATATTCTGTTCGATCAGGGCCGTGTGGCAATCGATGACAAGGTCAGCAAAGCCGACGTTGAGATCCTGATCGATCCCCTCGGCAAGCCGCTGCCGTTTAGCGAAGTAACGGGTAGCGATAAAGAGAAGAATACCAAGGTCGGCGACTACGTGTTTGGCCTGAAGGCGCAGGGGCGCTACAACGGCCAGCAGGTGACCGGCACGGGTAAAATTGGCGGCATGCTGGCGCTACGCAGCGAAGGCACGCCATTCCCGGTGCAGGCTGATTTCCGCTCCGGTAACACCCGCGTGGCCTTCTCCGGCACGGTGAGCGACCCGATGAAGATGGGCGGGGTCGATCTTAAGCTGAAGTTTGCCGGTAACTCGCTGGGTGAGCTGTACGATCTGACCGGCGTGCTGCTGCCGGATACGCCGCCGTTTGAGACCGACGGTCGGCTGGTGGCGAAAATCGATGCCGAAAAATCCTCCGTCTATGACTACCGCGGTTTTAACGGTCGCATCGGGGATAGCGATATTCATGGCTCCCTGACCTACACCACGGGCAAACCCCGGCCTAAGCTGGAGGGCGACCTCGAGTCGCGTCAGCTGCGGCTGGCGGATTTAGGCCCACTGATTGGCGTTGATTCCGGAAAGGGGGCTGAGAAGTCGAAGCAGTCTGAGGAGAAAAAGGGCGAGAAGACCAATCAGCCCGCAGGCAAAGTGCTGCCCTACGATCGCTTCGAAACTGACAAGTGGGATACGATGGATGCCGACGTGCGCTTTAAAGGGCGGCGTATCGAGCACGGCAGCTCCCTGCCGATTAGCGATCTCTCAACCCATATCATCCTGAAGAACGCCGACCTGCGCCTTCAGCCGCTGAAGTTTGGCCTGGCCGGCGGGACCATCTCCTCTAATATTCACCTTGAAGGGGATAAGAAGCCGATGCAGGGCCGGGCGGATATTCAGGCCCGCCGACTGAAGCTGAAAGAGCTGATGCCGGACGTGGAGCTGATGCAGAAGACCATCGGGGAAATGAACGGTGATGCGGATCTTCGCGGGACGGGTAACTCCATTGCCGCGCTGCTTGGCTCAAGCAATGGCGACCTGAAGCTACTGATGAACGACGGGGTGGTCAGCCGTAACCTGATGGAGATCCTCGGACTCAACGTCGGGAACTTTATCGTCGGGCAGATTTTCGGTGACGATGAGGTGCGCGTAAACTGCGCCGCCGCTAACCTGAACCTGGTTAACGGCGTAGCGCGCCCGCAGATCTTCGCTTTCGATACCGAGAACGCAATCATCAACGTCACCGGTACCGCCAGCTTTGCCTCAGAGCAGCTTGATCTCACCATCAACCCGGAGAGTAAGGGGATTCGTATCGTCACCCTGCGCTCGCCGCTCTACGTACGCGGCACCTTCAAGAACCCGCAGGCGGGCGTGAAGGCAGGTCCGCTGATTGCGCGCGGCGCGGTGGCGGCAGCGCTGGCAACGCTGGTGACCCCGGCAGCGGCGCTCTTAGCGCTCATCTCACCGTCGGAAGGCCAGGAGAACCAGTGCCGGAACATTTTGTCCCAAATGAAGAAGTAAGCAGGAAAGCAGGATAAAAAAAGCCCGGTGGCGTTAGCGCTTACCGGGCTTTTAATATTTTCACTTGATAGCGTGTAGCAGTGGTAAGAACAGTCTCAGTTTCATAATCCCTGGCGTAGTGGATGGCAGCCGTACTGGATTGGTTAACTCCCTAGCTGCTACTCTAATATAAAATTACCTCAACATATTGCTTCACAATGTCTCCACGCCTTAACTATTTAAACTTTTCTGCAACAACTCTCCTGGTGGCCACAACTTTTGCACAGGCCGAAGATACCCTTGCTTTTAATACCGGCTCGTTTGTTTATCATCTACTTGGGAATCACGGCCAATACACGGAGAAATTTGATAACGAATTTTATTCAGTCGAAAAGAGACTCCCTGACCACCCCGATTATAGTTTGCTCGTTGGGACAATGAGAAACAGCTACGGCGATCGTTGTCTTTCTCTTGGCGTCAGAAAAGACTGGGCGGAGAAGGATAATATTGTATTTAAAGGTATTTACGGTTATACCGGCGAATTTTTTTTTGATGAATTTAGTAAATGCGGCGATGAGGGTATCTATCACTCATTTAAAAACATCACCGGGGTGGGTTTCGCACCCTATATTTATCATGCGGTTCAGTATAATTTTACAAATCACTTTGGTGTGGAGTCAGGGATCATTTTCCCTTCGGTATTTGTGGTGAGCCTGAACTGGCGGTTCTGAAGGAATTGGTCAAGAGTGCAAGGCCCGGTAAGCGCTAACGCTACCGGGCTTTTTTATGCTTACAGAGACTGATTCTTGGTTTCGTGGGTCAGAATCAGGGCAATCAGCGTCAGGGCTGCCATCGCTGCCAGGTAGACGCCCACGTAGAACAGGCCGTAGCTGGCGGTCAGCCAGGCGGCAATGTACGGTGCAACCGACGCGCCCAGGATGGACGAGACGTTATAGGAGAACGATGCGCCGGTATAACGCACTTCGGTCGGGAACAGCTCCGGCAGCAGCGCGCCCATCGGGCCAAAGGTCAGTCCCATCAGGCTCAGGCCGATCAGCAGATAGGCCATCACCAGCGCCTGGTTACCGGAACCCAGCAGCGGCTGGAAGACAAACAGGGCAAAGATAATGATCAGCGAGGTGATAACGATCATACTCTTGCGTCGACCGTAAGCGTCCGCCAGCAGGCCAGCAATCGGCACCATTACGCCAAAACCAATCACCGCCAGCATCAGCATCCACAGGACTTCATTACGCGGCAACCCAAGGCCAGCCGGCGCGGGAGCCGTGCTGTAGGTCATAGAGTAGACGGTCATAATGTAGAACAGCGTGTAGGTCGCCAGCATAATAAAGGTGCCCAGTACGGTTACGCGGACGTGTTTGGTCAGCAGCGTACCCAGCGGGATCTTCACCTGCTTTTTAGCAGCGGCCACTTTGGCGAACACCGGGGACTCATGCAGGGAGACGCGCACGTAGAGGCCAATCAGCACCAGCACGGCGGAGAAGATAAACGGCACACGCCAGCCCCACTCCATAAACTGCTCGTCGGTCAGCAGCCACGACAGCAGCAGGAAGGTGCCGTTAGCAAAGAAGAAGCCGATTGGCGCACCCAGCTGCGGGAATGAGCCGTACAGCGCCCGCTTGCGTGCCGGGGCGTTCTCGGTTGCCAGCAGCGCCGCGCCGCCCCACTCACCGCCAAGACCCAGACCCTGACCAAAGCGCGCCAGCGCCAGCAGCAGGGGAGCAAAAATACCGATGGTGGCGTAGCTCGGCAGCAGGCCGATCAGCACCGTAGAGATCCCCATCGTCAGCAGGGACGCTACCAGCGTAGCTTTACGCCCGACGCGATCGCCAAAGTGTCCAAACACCGCAGAGCCGATCGGACGCGCCACAAAGGCGATAGCGAAGGTCGCCAGCGACTGTAGCGTGGCCGCCGTCGGGTCACCCTGCGGGAAGAAGATATGCGGAAAGACGATGACCGCCGCGGTGGCATAGATATAGAAGTCGAAAAACTCAATCGCTGTACCAATCAGCGAGGCGACGACAACTTTATTACGCGAGTTGACCGGGGGGCTTTCCTGTTCGTGATCGAGCGTTGTGGCTGTAGCTTGCATAGAAATTTCTTATTTTTGGCGAACGAAGGATCATATTACGCACAGCAAAAGCGACATTTCAATCTGTAACAAGGCGGCCGGAAGGCGATAAAAACGGCAAAAAGTGAATAATTTTTGCGCCTGAGTTTTCACATCTATGAAATGCTTCACAGAAATTGAATATTAGAATATAAAACCAGTTTTTGGTTAAATAAAAGTTACGGACTGGTTTTTCATGCTGAAATGGGGAATTGGGCTGAAACTTTGCGTTTTGATTCAGCCCAATAGTAAGGTTAAAGGGTCTCTTTCCCCGGCATTTTCACGTCGTCTTTATACTGGGCCGTAGCAATCCACGCGGCGCAGAACAGGGTCAGGCGGGCAAAGAAGTAGAAGAAGGCCATGATACCGAGCACCGAGCCAAACGCCGCCCCTGACGGAGAGGTTACCAACGAAGGCAGGGTCCAGGTCATGATGATCTTAATCACCTCAAAGCCGACCGCCGCAATCAGCGTGCCGCGAATCAACGCCTTCTTGCGCGGACGGTGGCGCGGCAGCCGCCAGAAGATCCAGAAAAAGAGCAGGAAGTTAGCGCAGATGGAGATCGCCAGGCCAATCAGCTGCCAGGCCGGTTTGAGCCACTCGATGTAGTCCAGATAGAGCGCGGAGATGATCATCTGCTGGGCTGCACCGGCGATAGAGGTGATGGAGAGGGTGATCACCAGTGCGATGAGCAGGCCGATCAGCGACACAAAGTCGCGAAAGTATTTCACCCAGATCTTCTCACTGTCCTGGGGCGTGCGCTCCCACTCGTCCCGGGACTGGGCGCGGATTGCCTCACGCAGGTTGCCCATCCAGTTAATCCCTGAGTAGAGCGCGACGGCCAGGCCGACAATGCCGACGGTGGTACGCTGCTCTACGGCGGTTTTTATCGTGTTGCGCAGCGTATCGGCCAGGGTGCGGTCGCTAACGTTGAGCAGGATTTTGTTAAAAATGTCCTGTAAAAGCGTGGGATGAGAGACCAGCACAAAACCTGCGGCGGCAAACGACACCATCAGGATGGGGATCATCGACAGGAATGAGAAGTAGGTGATGGCCGCGCCAAATTGGTTGCCCATTCGGTCATTGAAGCGTTCGGTAGCGCGGATCAGGTGTGCGACCATCGGGCGGCGCTGGATCTTCTCCGCCGCTTCGGTGACCGTCTCCACGACGCCCTCAGCTTTGCCGCTTAACAGCGGCTCTGACTCGGCCTCAGGCTTGTCGGTGGTATCGACCTTTTTGACAGGTTCGTAGTCCAGGTGCGGGACAGGTCGCTTGGCGCTATTTTCCGGGGTCATCAGTACGGCTTCCTTCTCTGCTTAGCGTGATGTAACGCAAATTATAGACTCTCATCACCTAAGCGGGTGAATCGACGTAATCCTTCATGACGCTCGCCAGCCACTCCATAAACAGGTGTACCCGCCGGGAGAGGTTGCGGCGATGGGGATAGATCAGCGAGACCGGCATCGGCGCGGCGCGGTATTGGGGCAGGATCTCCACCAGCTTGCCCTGGCGCAGAGCGTCACGCACGCCGGTGCGCGGCACCTGGATAATCCCCAGACCTGCCAGGCATGCCGCATGGTAGGTCTCGGTGCTGTTGACCGTCAGGATCCCACCGGTCTTGATCCAGCGCGTGGTGTTGTCCTGATAAAGCTCAAAGCCCTGCGGCCGGGTGCCAAGGTGGACAGCGTAATGAACCACCGCGTGAGAGGAGAGATCCTCCAGCGTCTCCGGGTAGCCAAAACGCTCCAGATAGCCGGGGCTGGCACAGTTAATCACCGCCAGCCTGCCCAGCGGGCGGGCAATTAATCCGGAATCCTTCAGCGTGCCGACGCGCACCACACAGTCAAAGCCTTCGCGGATCACATCCACCAGCCGGTCGCTGCTGCTGAGTTCGATTTCAATACCGGGATACTGCTGCACAAAAGCGGGCAGGCGGGGGATCACCAGGTTGCGCGCTACCCCCACCGGCATATCTACCCGCAGCTTGCCGCTGATGCTGGCGGGATCGTGAATAAACAGGCCGTCCAGCTCGTCGAGGTTAGAGAGCAGATCCCTGGCGCGCTCGTAGTAGACCATACCGTCCTGGGTAAGCTGAACCCGACGGGTGGTTCGGTGCAGCAGCTGAGTACCGAGGTGGTTTTCCAGGCTCTGCACCTGACGCGAGACGCTCCCCTTGGGTACGCCAAGGGAGTCGGCGGCGCGGGAAAAGCTCGCCAGCTCTGCGACGCGAACAAAAAGCTGCATTGCGTAAATTTTATCCATCCATGCCACCAATTGTTGTTATCAATAAAACAGTGAAGCGTATTTAGCAGACTTTATTGTTTATCTACCACCTAATAAGCTCTTTCTCAATCTCCCCACCATCAGAAATGAGGTTTCTTATGACGCATCGTATTGCATTAGTGACCGGCGGTAGCCGTGGACTGGGAAAAAACGCCGCATTGAAGCTGGCAGAGAAGGGCATAGATATTATCCTGACGTGGAATAGCCAGGAGAAGGACGCGCAGGAAGTGGTACGCGAAATTGAGCTGAAAGGCGCGAAAGCCGTGGCTTTGCAGCTCAACGTCGGGGACAGCGCCAGCTTTGCAAGCTTTACCCGTCAGGTGCAGGAGCAGCTAAAACAGACATGGCAGCGCGACACCTTTGATTACTTAATAAACAACGCCGGAATCGGCCTGAACGCCGCCTTTACCGAGACCACCGAGGCGCAGTTTGACCAGCTGGTGAACATTCACTTTAAGGGACCGTTCTTTCTCACCCAGCACCTGTTACCGCTTATCAAAAACGGCGGGCGGATCCTGAACGTCTCAAGCGGGCTGGCACGCTTCGCCCTGCCGGGCTATGCAGCCTATGCGGCGATGAAGGGAGCGATGGAGGTGTTAACCCGCTACCAGGCAAAAGAGCTAGGGGCGCGGGGTATTTCGGTAAATATTATTGCTCCGGGAGCTATCGAAACCGATTTTGGTGGCGGGCGGGTACGTGATGATGAGCAGCTAAACCAGTTTGTCGCCTCGCAAACGGCGCTGGGGCGCACCGGCCTGCCGGATGATATCGGCAATGCCATAGCGGCACTGCTGAGCGATGAGCTGGGTTGGATGAACGCCCAGCGCGTAGAGGTTTCGGGCGGAATGTTCTTATAGAGGTAAATATGCCGGGCGGCGCAAGCGCTGGCCCGGCCTGGCAAGTCGGTTACTCTTTTTGGAAGTGGTGCACTTTAATGCGCGGCGGGTTCTGTTTCTTATCCAGCGAGCCGCTGATGCCTACCAGATGATCCGGGCTAACTTCACGCTCGGCAAAAACCGCCATCGGAATATAGACGTCAATCTCGCCCGTTTTGTCGCGGAAGGTATAGATGTCGTTACCTTTTTTCGCGATCAGATTCCCACGCAGAGAGACAGTACCGCCATCGTGCAGCTCTAGCGCCTGTTTAATGTTCATGGTACGGGCATCTTCAATGCCGCGATAGCCATCGTCGAGCTTATGTGGCGGCGGTGGTGCTTTATCCGTATTCAGCCCTGGGGAATCTTCGGCCAGTGCCGGAAGGGTGAATAAGGCGGCCACCGTGGCGGCAAGTAACATTTTCTTCATAGATACTCCTTTCGCATGTGCCTCAGATACCTCTCTTCTAAGCCTGGCATAGGAAATTCCGCTGTGGATAAGGAATGCTCTGTTTTATTTCCCTTTGTCTTTTATTAACCGCATCACTGATATTTAATTAAAAGTCGCCTATCATCTAACTGACTGGAATTTAAGATAAATTAAACTACATAGACGGCTGGCATTAACTTTCGCTAATTGTGGTTAAGGGAAAATAATGACGTACAGCACATCGCTCAGGATCCGCGAACAATTCGAAACCTGCATTGGAATTATTCGCCAGGCGTCTATCGAAATTCTGTTACTTCTGGACGTTCGCGTCAGTGAAGGCAAGGATCCGCGCTGGTTCCTCGAGCAGCTGGAGAATGCCCGTCAGGGTCTCGGCGGCTGGGGCGCGGTAGCGCAGCGGCTGAAGCTCAACGATGCCGAGCTGACGCAGTTCACCCTGCAGCTACGGCATCTACAGCAGCTGGTTCCTCAGTACGAAAGCGGCCAGGACGTCAGCGAAAACCAGCTGATCGCTGCGCTGCGCTTTGTCACCGCCCTGGAGCATCTCCGCCTGCAGCAGCCCCTGCTGACCTACCCCACCTCAACGGAGACGGTAAACGGTGAGGCGCAGCTTAAGGGGCTGGCCCAGCTGCGCGCCCTGGAGCAGATGATTAGCGGGCTGGTCTACGCCGCCTGGCCGGACGGCGTCAAGTTGCGTAACCACCTGAAGACCCAGTTTGGTCAGGAGCGCGTCCGCCGTTGGCTAAAGTTGGGGGAGCGCAACGACGTGCTCAGCGGGATGCTGTTCAGCGAGCTGGCCGTGATGCTGGTGGATAAAAAAGAGTTCTCACGCCACTACGCCCCGCTGTTTAACGACAGCTCGGTACTGACGCTGTTTGCCGACCCGCGCAAGACCTTGCAAACCTTTCTCGACGATATTCGCCAGATCCGTAACACCCTTACCGCGCAACAGCCGCTCTCTGCCATTCAGCTTAATTTGCTGGACACCTACTATCCCCAGATCGCCGCCCCGGTTCAGCGCGCTTTCAACGAGGGCCGCACCGCTGTTAACCCGGCCAGCCTGTTAACCACCGATGCGGGCGAGCTGGAGGCGTTTAAGACGCGGGCAGTGAAAAAGGCGCGCGCCGGAGGAGACATTTTTGAGGTGCGGGAAGACATTGAGCGGCCCGTGCGTCGCGCCGTCCGCACGCCTGAGCAGCGCGTGCGCCTTGTTTCCGGCATTCTCTGGGGGGCAGTGGGCGTCATGGTACTGGTGATGATCGGCGGTGGTATTATGATGATAAACAGCACGCCGTCGGCGCAGGCGGTAAGCGAACCTCCAGCTCAAACCCAGGTGCTGACCGATACCGAAAACGAACGTGATACGCCCACCTCGCGTATGCAGCTGACGCGGATGGGCATCACCTGGGATGAGAGCAACCTTCGTTCGGCAATCGATCGCAATGATACCCGCGTGGCCCAGCTGTTCTTAAAAGGGGGGATGGACTGGAAGCTCTCATGGACCGAGCAGGCGCTGTCGGCGGGCAATGATGAAGTATTAACCCTGCTGCTGCGCTATAAGCTACAGATGGATGAGCCGCGACCCTGCCGCCGCTTTACTACCACTCTCGGCCACGCCATGTTAAATGGCGAAAAGCTTACTGGACAGCGTAAGGATTACCTGCGCGCTTTCTGTACCAGCTCTGCCGTGGTTGAGCGGCAGCGCTATGAAACCGAGCAGGCAAAGATGCGTCATAAAACGCAGCCTGATGAGAGTACCCGCCAGTGGCTAGCAATTCAGACTGCAATTTATAACGTCATTCGGTAAGGGTGAACCGGGAGCGCTACGGCTCCCCATACAGACCTATCAGGCGACGGGCCACACCGTTAGTCCAGCCAAAGCCGTCCTGTAACGGATACTCACCCCCGCCACCCTCACGCGGCGTCCCCCCCGCGATATGGTACTTCTCAATCAGCTTATAGTGCTGCTGATAGAAAACGTTAACGGTGTTAAGCCAGCTGTGGGCAATCTCGTCCCCCAGCGTATCGTTGCCGTAGAGCTTGAAGCCCTGAATGGCCATCCACTGCAGTGGTGCCCAACCGTTGGGTTTATCCCACTGCTCGCCGGTCTCGTATTCGGTAGCCATCATGCCGCCGGGCGTTAACAGGCGTTCACGTACCGCCACGGCTATCCGATCGGCCTGTTCATGGGTCACCATCCCCACGTAGAGCGGTACAATACTCGCTGCGGAGAAGAGCGCCTGCTCACCGCGCCGCCAGTCGTAGTCGCGGTAGCATCCTTTCTCCTCGTCCCATAGGTAGCGGTTAACCGCTGCCCGGCGATCGCTGGCGCGCTGGCGGAACATTGCTTCGCCCTCGCGATCGCCCTTCAGCCCGGAGAGGTTAGCGATAGTGCTCTCCAGCTTGAACAGGAAGGCGTTCAGGTCGATAGGAATAAACTGCGTCGTGCGAATGCTGGCCAGACGCTGGGTATCCCGCAGCCAGCGTGAGGAGTAGTCCCAGCCGGACTCCGCCCCGGCGCGCAGGTCGCGATAGACCTCATTCGGCGGGCGACCCGAGTGCTTCGCCGTCTCTACATCTTCAATCCAGGACTCATCGCGTGGGGTATCACGGTCATCCCAGTAGCGGTTGAGCAGCGAGCCGTCTGGCATACGCACCGCATGGCGGTAGGCCTGGTTGAGGTTCAGCGACTCTGAACCATCCATCCAGAAGGCGTACTCCATCAACAGGTGCTCATAGTAGCGACGTGCTCCACGCACGCCGTCCTCTTCGAACAGCTCCACCATCAGCGCGAACACCGGCGGCTGGGAGCGGCTCAGATAATAGGTACGGTTACCGTTCGGGATATGCCCATATTTTTCAATCATCCATGCGAAATTGTCTGCCATACACTTCAGCAGATCGTTCCGGCCACTCTCGGCCAGCCCCAGCATGGTGAAATAGGAGTCCCAATAGTAAGTTTCGCTAAAGCGTCCGCCCGGCACGATATAGGCCTGCGGCAGCGCCAGCAGCGACGACCAGGGAATATGATCCTGCGGCTCGCGGGTGAGCACCGGCCACAGCTGGTCGATGTGCTCCTTCAGCGAGTTTTCCGGGTTAGAGACATACTGGCTATCCATCTGCTGCGGTAGCCAGAAATGTCGTGAAACAAACTGACGCAGGTCAAAGTCAGGTCTGCGTTTGATTCGACGGTAGCGGATAAGGATATCGAGCGGATCCATCCTCGGCGCACAGTCAGGGAAAGTTTTGCTGTCGGCAAAGAGGCGTGAAGACTGCACCTGCTCGAAAAGTTCCAGATAGCGATCGGCAGGGGTCAGCGCGTCAGACGCGGGCATCCCCTCGATCATCTCCGGTTCCGGTTCCGCCTCGATCATTTCATCCAGTTTTAATTCGCAAGGATCGGTCTCGTAGCGGATCTTCTCCTCGATCTCGAATTCGACAGACTCAGCAAGCTGTAGTTTCTGGTTGAACATAGAGTGGCGACCTCCGGATGGCGTCGTAAAAAGATCGGGTTTTTCCCGGTTGTTATTCAAGCTTAAAGTTTAGTCATTTGGCATGGGGTTTGAAGTACAAACTGTGCGCAAGATCACAATTAAAGACGCTGATTTGTAAAGGAAATCGACTTAACTTTTTGTTTTTAAATTAAAAATAGAGAGATTGCAGCCTGACTAAACAGACTGCATTTTCAGAGCAATCAAGATAACGCTTAACCGCTAAACGGTTTTATCACTGCTAAGGCCACAACGATGATAGTGGCTACCACGGTGAGCCAGGCAGCGTTACGTGCCAGCAGGGACACGGTAGACGTTTCGCCGGTTGCTAGTCTGCGCAGCGACCCCGACAGAATGCCGTGCACCGCTGAGAGGAACACCAGCACCGCCAGCTTAATACCCAGCCAGAGCGGCAGCAGCCAGTCACCTTTTAAAATCAGTGCGATACCAAAGGCCCACAGCAGGATCATTGCTGGCGAAGTGACGAACCGGTTCCAGCGACGGGCATACTCCAGCAGCGGATCGCTACTGCCTTTTGCCACCGCGCTGCGGCTCTGCGACCAGGCCACGACAATCACTGCCATCACAAAAATGCCGCCCAGCCAAATCACGCCCGCCATTATGTGCAGGGCGTTTAACCAACGGTAGTCCATCTGCTCTCCTCTGAGCCGTAATCCTGTTGTTGTAAAGGGATCATACTCTGGGCGTTTAGAGCACGAAAGGGTTTTTACTGCTCCGTAAACGGGTTTACTTCATCCGTGCACTAGCCAGGTTATAAACGTTACTGCGCTCACGTTTACCTATGGCGACGACGACAATAATCAGAACATCATCAAGGACCTGATACACCAAACGAAAGCCCGAAGCCCGTAGTTTGATCTTGTAGCAGTCTTTTAAACCGTTCAGCTTTGCTGAGGGAATATGAGGGTTTTCACAGCATTTTTTCAGCTTTTTTGCGAATTGTTGCTGGAGCGATCTGTCTAGCTTTAGCCACTCCTTCTGTGCATCTTCCCTGAACTTAATGCTATAGGTCATAGGTAGCTATCCAGATCTATATCGACAAGTGGCTGGCTGCTGCGTTCGTTTACCAGCTTCACTAGCTCGTGATCGTCCAGGGCATCTAGCATTTTTTCATAAAGTTCCGCAGGAACACAGTAGAACGCTGGCTGGTTGCGGTTAAGAATCGCGACTGGAAAACCCTCGCCAGCACTAACCGTAGCCATTGGGTTTTTTTTAAGTTCGCTGACGCTGGCGCTGGTATCACTCAAAATAGCATGTGGCATGATAGGTTCCTCTTTAAGACTGGTTAACTGGTCTTTATAATAGCCTTTATAGACTCGACTAACCAGCTCGTAAGTGGTGGACGGGGTCAGCCGCACCTGGCATAACGGAAGTGCTTTAGGGGGCTGCACTTATCAGGCCTACTATTCCTGTAAGTACACATGCCGAGAATCCCGATTTCATCGTTGCCCTAATATTTGAATAATGCTTATGGTCATATGTATCCATTTAAATCATGTGGACATAATTCCATTAAAGGGTTATTTTGGTTATTTATTGACTGATTGATTTATACACAGCTAAATCGCATTGCAGTCCGCTTCCGGATGGTTAAATAATGAACACAATATATGTATCAGTTGCAGGTATTGCTTTATTAGTAATAGTCGCTGCAATTATCCTTATTTCTTTGAAAAAGTTACGTGCAGTCAGAGTCTCTGAAGCCAGTAAGTCAGCGCAGCTCGAGAAATACGCAGTAATTGTTGATGCTGAACATGAAGCTGAACGCCTTCGTGGTGAGGCTGAACACCAAGCCCACGAGATTGTCGATAAAGCTAAAACAACAGCTACGCTTTTAGAAAGAGAATCTAATACTTTATTGAGTAACGCTGAAAGAGAAGCTAAACGGCTTCGAGATGATGCTGAACGGCAGGCTCAAGGAGTTATTGATAAAGCAGAAAACATAGCTACCCTTCTGGAAGAAGAAGCTAATGTTCTGTTGAACAATACAAAAAATCATGTCTTGTCACTACAGGACAACATAAAGGAATTACGTTTTTCCTATTCCGAAAAGAAAAAAATATATGATGAGCTTGAAAAGGCAATTTCAATATATCGTGAGGACGTAGAATTTGCCGAGATGGGAGCATATGAACCTCATTTTGATTTTGATACTTCTGAAGAGTTTAAAGAAGCTATAAGAATTAATCGTGATAAACAAAAATCTATGCTACGAGTAAAAAGCTGTGATGGAGCTATATGGTGCGGCACCGAGTGGACGGTACACAATTCTCGCGCGGAGGGTAAGAAAATGACGAGCAGGGCTATTAATCTCACTGCCCGCGCTTTTAATGGCGAGTGTGACGCTGCTGTTGCAAATTGCAATTTTAAAAACTGGTCAATCATGTTTGATCGGATGCATGCCGCTTTCAATAAAATCAATACGCTAAATGAAGTAAATAATATTCATATCAATCCAGCTTATCTTAAATTAAAAACGGAGGAGCTTGATCTCGTTCACTCCTATAAAATGAAAAAGCAGGCTGAAAAAGAAGAACAGCGTGAAATTCGTGCTCAGATGGCAGAGGAACGAAAAGCTCAATTAGAAATTGAACGTGCAATCAAGGAGGCTGAAGCAGACGAGATGCGCGCACAAAAAGCTCTTGATAAGGCGCGAAAAGAGATGGAAGCTAAAATGGCGAAAATGACAGCGGAGCAAGCCGAGGCTTATCAAAGCAAGATTGATGCTCTGCAAGAAGCATTGACGGAAGCAGAGCTTAAAGGGCGGAAAGCACTGAGCATGGCGCAACAGACGAAGCGCGGTCACGTTTATGTGATTTCAAATATTGGTTCTTTCGGGGAAAATGTATTTAAAATCGGGATGACACGCCGTCTGGATCCTCAGGACCGCGTCGATGAACTTGGAAGCGCGTCCGTACCGTTCTTATTTGACGTTCATGCCATGATTCATAGTGAAGATGCTCCAGCGCTTGAAAGCGCCTTACATCAATACTTTGACGGACAACGTACAAACTTGATTAACAGACGTAAAGAGTTTTTCAACGTTAGTCTAAAAGATATTAAGAAAGCTGTTTATAAACTTGCTGGTAATGAGGTTGATTTCGTTGAAACTGTTGTTGCTCAGCATTACTACGAAACACTAGCCCTACTTAAAAAGAAACAGGAAGCTGCAGAGCAAGTAACTATTGCCCAAGCAAAAGAGCCAAGATTTGCTGAAGCTATATAAGTAAAAATGCAGTAAGGGTAAAATTATTTATAATTTGGTGCACAGCCTAATATTTTTCAGTAAAAAACACGCAGAATTTTCTGCGTGTTTTCCATTAATTAACGCATCGTCACAAACTCTTCTGCCGCCGTAGGGTGGATCGCCACGGTGTTATCAAAGTCTTTCTTCGTTGCGCCCATCTTCAGTGCGACGGCGAAGCCCTGCAGGATCTCATCCATGCCCTGGCCGATACCGTGAATGCCGACGATTTTCTCTTCCGGGCCAACGCAGACCAGCTTCATCCGGCACGCCTGACGGTGCAGGGTGACGGCGGTGTACATGGCGGTGAAAGAGGAGGTGTAGACCTTCACCTGATCATCGCCGTACTGCTCCCGAGCCTGCGGTTCGGTCAGGCCGACGGTGCCGATAGGCGGGTGGCTAAAGACCACGGTGGGGATGTTGCTGTAGTCCAGATGCTCTTCCGGCTTATTGTTGAACAGACGCTCTGAAAGACGACGGCCCGCCGCCACCGCAACCGGAGTCAGCTCAACCGCACCGGTGTTATCACCTACCGCATAAATTCCTGGAACGTTGGTATTCTGGAACTTATCAACGATGATGTGACCCTTTTCGTTGGTTTTCACCCCGGTAACGTCCAGGTTAAAGGTGTCGTTAGCCGGTTCGCGGCCGATCGCCCAGATCAGGCAATCCACGGTCTCACTACGGCCATCCTCCAGCTCCAGGGTCAGGCTGCCATCGCTGTTTTTCACTACGGCTTTCGGCGTGGCGTTAGTATGCAGCGACGGACCGTCGGCCATGATTGTCTCAACCAGGGTCTCGACGATCAGCGGATCGAAGTTGCGCAGCGGGGCATGCTTACGCACAAACAGGTGCGTCTCCGCGCCCAGTCCGTGCAGCACGCCTGCCAGCTCAACGGCGATATAGCCCGCGCCAACAACCGCAACGCGTTTCGGCAGGGCGGTAAGCTCAAAGAAGCCGTCGGAGTCGATGCCGTGCTCAACACCGGGAATATTTGGGTAGCTCGGACGCCCGCCGGTAGCGATCAGAATATGGTCGGCGGTGATGGTCTCGCCGTTGACCTCAACGGTTTTGGCATCGACAAAGCGGGCAAAACCGCGGATCACGTCCACGTTATTTTTACCCAGCACGTTCTCATAGGAGCTGTGGATGCGGTCAATGTACGCCGTGCGGCTGGCGACCAGGCGCTGCCAGTCAAAGTTGTTGATGGTGGCGTCAAAGCCGTAGTCCGGGCCGTAGAGGTTTACCGCTTCGGCAATCTGCGAGGCATGCCACATCACTTTTTTCGGCACGCAGCCTACGTTCACGCAGGTTCCGCCCAGCTCTTTCGCTTCAATCAGAGCGCATTTCTGGCCGTACATGGCCGCACGATTAATAGACGCAATACCGCCGCTTCCGCCGCCAATGGCGATGTAGTCGTAGTGCTTAGTCATAACGTTTCCTTAGTGAATTTTTTTGTGAGTGTAACGCGATGCCCCGAAGGTTCCACCGATGACTGTGATTACTCTGGTACGACCCAGTTTACCAGCGTATGGCCAGTGCCGGCCGGGACCAGCTTGCTGTGCAGCCACGGCAGAACGCTCTTCATCTGCTGCTCCAGCTTCCATGGTGGGTTGATGACAATCATGCCGGAGGCGGTCATGCCGCGCTGGTCACTGTCCGGACGCACCGCCAGTTCAATCTGCAAAATACGGCGGATGCCGGTGGCTTCCAGCTCTTTTAACATGCGTTTGATCTGCGCGCGCATCACCACCGGATACCACAGCGCATAGGTGCCAGTTGCAAAGCGCTTATAACCTTCGCTGATGCCCTGAACCACCGCCTGGTAGTCGCTTTTGATCTCGTAAGGCGGGTCAATCAGGATCAGACCGCGGCGTGACACCGGCGGCAGCTTGGATTTCAGCTGCTGGTAGCCATCGGCGCGCTCGACGCGAGTGCGGTCATCTTTCTGGAACTCTGAGCGCAGCAGCGGAAAGTCGCTTGGATGCAGCTCGGTAAGCTGTAGGCTGTCATGCTCGCGCAGCAGCTGGCGGGCGATCAGCGGCGAGCCAGGGTAGTAGCGCAGCTGGCCGCTACGATTGAAGTGTTTAACGACGCTGATGTACGGCTCCAGCTCGGCAGGCAGATCGTCCTGCTGCCAGATCCGGGCAATGCCTTCCAGGTACTCGCCGGTGCGCTCGGCATGCTCGCTGCTCAGCTGATAACGGCCCGCGCCTGCGTGGGTGTCCAGATAGAGAAAGGGTTTCTCCTTCTCTTTCAGCGATTCAATAATCAGGCTCTGAACGGTGTGTTTTAAGACGTCGGCATGGTTGCCGGCGTGGAAGCTGTGGCGATAACTGAGCATGGAAGGAACAATCCTGGGAAGTAAAAACAGATAGCCGATAGTTTATCGCAGATTGCGGCAAATTACCGCAGCGGTGCTGTTGCCAGGGCGCAAAAGCGCAACCTACGGCATTGAAATTAACTACACTAAACCCCATGCTAGACCTTACAGGAACGAGCGCCTCCCGAGCGCTTGCGATTATTTTTACAGGACAGCGCTTATGACCAATCCATTACTGACGCCCTTCGAATTGCCGCCGTTTTCCCAGATTAAACCTGAGCATGTGGTTCCCGCCGTTACGAAAGCGCTTGAGGATTGCCGCGAAGCGGTAGAGCGCGTAGTGGCCCAGGGCGCACCCTATACCTGGGACAATCTTTGCCAGCCGCTGGCGGAGGTGGACGATCGTCTGGGCCGCATCTTCTCCCCAATCAGCCACCTGAACTCGGTGCAGAACAGCCCGGAGCTGCGTGAAGCCTACGAGCAGACCCTGCCGCTGCTCTCTGAATACAGCACCTGGGTCGGTCAGCACGAAGGGCTTTATCAGGCCTGGCGCAATCTGCGCGAAGGCGAAGCCTATACCGTGCTGGATCTGGCGCAGATGAAAGCCGTGGATAACGCCCTGCGTGACTTTGAGCTGTCCGGCATCGGCCTGCCGAAAGAGAAGCAGAAACGCTACGGCGAAATCGCCGCCCGTCTTTCGGAACTGGGTTCGACCTACAGCAACAACGTGCTCGACGCCACCATGGGCTGGAGCAAACTGATTACCGATGAGTCCGAGCTGTCCGGCATGCCAGAGAGCGCGCTGGCTCAGGCCCAGGCGCAGGCGCAGGCCAAAGAGCAAGAGGGCTGGTTGCTGACTCTCGACATCCCGAGCTATCTGCCGGTGATGACCTACTGCGATAACCAGGCTCTGCGCGAAGAGCTTTACCGCGCCTACAGCACCCGCGCCTCCGATCAGGGACCGAACGCTGGCAAGTGGGACAACAGCCCGGTAATGGCAGAGATCCTTGCCCTGCGTCATGAGCTGGCGCAGCTGCTGGGCTTCGACAACTATGCCCACAAATCCCTCGCCACCAAGATGGCCGAGCATCCGCAGCAGGTGCTGGATTTCCTGATGGATCTGGCAAAACGTGCTCGCCCGCAGGGTGAGAAAGAGCTGGAACAGCTCCGCGCTTTTGCCCGCACCGAGTTTGGCGTGGAAGAGCTGCAGCCGTGGGATATCGCCTACTACAGTGAAAAACAGAAGCAGCACCTCTACAGTATCAGCGATGAGCAGCTGCGCCCCTATTTCCCGGAGAACAAAGCCGTTAACGGCCTGTTCGAAGTGGTTAAGCGCATCTACGGTATTACTGCCAAAGAGCGCAAGGATATCGATGTCTGGCATCCGGACGTACGCTTCTTCGAGCTGTATGACGAGAGCAACGAACTGCGCGGCAGCTTCTACCTCGATCTCTACGCCCGTGAAAACAAGCGCGGCGGGGCATGGATGGACGACTGCGTCGGGCAGATGCTGAGAGCTGACGGCTCGCTGCAAAAGCCGGTGGCTTATCTGACCTGTAATTTCAACCGTCCGGTGAGCGGCAAACCGGCGCTGTTCACGCACGATGAAGTGATCACCCTGTTCCACGAGTTCGGTCACGGTCTGCACCATATGCTGACCCAGATTGCCGTACCTGGCGTGGCAGGCATCAGCGGCGTACCATGGGATGCCGTAGAGCTGCCGAGCCAATTTATGGAAAACTGGTGCTGGGAGCCGGACGCGCTGGCGTTTATCTCTGGTCACTACGAGACCGGCGAGCCGCTGCCGAAAACTCTGCTGGATAAGATGCTGGCGGCGAAAAACTACCAGGCGGCACTGTTTATCCTGCGCCAGCTGGAGTTTGGCCTGTTCGATTTCCGTCTGCACGCGGAGTTCAGCCCGGAGCAGGGGGCGAAAATCCTCGAAACCCTGGCCGAAATCAAAACGCAGGTGGCGGTCATTCCAGGTCCAAACTGGGGACGCTTCCCGCACGCCTTCAGCCATATCTTTGCTGGCGGCTATGCGGCAGGCTACTACAGCTACCTGTGGGCTGACGTGCTGGCGGCGGATGCCTACTCCCGCTTCGAAGAAGAGGGGATCTTCAACCGCGAAACCGGGCAGTCTTTCCTTGACCATATTCTGACCCGTGGTGGTTCTGAGGAGCCGATGGAGCTGTTCAAACGCTTCCGTGGCCGTGAGCCGCAGCTGGACGCGATGCTGGCGCATTATGGCATCAAGGGCTAAGCACGGCGTGAAAATCTGCTTAATTGATGAAACAGGCACCGGAGACGGTGCCTTATCGCTTCTTGCGTCCCGCTTTGGCTTGCAGCATGACGACGATAACCCGATGGCGCTGGCGCTGACGGCGGAGCATCTTGAGCTGCGCAAGCGCGATGAGCCGAAGCTTGGTGGCATCTTCGTTGATTTTGTCTCCGGGGCGATGGCGCACCGGCGCAAGTTTGGCGGCGGTCGCGGCGAAGCGGTGGCGAAGGCGGTAGGGGTAAAGGGCAGCTATCTGCCCGACGTGGTAGATGCCACCGCAGGATTAGGCCGGGATGCCTTTGTGCTGGCATCCATTGGCTGTCGGGTGCGGATGCTGGAGCGTAACCCGGTGGTGGCGGCGCTGCTGGAAGATGGCCTGACGCGCGGCTATGCCGATGCAGAGATCGGCTCCTGGCTACGGGAGCGTCTGCAATTAATCCATGCCTCAAGCCTGACGTCGCTGACGGATATCACTCCGCGACCGCAGGTGGTCTATCTCGATCCGATGTTTCCGCACAAGCAGAAGAGTGCGCTGGTGAAAAAGGAGATGCGGGTCTTTCAATCGCTGGTAGGGCCGGATCTGGATGCCGATGGCCTGCTGATGCCAGCCCGCACGCTGGCAACGAAGCGCGTGGTAGTGAAGCGCCCCGATTACGCCCCGCCGCTGGCAGACGTTGCCACGCAGAATGCAGTGGTGACCAAAGGTCACCGGTTCGATATCTACCCCGGCACGCCGGAGTAGTCTTTGCCCGGTGGCGCTGACGCCTGCCGGGCAATATTCGCTTACTCGTCGTCTTCGTCGCGCAGCGGAACAATCAGCATATCAACGTGCACGGTGTTGATCAGCTGGCGCGCAGAGGACATCAGCTTGCTCCAGAAGTCCTGATGATGGCCGCAGACCACCAGATCCATATCGTATTTCTTAATGGCGTCCACCAGCACCTGGCCCAGATCGCCGCTGCCGCTCAGGGTTTCAGTAATCGGGTAGCCTGCGTTAGTCGACAGCTCCGCCAGCGCGTTGTGGGTCTCTTCAGAGATGCGCTTCTGCATATCGCCCAGGTTAACGTCGATCAGCCCGGTATAGAGGTCGGAGTAATTTACATCGACATGAATCAGGGAGATTTTCGCATTGTAGGGGCGTGCCATAGATACTGCTTTGTCTACCAGTACCTTGCTCTCAGGAGAGAGATCGACCGCGATAAGGATATGTTTGTAAGCCATGATGTTACTCCTTCCATAAGTTGTCGATGACCGTTGGATTTAGCCGCTGCTTTCGCGCTGCGGTCAGTCCCGCGTCCTGCGTGCCACTGCGCGGGGGATGCCCGGCCTTAAAGATCTAATTGTAGAAGATATTTCTACCTTATAACGCTCTAAACCCGTCGTCAATTGTCCTGGGTCACGGTTTAGATCATCAAAAAATGTCGGTTACGACATTGATATAGATCGATGATGTGGCGAAATAATTAACAGATCTCCTACACTATTAAATAAGCCGCTCGGATGTAGAATTGTGATCCACGTCGGCTTCTGGTACACACTTCAAAGAACTCATTGGCCGGAAATCGGGGAGCGTCAGCCCTGGAGTCTATCTCCGTGGGTGGTCGCCGGGGAGGGGGTATGGTCAGCACTGTCGCGCTGTTTTGGGCTTTGTGTATCGTTTGTGTGGTTAACATGGCGCGTTACTTCTCATCACTACGCGCACTGTTGGTTGTCCTTCGTGGTTGCGATCCGTTGCTCTATCAATATGTGGACGGCGGTGGCTTTTTTACCTCGCACGGCCAGCCAAGTAAGCAGATGCGCCTGGTGTGGTATATCTACGCCCAGCGCTATCGCGATCATCATGACGATGAGTTTATTCGTCGCTGTGAACGGGTCCGTCGCCACTTTGTTTTAACCAGCGCCCTTTGCGGGCTGGTGGTGGTCAGCCTGATCGCCCTGATGATTTGGCACTGAAATTTAGCCATAAAAAAAGCGGACCATTACGGCCCGCTTTTTTTGTGCCCGTCACCGATTAAATCAGGTGCAGCGCAACCCAGTACAGCGCTCCGGAGAGGAAAATCGCTGCCGGCAGGGTCAGAACCCAGGCCATCAGGATATTGGTCACAGTTTTACGCTGTAATCCGCCGCCGTCCACGATCATTGTTCCCGCTACCGAAGAGGAGAGAACATGCGTGGTTGACACTGGCATCCCGGTATAGCTCGCCAGACCGATAGAGACGGCGGAGGTGAGCTGGGCCGACATACCCTGTGCGTAGGTCATGCCTTTCTTGCCGATTTTTTCACCGATGGTGGTGGCGACACGACGCCAGCCAATCATCGTACCCAGGCCCAGCGCCAGCGCGACCGCCATGATGATCCACACCGGTGCATACTCAATGGTGCTCAGCATATCGCCTTTCAGCTTTTTCAGCAGACGCTGGTCATCAGCGCTCACTCCCGGCTGTTTAGCAACCTTATCGGTGATATCAGAGATGCAAAGCATAATGCGACGCAGCTGGCTGCGCTGCTCAATCGGCAGCTTGTCATAGCTTTCGATATTGGTCAGCATCGCTTTAGCGCGATCCAGCGCCACGACGGCGCGGCCTGCATGGCAGTGAAACTCGCCGTTAGGCCCTACGGTCTGCTCGGGCGTTGGGATAACCGGATCGGCTCCGGTTGCCTTCAGCAGCAGATCGGGATGCTGCTGGAACCAGGTCTCAACGTTGTTTACCGCGTCGCGGGTACGGGTGATGTCGTAGCCGGAAGCATTCATGTTCACCACGAAGCCCGCCGGCGCAACGCCGATTAAGACCAGCATAATCAGGCCGATGCCTTTCTGACCATCGTTCGCGCCGTGAGAGAAAGCCACGCCGATAGCCGACAGGATCAGGGCGATACGCGTCCAGAACGGTGGTTTTTTCTTGCCGTCCTGCTTTTCACGCTCGGCAGGCGTGAGGTGAATACGGGCGCGTTTCTTGGTATTGCTCCAGTAGCGACGGAGGATAAACACCAGGCCGCCCGCAAAAACCAGGCCGACAATCGGCGAGAGGATCAGCGAGGCGAAGATGTTGATCACCTTCGGCACGTTCAGCGCATCCACTAGCGAGGTACCGGTCATCAGCGCATTGGTTAAACCAATCCCGATAATGGCACCGATCAGCGTATGTGAACTGGAGGCGGGAAGCCCAAAGTACCAGGTACCCAGGTTCCAGATGATTGCGGCCAGCAGCATGGAGAAGACCATGGCAAGGCCGTGCGCCGAGCCGACGTTCAGCAGCAAATCCGTCGGTAACATATGCACGATGGCATAGGCTACGCTCAGGCCGCCAAGCAGAACGCCAAAGAAGTTGAAGAGAGCCGCCATGACGACCGCAATCTGCGAGCGTAATGCGCGAGTATAGATCACGGTTGCCACTGCGTTAGCCGTATCGTGGAAGCCGTTGATCGCTTCGTAGAACAGCACAAAACCCAGAGCAAGTAGTAATAACAACCCGGTATGAAGATCCAGGCCAGCAAACAAATGTAACATAGGACGTTACGCCATTTTTGAGGTCATGAACGCCGCGCATTATCATGGACATTCGCAGCGGGGGCAAAGTGAAATATAGCTTTTTTTTGATATTTTTCACCTTCCTGTCTTGGTTCTTAAATATTTATGTCATAAATTTCAAGGAAATAGTTGTTTTCGCCACCATTTACGCTGGTGCGACCACCGTAGAAAATTTACAATCCGCGCCGGATGAGCAAAGAGGAATGCAGTGTGGAAAGGTTTGATGCCGTTATCATTGGGGCCGGCGCGGCGGGGATGTTCTGTGCGGCGTTAGCCGGACAGGCGGGCAGCCGGGTGCTGTTGCTGGACAATGGTAAGAAACCCGGACGTAAAATTCTTATGTCCGGCGGTGGGCGCTGCAACTTTACTAACCTTTATGTTGAACCTGCGGCTTATTTGAGTCAGAACCCGCATTTTTGCAAATCTGCGCTGGCACGCTATACCCAGTGGGATTTCATCGATCTGGTTGGCAAGCACGGTATTGCCTGGCACGAGAAGACGCTGGGTCAGCTTTTCTGCGACGACTCTGCACAGCAGATTGTTGATCTGCTGGTGGCAGAATGCACAAAGGGAAACGTTACTACGCGCCTGCGTAGCGAAGTGCTCGACGTCACCCGTGACGACGCAGGCTATACGCTGCAGCTCAACGGCGAAAGCGTGGTAACGAATAAGCTGGTGATTGCCAGCGGTGGTCTGTCAATGCCCGGTCTGGGCGCATCGCCGTTTGGCTATAAGATTGCCGAACAGTTTGGCTTGAAGGTGCTGCCAACGCGGGCGGGCCTGGTGCCGTTCACCCTGCATAAGCCGCTGCTGGAACAGCTGTCGCTCCTCTCCGGCGTGTCGGTGCCCGCGGTTATTACGGCAGAAGACGGGACGGTGTTCCGTGAAAGCCTGCTCTTTACCCATCGCGGCCTCTCCGGCCCGGCGGTGCTGCAAATCTCCAGCTACTGGCTGCCCGGCGAGTTTGTCACCATCAATATGCTGCCGGAGTGCGATCTGGATGCGTTCCTTAACGATCAGCGCACCGCTCACCCGAACCAGAGCCTAAAAAATACGCTGGCGATGCAGCTGCCGAAACGCCTCATCGAGTGCCTGCAGCAGCTCGGGCAGATCCCGGACGTGACTCTGAAGCAGCTCAACAGCCGCGAACAGCAGACCCTGGTGGATAATCTCACCCGCTGGCGCGTGCAGCCCAACGGCACCGAGGGCTATCGCACGGCGGAAGTGACGCTCGGCGGCGTCGATACCCATGAGCTGTCCTCACGCACCATGGAAGCACGCAACGTACCGGGACTCTATTTTATCGGCGAGGTGGTGGACGTCACCGGTTGGCTGGGGGGGTATAACTTCCAGTGGGCATGGTCAAGCGCCTGGGCCTGTGCACAGGCGCTGGTAGAGCAAAACTAAGTCGTTAGCGGTTATTCCAGCAGGCTGCGATGTAACGCTTTTACCGCGCTGTCGGCTGATCCCGCTGGCAGCAGGAAGCAAAGGCTATGCTGAGAGGCCCCGTGGCAAATCATGCGCACGGCATGCGTCTCCAGCTCGGCAAAGACCGCCTGACACACCGCCGCTTCCTTCGCGAGCGCATTACCAATCAGCGAGACGAGCGCCAGCCCGGTTTCGATTTCAACATGGCAGTGCGACGACAGTTCGGTGAGCAGGGAGGTGGTCAACGTATCGGCCTCGCCTGACGTCGAACCGGTAGAGTTGAGGATCAGGGCGATGCTCGTCTCTGAGGTGGTCACCAGATCGAGCGCGACTTCGTGACGCGAGAGAATCGCAAACGTCTCGGCCAAAAAACGGTGCGCTGGCTGCGCATCAAGGCTGGATAACGTCAACAGCGTCTGCTGGCGGCGCACGGCCAGGGCGCGATAGCGCGACGGCTCCAGCACGTCGCGGCGAACCAGCGTTCCCCCCGCAGATGCGTTATTGCTGGCCCCGACGAATACCGGAATGTTCTTGCGCATGGCTGGCAGCAGGGTGGCCGGGTGCAGCACTTTGGCACCAAAGGCCGCCATCTCTCTCGCCTCGGAGAACGAAAGGTTATCGATACGTTTTGCCTGGGCGACGATCCGGGGATCGGTAGTATAGATCCCGGCGACATCGGTCCAGATATCCACACGTGAGGCATTAAGCGCCTCTGCCAGCAGGGAAGCGGTATAGTCACTGCCGCCGCGCCCGAGGGTGGTCGTTTGTCCTGTCGCGTCGCTGCCGATAAAGCCCTGGGTTACGACCAGCGCCTGCTCAATACGCGGGCGTAAACGTTTTTCCGCCTGTTCGGCGATGGCGTCAATCGCCGGTACCGCGCAGCCAAACGTATCATCGGTACGAATGACTTTACGGGCATCAAACCACTGCGTCTCTACCCCGCGTTCACGCAAGACTTCCACAAACAGCAGGGAGGACATCAGCTCCCCATGGCTTACCAGCTCATCGCACAGCGTGGCTGAACGGGAATCGAGAGCCGTTTCGGCCAGGCGGCTAATATTGTCGAGGAGACGATCGATCTCCTGACCAATGGCGTCTGGCTGTTTAAGGCGTGAAATAATGTTGTATTGCAGGGCGCGTAGGGTAGCGATTTTGTCCAGCCGAACGTGGCTTTCAAGACCGGAAGCGAGTTCGACTAACAGGTTAGTGACGCCCGCAGAGGCAGACAGTACAACCAGACGAACGTTTTTATCAGCAAGGACAAGGGTGGCACTACGGCTCATCGCGTCAAAGTCAGCTACGCTGGTTCCGCCAAACTTGGCAACGATGATGTGTGGATAAGTGTGAGTCATAACAATCTCATATCAGGGCGCCATATCGATATGGCATGAAAATTTTCATTTCGGCATAAGGGAAGAGTTCTTCACCTTACGAAATGTCCGCCCGCGAACATTTCTACTTAAAACTCAGGAACCTGCTCTCATTGCCTCTTACAGGTTACCGGGGTGGGATCGCATAAATAGTTAAATAAGGTCTTCCTTATCGGTTTGAGATTTTAACGGCGGGCATAGTAAGTGATTTAACCCATTGAATCGATATTTTCTTCAACGTTTATGTTAAGCCGATGGTAAAACATTTCTTGTCATTGATTTTTAAGAATATTTACATAAAAGCCCACAAAAAATAAAAGATTGAGTCCGCTGCTGAAAACACATATATTAGCCGCGATTTTTTACCCCCCTTAAACCCTTATTCAATCGGTGTTTTAACGACGCCAGGTTGTAGGAGAGATATGATGACGGATAAAGTCCGTATTGATTCTTTGAGTGCTGATTCCTTACCGCAGAGCAATGAGACCTTTCTGGCCAGACAGGCCGAGTTTGAATCCAACGTCAGAAGTTATCCACGTAAGTTGCCGTTAGCGATTACCAAAGCGCAGGGCGTCTGGATCACCGATGCAGATAATAAACAATATCTTGACTGTCTTGCAGGCGCCGGAACGCTGGCGCTGGGCCATAATCATCCTGATGTGATCCAAAGCATCCAAAGCGTCCTTACCAGTGGCTTACCGTTACATACGCTTGACCTGACCACGCCGTTAAAAGATGAGTTCTCCGCTTATCTGCTCTCGCTGCTGCCGGGTCAAGGCAAAGAGTACTGCCTGCAGTTCACCGGTCCTTCCGGCGCAGACGCCGTTGAAGCGGCACTGAAGCTGGCGAAAAAAGTAACCGGGCGTTCCGGCGTAATCAGCTTCTCCGGCGGTTATCACGGCATGACGCATGGCGCGCTCGCCGTAACCGGTAACCTGTCGCCGAAAGAAGCGGTTAACGGCATGATGCCGGAAGTGCAGTTTATGCCTTACCCGCACCAGTACCGTTGCCCGCTGGGCATCGGCGGCGAAGCCGGTGTAAAAGCGCTGACCTACTACTTTGAAAATCTGATCAACGACGTTGAGAGCGGCGTGCGCAAGCCTGCTGCCGTGATCCTTGAAGCCGTACAGGGCGAAGGCGGCGTGAACCCGGCTCCGGCCGAGTGGCTGCAGCGCATCCGTAAAGTGACTCAGGAACACGGTATCCTGCTGATCCTTGACGAAGTTCAGGCGGGCTTTGCCCGTACCGGTAAATTCTTCGCCTTCGAACACGCCGGTATCGAGCCGGACATTATCGTCATGTCGAAAGCGGTAGGCGGCGGTTTACCGTTAGCCGTGCTGGGTATTAAAAAGCAGTTCGATGCCTGGGCACCGGGTCATCATACCGGTACCTTCCGTGGCAACCAGCTGGCGATGGCGACCGGCCTCACCACGCTTAAGATCCTGAAAGAAGAAGGTATTGCCGATCAGGTTGCTGAAAAAGGCGAATGGCTGAAAGGCCAGCTGGCTGAGATGCAGAAGCGTTACCCGGTTATCGGCCACGTACGCGGTCTGGGCTTAATGATCGGGATTGAGATCGTTAAACCGCAAGAAGCGAAGGATCACATGGGCTGCTACCCGGCGGACGGCGATCTCTCTGCGCTGCTGCAGAAAAAATGCTTCGAAGCGGGTCTGATCCTCGAGCGCGGCGGCCGTGGCGGTTGCGTACTGCGTCTGCTGCCGTCCCTGCTGATCGACAAAAACGAGCTGGGGATCTTCCTCGATAAATTTGAAAATGCGCTGCTGAGCGCTGGCGTGAAGCCTGTTTAATCGGAGTGAATGAGCACATGTCTGATCTAAATCCGATTCTCTCTGGTTCCGCGCAGAGCATTGCCGCCTATCAGGAAGCGATTGAGCAGAGCACGCAAGCCGTTGTGCAGTGGCTTAAGCAACCTGAGATGTACCAGGGCAAAACCGTTGCGGAACTCCGTGAGCGCATCAATTTAGAGTTTACTGCTCAGGGCCTGGGTAACCAGGCCGCCATTGAGCGCGCGGTGGAGTATTTCCTCAAGGACAGCCTCTCTGTGCACCATCCGCAGTGTGTGGCGCATCTGCACTGCCCGAGCCTGGTGATTAGCCAGGCGGCGGAAGTACTGATTAACGCCACCAACCAGAGCATGGACTCCTGGGATCAAAGCCCGTCAGCGACCATCATCGAGGTCAAGCTGATTGAGTGGCTGCGCGAGCAGGTAGGCTACCAGGCGGGCGACGCCGGGGTCTTCACCAGCGGCGGTACGCAGAGCAACCTGATGGGCCTGATGCTGGCGCGCGATGCCTTTTTTGCTCGCCAGGGTCACTCGGTTCAGCTGCATGGCCTGACCGGGAATCTCAGCAAAATTAAAGTGTTATGTTCTGAAAATGCACACTTCTCCGTGCAGAAGAACATGGCGCTGATGGGGCTGGGCTACCAGGCCGTGACGCTGGTGAAAACCGATCAATTCTCGCGTATGGATCTTAACGATCTCAAAGAGAAGCTGGCGCAGGCGAAAGCCAACGGTGAGCAGGTAATGGCGATTGTCGCCACCGCTGGCACCACCGATGCGGGCGCGATCGATCCATTAGCTGACATCGCCGCGCTGGCGGCTGAAGAGCAGATCTGGGTGCACGTGGATGCGGCCTGGGGCGGTGCGCTGCTGCTTTCCGAGAAGTATCGCCACTTCCTCAACGGCCTGGAGCTTGCGGACTCCGTCACGCTGGACTTCCACAAGCAGTACTTCCAGACCATCAGCTGTGGCGCGTTCCTGCTGAAGGATGCGCGTCACTATCAGCTGATGCGTTACCAGGCGGCGTACCTGAACTCTGACTTCGACGAAGAGCAGGGCGTACCGAACCTGGTATCGAAGTCGCTGCAAACCACCCGCCGTTTCGATGCCTTGAAGCTGTGGATGGGCCTGGAAGCGCTGGGTAAAAAGCAGTACGCCGAGATCATTGATAACGGCGTAACCCTGGCGCAGCAGGTAGCACAGTTTGTTGCCGAGCAGCCGCAGCTGGAGCTGGTGATGCAGCCGCAGTTGGCCAGCGTGCTGTTCCGTTTCCGCCCGGAAAACGGCGATACCGCCGGCGTTGCACTGCTGAACCAGCGTATCGGTGATGCGTTGCTGGCCTCCGGGGCGGCGAACGTTGGCGTAACGGAAGCGGACGGCGTGACCTGCCTGAAGCTGACCCTGCTCAACCCGGTCGTTTGCCTGGAGGACGTGAAAGTTCTGCTGGCAAGCGTGATCGCCTGCGGGCAGCAGCTGCACAACGCCTGATTGCAGCAGACGTGAAAAAAGCCGACGGTAGCGATGCCGTCGGCTTTTTGCTTTTCTAGCTCCCTATCAGCCCGCCGTCGGCCTTCACAATCACCACCGTCGATGAGCGCGGGCGGCCGTTCGGGTCGGCATCCGGCCAGTTTGACACCGCACGCGGATTGGCCGGATCGGTGATGCCGTCGCCCACCTCGCCAGGGTGCTGAATATTAATAAACAGCGTCCGGTTATCCGGGGTAAAGGCGATGCCAGTGATCTCACAGCCGCGTGGCCCGGTGAGGAAGCGGCGATACTCATTGGTGCCCGGAATGGTGGCCACCATCTGGTTGTTACCCATATCGGCATACGCTTTCTGGTTGATGGTGCTGGAGGAGACGTCGGTCTGGATCCACAGCACGCCGCGATGGTCGAAGGAGAGACCGTCCGGGCTACCAAACGCGGCGCCCTGCATGGAGCCTTTCGCCTGCACATCGTCGCCGTCGGTGCGGCCCGCCATCACCAGAATATCCCACTGGAAGCGTCCCGAGGCCGGATCGTTGTTCTCTTCCAGCCAGTGCATGATGTGACCAAACTGGTTGTTGGCGCGCGGGTTGGCGGCATCGACCGGCGTCTTGCCCTCTTTGCCGCGATCGCTGTTGTTGGTCAGGGTACAGTAGACGCTGCCGGCGGTGTGCGGATCGACGGTGATCCACTCCGGACGGTCCATTTTGGTTGCGCCCACTACGTCAGCGGCCAGTCGAGTTTTGATCAGCAGATCGCCCTGATTTTCGAAGCCGTGGCTCTGATCGAGTCCGTTTTCGCCAAAGACCAGCGGGAGCCAGCTGCCGCTGCCGTCCTCGTTGAATTTCGCTACGTAGAGCGTGCCGGAGGTGAGCAGATCCATATTGGCGGTGCGGTTGGCCGGATCGTACTTCTTGTCCGAGACAAACTTATAGATGTACTCAAACTTCTGGTCATCGCCCATGTAGACTACTATACGGTTGTCTGCGGCAAGGGTGACCATCGCGCCTTCGTGCTTGAAGCGGCCCAGCGCGGTGTGCTTGCGCGGCGTAGAGTTGGCATCGTAAGGGTCAATCTCTACGACCCAACCAAAGCGGTTCGGTTCGTTCGGGGTTTTATCCACGCTAAAGCGCTCGTCGACCTCGTTCCAGCGGTAGGAGTCGTCGCTGTCGCCGATGCCGTAGCGCTTCTCCAGCGCGTTGCGATCCGCCTTCTTCACAAAAATATCGGACCAGTTCTCTTCGCAGGTGAGGTAGGTTCCCCACGGCGTCTGGCCGTTGGCGCAGTTCTGCATGGTGCCCAGCACCTGCTCGCCCTGCGGATCGGCGGCGGTCTGCATCAGCGGCTGATGGCGGGCCGGGCCGGTGAGCTGCATCGGGGTGTTAACGGTGATACGACGGGCAAAGGAGGAGGGGCGCACCACCTGCCAGTCCCCGCCGCGCTTCTGCACCTCGATAACCGAGATGCCCATTGCGTTCTGTCCCTTGCGGGCTTTGTCGAGGTTCCAGTTGGCGTCGCCATCCTTGAACAGCATCCCATTATCAATGTACTCATGGTTCATCGCCAGCAGGCCATGCTCGGGGCTGTTTTCGCCCTGCGGCAGGCTAAACCATGCCATGCCGTCATGGTGCATGCCCGCCTGGGCCGCCTGCTCGTCGGTGGTATTGCTGCCGTCGGTTTTGAAAGCGGGCATCGCTTCCTTCAGACCCACCGGCTCGCCCCAGCGATAGAACGGCCGCGCGATATAGCCCTCCGGCACAATCACCGTATCTTCAGAGGAGACCGGGATGCTGGTGAACCCCAGCGAGACTGCCTTAGCCAGCGCGGAAGGGCGAGCAACCGCCGCAAAGGCTGCTTCCGGTTTCACCAGCAGCGGGAAAGAGACCGCCGCGCCCGCCACGACACCCATCTGCAACAGGCGACGACGGGAGAGAAAGATGTTAGCCACGTCGGAAAATACCGGGTTGGCGCTGCGGTTACTGATCTCTTCGCTATGTTCTTTTTTGAATAGGGATTTTAACGGTCTGCTCACGACGGCGTCCTTTGGTTAACCAGAGAGTAAAGTGACGCCGTTAGACTAAGTAAAGATTGTTACAATTTTATAACAGCTACCGGGCAGCGCTGCGGTGCAGGATCAGCTGGGTGATCTCGGACGGGTGACCCAGCCGCAGCGGGAAGCCGTTCCACAGGCCCGTGCCGTTGCTGACGTAGAGGGTCATATTGCCGACCTGGTAGCGTCCGGAGACAAAACCGTTGTTTGCCGGGCCGACCAGCAGATCCAGCCCGCGGATCATCCCCCCGTGGGTGTGTCCGGATAGCTGTAACTTCACGTTGTGCTTTGCGTTGTCGCGGGCCGAACCGGGACGGTGATCGAGCAGGATGATGCTGTCATCGGGGCGAACACCCGCCAGAGCCTGCTCAAGATCCGGGCCGGTCTCCTCCACGCGCTGGGCCGCCTCGTCGTTAACGCCCGCCAGCACAATCGATTCACCGCCGCGCGTAATGCGCACGTGGCTATTTTGCAGAAAAGGGATCTTCAGCTGCTGATAAATCTTCATCCACTGGGCATAGTCAAAGTAGTATTCATGGTTGCCGGTGATGGCATAGAGACCGCTTTTAGCCTGTAGGCGGGAGAGTGGCTCGACGTCCCTGAAGCGGCGATCCACCGTGCCATCAGACATATCTCCGGTCAGCACGATCAGGTCAGGATTGAGCCGGTTGGCTTTCTCCACCACCTGCTCAACCCAGGTTTTTGACAGGAGTCTGCTGGCATGGATATCCGTCAGCTGGACAATCTTAAAGCCTTCAAAGGCGGGCGGCAGGTTAGGGAAGTCCACCTCGACGGTGCGCACCGCCGGGATCTCAATCGCCTGCTTTACGCCAATGCCCGACAGCACCAGGGCTACCACCATCAGCAACACGCCGGATGCAGTTTGCGGCAGGCGCGTGCGCAGCAGCCACTTTAGCAGCAAGCCGAGAATGTCGCGCACCAGCAGCAGCCCGGCAAACATCACGATAGCGCCAAACAGCCAGCCCTGGGCGATCATCACCGGCTCGGGCCACTCAGGAGAAAACATACTGCCGAAGAACAGCTTGCCCAGCAGGTGAAATTCGCCTGCCACCAGCAGCACCAGCGCCAATCCTGCGCGTACCCACATCGGCAGCGATAGCGGCAGAATAAAGCGCGCAATCACGTACAGAGCCGGTATCAGCGTCCAGATAAAAAACATATTTGCTCCCTTAAACTCACCTGCTCCAGGTTACGACTGTAAATTCTTAAGCAACGCCTCATGGAAGCGTGCCGGATCTTCCATCTGCGGAGCGTGGCCCATGCCGTCAAACTCTACCAGGGTCGCATTCGGGATCTGCTTCGCCGCCTCTTTACCCAGCACCTGATAGTTACCCACGGCTTTTTTCACCTCCGGCGGCGCGGTATCGCTGCCTGGCGCCGTAGTATCGCCGGTACCGATAAACAGCGTCGTCGGCACACGTAGGTCTTTGAATTCATAGACTACCGGCTGGGTGGCGATCATGTCGTAAATGAGCGCAGAGTTCCACGCTACGCGCTCTTTACCCGGCCCGCTGCTCAGCCCGGCCAGCATATCCACCCACTTGTCATACTCCGGCTTCCAGTTGCCCATGTAGTAGGTCTTCTGCTCATAGGCTTTAATGCTCTGGGCGCTGGTTTTCAGCTCGCGCTGATACCACTCGTCAACGCTGCGGTAAGGCACGCCTTTGGCTTTCCAGTCCTCAAGGCCGATGGGGTTGACCATCACCAGCTTCTCAGTCTGCTGCGGGTACATCAGGGCATAGCGCGTGGCCAGCATTCCGCCGGTGGAGTGCCCCACGATGATCGCTTTTTCAATCCCCAGCGAAGCCAGTAGCTGATGGGTATTGTGCGCCAGCTGCTGGAAGCTGTACTGATAGCTGGCAGGCTTGGTAGAGGTGCAGAAGCCAATCTGATCCGGGGCGATGACGCGGTAGCCGGCATCGTGCAGAACGCGGATCGTCTCTTCCCAGGTGGCGGCACAGAAGTTTTTGCCGTGCAGCAGCACCACCGTATGGCCGTTGGGCTTATCCGCCTGAAGATCCATATAGCCCATGCTGAGCGGCTGCTTTTGCGACTGAAACGCAAACTTTTTCAGCTCCCACGGGTAGCTAAAACCTTCCAGGTGTTCACCGTACTCTGCTGCCGTTGCCGCACCGCTGAGGAGCAGGGCGGCCAGCACACAGCATGTGGTTCGCTTAAACATAACTTTTCTCCACGCTGCGCTTATACAATATCGTCCACCACACCACCGTCAACGCGCAGGGCTGCGCCGGAGGTGGCTGAGGCCTGGGTTGAGCAGACGTAGACCACCATATTGGCGACCTCATCCACCGTGGCGGCACGCTGGATCACCGAGGTAGGGCGGTTGGCTTTTACAAACTCGGTGGCCACCGTCTCCAGCGACTTGCCGGTTTTGTCTATCTCGCTCTGCATCATGGCGGCAAAGCCGTCAGAGAGGGTCGGACCTGGCAGAACGCTGTTGACCGTCACGCCGCTGCCCGCGACGTATTTTGCCAGCCCGCGGGCCAGTGAGAGCTGCGCCGTTTTGGTCACGCCGTAGTGGATCATGTCCGCTGGAATGTTGAGGGCCGATTCAGAAGAGATAAACACCACCCGGCCCCAACCCTTCTTCACCATACCCGGCAGCAGGGCGCGGGCCAGGCGAACGCCGGACATGACGTTGGTCTGCCAGTATTTATCCCATGTGGCATCGTCGGTGGCGTTAAAATCGGACGGGCCATAGATACCCGCATTGTTGACCAGAATATCTACGGACGATGCGGTTTTCAGTACCGATTCAACGCCCTCGACAGTGCTGAGATCGGCGATGGTGGCGCGTACCTCAACCCCCGGCACTGCCTGCTGCAGCTGCTGAATGCCCTGGTTCACGCTCTCCTGGCTGCGGCCGTTGAGGATCACTTCCGCACCGCTCTCCGCCAGCCCGCGCGCAATCGCCAAACCAATCCCGCCGGTAGAGGCCGTCACCAGCGCAACTTTTCCCGTCAAATCAATTTTCATCGCTTGCTCCCGTAGATGTCATTATCGAACGTTAAGCATAGACGCTACTTTGCGGAGGTCAGGAGTTTCAGTAGCGTCTTAACCTGCTCATCCAGGGGCATTAAGTCTTTCTTTACAATCAGGTGCAGCGGTGTGGCCCGGCGCACGCCGTGGCTAAGGGGCAGCATTTTTAAGATGCCAGCCTCCAGCTGCTCGCGGATCCGCTCTTCCGGTAGCCAGCCATATCCTACCTGGTACATCACCGCTTCAATAGCGGCATCAATGGTAGAAAAGGTCCAGGCTTCGCTGGTGGACTGCTGGGCACTGTCACTCCCGGCGATACGGATCAGCGGCCAGGCAGAGAGGGTCTCATGATTCATCGTACTCAGCGTAAAGAGCGGATGATCGCGATGGGCCACGGCGATGAAATCAACGTTCATCAGCCACTCCCCGCGTCCGGTCATATCCTGACGGCGTGGCAGGATCATAACGTCAGCTTCAGTGTGCGCAGGTAGGGCAACGTTTTCCTGGGCTTCGGTCAGGTGGACCTGGGTTTGGGGATAACATAGCTGAAACTGGCGCAAAATAGCGAACAGATGGCTGCGCGGAAAGATACTGTCGACCACTAAATCAAGGCGGGTGCGCATACCGTTACGCATTGTAGACGCACGCGTTTCGACATAGGAAAAAGCCTTCAGCAGAGGCTTAACCTGTTGTAACAGCAGCTCTCCGGCAGGGGTAAGTACGGCTCTGCGTCCTTCGGGTACCAGCAGGGCCACGCCCAAACGCTCCTGCAAAAGTGCCAGGTTGTAGCTGACTGAGGACTGGCTTTTGTGCGCGACTGCGGCGCAAATAACGATAGCGTCATCGCCTGTGCGGCCAGCGAGCTGCCAGAGAACTTCCCGGAAAACCTGAGATAAGCTAACCGGGAGCAGGCAGCTGCTGGCGTTCACGCACTACCCCGGCAATCGACTTTTTGGCCGTCCTGGACCAAGCAGGATGGCCAGCTTGCTGCCGCCTTTGGTGGTCTCCATCCAGATTTTGCACACGCTGGTGAGCGGTACCGAGAGCAGCATGCCCACCGGTCCCAGCAGCCATCCCCACACCAGCAGTGAGAGGAACACCACCAGCGTTGACATCCCCAGCCGATGGCCCATCATGCGCGGCTCGAGAATATTGCCCAGCACCATATGCACCACCAGGAAGAGCGCGCCGACCATGACAAACTCATAGAAGCCGTTGAACAGCAGCGCCTGGATCATCGGCGGTATCGCCGAGAGCACGGAGCCGATATTGGGCACGTAGTTCAGCAGAAACGCCAGCACACCCCACATCAGGGCGAACTGCACGTCCAGCAGCATCAGCCCCAGCCAGATAATCACCCCGGTCCACAGGCTGATAAGCGTCTTAAGCGCCAGATAGTGCGACACCCCTTTCAACGCCCGATGCAGACCCGCGATGTGGATCTGCGGATTATTTAACGCAAAGCGCAGTTTGTAAGGTACATGGCGAACCTCAAACAGCATAAACACTACCGTCATCACCAGCAGAACGATACTGGCCATCGCGTTGGAGAGCTGAGCCATCAGGGTGGTAGCGAAGGTCATCATCTTGTCGGAGTCCATGCGTTGCAGCATACGCTCCGGCGAGAAATGCAAATTCAAGAAGGGCAGCGCCTCCTGCAGGGCGACGATTTTACGCGTCAGCTCGCGATTATATTTTGGTAAGAGAGTGACAAATTCGTTTGTTGAGGCGGCGAGGACGCCAAACAGTGCGGTAAGTACGACAAGCATCACCACCACGACAATCGTAATAGCGATAGGGCGCTTAATACCGCGACGTAAAAACCAGGTGACCAGAGGATTGAGTACGATGGCAAAGAAGAGCGCCAGCAGAAGCTGGACGATAATATCCGCCGCCGCATGGATGCCCGCCAAAATAATGACCAGCGCGGCCATTTTGACAAGGATGTGCAGTCCTGCTTTATCACCGGATTTTTCAGGCAATACGTTGAGCATGTTGAATTCCTTTTATCGCTGTGCACGTTAAGTGTAGTGCCTTGTTCGGGCTTCGCTTAAGGCCGATAATCTTATTGTTAATGCTGATTTTCACGCCTCGTCGTGTTAATAGTGAAACACTCCTGTAACGAACCGCTGTAAAACTGGTGAGCTTAATGCCTGAACCCGTCGCCGACCCGGCGCTAAGCGGAGTGCGCCTCAATCTGCGCATTGTCTCCGTAGTGATCTTTAACTTCGCAAGCTACTTGACGATAGGTCTGCCGCTGGCTGTGCTGCCAGGCTATGTCCACGACGTTATGGGCTTTAGCGCTTTCTGGGCGGGGCTGGTGATCAGCCTGCAATATTTCGCCACCCTCCTGAGCCGCCCCCATGCCGGGCGCTATGCCGACGCGTTGGGACCGAAAAAGATCGTGCTCTTTGGCCTGTGTGGCTGTTTTCTCAGCGGTGTGGGCTATCTACTGGCCAGCCTTGGCAGCGGTCTGCCCATCGTCAGCCTGGTCCTGCTCTGCATAGGAAGGGCGATCCTCGGCATTGGTCAGAGCTTCGCCGGCACCGGCTCGACGCTGTGGGGAGTAGGTACGGTAGGGTCATTGCATATCGGCAAGGTGATCTCCTGGAACGGTATTGCCTCCTATGGGGCAATGGCGCTCGGTGCACCGCTGGGCGTGCTCTGCTTTCACTATGTTGGCCTGACCGGCCTGGCGCTCACCGTGATGGCCGTGGCGCTGGTGGCGTTTCTCTTTGCCCTGACTCGTCCGGCGGTGAAGGTGAGCAAAGGCAAGCCGCTGCCGTTTCGCGACGTGCTGGGGCGCATCTGGCTCTACGGGATGGCACTGGCGCTCGGCTCCGCCGGGTTTGGCGTCATCGCCACCTTTATTACGCTTTTCTATGATGCCAAAGGCTGGGACGGCGCGGCCTTTGCTCTGACCCTCTTTAGCTGCGCCTTTATCGGCACGCGACTCTTCTTCCCTAACGGCATCAGCCGGTTAGGCGGCCTGAACGTGGCGCTGATCTGCTTTGCGGTCGAGACGCTGGGATTGATGCTTACCGGCCTCGCCTCTGCGCCGTGGATGGCGAAGGTGGGCGTACTGCTGGCAGGGGCAGGCTTCTCGCTGGTCTTCCCGGCGCTCGGTGTCGTGGCGGTTAAAGCGGTGCCGCAGCAGAACCAGGGCGCGGCGCTGGCGACCTATACGGTGTTTATGGATCTGGCTCTCGGCGTAACCGGACCGGCGGCCGGGCTGCTGATGGCATGGATGGGCGTCTCGTCAATCTATATCGCGGCGGCGGGGCTGGTGGCGGTGGCATTACTTCTGACGCTGAAGTTAAAAAAACGGCCTCCGCTGGAGACCGTTTCAGAGGTATAAGATGTGACGATCAGTTAATCACGATGGTGTTGATAATATTCTCTGCCGCGCTCTGCGCCTGCTGCTGGTTTTCCGCTGGCAGCGTAACCTGAATGGTCAGCAGCTTATTATCAACCTTGCCCAGCACCACGGAGGACCATGCGGTCTGGCCTTTCGCGGAGATGATGCTGTCCAGCTGCTGCAGCGTGTGGCCTTTGACCTCGATGGATTTATTAGTCACAACCTGCAGCTGCGGATCGCGGCTGCGCTGCTGATCTTCCAGTCGTTTTGCCAGCACCGGCAGCTCTTCATTGGTGTTATCTCCGACAATGACAATCACCGCTTTCTGGCCGGTGGCGTCAGAGTAAACGTGCATATTGTTTGCCTGGGTACCCAGCTTGCCGCTCTGATCGCTCATGTCAGCAGGCAGGGAGAAGGTCACCTTGCCGTCCAGCAGGGTCACCGGCTGGCCGGTCGCGTTGCTCTCCGGTGCAGCACCCTGAGCAGGCGTTTTCGTGTCGTTGTTATCACAGGCCGCCAGCCCTAACACCAGCAGGCCAATCCCGACGTACTTAACCAGATTGCGCATTGACTTCTTCCTTTCGATAAACGGCCAAAACGGCTCATAGGCCCATCTTATCACAAGTTAAGAAGCGTACCTTTAACTGGCCGGCAACGCGGAAATTTCAGATTTATCCGCCAGCCTTTTCAGGCACATATTGAGCAATACGCCATACATCGGCAGGAAGAACAGGATGCTGATAAGCACCTTGAAGCTATAGTCTACCAGCGCGATTTCGGTCCAGTGTTGAGCCATAAACGCATCCGGGCTACGCCAGAAGGCGATAAAGAAGAAGGCAACGGTATCACTGGCGTTACCGAATATAGTGGAGACGGTTGGTGCGAGCCACCAGCGGCGATTCTGGCGCAGACGGTTGAAGACGCGCACGTCAAGGATCTGCCCCAGCGTGTAGGCCATAAAGCTCGCAGCGGCGATGCGGGCGACAAACAGGTTAAAATGCGCCAGTGCGCCAAAGCCCTGCCAGCTGCCCATATAAAACAGCGACGAGACAATATAAGAGATAATCAGCGCCGGGATCATCACTGCAAAAATAATCCGCCGGGCGAGCGGTGCGCCAAAAATACGCACGGTCAGGTCGGTGGCGAGGAAAATAAACGGAAAGCTAAACGCGCCCCAGGTGGTATGGAAACCAAACACCGAGATCGGCAGCTGCACCAAATAGTTGCTGGAGGTGATCACCAGCAGGTGAAAAAGCGATAGCCAGAACAGCGCTTTTGTGCGCTGAGTTTGAGAAAACTGCGTCATATTGTGACCTTTTTATGAGTTGGGGTGAGGGAACCCAATAAAATCCGCCGCATCATACTGCTTTCACTACGCTTTGCAATGGTTAATAGTCACGCAATCGTTAACCTGGTTTGCTTTGTGGTAATCGCGGCGTAAACTACAGCGGTTTTTGACTGTGTGAGATGAAAATGACCGACCTTTTCTCCAGCCCCGACCATACCCTTGATGCGCAAGGGCTGCGCTGCCCGGAACCCGTGATGATGGTGCGCAAAACTGTACGCACCATGCAAATCGGAGAAACGTTGCTGATTATTGCCGACGATCCCGCTACTACGCGCGACATTCCCGGTTTTTGCCGCTTTATGGAGCACGAGCTGGTGGCCCAACAAATTGAGGCGTTACCTTATCGCTACCTGCTGCGCAAAGGGCAATAAAGCGCTGCGTTATAGGCTATTCGAACTACCGTTGTCACATAATTGAACCATCGTTTCACAATCTTGTTACTTTTGTGAGGCGCTTCACCTTGGTTTTTCCAGGCGTAGTGTAGTTTTTAAGCGTAAAAATAAAACGCTGTTCTGGCGCTTACCTCACTACCCTGGAGTTGACTCAATGAAAACGACCCTCAAGCCGTTGTTAGCCGCTCTGTGCCTCACTGCTTTTGCCTCCTCAGTTGCTGCGCAAACCATTAAAGCTGCCGACGTTCATCCCCAGGGCTATCCCAACGTGGTGGCCGTGGAGCAGATGGGCGAAAAGCTAAAACAGCAAACCGATGGCAAGCTGGAGATTAAAGTCTTCCCCGGCGGCGTGCTCGGGGATGAAAAGCAGATGATTGAGCAGGCGCAGATGGGGGCCATCGACATGATCCGCGTCTCCATGGCACCCGTCGCGGCGATCCTGCCGGACATCGAAGTCTTTACGCTGCCCTACGTCTTCCGCGATGAAGACCACATGCATAAGATTATCGATGGCGATATCGGTAAAAGCATTGGCGATAAACTTACTGCCAACCCGAAATCCCGGCTGGTATTCCTCGGCTGGATGGATTCCGGTACCCGCAACCTGATCACCAAAGATCCCATCGTTAAACCGGAAGATTTGAAAGGCAAGAAGATCCGCGTGCAGGGTAGCCCGGTAGCGTTAGCCACGCTGAAAGATATGGGCGCTAACTCGGTAGCGATGGGCGTTAGCGAGGTTTACAGCGGAATGCAAACCGGCGTCATCGACGGCGCAGAGAATAACCCGCCGACCTTCGTGGCGCATAACTACATGCCGGTGGCAAAAAACTACACCCTCAGTGGCCACTTTATCACTCCGGAAATGCTGCTCTACTCCAAAGTGAAATGGGACAAGCTCAGTGCTGACGAGCAGAAGAAGATCCTGACCCTGGCTCGCGAAGCGCAATTTGAACAGCGTAAGCTGTGGCAGGCCTATAACCAGCAGGCGCTCGACAAGATGAAGGCGGGCGGGGTTCAGTTCCATGACATCGACAAAACGGTCTTTATCAAAGCGACAGAGCCGGTGCGCGCCCAGTATGGTGATAAGCATCAGGATCTGATGAAAGCCATCGCTGACGTCCAGTAAACCTGACCTGTTGTGGAGGACGTATGTCCCAACTCTACCTGAAGTGGATGGACCGTCTGTACCTGCTCGCCATGGCCGTGGCGGGCCTGTCGCTGCTGGTGATGACTATCGTGATCCCGATTGGCATCTTCTCGCGCTACGTGCTCAACCGCGGCGAGTCCTGGCCGGAGCCAATCGCCATTATCTGCATGGTGACCTTTACCTTTATCGGGGCCGCGGTGAGCTACCGCGCCGGGTCACATATCGCGGTCAACATGCTTACCGATCGGCTGCCCGATTCGCTCAAAGCCCTGTGCGCCAGGCTGGTGGATCTGCTGATGCTGGGGATCTCGCTGCTGATTTTCTGGTACAGCTACCTGCTGTGCGTTGAGCTGTGGGAGCAGCCCGTCGCCGAGTTTCCCATTTTGACTTCAGGGGAGAGCTACCTGCCGCTGCCGCTCGGGTCGGCGATCCTGATCCTGTTTGTGCTTGAACGCCTGCTGTTTGGTTCGCAGGAAAACCGTCCGGTCGTACTGATCGGCAACCATGGTTAAGGGGTGAAAGATGGATGCGTTTGTTTTGTTATTCACCCTCGCCATTTTGCTGGCGCTGGGGATGCCGGTGGCCTTCGCCGTCGGATTAAGCGCCGTGGCCGGTGCGCTGTGGATCGACCTGCCTCTTGAGGCGCTGATGATCCAGATCACCAGCGGGGTGAACAAGTTTACCCTGCTGGCGATCCCGTTCTTTATCCTGGCGGGGGCGATCATGGCGGAAGGCGGCATTGCGCGGCGGCTGGTAAACTTTGCCTATATTTTTGTCGGCTTTATTCGCGGCGGCCTGTCGCTGGTGAATATCGTCGCCTCAACCTTTTTCGGCGCGATCTCCGGCTCGTCGGTAGCGGACACGGCCTCTATCGGCAGCGTGATGATCCCGGAGATGGAGAAGAAGGGCTACCCACGTGAGTACGCAGCGGCAGTGACCGCCAGCGGCTCGGTGCAGGCCATTCTCATCCCACCCAGCCATAACTCGGTGATCTACTCTTTGGCGGCGGGGGGTACGGTCTCCATCGCTACGCTGTTTATCGCTGGCGTACTGCCGGGGTTACTGCTCGGAGTAAGCCTGATGGTGCTCTGTTTGGGGTTTGCCCGCAAACGTGGCTACCCGAAAGGCGAACGGATCCCGTTTAAACAGGCGCTGAAAATCCTGCTTGATGCCATGTGGGGACTGATGACGGTGGTGATCATTCTCGGCGGCATTCTGTCGGGGATCTTTACCGCCACCGAGTCAGCGGCGGTCGCCTGCCTGTGGGCGTTCTTTGTCACGATGTTTATCTACCGCGACTACAAGTGGAACGAGCTGCCGAAGCTGATGTGCCGCACGGTGAAGACCGTCACCATCGTGATGATCCTGATCGGCTTTGCTGCAGCCTTTGGTGCGGTGATGACCTACATGCAGCTGCCGATGCGTATCACCGAGTTCTTTACCTCGCTGTCGGATAACAAGTACGTCATTCTGATGTATCTCAACATTATGCTGCTGCTGATCGGCACCCTGATGGATATGGCTCCGATCATCCTGATCCTGACCCCGGTGCTGTTGCCAGTGACCAACTCATTAGGGATCGATCCGGTGCACTTCGGTATGATCATGATGGTCAACCTCGGGATCGGGCTGATCACGCCGCCGGTAGGCTCGGTGCTGTTTGTCGCCAGCGCGGTGAGCAAGCAGAAGATCGAAACGGTAGTGAAGGCAATGCTGCCGTTTTACGCAATGCTGCTGGTGGTGCTGGGCATGGTGACCTATATCCCGGCCATTTCGCTCTGGCTACCGAGGCTATTAGGAATGCAGTAGTTTTTCACCGCCTGCGTAATAACCGTAATGCGTTCGCCGTCACCAGCACCGTTGCGCCGGTGTCGGCGAGCACCGCCAGCCAAAGTCCGGTGATCCCCAGCAGGGTGGTCACCAGGAACACCGCCTTCAGCCCTAGCGCAATGGCAATGTTCTGCCGAATGTTGGCGTGCGTTGCCCGTGCCAGGGTAATCATCTCTGCCAGCCCGCTTAGCCTACTGTGAGTCAATGCCGCATCGGCGGTCTCCAGCGCCACGTCGGTGCCGCTGCCCATCGCAATACCGATGGTCGCTGCCTTCATTGCCGGAGCATCGTTAATGCCGTCCCCAACCATCGCCAGCGGGGTGTGCGTATTCAATGCGGTTACCGCCGACACCTTATCTGCTGGCAGCAGCCCGGCTTTAAACTCAAGCCCCAGCTCGCGGGCTACCGCCGCTGCCGCACGCGGATTATCACCCGTGAGGATCGTCCCCTGTACGCCCAGTCGATGCAGGGCGGCAACGGCCTCTTTAGCGTCCTCACGCAGCGTGTCCCGCAGAGCCAACAGGCCTTTTAACGCGCCATCTTCAACCACGGCGATCACCGTCTGCCCGGCGGCTTCCAGCTTGTGAATGCGCTCGCTAAATTCGGCGTCAGGAAACTTATCCGCTGCACAAATCACGATCTTTTTACCCTCAACGTCGGCTTCAATACCCGACCCCACCAGCGCGCGCTGCGCCGTGGCGGCCGGTATCACCATCCCTCGAGACTCGGCTTCCCGCACAATGGCCTGCGCCAGCGGGTGGGTGGAACCCTGCTCAACCGCGGCGGCCAGCGTCAGCAGTTCGTTCTCTGTGGTTGCATGAGGATAAATTCCTGTAACCTGCGGTTTACCCAGCGTCAGGGTGCCAGTTTTATCGAAGGCGATATGCCGTACGCGCCCAAGCTGCTCCAGCGCTGCGCCGCCTTTAATCAGTGCGCCCCGGCGTGCCGCGGCCGCCATTCCGGAAGCGATCGCCGCTGGGGTGGAGATCACCAGCGCGCATGGGCAGCCGATGAGCAGCAGCGTCAGCCCCTTGTAGATCCAGCCTTCCCACGCTGCGCTAAAGAGCAGCGGTGGCACAGTCGCCACCAGCAGGGCGATGAGCATAACGATCGGGGTATAGATCCGGCTGAAGCGATCGATAAAGCGTTCGACGGGAGCACGGCGCTCCTCGGCCTCTTCGATCAGCCTGAGGATGCGGTCGATGGCGCTATCGCCCGGCTCTGACAGCACCTTCAGCTGAACCATGCGATCTACGCTAGTAGCGCCGGCAGGCACTTTTTCCCCTGCGGCGCGCGCCACGGGGATGGATTCGCCAGTGATGGCGCTCTCATCAAAACTGGCGTCAGCGCTAAGCAGTGCGCCATCGGCAGGCAGGCGGCCTCCGGCGGCGACCTCAATCACATCACCGGGACGCAGCGCGCCTATCGCCACGGTTTTACGCTCGCCGTTGACGACCAGAGTAGCGGTCTCTGGCTTAAGCGCCACCAGCGCGCTGACTCCCTTCCGCGCCCGGCTGGCGGCCCAGCCTTCAAGACGCTCGCCGACTAAAAATAGCAGCAGCACCATCGCCGCCTCTGCCGTTGCGCCGATAAACAGCGCCCCGATGGCCGCCACGCTCATCAACGTCTCAATGGCAAACCAGCTGCCGCTTCGCATCAGGCGCAGCGCCTGGCGGGCGATAGGGTAGAGGCCAACAAGAGTGGTGGCGATAAAGGCCAGATTACCGAGCGGATGGTTGACCTGCTCCAGCGCCCAGCTTAGCGCCATCATGATAATCAGCGTGATGATCGGCAGGTTTTCCTGCAGGAAGGACGTTTTCTCTGCCGGGGCCGTCACGCTGCGCAGGGAGTAACCGGCATTTTTGACCGCGGCCTCTACCTGCGTGCTGACGTTGCCCGAGGCGTTAACCAGCAGTTTCTCGGTGGCGAAAAGCACCTGAACCTGTTCAACCCCGGCAACCTGTCTCACCGCGTTCTCTACTTTGCGCGCGCAGGCGGCGCAGTCCATGCCGTTAACGATCCAGCTGTAACGATCGCCATGAGCGGGAAGGGGGGTGACACGCTGCGTCTCGCACTCTGCCTCGCAGCAGCAATCCTCTTTGACCGGGGCAGGGGTGAGCTTAAACGCCGTAAACTGCGGTGCTTTTTTGGGCTTTTCAGGAACAGACATGATGTCCTCCGGTCAATGATAATTTTCTCATTAACCGGAGGATACACTCTGGAGTCGACTCCAGAGTCAAGCGTTAAAGATAGAGAGAGCGAACAATCAGGAAGTGACCAGCAAAATAGCAGGCGCTGGAGATAGCGCTGTCTGCCCTGAAGCGGCGGCGATAGTGACTGCCCAGCCAGACGATGTTACTCAGCAGCAGCAGAGCTGCACCGACAAACGCCGACAGCGCCGGACTGGTGGGACGGAAGAACCACAGCTCGCCTGCCAGCCAAACCATCACCAGCGTCATGGCGATAAAGGTGCAGATAGGCCAGCGCAGCTCCTCAAGGCGCGTCCAGACGGTGGCAATTAGCAGAACGCCAATCGCCAGCAGCACCAGCGGCAGCGGCCAGAAGAAGCTGAGGGTCATCTGGCTGGCGAAGTAGATGGTGTAGAGCAGATGGGCAAGGAAGAACGCCCCGATGGCGTAGAGCATCTGTTGACGCGGCAGCAGGGTCAGCGCATCGCCCACCAGAGTTGCGCACAGACCGGCCAGTACCAGATAGCTGACGGCGTTAAACATCGGTGCCTGCCAGGCCAGCAGCAACAGCAGCAGCAGCGTGACGGGTTTAAAGACCCAGCGTTGCCATGCTGGCCCGCGATAGGAGGCATCTACGTAAAGCCAGGCGGAAAAACAGACGGCGATAAACGACCAGAGCATCTTAATTCCTTGAATTTGTTACTGTCTCGTGGGCTTTACGCCCACACCCTTGCTATTCAGTGTAGTGGCCGTTGCGGGCAGATGACAATGCTGGCCCGCGAGATTACTTCTTCTTCTGAAGATTCTGCTTAAGCCTTTTCTGCCACACCAGCAGCTCAAAGACGCCAAACAGAAAGATGCGCCACTGCTCGGCGGCGGTCATTTGCGGGCCATCCTTTGGCAGGGCGGTTTTCATCATCACCATCTGCAGGGCATGCATAAAGGCAGTGAAGACCAGCGCCACGTTGACGAAGATATTCAGCGGACGCGGGAAGGGGTGGATCAGATTGAAGATCAGAAACGCCCAGACGCACAGCATTAGAACTCGGCCCAGATTAATCAGCATGTTACGCTCCTTGTATGTGTCGATGGTATAGGCGGTAGGCGACCTGTCCGGCTATCTTTTCACGGTGCAGGTCCCAGTGCGTCGGCACCGGTGGCAGCCCATTTTCTACTTCGCTCTCTACATAGATTAGCGCGTCATCCGCCAGCCAGCCGTTATTTTCCAGCAGCCGCAGCGTCTCATCGAGCAAGCCTTTACGAAACGGCGGATCGACAAAGACGATATCATGCGGGGTCCCACTCTGGTTAAGGAACGCGAGAGTGTTGTCGTTAACCACCTTGCCCTGGGTGGCATTCAGCGTCGCCAGGTTCTGCTGCAGCTGACGGGCCACGCCGCGCTCCATCTCTATTAGCGTTGCGGAAGCGGCGTAGCGCGACAGCGCCTCCAGGCCCAACGCGCCGCTGCCAGCGAAGCAGTCGAGGCAGTGGGCGTCTACCATTGAGGGGGCCAGCCAGTTAAACAGGGTCTCTCTGACGCGATCCGTCGTTGGCCGCAGGCCGGGGCTGTCCGGCACCGGAAGTTTTCGGCCACGCCACTGGCCGCCAATGATACGTATCTGGCCGCTGGCGGCTCGGTTGGGTTTTTTCATAATGCTGGCTCTGGTCACGATTTTTAGGCCGCTATTTTAGCGGCGGGCGACGCTGGACGAAACCTTAATCCGCAGGCGGTGCTGTGGAATCAGGAAAGTGTTAGACTAACGAATTACTTACACATTTTTCAGCCCCTGTTTGCGACTATCTTTAGGACAATACGGGCTGTGCCATGAATTAACCGCGAGGAGTGTAGTCGCAAATGGCAAAAGAGAAAAAACGGGGTTTCCTCTCCTGGCTGGGCTTAGGCCCAAAAGAGGAGCCGCAGCAGGCAGAGCCAGAGCAGCAGGTTGAGCAGCAGCCGGAAGAGCAGATCCAGCAGCAGGCGGCGGTTGTCACTGAAAAAGAAACGCAAACGGAAGCAGAAGCGAAAGCGGAGCATGCGCCGCATAGCGAAGCCGAGTCAGAAGCCTTTGCCGCCGATGTCGTCGAGGTGACGGAGCAGGTTGCTGCCAGGGAAGAGGTTCAGGAGACCGCGCCGGAAGAGGTTCCGGAGGAGCCTGCGCTGCCGCAGGAAGCGCCTCTGCACGCGCAACCGCCGGTCTACATTGCCGAGGAAGAGCTGCCGCAGGCGGAAGAAGTTGCTCTCGTCGAGCCGGAACCGGAAGAGTGGTTAACGGAAGAAGATCAGCGTGAGGTCACCGACGAGGAGCTGGAGGCCGCTGCGCTCTCTACCCCTGCGGAAGAGGAGATCGCCCTTGAGGAGGAGCCTGTCGAGGTCGCGCCTCTGGAGCAGGAAAAACCCACCAAAGAGGGTTTCTTTGCGCGCCTGAAACGCAGCCTGCTGAAAACGAAAGAGAATCTCGGTTCCGGATTTATCAGTCTTTTCCGCGGCAAAAAAATCGATGATGATCTGTTCGAAGAGCTGGAAGAGCAGCTGCTGGTGGCGGACGTTGGCGTCGAGACGACGCGTAAAATTATCGCCACGCTGACCGAGAGCGCCAGCCGCAAACAGCTGCACGATGCCGAGGCTCTCTACGGCCTGCTGAAGGCGGAGATGGGTGATATCCTCGCAAAAGTTGACGCGCCGCTTAATATTGAAGGCAAAACGCCGTTTGTTATTCTGATGGTTGGCGTTAACGGCGTGGGGAAAACCACGACTATCGGTAAGCTGGCCCGTCAGTTTGAACAGCAGGGTAAGTCGGTGATGCTGGCGGCGGGTGATACCTTCCGTGCGGCAGCGGTTGAGCAGCTGCAGGTGTGGGGCCAGCGCAACAACATTCCGGTGATTGCCCAGCACACCGGCGCGGACTCTGCCTCGGTGATTTTTGACGCCATCCAGGCGGCGAAGTCGCGCGGCATCGACGTGCTGATCGCCGATACCGCCGGGCGCTTGCAGAATAAAGCGCACCTGATGGAAGAGCTGAAAAAGATTGTCCGGGTGATGAAAAAGCTGGACGTCGACGCGCCGCATGAAGTGATGCTGACCATTGACGCCAGCACCGGGCAGAATGCAGTAAGCCAGACCCGTCTGTTTAACGAGGCGGTAGGCCTGACGGGGATCACTCTGACCAAGCTGGATGGTACGGCGAAGGGTGGGGTGATCTTCTCCGTCGCCGACCAGTTCGGGATCCCTATCCGGTATATCGGGACTGGCGAGCGTATAGAGGACTTGCGTCCGTTTAATGCGGGCGATTTTATAGAGGCACTTTTTGCCCGAGAGGATTAACAATGATTCGCTTTGAACACGTCAGCAAGGCCTATCTCGGTGGGAGACAAGCGCTGCAGGGGGTGACGTTCCACCTGCAGCAGGGCGAGATGGCATTTCTGACCGGCCACTCTGGCGCAGGGAAAAGTACGTTGCTCAAGCTGATCTGTGGTATTGAGCGGCCAAGCGCCGGGAAAATCTTCTTTGGCGGCCATGATATTAGCCGCCTGAAGAATCGTGAAGTGCCGTTTTTGCGTCGGCAGATCGGCATGATTTTCCAGGATCACCATCTGTTGATGGACCGAACGGTTTACGACAACGTGGCTATCCCGCTGATTATTGCCGGGGCCAGCGGGGATGATATTCGTCGCCGCGTCTCTGCGGCGCTGGATAAGGTCGGGCTGCTGGACAAAGCGAAAAATTTTCCGATTCAACTCTCCGGCGGTGAGCAGCAGCGCGTGGGTATCGCCCGCGCCGTGGTTAACAAGCCGGCGGTGCTGCTGGCGGATGAACCGACCGGTAACCTTGATGAGGCGCTTTCGGAAGGCATTCTGCGCCTGTTCGAGGAGTTCAACCGCGTCGGGGTCACCGTACTGATGGCGACGCATGACATCGGACTGATTTCCCGTCGTTCATATCGTACGCTGAGCCTGAGCGACGGACATTTGCATGGAGGCCTGACGGGTGAATAAACGCGACGCAGTAAATCAAATTCGCCAGTTTGGCGGCAGATTCGACCGTTTCCGCAAGCCTGGCGCAGGTGCGGGTGGCAACCGCCCCCCGTCAGGACGCAGCAGGACACCGCCTAAGCCCGGCTCGCGTAAAACAAACGTCTTTAATGAGCAGATGCGCTATGCGTTTAGCGGTGCGATTCAGGATCTCAAAAGCAAGCCGTTGGCGACCTTCCTGACGGTGATGGTGATTGCCATCTCCCTTACGCTGCCCAGCGTCTGCTATATGGTCTATAAGAACGTCAATCAGGCGGCGACCCAGTACTATCCGTCGCCGCAGATCACCGTCTACTTTGATAAGGCGCTGGATGATAACGCCGCCCAGCAGGTGGTCGGCCAGCTGCAGTCGGAGCAGGGGGTTGAGAAGGTCAACTATCTCTCCCGCGAGGACGCCCTCGGCGAGTTCCGTAACTGGTCCGGGTTTGGCGGCGCGCTGGATATGCTGGAAGAGAACCCGCTTCCTGCCGTTGCGGTGGTGGTGCCCAAGCTCGATTTTCAGAGCACCGAGTCGCTGAATACCCTGCGGGATCGTATTACCCGGATTAACGGTATTGATGAAGTGCGCATGGACGACAGCTGGTTTGCTCGCCTGACGGCACTGACCGGGCTGGTGGGCCGGGTATCAGCGATGATCGGCATTCTGATGGTGGCCGCCGTGTTCCTGGTGATCGGCAACAGTGTGCGCCTGAGCATCTTTGCCCGCCGCGATACCATTAATGTGCAGAAGCTGATTGGCGCAACTGACGGTTTCATACTGCGCCCGTTCCTTTACGGCGGAGCGCTGCTGGGCTTTAGCGGGGCGCTGATGTCGCTGATCCTCTCAGAGGTGCTGGTGATGCGGCTCTCCGCCGCCGTGACTGACGTGGCGAAGGTATTTGGCACCCAGTTCAATCTCGACGGCCTGTCGTTTGATGAGTGCCTGCTGCTGCTGCTGGTCTGCTCAATGATCGGCTGGCTAGCCGCCTGGCTGGCAACGGTGCAACATTTACGTCACTTTACGCCTGACTAAGCGATTTTTTGATATACTCTTTTCCTGCACCAGATGTCTTGCAGGGAAAGAGTCCCTGTTATCTCTTCTCCCCTGCGTCTGTTTTTATCAACGATGTGTCACAATTTGTGCGTAATCTATTCACAAGATGGCATTGAACTTGTGGATAAAATCACTGTCTGATAAAAATGTGGATGATATTCTCGTTGCTCACAATCGCTGGCATGTTTGTTGCCTTATCCAGGGACGAACTGCCGCCAGTAAGAAGTTTATTGAGAGGATTTGAATGACCAAAGAAATGCAAACTTTAGCTTTAGCCCCTGTTGGTAACCTGGAGTCTTACATCCGGGCCGCTAACGCTTGGCCGATGTTAACGGCTGATGAAGAGCGGGCGCTGGCTGAAAAGCTGCATTACCAGGGCGATCTGGAAGCAGCTAAAACGCTGATCCTGTCCCACCTGCGCTTTGTTGTTCATATTGCTCGTAACTACTCGGGCTATGGCCTGCCGCAGGCGGACCTGATCCAGGAAGGTAATATCGGTCTGATGAAGGCCGTGCGTCGCTTCAACCCGGAAGTAGGCGTGCGTCTGGTCTCGTTCGCGGTGCACTGGATCAAAGCCGAAATTCACGAATACGTGCTGCGTAACTGGCGTATTGTGAAGGTTGCCACCACGAAAGCGCAGCGTAAGCTGTTCTTTAACCTGCGTAAAACCAAGCAGCGTCTGGGCTGGTTCAACCAGGACGAAGTCGAAATGGTTGCACGCGAGCTGGGCGTCTCCAGTAAAGACGTGCGCGAGATGGAGTCCCGTATGGCCGCGCAGGACATGACCTTCGATATGTCCTCCGACGATGAGTCCGATAGCCAGCCGATGGCACCGGTGCTCTATCTGCAGGATAAATCGTCTAACTTTGCTGACGGCATTGAAGACGATAACTGGGAAGAGCAGGCGGCAAACCGCCTGACCGATGCGATGCAGGGTCTTGACGAGCGTAGCCAGGCGATCATTCGCGCCCGCTGGCTGGACGAAGATAACAAGTCCACGCTGCAGGAGCTGGCCGACCAGTACGGCGTCTCTGCCGAGCGTGTACGTCAGCTTGAAAAGAACGCGATGAAAAAGCTGCGCGCGGCAATCGAAGCGTAATTTCCGCGAAGCAACCTGCTGATACCCCTGGATGAAAGTCCGGGGGTTTTGTTTTTTTAGCGCCTGCTCTGGCGAATTTTTAGCCCCTGGCAAACACTTACAGATGCGCTACGCATGGGTATTTCTCAGGGGGACAGGATGAAAAATAACGAACTACATGAACGCCGCTTACAGGCGACACCGCGCGGCATCGGCGTAATGTGTAACTTCTTCGCTGACAGAGCGGAGAACGCCACGCTATGGGACGTGGAGGGTAACGAGGTAATCGACTTCGCTGCCGGGATCGCGGTGCTGAATACCGGCCATCGCCATCCGAAGATCATATCGGCAGTGGAGAATCAGCTCCTGGCCTTTACCCATACGGCGTATCAGATTGTGCCCTACGAGAGCTATGTGACGCTGGCGGAGAAAATTAATGCCCGCGTGCCGGTCGAAGGGCCAGCAAAAACTGCCTTCTTCTCCACCGGCGCGGAAGCAGTAGAGAATGCGATTAAAATTGCTCGCGCCTACACCAAACGCCCCGGCGTCATTGCCTTTGGCGGCGGCTTTCATGGCCGAACCTCAATGACGATGGCGCTGACCGGTAAGGTCGCGCCCTACAAAATTGGCTTTGGCCCTTTTCCCGGATCGATCTTTCACGCCCAGTATCCCAATGCGGTACATGACGTCTCCACCCAGGATGCCCTGAAGAGTCTCGAGCGCATCTTTAAAGCCGATATCGCCCCGGACCAGGTGGCGGCTATCCTGCTGGAGCCGGTACAGGGTGAAGGCGGCTTTGTCATCGCGCCCGACGACTTTATGCAGGGCGTGCGTAAGCTCTGCGACCAGCACGGGATCCTGCTCATCGCTGATGAGGTTCAGAGCGGCTATGCCCGCACCGGTAAGCTTTTTGCGATGGAGCACTACAGCGTGAAGCCGGATCTGATCACCATGGCCAAGAGTCTCGCGGGCGGCCTGCCGCTGTCGGCGGTCTCTGGTCGTGCCGAGGTGATGGATGCCCCCGCACCGGGTGGGCTGGGTGGCACCTACGCCGGTAACCCGCTGGCGATCGCTTCCGCGCTGGCGGTGCTGGAAGTCATTGAAGAGGAGCAGCTTTGCGAGCGCTCCCGCGTGCTGGGAGACGCGCTGGTGGCGGAGCTGAATAAAGCGAAAGCGGACTGCCCGTACATTGCCGACGTGCGCGCATTGGGTTCGATGGTTGCCGTGGAGTTTATCGATCCGCAGACCGACGAACCGTCACCGGCCTTTACCCAGAAGGTGCAGGCCCACGCGCTGGAGGCGGGCCTGCTGCTGCTCAGCTGCGGCGTCTACGGCAACGTCATCCGCTTCCTCTATCCGCTCACCATTCCCGATGCGCAGTTCCGCCGTGCACTGGATATCCTCTCCCGCTCGCTGACGCAGTAATCCTCCGCCCGGTGGCATACGACTGCCGGGCATACACTATTAACATTTCAAAATATCTATTCCCAAAAGATAAAAATGGGGTATGTTTTAGCAGAGTGTGCTGAAAAGGCGCGCACAGCAGACGCATATATGAAATAAAGCGCCATAAAACAACATCACAACAAACGTTACAACCAGAACAATGGGGAATCTCAGGATGAAAATGAAGGGTAAAGCGTTACTGGCAGGATGTATCGCGCTGGCATTCAGCACCATGGCACAGGCAGACATTAAAGTGGCCGTGGTGGGCGCGATGTCCGGTCCGGTTGCGCAGTATGGCGATCAGGAGTTTACCGGCGCGGAACAAGCCGTTGCAGACATCAATGCGAAAGGCGGTATCAAAGGCGAAAAACTGCAAATTGTAAAATACGATGACGCCTGTGACCCGAAACAGGCCGTTGCGGTGGCAAACAAGGTAATTAACGATGGCATCAAATACGTTATCGGTCACCTCTGCTCCTCCTCCACCCAGCCGGCTTCTGATATCTATGAAGACGAAGGCATTCTGATGATCACCCCAGCGGCAACAGCTCCGGAGCTGACCGCCCGTGGTTATAAACTGGTGCTGCGTACTACCGGTCTCGACTCCGATCAGGGACCGACCGCTGCGAAATACATTCTGGAAAAGGTCAAACCGCAGCGTATCGCCATCGTTCATGACAAACAGCAGTATGGTGAAGGCCTGGCCCGCGCCGTGCAGGATAACCTGAAAAAGGGCAACGCTAACGTGGTCTTCTTTGACGGTATCACCGCCGGTGAGAAAGATTTTTCCACGCTGGTAGCTCGCCTGAAGAAAGAGAACATCGACTTCGTTTACTACGGCGGTTACCACCCGGAGATGGGGCAGATCCTGCGTCAGGCTCGCGCCGCAGGCCTGAAAACCCAGTTTATGGGTCCGGAAGGGGTAGCGAACGTATCGCTCTCTAACATCGCTGGCGAATCTGCCGAGGGTATGCTGGTGACCAAGCCGAAGAACTACGATCAGGTTCCGGCAAACAAACCGGTTGTGGATGCGATCAAGGCGAAGAAACAGGATCCGAGCGGCGCGTTCGTGTGGACTACCTACGCCGCGCTGCAATCCCTGCAGGCTGGCCTGAATCAGTCCGACGATCCGGCGGAAATTGCCACCTGGCTGAAAGCCAACTCCGTGGATACCGTGATGGGTCCGCTGTCATGGGATGAGAAGGGTGACCTGAAAGGCTTCGAGTTCGGCGTGTTTACCTGGCATGCCAATGGTACAGCCACGGATGCTAAATAGTTTATGTATACGCCGGGTGGCGGCTAACGCCTTACCCGGCCTACGTCACTGAAGGCATGTAGGCCCGGTAAGCGCTAGCGCCACCGGGCTTTTTTATGGCCGCTACAGCCGCTTTTCCCAGCCGTCCTGCTGCGGGCGAAAGCCCAGCGCCTGGGTAAAGGCTGCCATGACGCTGCGGTCCTCGACGCCGACGTCTGCTATCCACCAGCGGGTCACCTGCGGATTACGCGCCATCGCCTCTTCAATCAAATACTGCCCCACGCCACGACGGCGGGTCACATCCCGCACGCGCAGAGAATCCAGCGCCCCCTCGCTGCCGCTAAGCGTCACGCGCACTGCCGCCAGCAGTCGCTCATTAAAGCGGGCAGCGTAGATCGGGTGCGTATCGTCAACGTTTAACGACGATGCGGAGTACTCCGGCCAAATTTTAGCTAAATCAATGCGATCCTGGTCGCTAAACGTGTCTAAACGGATGATGGTCAGTTTCATTCACTGCGGGTCCAAATCTCAAAAGATGGCAGCAGTGTACTCAATTTCATTAGCCAGACGCTTTCACTTTTTAATCACGTGGATCAGGTGAATACTTTTAACGCAGCCGCTGAAGCAGTTTTAAACATCAGGGATCGAAAAACAGGCAGTTTTTTTCTCTAATGAGTGGTGATTTATTCCGCTCTTTGTCCCATTATTTTATGCTGACAGACGCGCTTTTTTTTGTTTATCTCTGCATAAATACAGAATATTATCTCTGCTTAATAGCCTGAAAAATAGAGTATTTAATCAGGTTTTACGGTAAAAACTGCGCTAAACCATTAAGCATGCTGGTAAAAATAGCGTTGTTTAATAAAAGTACAGAATGCTTTTTAACCATAATAAAACAAAATATATACACGTCACGACGGTAATGGGGATTTCAGGTTATGAAAAGGAACGCGAAGACGTTGATCGCGGGCGCGATTGCACTGGCGGTGTCATATAGCGCGTCGGCTGCCGATATTAAAGTCGCCGTAGTCGGCGCGATGTCCGGGCCGGTTGCTCAGTGGGGTGACATGGAGTTCAACGGCGCACGCCAGGCCATTAAAGACATCAACGCTAAGGGCGGCATTAAAGGCGACAAGCTGGTTGCCGTTGAGTATGACGACGCCTGCGATCCGAAACAGGCCGTGGCGGTAGCGAATAAAATCGTTAATGACGGTATTCAATATGTGATCGGCCACCTCTGCTCATCATCAACCCAGCCCGCGTCTGATATTTATGAAGATGAAGGCATTCTGATGATCTCTCCAGGCGCAACTAACCCGGAGCTGACCGCACGCGGCTACAAATACATTATGCGTACCGCCGGGCTGGACTCGTCGCAGGGACCGACCGCAGCGAAATACATTCTGGAGAAGGTGAAACCGCAGCGTATCGCCATCATTCATGATAAACAGCAGTACGGTGAAGGGCTGGCTCGCTCCGTGCAGGATGGCCTGAAAAAGGGCAACGCGAACGTCGTCTTCTTCGACGGTATCACCGCCGGTGAGAAAGACTTCTCGGCGCTGATCTCCCGACTGCAGAAAGAGAATATCGACTTCGTCTACTACGGCGGCTACTACCCGGAGATGGGGCAGATGCTGCGCCAGGCGCGAGCCAACGGCCTGAAGACCCAGTTTATGGGACCGGAAGGGGTAGGCAATGCGTCCCTCTCCAATATCGCGGGTAGTGCAGGCGAGGGATTGCTGGTCACGATGCCAAAACGCTATGACCAGGATCCGGCTAACGGCGCTATCGTAGAGGCGCTTAAGGCTGAAAAGAAAGATCCTTCAGGCCCTTACGTCTGGATCACCTACGCCGCCGTGCAGTCGCTGGCGACGGCGCTTGAGCGGTCCGGCAGCGCCGATCCGCTGGCACTCGCAACAGATTTAAAATCTCACGGGGCAAATACCGTGATTGGGCCGCTGAACTGGGATGAAAAAGGCGATTTGAAGGGATTTGAGTTCGGTGTCTTTGAATGGCATGCCGATGGTTCGTCTTCGGTAGCTAAGTAAATCTCAATCGCCCGCTCAGCCGGGCGAGTTTAGAAAGGTTACGTTATGTCCGAGCAGTTTCTCTACTTCCTGCAGCAGATGTTTAACGGCGTGACGCTGGGAAGCACCTATGCACTCATCGCCATCGGTTACACCATGGTCTACGGCATTATCGGCATGATTAACTTCGCCCATGGCGAGGTCTACATGATCGGTAGCTATGTCTCCTTTATGATTATCGCCGCCCTGATGATGATGGGCATCGACAGCAGCTGGCTGCTGGTAGCGGCCGGATTCGTTGGCGCGATTGTTATCGCCAGCGCCTACGGCTGGAGTATCGAACGGGTGGCCTATCGCCCGGTGCGTAAATCCAAGCGCCTGATCGCACTGATCTCCGCCATCGGGATGTCTATCTTCCTACAAAACTACGTTAGCCTGACCGAAGGCTCGCGAGACGTGGCCCTGCCGAGCCTCTTCAACGGCCAGTGGACTATCGGCAGCAGCGAGAACTTCGCCGCCTCGATCACCACCATGCAGCTGGTGATCTGGATTGTTACCTTCGTTGCCATGCTGGCGCTAACCCTGTTCATCCGCTACTCCCGCATGGGCCGCGCCTGCCGTGCCTGCGCGGAAGATCTGAAGATGGCCAGCCTGCTGGGGATCAACACCGACCGTGTAATTGCCCTCACCTTTGTGATTGGTGCGGCGATGGCTGCCGTGGCGGGCGTCCTGCTTGGACAGTTCTACGGCGTGATCAACCCCTACATTGGCTTTATGGCCGGGATGAAAGCCTTTACCGCCGCGGTGCTAGGCGGCATCGGCAGTATTCCCGGCGCGATGATTGGCGGCCTGATCCTCGGCGTGGCCGAATCACTCTCCTCCGCGTACCTGAGTACCGAATATAAAGATGTGGTGTCGTTTGCTCTGCTGATCCTGGTGCTGTTGGTGATGCCAACCGGTATCCTGGGCCGCCCGGAGGTTGAAAAAGTATGAAACCGATGCATTTCGCGATGGCGCTGCTCTCCGCTGCGCTCTTCTTTGTGTTGGCCGGCGTTTTTATGGGCGTCCAGCTCAGCCTCGACGGCACTAAACTGGTGGTTGGCAGCGCGGCGGATATCCGCTGGCAATGGGTCTTTATCGGCACCGCGGTAGTCTTTCTCTTCCAGCTCCTGCGTCCCATGATGCAGAAAGGGCTGAAGAACGTCTCCGGGCCGAAGTTTATCCTGCCCGCTATTGACGGTTCAACGGTCAAACAGAAGCTATTTCTGATAGCCCTACTGGTCGCCGCCGTGGCGTGGCCGTTTGTGGTCTCCCGCGGCACGGTGGATATTGCCACCCTGACCATGATCTACATCATCCTCGGTCTCGGGCTAAACGTGGTGGTGGGGCTTTCCGGCCTGCTGGTGCTGGGCTACGGCGGCTTCTATGCCATCGGTGCCTACACCTTTGCGCTGCTGAACCACTACTACGGCCTCGGCTTCTGGACCTGCCTGCCGCTGGCGGGGCTGGTCTCGGCCGCGGCGGGCTTCCTGCTGGGCTTCCCGGTGCTGCGCCTGCGCGGTGACTATCTGGCGATCGTGACCCTCGGTTTCGGTGAGATCGTGCGTATCCTGCTGCTCAACAACACCGAAGTGACCGGCGGCCCGAACGGCATCAGCCAGATCCCGAAACCGACGCTGTTTGGCCTTGAGTTTAGCCGTACCGCCCGCGAAGGCGGCTGGGATACCTTCAGCAACTTCTTCGGCGTGAAGTACGATCCCAGCGACCGCGTGGTCTTCCTCTATCTGGTGGCGCTGCTGCTGGTGGTGTTAACCCTGTTCGTCATCAACCGTCTGCTGCGCATGCCGCTGGGTCGGGCGTGGGAAGCGCTGCGTGAGGATGAGATCGCCTGTCGCTCGCTGGGCCTCAATCCGACCCGCATCAAGCTGACCGCCTTTACCATTAGCGCCGGTTTCGCTGGCTTTGCCGGGACGCTGTTCGCCGCACGCCAGGGCTTCGTCAGCCCGGAATCCTTTACCTTTGCCGAGTCCGCCTTTGTGCTGGCGATTGTGGTGCTGGGCGGGATGGGCTCGCAGTTCGCGGTTATCCTGGCGGCAATCCTGCTGGTGGTCTCCCGTGAGCTGATGCGTGATTTCAATGAGTACAGCATGTTAATGCTCGGTGGTTTGATGGTACTGATGATGATTTGGCGTCCTGAAGGCTTGCTGCCGATGACCCGTCCGCAGTTGAAACTGAAAAACGGGCAAGTGAAAGGAGAGCAGGCATGAGTGAGCCATTACTGTCCGTTAACGGCCTGATGATGCGCTTCGGCGGGCTGCTGGCGGTAAACAACGTTGCACTGGAGCTGCATCCGCAGGAGATTGTCTCCCTGATTGGGCCGAACGGCGCGGGGAAAACCACGGTCTTCAACTGCCTGACCGGCTTCTATAAGCCCACCGGCGGCACCATCATGCTGCGCGACCAGCACCTGGAAGGGCTGCCGGGGCAGCAGATCGCCCGCATGGGCGTGGTGCGTACTTTCCAGCATGTGCGTCTGTTCCGTGAGATGACGGTGATCGAGAACCTGCTGGTGGCCCAGCATCAGCAGCTTAAAACCGGACTCTTCTCCGGCCTGCTGAAAACCCCGGCTTTCCGCCGCGCCCAGAGCGAAGCCCTGGATCGTGCCGCGACATGGCTGGAGCGCATCGGCCTGCTGGCCCACGCCAACCGTCAGGCTAGCAACCTGGCCTATGGCGACCAGCGCCGCCTGGAGATCGCCCGTTGCATGGTGACCCAGCCGGAGATCCTGATGCTGGACGAACCGGCGGCCGGACTGAACCCGAAAGAGACCAAAGAGCTGGACGAGCTAATCGTTGAGCTGCGTAACCATCACAACACCACCATCCTGCTAATTGAGCATGATATGAAGCTGGTGATGGGTATCTCCGACCGTATCTACGTGGTAAACCAGGGTACGCCGCTGGCAAACGGCACGCCGGAGCAGATTCGTAACAACCCGGACGTGATCCGCGCCTATTTAGGTGAAGCATAATGGTGGTAACGCGTAACATGGAAAACGTGATGTTATCTCTTGACCAGGTCAGCGCCCACTACGGCAAAATCCAGGCGCTGCACGACGTCAGCTTGCATATCAACCAGGGCGAAATTGTTACCCTGATCGGGGCCAACGGCGCGGGTAAAACCACGCTGCTTGGCACCCTGTGCGGCGATCCGCGCGCCAGTAGCGGACGTATTGTCTTTGACGGTAAAGACATTACCGACTGGCAGACAGCAAAGATCATGCGCGAGGCGGTGGCGATTGTACCGGAAGGGCGGCGCGTCTTCTCCCGCATGACGGTAGAGGAGAACCTGGCGATGGGCGGCTTCTTTGCCGATCGCGACCAGTTCCACACCCGCATCAAGTGGGTCTACGAACTGTTCCCGCGTCTGCATGAGCGCCGCATTCAGCGGGCCGGGACCATGTCCGGCGGTGAGCAGCAGATGCTGGCCATTGGCCGGGCGCTGATGAGCCAGCCACGTCTGCTGTTGCTCGACGAGCCATCCCTCGGTCTTGCACCGATTATCATCCAGCAGATCTTCGACACCATCGAGCAGCTGCGCAAAGAGGGGATGACCATCTTCCTCGTGGAGCAGAACGCTAACCAGGCGCTGAAGCTCGCCGATCGCGGCTACGTGCTGGAGAACGGTCGTGTGGTTCTTGAGGATAGCGGCGACGCGCTGCTGGCCAACGAAGCGGTGCGGAGTGCCTATTTAGGCGGTTGATTCGTCTCCTACGCCCGGCGGCGCTCTGCTTGCCGGGCCTACATATTCCTGTCATCTTTCTGTAAACAAACGGTTATTTTTCTGTCATTTGAGCGTGTCATGTTACTTCGCGAGCACGAAAAGCGTGATATCGCGCATCCGGCACAACAAGAGAGATAACCGAATGACATCGTTACGACATACAGCTTTAGGATTAGCGTTAGGTCTGGCGTTTGCAGGTCAGGCTATGGCAGTGACCACCATTCCGTTCTGGCATTCGATGGAAGGGCAACTGGGCAAAGAAGTAGACTCCCTGGCGCAGCGTTTCAATGACACCCATCCGGATTACAAAATTGTGCCGGTCTACAAAGGTAACTATGAGCAGAGCCTGAGCGCCGGGATTGCCGCCTTCCGTACCGGCAACGCCCCTGCCATTTTGCAGGTGTATGAAGTCGGCACCGCCACTATGATGGCGTCGAAAGCCATCAAGCCGGTGTATGAAGTGTTCAGCGATGCGGGTATCACGTTCGACGAGTCGCAGTTTGTGCCGACCGTCTCCGGCTACTACACCGATGCGAAATCCGGCCATCTGCTCTCCCAGCCGTTTAACAGCTCCACCCCGGTGCTCTACTACAACAAAGACGCCTTCAAAAAAGCGGGTCTCGATCCAGAGCAGCCGCCGAAAACCTGGCAGGATCTCGCCGCCTACACCGCGAAGCTGAAAGCCGCCGGCATGAAGTGCGGCTACGCCAGCGGCTGGCAGGGCTGGATCCAGATCGAAAACTTCAGCGCCTGGCACGGTCTGCCGGTCGCTACCAAAAACAACGGCTTTGACGGCACCGACGCCGTGCTGGAGTTCAACAAGCCGGAGCAGGTCAAGCACATCGCGATGCTGGCCGACCTCAACAAGAAGGGCGACTTCAGCTACTTCGGGCGCAAGGACGAGTCCACCGAGAAGTTCTATAACGGTGACTGCGCGATCACTACCGCCTCCTCCGGTTCGCTGGCAGATATCCGCCAGTACGCCAAATTTAACTACGGCGTAGGTATGATGCCGTATGACGCCGACGTGAAGGGCGCGCCGCAGAACGCCATCATCGGCGGGGCCAGCCTGTGGGTCATGCAGGGCAAAGATAAGCCGACCTATACCGGCGTCGCCCAGTTCCTTGAGTTCCTGGCGAAGCCGGAAAATGCCGCCGAGTGGCATCAGAAGACCGGCTACCTGCCGATCACCACTGCCGCTTACGATCTGACCCGTGAGCAGGGCTTCTATGACAAGAACCCAGGCGCGGATATCGCCACTCGCCAGATGCTGAACAAGCCGCCGTTACCGTTCACCAAAGGGCTGCGTCTGGGCAACATGCCGCAGATCCGCACCATCGTGGATGAAGAGCTGGAGTCGGTCTGGACCGGCAAGAAAACCCCGCAGCAGGCGCTGGACAGCGCGGTAGAGCGCGGTAACCAGCTGCTGCGCCGCTTCGAGCAGTCCACCAAATCATAAAAGTTGCAGCAATCCGTAGGCCGGGTAAGCGTAGCGCCACCCGGCATTTTCTCAGGAATAAAACGCCCTATGTCATCATCCCGTCCGGTATTCCGCTCGCGCTGGCTTCCCTATGCGCTGGTCGCGCCGCAGCTGATTATTACCGTTATCTTTTTTATCTGGCCCGCGGGCGAAGCGCTGTGGTACTCGGTGCAGAGCGTTGATCCGTTCGGTCTCTCCAGCCAGTTTGTCGGGCTGGACAACTTTATGGCGCTGCTGCATGACAGCTACTATCTGGACTCCTTCTGGACGACGATAAAGTTCAGCGCGCTGGTGACCTTCTCCGGCCTGCTGGCCTCGCTCTTTTTTGCTGCGCTGGTAGACTACGTGGTGCGCGGCAGCCGCTTCTATCAGACGCTGATGCTGCTGCCCTACGCCGTAGCCCCTGCTATCGCCGCCGTGCTGTGGATCTTCCTCTTCAACCCGGGGCGCGGGCTAATTACTCACGCGCTGGAGCAGATTGGCTATAGCTGGAACCACGCCCAGAACAGCGGCCAGGCGATGTTTTTAGTGGTCTTCGCCTCGGTATGGAAGCAGATCAGCTATAACTTCCTCTTCTTCTTCGCCGCGCTGCAGTCGATTCCCCGCTCGCTGGTGGAGGCCGCCGCTATTGACGGCGCAGGACCGGTGCGTCGCTTCTTCCAGCTCTCACTACCGCTGATCGCCCCCGTTAGCTTCTTCCTGCTGGTGGTTAACCTGGTGTATGCCTTCTTCGACACCTTCCCGGTGATCGACGCCGCCACCGCCGGTGGGCCGGTACAGGCCACCACCACGCTGATCTACAAAATCTATCGGGAAGGCTTTGCCGGGCTGGATCTCTCCGCCTCTGCCGCCCAGTCGGTGGTGCTGATGATGCTGGTGATTATCCTGACGGTGGTCCAGTTCCGCTACGTCGAGAGTAAGGTGCGCTATCAATGATTGAAAACCGACGCGGGCTGACGATCTTCAGCCATGTGATGCTGATCCTCGGCATCACCGCCATTCTCTTTCCGCTCTACGTCGCCTTTGTGGCGGCGACGCTGGACAACCGGGCGGTGTTTGAGACGCCGATGACCCTGATCCCCGGCAGCCACCTGCTGGATAACATGAAGACCATCTGGCTACAGGGCGTGGGAGCCAATAGCGCACCGTTCTGGCTGATGCTGCTCAACAGCTTCATCATGGCCTTTAGCATCACGGTGGGGAAAATTGCCGTGTCGATGCTCTCCGCCTTCGCCATCGTCTGGTTCCGCTTCCCGCTGCGCAATCTCTTCTTCTGGATGATCTTTATCACCCTGATGCTGCCGGTGGAGGTACGTATCTTCCCGACGGTCGAGGTGATCGCCAACCTGAAGATGCTCGACAGCTACACCGGCCTGACGCTCCCCCTGATGGCCTCGGCCACCGCGACCTTCCTGTTCCGCCAGTTCTTTATGACCCTGCCGGACGAGCTGATCGAAGCTGCGCGTATTGACGGTGCGTCGCCGATGCGCTTTTTCCGCGACATCGTGCTGCCGCTGTCGAAAACCAACCTTGCGGCGCTGTTTGTCATCACCTTTATCTACGGCTGGAACCAGTATCTGTGGCCGCTGCTGATCGTCAGCGACGTCAACCTCGGCACCGCCGTGGCGGGAATTAAAGGGATGATTGCTACCGGGGAGGGGACGACCCAATGGAACCAGGTGATGGCGGCGATGCTGCTAACCCTGATTCCCCCCGTCGTTATCGTATTAGCCATGCAGCGTGCCTTCGTGCGTGGTTTAGTAGACAGTGAGAAATAAAAAACATGGCTGGATTAAAACTACAGGCAGTAAGCAAAAGCTGGGACGGCGGCAAAACTCAGGTGATCCAACCCCTGACCCTGGACGTATCAGACGGTGAATTTATTGTCATGGTTGGTCCCTCCGGCTGCGGCAAATCGACCCTGCTGCGGATGGTGGCCGGGCTTGAGCGGGTCACCAGCGGCGACGTCTGGATCGATCGTCAGCGGGTGACCGAGATGGAGCCAAAAGAGCGTGGTATCGCCATGGTGTTCCAGAACTATGCCCTCTATCCACACATGAGCGTGGAGGAGAACATGGCGTGGGGACTGAAAATTCGTGGTATGAGCAAGGCGCACATCGCCGAGCGGGTCAAAGAGGCGGCGCGCATTCTGGAGCTGGATAGCCTGCTGAAGCGTCGTCCGCGCGAACTCTCCGGTGGACAGCGTCAGCGCGTAGCGATGGGCCGGGCGATCGTCCGCGATCCCGCCGTTTTCCTCTTTGATGAGCCGCTCTCCAACCTCGACGCCAAGCTGCGCGTCCAGATGCGCCTCGAGCTACAGCAGCTGCACCGCCGCCTGAAGACCACGTCGCTCTACGTCACCCACGATCAGGTGGAGGCGATGACCCTGGCGCAGCGGGTGATGGTGATGAATAAGGGCGTGGCAGAGCAGATCGGCACCCCGGTTGAGGTCTACGAGAAGCCCGCCAGCCGCTTTGTGGCAAGCTTCATCGGCAGCCCGGCGATGAACCTGCTGGATGGACGCATCAGCGTCTCTGGGGATCACTTTGAGCTGGAGAGCGGTATGGCTCTGCCCATTAACTGGTTCTACCGCGGCTACGCCGGGCGCAAAATGACGTTGGGTATCCGCCCGGAACATATTACGCTAAGCTCACAGTCCGCAGGCGGCATCCCGCTGGTGATGGATACCCTGGAGATGCTGGGGGCGGATAACCTGGCCCATGGCCGCTGGGGCGAGCAGAAGCTGGTGGTGCGGCTGCCGCATCACGATCGCCCGGCACCGGGCAGCACGCTGTGGTTGAACATGCCCGAGAGCCACCTGCACCTTTTTGACGGTGAAACAGGACAAAGAATATGAGTCACTGGCCTTACCCCGCAGTCGTCGCCCATCGCGGCGGCGGCAAGCTGGCCCCGGAGAATACCCTCGCGGGCATCGATACCGGGGCGCGCCTCGGTCACACCATGATCGAGTTTGACGTCAAGCTCTCGCGCGACGGGGAGATCTTCCTGCTGCATGACGATAACCTGGAGCGCACCAGCAACGGCTGGGGCGTGGCAGGGGATCTGGCGTGGAGCGATCTGCTGAAGGTGGATGCGGGGAGCTGGTTTAGCGGCGAGTTCAAAGGCGAGCCGCTGCCGCTGCTCTCGCAGGTGGCGGATCGCTGCCGCCAGCACGGCATGATGGCCAACATTGAGATCAAGCCGACCACCGGAACCGGGCCGCTGACGGGGAAAACGGTAGCGCTGGCGGCGCGAGCGCTCTGGCAGGGCATGACTCCGCCGCTGCTCTCGTCATTTGAGATTGATGCCCTGGAGGCGGCCCAGCAGGCGGCACCCGAGCTGCCACGCGGTCTGCTGCTCGATGAGTGGCGCAACGACTGGCGCGAGCTGACGGCGCGCCTTAGCTGCGTTTCACTGCACCTAAACCACAAATTGCTTAACGCGCAGCGGACGGCAGAGATAAAAGCGGCCGGGCTACATATTCTGGTTTACACCGTCAACCAACCCCAGCGTGCGGCGGAGCTTCTACGCTGGGGTGTGGACTGCATCTGTACCGATCGTATCGACATTATTGGTCCGGATTTTCAGCCCTAAGGACTCATCGTCTTCAGGGGGATGTTAGGCTGCGGCGTGCCGGACGGGTGCAGCATGCTGCCGCTATTGTTAGGCAGCATCTGCTCGCGGCTGTTATCCAGCATACCCGGCTGAGAATTTAGCATGCGCTGGGAGTTGTTGTTGATCTGCGACTCCAGGTGCTGCTGCTGCATGCGCGTCTGGGTCTGAAGCTGCTGATTCAACATCCCTTTCTGCTGGCTCTGCTGATTCAGCATCTGGGTCTGCATCCGCTGCTGGCTGGGGATTTGATACCCCGGCTGGTTCGGGTTATTCATGGTATTAATCGGCTGCGCGAAAGCACTAAGCGGCAGCAATATAGCCAGAGATAAGAGGCGTTTCATCGTTTTTCCTCCTGTAGGTGGATTATTTAAGTTTACTTGCTCAGCGCAAAGACTGTGCGTTTTTTAGCGTTGTGAACCAGGATTAAGCAGCAATATCAGCCATTTTTCCTGGAGAATAATGATGAGTAAGCCTAAGTTTGCGCGCTGGGCCGCTATTGCGGCGCTGGTTGCCGGAAGCTGTTTTGGCGTGGCCGCCGCGCCACAGCCGGAAGCGCCCCCCGTCTCCTACGGCGTTGAAGCCGATACCTTCCACCCGGTGCGCGAGCAGCAGGGAATGGTGGCGTCGGTGGATGCCGCCGCGACCCGCGTGGGCGTTGATATTTTAAAGCAGGGTGGTAACGCGGTAGATGCCGCCGTAGCGGTGGGGTACGCACTGGCGGTGACCCATCCGCAGGCGGGGAACCTCGGCGGCGGCGGATTTATGCTGCTGCGTAACAAAGACGGTACGACCACCGCCATCGACTTCCGTGAGATGGCTCCGGCCCAGGCTAGCCGGGATATGTTCCTCGACGAGCAGGGCAACCCCGATAGTAAAAAATCCCTGACTTCTCATCTGGCGACTGGCACCCCCGGCACGGTGGCAGGCTTCTCATTGGCGCTGGAGAAGTACGGCACGCTGCCGCTGAACAAGGTAGTGCAGCCCGCCATCAAGCTGGCCCGGCAGGGCTTTACGGTTAACGATGCCCTGGCGGAGGATCTGAAAACCTACGGCAGCGAAGTCTTGCCCAATCACGACAACAGCAAGGCGATCTTCTGGAAAAATGGCGAGCCGTTGAAGAAGGGCGACAAGCTGGTGCAGGCTAATCTGGCGAAAAGTCTGGAGATGATTGCCGAGCTGGGGCCGGATGCGTTCTATAAGGGGACGATTGCCGATCAGATTGCCCAGGAGATGAGTAAGAACGGCGGCTTGATTACCAAAGAGGATCTGGCGGCCTACCGGGCGGTAGAGCGTACGCCCATCAGCGGCGACTACCGTGGCTATCAGGTCTTCTCCATGCCGCCGCCCTCGTCAGGCGGGATCCATATCGTGCAGATCCTCAATATCCTCGAAAACTTCGACCTCGCGAAATATGGTTTTGGCAGCGCGGACGCTATGCAGGTGATGGCCGAGGCGGAGAAATACGCCTACGCCGACCGCTCTGAGTACCTTGGCGATCCGGACTTTGTGAAAGTGCCGTGGCAGGCGTTGACCAGTAAAGAGTACGCCAAATCCATTGCTCAGCAGATCGACGTCAACAAGGCGAAGCCGTCGAGCCAGATCCGCCCCGGCAAGCTGGAGCCTTACGAGAGCAATCAGACCACTCACTTCTCGGTGGTGGATAAAGAAGGCAACGCGGTAGCGGTAACCTACACGTTGAACACCACCTTTGGCTCGGGGATCGTGGCGGGTAACACCGGCATTCTGCTTAACAATGAGATGGATGACTTCTCGGCCAAGCCGGGCGTGCCGAACGTCTATGGGCTGGTGGGAGGCGATGCTAATGCCGTGGGGCCAAACAAGCGTCCGCTCTCATCGATGTCGCCCACCATCGTCGCTAAAGACGGTAAGACCTGGCTGGTCACCGGCAGCCCGGGCGGCAGCCGAATTATCACTACCGTGCTGCAAATGGTCGTCAACAGCATCGATTTCAAGATGAACGTGGCCGAAGCAACCAACGCACCGCGCTTCCACCATCAGTGGCTGCCGGACGAGCTGCGCGTGGAGAAGGGTTTTAGCCCGGATACGCTGAAAATGCTGGAGCAGAAGGGGCAGAAGGTCGCGCTGAAGGAGGCGATGGGCAGCACCCAGAGCATTATGGTGGGCGAGGACGGGGCGCTGTACGGTGCGTCAGATCCGCGTTCGGTGGATGACTTAACGGCGGGATATTAATCTGTTTGCCCGGTGGCACAGCGTCACCGGGCAATGTCTCACTTCATGCGTGCCATAAAGTAAGAGTCCACCAGCTCGCCGTTGCGCAGGGCATACTTCCTGGCGGTGCCCTCAATCTCAAAGCCATGCTTGCGGTAGAGCGCGATAGCGGCTTCGTTATCGGCATATACCGATAGCTCAATGCGCTCGATGCGCAGCCAGTTCTCGCAAACATCAATCATCGCCTTCATCAGGGCGCTGGCGACGCCCCGCTGGCGAAAGGCTGGCGAAACGGCAAGGCCAAACTCTGCCGCGTGGCTGCGGCGCGGGTTTTGCTCCACGCTGATGCCAATATGCCCGGCCACTTCCCCATCAATGGTGGCGACTAGCATACGGTGGCCAGGCCGGGGCTTAACCCGCTCCTGCCAAAGCTCCTGTGAAGGGTAGGGTAGCTGTAGTAGATGGTGATACATCTCCGGCTGCGCTGACATCAGGCGTAATGGCTCGGCATCGCTGGCTTCGACGTGGCGTATCACTATCTCACTCATTTTCCTCTATCCTCAGTTAGTTAACTCTCCTCTCCAACATCAGGGAATTTAAAATTTCCGTCAACTGCCATTTTTTGCAAAAAGTATTGGACAAGTGCGAATGATAATGATTATTATTGCGATGCGTTCAGGGGATGCTACGGTGAACCTGAAAGCACGACATTGCTCACATTGCTTCCAGTATTGTTTAGCCAGCTTATGCTGGCTTTTTTTTTGCGTATGTATCAATCTGGCTTACTTGCCATTTTGCTTCCGGGAAGTGCGTGTTACGGTGCTCCACTTTGCGCTATGGTTATGGACAGTGATTTAACAAAAGGACTGATTCATGACTCTGCACTGCGCATTTATTGGCTTTGGTAAAAGCACCACCCGCTACCATCTTCCCTACGTTCTCAACCGCAAAGCGAGCTGGCACGTGGCGCATATCTTCCGCCGCCATCCCAAGCCGGAAGAGCAGTATCCTCAGTATCAGCACATCCATTTCACCAGCGATCTCGATGAAGTGCTCAACGATCCGCAGGTGAAGCTGGTGATCGTCTGTACCCATGCCGATAGCCACTTTGAGTATGCGAAGCGCGCCCTGGAGGCGGGTAAGAACGTACTGGTAGAGAAGCCCTTTACCCCCTCGATGGCCGAAGCCATTACCCTGTTCGAGCTGGCGAAAAGCAAAGGCCTTACCGTCACGCCATACCAGAACCGCCGCTTTGACAGCTGCTTCCTGACGGCGAAAAAAGCCATCGAGAGTGGCAAGCTGGGTGAGATTGTCGAAATCGAGAGCCACATTGACTACTTCCGCCCGATAGCAGAGACCAAACCGGGTCTGCCGCAGGACGGCATGTTCTTTGGGCTGGGCGTGCATACGCTGGATCAGATCATCTCCCTGTTTGGTCGTCCGGACCATGTCTCCTATGACATCCGCAGCCTGCGTAATAAAGCCAACCCGGACGACACCTTTGAGGCGCAGCTCTTCTACGGCGATTTGAAGGCAATTGTGAAGACCAGCCACTATGTCAAAATCGATTACCCGAAATTTATCATTCACGGCACGCGCGGCTCGTTTATCAAGTACGGCATCGACCAGCAGGAGACCAGCCTGAAGGCCAATATCATGCCGGGTGAGCCAGGATTTGCCGCTGACGACACGCTGGCGACGCTGGAGTACCTCAACGATGCTGGAGAGACGGTACGCGAAGAGTGGCAGCCGGAGATGGGCGACTATGGCCGCGTCTACGATGCGCTCTACGCTACCCTGACAAATGGCGCAGAAAACTACGTCAAGGAATCTGAGGTGTTAACCAACCTTGAGATCCTCGAACGCGGGTTTGAACAGGCGGCACCCGCCACGGTAACCCTCGCAAAATAAGGTTTTTTGCTGTTTTAAAAGTTGTTCATAATTTTTGAACAGAGGAGTCAATTTTCACCCTCTATCATCCTGGGCCGATCGAGTACACACTTACTCCATCGACAGCATACGGGGGTGAAAAATGATTTTCTTACGCAAAGCAAACGAACGTGGTCATGCAAATCATGGCTGGTTAGATTCATGGCATACCTTCTCTTTTGCCAACTATTACGATGCGAATTTCATGGGCTTCTCTGCGCTGCGCGTCATTAACGACGACGTGATCGACGCAGGCCAGGGCTTCGGTACCCATCCCCATAAAGATATGGAGATCCTGACCTATGTACTGGAAGGAGCGGTTGAGCATCAGGACAGCATGGGTAACAAAGAGCAGGTGCCTGCCGGTGAGTTCCAGATTATGAGCGCCGGGACCGGAGTACGTCACTCGGAGTACAACCCGAGCGAAACCGAACGTCTGCACCTGTATCAAATCTGGATCATTCCAGAAAAAACCGGCATCACGCCGCGCTACGAGCAGCGCCGCTTTGACGCCACGCAGGGTCGCCAGCTGGTGCTCTCCCCGGATGCCCGGGACGGATCGCTGAAGGTGAACCAGGATATGGAACTTTCTCGCTGGCCGCTACAGAAAGATGAGCAGGGGGATTATCAGATTGCCGCCGGGCGCAAAGTCTGGATCCAGGTGGTGAAGGGTAGCGTCTCTATCAACGGGACTACCGCCACCACCGCTGATGGCCTGGCTATCTGGGATGAGCAAGCCCTGTCGATTCACGCTGACAGCGACAGTGAAATTCTGCTGTTTGACCTGCCACCGGTATGATGAGTTAAATAAAGTGCGCAACCTCTCCTTATCAGCGGGGAGGTTGCGTGCGTGGCGTGGTAAACTAAAACAATGTTTTCCCGTTTACCCCGCTCAGGACGATGAAAAAGAAAAGACCCGTACTTCAGGACGTTGCAGATCGCGTTGGCGTGACCAAAATGACCGTCAGCCGTTTTTTACGCAACCCGGAGCAAGTCTCCGTGGCGCTGCGTGGCAAAATCGCAGCGGTGCTGGACGAGCTGGGCTACATTCCTAATCGCGCACCTGACATTCTCTCCAATGCCACCAGCCGCGCCATCGGTGTGCTGCTGCCCTCTCTGACCAACCAGGTTTTCGCTGAAGTGCTGCGTGGAATCGAAAGCGTTACCGATGCCTACGGCTACCAGACCATGCTGGCCCACTACGGCTATAAGCCGGAAATGGAGGAGGAGCGGCTGGAGTCGATGCTGTCGTGGAATATCGACGGTCTGATCCTTACCGAGCGCAGCCACACCCCGCGCACGCTGAAAATGATCGAGGTAGCGGGCATTCCGGTAGTCGAACTGATGGACAGCCGTTCGCCGTGCCTCGACATTGCTGTTGGCTTTGATAACTTTGAGGCCGCCCGCCAGATGACCGCCGCTATTATTGCGCGCGGCCATCGCCACGTTGCCTATCTGGGTGCACGTCTCGACGAACGTACTATTATCAAACAGCAGGGGTATGAGCAGGCGATGCGTGATGCGGGCCTGACGCCGTACAGCGTGATGGTGGAGCAGTCCTCCTCTTACACATCTGGCATTGAACTGATGCGCCAGGCGCGCCGCGAGTATCCGCAGCTCAACGGTATCTTCTGTACCAACGACGATCTTGCGGTGGGCGCGGCCTTTGAGTGCCAGCGTTTAGGACTGAAAATTCCGGATGATATGGCGATTGCCGGCTTCCACGGCCACGATATCGGCCAGGTGATGGAGCCACGGCTGGCGAGCGTACTGACGCCGCGCGAACGGATGGGTCGTATTGGCGCAGAGCGCCTGCTGGCGCGCATTCGCGGTGAGGTAGTGACGCCGAAAATGTTAGATTTAGGTTTCACTTTGTCACCGGGTGGATCTATTTAGTCTGACAAATTTGAAGTAGCTCACACTTATTCACTTCTGCGACCGCCGGTTATTGCTTCTCATCAGCCCCGGCAGGAAAATGTTACCGATAACTGTTACCCGTAACAATCTACCTTTTGTCTCTGTGGGAGCGACCTTTGAGCACGACTAATCACGATCACCACGTCTATGTCCTGATGGGCGTATCCGGCAGCGGTAAATCTGCCGTTGCCAGCGAAGTGGCCTATCAGCTTCATGCCGCGTTCCTGGATGGCGACTTCCTGCATCCGCGTAGCAATATCACTAAAATGGCCGCTGGCGAGCCGCTGAACGATGACGATCGCAAACCCTGGTTGCAGGCGCTGAATGATGCCGCCTTTGCCATGCAGCGTACCAACAAAGTGTCGCTGATCGTCTGCTCGGCGCTGAAAAAACGCTATCGCGACCTGCTCCGCGATGGCAACCCAAACCTCTCCTTTATCTACCTGAAGGGTGATTTCGACGTGATCGAAACCCGCCTGAAGGCGCGTAAAGGTCACTTCTTCAAAACGCAGATGCTGGTGACCCAGTTTGAAGCGCTGGAAGAGCCGGGCGCGGATGAGCGCGACGTGTTAATTGTGGATATTGACCAGCCGCTTAACGGCGTAGTGGCCAGCACTATTGATGTGATTAATAAATAAAAAGATTAAGGCAGTACAGTGGGTACTTTAACGCTTGTTTTGACAGCGGTCGGCTCGGTTTTGCTGCTGCTGTTTTTAGTAATGAAGGCACGTCTTCACGCTTTCATTGCTTTGATGGTGGTCTCTATTGGAGCAGGGTTGTTTTCCGGAATGCCGCTCGACGCCATTGCCAAAACCATGGAAAAAGGCATGGGCGGTACGCTGGGCTTCCTCGCGATAGTGGTCGCGCTGGGGGCAATGTTTGGCAAAATTCTGCATGAAACCGGCGCGGTAGATCAGATCGCGGTCAAGATGCTGAAATCCTTCGGCCATAGCCGGGCGCACTATGCCATTGGCCTTGCAGGGCTGATCTGCGCGCTGCCGCTCTTCTTTGAGGTCGCGATCGTGCTGCTGATCAGCGTCGCGTTCTCGATGGCGCGCCACACCGGCACTAACCTGGTCAAGCTGGTCATTCCGCTCTTTGCCGGGGTTGCGGCGGCGGCGGCCTTCCTGCTGCCGGGACCAGCGCCGATGCTGCTGGCCTCCCAGATGCACGCCGACTTTGGCTGGATGATCCTCATTGGCCTCTGCGCGGCGATCCCTGGCATGCTGATTGCCGGTCCGCTGTGGGGCAACTTTATCAGCCGCTACGTTGAGCTGCATATTCCGGATGACATCAGCGAGCCGCATCTCGGCGAAGGCAAGATGCCGTCGTTCGGCTTCAGCCTGGCGCTGATCCTGCTGCCGCTGGTGCTGGTAGGTTTGAAAACTATCGCCGCCCGCTTCGTTGAGCAAGGCTCTACGCTTTACGAATGGCTGGAGTTTATCGGCCATCCGTTTACCGCCATCCTGGTGGCGTGTCTGGTCGCGATCTATGGCCTGGCGTATCGTCAGGGCATGGAGAAAGATAAAGTGATGGCGATCTGCGGTACGGCGCTGCAGCCGGCGGGCATTATCCTGCTGGTAATCGGTGCAGGCGGCGTCTTTAAGCAGGTGCTGGTGGATTCCGGCGTCGGTCCGGCCTTGGGCGAAGCGTTGACCGGCATGGGCCTGCCCATTGCCATCACCTGCTTCGTGCTGGCTGCGGCGGTGCGTATTATTCAGGGGTCGGCAACGGTGGCCTGTCTGACCGCGGTGGGTCTGGTAATGCCGGTGATTGAGCAGCTGCACTTCTCCGGCGCACAGATGGCTGCACTGTCGATCTGCATCGCGGGCGGCTCTATCGTGGTCAGCCACGTCAATGACGCCGGCTTCTGGCTGTTCGGTAAGTTTACCGGCGCAACCGAAGGGCAGACGCTGAAGACGTGGACGATGATGGAGACCATCCTCGGCACCACGGGCGCGATTGTCGGGATGATTGCCTTCTCGCTGCTGAGTTAATGGTCGATATGCCCGGTGGCGCTTCGCTTACCGGGCCTACAGTTTGAATGCACGTTTAAACGACTACCCCTTCATCCACACCCGGATGCCGTCCAGGAACATCTGGGTTGCCAGCATCACCAGCACCAGCCCCATCAGGCGCTCCAGCGCGTTAACCCCTTTCTCGCCAAGCAGGCGTAAGAACAGCGTTGATTGCAGAAGGATCGCCACCGTGCCGCCCCACGCCAGCATCAGGGCGATCACCAGATGTCCCATCTGGTTGGGATACTGGTGCGACAGCAGCATCAGCGTGGCGAGGAGGGTAGGGCCAGCCACCAGCGGGATCGCCAGCGGCACGATAAACGGCTCTTCACCGGCGGGCATACCGTAGCTGCCACCCTCCGGGCTGGGGAAGATCATCTTAATGGCGATTAAAAACAGAATGATGCCGCCGGAAATAGAGACGGTCTCGGCGCGCAGGTTCAGGAAGGAGAGGATCTTCTCACCGGCGAACAGGAAAATCAGCATCAGCAGCAGGGCGATCAGCAGCTCGCGGATCATAATCGCCCGGCGGCGTTTCGGCTCGGTGTGCTTCAGCACTGACATAAAGATAGGCAGGTTGCCGAGCGGATCCATAATCAGGATCAACAGCACCGCGATGGAGAGGATATCATTCATTGCTTCTTGTCCCTGAGGCACGCCATAAACGGCCGCTGATAAGCGCTATTTCTGACGGCGACACTATCATTGATTAATTTCACTTGCGACTTTAGCTGCATTTTGTAATGTGTGCGGTATACCAGTAAAAAGATCTGGATTGCTCAAACAGCACACACCTCTGCAGGAAATACGCTATGAAAAATGTTGGTTTTATCGGCTGGCGCGGTATGGTCGGCTCTGTACTCATGCAACGCATGGTAGAAGAGCGCGACTTCGATGCCATTCGCCCTGTCTTCTTCTCTACGTCCCAGCTTGGCCAGCCAGCCCCGACGTTCGGTACAGGCGCGGCGGGCACGCTTCAGGACGCGTTTGATCTGGAGGCGCTGAAGGCACTCGACATTATTGTCACCTGCCAGGGCGGCGATTATACCAACGAAATCTATCCAAAGCTTCGTGAAAGCGGCTGGCAAGGCTACTGGATCGACGCAGCCTCCTCGCTGCGCATGAAAGATGACGCCATCATCATTCTCGATCCGGTCAACCAGGACGTCATTACCCAGGGCCTGAACAACGGCGTGAAAACCTTTGTTGGCGGCAACTGTACCGTCAGCCTGATGCTGATGTCGCTGGGCGGCCTGTTTGCCGAGAACCTGGTGGACTGGGTCTCGGTTGCAACCTACCAGGCAGCCTCCGGTGGCGGCGCACGCCACATGCGTGAGCTGCTGGCACAGATGGGTCAGCTGCACAGCCACGTTGCGGGCGAGCTTGCAGATCCGGCCTCGGCTATCCTCGATATCGAACGTAAGGTCACGACCCTCTCCCGCAGCGGCGAGCTGCCGGTAGACAACTTCGGCGTACCGCTGGCGGGCAGCCTGATCCCGTGGATTGATAAACAGCTTGATAACGGCCAGAGCCGTGAAGAGTGGAAGGGGCAGGCGGAGACCAATAAAATCCTCAATACCGCCTCGGCGATCCCGGTAGATGGCCTCTGCGTGCGCGTGGGCGCGCTGCGCTGCCATAGCCAGGCCTTCACCATTAAGCTGAAGAAAGATGTCTCTATCCCGACCGTTGAGTCCCTGCTGGCGGCACACAATCAGTGGGCTAAAGTGGTGCCGAACGATCGCGAGATCACCATGCAGGAGCTGACCCCGGCGGCGGTAACCGGCACGCTGACTACCCCGGTTGGCCGTCTGCGTAAGCTCAACATGGGACCGGAGTATCTCTCTGCCTTTACCGTCGGCGATCAGCTGCTGTGGGGGGCTGCGGAGCCGCTGCGGCGAATGCTGCGCCAGCTGGCGTAACTATCACTGTTTATGAGGAGGTGCAGCGTCACCTCCTTTTTTTTGCACATTTTTTGTGAACCCGCGCGCTGAGTTTTTTGTTAAATACATAATGTAGTCGCAATTCATCCAAATTTATCAGGAGACAGGGGAACCCTTGTCTATGCTTAAGTTGGATCAGCTTCAGGCCAGCGTTGATGTGGCTGGCGAAAAAATGTGGCACATATAGAACAGGATAAAAAAACCATGTCCAGTCTTGTCGATAGAGACGTGATTAACGCGCTAATAGCAGGCCATTTTGCGGATCCCTTTTCCGTACTCGGTATGCATCGCACTAATGCCGGGCTGGAAGTCCGCGCGTTGCTACCTGACGCCACCGAAGTGTGGGTTATCGAAACGAAAACCGGACGTAAACTGGCCAGGCTAGAGTGCCTTGATTCACGCGGCTTCTTTGCCGGTATCATTCAACGCCGTAAAAATCATTTCCGCTATCAGCTTGCCGTTAACTGGCACGATCACTCCAATTTATTGGACGATCCTTACCGCTTCGGCCCTCTGCTCCAGGACTTAGATGCCTGGCTACTGTCAGAGGGTACGCACCTGCGGCCCTATGAAACCCTTGGCGCGCACGCCGATACAATGGATGGCGTCACGGGTACCAAATTCTCCGTCTGGGCACCTAACGCCCGACGCGTCTCGGTCGTAGGCGAATTTAACTATTGGGATGGCCGTCGCCACCCGATGCGCCTGCGCAAAGAGTCCGGCATCTGGGAGCTGTTTATCCCCGGTGCGCAGCATGGTCAGCTCTACAAGTTTGAGATGATCGACGCCCACGGCAACCTGCGCATTAAGGCCGACCCGTATGCCTTTGAGGCGCAGATGCGTCCGGAGACTGCCTCCATGATCTGCGGCCTGCCGGAGAAGGTTGAGCAGTCGGAAGAGCGCCGACAGGCTAATGAATTTGACCAGCCCATCTCCATCTATGAGGTGCACCTCGGCTCCTGGCGTCGCCATACCGACAACCACTTCTGGCTGAGCTACCGCGAGCTGGCGGAGCAGCTGGTTCCCTATGCCAAATGGATGGGCTTTACCCATTTAGAGCTGATGCCGGTCAACGAGCATCCGTTTGACGGCAGCTGGGGCTATCAGCCGACCGGGCTATACGCGCCCACCCGCCGCTTCGGCACGCGGGATGATTTCCGATACTTTATTAAGGCCGCCCATGCGGCGGGCCTGAACGTAATCCTCGATTGGGTGCCCGGCCATTTCCCGAGCGATGAGTTTGGCCTCGCCGAGTTCGACGGGACCGATCTCTATGAGCATAGCGATCCGCGTGAGGGCTACCATCAGGACTGGAACACGCTGATCTATAACTACGGTCGCCGTGAGGTCAGCAACTATCTGGTGGGCAACGCTCTCTACTGGGTAGAACGCTTCGGTATTGATGCCCTGCGCGTCGATGCGGTGGCCTCGATGATCTACCGCGACTATAGCCGCAAAGAGGGGGAGTGGATCCCCAACGAGTTTGGCGGTCGCGAGAACCTGGAAGCCATCGAATTTCTGCGCAGCACCAACCGCAAGCTAGGGGAGCAGGTGCCCGGCGCGGTGAGCATGGCGGAAGAGTCCACCGATTTCCCTGGCGTATCGCGGCCCCCGGCTAACGGCGGGCTGGGATTCTGGTACAAGTGGAACCTGGGCTGGATGCATGACACCCTCGACTACTTTAAGCTCGACCCTATCTACCGTCAGTATCATCATAATCAGATGACGTTCGGGATGCTCTACAACTACACCGAGAACTTCATTCTGCCGCTGTCGCACGATGAAGTGGTGCACGGCAAAAAATCCATTCTTGACCGGATGCCGGGCGACGCATGGCAGAAGTTTGCCAACCTGCGCGCCTACTACGGCTGGATGTGGGCCTTCCCAGGTAAAAAACTGCTCTTTATGGGCAACGAGTTTGCCCAGGGGCGCGAGTGGAACCACGACAGCAGCCTTGACTGGCATCTGCTGGAGGGTGGCGATAACTGGCATCACGGCGTTCAGCGGCTGGTACGCGATCTCAATACTACCTATCGTCACCACAAGGCGCTGCACGAGCTGGACTTTGATCGCTACGGTTTCGAATGGTTGGTGGCCGATGATAACGAGCGTTCGGTGTTTATCTTTGTACGCCGGGATAAAGCCGGTAATGAAATTATCGTTGCCAGCAACTTTACGCCGGAGCCGCGCCATGAATACCGCTTTGGCGTCAACCAGCCGGGCCGCTGGCGTGAGGCACTGAATACCGACTCGGTACACTATCATGGCAGCAATATGGGGAACTACGGTACCGTGCACAGCGATGAGATCCCAAGCCACGGGCGTGATAACTCGCTCAGCCTGACGCTGCCGCCGCTCTCTACCATCTGGCTGGTCAGGGAGGGTGAATGACGAAGCTGGCGGCAGGCAAGCCTGCGCCACTTGGCGCGCATTATGAAGGCAATGGCGTGAACTTCACGCTCTTCTCGGCAAATGCAGAGCGGGTTGAGCTTTGCATCTTTGACGATGAGGAGAATGAGCAACGCTACGATATGCCTGCCCGCAGCGGTGACGTCTGGCACGGTTTTCTGGAGAAGGCACGCCCTGGCCTGCGCTACGGCTACCGGGTACACGGCCCCTGGGATCCGGCTGCGGGCCACCGCTTTAATCCAGCAAAGCTGCTGATCGATCCCTGCGCTCGCCGGGTTGACGGTGACGCCATCGATCACGATCTCTTTCACAGCGGCTTCGATATTGCCGATCCGCATAATAACGCAAAGATTGCGTTGAAGAGCGTGGTGGTTAACGAAGCCTTTGACTGGGAAGACGATGCGCCGCCGCGTATCCCCTGGGGCAACACGGTGATCTATGAGGCCCATGTCAAAGGGCTGACCTGGCTGCACCCTGATATTCCGGAAAAGATCCGCGGTACCTATAAGGCGCTCGGCCATCCGGTGATGATCGACTACTTCAAGCGTCTCGGGATCACTGCCCTGGAGCTGTTGCCGGTGGCGCACTTCGCCAGCGAGCCGCGTTTGCAGCGGCTGGGCTTAAGCAACTACTGGGGCTACAACCCGCTGGCGATGTTTGCCCTCGATCCACGCTACGCCTGTGAGCCTGCCCGCGCGCAACAAGAGTTTTGCGAGGCGGTAAAAGCGCTGCACGCTGCCGGTATTGAGGTGATCCTCGATATCGTCCTGAACCACAGCGCCGAGGTCGATATTGAAGGCCCCACCTTCTCCCTGCGCGGAATCGATAACCGTAGCTATTATTGGATCAGGGAGAACGGCGAGTACGCGAACTGGACCGGCTGCGGCAACACCCTGAATCTGAGCCACCCTGGCGTGGTGGAGTACGCCCACCAGTGCCTGCGGCATTGGGTCGATACCTACCACATCGACGGTTTTCGCTTCGATCTGGCGTCGGTAATGGGGCGTACGCCGCACTTTGATCCCTGTGCGCCGCTGTTTGAGGCGATTAAAAACGATCCGGTGCTGTCGGCGGTCAAGCTGATTGCCGAGCCGTGGGACGTGGGGGAAGGCGGCTACCAGGTAGGTAATTTTCCACCGCTGTTTGCCGAGTGGAACGATCAGTTTCGCGATGCTGCTCGCCGCTTCTGGCTGGCAAAAGATATCTCTTTGGGCCGGTTTGCCACGCGTTTTGCCGGCTCTGGCGACGTATTCAGACGTAGCGGGCGTCTTCCCGCCGCGTCGATTAATTTGGTGACGGCGCACGACGGCTTTACGCTGCGCGACTGCGTCTGCTTTAACCATAAACACAACGAGGCCAACGGCGAAGAGAATCGCGACGGCACTAACAATAATCACAGCAATAATCATGGTACAGAGGGATTAGGCGGGTCGTTGTATGTGATTGAGCGGCGACGAGACAGTGTCCATGCCCTACTGGTCACGCTGCTGCTATCACAAGGTACGCCAATGTTGCTGGCCGGTGATGAACTGGGTCACAGCCAGCACGGTAATAATAATGCCTATTGCCAGGACAACGCGCTGACCTGGCTCGACTGGGAACAGGCAAATGACGGGTTGACCACCTTTGTGGCTACGTTAATCCATCTTCGCCAGCAGGTACCGGCATTAACGCAAAATGCCTGGTGGGAAGAGGGTGACGGCAACGTCAGCTGGCTGAACAAGGATGCCCAGCCTTTAAGCGTGCGGGAGTGGGAGCATGGGGTAGGCCGTCTGCAGATCCTGCTTTCAGACCGTCTTCTGATTACGCTGAACAATACGGATAAGGTTACAGAAATTGTATTACCCGACGGGGAATGGCGCGCCGTTCCCCCATTTGCCGGTGAGGATAATCCGGTAGTAGTGGCTGTCTGGCATGGGCCCGCGCATGGAGTATGCGTTTTTCGAAGGTCATAAAAAAGGAGTTCATCATGGTTAGATTAGATAACAACGATCCGCTAATGTTAGCGCGCCAGCTCCCCTTAAAATCTGTAGCCCTGATCCTGGCGGGCGGGCGCGGTACGCGTCTCAAAGACTTGACCACCACGCGTGCCAAGCCTGCGGTACACTTTGGCGGCAAGTTCCGTATTATCGATTTTGCTCTCTCCAACTGTCTTAACTCCGGTATCCGCCGTATCGGCGTGATTACCCAGTACCAGTCGCATACGCTGGTGCAGCATATCCAGCGCGGCTGGTCCTTCTTTAGCGAAGAGATGAACGAGTTTGTCGATCTTCTCCCCGCCCAGCAGCGCGTACATGGTGAAAACTGGTACCGCGGCACGGCGGATGCGGTCACCCAGAACCTCGACATTATTCGTCGCTATAATGCGGAGTACGTGGTGATCCTCGCAGGCGATCATATCTACAAGCAGGACTACTCGCGCATGCTGATCGACCACGTCGAGAAGGGTGCACGCTGCACCGTGGCCTGTCTGCCGGTACCGGTCGCGGAGGCCACGGCGTTTGGCGTCATGGCGGTCGATGAAAACGAAAAAGTAATCGATTTCGTTGAGAAGCCCCCTAAGCCGCCTTCAATGCCTAACGATCCAACCCGTGCGCTGGCCAGCATGGGGATCTATATCTTTGACGCTGATTATCTTTATGAGCTGCTGGAGCAGGACGATCAGGATCCCACCTCCAGCCACGACTTCGGCAAAGATATTATTCCTAAGATCACCCGCGCCGGGATGGCCTTTGCGCACCCGTTCCCGCTCTCCAGCGTGCAGTCGGATCCGGACGCAGAGCCATACTGGCGCGACGTGGGCACCCTCGAGGCCTACTGGAAGGCTAACCTCGATCTCGCCTCTGTGACGCCAGAGCTTGATATGTACGATCAAAATTGGCCTATCCGAACCCACATGGAATCGCTACCGCCTGCTAAATTTGTACAGGATAGATCCGGTAGCCACGGTATGACGCTCAATTCGCTGGTGTCGGGCGGCTGCATTATCTCCGGTTCGGTGGTGGTGCAGTCGGTGCTGTTCCCGCGCGTGCGCGTTAACTCATTCTGCAATATCGACTCGTCGGTACTGCTGCCGGACGTCTGGGTAGGACGTTCGTGCCGCCTGCGCCGCTGCGTCATTGACCGCGCCTGTAAGATACCTGAGGGCATGGTCATCGGTGAAAACGCAGAGGAGGATGCCCGCCGGTTCTACCGTTCAGAGGAAGGCATTGTGCTGGTCACGCGTGAGATGTTAAGCAAATTAAAAGAGTGACGGCATCAACTCATAACCTTGCGCGGAAGGGGTCCGCGCGCTGGTTTACCGCTACCGCTCGCATACGGTAGCGGTTTTTAACAGGAGCGAGAATGCAGGTTTTACATGTATGTTCTGAGATGTTCCCGTTGCTCAAGACCGGTGGTCTGGCAGATGTCCTTGGTGCACTCCCTGCGGCGCAAATAGCCGGTGGTGTTGATACTCGCGTACTGCTGCCGGCATTTCCTGATATTCGGCGCGGTATTACCGATGCGAAAGTGGTGTCCCGACGGGAGACGTTTGCCGGACACATCACGCTGCTCTACGGCCACTATAACGGCGTTGGCATCTATCTGATTGATGCCCCACACCTCTATGACCGTCCCGGCAGTCCGTATCATGACACCAATCTTTTTGCCTATACCGACAACGTGCTGCGCTTTGCCCTACTCGGCTGGGTAGGCAGCGAGATGGCCTGCGGCCTCGATCCGTTCTGGCGGCCGGACATTGTCCATGCCCACGACTGGCATGCCGGGCTGGCTCCCGCCTACCTTGCGGCACGTGGCCATCCGGCCAAATCGGTATTTACCGTGCATAATTTAGCCTACCAGGGTATGTTTTATGCTCATCATATGGGTGAAATAGAACTGCCATGGTCATTCTTTAATATTAATGGCGTAGAGTTTAACGGTCAGATCTCGTTCCTGAAGGCGGGACTCTACTTTGCCGACCACATTACGGCGGTCAGCCCGACCTACGCGCGGGAGATCACCGAGCCGCAGTTTGCGTACGGCATGGAAGGGCTGCTGCGTCAGCGCCACGCGGAGGGCCGCCTCTCGGGGATCCTCAACGGGGTGGATGAACAGATCTGGGATCCAGAGACCGACCTGCTGCTGGCGTCACGCTTTACCCGTGATTCGCTGGAAGATAAAGCGGAGAACAAGCGCCAGCTGCAAATTGCCATGGGTCTGAAGGTCGATGAGAAGATCCCGCTCTTCGCCGTGGTCAGCCGCCTGACCAGCCAGAAAGGGCTGGATCTGGTGCTGGAAGCACTGCCGGGCCTGCTGGAGCAGGGCGGACAGCTGGCTCTGTTGGGCGCGGGCGATCCGGTGCTGCAGGAGGGCTTCCTTGCCGCTGCCGCCGAGCATCCGGGGCAGGTAGGGGTCCAGATTGGCTATCATGAAGCCTTCTCGCACCGCATTATGGGCGGCGCGGATGTGATTCTGGTGCCGAGCCGTTTTGAGCCTTGCGGCCTGACCCAGCTCTACGGCCTGAAGTACGGCACGCTGCCGCTGGTGCGGCGTACCGGTGGGCTGGCTGACACCGTATCCGACAGCTCACTGGAGAACCTGGCGGACGGTATCGCCAGCGGATTTGTGTTTGAAGACAGCAACGCCTGGTCGCTGCTCAGGGCGATAAGGCGTGCTTTTGTGCTGTGGTCCCGACCTTCGCTGTGGCGCTTTGTTCAGCGCCAGGCGATGAATATGGATTTTAGCTGGCAGGTTGCCGCTCAGTCCTATCGGGATCTCTATTATCGGTTGAAGTAGAGCACCAGGAATCACGTTTATGAATGCACCCTTTACCTATACATCACCGACACTCAGCGTCGAGGCGTTAAAGCACTCTATAGCCTATAAGCTGATGTTTACCATTGGTAAAGATCCGGCTATCGCCAACAAACACGAGTGGCTGAACGCCACCCTGTTTGCCGTACGTGACCGCCTGGTCGAGCGCTGGCTGCGCTCAAACCGTGCGCAGCTCTCTCAGGAGACGCGTCAGGTCTACTACCTGTCGATGGAGTTTCTGATTGGCCGCACGCTTTCCAACGCGATGCTTGCGCTGGGCATCTACGGCGATGTTAAAAACGCGCTGGAAGAGATGGGGCTGGATCTCGAAGAGCTGATCGACGAAGAGAATGACCCGGGTCTGGGCAACGGCGGTCTGGGCCGCCTGGCCGCCTGCTTCCTCGACTCGCTGGCTACGCTTGGCCTGCCGGGGCGCGGCTACGGTATCCGCTACGACTACGGCATGTTTAAACAGAACATCGTTGATGGCCGCCAGAAAGAGTCCCCGGACTACTGGCTGGAGTATGGCAACCCGTGGGAGTTCAAGCGCCACAACACCCGCTATAAAGTGCGGTTCGGTGGCCGGATCCAGCAGGAGGGGAAAAAGACCCGCTGGCTGGAGACGGAAGAGATCCTGGCGGTTGCCTATGACCAGATTATCCCTGGCTTTGATACCGATGCCACCAATACGCTGCGACTGTGGAACGCCCAGGCCAGTAGCGCGATCAATCTCGGTAAATTCAACCAGGGCGACTACTTTGCCGCAGTGGAAGATAAAAACCACTCGGAAAACGTCTCCCGTGTGCTCTACCCGGATGACTCCACCTACTCCGGTCGCGAGCTGCGTCTGCGCCAGGAGTATTTCCTTGTCTCCGCGACGGTGCAGGACATCCTCAACCGCCACTTCCAGCTGCATAAAACCTACGCCAACCTCGCTGATAAGGTCGCCATTCACCTCAACGATACCCATCCGGTACTGGGTATTCCTGAGCTGATGCGCCTGCTGATCGACGAGCATAAGTTCTCCTGGGATGATGCCTTTGAGGCGACCTGCCAGATCTTCTCCTATACCAACCACACGCTAATGAGTGAGGCGCTGGAGACCTGGCCGGTGGATATGCTGGGCAAAATTCTGCCGCGCCACCTGCAAATTATCTTTGAGATCAACGACTACTTCCTGAAGACCGTGCAGGAACAGCATCCGAACGACACCGGGCTACTCAGCCGCGTCTCGATCATTGATGAGTCCAACGGCCGACGGGTGCGCATGGCCTGGCTGGCGGTAGTGGCCAGCCACAAGGTCAACGGTGTCTCCGAGCTGCACTCGAACCTGATGGTACAGTCGCTGTTTGCGGATTTTGCAAAGGTATTCCCGACGCGCTTTACCAACGTCACCAACGGCGTGACGCCGAGGCGCTGGCTGGCGCTGGCTAACCCGCCGCTGTCGGACGTGCTTGACGAGCATATCGGCCGCACCTGGCGTACCGATCTCAGCCAGCTTAGTGAACTTGAGCAGCACATCGACTTCCCCATGGTGAACCAGGCCGTACGCCAGGCGAAGCTGGAGAACAAAAAACGCCTTGCGCTCTACATCGGCCAGCAGCTTAACGTGGTAGTGAACCCGAAGGCGCTGTTCGATGTGCAGATCAAGCGTATCCATGAGTACAAGCGCCAGCTGATGAACGTTCTGCACGTCATTGCCCGCTATAACCGCATCAAGGCCGATCCGGAAGCGGACTGGGTGCCACGCGTTAATATCTTTGCCGGCAAGGCAGCTTCGGCCTACTACATGGCGAAGCATATTATTCACCTAATCAACGACGTGGCGAAGGTCATCAACAACGACCCGCAGATTGGCGACAAGCTGAAGGTGGTGTTCATTCCGAACTATAGCGTCAGCCTGGCGCAGCTGATCATTCCGGCGGCCGATCTCTCCGAGCAGATTTCTCTGGCGGGAACGGAGGCTTCCGGGACCAGCAACATGAAGTTTGCTCTCAACGGTGCGCTGACTATCGGCACGCTGGACGGTGCAAATGTCGAGATGCTGGAGCATGTGGGCAACGACAATATCTTTATCTTTGGTAACACGGCGGATGAGGTTGAGACGCTGCGTCGTCAGGGCTATAAGCCGCGTGACTACTACGATAAAGATGGAGAGCTGCACAGCGTGCTGACGCAGATCGCAACCGGCGTGTTTAACCGTGAGGATCCGGGCCGCTACCGCGATCTGGTGGACTCCCTGCTTAACTTTGGCGATCACTATCAGGTGCTGGCAGATTTCCGCAGCTACGTTGACTGTCAGGACAGGGTAGATGAGCTGTATCGCCAGCCGGAAGAGTGGACCATTAAAGCGATGCATAACATCGCCAATATGGGCTACTTCTCATCTGACAGGACGATCAAGGAGTACGCGGACAAAATCTGGAACATCAAGCCGATACGCCTGTAAAAACAAAACGCCCGGTGGCGCTATGCTTACCGGGCCTACACGTAGGCCGGGCAAACGCAGTGCCGCCCGGCGTTTCAATATCAACTACGATGCCAGCGACAGTTCACGCTTGGCCCAGTTAGCCAGCCACTGCGCCACTCGCGACTGCTGCTCAGCGTTCAGCCACATACCTGCTTTTGTCCGACGCCAGATGGCATCGTCGAGGCGGCGCACCCACTCATGCTCCGCCAGATAACGTAGTTCAGCCTCGTAGAACTCATGGCCGAAGTTCTCGCCAAGCTCTTCAAGCGAGCTGGTACCAGCAAGAATAAGCTCGCTGTTGCTGCCGTAGGTGCGAGCGTAGTGACGAGCCTGCGGCTCGCTGATAAACGGATAGCGACGGCGCAGCTTCGCCGCGTAGTCATCCCGATCGCCGGCAATATCGCCCCCCGGCAGCACGCACTCTTTCGTCCACGCCGGACCGATGCCGCTGTAGTACGGGGTCAGCTTCTCCATCGCATGCTCGGCCAGCTTACGGTAGGTGGTCAGCTTACCGCCAAAGACGGAGAGCAGCGGCGCTTTTCCCTCGTCGTCACGAATATCCAGGGTGTAGTCGCGGGTGATCGCCTGCGGTGAGTCGGACTCATCGTCGCACAGCGGGCGCACGCCGGAGTAGGTCCAGACGATATCGTTCCGGGTAAGGGGTTTTTTAAAGTGCGCGTTATAGACCTTCAGCAGATAGTTAATCTCACTCTCGTCGATCTCAACGTGCTTCGCATCGCCTTTATACTCTACGTCGGTGGTGCCGATGATGGAGAACTCATCCATCCACGGGATCACAAATACGATACGCTTATCTTCGTTTTGCAGAATGTAGGCCTGCTTCTGGGAGTGCACGCGCGGCACCACGATATGGCTGCCTTTGATCAAGCGGATCCCATACGGCGACGGCAGCTGCATCCCCTCGTCAAAGAACTGTTTCACCCATGGGCCGGTAGCGTTGACAAGGCCGCGCGCCTGCCAGCGGTACTTCTCGCCGGTATCCACGTCTTCGGCTTCAACAATCCACAGGCCGTTTTCCCGGCGTGCCGAGGTTGCCCGGGTGCGGGTTAATACCTCACCGCCTTTACGCACCACCATTTGCGCATTCGCCAGCACCAGCCGTGCGTCGTCTACCCAGCAGTCAGAATATTCGAATCCGCGCACAATCTCCGGTTTCAGCACCGACTCTGAGCCAAAACGCAAGCTAGTAGAGCCAGGCAGGCTGGTGCGCTTGCCCAGGTGATCGTACATAAACAGGCCGATGCGGATCATCCACGCCGGACGCAGGTGCGGACGGTGCGGCAGACGAAAGCGCATAGGGAAGGCGATATGCGGGGCCATCTGCAACAGCACCTCACGCTCTGCCAGCGCCTCGCTTACCAGACGGAACTCGTAATGCTCCAGGTAGCGCAGGCCTCCGTGGATGAGTTTAGAGCTGGCGGAAGAGGTGGCACAGGCCAGATCGTTTGCCTCCAGCATGAGCACGGAAAGGCCACGCCCGGCGGCGTCTGCCGCGATACCGGCACCGTTGATGCCCCCACCTATCACAATCAGATCTTTGGTTTCCATGCTCACCTCATGCACTTTCGTAAAAGCTCAAAAATGTTCGATATCGCTCATAATAGCAAACGAACGCGCCTTTGGTAACATCAAAAAAACAATTTAGAGTGATATGCATAACATAATGGCGTTTACCTGGCGGAACGACGTAAAATTAGAGAATGTGGAACGTCCATACCCAACAGAGATGAGAGCGCAATGGATCAGTTTGAGTGTATTAATGTAGAAGAGGCCCACCAGAAGATGCAGCAGAAGCTGGCGGTGCTGGTAGATATTCGCGATCCGCAAAGCTATGCCATGGGCCATACCCCAGGCGCGTTTCATCTGACCAACGATACGCTGGGCACCTTTATGCAGCAGAACGACTTTGATACGCCGGTGATGGTGATGTGCTACCACGGCAACAGCAGCAAAGGCGCAGCCCAGTACCTGTTACAGCAGGGTTTTGACCAGGTCTACAGCGTCGACGGCGGCTTTGACGCCTGGCATCGCCATTTCCCGGCGGAAGTGGCGCACGGTACGCTTTAGTCAGCGGAGCAATAACCCGCTATACTGCCCTCTTTTGTGTGGAAAAAGCGACCGCCAGCATGTTGATGATCACCTCCTTTGCTAACCCGCGCGTCGCCCAGGCGTTTGTTGACTATATGCAAACCCAGGGCGTTGTTTTGACTATTCAGCACCACGAGACCAGCGACGTCTGGCTGGCGGACGAGAGCCAGGCCGGACGCGTGCGCGAGGAGCTGGCGCGCTTCCAGCAGAATCCGGAAGATCCGCGCTACCTGGCGGCCAGCTGGCAGTCAGGGCAGATCGACAGCGGCCTGCACTACCGCCGATACCCCTTTATCGCCACTCTGCGCGAACGGGCCGGGCCGGTGACGCTGATCGTGGCGCTGCTCTGCATGCTGGTGTTTGTCCTGATGAGCACCCTCGGTGACCAGATAGTGATGGTCTGGCTGGCGTGGCCCTTCGACCCTTCGCTGCAGTTCGATCTCTGGCGCTACTTTAGCCATGCGCTGATGCACTTTTCCGTGATGCATATTCTCTTCAACCTGCTCTGGTGGTGGTACATCGGCGGGGCGGTGGAGAAGCGTCTCGGCAGCGGCAAGCTGATTGTTATCACCCTTATTAGCGCGCTGCTCAGCGGCTATGTGCAGCACAAGTTTAGCGGACCGTGGTTTGGCGGCCTCTCTGGCGTGGTGTACGCGCTGATGGGCTATGCCTGGCTACGAGGCGAGCGCGATCCGCAAAGCGGTGTCTATTTGCCGCGCGGCCTGATAGCCTTCTCATTAATATGGTTAATTGCCGGCTGGTTTGATCTGTTTGGCATGTCTATCGCCAACGGCGCGCACGTCACCGGCCTGGCCGTGGGGCTGGCGATGGCGTTTGTTGATACGCGAAAACGAACATAAAAGCTCAGGAACATTGCAATGAAACAGACACAGCGCCACGATGCCATCATCGAGCTGGTAAAAAAGCAGGGCTACGTCAGTACCGAGGAGCTGGTGGAGCAGTTTGCCGTCAGCCCGCAGACCATTCGCCGCGATTTGAACGACCTGGCCGATCAGAACATGATCCTGCGCCACCACGGCGGCGCGGCGCTCCCCTCCAGCTCGGTGAACACCTCGTGGCACGATCGCAAGGCCACCCAGACGGCGGAAAAGGAGCGGATTGCCCGCAAGGTCGCCAGCCAGATCCCGGACGGGGCAACGCTGTTTATCGATATCGGCACCACGCCAGAGGCGGTAGCCCATGCGCTGCTGGATCACAGTAACCTGCGCATCGTGACCAATAACCTCAACGTCGCCAACACGCTGATGGTGAAAGAGGACTTCCGTATCATTTTGGCCGGGGGCGAGCTGCGCAGCCGTGATGGTGGGATTATCGGCGAGGCGACACTCGACTTTATCTCCCAGTTCCGCCTCGACTTCGGCATCCTCGGGATCAGCGGCATTGACGCCGACGGCTCGCTGCTGGAATTTGATTACCATGAGGTGCGCACCAAGCGAGCGATCATCGACAACTCACGCCACGTGATGCTGGTGGTGGATCACTCTAAATATGGCCGTAACGCGATGGTGAATATGGGCAGCATCAGCATGGTGAATGCAGTCTATACCGACGTGATGCCGCCCGCTGGCGTGCTGGACGTGATCAAAAGCCACAATATCCAGCTGGAACTGTGTTAAGGGATTAGACCCCGTAACCCATCATCTGTAATAGCTGCTGCGCGTGCTGCACCGCATCCTGGCGGTGGGCGACGCCCAGCTTCTGGTAGAGGTTACGGATGTGGGTTTTGATGGTGGTCGCTGCCACTGCCAGCTCGCCGGCAATCTGCTCGTTGCTGTAGCCAGAGTAGATGAGACCCAGCACCTGCCACTCCCGCTGGGTCAGCGGGCTGGTGCGGATCAGCTCCGGCACCTCCGGGTGGGTCAGCAGACGCTCAACGAAGCGCTCATCAAAATGGGCATACTTGTGGCGATGATGCTGGTTGATGTCGCGCAGGATGCGCTGAGCGCGATGGCCCTCCAGCTCCGGCAGGGCGTTAAGCTGGATCAGCTGTCGCAGCTGCTGCGCCATCGCTTCACCTTCAATCACAAAATGGCTGATAAAGCCGGTGCGGTTTGCCAGCGTCAGCGCTTCCAGCAGCACCCGCTGGGCATCGGTCTTGCGTCCGGACTGCCAGTAGAGCTGGTTGAGCAGCAGCAGGTTACGGTTCAGATCGCTCATCAGCCGTAGGCTGCGCGCGTTCTCGTTCAGCTCCTCCAGTACCATCTCCGCTGACTCCACGTCCCCCAGCAGGATCTGCGCCCGGGCGATATTTCGCCATTGACTCTGGCGGAAGTGGTTATTGGCAAATTCTGATTTCGGCGTCTGGCGCAGCCACTGGGCGGCGGCCTGCTTATCACCGGTCATCTGCCAGTAGATCACCCGCACCTTGTCAGCATTCGACACCCAGTCGCTATGGTACTGCCCATTGCCGAGCAGGTTTTCCAGCCGGTTAAGGTGGCTGCGGGCATTATCAAGATCGCCACGCGCCAGCGAGTTTTGCACCAGCAGGGCCAGACACTGTAGCTGTTGCTGAGGCTGGTAGGCGGAGAGCACGGTCATGCCTTCCCGGGCGGCGGCTTCGGATTCATCGAGACGTCCCCATGCCCACAGCAGCTGGGCGCGAATGCGCAGCAAAAATTCATGCAGCGGCAGCTGTTCAAGGTGCTGCTCGCGAATAAGGGTGAATGCTTTCTCCTGGCACTCCCATGCAGCCTGCAGGAAGCCCTGGGCAAACAGGATCTCACACTGCTGGATCAGGCTCCACAGCGCGTAGTGCCAGACGTCGTGGCGGCGCGCCATCTGCTCGGTTTGCTGCATCAGGGTAAGGGAGTGGCTGAGCTGTCCCTTGCAGTGCAGCACCTCACCGTGCACCGAAGTGGCCACGATACGGCTGTAGAAGTTGGCCAGCGGCAGCTCGTCGAGGGCGATCATCGCCAGCCGCTCAGCCTCCACCGGATCGCCGTCGTTAATGGCGACCTGGGCGCGCAGGGCGTTAAAGTCACCGTGCAACGCGTGATCCGCCGTCATATCCATCTCCTGCTCGGCGCGGGCCAGCAGGGTATTCACTTCGCTATAGCGGTGCTGGCTCTGCATCAGCCAGGCCTGCAGTAGCACCAGACGTGGGTTCTCCAGCAGGCTCTCCCACGGCAGCGCCTTTAACGACGCCTCCAGCAGGGTCAGCTCGCTGTGGTTAAACAGTCCCCATGCATGGTGCAGCAGAATATCGCGCAGCATCGTGCCATCGCCTGCGGCCAGCGCATGGTGGATGGCCTCGCTCGGGAAGCCCTGCGCCATCCAGCTCTCTGCCGCCGCGCGGTGGATATCCGGCAGCTCGGTAGCCAGCTCCCACTGGCAGCGCTGGCGTAAAAAGCTGCCAAACAGCGGGTGGTAGCTAAACCACTCTCCAGAGTCATCCATACGCTGTAAAAACAGCCCCTGACGCTCGATCTCTTCCAGCCGCATCTGACCGTTCTCTTCGCCGGTGACGCGGACGATCAGCGCATCGTTCATTGAGCGCAGCAGGGAGCTTTTCAGCAGGAACTGGCGGGTGTTGAGATCGATATTGTCCAGCACTTCATCAACCAGATAGTCCGACAGATGGCTGGCGTTGATCCCCGCCAGACGTCGGGCGGAGTGCTGGGTTGAGCTGTTGTTCTGCCGCGCCGAGAGAGCGATCAGCTGCAGCGCGGTGGCCCATCCGGCCACGTCGTCGCACAGGCGGCTGCTCTCTGCTGCTTCAATCGGTGCATTCAGGCGGCAGTCAAAAAACTGCTTCGCCTCCTGATGGGTGAAGGCCAACTGCTGGCTGCTCACCTCCAGCAGCTGATCGCGCACGCGCAGGTTGGCAATGCCTAGCTGCGGCAGGTTGCGCGATAGCACGACCAGGGTCAGGTTTTCCGGCTGGTGGCGCAGGAAGAAACGCATGGCGTCGTGGATAACCGGATTGGTGATCAGATGATAGTCGTCGATAACGATATAGAGCGAGCGCTGCCACTCTGCCAGCTCAATAAAGAGCTGTGAGAAGAGCGAGGGGAGGCTGGCATACTGGCGCTTCTGCGCCATCGCCTCGCTGGAGACGCAGTGGCCGCCGGTGGCCTGCTGCACGGCGGCAACGAGATAGCTGGCGAATCGCTCCTGCTGATTATCTCCTTCGTCGAGGGAGAACCAGCCCAGATCGTCTTTACTGGCGGCCCACTGTGAAATAAGCGTCGTTTTGCCATAGCCAGCCGGGCTGGTAACCAGGGCCAAACGAAAATTGTTCGCGCCGGAAAGTTTAGCCAGCAGGCGTTCGCGGACCACAGTATGGTCAAGACGAACCGGGCGACTTAATTTAGACGGAATCAACATAGTTATCACTTCACTGTGAGGGAACGAAAAAAAGGAATTTTTTTGAGCTTCGTAATTAATAACTAATACGTTCGGTCAGAATGGATTTTATTGCAAGTTATGTCCGAATTTTACGGCGCTGAATTTGCACCAAGTCACATTTCTATAACCTGGCTGAATAAAACGCCCGACAGGTAGCGAGGGCAGGTGGTAACTAGCCTGCGGGCAAATGGAGCAGAATGTAATATTCACTTTTGGCACAGTAAGGTTATCGCGGTGATATTCAGAATCCATAGGTCAAAAGTGGTAATTAATAGGGGATGAGCGTGAGGGTTGTTAATATTTGTATACGCGTTTTCCCTGAGTAAATTTAAATTCATGGCTGTATGTATGAAACGGCATTTCATTTTTATGACCCCTGGCCAGGTTACCTGTGTCTAATTCCCTCATACTTTCGTATCAGTTTTTATGCCGTCTGGCCGTTGAATTTTTGAGTAATTCGCGTTTTTACAGCTAACTTTAAGTGGCAGCGGTCACACTTTTGGCTCATCCCTGCGGCTCCTCCCGGCCTTTTCCCCGGCAGGATGAGGAAGTCAGCGTATGGGCCAGGCAAACTAGCATTAACGTTGTTTTTACCTACAGGATCCCCGTTTGCTATGTCACAGCCAACCTTCAACAAAGCTCAGTTTGCCGCCGCCCTGACGCGTCAGTGGCAGCGTTTTGGTCTCCATGCTGCTGATGAGATGACGCCTCACCAGTGGTGGCACGCGGTCAGCGGCGCGCTGGCAGAGCAGCTTGCCGCCCAGGCGGTCACCAAACCCGCAGATAACCAGCGCCATGTGAACTATATCTCGATGGAGTTCCTGATTGGCCGCCTCACCGGTAACAACCTGCTCAATATGGGCTGGTATCAGGAGGTAAGCGACGTGCTACAAACGCACAACGTCAACCTGACCGACCTGCTGGAGGAGGAGATCGATCCGGCGCTGGGCAACGGTGGGCTGGGACGGCTGGCAGCCTGCTTCCTCGACTCGATGGCGACGGTGGGCCAGCCCGCTATTGGCTACGGTCTGAACTATCAGTACGGCCTGTTCCGCCAGTCCTTTGCCGACGGGCATCAGCAGGAGGCCCCGGACGACTGGCATCGCGGCAGCTACCCCTGGTTCCAGCACAATTCCGCGCTGGACGTGCAGGTCAATCTTGGTGGCAAGGTGAGCCGGGACGGGCACTGGGAGCCGGCGTTTTCCCTGATTGGCGAGGCGTGGGATCTGCCGGTGCTCGGCTACCGTAACGGTGTAGCCCAGCCTCTGCGGCTGTGGCAGGCAAAGCACGCCCATCCGTTTGACCTGACCAAATTTAACGACGGCGAGTTCCTGCGTGCCGAACAGCAGGGCATCGACGCCGAAAAGCTGACTAAAGTTCTCTATCCCAACGACAACCATACCGCAGGTAAAAAGCTGCGCCTGATGCAGCAGTATTTCCAGTGCGCCTGCTCGGTGGCGGACATTCTGCGTCGTCACCATCTGGCCGGGCGCAAGCTGGCGGAGCTGCCCGACTACGAAGTGATCCAGCTGAACGATACCCACCCGACCATCGCCATTCCGGAGATGCTGCGGGTGCTGATCGACGAGCATCAGCTGGGCTGGGACGAGGCGTGGTCGATCACCAGCCGACTCTTTGCCTATACCAACCATACGCTGATGCCGGAGGCGCTGGAGAACTGGCACGTGCAGCTCCTGAAGCCGCTGCTGCCGCGCCACATGCAGATCATTAAAGAGATCAACGACCGCTTTAAAAAGCAGGTGGTGAAAGTCTGGCCGGGCAACGAGGCAGTGTGGGCCAAGCTGGCGGTGGTCTATGATGGCCAGGTGCGGATGGCGAACCTCTGCGTGGTCAGCGGCTTCGCGGTCAACGGCGTCGCTGCACTGCACTCGGACCTGGTGGTGAAGGATCTCTTCCCGGAGTATCACCAGCTGTGGCCGAACAAGTTCCATAACGTTACCAACGGCATCACTCCGCGCCGCTGGATCAAGCAGTGCAATCCGGCGCTGGCTTCGCTAATCGACAGCACCCTGAAAAAAGAGTGGGCCAACGATCTCGACCAGCTGCTGGCTCTGGAGAAGTATGCCGATGACGCCAGCTTCCGTGAACGCTACCGCGCGATAAAACAGGAGAACAAGACCCGGCTGGTGGAGTTTGTGAAAGCGCGCACCGGTATCGTCATCAATCCCAACGCTATTTTTGATATTCAGATCAAGCGCCTGCATGAGTACAAGCGTCAGCACCTGAACCTGCTGCACATTCTCGCCCTCTACAAAGAGATCCGCGAGAATCCGCAGGTAGACCGCGTGCCGCGCGTCTTCCTGTTTGGGGCCAAAGCCGCACCGGGCTACTACCTGGCGAAGAATATTATTTTTGCTATCAATAAAGTGGCGGAGGCGATCAACAGCGATCCCCACGTGGGCGACAAGCTTAAAGTCGTCTTCCTGCCAGACTACTGCGTCTCGGCGGCGGAGAAACTGATCCCGGCGGCGGACGTCTCTGAGCAGATCTCTACCGCAGGGAAAGAGGCCTCCGGGACCGGCAACATGAAGCTGGCGCTGAACGGCGCGCTCACCGTCGGCACGCTGGATGGTGCAAACGTCGAGATTGCCGAAAAGGTGGGCGAGGAGAATATTTTCATCTTCGGCCATACCGTGGAAGAGGTGAAGGCGCTGAAGGCCAAAGGCTACGATCCCGTGAAGTGGCGTAAGAAAGACAAGCTGTTGAATGCGATCCTTAAAGAGCTGGAGAGCGGTAAATACAGCGACGGCGACAAGCATGCGTTCGACCTGATGCTGCACAGCATCGGTAAGCAGGGGGGCGATCCCTATCTGGTTGCCGCTGACTTTGCCGCCTACGTTGAGGCGCAAAAACAGGTCGATGTGCTCTATCGCGACCAGGAGGCGTGGACCCGTGCGGCGATCCTCAATACCGCCCGCTGCGGCATGTTCAGCTCCGATCGCTCAATTCGTGACTATCAAAATCTGATTTGGCAGGCCAAACGCTAAGGAGCGCCATGGAAAGTAAACGTCTGGCTGACGCCGCGCTGGCGGCGGGCATTGGCCCAAACTATATCAACGCCCACGGCAAACCCCAGTCAATTGGTGCCGACACCAAACGGCGTTTGCTTAACGCGATGCATCCCGATGCGGCAAAAAAGGCAGCAGCGGCCCCCATTCCACAGGTTAAGGTGCTTATCCACGGCAAAAGGCTGTCATTGCCCGTTGAAGGCAGCGGCGAATTTAGCTGGGAGCTGACGACCGAAACCGGCGAGCAGCATCAGGGGACATTCCGCGATAAGAAGCGAATGACGCTACCGGCCTCGCTGGCAGAGGGCTACCATACGCTGACCCTGCGACAGGGTAAAAAGCAGTGGCGGTGTCGGGTGATTGTCGCCCCGCCGCGCTGCTATGAACCCGACGCGCTGCTGGCGGGTAAGAAGCTGTGGGGCGCGACCGTGCAGCTCTACACCCTGCGTTCGGACAGCAACTGGGGCATCGGCGATTTTGGCGATCTGAAAGCGATGCTGGTAGAGGTGGTGAAGCGGGGCGGCTCTTTCATCGGCCTTAACCCGGTTCATGCCCTCTACCCGGCGATGCCGGAGAGTGCCAGCCCCTATAGCCCCTCCTCGCGCCGCTGGCTTAACGTACTCTATATCGACGTCAACGCGGTGGAGGATTACCGACGCAGCGACGAGGCGCAGGCGTGGTGGAAGATGGAGTCTACCCAGAAGGCGCTGAATGCAGTACGCGACAGCGAGTGGGTTGACTATGCTGGCGTGACCGCCCTCAAGCTGGCGGCGCTCAAAATGGCGTGGCGGCTGTTTGCCGATCGGGCTGATGACGACGAGCAGATGGCGGCGTTTCGCGGCTTTGTGCAGCAGCAGGGGGAGGGGCTCTACTGGCAGGCGGCGTTTGACGCTCTGCATGCGTACCAGGTGAAAGAGGATGAGATGCGCTGGGGCTGGCCGGTATGGCCGGAAGCCTATCGGCGCACCGATAGCCCGCAGGTAACAGCTTTCTGCCAGGAGCACGCCGACGAGGTGGATTTCTACCTCTGGCTACAGTGGCTGGCCGCCGTTCAGCTTGCGGAGTGCTGGGAGACCAGCCAGGGCTTTGCGATGCCGATTGGTCTCTACCGTGACCTGGCGGTAGGCGTTGCCGAGGGCGGGTCGGAGACCTGGTGCGATCGCGAGCTTTACTGTCTGGAGGCCTCCGTGGGTGCGCCGCCGGATATTCTTGGGCCGCTGGGGCAAAACTGGGGCCTGCCGCCGATGGATCCGCATATCATCACCGGCCGTGGCTATGAGCCGTTTGTTCAGCTGCTGCGGGCTAACATGAAGAGCTGCGGCGCGCTGCGTATTGACCACGTCATGTCGCTTCTGCGCCTGTGGTGGATCCCCTACGGCGAGACGGCGGATCAGGGCGCGTATGTTCACTACCCGGTGGATGACATGCTGGCGATCCTTGCTCTGGAGAGTCAGCGCCACCGCTGCATGGTCATTGGCGAAGATCTGGGCACCGTGCCGAAGGAGATCGTCAGCAAGCTGCGCGACAGCGGGGTCTACTCCTACAAGGTGCTCTATTTCGAAAGCGATCATAAGAAGCGGGTACGCGCCCCGGAAGCCTGGCCTGCCCAGTCGATGGCGGTGGCGACCACTCATGACCTGCCGACTTTGCGCGGCTACTGGGAAGCACACGATCTGACCCTCGGCAAGACGCTCGGGCTGTATCCGGATGAAGAGGTGCTGCGTGGGCTGTATGAAGATCGTGAGCGAGCCAAACAGGGCCTGCTGGACGCCCTTCATCAGCACGGCTGCCTGCCGAAAAGCACCGGCCGTAAAGCCGCGCGCATGGCAATGAATGCTACTCTCAACCGGGGCCTGCAACGCTATATTGCCGACAGCAGCAGCGCCTTGCTGGGGCTGCAGCCCGAGGACTGGCTAGATATGGCCGAGCCGGTCAACGTGCCGGGGACCAGCTACCAGTATAAAAACTGGCGGCGCAAGCTCTCAACGTCGTTGGAGAAGATGTTTGCCGATGAGAAGGTAAACAGGCTGGTGAAGGATCTGGATAAGCGGCGTAAGGCAGCATTACGGAAGTAAAGAATCGCCCGGCAGCGCAGCGCCGCCGGGCACATCAGTTAGATCACCATTCCCAGCAGCAGACAGCCGATCAGGCCGCATACCGCGATAATGGTCTCCAGCGCCGACCAGGATTTCATGGTCTCACCGATGCTCAGGTTGAAGTACTCCTTGAACAGCCAGAAGCCTGGATCGTTCACGTGAGAGAAGATCACGCTGCCGGAACCCACGGCGATAACCATCAGCTCAGGGCTAACGCCGGTAGTGGCAATCAGCGGAGCGGCAATACCGCCAGCGGTAATGGCCGCTACGGTGGCAGAGCCAAGGGCGATACGCAGCACGGCGGCAATCGACCACGCCATAAAGAGCGGCGACAGGTTAGTGGAGTGCATCATGGCGGCAATGTATTTATCCACGCCGCTGTCTACCAGCACCTGCTTGAACGCGCCACCGCCGCCGATAATCAGCAGCATCATGGCGATGATTTTGATTGAGGAGGTGATGGTCTCGGTGATCTGATCCATCGAACGACCACGGTTAAGGCCGAAGGTAAAGATGGCGATCAGCACCGCAATCAGCGTCGCCATCACCGGGTCGCCAAAGAACTCGGCGTAGGCGAGCACGGGGTGACCTTTCGGCAGGATCATCTCCGCGACGGCGCGACCAGCCATCAGAATCACCGGCACCAGCGAGGTCCAGACGCTGACCGCAAAGCTCGGCATCTCCGCTTCGGTAAAGGTTTTCGCGTTGTAGAGGCCTTCCGGGATCGGCTTATCGATTTTCTTCAGGAAGCGCGCATAGACCGGGCCGGCCAGGATCACGGTCGGGATAGCCAGCAGCGTACCGTAGAGCAGGGTTTTGCCCATGTCGGCGTGGAAAATAGTGGCGATAGCGGTCGGGCCAGGGTGCGGCGGCAGGAAGCCGTGGGTTACGGAGAGAGACGCCGCCATCGGCACACCGACGTAGAGCAGCGGTACGCGGGCTTTTGCCGCGATGGTGAATACCAGCGGCAGCAGCAGCACGAAGCCCACCTCATAGAACAGGGCAAAGCCGACGGTGAAGCCGGTTAATACCACTGCCCATTGAATGTATTTCTGACCAAATTTAGCAATCAGGGTGGTGGCGATACGTTGGGCACCGCCGCAGTCCGCCAGCATCTTACCCAGCATGGCGCCGAAGCCCATGATCAGCGCAAGGCTGCCGAGGGTACCGCCGACGCCAGCTTTAATCGAGGCGATCACTTTATCCACCGGCATTCCTTGCAACAGCCCGACGGCAAGCGCCACCAGGATGAGTGCAATGAAGCCGTTTAATTTAAAGCGGATCATTAACAGAAGTAATAGAGCAACACCGAGAGCAACGATGATGAGTGGCATGATTTACCTGGCCTTTATGATGTTATGGGTAACGCTTATCTAAAAAGTCGCTGGCTTAATAAGTAGTTTTAACTGCACGGAGGGATGATACGGGTAACATGCGGGCGAATAGAATCACTTCGGCCGGGTAAATTTAAGAAGTGCGACGTGGGTCATATTATAAAGCGGAGTGAAGAGGCCCGGCAGGCGGGCCACCGGGCATAACATCAGAAGGCAGGTCGATCAGTAGTAGGAGTGTTCGCCGCGCTGGTGCTCGGTCAGATCGCGCACGCCTTTCAGCTCAGGGAACTCGTTCAGCAGCTGCTTCTCGATCCCCTCTTTCAGCGTGACATCGACCATTGAGCAGCCGTTGCAACCGCCGCCAAATTGCAGAATGGCGTAGCCTTCATCGGTGATCTCCATCAGCGTCACGCGGCCGCCGTGGCCCGCCAGCTGTGGGTTGATCTGCGACTGGAGCAGATACTCCACGCGCTCCATCAGCGGGGCGTCGTCAGAGACCTTGCGCATCTTGGCGTTTGGTGCTTTCAGCGTCAGCTGTGAACCCAGCTGATCGGTCACGAAATCGATCTCCGCATCGTCCAGATACGGGGCGCTCAGCTCGTCAACATACGCGGTCAGCAGCGGAAAAGTTAACGCGGTGTCAGTCGCTTCCACTGCATCCGGCGGGCAGTAAGAGACGCCGCATTCGGCATTTGGAGTGCCTGGATTGATCACAAATACGCGGATTTGTGTTCCTTCTTCCTGATTTGCCAGCAGTTTGGCAAAGTGCGCCTGTGCGGCGTCGGAAATATGGATCATAGCAATGGCCTAAATAGTTGACTGTTTTACTTGGTTATAATACGCCCATCATCGAGGCTCTACAAGGTTCGACACAGGCACCATACCTGAACAGTCGCCGCGCCGCCCTGCATCAGCAGGCGGGTGATCTCCGCAACGGTGCTTCCGGTAGTGACGACATCATCCACAATAGCGATATGGAGACCGTGGAGAGGCAATTCAAGGCGAAAGGCATTTTTCAGATTGCTTTTTCGTTGGCGGGCGTTGAGAACGTGCTGAGTCAGAGCAGGACGGATGCGGGTCAGGGTTTCGCTGGCGTAGCGGCAACCTAGCCAGCGCGCCAGCGGGCGGCAGAGAAGCTCGCTTTGGTTAAAACCTCTTCGCCACTGGCGGCGCGAATAGAGCGGAACGCTAACGATGCGGTCCGGCAAGGGCAGCCTCGTTGTGCGACGGGCATCGAGGATCGCCAGCAGCTGTAGCCGGGCCAGCGCCGCGGCCAGCTCTGGCCGGCGGGAAAACTTTAGCTGGTGAATCAGCGCGCTAAGCGGCGGCGCATAGGTGTTGACCGCCACCAGCCTCTGCCAGGGGGGCGGCTTTTGCAGGCAGCGTCCGCAGGGTAGGGTCATACTGGCGGCAGGCAGGCCGCACTGCGGACATAACGTATCAGTAAGGTGAGCCGCCCGGTAACAGACGGAGCAGATCCCTGAGTGGGGTAGGGCGAGCGGCATTCGGCATAGCCAGCACAAGCCTGGCACTGTTAGCATACGTAACCTCCTGGACAAGAGAAGAGAACAATAGCGGATGAACGACATCTGGTGGCAAACCAAAGGCGAAGGAAATTGTCATCTTGTGCTGCTGCACGGATGGGGACTGAATGCGGAGGTGTGGGATTGCATTACGGCGGATCTGGCCGCGCATTTTACACTTCACCTGGTCGATCTGCCCGGCTATGGGCGCAGCACCGGCTTCGGCGCAATGACGCTGGCCGAGATGACGGAAATTGTGCTGGCCCACGCGCCCGATGAGGCTATCTGGCTCGGCTGGAGTCTCGGCGGGCTGGTGGCAAGCCAGGCGGCGCTCAGCGCGCCGGAGCGTGTCACTGCCCTGGTGACGGTGGCCTCCTCGCCCTGTTTCAGTGCCGAAGGTGACTGGCCGGGGATCAAGTCTGAGGTACTGTCAGGCTTCCAGCAGCAGCTGAGCGACAACTTTCAGCGCACGGTAGAGCGATTCCTGGCCCTGCAAACGCTGGGGACGGAAACCGCTCGGGACGATGCCCGCAAGCTGAAACGCGCCGTGCTGGCGCTGCCGATGCCGTCGGCGGAGGTGCTTAACGGCGGGCTGGAGATCCTGAAAACCGCCGATCTGCGCGAACCGCTGGCGAGGCTTCAGCAGCCGTTCCTGCGCCTCTATGGGCGTCTCGACGGGCTAGTACCGCGCAAAATCGTACCGTGGCTGGACGAGCTATGGCCAAAGAGCGAGTCGCAGCTGTTTGCCAAAGCGGCACACGCGCCTTTTATCTCGCACCCTGATGATTTCTGCCAGACGCTGGTAGAGTTTACGCAGCGGCTGGCGAAACGGCGGGATCAGACTAAAATTTAAACGTATTTAGCTACTCGGCGTTCCAACAAAAAGCGTAATGGCAACCACTACCTGATGGAGTAAAAGCTATGAAACGTGCAGCAGGTATCGTCGTATCTCTGGTTATTGGCGCACTCTCGTTTGGCGTGATGGCCGTGGAAGAGGTGCAAAAAGATAAGATTAAAGAGATGAATCTGACCAAAATCGGCACCGTCAGTACCTCAGATGCCACAGCGCCGATGGATGCCCGGGCGGAGCTGGTCAAAAAGGTTGAGGAGCTGGGTGGCAAGTACTATGTCATCACCAGCGCGGATCAGCCGGGTAAAGATATCCGCGCTACGGCGGACGTCTATAAGTAGGCTCAGTCAGGCGGGCAGCGCGCCCGCCTTCACCGTTTAGCGCAACATCCACGACAATCATTTGCCTGACTCTCGCAGCATCTGGCCGCCGTTTTGCGGGTTGCCAGCAGGTTGACGTCGATTCGGCTCCGGGCGTGACGCAAGCTCCCCAGCAGCAGGACGTTAAATAACACGACCACCAGAATGCAGACCAGGCTGTAGTGTGGATGGGCGCTAAAGCTGGTCGTCTGGTAGAAAAGCGTTGCCAGCGAGTAAGCGATATTCAGCCCCCAGAGGATTGAGAAGCCCATCCAGCCGCGGCTGGCTTCACGGGCGATCGCTCCCATGACCGAAATACAGGGGATATAGAGCAGGACAAAGATCAGATAGCTGTACGCCGCGGCGGCGCTGCCAAATTTTTCCCCCATCACCCCCATGGTGCCGGTCGCCATCTCGCCGTCGCCTTTGCTGGCCTCAATGGGATTAGCCAGCACGCTCAGGCTAAAGGTATCGGCCAGACTCTGGCCGGTCTCCTGCAATGCGCTAACAAGCTCGTCCGTCAGGCTGAAGGTGGCAGGATCAAACGCCCCCTGCTCAATGTCTTCGGCGGTATAGAGGGTGTTCAGCGTACCGACCACTACCTCTTTCGCCATTGCGCCGGTAAAGAGACCGACGGTGGCCTGCCAGTTATCCTCGTGGATGCCAATGGGCTTAAGCAGCGGAGTAAACACCCGGCTGACCGCTGCCAGCGCCGAGTCGTTGATACTGGTCGCCGCCGTCCCGCTGAGCGTAAAGCTGTTCAGGGCGCTCAGGAAGATGCTAACCACCACAATCACTTTCCCGGCGCGCAGCACAAAGCCCTTCAGCCGTTGCCAGGTCTGGATCGCCAGGCTCTTCAGATGGGGAACATGGTAGACCGGTAGCTCCATCACAAAGGGCGACGCTTCGCCGCGCATTATGGTGTGCTTGAGCATCAGCCCGGTAAGGATCGCCATCACGATGCCGAGCAGATAGAGAGAGAAGACCGCCAGCGCCCCCTCCTTACCAAAAAAGGCGGAGGCGAACACGGCGAAGATGGCCAGCCGTGCCCCGCAGGACATAAACGGTGCCATCATGATGGTCATCAGGCGTTCGCGCGGCGCGTCAAGGGTGCGCGCGCCCATCACCGATGGCACATTGCAGCCGAAGCCGACGATCAGCGGCACGAAGGATTTACCCGGCAGGCCAAGGGACTGCATCAGGCGATCCATCACAAAGGCCGCCCGGGCCATATAGCCCGAGTCCTCAAGGAAGGAGAGGAACAGGTACATCATGCCGATCTGCGGCACCAGCGGCAGCACGGTGTTGATCCCGCCCCCCAGCCCCTGCGCGAGGAAGATTGTCAGCCACTGCGGGAAGTGCAGGGTATAGCCCAGCCACTGTGTACCGTGGATGAAGATGGCGACCGAACCGGCATCGAAAATAGGCGACAGCGCGCCGCCAATGTTGATGGCGAGCACGAACATGACGTACATCACCAGCAGAAAGATGGGCAGGCCGAGTAGGCGGTTGATGATGATCCGGTCCATCGCGGCGGTAAAGCGGCTCGGCTCGGCGGTAAGAGTGTTGCTGACCGTGTCGCAAACGGCGGCGATGGTCTGGTAACGGGCATCGGCAATGTGTAAGGCCGGATCGTCCATCTCCTTGCCGAGGCGCGCCAGCGAGGCTTCCAGCTTGCGCGCGGCTTCACCGGCATAGGCGCGGCTGTAAATATCGCCCTCCAGCATTTGCAGACCCAGCCAGCGGCGCTGCTGAAGCGGCATATCCGCTGCCATCGCCTGCGCCAGCACGTCTGCTTCATGCACCAGGGGCCGGGCGTAGTGAACCCGCTCAATATCGCTGTTCCGCTGATGGCGGTCGATGGCTATTTTCAGCGCCTCAATGCCGCGTCCGCGGGTCGAGACCAGCGGCACCACCGGGCAGCCAAGGCGGGCGGCGAGGGCGTCGATATCGATGCGGATCTGCTGCTTCTCGGCAATGTCCAGCATGTTCAGCGCGACGATGCAGGGGATGCCCAGCTCCAGCAGCTGCAGCGTCAGGTAGAGGTTACGCTCCAGGTTGGAGGCGTCGACGACGTTGATCAGCATATCGGCATCGCCGCTGAGGATATAGTGGCAGGCGATCTGCTCATCGAGAGAGGTTTGCGACGAGATGGTGGTCAGCGAGTAGGTGCCAGGCAGATCGACCAGCGTCACCTGAGCGTCGGTGGTAATAAAGGACCCCTCTTTGCGCTCGACGGTAACGCCCGCCCAGTTGCCCACGCGCTGGCGTGCACCCGTTAGCTGATTGAATAGGGTCGTCTTGCCGGAATTAGGATTACCAATAAGACCAAGGGTTAATTTTTTCATAATAGCAGACTCATTGCGTGGAGCGCCGTTAACGCGGCAGGGCTTCCACCTCTAATAACGCGAGATCTTTTTTGCGTAATACCAGGCTAACACGCCGGGTTTGAATATGAATGGGATCGCCTAAGGGGGCGACGCGCACCACGTTAAATGACGATCCGGGGAGCATGCCTAGCGAGAGCAATTTTTGCCGGTAGGCCGGGCTAATTTCACGGGAAAACCCCACGATTTTCCACGCGCTGGCGGGCGAGAAGGACATAGGACGGACCTGCTAGATTAATGGTTAAATAATCAACAGGGCAATGGTAATGATAATAGTTTTTATCATCAATCATTAAAATGTGTGGGAGTGTTGAATTAGGTAAGAATAACTATTAGGTTTGATTTAGCGCAATATTTGCCATTGCTCTTTTAACAGCGGGAATTAATTAATATACGTTGTGGTAACAAGGAGAGTTATATTTATTTACTCTTCGCGTAAATAAACTCCCCCTGCACGATAAATTAACGCGAAGGGGGAGAGGGGATCAGCGTTTTTTACCCATTGCCGCTGCCAGCGCATCCATCATCGCGCTGTTGCCAGCCGGCTGCGTTTCACGACCACGTGGCTTCGCCGGACGGGAAGCGGGTTCACGCTTCGCGCCGTTGCTGTTGCTGCCGCCGCGTCGGGCGTTGCCTTCGCCTGGCTGCTCGTCCAGACGCATGGTCAGGGCGATACGCTTGCGGGGCAGGTCAACCTCCAGCACCTTCACTTTCACTATGTCGCCCGCCTTCACCACCGTGTGGGGATCCTCAACGAACTTATTGGCAAGGGAAGAGATGTGTACCAGGCCGTCCTGATGCACGCCAATATCCACAAACGCGCCGAAGTTGGTCACGTTGGTGACCGCACCTTCAAGGATCATCCCCGGCTGCAGGTCGTTCATGGTCTCAACGCCATCGGCAAAGGTGGCGGTTTTAAACTCGGGACGCGGGTCGCGGCCAGGTTTCTCCAGCTCTTTGATGATGTCGGTGACCGTCGGCACACCAAAGCGCTCGTCGGTAAAGTCAGATGCCTTCAGGCCGCGTAGATTGCTGCTGTTACCCATCAGGTCGCGCAGCGAGTGCTCGGTCGCGGCAAGGATACGCTCGACCACCGGGTAGGCTTCCGGGTGAACAGTGGAGGCATCCAGCGGGTTATCGCCGTGGTTGATGCGCAGGAAGCCTGCACACTGCTCAAAGGCTTTTGGCCCCAGGCGGCTCACCTTCAGCAGCTGCTGACGGTTGTGGAACTGGCCGTTCTCGTCGCGCCACGCCACGATATTCTGCGCCATCATCCGCGTCAGGCCCGCGACGCGGGTCAGCAGCGGCACGGAGGCGGTATTGAGATCGACGCCGACGGCGTTCACGCAGTCTTCTACTACCGCATCCAGCTTACGGGCCAGTTGGGTCTGGCTGACGTCATGCTGGTACTGGCCGACGCCGATGGATTTTGGATCGATCTTCACCAGCTCCGCCAGCGGATCCTGTAAGCGCCGGGCGATGGAGACCGCGCCGCGCAGCGAAACGTCGAGACCCGGGAACTCCTGCGCCGCCAGTTCAGAGGCGGAGTAGACCGACGCTCCGGCTTCGCTGACGATTACCTTCTGCCCCTTCACCTGCGGGAACTGCTTCTGCACGTCGAGGTAGAAACGTTCGGTTTCGCGGGAGGCGGTACCGTTGCCGATTGCTACCAGCTCTACGTTATGCTTTTCACACAGCGCAGCCACGATGGTGGCGGCTTTTGCCGCCTGGCCGGTGTGGGGATAGATGGTATCGGTCGCCACCAGCTTGCCGGTGCCGTCGACAACCGCCACCTTCACGCCGGTACGCAGGCCAGGATCGAGACCCATGGTCGCGCGCAGCCCGGCAGGGGCGGCCATCAGCAGGTCGTGCAGGTTGCGGGCAAATACGTTGATGGCTTCATCTTCGGCGCGCTCGCGCACCGTGCCCATCAGCTCGGTCTCCAGATGCATCAGCACCTTGATGCGCCAGGTCCAGCTCACCACGCCTTTGCGCCAGCTGTCCGCCGGGGCGTTGTTCAGGCGCAGGTCAAGATGATCGCTAATAATCTGTTCGCAGTGGCTCTCTTTTGGCGGCTCGTCAAACTGCGGATCGGCATTTAGCGCCAGCTGCAACACGCCTTCGTTGCGGCCGCGGAACATTGCCAGCGCACGGTGGGACGGCACGCTGGAGATCGGCTCATGATGATCGAAGTAGTCGCGGAATTTCGCGCCCTCTTCCTCTTTGCCGGCGACCACGGTTGCCGTCAGGTGAGCATTTTTCCACAGGTAGTCACGCACCTTCGCCAGCAGGGCGGCATCCTCAGCAAAACGCTCCATCAGGATGTAGCGTGCGCCGTCCAGCGCGGCTTTGCTGTCGGCTACGCCTCTATCGGCGTCAATAAACTTCTCCGCTTCGGTTTGCGGATCGTGGGACGGGACGTTCCACAGCAGATCCGCCAGCGGCTCGAGGCCAGCTTCGATGGCGATCTGTCCGCGGGTGCGGCGTTTTTGTTTGTACGGCAGATAGAGATCTTCGAGTTCGGTTTTATTCAGGGTGCCGTTAATGGCTTTTGCCAGCTCGTCGGTCAGCTTGCCCTGGTCGCCGATGGATTTCAGAATTGCCTGACGACGCTCCTCCAGCTCCCGCAGGTAGCCCAGGCGGGTCTCAAGGTTGCGCAGCTGCGTATCATCCAGCCCGCCGGTGACTTCCTTACGATAACGTGCAATAAACGGCACGGTGTTCCCTTCATCAAGCAGGCGAACGGCAGCTTCTACCTGTTCGGCTCTGGCCTGAAGTTCACCCGCAATAATGCGGCAGAGCGAATCATTCATCATGGCTATTTCATCTAGTGGATCGAGTAGTGGATCGAAAATCAGGGGGATAGTTATACGGACTGGCTGGCAAAAATGCCAGCCGGGGAGGATGCTCCAGGACTATTTAACGTACTCGATTTCGTTGACGTACCAGCTCGCTTCGCCGCCAGGCGTCTGGACGATTGCCAGGTCGCCGACCTCTTTCTTCAGCAGCGCACGGGCCATCGGAGAGTCGATGGAGATATAGTCTTTGCGGCCAAAAATCTCGTCGTAGCCCACAATGCGAAAGCGCTTAGTGTCGCCGTCGTCGTTTTCGATCTCCACCCAGGCACCGAAGAACACTTTGCCCTCCTGCTGCGGGGAGTAATCAACAATTTTCAGGTTTTCCAGGCATTTCGTCAGGTATCTGACGCGGCGGTCAATTTCCCGCAGGCGTTTTTTATTATACTGATAGTCAGCATTCTCGCTGCGGTCACCGAGGCTTGCCGCCCAGGTCACCTTTTTCGTGACTTCCGGGCGCTCCTGACGCCAGAGATAGTCCAGCTCCTGTTTAAGCTTGTCGTAACCTTCTCGGGTGATAAGTGGCGTTTTCATCCGGTTTTTGCCTTTAAGCTGCTGTTAAATATGCTTTGTAACAATTTCGACTAGAATGTATACCAGATTTAGCTGGTGGTCGGCGCACACTTTTTTAGAATACGCACTTATATTGTCCGAACCTTTGGGAGTACAAACAATGCAAGAGAATTATAAGATTCTGGTCGTCGATGACGATATGCGCCTGCGCGCACTGCTGGAACGTTATCTCACCGAGCAAGGCTTCCAGGTTCGCAGCGTGGCCAACGCAGAACAGATGGATCGCCTGCTTACCCGTGAATCCTTCCACCTGATGGTACTCGACCTGATGCTTCCCGGCGAGGACGGTTTGTCCATCTGCCGCCGCCTGCGTAGCCAGAGCAACCCGATGCCGATCATTATGGTCACGGCGAAAGGGGAAGAAGTTGACCGTATCGTGGGGCTGGAGATTGGTGCGGATGACTACATTCCTAAGCCGTTTAACCCTCGCGAACTGCTGGCCCGCATCCGCGCGGTGCTGCGTCGCCAGGCCAACGAGCTGCCCGGCGCACCGTCGCAGGATGAGGCCGTCATTCAGTTTGGTAAGTTCAAGCTCAACCTCGGCACCCGCGAAATGTTCCGCGAAGATGAGCCGATGCCGCTCACCAGCGGCGAGTTTGCGGTGCTGAAGGCGCTGGTGAGCCATCCGCGAGAGCCGCTCTCCCGCGATAAGCTGATGAACCTGGCGCGCGGTCGTGAATACTCGGCAATGGAGCGCTCCATTGACGTGCAGATCTCCCGCCTGCGCCGCATGGTGGAAGAGGACCCGGCGCACCCGCGCTATATTCAGACCGTCTGGGGTCTGGGCTACGTCTTTGTGCCGGACGGCTCTAAAGCATGAGGCGACTGCGCTTCTCGCCGCGAAGTTCATTTGCCCGCACGCTGCTGCTGATTGTCACCCTGCTGTTTGTTAGCCTGGTGACAACCTATCTGGTGGTGCTGAACTTTGCCATTCTGCCCAGCTTGCAACAGTTTAATAAGGTGCTGGCGTACGAAGTGCGTATGCTGATGACCGACAAACTGCAGCTGGAGGATGGCACGCAGCTGGTAGTGCCCCCGGCGTTTCGCCGGGAGATCTATCGCGAGTTGGGCATCTCTCTCTACTCGAACGAGGCGGCGGAAGATGCCGGCCTGCGCTGGGCGCAGCACTATGGCTTTTTAAGCCAGCAGATGGCGCAGCAGCTGGGCGGCCCAACGGAAGTGCGCGTTGAGGTAAACAAAAGCTCACCGGTGGTGTGGCTGAAGACCTGGCTGTCGCCCAACATTTGGGTACGCGTACCGCTCACCGAGATCCATCAGGGCGACTTCTCGCCGCTGTTCCGTTATACCCTGGCGATTATGCTGCTGGCGATAGGCGGGGCGTGGCTCTTTATACGTATCCAGAACCGACCGTTGGTAGACCTTGAGCACGCGGCGCTGAAGGTGGGGAAAGGGCAGATCCCGCCCCCGCTGCGCGAGTATGGCGCCTCGGAGGTACGCTCTGTGACCCGAGCCTTCAACCAGATGGCGGCAGGGGTTAAGCAGCTTGCCGACGATCGTACCCTGCTGATGGCGGGCGTCAGTCACGACCTGCGTACGCCGCTAACCCGTATCCGGCTGGCGACGGAGATGATGGGTGAGCAGGATGGCTACCTGTCAGAGTCAATCAATAAGGATATTGAAGAGTGCAATGCCATCATCGAACAGTTTATTGACTATCTGCGTACCGGCCAGGAGATGCCGATGGAGATAGCCGAGCTGAATGCGGTGCTGGGGGAGGTCGTTGCGGCAGAGAGTGGCTACGAGCGTGAAATTGATACCGCGCTCTATCCGGAGGAGATCTACCTGCGCATGCACCCGCTGTCGATTAAGCGCGCCATTGCTAACATGGTGGTGAATGCCGCCCGCTACGGCAACGGCTGGATCCGGGTCAGCAGCGGCAGCGAGGCGAACCGCGCCTGGTTCCAGGTAGAGGACGACGGGCCGGGCATTAAGCCGGAGCAGCGCAAGCACCTGTTCCAGCCCTTCGTGCGCGGCGACAGCGCTCGCAGCACCAGCGGCACCGGGCTGGGGCTGGCGATTGTGCAGCGTATCGTCGATAACCATAACGGCATGCTGGAGCTGAGCACCAGCGAGCGCGGCGGTCTCTCGATTCGCGCCTGGTTCCCTGTTCCGGTCACGCGTGGGCAGAATAATACGTAGAATGTAGGCCGGGTAAGCACAGTGCTACCCGGCATTTTACACTCTTATAATTTCGGACCTGCACTCACCAACGCCGCGCCCGCTGGCGTATCGGTATACTTCTCAAAGTTCTCAATAAACAGCTTCGCCAGCGCGTTGGCCTTCTCTTGCCACTGCTCAGGGGAGGCATAGGTGCTACGCGGATCGAGGATCTGCGGATCGACACCCGGCAGGCTGGTGGGGATCGCCAGATCAAATATTGGCAGCGTGAAGGTGTCAGCCTTATCAATAGAGCCATCAAGGATGGCGTCAATAATGGCCCGCGTGTCCTTAATCGAGATCCTTTTTCCCGTGCCGTTCCAACCGGTATTCACCAGATAGGCTTGCGCGCCCGCCGCCTGCATCCGTTTGACCAGTACCTCGGCATACTGCGTCGGGTGCAAGGAGAGGAACGCCGCGCCGAAGCAGGCGGAGAAGGTCGGGGTTGGCTCCGTCACGCCGCGTTCGGTACCGGCCAGCTTGGCGGTAAAGCCGGAGAGGAAATGATATTGCGTCTGGTTTGCGGTCAGACGGGAAACTGGCGGCAGCACGCCAAAGGCGTCGGCAGTCAGGAAGATAACCTTAGTGGCATGGCCCGCTTTTGACACCGGCTTGACGATATTATCGATATGGTAGATGGGGTAAGAGACGCGAGTATTTTCGGTCTTGCTGCCGTCATCAAAATCGATGGTGCCGTCGTCGAGCACGGTAACGTTTTCCAGCAGCGCGTCGCGACGAATAGCGTTATAAATATCTGGCTCTGCCTCACGGGAGAGCTTGATGGTCTTGGCGTAGCAGCCGCCTTCAAAGTTAAACACGCCGTCGTCATCCCAGCCGTGCTCGTCATCGCCGATCAGGCGGCGCTTGGGATCGGTGGAGAGCGTGGTTTTGCCGGTGCCGGAGAGACCAAAGAACACCGCCACGTCGCCCGCTTCACCGACGTTCGCCGAGCAGTGCATAGAGGCGACGCCCTTGAGCGGCAACAGGTAGTTCATAATCGAGAACATCCCTTTCTTCATCTCGCCGCCGTACCAGGTCCCGCCGATAAGCTGAATGCGTTCGGTCAGGTTAAAGGCAACGAAATTCTCAGAGTGGAGACCCTGCTCCTTCCACTGTGAGTTTGTGCATTTTGCGCCATTCATGACGATAAAGTCCGGCGTAAAGTCAGCCAGCTCCTCATCCGTCGGGCGGATAAACATGTTCTTCACAAAGTGCGCCTGCCAGGCCACTTCGGTAATAAAGCGCACCGCGAGGCGGGTGTCGGCATTCGCACCGCAGAAGGCGTCAATGATAAACAGACGCTTGCCGGAGAGCTGCTGGGTTACCAGCCCTTTCAGCTGCTGCCAAACCTCGGGAGAGAGCGGTTTATTGTCATTTTTGCCTTTGCCTTTATCGGCCCACCACACGGTATCGCGGGTGGTGTCATCGCGGACAATGTACTTATCTTTCGGCGAACGCCCGGTAAACACGCCGGTATCGACGGCGACAGCACCAGAATTCGTCACTCTGCCCCGCTCAAATCCCTCCAGGTCTGGACTGAGTTCCTCCTGATACAGCGTATCGTAGTCGGGGTTGTAGACGATATCCTGAACATCATTGATACCATAAGCCTTGAGATCCTGCGGGGTTAAACGTTTAACGCGCATGTCACTGCTCCTTAGCCAATATGTATTGCCTGCGATTGTAGGGTTATTCTGAGGGGGTTAACCGCGACGAGGCTCATAGATTTATGCATCCAGACAAGCCTTCGCTGGTGAAAACGCTGTTACATCTACCCATAAGCGAGACAAATTATGGCAGGATTCATCAGTTGCATAGCGAAAATGCTCTATAAAGGCAAAACGCAGGTGATTTTATCGGTGAGATTGTGAGTGTAATCGCTTTCCGGTAATAAAATTACGTAATGGTTTCAGGAAAGTGATCGCCCGTGCGGCGTCTGTAAGGGGAGGGGAGAGCAGCGCGCCGTCGGGCGACGCGCTGGGGGAGCAAGTAATCAGTGTACCTGCGGATCGGCAGGAGAAGCGTTGTTGCGGATCTCCGCAATATCCATGGCGTTAAACAGATAGTGATTGCCACAGTAGTCGCAATGCATATCGATTTCGCCGTCTTCTTCCAGAATACTGTCGATCTCCTCATCCGGCAGCGTCTTCAGCGCGCCGGCGCAGCGTTCGCGGGAGCAGGTGCACTTGAACTCAACGTCCTGCGGATCGTAGAGCGTCACCTCTTCTTCATGATAGAGACGCCACAGCACGTCGTTCGCTGGCAGAGTAAGCAGCTCTTCCGTTTTGATGGTGTCGGTCAGCGTTGCCAGGTGCTCGAAGTCATTGGAGTCGGTATCCTGGGCTGGCAGTACCTGTAACAGCATACCGCCTGCAGCGGGCAGGCCATCGACTTCACCGGTACGGATGTAGAGGCGCGTCGGCAGCTGTTCTGAACGCATAAAGTAGTCCTCAAGGCACGCCGCCAGCGTATCGCCTTCCAGACCCACTACACCCTGATAGCGCTCGCCCTCTTCCGGGGAAATAGTGATCACCAGATAGCCATTGCCGACCAGGGTTTTCAGATCGGCATCGTCCGCAATCTCGCCCTGAACACGCGCCACGCCGCGCATCTGCTGCTGGTTGTTACCGTTGATGACCGCCAGGCTCATCGGGCCATCGCCCTGCAGCTGAACGGTAATATCACCGGCAAATTTCAGCGTAGCGGTCAGCAGGCTGGTAGCCACCAGCAGCTCCGCGAGGATGTTTTTCACCGGCTGCGGGTAGCTGTGGTTTTCAAGGATCTGCCGCAGGCTTTCGGATACCGTTACCAGTTCGCCACGAACAGCGTAGTTTTCAAACAGATAGCGGTGTAATTGGTCGTGTTGGGCCATAATTATCTCTCTGGAGGGCGACGACTACTCGTCATCACCATATTTAAATTTCATCAGGTCGCGGCGCTCTTTTTTATCCGGGCGACGCTCCGGATGCGGCATCGTTAACGCGTTCATCTTGCGGGCCAGCGCCATCTTTTCGCGTTTTTCAATACTTTCAGCTGTCTCTTCATACAGCGCCACCGCCTCGCTTGCCGGACGGCGCTGATCGGTGATGGCTTTCACCACCACCGTGCGTTCATCGTTTCCCTGACGCAGGGTCAGAGTGGCGTTCAGCTCGACGATTTTACCCGGCTTGCTGCGTTGCCCGTTGTAGTGCACCTTACCGCCCTCGATCATCTCGCGGGCCAGGGCGCGGGTTTTGTAAAAGCGCGCCGCCCAGAGCCATTTGTCTAAGCGGACTTCTTGCGCGGGCTTCTCTTTCATCGCGTCTCCTTCACTTGAGGGAGGGGATCAGGCGGCGATAGTCATTGAGTCCGGGGTGGCGCTGGTAGCGCTTCTCCACCAGCCCGGAGTCAGGATTGGTGACGCCGAGACAGTAACGAATACCGAATGCCGCTGCCGCATCCAGGATCGGCTCGCTGTCATCAATAAACAGCGTCTTCTCCGGGTTCAGGCCAGTAGCCTCAACGACGGCCTGCCACAACCGTTGATCCTCTTTCGGATAACCAAATGTGTGGGTAGAAAGCAATAAATCAAGGTGTGCGCCAAGCCCGGTATGCTCAAGCTTCACCGCCAGATTATGCGGATGTGCATTGGTGAGCAGAATGCGACGCTTGCCGCAGGCTTTCAGCGCGTCCAGAAAAGGCACCGTATCCTCACGCAGAACGGCACGTGCTCCCTCGGCGGTGGTCATGGCACAAATATCCAGGCCGAGGCGTTCGCTCCAGTAATCCAGACAGTACCAGTTTAGCGTATGCTGCACAGCATGGTACTCCGCCTGCATGTGTGCCTGCGCCTCCGGCGGCGTTAAGCCGCGCACGGAACCAAAGGTTTCCGGTACCAGCGTCTGCCAGAAGTAGTTATCGAACGCCAGGTCCAGCAGCGTGCCGTCCATGTCCAGCAGCACGGTCTCTACGTCCTGCCAGTTGATATCAATATGCATGAGAGACTCCTGCGAGCGGATAAGCGCGACAGGGTAGCATACCCCGACGCGCATCGTATTTATCAGATGAGGCTATAAGATAAGGCTATCGGAGGCCTGAAGCAGCGGCGGATTCAGGCAGCTATCATAGTACTCCTGAATGTCGGCAAGACGTGAGCGGTGGCGCTGGTAGCGGCGCACTGCCTGCACGGCGTTGTAGAGGGTGCAGAGCGTCATCGCCAGCAATAGCAGCGCGGTACCAATATAGCGCCATAGCCCGGCGCTGGATGGCATTCGGTGCAGGCTGACATGCTTCGTCCCGTTGGCATCGGTGTAAATATTAGTGACGATACCCTCGGCGCTAAACGGGGTCTGCATCAGCATTTGCGCCAGTCGCTGGAACTCTTTCCACTGCTCCTGGGCCGGATAGTCATATAAGGCAATCGGCGGCCAGGGCTGATCCACCAGCTCGCTGCCCTCATCGCTGGCGATCACAAATCCACCCGGGGCCGGACTGTTCAGTGCCTGGGCGGCGCGTGACGTCTCGCGCAGCAGGAAGGGGGCGGTAGACGTGGTGACCAGGTTATCGAGGGATTCGGCGCTGACCGGACGCAGCAGCACGTTTACGCCGCTAAGCCTGCCGGCGCTGGCGCGTTTGGTCAGGGTCTCCCAGTCTTTGGTGTTGCCGAGGTTCACCAGCGCGTTTTTAAGCCGTACACACTCGTCGTCGGCAGAGCAGAGATCCTGGGTTTTCAGCACGATCTCGGCGAAATCATCCAGCAGCACCATGCCTGACTTCTGGATCGCCGAGCGCAGCGCGGCGCTAACGTGGGAATCCTCTTCGCTGGAGGGGTGCAGCTGCCGGTTGACTGCCTCAATCAGCGCATTGGCTTTATTTACGATATCTGACTCCGGCAGCGGCAGCGGCGGCGCGTCGTTCCAGATGATCTGCGAACAGTCGAACGGCGAGAAGGGGGAGTTTTGCCGCCCGCGCCAGTTCTCCTGCATATGGATATTGCACATCCCGGTGCCCTGGATGCTCAGGGTATCGCCTACCCGCAATCCAGCCTGCTCCAGTTGGCTAACGCTGGTGGCCTCAACGGTCTGCGCGCCTTTCATCCACGACAGGGTAAATTTGACCGGCATATCCAGCGGCACCCAGATCAGCAGCAGGATCAGCACTACCAGCGCGCCAAGGGAGATAATGGCGCTGCGCAGCCAGTGCTGTAAGGGGAAGTTAACCGCTTCGTCATGCAGGGAGAGAAAGCGCCCCTGGCGCACCACGTGGCGGTCGAGATAGATATCGATATCAGTCTGCTGGCCCAGATCCTGAGTGATGTAGGGCTGCCAGTGGCGAGGATAGATCAGATCGATAATCCCTAATGAGATATTGTTGATCTGCTCCTGGTTGTTCTCACCAAACAGCCCCCAGCGCCGGGGCGTGCCGCGCAGGCAGTGGATCTCCCGCAGGGTATTTTTTGCAGGTGGGGCGAAGATACCCCATAGTCCCGCAGCGAGCAGCATGACTGCTCCTCCTGCCATCCACGGCACAAAGACATCCGGCGTCGCGAGACAGAAATAGAACAGCAGGAATGAGGTGACGATCAACAGCGCTTCCCGCAGGCCGTCCGGACGACTCAGGGCATACTCCTCCCGCGTCTCCTGACGAATATTCAGCAGTTCAATCTGCTCGCTCTCTTCACCGCGAATCGAGGTCTGGGTAGAGGGCGGCAGCTCCAGCGCATAGCCGCGCGCTTCCTGAATATAGTCGCTCAGCGTATGGCCGTTGAGAGAGATCACCAGCGGAAGCGTATCGGTGCGGATAAGCTCAACCACGTTCTCGTCGGTAATATACTGCTCCCAGAACGGCGGCAGATGGACTTCAACCGAGTCGAGGAAGTAGCGCCACTTGTTCAGATCGTCGCTGTTAATGCCGTAGCGGGTGATCGAGTGGGTAACGGAGAGCACCGTATTGCTCTGCGCATTCAGGGAGAGAGAGATCGGCGCAGCGGTTGCGCCCGTCAGGCCGGGTGCCTGCTGGGTTCGGGACAGCGTCTCGATATAGGCTTCTACCGCGCTACGCTCTTCCGGGGTAAGCTTACGGTTCGCCGCGCCGGCGAAATCTGGCAGGTACGGCAGACGGAAGCGACGGTGTGAACGTCGTCTGAAAAACCACCCTGCAAGGAGTGCGCAGGCCAGCATAGCAGCGATAAAAATCAAAATGGTGCTCATGCTTTCCCCATCTTACTTTTTCTTACAGAGGTGTAGTCAGTGCACCTTGTTGGCGAAGCGAATTGTAGCAGCGCCCGATAGTAACAAAGCCGTATCGTTGACCATATCAGCAAATTCTTAGTTTCATTTCAACCTCTTGACTTTTTAGGCTAAATGATTAATGACACGCTCTACGTTGCACAAATGTAAATAAAAGGCAATTGCCGTTGCCGAAACCGTGCGGTTTGCCGCACAATGGCGAAAGTTTTCACTGGAAAGACCCATCAGAATGAGCAAATCATTGCAAAAACCCATCATCCTTAACGTAGAAACGGTAGCTAAATCGCGCCTGTTTAACGTCGAAAGCGTGGATTTGGAATTTAGCAACGGCGTTCGCCGCGTGTATGAGCGCATGCGCCCTTCGACTCGTGAAGCCGTTATGATTGTGGCCATTGTCGATGAGCACGTGATGCTAATCCGTGAATATGCCGTCGGTATTGAGTCCTACGAGCTGGGGTTCCCGAAAGGGCTGATTGACGCTGGCGAGAATGTCTATGAAGCGGCGAACCGCGAGCTGAAAGAGGAGATCGGCTTTGGTGCTAATCAACTCACCTTCCTGAAGAAGCTCAGCATGGCGCCCTCCTACTTCTCCAGCAAGATGAACATCGTGGTTGCAGAAGATCTCTATCCGGAGTCGCTGGAAGGGGATGAACCAGAGCCGTTGCCGCAGGTGCGCTGGCCGCTGGCACATCTCATGGATCTGCTGGAAGATCCCGATTTCAACGAGGCCCGCAACGTAAGCGCGCTGTTTTTAGTGCGTGAGTGGTTGAAAGGTCAGGGACGACTGTAGAGTACATAACGCCCAGCGGGAGTTGCTCCGCCGGGCGTTTTACGACTTAAAACAGCTCGTGCGTCTCGCCGTTATCGATAAGTGTTGTCCCCACCTCATGCACTGCCTGCTGCGTTGGCTGCGTGCCTTCAATGAAGAACTCCTGACGGCTATTCCCACCGTTGGCCAGCTGCCCGGTACTGCGGTCGATATTCACCGTAATAATACCCGGCGGCGGCGTGAGCGGCGCTTCCGGCACGCCGTCCAGCACGCTCTTCATAAAGGCATCCCAGGCGGGCTGAGCGCTCTTCGCGCCGCCTTCATAACCTGAAATCTGATCCTTAATCGCGCCAGAGGCGGTGGTCCGGCCAAGATCGCGGCGGTGATCGTCAAAGCCAATCCATACCGAGGTCACAACGCCCGGACCGTAGCCGGAGAACCAGGCATCTTTTGAGCTGTTGGTGGTGCCCGTTTTGCCGCCGATATCGTTACGCTTGAGATCGCGGCCGGCGCGCCAGCCGGTACCTTGCCAGCCCGGTTCGCCAAAGATATTAGTGTTTAGCGCGCTCTTGATCAGGAAGGAGAGCGGGGTGTTGATCACATGCGGTGCATACTGCGGCGCGCCGGTCTGGGCCACCAGCGCCTGGTTGGCCTGCTCAAGCTGCGGCATCGGCACGGTAAGATTCTGCTGCTCCTGTGATACGGCCACGTCCTCAACGTTGCTGTTCTCCAGCACGTTGGATTTCTGCGTCTCGCCGTAGATCACCGGAATATCACAGTCCGCACAGGCCACCTTCGGCTGTGCTTCAAACAGCACCTTACCCTGGTCATTTTCGATCTTGCTGATAAACCACGGATCGATAAGGAAGCCGCCGTTCGCCATTACCGCGTAGCCGCGCGCAACCTGCAGCGGGGTGAAGGAGGCGGAGCCAAGCGCCAGCGATTCGGTGTGCACAATGTTCTGCGCCGGGAAGCCGAAGCGTTGCAGGTATTCCGCGGCGTAGTCAACGCCCATTGCCCGCATGGCACGCACCATCACCACGTTTTTCGACTGGCCTAACCCCTGGCGAAGACGAATGGGACCGGCATACTCCGGCGGCGAGTTTTTCGGTCGCCAGTCGGAGCCTGCGCCCGCATCCCAGCGAGAGATGGGCACATCGTTAAGAATGCTCGCCAGGGTCAGCCCCTTGTCCATCGCCGCGGTGTAGAGGAACGGCTTGATGTTCGAGCCAACCTGGCGCAGCGCCTGGGTGGCGCGGTTAAACTTGCTCTGGTTGAAGTCGAAGCCGCCGACCAGCGCGATGACTGCCCCGTTCTGCGGATTAATGGAGACCAGGGCTGAGTTAACGTCCGGCACCTGCGCCAGCCACCAGGCGTCGTTCACCTGGCGAACCCAGATCTGCTGTCCGGCCTGCACCGCATCGGTTACCCGGCGCGGCGTCGCGCCCTGAGCGGTATCCGACCGGAAAGGACGCGCCCAGCGCACCCCATCCATGCGCAGCGACACCGACGTGCCGTCAGCCAGCATTGCCGTGGCCTCCTGGGCATTCGCCTGCACCACCACCGCAGGGAGCAGTGGTCCGTAGGTCGGCAGCGCCCGCAGAGAGTCGGTGATTTTTTTGCTGTCCCAGGGGCTTTCGCCCAGCTTCCACAGCACGTTTGCCGGTCCGCGATAGCCGTGACGCATGTCGTAATCCATTACGTTGTCGCGTACCGCCTTCTGGGCCGCTTCCTGTGTCTTCCGCGTGATGGTGGTATAGACCCGGTAGCCATCCTCATAGGCCTTCTCACCGTAGCGCGACACCATATCCTGGCGCACCATCTCCGAGAGGTAAGGGGAGGAGAAGGCGATCTCCGGGGCGTGATAGTTAGCATCAATGGCTTCGCTGCGGGCGCTGTCGTACTGTGACTGGCTGATATAGCCCTCGCTCATCATACGCGCCAGCACCACGTTACGCCGTGAGGTAGCTCGATCGAGGGAGTAGAGTGGGTTGAAGGTAGAGGGCGCTTTCGGCAGCCCGGCAATCACCGCGATTTCGCTAAGGGTAAGCTGATCGACCGACTTGCCAAAATAGACCTGCGCCGCTGCCCCCACGCCATAGGCGCGATAGCCGAGATAGATCTTGTTCAGGTAAAGCTCAAGGATCTCATCCTTCGTCATCATCTGTTCGATGCGAATGGCGAGGAATACCTCTTTCAGCTTACGTATCAGAGTCTTTTCCGGACTCAGGAAGAAGTTACGCGCCAGCTGCTGCGTAATGGTACTCGCCCCCTGAGACGCGTGGCCGGAGAAGAGCGCGACGCTAGCGGCACGGAAAATCCCCACCGGATCGACACCGTGATGCTCGTAGAAACGGCTGTCTTCCGTCGCAATAAAAGCTTTGACCATAACGGGAGGGATCTGATCCAGGGTCAGCGGAATGCGGCGCTTTTCGCCGTACTGCGCAATCAGCTCGCCGTCGGCGGTGTAGACCTGCATCGGAATTTGCAGCCGCACGTCTTTCAGCGTGGCAACGTCGGGTAGCTGTGGCTCAATAAACTTGTAGAGGCCATAAACCGAGCCTGCTCCCAGCAGAATGCAACAGACTGCAAGGATAAATAGATACTTTACGAACTTCACCGGAGATTTCCCATTTAGTTTTCTTTGGGCAGTTTATAAACAATCGCGCGGTAGTATAAAGGCAAGCCTGATGCATTGATATAGCCGTCACCCTGACGAACGATAAGGAGATCGCGATTTATGGCAATCAGTCGCTGGCGAATAGGCCTTCATATTCAGCAGGATGGCATCTATGCCATCGCGCTAACGCAGGAAAAATCCCACTCTGTGCTGCGCCACTGGTGGCAGCTGCCGCTGGCGGCGGGCACCCTTGTAGACGGGCAGATCACGCAGCCTGAACGCCTCCGCGCGGCGCTACAGGCGTGGAGTAAAACCCTGCCGCGCAGGCACCAGATTAGCCTCGCCTTTCCCGCCGCGCGTACGCTGCAAAAGAGGTTGCCCCGTCCCGCCGTACGGCTAGGGGAGAGCGCCCAGCTGCAGTGGGTGGCAAACAGCCTCGCTCGCGAACTGGGTATGCCTGCCGGCGACCTGCGTTTCGACTACACCGATGACAGCGTGCAGCGTGCGTACAGCGTAACGGCGGCGCAGAACAGCGACGTTGCCGGGCTACTGACGCTGGCGGATAGCCTGGGCCTGCACCTCTCGGCCATCACCCCCGACGCCTGCGCGCTACAGCGCTTTATCCCGCTGCTTACTCCGCCGCTGCGCTGGCTGGCCTGGCGTGATGCTACCCAGTGGCTGTGGGCAACGCGCAGCGGCTGGGGGCGGCGGGCGCGTAAGGATGCCAGTAACCTTGATGAACTGGCGCAGGTGTTAGGCCTGCCGCTGGAGGAGGCCACGCTGTGCGATGCCGAACCGGAGGGCTTCGATCCCTGGCGCGCGATTGCCCGCCGCTATCCGCCGCTGCCAGAAAACGGTGGGGCCTGGGCAGTAGCCATTGGCCTGGCGCTGGGAGGTGAATAGTGGCGCAGGCGGTTAACTTTCTCCCCTGGCGCGCCCGGCGGCAGCGCCAATGCCTGCGCCTTTGGCTAACGATCTTCTCTGTCACCCTGCTGCTGATTGTGCTGCTGGCGGCGATGCTGCGAATGCAGACGGCGCAGAAAAATCGGCGGCTGGAGCTGATACAGCAGGCGGGCATCACGTTGCAGACAGGGCTGGCGCAGCGCAAGACAAACCTGCTTGCCCGGCAGGCTGAATACCAGGCACGACAGCAGCGTTATCGACAATTGCAGGCCACGCGGGAGTGGCAGCAGATCTTAACCCGTCTTGCAGACACGCTGCCGGAGCAGGCGTGGCTGAGCGAGCTGCGCTTTCAGCAGGGAACGCTGTCGCTGGCGGGCTATGCAGTCAGTTTTACGGCGTTAAGCCAGCTTGAAACGGCGCTCTATGCTCTCCCCGGCTTGCGAATGGGCAAACCTGGTCCAGCCTCGCGGGATGCGCAGGGGCGCTGGCAATTTGATTACGCTCTGGTTTTGGATGTGCGCCATGCGCCTTAGCCCTGAACGTTGGCTCTCGCTCTCAACCCATCGTCGAGTGGTCTTCTGGCTAAGCGTAACGATGAGCTGCACCGTGCTGGCCTGGCTCCTGACGGTACGGCCATACATCAGCGAGCAGACGCAGCGGCTGGCCGAGCTGCATGCACAGCAGCAGAGCCGCAGCCAGATGTGGACAAGCACCCTGCCGCTGCGCCAGGCGTGGGGAGCTGAAGCCACGGCGCCTCTGCCCGAACGCGTATTTTCCGCCCTCGCTTTCCAGACCGGCGGCGCCCGGCTGCTGAGCTGGCATCCCACCGAACGTGGCGGTGAGATGGTGCTACAGACCGGATGGCAGGATGTGCCAGAGACCTTTACCCGCCTCGCCGAGCAGGGTATGCAGGTCACTGCCTTTTCGCTGGCGTTAAAAGAGGAGGTGCTGCATCTGCGGCTGGAGCTGGAGAGCGGCAATGATCCATGACATGCATAGAGCATTGCTGCTGGCGCTGCCGCTGCTGTTGGGTATGCGCGACCCTTTCCAGCCGCTGCCGGACCGCTGTCAGACGGCGGCGCTGGCACAGTGGCGCTACCAGGGCTTTATTAACGTTAACGGCCAGCATCGGGGTGTGCTGCGTAGCCCAGAGGGGAGATGGTACAGAGCGGCAGCGGGTGAGAGCCTGCTATCCGGCTGGCGCGTCGTCTCGGTCACGGAGCAGACGTTGCGGATTACCATCGCTGCGGGCTGTGAACCGACGCAGTGGCAGTGGCAGCGACAAGGAGTTGAAGATGAAAAAGTGGATAACGGCAGCGGGACTGCTTCTCAGCGCGCTGCCTACGGGGGCAAAAAGCCCCCTGCCGGTGACGCTGGCCATCGATGATGTACCGGTGGTGCAGGTCTTGCAGACCCTGGCGGAGCTGGGGAGATATAATCTTATCGTTGCGCCAGAGGTCAGTGGCACGCTCTCTCTGCATCTGGTCAACGTTCCCTGGAGCCAGGCCCTGCAAACGGTGCTCGCCAGCGGCGGACTGATTGTGCAGAGAGAGGGGACTATTCTGCAGGTGCATACTCAGGCGTGGTGGCAGCAGCAGCAGGAGAAGCGCGAGGCCGACAAGGCGAAGCAGCAGAGCGCCCTGCCGCTGGTGGCAAAGAGCGTTACGCTACGCTATGCCGAGGCGGAGGAGCTGGCCAAAGCGGGTGGCAAGCTGCTCAGCCCACGGGGAACAATGATGGCCGATAAGCGCATGAACCGCCTCCTGCTGCGCGACAACGCGGCTACGCTAAAGACCATAGAGCGCTGGATAACGGAGATGGATCTGCCCGTCGCTCAGGTGGAACTGGCGGCGCATATCGTGACTATTAATGAAAAGAGCCTGCGCGAGTTGGGGATCAAATGGACGCTGGCCGAGGCGCAGTCGGCAGGAAAAATCGGTGATATCACTACCCTGAGCAGCGATCTCTCAGTGGGAGAGGCCACAACGCGGGTTGGGTTTAATATCGGGCGCATCGATGGCCGGATGCTGGACGTTGAGCTGTCAGCCCTTGAACAGGCGCAGCAGCTGGAAATTATTGCCAGTCCGCGCCTGCTGGCCTCCCATCAACAGCCCGCCAGCATCAAGCAGGGCAGCGAGATCCCCTATCAGGTCTCCAGCGGCGAGAGCGGGGCGACCTCGGTTGAATTTAAGGAGGCGGTGCTGGGCATGGAGGTGACGCCAACGGTGCTGCAGGACGGCAGAGTGCGCCTGAAGCTGCACATCAGCCAGAATATGCCCGGCCAGGTGCTTCAGCAGGCGGATGGTGAGGTGCTGGCTATCGATAAGCAGGAGATCGAAACCCAGGTCGAAGTAGGTAGCGGCGATACGCTGGCGCTGGGAGGCATCTTTCAGCAGCAGAAGAAATCCGGCAGTGAGAGCGTGCCCGGGCTTGGCAGTCTGCCCTGGCTGGGACAGCTCTTTCGCCACAACGGCCACGATAACGAGCGGCGCGAGCTGGTGGTTTTTATCACGCCACGCCTCATGCCGCTGCATGAAGGCGGAAAGGGTAAAGCTTAAATATGATGATTTTTGCCGTGAACTGAACTCAGGTGTTTGACGTGAGAGATGAATTAGCTTACAAGGAGTACCGATTTTGAGCGTCAGCTACTCCCGTCTTACCTCAATTGGCCTCTTCGCAAGGTTGGTGATTTATTCAGTTGCCAAAACAGCGCGAGTATTGAGATAATTTTCAGTCTGATTCTCGAACTTACGCATATGAGGTTTCAGTTCATGTCCTGCTCCGCCAGGTGTCTGCGAAGTGGGTTTACCATTAACGAATAGTCTTATAGTAGTACCGAAAAAATGGCAGAGAAACGCAATATCTTTCTGGTTGGGCCTATGGGTGCCGGCAAAAGCACTATTGGGCGTCAGTTAGCTCAACAACTCAATATGGAATTTTACGATTCTGATCAAGAGATTGAGAAACGAACCGGAGCTGATGTGGGCTGGGTCTTCGATGTAGAAGGTGAAGAAGGTTTCCGCGATCGCGAAGAAAAGGTCATTAACGAACTGACCGAGAAGCAGGGCATTGTGCTGGCGACAGGCGGCGGCTCTGTGAAATCCCGCGAAACCCGTAATCGTCTCTCCGCCCGTGGCGTAGTGGTGTATCTGGAAACCACTATCGAAAAGCAGCTGGCTCGTACTCAACGCGATAAAAAGCGTCCACTGTTACAGGTGGAGACGCCGCCGCGGGAAGTTCTCGAAGCGCTGGCTGACGAACGGAATCCTCTCTATGAGGAGATTGCCGACGTCACCATCCGCACCGACGATCAGAGCGCAAAAGTGGTCGCAAACCAGATTATTCATATGCTGGAAAGCAACTGATTCTGGCTTAATATAACGCCTGCAGGTTTACGCAATTGAGGTGGATGTCGCGTCATGGAGAGGATTACCGTCACTCTTGGGGAACGTAGTTACCCAATCACCATCGCGGCTGGTTTGTTTAACGATCCAGCTTCCTTCATGCCGTTGAAGTCTGGCGACCAGGTCATGCTGGTCACTAACGAGACGCTGGCTCCGCTCTATCTCGAAAAGGTCCGCCATGTACTTGAACAGGCGGGCGTGCGGGTTGACAGCGTTGTGCTGCCGGACGGCGAGCAGTTTAAAAGCCTGGCAGTGTTGGATACGGTCTTTACCGCCCTGTTGCAGAAACCTCACGGGCGCGACACGACGCTGGTCGCCCTTGGCGGCGGCGTGGTCGGCGATCTTACCGGCTTCGCGGCAGCGAGCTATCAACGTGGCGTGCGCTTTATTCAGGTGCCCACCACGCTCCTTTCTCAGGTCGATTCGTCCGTTGGCGGCAAGACGGCGGTGAATCACCCTCTCGGCAAAAATATGATCGGCGCGTTCTATCAGCCCGTCTCGGTGGTCGTCGATCTCGACTGCCTTGCGACGCTGCCAGCACGTGAACTCTCCTCTGGTCTGGCTGAAGTGATCAAGTACGGCATCATTCTTGACGCCGCGTTCTTTAGCTGGTTGGAAGAGAACCTTGATGCGCTTCTGCGCCTCGACGGTCCGGCCATGGCCTACTGTATCCGCCGTTGTTGTGAGCTGAAAGCCGACGTTGTCGCCGCGGACGAGCGCGAGACGGGCTTACGTGCTTTACTCAACCTGGGCCACACGTTTGGTCACGCTATCGAAGCCGAAATGGGCTACGGTAACTGGCTGCACGGTGAAGCGGTGGCGGCGGGAATGGTTATGGCAGCGCGCGCAGCCGAACGCCTTGGCCAGTTTAGCCGTGACGATACGCAACGAATCATCACCTTACTCACGCGCGCTGGCCTGCCGGTCAACGGTCCGCGGGAGATGTCCGCCGAGGCCTATATTCCTCACATGCTGCGCGACAAAAAGGTGCTGGCGGGCGAGATGCGTTTAGTCTTGCCGCTGGCAATAGGGAAGAGTGAAGTGCGTGGCGGAGTGCCACACAATGTTGTTCTCGGCGCTATTGCTGACTGTCAGCAGGCGTGAAAATTAGAAAGGTCTGGCCACGCCAGTCGTGGTGTTTAACTTCGGGCGATGCGCACTAGTGGTTGGCATTAGCCTTAGAGTGGGGTGTTAAATGGATGAATTTAAACCAGAAGACGAGCTGAAAACCGATCCCAGCGATCGTCGCCCTGGTCGTACGCGCCAGTCTTCTGAACGCGACAGCGATCCGCAGATCAACTTTGATGATGTCGATCTGGACGCTGACGATCGTCGCCCTTCACGGACGCGTAAAGCCCGTGAAGAGGCTGATGAAAGCTACGAAGAAGATGAGCTGGAAGAGAGCGCAGTGGATGAGGAGCGCGTTGAGCGTCGCCCCCGCAAGCGTAAAAAAGCCCCTGCTGCCAAACCCGCCTCCCGCCAGTACCTGATGATGGGCCTTGGGATCCTGGTTCTGCTGCTGCTGATCGTGGGCATCGGCTCCGCGCTGAAATCTCCTGCTGATAAGTCCGGTAGCGAGCAGGCCTCGGCAGAGAAGAGCGTCAACCTGTCAGAGAATGCCGCCGACCAGGCCAACGGCACGCAGCCTGCGCCAGGTACTACCTCGGCTGAGCAGACGGCGGGTAATCCGCAGGATGTTTCCCTGCCGCCAATCGCCTCTACTCCAACCGAGGGGCAGACCACTGCCGCGCCGGAAGGGCAGCAGCGCGTTGAGGTACAGGGCGACCTGAACAACGCCCTGGCACAGCCGCAGAATCAAAACCAGGTAGACAACGTAGCGGTGAACTCCACCCTGCCAACAGAGCCTGCTACCGTTGCGCCGGTGCATAACAGCAAGGCAGCAGAGTCGCGCCAGACTGCCGCCTCTGAACGTCAGGCATCAGCTACCGAGCATCGCGCTGCTCCGCGCACCGAGCGCCAGCAGACGACGATCGAGCCGAAGCCTGCCCAGAGCGCACCGAAAGCGGCGGCCCAGCCGAAACGTACCGAGACCGCTGCCACCGCACCGGCGGCCAGCGCCCAGCCTAAAGCAACGGCCAGCGCAGCGCCTGCGGCCAAACCGTCTGCGGCGGTAACGGCAACGGCACCGACCCAGTCGGCTAAGCCTGCCACGACCGCTGCGCCAGCCGCAACTGCCACCGCACCGGCAGCCGCAGCGCCAGCGGCCTCTGGTAACGCCTCCACTGGCAACGTCGGTTCCCTGAAGTCAGCGCCGGGCAGCAGCTATACGCTGCAGTTGAGCAGCTCATCGAACTACAACAACCTGAACGCGTGGGCGAAGAAAGAGAACCTAAAAAACTTCGTGGTTTATCAGACCTCACGCAACGGCCAACCGTGGTATGTACTGGTGAGCGGCGTTTATGCCTCGAAAGATGAAGCGAAACGCGCCGTCTCTACGCTGCCAGCCGATGTGCAGGCGAAAAACCCGTGGGCGAAGCCGCTGCATCAGGTGCAGGCCGACCTCAAGTAATGAGTAAAGCGCAAATGCTGTCGGGCTTACGCCACAGCTGCATAGGGTGTCATTAGTTAGTCAGCATGAAAAAAAATCGCGCTTTTCTGAAATGGGCAGGGGGTAAATACCCCCTGCTCGACGACATTAAAAAGCATTTACCGCCGGGTGAGTGTCTCATCGAACCCTTCGTCGGGGCCGGGTCGGTATTTCTTAATACCGACTTTTCGCGCTATATCCTCGCAGATATTAACAGCGATTTGATTGGTCTCTACAACATCGTTAAGACCCGCACCGACGAGTACATTCTTAACGCCCGCGAGCTATTTACGCCGCAGCATAACCAGGCTGAGGTTTACTACCAACTGCGCAGCGAGTTCAATCAGTGCCGGGATCCCTTGCGGCGTGCGGTGCTGTTTTTATATCTGAACCGCCACGGCTATAACGGCCTGTGTCGCTATAACCTGCGCGGTGAGTTTAATGTGCCTTTTGGCCGCTATAAAAAGCCCTACTTCCCGGAAGCCGAGCTGTACCATTTTGCTGAAAAAGCACAGAACGCAGAGTTTCGTTGCCTCTCATATGAGGAGTGCATGGGACTGGCCGACGTTAACTCCGTGGTCTATTGCGATCCGCCCTATGCACCTCTCTCCGCGACGGCGAACTTTACCGCCTATCATACCAACAGCTTTAGCCCGCTAGAGCAGGCGCGTCTGGCTGAGATGGCGGAAATGCTGGTCAGCAAGCAAATCCCGGTGTTAATTTCGAATCACGATACGCCGGACACCCGTGAGTGGTATAAAGCCGCGACGCATTTTCAGGTTAAAGTGCGACGCAGCATTAGCAGCAACGGTGGCACACGCAAAAAGGTGGACGAACTGCTGGCGCTCTATCGCCCGGCAGACAAAAAATAGTTCTCAAGGAGATGCGGATGAAACAGTATTTGATTGCCCCTTCAATTCTGTCGGCTGACTTTGCCCGCCTGGGCGAGGACACCGCTAACGCGCTGGCGGCCGGTGGCGACGTGGTGCATTTTGACGTCATGGATAACCACTACGTCCCCAACCTGACAATGGGACCAATGGTACTAAAAGCCCTGCGGGACTATGGCATCACCGCCCCGATTGACGTCCACCTGATGGTGAAGCCGGTTGATCGTCTGATCCCGGATTTCGCCGCTGCGGGAGCAAGCATCATTACTTTCCACCCGGAAGCCACCGAGCACGTCGACCGCTCGCTGCAGCTGATCAAAGAGCATGGCTGCAAAGCGGGGCTGGTGTTCAATCCGGCGACCTCCCTGAACTGGCTCGACTACGTGATGGACAAGCTTGATGTGATCCTGCTGATGTCGGTCAACCCGGGCTTCGGCGGCCAGTCCTTTATTCCTCATACTCTTGATAAGCTGCGCGAAGTGCGCCGTCGCATTGACGCCTCCGGCTACGACATTCGCCTTGAAGTTGACGGCGGCGTGAAGGCGGATAACATCGGCGAGATTGCCGCCGCGGGCGCAGATATGTTTGTCGCCGGCTCGGCCATTTTTGACCAGCCGGACTACCGCAAAGTCATCGATAAGATGCGCAGCGAGCTGGCAAAGGTGCACCATGGCTAAAAAAATCGACGGAATCCGCGCAGTTGCATTCGATCTCGACGGCACGCTGGTGGATAGCGCACCGGGTCTGACCTATGCGGTAGACCAGGCGCTCTACGCGCTGGAGCTGCCGGCTGCCGGAGAGGCGCGGGTAGTGACATGGATCGGCAATGGTGCTGACGTGCTAATGCAGCGGGCGCTGGCCTGGTCGCGTCAGGAGCACGCCAGCCAGCGTGCAATGGCAGGCAAACCGGCTATCGATCATGCGGCCATTCCCGAAGAGGAGCAGGCCCGCATTCTGCGCAAGCTGTTCGATCGCTACTACGCTGAGGCCGTTGAAGAGGGGAGCTTCCTCTTCCCGGACGTAGCTGGCACTCTGGCAGCCCTGCATGAAGAGGGTTACCCGCTAGCGCTGGTGACCAACAAGCCGACGCCGTTTGTTGCGCCGCTGCTGGAGGCGCTGGATATCGCCCGCTATTTCACGCTGGTCATCGGCGGTGACGACGTTAAAAACAAAAAGCCGCACCCGGAGCCGCTGCTGCTGGTGGCTGAAAAGCTGGGGGTGGCACCGCAGGCGCTGCTGTTCGTCGGCGATTCGCGGAATGATATTCAGGCGGCGAAGGCGGCTGGCTGCTGTGCCGTGGGTCTGACCTACGGCTATAACTACGGCGAAGCCATCGCGCTGAGCGAGCCGGATCGTATATTCGACCATTTTAAAGAGTTACTGCCCGCGCTTGGGCTTCCATATAGTGAACATCAGGAACAGAAAAATGACTAAGCCCATCGTCTTTAGTGGCGCACAGCCCTCAGGTGAACTGACCATCGGCAACTATATGGGTGCGCTGCGTCAGTGGGTAACCATGCAGGATGAGTACGACTGCATCTACTGCATCGTGGATCTCCACGCTATCACCGCCCGTCAGGATCCCGAGAAGCTGCGTAAAGCCACCCTGGATACGCTGGCGCTCTACCTGGCCTGTGGGATCGATCCCGAGAAGAGCACCATTTTCGTTCAGTCTCATGTGACTGAACACGCGCAGCTGGGCTGGGCGCTGAACTGCTACACCTATTTCGGTGAGCTGAGCCGCATGACCCAGTTTAAAGACAAGTCAGCGCGCTACTCTGAGAACATCAACGCCGGCCTGTTTGACTACCCGGTACTGATGGCGGCGGACATTCTGCTCTATCAGACCAACCAGGTACCGGTCGGTGAAGATCAGAAACAGCACCTTGAGCTGAGCCGCGATATCGCCCAGCGTTTTAACGCCATCTACGGCGACGTGTTCAAAGTGCCGGAGCCGTTCATTCCAAAATCCGGCGCGCGCGTAATGTCGCTGCTGGAGCCGACCAAGAAGATGTCCAAGTCTGATGATAACCGCAACAACGTTATCGGCCTGCTGGAAGATCCGAAGTCGGTAGTGAAAAAGATCAAGCGTGCGGTAACCGACTCCGAAGAGCCGCCGGTGGTGCGCTACGACGTGAAGGAGAAGGCGGGCGTCTCTAACCTGCTGGATATCCTCTCTGGCGTGACCGGACAGAGCATCGCCGAGCTGGAGCAGCACTTTGAAGGCAAAATGTATGGCCATCTGAAAGGGGAAGTGGCGGAAGCGGTTTCCGGCATGCTGACCGAGCTTCAGGAGCGCTATCACCGCTACCGTAACGATGAAGCTTTCCTGCAGCGCATCATGAAAGAGGGTGCCGAGAAAGCCAGCGCTCGCGCCGCAGAGACGCTGAAAACGGTCTACGAAGCTATTGGCTTTGTTGCCAAGCCGTAAGTCCCGTATCCAGGCCCGGCAGGCGGTCCGCCGGGCGTTTTTCAAAAATCAGTGGTTCGAGAACCAGTTTAGCTTGTCGCGCAGGGCTACCACGCGGCCAACGATAATCAGCGCCGGGCTTTCGACCTGTTGCGCCAGCATACCCAGCTCGCTCAGTACCCCGCTCACTACCCGCTGCTGTACCGCCGTGCCGTTCTCTACCAACGCCACCGGCATATCCGCCTGCATTCCATGCTCGATAAGCTTTTGCTGAATAGTTGCGGCCTGGTTTAGCCCCATATAGAACACCAGGGTCTGCTTCTCTGCGGCGAGGTTCTCCCAGTCCAACTCGCCGCCGGTTTTCAGATGGCCGGTGATCAGCCGCACGCTCTGGGCGTAGTCGCGGTGGGTCAGCGGAATGCCGGAGTAGGCGGAGCAGCCCGAGGCGGCGGTAATGCCCGGCACTACCGAGAAGGGGATCCCTGCATGGCACAGGGTCTCCAGCTCTTCACCGCCGCGGCCAAAGATAAACGGATCGCCGCCCTTCAGGCGCACTACGCGCTTACCGGACTGCGCCTGGCGGAGCAGGATCTGGTTAATCTCCTCCTGCGGCACGCAGTGGTAGCCCGCGCGTTTGCCGACAAAAATACGGTCGGCGTCGCGGCGCACCAGATTCATAATGTCATCAGAGACCAGACGGTCATAGACCACCACGTCCGCCTGCTGGATCTGCTGTAGCCCTTTCAGCGTCAGCAGCCCGGCATCGCCTGGTCCCGCACCGACCAGCACCACTTCCCCCCGGTTATCGAGCGGCGTGTTAAACAGCGACTCTGTCTCTTTGTCGATGGCGAGGCGATCGTTGTTCGCCAGATACTGGGCAAGACGGTCGTTAGTAAAAAATTTCTCCCAGAAGCGGCGACGCTCGGCCATGGTGGCAAAGGTGGCTTTCACCCGTCCACGCAGGGTCCCGGCGTAGCCAGCAATTTTGCCGAGGTGCAGCGGCAGCAGCGACTCCAGCTTTTCACGCAGCAGGCGCGCCAGTACCGGAGAGGTACCGCCGGAGGAGATTGCCACCATCAGCGGCGAACGGTCGATAATTGATGGCATGATAAAGCTCGCCTCTTTCGGCGCATCGACCACGTTACAGAAGATGCGGCGCGCTTCTGCCGCATCGCTGACCTGCTGATTAACCGCATCGTCGTCGGTAGCGGCAATCACCAGCCAGCACGGGTCGAGCAGCGCCTCATCGAAGTGACCTTCGACCAGGGTGACCATGCCTTCGTCCGCCCATACGGTAAACTGCGGATCGAAGTGCAATGCATTAACGGTAAGCCGCGCACCGGCTTCCAGAAGCAAGCGGGCTTTACGCTCTGCGACATCGCCACCGCCGACGAGCAGGCAGTCGCGATCGCGTAACTGGCAAAATATTGGAAGATGATGCACGACATAACCTCTTTATCGTTTTAAGGGCTAACGGTTTCCTGCGCGGCGTTTTTAGCAGGAGCAGGACGCTCTGCGCGAGGGGTAGCATACCAATATCCCAGCCCCATAAATATGGCCCCGGATAAAGTATTCCCCAGCGTAACCCACAACAGGTTATGTCCGATACCGGCAAGGGTATAAGCTTCGCTGTGGTGGCCGAACCACGATAGAGCGAACAGGGTCATGTTGGCAACCGAGTGCTCATAGCCGGAGGCGATAAACGCCAGCAGGCACCACCAGATAGCAAGGAACTTCGCCGCGCCTTCGGTACGGATCGCCATCCAGATCGCCAGGCAAACCAGCCAGTTACAGAGCACACCTTTAAAGAACAGTACGCTGGCAGGGGCACTGGTTTTTGCCAGCGCGACGGTGTGTACCAGGCTGGTATCCACCGACAGCAGGCTGCCGCCGCCCCAGAAGTAGAGCAGGGCCACGAAGACCGACCCCACCAGGTTACCCAGCCAGGTTTGCGGCAGGATCGTCCACATCTGACCGTGGCTGATGGTGCCCGCTTTAACGCCCAGGGTTAGAAACATGGTGTGGCCGGTAAACAGCTCGGAGCCAGCAATGATCACCAGCGTCAGCGCGATGCCGAAGGTAGCGCCCATCACCAGCGGACGTACCGCCGGGTCAAGCAGGTTACCGAGGGTAAAAATCAGGATAATCGCCAGGCCTACGTAAGCACCGGCCATCGCGGAGCTGATCCAGAAGCCCAGCGGATTATGTGTAGAGAGGCGTGCAATGCGCGCAGCGTTAGCCGCACACTTGTTGATAGTGTCTGCGAACATGATGATTATCCTTGTACACTTCATCCTTCGAGCTGCCTCTTTGTTGGCTGCCTTCTCTCACCCCAGTCACATAGTTAACTATGCTCCTGGGGATTCGTTCAGTTGCCGCCGCGATGCAACTCAAATGATTTTGTGTAAAAAAGTTAGAAAAGAAAATTCAAACAAAAAGAGAAAGTTAACGGGCGAGGGCATTGCACCCCCGCCGGGGTATTACGCTTTGATCTGTACTTCGCCGTCTTTGACCCGCGCATCGAAGCGCGCCACGGAGTGGTCCGCATCCTCCATGCACAGGCCGTCGCGCAGGCGGAAGCGCTGCTTCTTCAGCGGGCTGGCAACCCACAGCTCGCCATCGTGCTCGGCGATGATGCCCCGCGACAGTACGCTGGCCTCAAAGAAAGGATCGATGTTGCTGATGGCATAGACCTGCTCATTGGCCCGCGGGCGGAAGATGGCGATCTGCTGGTTATTCAGCAGGGCACAGACGCCGGTTGCCGGCACGATGTCAGCGAGCTGACAGACGGTGTTCCACTGGCTCATACGGTTTCCTCCACCAGGGTGACCGGGATACGCTCATACGGCGTAGCCGGGCGATGCTGCTGACGTTCCGGTACGATCTGTACTGCCGGGTCGCGGCGATCGCTGTTGATAAAGTGTTTGAAGCGCACCTGCGCCTGCGGATCGTTGACGGTGGCGGTCCACTCGCAGATAACGGCGTCGCGCAGGCGAGCCATCTCCGCTTCCAGCTGGCTGTTCAGGCCAAGCTTGTCGTCGATAATCACGCTCTTCAGGTAGTCAATGCCGCCTTCCAGATTATCCAGCCAGGACGCGGTACGGGTCAGCTTGTCGGCGGTGCGGATGTAGAACATCATAAAGCGGTCGAGATAGCGCACCAGCGTGTCGCGGTCGAGATCCGCTGCCAGCAGGTCCGCATGGCGTGGTTTCATCCCGCCGTTACCGCAGACGTAGAGGTTCCAGCCTTTTTCAGTGGCGATGATGCCCACGTCTTTGCCCTGGGCTTCCGCGCATTCGCGAGTACAGCCAGAGACGCCAAACTTCATTTTGTGCGGGGTACGGATGCCTTTGTAGCGGTTCTCCAGCTCGACGCCGAAGCCCACGCTGTCACCCACGCCGTAGCGGCACCAGGTTGAGCCGACGCAGGTTTTCGCCATCCGCAGCGCTTTAGCGTAGGCATGACCGGTTTCGAACCCGGCTTCAATCAGCTGACGCCAGATCTCCGGCAGGTCATCTTTCTGCGCACCGAACAGGCCGATACGCTGGGAGCCGGTAATTTTGGTGTAGAGGTTAAACTCACGGGCGATACGGCCCACCTCCATCAGCCCTTCCGGGGTGATTTCGCCCCCGGCAGAGCGCGGGATCACCGAGTAGGTGCCGTCTTTCTGAATATTGGCGAGGAAATTATCGTTGGTATCCTGCAGCGGCGTATGCTGCGGCTTCAGAATGTATTCATTCCAGCAGGAGGCCAGCAGGGAGCCAACGGTAGGTTTACAGACCTCGCAGCCGTAGCCTTTACCGTGTTTCGCCAGCAGCTCGTCAAAGGTTTTGATCCCTTCCACGCGGATCAGGTGGTACAGCTCCTGACGGGAGTAGGCAAAGTGTTCACACAGGCTGTGGTTCACTTCGATGCCCTGTTTCGCCAGCTCGGCGTTCAGTACCTGAGTCACCAGTGGGATACAGCCGCCGCAGCCGGTACCGGCTTTGGTTTCCGCCTTCAGCGCTGCCACCGTATGGCAGCCCTTGTTGATCGCGGAGATCAGCATGCCTTTAGTCACGTCGAAGCAGGAGCAGATCTGCGCGCTGTCCGGCAGCTTATCGACGCCGATAGAGGGTTTTCCGCTGCCCGCGTGGGCGGGCAGGATCAGCGCGTCCGGGTTCTCCGGCAGCTCGATGGCGTTCAGCACCAGCTGCTGTAAATTCCCAAAGTCGCTGGTGTCGCCTACCAGTACCGCACCAAGCAGAGTTTTGTTATCCGGGCTAACGATCAGGCGCTTGTAGACCTCTTTGCTCTCATCCAGATAGACGTAGCTGCGGGAATTTGGCGTACGGCCATGGGCATCGCCAATGCCGCCGACGTCCACGCCCAGCAGCTTCAGTTTGGCGCTAAGGTCTGCCCCTTCAAACGCGTTCGGGGTACCGAGGATATGGTCCACGGCTACCTGTGCCATTTTGTAGCCAGGGGCGACCAGGCCGTAGACGCGATTGTTCCAGCTGGCGCACTCGCCGATGGCGTAGATATCCGGGTCGGAAGTCTGGCAGGTATCGTTTACCATGATGCCGCCGCGCTGGGCCGTCGCCAGGCCGCACTGGGTCGCCAGCTTGTCGCGCGGGCGAATACCGGTTGAGAAAACGATAAAGTCGATCTCCAGGCTGCTGCCGTCGGCAAAGCGCATGGTCTTACGACCCTCAACGCCCTCCTGGACAATCTCCTGGGTGTTTTTACTGGTGTGCACGCCCACGCCCATGCTCTCGATTTTGCGTTTCAGCTGCTCGCCGCCCATCTGGTCAAGCTGTTCGGCCATCAGCATCGGTGCGAACTCAATGACGTGAGTCTCGACGCCAAGGTTTTTCAGCGCCCCGGCAGCTTCCAGACCGAGCAGACCGCCGCCGACCACTGCCCCCCGGCGGCTACGACGCGCGCAGGCTTCAATGGCGTTCAGATCTTCAATGGTGCGGTAAACAAAGCAGTCCTGAGTTTCAGAACCTTTAATTGGCGGGATCCACGGATAGGAGCCGGTAGCCATAATCAGCTTATCGTAATAGACCGTGCGGCCAGCGCTGGAGTGGATCACCTTCTCCTGACGGTTGATAGTGATAGCACGTTCGCCTACCAGCACCTTGACGCCGTGCTTCTCGTAGAAGCCTTCCCGCACCAGGGATAGCTCTTCGGCAGTATGGTGAGAGAAGTAGGAAGAGAGATGGACACGGTCGTAGGCTTTCCGCGGCTCTTCACAAAACACGGTAATGTCGAAACGGGCAGCGTCAGCTTTATCGAGGAGATCCTCAATAAAACGGTGGCCGACCATGCCGTTACCGATAATAGCGATTTTGACTTTGCTCATTTTTGCCTCGATTTCTTTTCTATTACTGCCTACCTTAACGATTCAGCAGCGGCGTTTATTGATGCAAATCAAGTTCACCTTTACCTACTCCCTAAGGAGTATATTGCTGATTTAGCAGCGTTTTTCTAAGTCGTGGAATTAGTTGGCTTTTCGCGATAGCGTAAATAACATACAAAAATGAGGGTTTTTAACAGACGGGATTTACCACTAAAGATTAATGGGGTTAAACCGTTAGGAGAGGTCGAAGTTAGCCCCTTTTCAGGACGAAAAGGGGCGGGAATAACTTAGTGCGCAGAAACCGTGTTGCTGTGCTGACGATGGCGACTGACGAAGCCAAGCGCGAAGCACATTACGAAGACCACGGCGTAGAGGCCGTTAGCGGTCATCAGCGCCGCCTGCGGGCCGCTGCTGGCAACGATAGGACCGGTAACCACGAAGGTCAGCATAGTCCCAATGGTGCCGCAGGTGAGAACAAAGTTAACCAGCTTCGGCGAAGCGACTTTGGTCTGCTGGGAGCCAAGGGTAATGATGGTGGTGTAGATGGCGCTGGAGAAGAAGCCGAGGGCCAGAATAAACCACGCCATATGCTCTGGGCTGCTGGTGATAAAGAGGTACATCAGCACGGTCGCCATACCTGCCAGCACGGTCAGAATACGCTGCAGATCGAAGAAGCGCAGGATAAAGCTAAACGCCCACATGCCGATCATGTAAGACATCCAGAAGTCGCTGACCAGTTTCCCCTGTCCGCTGACGTCCATACCCAGACCCTTAGCATACTCCGGTACCCAGGAGATAAAGCCGAGCTGGCCGAGGATGTAGCAGAGTGCGGCGATAGAGAGGAACAGCACGCCGATGCCCCACTTCTCTTTCACCACTGGCTTATCGCTCGGAGCAGCGTGTTTACCCAGCGCCGGAAATTCGCAGCCGATAGTCAGAACGAAGATGGCGACGTAGACCAGACCGATGCAGGCGTAGACCCAGTACCACTCAATGCTGCGCGCCAGCAGGAAGGCGGCAACCATCGGGAAGATCATGCCGGCCATACTGAAGAAGGAGTCAGTGAACAGCAGGCGGGAGCCACGCTGGCGGCCTTCATACATCTGGGTGACCAGGAAGGTACCGATGGACATGGTGATACCGCTTACCAGCCCCAGCACGAACATCGCGGCGGAGAAGAGCGCCAGGCTGTGGCTTAGCATCAGCGCCGCTACGGCCAGGATCATCAGCACAAAGCCAAAACGCAGCTGGGTTTTTAACGGTACGATCTCCATCAGCCAGGCATTGAGGAAGATGGAGATCAGGATCCCGGCGTTCAGGAAGGTAAAGGTGTTGCTCATGCTGGAAACCGGAAGATCAAAATACTTCGCGATATCGCCCATCACCATACCGGTGACGATCACCAACGCACCGGTAAGGGCGTAGGAGAAAAAGCTGATCCATGTGAGCTTGATTCTGTTGCTGTTAGTCATGACTGGCCTGTGAATAGAAGTGTAAAGCGCATTGACTGCGCCATGAACGGGCAGATTTTATGCGTTCGGGTGACACATTTAAATCTTTAAAAATGAAAATAGGTCATGTTGCACATTTTATTTTGAAATGTGTCACAAATTTTCACCAGATTGCGCCATAGTGGGCTACAGACACATATGTTTCAAATTCGTAAAATTGAGTAAAGCGCTGGCCTGGGGGCAGTATGCTCTTTAGAATCAAGCGACTCGCTCTCTTCACTGTTCACTGTTAGGAATTCACATGGTTAAAACGACTCTGGCGGCTGTAGCGGCTATCTTTGCTCTCTCTGCAATTTCACCCGCAGCCCTCGCGGCAAAAGGCGATCCTCACGTTCTGTTAACCACGTCTGCCGGAAACATTGAGCTGGAGCTGAACAGCCAGAAAGCTCCGGTCTCGGTGAAAAACTTTATCGACTATGTGAACAGCGGCTTCTATAACAACACGACCTTTCACCGCGTGATCCCGGGCTTCATGGTGCAGGGCGGTGGCTTTAACGAGCAGATGCAGCAGAAACAGCCAAACCCGCCTATCAAGAACGAAGCGGATAACGGCCTGCGTAACACCCGCGGCACCATCTCCATGGCCCGTACCGCTGATAAAGACAGCGCCACCAGCCAGTTTTTCCTGAACGTTGCGGATAACGCTTTCCTCGATCACGGCCAGCGCGACTTCGGCTATGCCGTTTTCGGTAAAGTTGTGAAAGGCATGGATGTTGCGGACAAGATCTCCCAGGTACAGACTCACAACGTCGGCCCGTATCAAAATGTGCCGTCAAAACCGATCGTTATCCTCTCCGCCAAAGTTCTGCCGTAACTCTTTTTTGCACGGGCGTCTGTTGCCCGTGCACCGCCAGCTTCCCTGCGTAACGTTAAAATGCCGCTTATACTTGTGGCAAATGACGCACATCATCAGGGAGACACAATGGCGAAAAAACTCACCGAACGGCAAAAATCCCGTCTCTGGGAGCAGCAGCGTAACGTCAATTTCCAGGCCAGTCGGCGTCTGGAGGGGGTGGAGTGCGCCCTGGTCACGCTCAACGCAGAAGAAGCAGAGGCGCGCCTTGAGGCGCTGCGGAGGCAGCATGAGCGATAAGTTTGGCGACGGGCGAGACCCGTACTTCTACGCTGGCCGTAATGTGATGAGCAACCGGCTGGGTATCCATCAGGCGAAACAACTGGAAGAGGCGGCATATGAGTTTACTTCGCTGCGTGCCGCCACCCTGGAGCTGGGTCCTGTTGCCCGGGGTCTGCCGCATCTCTGCGCCATCCATCGCCATCTCTACCAGGATATCTTTGAGTGGGCCGGTGAGATCCGCGAGGTCAACATCTATCAGGGCGATACGCGCTTCTGTAATTTTGACTACATTGAGAACGAGGGCAACGCCCTGATGCAGGCGCTGGAGGATGAGGACTGGTTGCAGGGGCTGGAGAAGACCGCGTTTATCGAGCGTCTGGCACACTACTACTGCGAGATTAACGTCCTGCATCCGTTCCGGATCGGCAACGGCATCGCTGAGCGGATCTTCTTTGAGCAGCTGGCAATCCATGCCGGATATCAGCTCGACTGGCGCGGCATTGAGCCCGATGCCTGGAGCGCGGCCAACCAGAGCGGCGCCATGGGTGACCTCTCAGCACTTATCGACATCTTTACTCACGTGGTGAGCGAAGCGGAGTAAAACGTTGCCGGATGGCGCTGCGCTTATCCGGCCTACGCGGGGCGGACATATCTATATCAATATGTCCAGCCCATGCTTTTGTATAACGCTTAACAGCTTTAGTGATAACCCATTCGGCCGTTTAGCGCCGCTTTCCCATTTTTGTACGGTTGAAACGCTGGTATTTAAATAGTGGGCAAAAACAGGTTGGCTAACGTTAAACTTCTCCCGTAGCTTTTTGATTTCATCCGGCTGAATGTCATCTACCTCGCCAATGCAGGCTTTATCAAAGCTACGCATTGTTTCCTGAGAGATAGCATCTACGCTGTGTAATCCCGCAGCAGCGCTATGAATCGCTTCAAAAGCGGTACTTTTAAATTTCTCTTTTGCGGTCATGACAAATCTCCAGCAACTCTTTTGCGTCAATTAACAGGCTCAGTTTTTCAGTTTTCAGGCCCGCGTAATGCTTTGCGAGCGTTCGAAAGCCTGTGAGTTCTTCATGAGTGATATTTGCCATATCCTGTTTGGCATACAGGAAAGTGTAAAACCAATTCCTCCCACCTTTAGCCAGACATAACTCATCGTCCTTGATGGCATGGTTTTTTGCCGTTTTACTGAACCATTTTGTTTTAAAAACTCGCATTTGATTCACATCCCTGTTCACTTTACTGTAGCACTTAGTGCGATAGTAAGCACTTCTTTCAATAGGTCATAGTCAGAATTTCTTAGGCTGCGTACAATGTCGCAAAGATAGTTAACAAGTGGCTTACCATGATCCTGCTTATCGACAACTACGACTCCTTTACTTGGAACCTCTATCAGTACTTCTGCGAGCTGGGGGCGGAGGTCGTGGTAAAGCGCAACGACGAGATAACCCTCGCCGATATCGCGGCGCTGGCTCCGGAGAAGATCGTCATCTCTCCCGGCCCCTGCACGCCGGACGAGTCGGGCATATCGCTGGAGGTTATTCGTCACTACGCCGGTAAGCTGCCGATGCTTGGCGTCTGCCTGGGTCACCAGGCGATTGCTCAGGTCTTTGGCGCGACCATCGTCCGGGCGCAGAAGGTGATGCATGGCAAAACGTCCGCCATTACCCACAGCGGGCAGGGCGTATTTCACGGGCTGAACAATCCGCTCACCGTCACCCGCTACCACTCGCTGCTGATCGATCCCGCGACGCTACCCGACTGTTTTGAGGTGACCGCCTGGAGTGATACTCAGGAGATTATGGCTATACGCCATCGGGAGTGGGATCTACAGGGGGTACAGTTCCATCCGGAGAGCATTTTGAGCGAGCAGGGGCATGCGCTGCTGGCAAACTTTCTTAACCAGGCCGATTTTTAGTTGCCATAAGCTGATTTTTTATGCATATTTTGTGATTATATTTTCATAATCATTACTGCATATATTGCTGCATATAACGGATGGGCATGACATGGCAACTGAACAGAACGCAGTTACGCGCGCAACATTTGACGAAGTAATTCTGCCCGTTTATGCACCGGCGGAGTTTATCCCGGTGAAGGGTAAAGGCAGTCGGGTGTGGGATCAGCAGGGCAAAGAGTATGTTGATTTTGCGGGCGGGATTGCCGTTACGGCGCTGGGCCACTGTCATCCTGCACTGGTTGAGGCATTGAAGAGCCAGGGTGAAACCCTGTGGCACACCAGCAACGTCTTCACCAACGAGCCGGCGCTGCGCCTGGCGCGCAAGATTATCGACACCACCTTTGCCGAGCGCGTGCTGTTTATGAACTCCGGCACCGAGGCCAATGAAACCGCCTTTAAGCTGGCGCGCTACTATGCCTCTACGCGCCACAGCCCCTATAAAACCAAAATCATCGCCTTCCACAACGCCTTCCACGGGCGCTCGCTGTTTACCGTCTCGGTCGGCGGCCAGCCGAAGTACTCCGACGGCTTCGGGCCGAAACCGGCCGATATCATCCACGTGCCGTTTAACGATCTTCATGCGGTAAAAGCGGTGATGGATGATCACACCTGTGCGGTGGTGGTCGAGCCGGTGCAGGGAGAAGGGGGCGTCACCGCCGCGACGCCAGAGTTCTTACAGGGCTTGCGCGAGCTGTGCGACCAGCACCAGGCGCTGCTGGTGTTTGATGAGGTGCAGTGCGGAATGGGGCGCAGCGGCGATCTCTTTGCCTACATGCACTACGGCGTAACGCCGGATATCCTCACCAGCGCTAAGGCACTGGGTGGCGGCTTCCCGATCAGCGCCGTGCTGACCACCGAGGCGATCGCCAGCGCCTTCCACGTTGGCTCCCACGGCTCGACCTACGGCGGCAACCCGCTAGCCTGCGCGGTGGCCGGTGCGGCCTTTGATATCATCAGCTCGCCGGAAGTGCTCCAGGGCGTCAGCGAGAAGCGCCAGCGCTTTGTGAAGCATTTGCAGCAGATCGATGAGCAGTTCAATGTGTTCAGCGATATTCGCGGCATGGGCCTGCTGATTGGGGCAGAGCTAAAGCCGCAGTACAAAGGGCGCGCCCGCGATCTGCTTTACGCGGCGGCCGATGAGGGAGTTATGGTACTGAACGCTGGACCGGATGTGATGCGCTTTGCGCCGTCGCTGGTGGTCAACGAGCAGGATATTGATGAAGGCATGCAGCGCTTTGCCGTGGCGGTCGCCAACGTCGTCCGGGCTTAATCTTTACTCCACCTGCGGTTAAGCCAGATGCCATGATGCGGGCGCTGACGCCATGCCACCGACGAGATGGTGTGCATGCTGTTCAGATGCCCGATAATGCGCTGGAGATGCATCTCCATCGGACTCATCGGGCCGTGAGTTAGCGTCTCCGGCGCTTCAAGAATATTCGCGTCACCGGACGCGCCGGCCCCGTCATAGTCCAGCCGCTGCTGGCAGCGCTGAAGCGCAATTTCACAGGACTCCAGATAGCGTTGCGCCAGATCCGGCGTCAGCATGGCGTGCTCCCGGGCCAGCGTCGTCAGGGCATTAATATGCTCAACGATAAACTGGCTGTGGGTCACCCAGAGCTTCATATCTTCCAGATAGTGGGTATTGAACCCTGGCTCCTGCATCGCCTGGTTGAGCGAGTTGAAGAGGGCGTTATGCGCCTGGTTAACCCGTATCCGCTGGTAGGCCAGCGGCGTCGGCTGCGGATCGTCGCTGAGGATCAGGCGAATCGCATCCTGATCCTTCTCAATCGCATCATGGGCGTTTTTACGCAGCAGGCCGCTCTGCCACTGCGGCCAGAGCCAGACCATCCCGCCGAAGGCGATCAGGCAGCCAATTAGCGTATCGATCAGCCGGGCAACGATAAAGTTCTCGCCGCTCAGGGTGAGGATCTGAATAGAATAAACCGCCGTGATGGTAAAGCCTACCGTCGCCCAGCCGTAGCTTTTGCGAATAATGAGGTAGCTGATTAGGGTAATAAACAGCATACCCAGCAGCGTATACCCCTCCGGGACATGAAAGTGTAGGGCGATCCCGGCGATGGTTAACCCCGCCAGCGTGCCCGCCGCCCGGTGTAAAATACGCACCCGCGTCGCGCCGTAGCCGTTCTGGGTAACCAGCAGCACCGTCATCAGGATCCAGTAGGGCTTCGGCAGATGAAGGGCGCTGCCCATCAGGCTGGCGACGCCCAGCATAACGCTGATGCGGGCGGCATTGCGCAGCGCCGGAGACTTCAGCGACAGATAGCTTTTGAGCGCCTCCCACAGCGGCTGGCGGCGCTGCTGGTCGGCCATCAGGTCGCGGGTATAGAGCGGCCGCTGGGTACGCAGCACGCGGGCGATACGGCTAAAGTGCCAGGCACAGAACTGCCCGACCGGGTTTTGCGGATGCTGACGGGCGATCTTCTCCAGCGCGCCAATTTGCTTCTCCATAGTGAAGCGGGTCGGGTAGCGATGATACAGAATGTCGTCCGCCAGCACCCGTAACCGGGCAGCGACCACCTGCGCATTCCAGCGGATCACCGCTTCGGCGTGGCTGCGCTCCACCAGCTTCTGTACCTCTTCCGGCTGGTGCAGGCTGACGGAGATGTGCTCCTGCAGATCCAGCGCCACCTGAAAGGCCCGCAGCAGGCGCTTGTAGTCGTTATGCTGGTTAGCCGCAAGCATATGCAGCTGCTGATAGCACTGGCTGATGAGATCCACCGCCTTTTGCTGACGCGCCAATAGCGGTGGCAGCGCCTTTTCCGGGTCGGCATGCTGAGTCAGCAGGCTGTACTTCGCCTCGCAGTAGTCGGCGAGCTGGCGGTAGAGCAGGCTCAACGATTCGCGCAGCGGCTGTTCGCGCCACAGCCAGAACCAGAACCAGTTAAATGCGCCATACCAGAGCGTGCCCAGCGTATAGATAAGCAGCGGCTCCCACACCGGCATATTGCCCGCCAGGCTGAGGGTAAAGATAGCGGCGATGAGCGAGGCGGGAAGCAGACGGGCGTGCAGGGGGCTAATCTCCGCGGTGACGCCAAGCAGCATCGCCAGCCCGGCGAGGATCAGCGGTAGCGCAACGTTGGCCTCCAGCAGCAGCTGCACCGCCAGGCTACAGCCAGCAAACAGCGAGCCGCCGATAATCAGGCGCTTAAAGAAGCGTTTGTGTGGGGTATCAAGACCGGCAATGTTGCAGCAGGCGGGCACCAGCGAGAACAGCAGCCCCTGCTGAAGATGACCCAGCGCCAGGCCGATGGCCACGGGAAGACACAGCACCAGCGTTTGCCGCAGTGCGTAGTTAACTTCGGGGTGGTAGATTAACCTGCGCCACATGAGGGAGAGAGCAAAAACGGCGTGCGTAGAGGCAGCACGCCGTTCTTAAAGCTTAACGCGTTCCGTAGACGACGATGGTTTTACCATGCGCGGAGATCAGGTTTTGATCTTCCAGCATCTTCAGGATACGGCCCACGGTTTCACGGGAGCAGCCCACGATCTGGCCGATCTCCTGGCGGGTGATTTTGATCTGCATCCCGTCCGGGTGGGTCATGGCGTCCGGCTGTTTAGCCAGGTTCAGCAGCGTCTGCGCGATGCGGCCGGTCACGTCGAGGAAGGCGAGGTTACCCACTTTCTCAGAGGTGACCTGCAGGCGGCGCGCCATCTGCGACGAAAGGCGCATCAGAATATCCGGGTTGACCTGGATAAGCTGGCGGAACTTTTTATAGGAAATTTCGGCCACTTCACAGGCGGTTTTCGCCCGTACCCATGCGCTGCGCTCCTGGCCCTCTTCAAACAGGCCCAGTTCACCGATAAAGTCTCCCTGGTTCAGGTAAGAGAGGATCATCTCTTTCCCTTCTTCGTCCTTGATGAGCACTGCCACCGAGCCTTTGACGATGTAGTACAGCGTTTCCGCTTTTTCACCCTGGTGAATCAGCGTGCTCTTCGACGGGTACTTATGAATGTGGCAATGAGACAAGAACCATTCGAGAGTCGGGTCTGTTTGTGGTTTGCCAAGCACCATGCGCGGTTATCCTCTGTTATAAGCTGGCGCCAGTCGCGGGACATATCCGGCGGCTGGGGTTGCAATCATATGCTTCCCGATTCCTGGGAAGGGGGCCGTCAATAAAGGCATGCGGCCTGTAATGGTTGAAGTCCTCTGCATACCTGCATAATGTCAATACATTACTGGAGCATCCAGACTGTTTTAGCATAGCTTTCGCCGTGTGTCTCCTGGTGTCTCGCTTCAGCTTGATGCAGGTCGCCTTCCGTTGCGCGTTTTGTTATGTGCGCGTAATCTGTCGGGAAAATTGCCACTCTGGAGTGATGAAAATGCAAGCACGCGTAAAATGGGTTGAAGGTTTGACGTTCATCGGTGAATCCGCCTCGGGCCACCAGGTGTTGATGGACGGCAATTCCGGGGACAAAGCCCCCAGCCCGATGGAGATGGTGCTCATGGCGGCAGGTGGATGCAGCGCCATTGACGTGGTGTCGATCCTGCAAAAAGGGCGGCATGGCGTGACCGATTGCGAGGTGAAGCTGACCTCCGAGCGCCGGGAAGAGGCACCGCGCCTCTTCACCCACATCAACCTGCATTTTATCGTCACCGGCAAAGAGCTGAAGGATGCGGCGGTATCACGCGCGGTGGATCTCTCGGCGGAGAAATACTGCTCCGTAGCGCTGATGCTGGAGAAAGCGGTCAATATCACCCATTCATATGAAGTGATCGAAGCGTAACGTCGCCGGCCCGGTCAGCGTAGCGCCGCCGGGCAGTAATTTACTCAATCTTCTTCCCTTCCATCAGCCGCTGCACCAGCGGCAGCATAATCAGCTCCATCGCCAGTCCCATTTTGCCTCCCGGCACCACCAGGGTGTTGATGTGGGAGATAAACGAGCCTTGCAGCATCGCCAGCAGCCAGGGGTAGTCGATGCCCTCTAAATCGCGGAAGTGGATCACCACAAAGCTTTCGTCCAGCGAGGGGATATTTTTAGCCGCAAAGGGGTTTGAGGTATCGACGGTGGGGACACGCTGGAAGTTGATGTGGGTGCGGGAGAACTGCGGCGTAATGAAGTTGATGTAGTCATCCATGGAGCGCACTACCGAGTCCATTACCGTCTCCCGGGAGTGGCCGCGCTCGCTGGTATCGCGGATCATCTTCTGGATCCACTCGAGGTTAATAATCGGCACCACCCCCACCAGCAGATCCACATGTCGCGCCACGTCATGCTGGGGCGTCACAACACCACCGTGCAGCCCCTCATAAAACAGAATATCGGTAGGCTCCGGCAGCGGTTGCCAGGGCGTGAAGGTACCGGGGATCTGGTTCCAGGGCACGGCTTCGTCGTAGGTGTGCAGATATTTGCGCGCCTGGCCGGTGCCGTTGTGACCATATTCGATAAAGGTCTGCTCGAGCAGACCGAAATCGTTAGCGTCCGGGCCAAAGTAGCTGATATGCCGTCCGGCATCGCGCGCCTTACGGATCGCCATGTCCATCTCCGGACGGGTATAGCGGTGGAAGCTATCGCCCTCCACCTCAGCGGCGCGCAGCCCAAGCTGGGCAAAGATTTTACGAAAAGCGAGGCTGGTGGTGGTGGTTCCTGCCCCGCTGGAACCTGTAACAGCAATCACCGGATGTTTGGCTGACATAGCGAACGACTCCCTGATAAATAACATAAGAGGGCGGATCGCCTGACGCAGCGTTATTCGCGAAACTGTTTACGGGGCATGATATTGACCGTCTCGTGCAGCTCTGACCACACCAGCACGACCTCACCCGTTTCCAACTGACGCTTTACGTCGGCAACCTTTTGCTCAAGCGAACGCTCATGTTCACCATAATCGGTGCCTTCGCGCAAGACAAAGCTCTCAATCAGGCTATTAAGCGTGTCGGGTGCAACCTCTTGCCAGGGAATAATCATCTATGCCTCCAGATAGGGTGCCAGCCAGTCGGGGATGCGCTTCTCCAGCCACATCTCAGGGTGGCGCAGCGTACCGCCAACGAAGCCAACGTGGCCGCCATGTTCGGTTAACTGATACTCAATATTAGCGGGTAAATGGCCCGCCGCCGGAATGACGTGGTGATCCATAAAGGGATCGTCCTTGGCATGGATAATCAGCGTCGGCTTGCGGATCTGCGGCAGCACCGGCATGGCGCTGCTCCGGCGATAGTAGTCGATCGCGTCATCAAACCCGTGCGCCTTCGCGGTAATCAGGTCATCAAACTCACGGATGCGGCGTACGCGCTTAAGCTGGGCGAGATCGATCGGCAGAGTGCCGGGGTAGGCCTTAAGCTTACGCGTGGCGTTGGCTTTCAGCAGGTTGAGCAGATAGCGCTGATAGAAACGTGAGAAACCCTTATCCATATGGAGGCTACAGGCCTCCAGCACCAGCGGAGCCGAAACAATCACCGCCGCGTTGAGCGGCAGGCTGTCGTCGGCTTTCGCCAGCAGGCAGCCAAGCATATTGCCGCCGAGGGAGTAGCCCACCGCCGCCGTCGGTGCCGGGCCAAACTCATCATGCAGCCAATGCAGGAACGCGCTGCCGTCTTCGGTTTCGCCAGAGTGGTAGATGCGGTTCAGGCGGTTAGGCTCGCCGCTGCAGCCGCGAAAGTGCATCACCACCCCGAGCCAGCCACGCTGCTTCGCGGCATGGATCAGGCCGTGGGCGTAGGGGCTGTGCAGGCTCCCTTCAAGGCCGTGAAACACCACCAGCCGGGGCTTATCTTTCGCCAGCAGCGGATCTTCGCTCCACGCCAGATCGACAAAGTCGCCGTCGGGTAACTCAAGACGCTGCCATTGCGCGGTAAATTGCAGGCGACGGCGCAGGATACGCGGCAGCATCGTCTGCAAATGCGGATTACGCGCCCCCGGCATCGGGCGAAATTCAACGTTATCCTCCGCCGCAGCGGGGAGTATTAAGGGAGTTATCTGAGCCATCTCGTGCAATATATTCTTCAGTGATCTGCTGAATACTATACCTTCACAGGTAAATTATGTTTATGAAAATGGGTCAATACCCTCTCGCCCCCTCGCGTTACTCGCTTTGCAGCATGCCTTCAAGCTGCTCCTGTGCCTCAAGCCACGCCATCTCACACTCCTCCAGGCCCGACTTCGCGCTTGCCTGTGCCTGTAAACACTCCGTTAGCTCAGCCTTGCGGCTCTGATCGTACAGGCCGCTGTCGCCAAGCTTCTCTTCGGCTTTAGCCAACTGGGCGTTGAGCTTCTCCATCTCCTTCTCCAGACGGGCGATCTCTTTGCGCAGCGGCTGGGTCTGGGTACGCAGCTCGGCTTCCCGGCGCTTCTGGTCTTTCCGCGCCTGGGCACTGTTGCCGTTCTCCTTCGCCGCGTCGGCAGGCTGGCTCTCCTGCTTCTGCACGTCGCTCAGCCACTGCTGGTAATCTTCCAGATCGCCGTCGAACGGCTCGACCTTACCATCATGGACCAGGTAGAGATCGTCGGTGGTGGAGCGGATCAGGTGACGATCGTGCGATACCACCACCAGCGCGCCTTCAAACTCAATTAGCGCTTCGGTCAGGGCCTGACGCATGTCGAGATCGAGGTGGTTGGTTGGCTCATCGAGCAGCAGCAGGTTAGGGCGCTGCCAGACGATCAGGGCCAGTACCAGCCTGGCCTTCTCACCGCCGGAGAAACGTTCGGTGTTCTCTGTGACCTTATCGCCCTGGAAGCCAAAGCCGCCAAGATAGTCTCGCAGCTTCTGCTCCGCTTCCTGAGGGGCAAGGCGGGCCAGATGCTGCAACGGCGACTCATCCGCCCGCAGGAACTCCAGCTGGTGCTGGGCGAAATAGCCAAGCTTGATGCCCTTCGCAAGACCGATATCGCCGCCGGTAGGAGCCAGTTCGCCCGCCAGCAGCTTGATCAGCGTCGATTTACCCGCGCCGTTGCGCCCCAGCAGGCCAATGCGTGAGCCAGGGACAAGGTTGAGCTTGATCGAGTTAAGAATGGTGCGATCGCCGTAGCCCGCGCTCACCTTCTCCATCTTTAGCAGCGGATTGGGCAGGCTCTCCGGCGCGCGGAAGCTGAAGTGGAAGGGGTTATCTACGTGCGCCGGAGCGATCAGCTCCATGCGCTCCAGCATCTTCACCCGGCTCTGGGCCTGTTTGGCCTTGCTGGCCTTGGCTTTGAAGCGGTCGATAAAGCTTTGCAGATGCGCCACGCGCTGCTGCTGGCTCTCGTAGGTGGCCTGCTGCTGCGCCAGACGGGTCGCGCGCTGGCGCTCAAACGAGCTGTAGTTGCCGGTATACTCGAACATATTCTGCTGTTCGATATGGATGATTTTATCCACCACCGGATCGAGGAAGTCACGGTCGTGGGAGATGAGGATCAGCGTACCCTGGTAGCTCTTTAGCCAGCGCTCCAGCCAGATCACCGCATCGAGATCGAGGTGGTTAGTTGGCTCATCGAGCAGGAGCAGATCCGAGCGGCAGACCAGCGCCTGGGCAAGGTTGAGGCGCATACGCCAGCCGCCGGAGAAGTCGCTTACCGGCCGCTCAAGCTGCTCGGTAGAGAAACCCAGCCCGTGCAGCAGGCTGGCAGCGCGCGAGCGAATGGTCCAGGCGTCGATGGCGTCGAGCTTGCCGTGAACGGTGGCGATGGCATGGCCATCGTTGCGCTCGTTGGCGTCATTCAGCTGGGCCTCCAGCTGGCGATACTCACGATCGCCATCAATAACATAGTCGATGGCAGGCTCGCTGAGGGCAGGGGTCTCCTGGTTCACCCACGCCAGCTGCCAGTTGGCAGGGTAGGTGAAGCTGCCGCCGTCGGCGGTAAGCTCGTTTTTCAGCAGCGCCAGCAGGGTAGACTTCCCGCAGCCGTTTTTACCCACCAGCCCGACTTTCTGGCCGGGGTTGATGGTGGCGGTGGCATTATCCAGCAGGACACGCACGCCGCGACGAATTTGTAGTGAGGAGAAAACAATCATAGAGCGCCGTATGTTCAGACTATGTTAATTTGTCATTATGATAATGTGGAGTGCGTTTATAATGCTGCACCGGGGCGCAATGGTAGCCCGAAACGACAACTATACACAAAAGCATTAAAACATAACCGGGAGGGGAGTGATGTCCCAGACAGCCAGAGTGCTGCTGCTGTATGCCCATCCGGAATCTCAGGACTCGGTAGCCAACCGGGTGCTGCTTAAGCCGGCAATGCAACTGCACAACGTGACCGTGCACGATCTCTATGCGCACTACCCAGACTTTTTTATCGATATTCCTCGTGAGCAGGCGCTGCTGCGCGAGCATGATGTGATCGTCTTTCAATTCCCTCTCTACACCTACAGCTGTCCGGCGCTGCTTAAAGAGTGGCTGGATCGCGTTCTGACCCGCGGCTTCGCTAGCGGGCCGGGAGGCAATCAGCTGGCAGGCAAGTGCTGGCGCTGCGTCATTACCACCGGCGAGCCGGAGAGCGCCTACCGCTACGACGGCCTCAACCGCTATCCGCTTAGCGAAATCCTGCGTCCCTTTGAGCTGACGGCGGCCATGTGCCGTATGCAGTGGATGACGCCGTTTATTGTTTACTGGGCGCGCCGCCAGCCGAAAGAGGAGCTGGCAAGCCATGCACGGGCCTACGGCGACTGGCTGGCATTACCCACCGCGACGGGAGGTCGCTAATGGACGGAACCGATCTGCTGCTGGCGGGTGTACTGTTTCTGTTTGCCGCCGTGGTCGCCGTGCCGCTGGCCGCCCGGCTGGGTATTGGTGCAGTGCTGGGCTATCTGCTGGCGGGCATAGCCATCGGCCCGTGGGGGCTGGGATTTATCAGCGACGTTGATGAGATCCTCCACTTCTCTGAGATGGGCGTCGTGTTTCTGATGTTTATCATCGGTCTGGAGCTAAACCCGTCGAAGCTGTGGCAGCTGCGACAGTCGATCTTCGGCGTTGGAGCAGCGCAGGTGCTGCTCAGCGCCGCAATCCTTGCCGGGCTGCTGATGCTGACCGATTTCGCCTGGCAAGCGGCGGTGATTGGTGGTATCGGTCTGGCGATGTCGTCTACTGCGATGGCGCTCCAGCTGATGCGCGATAAGGGGATGAACCGCAGCGAGGCGGGACAGCTGGGATTCTCGGTGCTGCTATTTCAGGACCTGGCGGTGATCCCGGCCCTGGCGCTGGTGCCGCTGCTGGCGGGCAGCGGCGACGATCATTTCGACTGGATCAAGATCGGCATGAAGGTGATCGCCTTCGCCGGGATGCTGGTGGGTGGCCGCTATCTGCTGCGTCCGGTGTTCCGCTTTATCGCCGGTTCCGGCGTGCGTGAAGTCTTTACCGCCGCCACGCTGCTGCTGGTGCTCGGCTCGGCGCTGTTTATGGACGCGCTGGGGCTGTCGATGGCCCTCGGTACCTTTATCGCCGGGGTGCTGCTGGCAGAGAGCGAGTACCGCCACGAGCTAGAATCTGCTATCGATCCGTTCAAGGGTCTGCTGCTGGGGCTATTCTTTATCTCAGTGGGGATGGCGCTGAATCTGGGCGTGCTCTATACCCATTTACCATGGGTGATAGCGGCGGTCGCTATTTTGGTAGCGGTGAAAACCACGGTTCTCTATCTGCTGGCACGCCTCTACGGTCTGCGAAGCTCGGAGCGGATGCAGTTTGCCGGGGTGCTCAGCCAGGGCGGAGAGTTTGCCTTCGTGCTCTTCTCCACCGCCTCCTCGCAGCGGCTGTTCCATAACGATCAGATGGCGCTGCTGCTGGTCACCGTTACCCTGTCGATGATGACCACGCCGCTGCTGATGAAAGGCATCGATAAGGGACTCTCCCGACGCTTTAACACGCCGGATGAGGAGGGGGAGACCCCCTGGGTCGAGGATGATAAGCCGCAGGTGATCATCGTCGGCTTTGGCCGCTTCGGCCAGGTGATTGGACGTCTGCTGATGGCTAATAAGATGCGCATCACCGTGCTGGAGCGCGACATCAGTGCAGTTAACCTGATGCGTAAGTATGGCTACAAAGTCTATTACGGCGATGCTACCCAGGTCGAGCTGCTGCGCTCGGCGGGCGCAGAGGCAGCGGAATCGATCGTCATCACCTGCAACGAGCCGGAAGACACCATGAAGCTGGTGGCGATTTGCCAGCAGCACTTCCCGCACCTGGCGATCCTCGCCCGGGCGCGGGGGCGTTTTGAGGCGCACGAGCTGCTCCAGTCGGGCGTAACGCAGTTCTCCCGTGAGACCTTCTCCAGTGCGCTGGAGCTGGGGCGCAAGGCGCTGGTCTCGCTGGGCATGCATCCACACCAGGCGCTGCGGGCGCAGCTACATTTCCGCCGTCTCGATATGCGGATGCTGCGCGAGCTGATGCCGGTAGTGCATACTGATACTCAGCAGATCTCCCGCGTTCGTGAGGCGCGGCGCGAGCTGGAAGAGATTTTTCAGCGCGAAATGCAGCAGGAGCGACGGCAGCTGGATGGCTGGGACGAGTTTGAATAGAGGTTAAAAAGTATGGCGATACGTAAACGTTTTATCGCGGGCGCAAAATGCCCGGCCTGCCAGGCGCAGGACACGCTGGCGATGTGGCGTGAAAATAATGTCGATATTGTTGAGTGCGTTAAGTGCGGCCACCAGATGCGCGAGGCGGATAAAGAGGCCCGCGAGCACGTTCGCAAAGAAGAACAAGTGATCGGGATTTTTCATCCGGACTAGCGATATGTCCCAGCTTTTTTTAAGCTTAAGGGTACACAGGGGCAGAATTCCGTTACAATCTGCGCCAGCAATTTACCCACGCTCAGGAGATATCATGAAAGTAGCAAAAGACCTGGTGGTCAGCCTGGCCTATCAGGTACGTACAGAAGACGGTGTGTTGGTTGATGAGTCTCCGGTAAGTGCGCCGCTGGACTACCTGCACGGTCACGGCTCCCTGATCTCTGGTCTGGAGTCCGCGCTGGAAGGTCACGAACCTGGCGACAAATTTGACGTGGCGGTTGGCGCAAACGACGCTTACGGTCAGTACGACGAGAATCTGGTGCAGCGCGTACCGAAAGACGTCTTCATGGGCGTTGATGAGCTGCAGGTAGGCATGCGCTTCCTGGCTGAAACCGACCAGGGTCCGGTACCGGTTGAAATCACTGAAGTGGAAGATGACCACGTCGTGGTTGATGGTAACCACATGCTGGCTGGCCAGAACCTGAAGTTCAACGTTGAAGTCGTTGCGATTCGTGAAGCGACCGAAGAAGAGCTGGCCCACGGCCACGTTCACGGTCCGCACGGTCACGACCACGGCCACGACCATGAACACGGTGACGGCTGCTGCGGCGGTCACGGCCACGATCATGACCACGGTCATGGTAAAGGCGGTTGTGGCAACGGCGGTTGCGGCTGCCACTAATATCCTTCGGCTTTCAAGCTTGCCGCCTTGCTGCAACTTGAAATCCATTGGATATTGAAATTTCAGATGGTAGGAAGCGGGGATCTCCCCGCTTTTTTTACGCCTTAATAGTGGGGCGGCGGCGTCTCTTCTGACTGAGAGGCCATATGTGAAGGCTGGCTGGCTTTAAGCTTCTCGGTCACCAGGCGCATAAGATCCCGCAGCTTTGCCATCTCCAGCTCGTGGGCGGTGACCGTCTGGTTAAGCTCCTCGATCGTAATCTCCTGAAAAGCCAGACGGCTCTCCAGCTCGGCCAGCCGCGCTTCCAGCGTCATATCCTGCATGTTTCACCTCATCTGTTTTAGCCCGGATTCTACGCAACTTTACGCGTCCGCGCAGCCCACCTGACAACCTTAAGAAACTAATTTAAACAAAAATAGTCACAAAAGAGGCAACAATCGGGAATGTCGTTATATAGATTTCTCCCACAACGATTTATAGTACGTTTTTCAAATACGCAAACCCTGGGGCAATCTGCCCCCGGCCCTGGAGATATGGATGAAATCACTGTTTAAAGTCACGCTGCTGGCGACCACGATGGCCGTTGCGCTGAATGCACCTCTCTCTTTCGCTGCTGACGCCCCGGCTAAAGCCCCGGCGACCACCGACAGCAAAGCGGCATTCAAAAATGACGACCAAAAATCAGCCTATGCGCTGGGCGCGTCACTGGGGCGTTATATGGAAAACTCCCTGAAAGAACAGGAGAAGCTGGGCATTAAACTGGATCAGGCCCAGCTGATTGCTGGCGTACAGGACGCTTTCGCCAATAAGAGCAAACTCTCTGACCAGGAGATTGAACAGACTCTGCAGACCTTTGAAGCACGCGTGAAGGGTGCTGCTCAGGAGAAGATGGAGAAGGACGCGGCTGAGAACGAAACCAAGGGCAAAACCTTCCGCGACACCTTTGCTAAAGAGAAAGATGTGAAAACCTCCTCTACCGGCCTGCTCTACAAAGTAGAGAAAGAGGGAACCGGCGACGCACCGAAAGATAGCGACACCGTAGTCGTTAACTACAAAGGTACGCTGATTGACGGTAAAGAGTTTGATAACTCCTACACCCGTGGTGAGCCGCTCTCCTTCCGTCTTGATGGCGTGATCCCTGGCTGGACCGAAGGTCTGAAAAACATCAAGAAAGGCGGCAAGATCAAGCTGGTTATCCCGCCGGCGCTGGCCTATGGTAAAACGGGCGTTCCGGGCATCCCGGCTAACTCCACGCTGGTCTTCGACGTAGAGCTGCTGGATATCAAACCGGCACCGAAAGCGGACGCACAGCCGAAGGCGGAAGCGGCAGCACCGGCAGAGCAGCCTGCTGCAGCGGATAAAAAGTAAGACGCTGAGAGCCGCCGCCTGACCAGGCGGCGGTTTTTTATTACAGGGCAGATATAATTAACACTGGAAAGCGCTATAGGCGCTGTATTAATTTAGATGTCCCTGTAAATGATGAGCCTGCCCTGAAAACATAACGACAGGCTCCTGAAAAGGAGTGTTTTTTTTCATGTCCAGGTCGCTATTAACCAACGAAACCAGCGAGCTTGATCTGCTGGATCAACGGCCTTTTGATCAGACCGACTTCGATATCCTGAAATCCTACGAAGCGGTGGTCGATGGGTTAGCGATGCTCATTGGTGCCCACTGTGAAATCGTCTTGCACTCCTTGCAGGATCTCAAATGCTCTGCCATTCGTATTGCCAATGGTGAACACACCGGGCGTAAGATTGGCTCGCCAATTACCGACCTTGCCCTGCGCATGCTGCATGACATGACGGGGGCGGACAGCAGCGTCTCTAAGTGCTACTTCACCCGCGCCAAGAGCGGCGTGCTGATGAAGTCGGTCACCATCGCTATCCGCAACCGCGAGCACCGGGTCATTGGCCTGCTGTGCATCAACATGAACCTTGATGTGCCTTTCTCGCAGATTATGAACACCTTCATTCCGCCAGAGACGCCGGACGTTGGCTCCGCCGTGAACTTTGCCTCCTCGGTAGACGATCTGGTGATGCAAACCCTGGAGTTCACCATTGAAGAGGTGAATGCCGATCGTAACGTCTCGAATAATGCAAAAAACCGTCAGATCGTGCTGAACCTCTACGAAAAAGGCATCTTCGATATTAAAGATGCAATTAACCAGGTCGCGGATCGGCTGAATATCTCCAAGCACACGGTCTACCTCTACATCCGCCAGTTTAAGAGCGGTGATTTTCAGGGGCAGGATAAGTAATGCGCTTTGCCTTACTGGTGACAGGTCCCGCCTACGGTACGCAGCAGGCCAGCAGCGCGTGGCAGTTTGCCCAGGCGCTAATGGCGGCGGGTCACGAACTGGCGAGCGTCTTTTTCTATCGCGAAGGGGTCTATAACGCCAACCAGCTAACCGCGCCCGCCAGCGACGAGTTTGATCTGGTCCGTGCCTGGCAGGCGCTGCACCTTGAGCATCAGGTGGAGCTGCATATCTGCGTCGCGGCGGCGCTGCGGCGTGGCGTCACCGATGAGATCGAGGCCCAGCGAGCCGGACTGGCAGGGACCAACCTCCAGCCGGGCTTTATGCTCAGCGGCTTAGGCGCACTGGCCGAGGCGGCTTTAACCTGCGATCGCGTGGTACAGTTCTGATGAAAAGCGTGGCATTTGTCTTTAACTCCGCGCCCCACGGCTCTTCTGCTGGACGGGAAGGGCTGGACGCGCTGCTGGCAATGTCAGCTCTGACCGAGGAGATCGGCGTCTTTTTCCTTGGCGACGGCGTTTTCCAGCTGCTGGCTAACCAGCACCCCGGTGATATCCTTGCGCGTGATTACATCGCCACCTTCAAGGTGCTGCCGCTCTATGATATCGAACAGCGCTGGCTGTGCGCGGCCTCGCTGCGCGAGCGTGGGCTGAGCGCCTCAACCTCTTTTATTCTTGATGCCCAGCCGCTGGAACCTGAAGCGCTGCGCGAGTGTCTAAATCGCTATGACGTCGTCATGACGTTCTGAGGCTGTTATGCTGCATACTCTTCGTCACTCTCCCTGGCAGTGCGACATCGCGACGCTGCTGCGCACGATGCAGGAGGGTGACGACCTGCTGCTGCTCTCTGATGGCGTAGCGGCGGCGGTAAAGGGAAGCCGTTACCTTGATTTACTGCTGGCGGCCCCCATATCCGTTTATGCTCTACAGGAAGACGTTGATGCCCGCGGTCTTTCTGGTCAAATTTCGAACAGCGTCGTCCTGGTTAGCTATACTGATTTTGTTAGCCTGACGGTAAAACACGCTGCTCAAATCGCCTGGTAGGGCGAGATCGCTGTATATTTCTTGACACCTTTTGAGCACAGCCCTAAAATTCCGCGTCCTCATATTGTATGAGGGCGTTTTATTACGTGTTTACGAAGCAAAAGCTAAAACCAGGAGCTATTTAATGGCAACAGTTAACCAGCTGGTACGCAAACCACGTGCACGCAAAGTTGCGAAAAGCAACGTGCCTGCACTGGAAGCCTGCCCGCAGAAACGTGGCGTATGTACTCGCGTATATACCACCACTCCTAAGAAACCGAACTCCGCACTGCGTAAAGTTTGCCGTGTGCGTCTGACTAACGGTTTCGAAGTTACCTCCTACATCGGTGGTGAAGGTCACAACCTGCAGGAGCACTCCGTGATCCTGATCCGTGGCGGTCGTGTTAAAGACCTTCCGGGTGTTCGTTACCACACCGTTCGTGGTGCACTTGACTGCTCAGGCGTTAAAGACCGTAAGCAGGCTCGCTCCAAGTACGGCGTGAAGCGTCCTAAGGCTTAATGGTTCTCCGTTAAGTAAGGCCAAACGTTTTAAATTAATGTCAAACTAAACTCTTTGAGTTTTGGACAATCCTGAATTAACAACGGAGTATTTCCATGCCACGTCGTCGCGTCATTGGTCAGCGTAAAATTCTGCCGGATCCTAAGTTCGGATCAGAACTGCTGGCTAAATTTGTAAATATCCTGATGGTAGATGGTAAGAAATCTACTGCAGAAGCAATCGTATACAGTGCTCTTGAGACCCTGGCTCAGCGCTCTGGTAAAAATGAACTGGAAGCTTTCGAAGTCGCTCTCGACAACGTGCGCCCGACTGTAGAAGTTAAGTCTCGCCGCGTTGGTGGTTCTACTTATCAGGTTCCAGTTGAAGTTCGTCCGGTTCGTCGTAATGCTCTGGCAATGCGTTGGATCGTTGAAGCTGCTCGTAAACGCGGTGATAAATCCATGGCTCTGCGCCTGGCGAACGAACTTTCTGATGCTGCAGACAACAAAGGTACTGCAGTTAAGAAACGTGAAGACGTTCACCGTATGGCAGAAGCCAACAAAGCGTTCGCCCACTACCGTTGGTAATCCCTTCGGAGTTTTAGTCACCAAGCGGGCGCTTTATGTAAGCTGCCCGCTCTGGGCTACATAACTTGAACGCTAAGGCAATAGAGGAATCAAATGGCTCGTACAACACCCATTGCACGCTACCGTAACATCGGTATCAGTGCGCACATCGACGCCGGTAAAACCACTACTACCGAACGTATCCTGTTCTACACCGGTGTAAACCACAAAATCGGTGAAGTTCACGACGGCGCGGCAACTATGGACTGGATGGAGCAGGAGCAGGAGCGTGGTATCACCATCACCTCCGCAGCGACCACTGCATTCTGGTCTGGTATGGCGAAGCAGTATGAACCGCATCGCGTAAACATCATCGACACCCCGGGCCACGTTGACTTCACCATCGAAGTAGAACGTTCCATGCGTGTTCTTGACGGTGCGGTAATGGTTTACTGCGCAGTTGGTGGTGTTCAGCCGCAGTCTGAAACCGTATGGCGTCAGGCAAACAAATATAAAGTTCCACGTATCGCGTTCGTTAACAAAATGGACCGTATGGGTGCGAACTTCCTGAAAGTTGTTGGTCAGATCAAATCCCGTCTCGGCGCGAACCCGGTTCCGCTGCAGCTGGCGATTGGTGCTGAAGAAGGTTTCACCGGTGTTGTTGACCTGGTGAAAATGAAAGCCATCAACTGGAACGATGCCGACCAGGGCGTTACCTTCGAATACGAAGATATCCCGGCTGACATGCAGGATCTGGCTGAAGAATGGCACCAGAACCTGATCGAGTCCGCTGCTGAAGCTTCCGAAGAGCTGATGGAGAAATACCTGGGCGGTGAAGAACTGACTGAAGAAGAGATCAAAACTGCTCTGCGTCAGCGCGTTCTGAACAACGAAATCATCCTGGTAACCTGTGGTTCTGCATTTAAGAACAAAGGTGTTCAGGCGATGCTGGATGCGGTAATTGATTACCTGCCATCTCCGGTTGACGTACCGGCGATCAACGGCATCCTGGACGACGGTAAAGATACCCCGGCTGAGCGTCACGCAAGTGATGACGAGCCGTTCGCTGCTCTGGCGTTCAAAATCGCTACCGACCCGTTCGTAGGTAACCTGACCTTCTTCCGTGTGTACTCCGGTGTGGTTAACTCTGGTGATACCGTACTGAACTCCGTGAAAACTGCACGTGAGCGTTTCGGTCGTATCGTTCAGATGCACGCTAACAAACGTGAAGAGATCAAAGAAGTTCGCGCTGGTGACATCGCGGCAGCTATCGGTCTGAAAGACGTGACCACTGGTGACACCCTGTGTAACCCGGATCACCCGATCATTCTGGAGCGTATGGAATTCCCTGAGCCGGTAATCTCCATCGCCGTTGAACCGAAAACCAAAGCTGACCAGGAAAAAATGGGTCTGGCTCTGGGCCGTCTGGCGAAAGAAGACCCGTCATTCCGCGTATGGACTGACGAAGAGTCTAACCAGACCATCATCGCGGGCATGGGTGAGCTGCACCTCGACATCATCGTTGACCGTATGAAGCGTGAGTTCAACGTTGAAGCGAACGTCGGTAAACCGCAGGTTGCTTACCGTGAAGCGATTCGTTCTAAAGTTACCGATATCGAAGGTAAACACGCCAAGCAGTCTGGTGGTCGTGGTCAGTACGGTCATGTTGTTATCGACATGTACCCGCTGGAGCCTGGCTCTAACCCGAAAGGTTACGAGTTCATCAACGACATCAAGGGTGGTGTAATTCCTGGCGAATACATCCCTGCCGTTGATAAAGGCATCCAGGAACAGCTGAAAGCTGGCCCGCTGGCGGGTTACCCGGTAGTGGATCTGGGCGTGCGTCTGCACTTCGGTTCTTACCATGACGTTGACTCCTCTGAGCTGGCGTTTAAACTGGCTGCGTCTATCGCCTTTAAAGATGGCTTTAAGAAAGCAAAACCAGTTCTGCTTGAGCCGATCATGAAGGTTGAAGTAGAGACGCCGGAAGAGAACACCGGTGACGTTATCGGTGACCTTAGCCGTCGTCGCGGCATGCTGCGCGGTCAGGAATCTGAAGTTACTGGCGTTAAGATCCACGCTGAAGTTCCGCTGTCTGAAATGTTCGGATATGCAACTCAGCTGCGTTCTCTGACCAAAGGTCGTGCATCATACACCATGGAATTCCTGAAGTATGATGATGCGCCGAACAACGTTGCTCAGGCCGTAATTGAAGCCCGTGGTAAATAAGCCGCAGGGTTAAAACCTAAGTCCCGTGCTCTCTCCATAAGGGGAGAGCACTATAGTAAGGAATATAGCCGTGTCTAAAGAAAAATTTGAACGTACAAAACCCCACGTTAACGTTGGTACTATCGGCCACGTTGACCATGGTAAAACTACCCTGACCGCTGCCATCACTACCGTTCTGGCTAAAACCTACGGTGGTGCTGCTCGTGCATTCGACCAGATCGATAACGCGCCGGAAGAGAAAGCTCGTGGTATCACCATCA
>NZ_DALZYX010000003.1:157152-420257 GCF_031987975.1 Pseudescherichia sp. | reverse complement strand
TGGTGCGAGGGGGGGGACTCGAACCCCCACATCCGTAAGGACACTAACACCTGAAGCTAGCGCGTCTACCAATTCCGCCACCTTCGCAGACCATCGATACAGTTAAAGTATCGTAACCACGGAGGCGCATTCTAGTTGTTTTATACCGTTCGTCAACAGTTAATTGCACGGGACAGGGCAACTGCTGCAAAAAACGCCGGGTAGCCCGGCGTTACTGGAATTAACGCTTCGCCTGACGGGTCATCACCGTACGGTAAACCTTGAAGCGTCCGGTCTGGGCCAGCACCTCGTGGAAACCAAAGGTTTCGTCCAGCACCTGCGGGTAGGGCAGGAAAGCGTTTGCCACAATACGCAGCTCGCCGCCGCTGTTCAGATGGCGTACCGCGCCACGGATCAGCGTCTGCGCCGCCTCCAGGCTGGTCTGCAAACCATCGTGGAACGGCGGGTTGGAGATGATCATGTCGTAACGACCGGTCACCTCAGAGAAGACGTTGCTGGCAAAGACTTCACCCTCAAAGCCGTTGGCAGCGAGAGTGGCGCGGCTGGCTTCTACCGCCGGGGCGCTAACGTCACAGAGCGTCAGGCGCACCTTCGGCGAGTGGCTGGCCAGCACCGCAGAGAGCACGCCCGCACCGCAGCCGATATCCAGCACCTTACCTTTGGTGTGTGGCGTCAGGGTGGAGAGCAGCAGCTGGCTACCGCTGTCCAGACCATCGCGGCTGAAGACCCCCGGCAGGGTATGAATGGTCAGGTCATCCAGCGTATAGCTGTCGTTGAACGCGCCGGCATCGAACGCAGGGTGCTTCTCCAGACGGCCATGGTACAGGCCGCAGCGGCGTGCGCTATCGACCTTGTTCAGCGGGCAGTAGTCCGCCAGCATCTGCTCGGCGCTACGCACGCCGCTGCGGTTCTCGCCGACCACGAAAATATCCGTGCCCAGCGGCAGCAGAGAGAGAATGTTCATCAGCTGGAACTGGGCTTCCGGCTTGTTCTTCGGCCAGTAGTAGATCAGCGTATCGCTGTCGCCCACGTCGGCCTGCTCGGCCACAAGGCCAAAGCGCGCGTTTTCGCCCATCTGGCGGCTCAGCACCTGCCAGTGGTGAAACTGCTGGGTATGGGCGCGGCTCTCGGCGGTATCCAGGCGCGCGGGCAGGTCGTCCTGCATATCTCCGGCAAACAGAACGCGGCTCTCTTCGAAATCATCACTGTGACGCAGCAAGACTTCACTTGCCGGGGTTAAAGCAGACATGAAACAGCTCCTTAATAAACTCAGCGCTGGATTATAGTTGTTTGTTGGCGCAGATACGACGAATTTGCTATATTTGCGCGCCTGACATACAGGAGTGACCCGCTATGATTTCCCGACGCGACTGGCAGCTACAGCAGCTGGGCATTACCCAGTGGTCTTTGCGCCTGCCTGCGGCGTTGCAGGGCGAAGTCGCTGTGTCACTGCCCGCGCATATCCGTCTGGTGATGGTGTCAAACGCGCTCCCGGCGCTCAGCGAGCCGCTGGTGGGCGATATCCTGCGGGCGCTGACGATAACCCCGGATCAGGTGCTGCAGCTGACTCCCGACCGTGTGGCGATGCTGCCCCCGGAGAGCCGCTGTAACAGCTGGCTGCTGGGCAATCACGAGGCGCTGACGCTGGAAGGCGCACGCGTTCACTCTCCCGCACTCGACGAACTGCGGGCAAACCCGGCGGCGCGAGCCGACCTATGGCGACAAATCTGCGAGTATGAACACGATTTCTTCCCTCAGCACGGCTGACTTGACCCACGCTTACGCGATTGAGCAACGCGCCCACGCTTTTCCCTGGAGCGAAAAGACCTTCGCCAGCAATCAGGGAGAGCGCTACCTGAACCTGGGCCTGGCGGTTGACGAGACGCTGGCGGCGTTTGCCATTACCCAGGTCGTGCTTGACGAGGCCACGCTGTTTAATATCGCGGTCGATCCCGCTTTTCAGCGCCGTGGGCTGGGGCGCGCGCTGCTCGAGCATCTCATTAGCGAGCTGGAAAAGCGTGACGTGCTGACGCTGTGGCTGGAGGTGCGGGCCTCAAACGTGGCGGCCATTGCCCTCTATGAGAGCCTGGGCTTTAACGAGGCGACGATACGCCGCAACTACTATCCAACCGCTGACGGCCGCGAAGACGCCGTGATTATGGCTTTGCCGCTTTAACAAAAAAGGTGATGTAATGAACTGGGACTGGATCTTCTTTGATGCCGACGAAACGCTGTTTACCTTCGACTCATTCAGCGGACTACAGCGGATGTTTCTCGACTACAGCGTGACCTTTACCGCCGAAGATTTCCAGGACTACCAGGCGGTCAATAAACCGCTGTGGGTGGATTACCAGAACGGAACCATCACCTCTTTACAGCTGCAGCATCAGCGCTTCCAGAGCTGGGCCGACCGCCTCAGCGTGCAGCCGGGCGATCTTAACAGCGCTTTTATTACCGCGATGGCCGAAATTTGCGCCCCGCTGCCGGGCGCTGTCTCGCTGCTGAACGCCCTGCAGGGCAAGTGCAAGATGGGCATTATTACCAACGGTTTTACCGCGCTACAGCAAATTCGCCTGGAGCGCACCGGCCTACGGGATCACTTTGATCTGATCGTCATCTCCGAGCAGGTTGGCGTGGCGAAGCCGCACCCGCGTATTTTTGACTATGCGCTGGAGCAGGCGGGCAACCCGGATCGCTCTCGCGTGCTGATGGTGGGCGATACCGCCGAGTCCGATATTCTGGGTGGCATGAATGCCGGATTAGCAACCTGCTGGCTCAATGCGCACAACCGCGCGCTGCCGGAGGGGATCAACCCAACCTGGACCGTGACCTCGTTGAGCGAACTGGAGCAACGCCTGTGTAAACATTGATTGTCTGCCTGCCATTGCTGGGTAAAATAGCCGCATTCCCCTATTCATGATGCGCGGCCTGACGCCGCGCTTATATAAGAAGATTTGATTATGACGTTGTCTCCTTATCTGCAAGAGGTGGCCAAGCGCCGTACTTTTGCCATTATCTCTCACCCGGATGCCGGTAAAACCACCATTACTGAAAAGGTGCTGCTGTTCGGACAGGCGATCCAGACCGCCGGTACGGTAAAAGGGCGTGGCTCGAGCCAGCACGCTAAATCCGACTGGATGGAGATGGAAAAGCAGCGTGGGATCTCAATCACCACCTCCGTGATGCAGTTTCCGTATCACGACTGCCTGGTGAACCTGCTGGACACCCCGGGGCACGAAGATTTCTCGGAAGATACCTACCGTACTCTGACGGCGGTGGACTGCTGCCTGATGGTCATTGATGCCGCGAAAGGGGTAGAGGATCGTACCCGCAAGCTGATGGAAGTTACCCGCCTGCGTGATACGCCGATCCTGACCTTTATGAACAAGCTTGACCGTGACATCCGTGACCCCATGGAAGTGATGGACGAGGTGGAGAGCGAGCTGAAGATCGCCTGCGCGCCTATTACCTGGCCGATCGGCTGCGGTAAGCTGTTTAAAGGCGTTTACCACCTCTATAAAGACGAAACCTACCTTTATCAGACCGGCAAAGGACATACCATTCAGGACGTGCGTATCGTTAAGGGTCTGGATAACCCGGAGCTGGACGTTGCGGTGGGTGAAGAGCTGGCAGCGCAGCTACGCGACGAACTGGAGCTGGTAAAAGGTGCCTCGCACGAGTTCGATAAAGAGCTGTTCCTGGCTGGTGAGATCACCCCGGTCTTCTTCGGTACCGCGTTGGGTAACTTCGGCGTTGACCACATGCTGGATGGTCTCGTTGAGTGGGCACCGCGCCCCATGCCGCGCAAAACCGATACTCGTGAAGTGGAAGCGCAGGAGGAGAAGTTCTCCGGTTTCGTGTTTAAGATCCAGGCCAACATGGATCCAAAACACCGCGACCGCGTGGCGTTCCTGCGCGTGGTCTCCGGTAAGTATGAAAAAGGCATGAAGCTGCGCCAGGTGCGTCTCGGCAAGGACGTGGTTATCTCTGACGCGCTGACCTTTATGGCAGGCGACCGTTCCCACGTTGAAGAGGCCTACCCTGGCGATATCATCGGTCTGCACAACCACGGCACCATTCAGATTGGCGATACCTTCACCCAGGGCGAGATGATGAAGTTCACCGGCATCCCGAACTTTGCCCCAGAGCTGTTCCGTCGTATTCGCCTGCGCGATCCGCTGAAGCAGAAGCAGCTGCTTAAGGGGCTGGTTCAGCTCTCGGAAGAGGGCGCGGTCCAGGTGTTCCGTCCGATTGCCAACAACGATCTGATCGTCGGTGCGGTCGGGGTGCTTCAGTTTGACGTGGTAGTTGCGCGGCTGAAGAGCGAATACAACGTGGAAGCGATCTATGAATCGGTTAACGTCGCCACCGCCCGCTGGGTGGAGTGCAGCGACGTGAAGAAATTCGAAGAGTTCAAGCGTAAAAACGAGATCCAGCTGGCGCTGGACGGCGGCGATAACCTGACCTACATCGCGCCGACCATGGTCAACCTGAATCTGACCCAGGAGCGTTACCCGGACGTGCAGTTCCGTAAAACGCGCGAACACTAATCTCTTCCACTCTCCAGAGCACGGCAGCCGCCGTGCTCTGTCACTTTCCCTGTCTTATTAGTCTCTTGCGGAATGTTCTTAAATAGCCCGCTTTTTGCTTTTATCCCCCGTTTTTTTGCCGTCTCCCCCAAGCGCTTTTTCAATTGTTGGCTATATTTAACAAAGTGATTACCAGACGTGTGGATGAATGCACTGTTCAATGCGTGAATAAAAGCGTTTCATCTTGCACTCTTTTTTAGTCACATGATTAAAAGCTGAAAACCGGGTGACATTCACCCTAGCAGCAAAGCGGCCTTGATGGCTGCTCAAAGCCCAAAACGTGGGCAAACTGAAAGGAATAGATCGATGACTATGACAAGACTGAAGATTTCTAAAACCCTGCTGGCTGTTGTATTAGGTTCTGTTGTTGCAAGCGGTTCTGCTCTGGCAGAGACCAGCGCAACTGACAAAGCGCAATCTACGGCTCACAGCGCCGGGGAAAAAATCGATAGCTCTATGAATAAAGTCGGTAACTTCATGGATGACAGCGCGATCACCGCCAAAGTTAAAGCAGCACTGGTCGATCACGAAAGTATCAAAAGCACCGACATCTCCGTTAAGACCGATAAAGCGGTAGTGACGCTGAGCGGCTTCGTTGAGAGCCAGGCGCAGGCTGAAGAAGCGGTGAAAGTCGCTAAACAGATCGAAGGCGTTAAGTCCGTTAGCGACAAACTGCATGTACGCGATGGCAAAACGTCCTCTGTGAAGGGCTACGCAGGTGATACCGCCACCACCAGCGAAATTAAAGCTAAGCTGTTAGCTGATGACATCGTTCCGGCACGTAAAGTGAAAGTTGAAACCACCGATGGTGTCGTTCAGCTGACCGGTACGGTTGACTCCCAGGCACAAATCGAACGTGCGGAGAGCATCTCCAAAGCGGTCGATGGTGTGAAAAGTGTGAAAAACGATCTTAAAGTTAACAAGTAATCTCAGAATGCGATCCCCCGCCTTGTAACGGGGGACGTGAGCATCACACCGAGTAAGTATCGCCGGTGAGTAGCCTGAGCGCTCACTAACAGCGGTAACGTTAACTATGGTAAAGGAAAGGAGAATCTTATGTTTCGTTGGGGCATTATATTTCTGGTTATCGCGTTAATCGCCGCTGCTCTGGGCTTTGGTGGCCTGGCCGGTACGGCAGCAGGTGCGGCAAAAATTGTCTTTGTCGTCGGGATCATTCTGTTCCTGGTCAGCCTGTTTATGGGACGTCGGCGTCCATAGCGAGCCGTCAATTCCCGCTAATCGTAAAGCCAGTCCTTGTGACTGGCTTTCACGGTTTTGAAAAATAAAAAATTAAGATAAGCTGTTAATAAATAAAACAATGACAGGAAAGCAGGGTGGGGCAGCGCATTCCCGTTACGCTCGGCAATATAGCGCCGCTAGCGTTGAGTTCCTTTCGCCCGGGGCGGCTCGCCTTAGTTTGTGAAGGCGGCGGTCAACGAGGCATCTTCACTGCCGGCGTGCTGGACGAATTTATGCGCGCGCAATTTAACCCTTTCGAACTTTTCTTTGGTACCTCTGCCGGGGCGCAGAATATTTCGGCCTACCTCTGTAATCAGCCCGGCTACGCGCGCAAAGTCATTATGCGCTACACCACATCCCGTGAGTTTTTTAACCCGGTGCGCTTCGTGCGCGGCGGCAACCTGATCGATCTCGACTGGCTGGTAGAGTCTACGGCGAAGGATATGCCGCTGGCGATGGATACCGCCGCCAGGCTGTTTGATGTTGGCAAGCTGTTCTATATGTGCGCCTGCCGGGGGGATGACTATACGCCCGGCTACTTCTCTCCAACCAGCCAGACCTGGCTGGATCTGATCCGCGCCACCAGTGCCATCCCCGGTTTTTACCGCAGCGGCGTGATGCTGGACGGCATTAACTATCTCGACGGCGGCATCAGCGATGCTATCCCGGTGCAGGAGGCGGCAAAGCGGGGGGCGAAAACTATCGTGGTGATCCGCACCGTGCCGTCGCAGATGTACTATACGCCACAATGGTTCAAGCGCATGGAGCGCTGGCTGGGCGATAGTAGCCTGCAATCTTTCGTTAATCTGGTTCACCACCATGAGAGCAGCTATCATGCGATCCAGCAGTTTATTGAGAAGCCGCCCGGCAAGCTGCGGATCTTTGAGATCTACCCGCCACGCCTGCTGAAGAGCATGGCGCTGGGTAGCCGCCTGCCGGCGCTGCGTGATGACTACAAGCTGGGCCGGCTATGCGGTCGTTACTTTCTTGCCACCGTCGGTAAGCTGCTGGTAGACGAGCCGCCGCTGCTGCGCCATACGCCGCGTATCGTCACCCCGACGACAATGGTAGTGCCGCCTGCGGTGGTGGCCAACGACGCGCTGGCGACAACCCTGATCGATGCCCCACAGGCCAACGATACGCCCTTCAGTAAAGAGAGTTCGGCATGACGCAACGCTTTATCGATACCCACTGCCATTTTGACTTTCCGCCCTTTACCGGTGATGAGGCCCGGAGCCTTGCCAGGGCCAGCGCAGCGGGCGTTGAGGCGGTGATCGTTCCCGCCGTCGAGGCGGCCCATTTTTCCCGCGTGCTGGCGCTGGCCGAGCGGTTTACATCCGTCTATGCTGCGCTAGGGCTACACCCTATCGTGATTGAGAAGCATACTTCGGAGTGCGTTGACAGACTGGCTGACCAGCTGGCCGCGAAGCCCACCCGGCTGGTAGCGATAGGCGAGATCGGCCTCGATCTCTATCGGGAGGATCCGCAGTTTGACAAGCAGGAGCAGCTGCTTGATGAACAGCTTAAGCTGGCAAAGCGCTACGATCTACCGGTGATCCTTCACTCCCGACGCACCCATGACAAGCTGGCGATGCATCTTAAGCGCCATAGCCTGCCGCGCACCGGCGTGGTACACGGTTTTGCGGGCAGCCTGCAACAGGCCCAGCGCTTTGTTGAGATGGGCTACCGGATTGGCGTTGGGGGCACCATCACCTATCCGCGGGCGAGTAAAACCCGCGATGTTATCGCCCGCCTGCCCCTCACCGCCTTACTGCTGGAGACGGACGCGCCGGATATGCCGCTCAACGGTTTCCAGGGAGAGCCTAACCGTCCCGAGCAGGCGGCCCGCGTCTTTAGCACACTTTGTGAGCTACGCCCGGAATCCCCTGACGAGATTGCTGCTACGCTTCTGGCTAATACGCATCAAACGTTTATGTGAAAATTTTACCATTTCTCTCCGGTGCGAGCGCAATGTTCCGGCGGCCTGTCGCGTTTAACCAGGCTGTTATGTTAGAATTATAACATGCCAGCCGTTCCGGGCAGCGCCGTGATGAACGGCTTAAATAGTGACGTGTCTCACATTGATGCTGTGCAACTTTGCATTACGTTTTCATTAACTGTGATGTACGTCGAAGTGTCGTGGCGGGAGGATGTTAGAATAGTAACAGACCCGCCCGGTTAAACGATGAACCGGCAAATGCCGTCTTCAGCTTCTGGAGAGTGTTATGACTGATTTAACTGCAAGCAGCCTGCGTGCATTACAACTGATGGATTTGACCACCCTGAACGACGATGACACCGATGCGAAAGTGATCGCGCTGTGCCATCAGGCGAAAACCCCGGTGGGCAATACCGCCGCGATCTGCATCTACCCGCGCTTTATTCCGATCGCACGTAAGACGCTGAAAGAGCAGGGCACCCCGGAGATCCGCATCGCCACGGTGACGAACTTCCCGCACGGTAATGACGATATTGAGATCGCGCTGGCAGAGACCCGGGCGGCTATCGCCTACGGTGCGGATGAGGTGGACGTTGTGTTCCCGTACCGCGCGCTGATCGCCGGTAATGAGCAGGTCGGTTTCGATCTGGTTCAGGCCTGTAAAGCTGCCTGCGCTGAAGCCAACGTGCTGCTGAAGGTGATCATCGAAACCGGTGAGCTAAAAGAGGAGGCGCTGATCCGTAAAGCCTCTGAGATCGCCATCAAGGCGGGTGCGGACTTTATCAAAACGTCTACGGGTAAAGTACCGGTTAACGCCACGCCAGAGAGCGCCCGCATTATGCTGGAAACCATCCGCGATCTGGGCGTCGAAAAAACCGTGGGCTTCAAACCGGCAGGCGGCGTACGCACGGCGGAAGATGCCGCGCAGTTCCTCGCCATTGCCGACCAGCTGTTCGGCGCAGAGTGGGCTGACGCACGCCACTACCGCTTTGGCGCATCCAGCCTGCTGGCAAGCCTGCTGAAGGCACTTGGCCACGGCGACGGCAAAAGCGCAAGCAGCTACTAATCAACACCGTTGGGCCTCCTCGTAGGCCCGATAAGCGGAGCGCCATCGGGCGTATGCCGATGGCCTTCGCGCCAGCTCATCAAGGGGGTTACCTTGTTTCTCGCTCAAGAAATTATTCGAAAAAAACGCGATGGCCATGCCCTCAGCGACGAAGAGATTCGCTTTTTTATCAACGGCATTCGTGATAACACCATTTCAGAAGGTCAGATTGCCGCGCTGGCGATGACCATCTTTTTCCACGACATGGCCATGCCGGAGCGCGTCTCCCTGACCATGGCGATGCGCGACTCGGGTACGGTGCTGGACTGGAAAAGCCTCAGCCTGAACGGTCCGATTGTCGATAAACACTCTACCGGCGGCGTGGGCGACGTCACCTCGCTGATGCTCGGCCCGATGGTAGCGGCCTGCGGCGGCTACGTACCGATGATCTCCGGACGCGGACTGGGCCACACCGGCGGCACCCTCGACAAACTGGAAGCGATCCCTGGCTTTGACATCTTCCCGAACGACAGCCGCTTCCGGGACATTATTAAGGACGTCGGCGTCGCGATTATCGGTCAGACCAGCTCCCTCGCCCCAGCGGACAAACGTTTTTACGCCACCCGCGATATTACCGCCACGGTTGACTCTATTCCGCTGATCACCGCCTCTATTCTGGCGAAAAAGCTCGCGGAAGGGCTGGATGCGCTGGTGATGGATGTGAAAGTGGGCAGCGGCGCGTTTATGCCAACCTATGAGCTGTCCGAGGCGCTGGCCGAAGCCATCGTTGGCGTCGCCAACGGCGCGGGCGTGCGCACCACGGCGCTGCTGACCGATATGAACCAGGTTCTGGCCTCCAGCGCCGGTAATGCGGTGGAGGTGCGCGAGGCGGTGCAGTTCCTGACCGGCGAGTATCGCAACCCGCGCCTGCTCGACGTCACCATGGCGCTGTGCGTGGAGATGCTGATCTCCGGCAAGCTTGCCCGTGACGACGCCGACGCCCGCCAGCAGCTGCAGGCGGTACTGGATAACGGCAAAGCGGCAGAGGTCTTTGGCCGGATGGTTGCCGCGCAAAAAGGCCCGGCTGACTTTGTCGAGAACTACGCGAAGTACCTGCCGACAGCGACCCTCAGCAAGGCGGTCTATGCCGATACCGAAGGCTTTGTCTCGGCGATGGACACCCGTGCGCTGGGCATGGCGGTGGTATCGATGGGGGGCGGCCGCCGCCAGGCTGCTGACAGCATCGACTACAGCGTGGGCTTTACCGATATGGTGCGTCTGGGTGACAGCATTGACGGCCAGCGGCCGCTGGCGGTGATCCACGCCAAAGACGAGGCCAGCTGGCAGGAAGCGGCAAAAGCCGTTAAGTCTGCCGTGACGTTGGACGATCAAGCTCCCGAAACCACGCCAACCGTCTATCGTCGTATAACTGAATAGCTGTATACTGATCTGATCGATTTTTTATGAAGCACTAATTTCTATGAAGTACTAGGTACGGAGAAAATATGAAACGTGCATTTATTATGGTGCTGGACTCTTTCGGCATCGGTGCGACAGAAGATGCGGAGCGCTTCGGCGACGCAGGTTCCGACACCCTCGGCCATATCGCCGAAGCCTGTGCCAAAGGCGAGGCTAACACGGGCCGCCAGGGTCCGCTGAATCTCCCCAACTTAACTCGTCTGGGCCTGGCGAAGGCGCATGAAGGCTCTACCGGAACTATTCCTGCGGGAATGGACGGTAATGCAGAGATCGTTGGCGCTTACGCATGGGCGCACGAACTCTCCTCCGGGAAAGATACGCCGTCGGGCCACTGGGAGATTGCCGGCGTGCCGGTACTCTTTGACTGGGGCTACTTCTCTGATACCGAGAACAGCTTCCCACAGGAGTTGCTCGACAAGCTGGTAGAGCGCGCCGGGCTGCCGGGTTATCTGGGTAACTGCCACTCCTCCGGGACGGTGATCCTCGATCAGCTCGGCGAAGAGCATATGAAAACCGGCAAGCCGATTTTCTATACCTCTGCGGACTCGGTGTTCCAGATCGCCTGCCATGAAGAGACCTATGGTCTGGATAAGCTCTATGAACTATGCGAAATCGCCCGTGAAGAGCTGACCGAAGGTGGCTACAACATTGGCCGCGTGATTGCGCGTCCGTTTGTTGGCGACAAAGCGGGTAACTTCCAGCGTACCGGTAACCGTCACGACCTGGCAGTAGAGCCGCCGGCCCCGACCATCCTGCAGAAGCTGGTGGAAGAGAAGGATGGCCATGTGGTATCGGTAGGGAAAATTGCCGATATCTATGCTCACGTTGGCATCACCAAAAAAGTGAAGGCCACCGGTCTGGACGCGCTGTTTGACGCCACCGTCAAAGAGATGAAGGACGCGGGGGATAACACCATCGTGTTTACTAACTTCGTTGACTTCGACTCCACCTGGGGACACCGTCGCGACGTAGCGGGCTATGCGGGCGGCCTTGAGCTGTTCGACCGCCGCCTGCCGGAGCTGTTAGCGCTGGTGGAGGAGGGGGACATCATCATCTTCACCGCCGACCACGGCTGCGACCCGACCTGGACCGGTACGGACCACACCCGCGAGCATATCCCGGTGCTGATCTACGGCCCGAACGTTAAGCCTGGCTCACTGGGCCATCGTGAAACCTTCGCGGACATCGGCCAGACGCTGGCGACCTACTTTGGTACGTCGCCAATGGAATATGGCAAAAACATGCTGTGATTATTTGGGCGGGTGCGCTCCCGCCCTTCATCTTTTTGAGAATTAAAGGAAATTACGATGGCTACCCCACACATTAACGCTGAAATGGGCGATTTTGCTGACGTTGTGCTGATGCCGGGCGATCCGCTGCGTGCTAAACATATCGCGGAAACTTTCTTTGAAGACGTGCGCGAAGTAAACAACGTGCGCGGTATGCTGGGCTACACCGGTACCTACAAAGGCCGCAAAATCTCCGTGATGGGCCACGGCATGGGTATCCCGTCCTGCTCTATCTACACCAAAGAGCTGATCACCGATTTTGGCGTGAAGAAGATCATCCGTGTAGGCTCCTGCGGCGCGGTTCGCGCTGACGTGAAGCTGCGCGACGTAGTGATCGGCATGGGTGCCTGCACCGACTCCAAAGTGAACCGTCTGCGCTTTAAGGATCACGACTTCGCGGCGATTGCTGACTTTGACATGGTACGCAACGCGGTAGACGCGGCTAAAGCGCTGGGCGTTGACGCTCGCGTCGGCAACATCTTCTCTGCCGATCTCTTCTACACGCCGGATCCGACCATGTTCGACGTGATGGAAAAATATGGCATTCTCGGCGTGGAGATGGAAGCGGCGGGGATCTACGGCGTAGCGGCAGAGTTCGGTGCAAAAGCGCTGACCATCTGCACCGTCTCTGACCATATCCGTACCCACGAGCAGACCACCGCGGCCGAGCGTCAGACGACCTTCAACGATATGATTAAGATCGCGCTGGAGTCCGTGCTGCTGGGCGATAAAGAGTAAGTTTGTGCTGTGCCGGGTGGCGGCTTCGCCTTACCCGGCCTACCGCACCGCGTTGCCAATCCATTCTGATAACTCCCGTAATTCTCTCTCCTGAGCCGGAAAATCCACTAACAGTGCATCACACGCCTGCTGCAGCATATCCGCGCGGTAGAGGCAGCCCTGTAGCCGCGCCGCCAGCGCCTCCAGCGGGGCCGGATTCAGGCTATCGGTAAAGATCTGCGTGCGGGTGATGTGTCCTCGCTCGACGTCGAAATGCAGCTCGACGCCGCCCCAGGTAAAGCGCTCATCCAGCAGGTGGCTGAAGGAGGGAGCCTGACCAAAATTCCACTCCCAGCTGCTCTGGCGGGCAAACGTCTCGGCAAAGTTCGGCAGATCTGGCGTCCGGTCCGGAGAGATAACCTCCGCCGCGACGCGCTCGCCGTAGTGGGCAAAAAAGGCCTCGGTGACGGCATCGCAGATCGTCTCATGGGTAATACCCGGCAGCAGATCCACCAGGTTCGCCACCCGCCCGCGCACTGAGGTAATGCCCTTGGCCTGGAGCTTCTTCTTATCGGGATTGAGGTAGTTCGCCAGCCGGCTCAGGTCGGCATTGAGCAGCAGCGTCCCGTGATGGAAGCCACGATCCGGCGTCTCACGATAGGCCGAGCCAGAGACCTTGCGGTCGCCCTCCGGCGTTTTGACCACCAGATCGTTACGTCCCGACGCTTCCGCCGCTACGCCCAGCGCGTTGAGCGCGTTAAGCACAATGCTGGTAGAGATAGTCTTGTCGTACTCCGGCTTGCCCGCCATAAAGGTAAAGCAGGTATTGCCGAGGTCGTGAAACACCGCGCCGCCACCGCTGCTGCGCCGGGCAAGACGGACGTTATCCTCCTCCATGCGTCGGGTATTGCACTCTTTCCACGGATTTTGCGCCCGGCCAATGACCACCGTATCGGCGTTGCGCCACAGAAAGAGCACGCGCTGAGTCGCGGGCATCTGACGGAAAATCGACTCCTCTACCGCCAGGTTAAACCAGGGATCGTACGAATCAGAGATAAGCAGGCGTAACGTAGGCATGACAGCTTTCCTTTTAGTTATTTGCCCCCATATTAACCATAAAGCGGCTTGGGCACACGCGCCGGATGGCGCTGCGCTTATCCGGCCTACGGCTCTCTTTTTTCGCTCTCTTCGTCTTCGGGCACCGACCGGCTGGCGGTGAGCAGGAACGGCGACTGCTGCCAGCGGGTGCGCTTGCCCTGCAGCAGCGTGCGGGTCAGCACCACGCCAATGGCTAACGACAGGAGCAGCATCAGGCGGAGGATATTTGTGGTATTATCGACCTGTTTCGCTTCGGTCGGCAGGGTATGGGTGTCGAGGGTCAGACGCAGGTAGCCGAGCGGGCCATTTTTTCCCTGTATAGGTTCAACGATTTGCTGGTTGAAGTAGCCGCCGGCCTTTTTCCCGTCCAGCGCCAGACGGTCACGGACGTCAACGCTCTCTCCCGAACGCGCAATCAGATCGCCTTGCTCATCGTAGACGCCCGCGTCAAGAATGCGGCTCCCTTCGGTAAGCTGGCGCAGGAGCGCGCTAATCGGCTTTTCGTCCGGTGTTTCGCTGCGCATTAGCGGCGTCAGGTTCAGGGTCACCTGGTGCGCCAGGGTACGGGCCAGCTCTTCAAACTGGGGGTTACGCGCCCGCTGGTGGCTTTGGCTGAACCACGATGCCCCCTGCATCAGCGCCACTAAAAGGGCGAGACAGATGAGCACAATCACAGCGCGATGCAGCCGGAATCTCAGTTTTGCGCGGGCCATATTTTTACCTGATGAAAATTTGAGGTTAGCATGTTGCCAGAAGCGATGATTACAGGGTAGCCTCATGCGTTATTTTTACCCGTATCCGTTTGGCCGCACGTGTTTTTACAGGAGCTTTAATGTCTAACAGTTTAACCTGGCGCGACCTGCCCGAAGCCGTCTCACAGTGGCCTGGGCTGCCGCTCTCTTTAAGCGGCGACGAGGTGATGCCGCTCGATTATCACGCGGGTCGCAGCGGCTGGCTGCTCTATGGCCGCAGCCTGGATAAACAGCGCCTGACGGCGTATCAGCGCTCGCTCGGCGCGGCGATGGTGATCGTCGCTGCGTGGTGCGTCGAGGATTACCAGGTGATCCGCCTGGCCGGCTCGCTGACGCCGCGGGCAACGCGTCTGGCGCACGACGCCGGTCTGGACGTTGCGCCGCTGGGTAAAATCCCGCACCTGCGCACGCCGGGCCTGCTGGTGATGGACATGGACTCTACTGCGATCCAGATCGAGTGTATCGATGAGATCGCGAAGCTGGCGGGTACCGGGGAGATGGTCGCCGAGGTGACCGAGCGGGCGATGCGCGGCGAGCTGGACTTTACCGCCAGCCTGCGCAGCCGCGTTGGCACCCTCAAGGGGGCAGACGCCAGCATTCTGCACCAGGTGCGCGACGGTCTGCCGCTGATGCCGGGTCTGATCCAGCTGGTGCTGAAACTCGAGACGCTGGGCTGGAAGGTGGCTATCGCCTCCGGCGGCTTTACCTTCTTCGCCGACTACCTGCGCGACAGGCTGCGCCTGACCGCCGCCGTGGCTAACGAGCTGGAGATTGTTGACGGCAAGCTGACCGGTCACGTGGTGGGTGACATAGTGGATGCGCAGTACAAGGCGGCCACGCTGCTGCGTCTGGCGCAGGAGTACGATATTCCGCTGGCACAGACCGTCGGGATCGGCGACGGTGCTAACGATCTGCCGATGATCAAATCGGCGGGGCTGGGGATCGCCTATCACGCGAAACCCAAAGTAAATGAGAAGACGGAAGTGACTATCCGTCACGCTGACCTGATGGGCGTTTTCTGTATCCTGTCCGGCAGCCTGAACCAGAACTAACGAGGTAAACGTGGCGAAAGCTCCAAAACGCGCATTTGTCTGTAATGAATGCGGTGCGGATTATCCGCGCTGGCAGGGGCAGTGCAGCGCCTGCCATGCCTGGAACACCATCACCGAGGTGCGCGTTGCGGCATCTCCGACGGTTGCGCGCAACGAGCGGCTGAGCGGCTATGCCGGTAACGCAGGCGTCTCGAAGGTGCAGAAGCTGTCAGAGATAAGCCTGGAGGCGCTGCCGCGCTTCTCAACCGGCTTTAAAGAGTTTGACCGCGTGCTGGGCGGCGGCGTGGTGCCGGGCAGCGCGATCCTGATCGGCGGTAACCCAGGGGCAGGCAAGTCCACGCTGCTATTGCAGACCCTGTGCAAACTCTCCGAAAACATGAAAACGCTGTACGTCACCGGCGAGGAGTCGCTCCAGCAGGTCGCCATGCGCGCGCACCGTCTGGGCTTACCGACCAACAACCTGAACATGCTCTCCGAGACCAGCATTGAGCAGATCTGCATGATTGCTGACGAAGAGCTGCCGAAGCTGATGGTGATCGACTCGATCCAGGTGATGCACATGGCGGACATTCAGTCGTCTCCGGGCAGCGTAGCCCAGGTACGTGAGACGGCAGCCTATCTGACGCGCTTTGCCAAAACGCGCGGCGTCGCCATTGTGATGGTTGGCCACGTTACCAAAGACGGCTCGCTGGCCGGGCCAAAAGTGCTGGAGCACTGCATTGACTGTTCGGTACTGCTGGACGGCGACGCCGATTCGCGCTTCCGCACCCTGCGCAGCCATAAAAACCGCTTCGGCGCAGTGAACGAACTGGGCGTCTTTGCCATGACCGAGCAGGGCCTGCGCGAGGTCAGCAACCCGTCGGCCATCTTCCTTAGCCGGGGCGATGAGGTCACCTCCGGCAGCTCGGTGATGGTGGTCTGGGAGGGCACCCGCCCGCTGCTGGTAGAGATCCAGGCTTTGGTGGATCAGTCGATGATGTCTAACCCGCGCCGCGTGGCGGTGGGCCTGGAGCAGAACCGGCTGGCGATCCTTCTGGCAGTGCTGCACCGCCACGGCGGGTTGCAGATGGCGGATCAGGATGTCTTTGTGAACGTCGTTGGCGGGGTGAAGGTCACCGAGACCAGTGCCGACCTGGCGCTGTTGCTGGCGATGGTCTCCAGCCTGCGTGACCGCCCGCTGCCGGACGATCTGGTGGTGTTTGGCGAGGTTGGGCTGGCCGGTGAGATCCGCCCGGTGCCCAGCGGCCAGGAGCGTATCTCCGAGGCGGCGAAGCACGGTTTCCGCCGGGCTATCGTCCCTGCCGCCAACGTACCGAAAAAACCACCGGCTGGGATGCAGGTGTTTGGCGTGAAAAAACTTGCCGATGCGCTAAGCGTCTTTGACGACTTATAATTACCACTACGATTTTGCAGGAGGCACCGTAATTTATGTCGTCATTTGACTATCTGAAAACCGCCATCCGCCAAAAGGGCTGCACGCTACAGCAGGTGGCGGAGGCGAGCGGCATGACCAAGGGCTACCTGAGCCAGCTGCTCAATGCCAAGATTAAAAGCCCCAGCGCGCAGAAGCTTGAAGCGCTGCACCGCTTCCTCGGGCTGGAGTTTCCCCGGCTGCAAAAAAATATCGGCGTGGTGTTTGGCAAGTTTTACCCGCTGCATACCGGGCATATCTACCTGCTGCAGCGCGCCTGCAGCCAGGTGGACGAGCTGCATGTGATTATGGGCTATGACGAGACGCGCGATCGCGCCCTGTTTGAAGAGAGCGCCATGTCGCAGCAGCCCACGGTGCCGGACCGCCTGCGTTGGTTGTTGCAGACCTTTAAATACCAGAAAAATATCCGTATCCACGCCTTTAACGAAGAGGGGATGGAGCCGTACCCGCACGGCTGGGACGTCTGGAGTAAAGGCATTAAGGCCTTTATGGATGAGAAGGGGATCCAGCCCAACTGGATCTACACCTCCGAAGAGGCCGATGCCAAGCAGTATGAGAAGCACCTCGACATCGAGACCGTGCTGATCGACCCGAAACGCACCTTTATGAACATCAGCGGCGGGCAGATCCGCGCCAATCCGTTCCGCTACTGGGAGTACATCCCCACCGAGGTAAAGCCCTTCTTCGTGCGAACGGTGGCCATCCTCGGCGGCGAGTCGAGCGGCAAATCGACGCTGGTGAATAAGCTCGCCAACATCTTCAATACCACCAGCGCATGGGAGTACGGACGTGACTATGTCTTCTCCCATCTTGGCGGCGATGAGATGGCGCTTCAGTACTCCGACTACGACAAAATCGCCCTCGGCCAGGCACAGTACATCGACTTTGCGGTGAAGTACGCCAACAAGGTCGCCTTTATCGATACCGATTTCGTGACTACCCAGGCCTTCTGTAAAAAGTATGAGGGGCGCGAGCACCCGTTCGTGCAGGCGATGATCGACGAGTACCGCTTTGACCTGGTGATCCTGCTGGAGAATAACACCCCGTGGGTCGCTGACGGTCTGCGCAGCCTTGGCAGCTCGGTGGATCGCAAAACCTTCCAGACCATGCTGGTCTCTATGCTTAACGACAACGGGATCGACTTTATCCACGTCGAAGAGTCAGACTACGATGGGCGCTTCCTGCGCTGCGTGGAGCTGGTGAAAGAGATGATGGGCGAGCAGGGATAAAAAAACGGCCTTCCGGGGAAGGCCGCTATCATTACTTAGAGATACGCTTGTACTTGATACGCTTCGGCTCCAGCGCGTCTGCGCCGAGGGTGCGTTTCTTATACTCTTCGTACTCGGTGAAGTTACCTTCAAAGAACTCCACTTTACCCTCGTCCTGGTAGTCCAGAATGTGGGTAGCGATACGGTCGAGGAACCAACGGTCGTGCGAGATCACCATCGCACAGCCCGGGAACTCCAGCATGGCGTTTTCCAGCGCGCGAAGGGTTTCGATATCCAGGTCGTTGGTCGGTTCATCGAGCAGCAGCACGTTACCGCCAACCTGCAGCAGCTTGGCCAGATGCAGACGGCCACGTTCACCGCCGGACAGCTCGCCTACGCGTTTGCCCTGATCGACGCCTTTGAAGTTAAAGCGGCCCACATAGGCGCGGCTTGGCATCTCGGTGTTGCCGATCTTCATGATATCCAGCCCGCCGGAAACCTCTTCCCACACGGTTTTGCTGTTATCCATCGCGTCACGGAACTGATCCACGGAGGCCAGCTTCACGGTTTCACCCAGGGTGATGGTGCCGCTGTCAGGCTGTTCCTGACCGGACATCATGCGGAACAGGGTAGATTTACCCGCGCCGTTCGGGCCGATGATGCCGACAATCGCCCCTTTCGGTACCGAGAAGCTCAGATCGTCGATCAGCACGCGGTCGCCGTAGGATTTACGCAGGTTGCTCACCTCAACGACTTTATCCCCCAGACGTGCGCCAGGCGGAATAAACAGTTCGTTGGTTTCGTTACGCTTCTGGTATTCGGTGTTGTTCAGCTCTTCAAAGCGGGCCAGACGGGCTTTGCCCTTAGACTGACGGCCTTTGGCACCCTGACGCACCCACTCCAGCTCTTTCTCAATGGATTTACGGCGGGCCGCTTCCTGAGAGGCTTCCTGGGCCAGGCGCTGATCTTTCTGCTCCAGCCAGGAGGAGTAGTTGCCTTCCCACGGAATGCCTTCGCCACGGTCAAGCTCAAGGATCCAGCCAGCAACGTTATCGAGGAAGTAGCGGTCGTGGGTGATCGCCACCACGGTGCCCTCGAAGTCGTGCAGGAAGCGTTCCAGCCAGGCCACGGACTCGGCGTCCAGGTGGTTGGTGGGTTCGTCGAGCAGCAGCATGTCTGGTTTTTCCAGCAGCAGGCGGCACAGCGCCACGCGGCGGCGTTCACCCCCGGAGAGCTTATCAACTTTGGCATCCCAGTCCGGCAGGCGCAGGGCGTCAGCGGCGCGCTCCAGCTGCACGTTCAGGTTGTGGCCGTCGTGGGCCTGAATGATCTCTTCAAACTTGCCCTGTTGGGCCGCGAGCTTATCGAAGTCAGCGTCCGGCTCTGCGTACTTGGCATACACTTCGTCAAGGCCTTTCAGGGCGTTAACCACCTCGGACACGGCTTCTTCAATGGATTCGCGCACGGTGTGCTCTGGGTTCAGCTTCGGCTCCTGCGGCAGGTAGCCGATTTTCAGACCTGGCTGCGGGCGGGCTTCACCTTCGATGTCGGTATCGATGCCGGCCATAATGCGCAGCAGGGTGGACTTACCCGCACCGTTGAGACCGAGAACGCCAATTTTTGCGCCCGGGAAGAAGCTCAGCGAGATATTTTTCAGAATATGACGTTTCGGCGGAACCACTTTGCCGACACGATGCATGGTATAAACGAATTGAGCCACGTTGGACTTCGCCTCTTTTATCGTAATGTGAATGGTACTCAGCTGCCGAGTGTAGCCGTTTTTGGGGTGCAATCCCAGCCAGCTGCGTCACGAGTGTTAAATCAGACTCAAAAGTAAAAAAGTGTCCAGCGCGTGGCGGATTGCGAAATGCCTGGTTAGCATGAAGGGGTTATGCGCCAACAAACTTATTTATATGGAGAAAGTGCCTGTGAATGCAAAACCTGTCGCCTGGCGACTGCTGGCCGTCGGCTGCTGCATGCTGACGGTGAGCGGCCTGGCACGCGCTGACTCGCTGGATGAGCAGCGAAACCGCTATGCACAAATCAAGCAGGCGTGGGATAACAAGCAGATGGACGTCGTGGCGCAGCTGATGCCGGGGCTGAAGGACTATCCTCTCTATCCCTATCTGGAATACCGCCAGATCAACGACGATCTGATGAACCAGCCGGCGATTGCGGTGACCAACTTTGTGCAGGCCAACCCGACGCTGCCACCTGCCCGCAATCTGAAGTCGCGCTTTGTTAACGAGCTGGCGCGCCGGGAGGACTGGCGCGGCCTGTTGGCCTTTAGCCCGGACAAACCGGGAACCACTGAAGCGCAGTGCAACTATTACTACGCCAAATGGAACACCGCCCAGCCCGACGCGGCGTGGGAGGGGGCAAAAACGCTCTGGCTGACCGGCAAGAGCCAGCCCAACGCCTGCGACCGCCTGTTTGGCGCCTGGCGTGCCTCCGGCACACAGGATCCGCTGGCCTTCCTTGAACGCATCCGGCTGGCGATGAAGGCGGGCAATACCAGCCTCGTAACCGTGCTGGCGAACCAGATGCCCAGCGAGTACCAGACCATCTCCAGCGCCATCATCACCCTGGCAAACGATCCCAACAGCGTCCTGGCCTTTGCTCGCACGACCGGTGCGACCGACTTTACCCGGCAGATGGCCCAGGAGGCGTTTGAAAGCGTTGCCCGCCAGGATGTGGAAAACGCGCGCCTGATGATCCCCTCCCTGGCCTCGGCGCAGCAGCTCAATGAGGCTCAAACCCAGGCGCTGCGGGATATCGTCGCCTGGCGGCTGATGGGCAACGACATTACCGAGGAGCAGGCGCGCTGGCGTGACGACGCTATCATGCGCTCCCAGTCAACGACGCTGGTGGAGCGCCGGGTGCGGCTTGCGTTAGGCTCCGGCGATCGTCAGGGACTGAATACCTGGCTGGCTCGCCTGCCGATGGATGCTAAAGAGAAAGACGAGTGGCGCTACTGGCAGGCGGATCTGCTGCTGGAGCGCGGGCGCGAGGAAGAGGCCAATACCATTCTGCGCGATCTCATGAAGCAGCGCGGATTCTATCCGATGGTGGCGGCGCAGCGCCTGGGTGAGGAGTACCAGCTCAAGATCGACAAAGTGTCTGGCGAGCCGGATCCCCAGCTGGTGCAGGGTGCAGAGATGGCGAGGGTACGCGAGCTGATGTACTGGGGCCTCGACAATACCGCGCGCAGCGAGTGGGCCAACCTGGTATCCAGCCGTACGCCGCAGGAGCAGGGGCAGCTGGCGCGCTACGCTTTCGATCGTCAGTGGTGGGATCTGAGCGTGCAGGCAACCATCGCTGGCAAGCTGTGGGATCAGCTCCAGGAGCGCTTCCCGCTGGCCTGGCGCGATCTTTTTGAACGCTACACCAGCGGCAAGGATATTCCCCAGAGCTACGCGATGGCGATTGCCCGCCAGGAGAGCGCCTGGAACCCGAAGGTGCGCTCACCGGTAGGGGCGAGCGGCCTGATGCAGGTGATGCCGGGCACGGCAACGCATACGGTGCAGATGTTCAATATTCCGGGCTACAGCGATCCTTCCCAGCTGCTGGATCCGCAAACCAATATTGATATTGGTACCAGCTACCTGCAGTACGTCTTTAACCAGTTTGGCAACAACCGCATCTTTGCTTCAGCGGCCTATAACGCCGGGCCGGGACGGGTACGGACCTGGCTGGGTAACAGCGCCGGACGAATCGACGCGGTCGCCTTTGTGGAGAGCATCCCTTTCTCGGAGACGCGAGGCTACGTGAAGAACGTGCTGGCCTATGACGCCTACTACCGTTACTTCCTCGGCGGTAAACCGACGCTGCTGACCGCCACGGAGTGGGGCCGCCGTTACTGATCCGGCGGTTTGTGTTATGCTGTTGTACTCGTCAACGAGTATGGCAGCCTAACATGACCCAGCAATCTCCTTATTCAGCAGAAGTAGCCGAACAGCGCCATCAGGAGTGGTTGCGCTTCGTCGAACTGCTCCAGCACGCCTACGGTCAGGATCTGCACCTGCCGCTGCTTAACCTGATGCTTACCCCCGACGAGCGCGAAGCGCTGGGCACGCGAGTACGTATTATTGAAGAGCTTTTACGCGGTGAAATGAGCCAGCGAGAGCTTAAAAACGAGCTGGGTACCGGCATCGCCACTATTACCCGCGGCTCTAACAGCCTGAAGGCCGCTCCGCCGGAGCTGCGGCTGTGGCTGGAACAGGTGCTGCTGAAAGGCTAGCGATATGCCGGGTGGTGAAGCGGGCTAAGGGCCAGGATCACCGCCTGATGGTAGACGCTGCTTCGCGTCAGCACGCCATGGGTGAAGATGCCGATAGCCCCCTCTTTACGTCCAATCTCATCGATGCCGGTGACCTCTGACATCACCGGCCCGAGCGCTTCCCCGGCGCGCACGCGGCTAAGTATTGCCGTCGGCAACGGCAGGGTGGCGGAACGCGCTTCGCCGCGCTGCTCCCGGCTCTCAATCACCACCCAACTAAAGGTGCTGTCCTCATCTATTCCCGCCTCGATGGCCACCCAGAAGTCGGCATCGGGACGCGCCTGACGAGCGTTGATCGCGCGATTACGTGCGCCAGCCCGCGTTTCTGCACTGCCAAGCGGCTGTTCTGGCACGCCGCTCTCGACGGCCACGGACTCGATATGGCAGGATCCCTCGCCGAAAATCTCGCTAAAGGCGTGCAGAATCGCCTTAATTTTGGCGGGATTAGTGGTAGCTGAGACAACATGGTGCATAATCTAAACAACTCAGATAAAAAAATTGTCATCGCAGTATAACGGATAAAAAGCATGTTACAGGTATACCTTGTTCGCCACGGTGAAACGCAGTGGAACGCCGAGCGTCGTATTCAGGGGCAGTCAGACAGTCCGTTGACGGCCAAAGGGGAGCAGCAGGCACGACAGGTGGCCGAACGCGCGAAAGCGCTGGGGATCACCCATGTTATCGCCAGCGATCTGGGCCGCACGCAGCGCACGGCGGAGATTATCGCCGACTACTGCGGGTGTGATATTACGCTGGATGCCCGCCTGCGCGAATTGGATATGGGCGTGCTGGAGCAGCGTCCCATTGAGTCGCTAACCGAAGAGGAGGAGCAGTGGCGCCGCCAGCTGGTCAACGGCACCTCTGATGGTCGGATCCCCGACGGAGAGTCGATGCAGGAGCTGAGCAATCGCATGCACGATGCGCTGGCCACCTGCCTCGAATTGCCGGAGGGCAGCCGTCCGTTGCTGGTTAGCCACGGCATGGCGCTGGGCTGTCTGGTGAGCACCATCCTCGGCCTGCCGGCGTGGGCGGAGCGTCGTCTACGCCTGCGCAACTGCTCTATCTCACGCATCGACTATCAGCAAAGCCCGTGGCTGGCCTCCGGCTGGGTAGTGGAGACGGCGGGGGACGTTTCGCATCTTGACGCCCCCGCGCTGGACGAACTGCAGCGTTAGCGCCGTACAGGAACCAGGTATTCGCAGCGGATATACATCGGCGGCGTCTGGTTCCTGGCTTCGTCACGTGGGAAGAACCGTTCGATATCCAGCCCCTTACGTCGGGTCAGGTTGAGCATCGGCATACAGGTGCCGTAGATAGTTAAGATAAACTGCTGTAGCTCGGTGCCTGGCCCTTCATAGGTAAACATGACATACTCTCCGCTCTGCAACACCAGCGGGAAAGCGCCCTGCAGATGGCCGTTAGCCATATCCGGGGTAACGGCAGTGGTGTAGAACACCTCCTGCTCATCATCCCTCTCCAGGCTAGGGCGCGGCTCATGCAGGCCGTACAGCTCGGCGGGCAGGGTAGGCGAGCTGCCTAAAAACTCACGCCAGAACTGGATCCGCATCTCATGTCGGAAAGCGGAAATCTCCTCCAGCGAACAGCTGTAGCTCTGGGTGATCCCCATCAGCGGTGTTTCTGGCAGGGTAACAAACTCATGTTTTGGCAGGGCGAACTCACCCAGACGCAGCGGGGGACGGATGCCCGACGCGCTCCAGTCAGGGGAGCGGCGGTAGAGCGCGGGCGTCAGGTTAAACTGTTTCTTAAATGCGCGAGTAAAGGTCTGCTGAGAGTCGAAACGATACTGGAGCGCAATATCAAGGATCGGACGGGCGGTCAGGCGCAGCGCCACGGCGGATTTCGAGAGTCGCCGCGCGCGGATATAGGCCCCAATCGCCAGACCAGTGACGTCCTTGAACATTCTTTGCAGATGCCACTTGGAATAACCTGCTTTGATCGCCACATTATTCAGGGCCAGCGGCTGATCGAGATGATCCTCCAGCCAGTTGAGTAGATCGCGAATAATCCCAGCCTGATCCATACAGTGTCCTCATCCTTAAAACAGTCGTACCCGATAGCAGGGCTGTGCGAATAATACCATTCCCTGCTATTTTAGCATTCAGTGTTTTTTTTGAGTAAGCGTGCGCTTTAGGCCATTAAGACGCAAAAAAATTTTAATTACCTGAATCCTAACCGTTTATTTTAGCGGGCAAAATAGTAACACAACGTAATATTCAAAGATGGTAACAATATGAAATACAAGTGCTTAGCAGTAGTCTTTGCGCTGGGCCTCGCTGGCCAGGCCGCACAGGCTGAAGAGATTGGGTCGGTTGATACCGTCTTTAAAGTCTTCGGACCGGATCACAAAATCGTGGTTGAAGCCTTTGACGATCCCGATGTGAAAAATGTGACATGCTATATCAGCCGGGCAAAAACGGGCGGTATTAAGGGCGGGTTAGGGCTGGCCGAAGATACCTCTGATGCAGCTATCTCCTGTCAGCAGGTAGGGCCGATTGAGCTGAGCGAGAAGGTGAAAAGCGGGAAGGCCCAGGGAGACGTAGTGTTCCAGAAACGCACCTCGCTGGTCTTTAAGAAGCTACAGGTAGTGCGCTTCTACGACGCAAAACGCAACACGCTGGCCTACCTTGCGTACTCCGATAAGGTCGTTGAAGGTTCGCCGAAAAACGCATTAAGCGCCGTGCCGATTATGCCGTGGCATTAATGTGTGACCGTAGGCCGGGCAAACGCAGTGCCGCCCGGCATTACAGTGACTAAGCCTTACTCCTGCAGATCGCCGCAGAAGCGGTAGCCTTCACCGTGAATAGTAGCGATGATCTCCGGCGTATCCGGCGTCGATTCGAAATGCTTACGAATACGGCGGATAGTCACGTCAACGGTACGATCGTGCGGCTTCAGCTCGCGACCGGTCATCTTTTTCAGCAGGTCGGCGCGCGTCTGGATCTTGCCCGGGTTCTCGCAGAAGTGCAGCATGGCGCGAAACTCGCTGCGTGGCAGCTTGTACTGCTCACCGTTCGGGCTGACCAGCGAGCGGCTGTTGATATCCAGCTCCCAGCCGTTAAATTTGTAGCTCTCTACGCTGCGGCGCTCTTCGCTTACCGTGCCCAGATTCATGGTACGGGAGAGAAGATTGCGTGCGCGGATGGTCAGCTCGCGTGGGTTAAAGGGTTTGGTGATGTAATCGTCCGCGCCAATCTCGAGGCCGAGGATCTTATCGACTTCGTTATCACGGCCTGTCAGGAACATCAGGGCGACATCAGCCTGTTCGCGCAGCTCACGCGCCAGCAGCAGGCCATTTTTGCCCGGCAGGTTGATATCCATGATCACCAGGTTGATATCGTTATCAGAAAGAATCTGATGCATTTCAGCGCCATCAGTCGCTTCAAAGACATCGTATCCTTCTGCTTCGAAAATGCTCTTCAGCGTGTTGCGAGTAACTAACTCGTCTTCAACAATAAGAATGTGCGGGGTCTGCATGTTTGCTACCTAAATTGCCAACTAAATCGAAACAGGAAGTACAAAAGTCCCTGACCTGCCTGATGCATGTCGCAAATTAACATGAACGGCGTAACATGACTAAAGTACGTAATGGCGTTCTTGATGCACTTTCCATCAACGTCAACAACATCATTAGCTTGGTCGTGGGCACATACTCCCTCTGGACCCGACAGTGTCAAAAACGGTTGTCATCCTACCCATTTTAACAGCAACATAACAGGTTAAGACGCACCGGACACCCAATAAAACTACGGTTCGTTGACATATATCAAGTTCAATTGTAGCACGTTAACAGTTTGATGAAATCATCGCATCTTATTACTAGCGTTTGTAACATCTTTTCAATAAACAGGTAGTTACAGGCGTTAATTAATAAATTTGCTGAATCCACTAACGGATCGCGATCTCCATACGGATTATCATGATTAAACATAGGGATAATCCTGTTCTGTTAACATACTGGCAGCTAATTAACCCAGTAAACAGTGTAGTAATGTTTAAGCTTTCCCTGAAGCAAATTCAGTGATTTCTGTTACGTTTTTGTAAATTTGTGATGCGTAATAACTTGATGTTGATTGTCTTTCTACCCCGTTAAGGGGCAAACCAGAGAGTAACCCATGCGTGTATCAATAGTGTTAGTTTCACCCGCCAGGCCTGAGAACGTCGGCGCGGCGGCCCGGGCCATGAAGACTATGGGCTTTAGCGACCTACGCATTGTGGACAGCGAGGCGCACCGGCAGGAGAGCGCGCGCTGGGTTGCTCACGGCTCCGGTGATGTTATTGATAACGCAACGGTTTTCCCTACCCTGGCCGCTGCGCTCGCCGACGTCGATTTTACGGTTGCCACTACCGCCCGCAGCCGGGCAAAGTTTCACTACTATGCCACGCCCGCGGAACTGGTGCCGCTACTTGAGGAGAAGCGCCAGTGGATGAGCCATGCTGCGATGGTATTTGGCCGGGAAGATTCAGGCTTAACCAACGACGAACTGGCCCTCGCCGATATCCTTACCGGCGTGCCGATGGTCGCCGACTATCCATCGTTGAATCTCGGCCAGGCGGTGATGGTCTACTGCTACCAGTTAGCATCGTTAATGCAACAGCGAAGTGAGCCGGTGGTGGCCCAAGGCGAAGCGCAACTTAAGGCGCTGCGTCTGCGAGCGCGATCGTTACTCGGTAAGCTGGAGGTGGGGGATGACGTAAAACTGGCCGACTGGCTGGAACAGCGGCTGGGTCTGTTTGAGCAGCGGGATACGGCAATGCTGCATCGTTTGCTGCACGATATCGAAAAAAAACTTGCAGAATAAAATGCTGTCATAGTTTTTTGTTATGGTCAAAGAGGCTGATATTGCTTTTGCTGACGGTAAGAGTGCGGAGAAAAGTGCGGTCAACGCAGCGCGACCTGCGCAGGTGATGAAAAGGGCAAAAAGCAGAAATTCATTGACTCAGGCAGGGATATACTTTAACCGTATAGCTATACAAGACAGACAGATAAAATTACAGAGCACACAACATCCATGAATCGCATCAGCACGCTGACAATTATTACCACCACCACCATTACCACAGGTAACGGTGCGGGCTGACGCGTACAGGAAACACAGAAAAAAGCCCGCACCTGAACAGTGCGGGCTTTTTTTTCGAGCAAAAATCAAGGGGTAATACCATGCGAGTGTTGAAGTTCGGCGGTACGTCAGTGGCAAATGCAGAACGTTTTCTGCGTGTTGCCGAAATTCTGGAGAGCAATGCCAGGCAGGGGCAGGTTGCGACCGTGCTGTCTGCCCCGGCCAAAATTACCAACCACCTGGTGGCGATGATTGAGAAGACCATCGGTGGCCAGGATGCCGTACCTAACATCAGCGACGCAGAGCACATTTTTGCCGACCTGCTTGCAGGCCTGGCCGAGGTTCAGCCCGGTTTCCCCCTTGTCCGGCTGAAACAGCAGGTTGAGCAAGAGTTCGCACAAATTAAACACGTTCTGCATGGGATCGCCCTGCTGGGCCAGTGCCCGGACAGCATCAACGCCGCCATCATCTGTCGGGGAGAAAAACTCTCCATCGCCATTATGGCCGGACTGCTGGAGGCCAGAGGGCACAAGGTCTCGGTTATCGATCCGGTGGAAAAACTGCTCGCCGTAGGCCACTATCTCGAATCCACCGTTGATATCGCCGAATCTACCCGCCGCATCGCCGCCAGCCAGATCCCCACAGACCATATGATCCTGATGGCAGGGTTCACCGCCGGCAATGAGAAGGGTGAGCTGGTGGTGCTGGGGCGTAACGGCTCTGACTACTCTGCCGCCGTGCTGGCTGCCTGCCTGCGCGCCGACTGCTGTGAAATCTGGACCGACGTTGACGGCGTCTACACCTGCGATCCGCGCCAGGTACCCGATGCCCGACTGCTGAAGTCAATGTCCTACCAGGAGGCGATGGAGCTATCCTACTTCGGTGCTAAGGTGCTGCACCCGCGTACCATTACCCCTATCGCCCAGTTCCAGATCCCCTGCCTGATTAAAAATACCGGTAACCCGCAGGCACCCGGTACGCTGATTGGCGCCACCTCCGACGACGACGGCCTGCCGGTTAAGGGGATTTCTAACCTCAATAACATGGCGATGTTCAGCGTCTCCGGCCCCGGCATGAAAGGGATGGTCGGGATGGCGGCGCGGGTATTTGCCGCCATGTCGCGCGCCGGGATCTCGGTGGTGCTGATTACCCAATCCTCATCCGAATACAGCATCAGCTTCTGCGTGCCGCAGGCCGACTGCGCCCGTGCGCGCCGGGCGCTGGGAGATGAGTTCTATCTCGAGTTAAAAGAGGGGCTGCTGGAGCCGCTGGCGGTGATGGAGCGACTGGCGATTATCTCCGTCGTTGGTGACGGCATGCGTACCCTGCGCGGCATTTCGGCAAAATTCTTCGCCGCGCTGGCGCGCGCCAATATCAACATCGTGGCGATTGCCCAAGGCTCCTCCGAGCGCTCAATCTCGGTGGTGGTGAGCAACGATGACGCCACCACTGGCGTACGTGTTACCCATCAGATGCTGTTCAATACCGACCAGGTGATTGAGGTATTCGTGATTGGCGTCGGCGGCGTTGGCGGCGCGCTGCTGGATCAGCTCAAGCGTCAGCAGAGCTGGCTGAAGGGCAAGCATATCGATCTACGGGTCTGCGGCGTGGCAAACTCAAAGGCGCTGCTGACCAACGTACACGGCCTGAACCTTGAGAACTGGCAGGCAGAGCTGGCGGAGGCGAAAGAGCCGTTCAATCTGGGCCGTCTGATCCGCCTGGTAAAAGAGTATCATCTGCTTAATCCGGTGATCGTTGACTGTACCTCCAACCAGGCGGTGGCCGATCAGTACGCCGACTTCCTGCGTGAAGGCTTCCACGTGGTCACCCCAAACAAGAAAGCCAACACCTCGTCAATGGACTACTACCACCAGCTGCGCCACGCCGCCGCCGGGTCGCGTCGTAAGTTCCTCTACGACACTAACGTTGGGGCAGGGCTGCCGGTCATTGAAAACCTGCAAAACCTGCTTAACGCCGGGGATGAATTACAGCGTTTCTCCGGGATCCTGTCCGGGTCACTCTCCTTTATTTTCGGTAAGCTGGATGAAGGGATGAGCCTCTCTGAGGCGACCGGCATCGCCCGGGATCTGGGCTATACCGAGCCGGATCCACGAGACGATCTCTCCGGCATGGACGTAGCGCGCAAGCTGCTGATCCTCGCCCGTGAGACGGGGCGCGAACTGGAGCTGACCGATATCGTAATCGAGCCGGTGCTGCCGGCAAGCTTTGACGACAGCGGCGATGTAAGCAGCTTTATGGCCCGTCTGCCGCAGCTTGACGACGCCTTTGCCGCTCGGGTAGCAAAAGCGCGCGATGAGGGCAAAGTTCTGCGCTACGTCGGCAATATCGAAGAGGATGGCGTCTGTCGGGTGAAGATCGCCGAGGTGGACGGCAACGATCCACTCTATAAAGTGAAAAACGGTGAGAACGCGCTGGCGTTTTACAGCCACTACTATCAACCGCTGCCGCTGGTGTTGCGCGGTTACGGTGCAGGCAACGATGTGACGGCGGCAGGCGTTTTTGCCGATCTGCTGCGCACCCTCTCATGGAAGTTAGGAGTTTAACATGGTGAAAGTGTATGCCCCGGCCTCCAGCGCCAATATGAGCGTTGGCTTCGATGTGCTTGGGGCGGCGGTCACGCCGGTTGATGGTTCCCTGCTGGGCGACGTGGTGACGGTGGAGACGGACGAGCGTTTTAGTCTGCACAACGTGGGACGCTTTGCGGATAAGCTCCCCCCGGAACCGCGGGAAAATATTGTCTATCAGTGCTGGGAACGTTTCTGCCAGGAGGTAGGTAAAACGATCCCGGTGGCGATGACGCTGGAAAAAAATATGCCGATTGGCTCGGGTTTAGGCTCGAGCGCCTGCTCCGTGGTCGCTGCGCTAGTGGCGATGAACGAGCACTGCGGCAAGCCGCTCAACGATACGCGCCTGCTGGCGCTGATGGGCGAGCTGGAGGGGCGGATCTCCGGCAGCATTCATTACGATAACGTGGCTCCCTGTTTCCTCGGCGGCATGCAGCTGATGATCGAAGAGAACGGCATTATTAGCCAGCAGGTGCCAGGCTTTGATGAGTGGCTGTGGGTGCTGGCCTACCCGGGGATCAAGGTCTCCACGGCAGAGGCGCGCGCGATTTTACCCGCGCAGTACCGCCGCCAGGACTGCATCGCCCACGGGCGGCATCTGGCCGGGTTTATTCATGCCTGCTACTCTCGTCAGCCGCAGCTGGCCGCGAAGCTGATGAAAGACGTGATTGCCGAGCCGTACCGCGCCCGCCTGCTGCCGGGCTTTAAAGAGGCGCGTCAGGCGGTAGCAGAGATTGGCGCGCTGGCGAGCGGTATCTCCGGGTCGGGGCCGACGCTGTTCGCGCTCTGCGACAAGCCGGACACCGCGCAGCGCGTAGCAGACTGGCTGGGTAAACACTATCTGCAGAATCAGGAAGGCTTTGTTCATATTTGCCGGCTGGATACAGCGGGCGCACGCGTACTGGGATAATTAATGAAACTCTACAACCTTAAAGATCACAACGAGCAGGTCTCCTTTGCCCAGGCGGTAACGCAGGGGCTGGGCAAACAGCAGGGACTTTTCTTCCCGCACGATCTGCCCGAGTTTAACCTGACTGAAATCGACGAGATGCTGGAGCAGGATTTCGTCAGCCGTAGCGCAAAGATCCTGGCAGCCTTTATTGGGGATGAGATCCCGCAGGAGCTGCTGGAAGAGCGCGTGCGCACGGCGTTTACCTTCCCGGCACCGGTGAGCAAAGTTGAAGATGACATCGGCTGCCTGGAACTGTTCCACGGTCCGACGCTGGCGTTTAAAGACTTCGGCGGCCGCTTTATGGCGCAGATGCTGACCCATATCAGCGGCGATAAGCCGGTGACTATTCTCACCGCGACCTCCGGTGATACCGGCGCAGCCGTGGCTCACGCCTTCTACGGCCTGAAAAACGTGCGCGTGGTGATCCTCTATCCGCAGGGTAAAATCAGCCCGCTGCAGGAGAAACTGTTCTGCACCCTGGGTGGCAACATCGAGACGGTCGCTATCGACGGCGATTTTGACGCCTGCCAGGCGCTGGTCAAGCAAGCCTTTGATGATGAAGAGCTGAAGCAGAAGCTAGGGTTGAACTCGGCAAACTCGATCAACATCAGCCGCCTGCTGGCGCAGATTTGCTACTACTTCGAAGCGGTAGCGCAGCTGCCACAGGAAGCGCGTAACCAGCTGGTGATCTCCGTACCGAGCGGTAACTTTGGCGATCTCACCGCTGGCCTGCTGGCAAAATCGCTGGGCCTGCCGGTGAAGCGCTTTATTGCCGCCACCAACGCCAACGACACCGTGCCGCGCTTCCTGAAAGCAGGAGAGTGGAGCCCGAACGCGACCCTGGCGACCCTCTCCAACGCCATGGATGTCAGCCAGCCGAACAACTGGCCGCGCGTGGAGGAGCTGTTCCGCCGTAAGATCTGGCGTCTGAACGAACTGGGCTATGCTGCCATCGATGACGACGTGACCAAAGCCACCATGCTGGAGCTGAAAGAGAAGGGATACCTCTCCGAGCCGCACGCGGCGGTGGCCTACCGCGCGCTGCGCGACCAGCTGAATCCGGGCGAGTACGGCCTGTTCCTCGGTACTGCACATCCGGCGAAGTTTAAAGAGAGCGTCGAAGCGATCCTTGGCGATACGCTGGATCTGCCCGCCGCGCTGGCGGAGCGTGCGGATCTGCCGCTGCTCTCCCACAGCCTGCCGGCTGACTTCGCCGCCCTGCGCGAGCTGATGATGCAAAAAGCGTAAGCGTATCTCCCATCCTGTAGGCCCGGTAAGGCGTCGCCGCCACCGGGCTTTTTTACATTCAAATGTGTAGGAAAAAAGGAGAAATATTGCAGAGAAAAAGCAGAAATTCCCAATAAATGCGGTAACTTACAGATTAGGATTGCAGAGAATAACAACGCGATAACGAATTACGTAATCTTCTTACATCAGCCCACAACGGGCCAAAAAAAGAAGTAAGGAGTTACCCATGTTGAAGCCCATTTTAAAACCTCTGATCCTCGCCCTCTCCATGCTGGCCGTTGCTCCGATGGCGGCTCAGGCAGCAGAGCTTACCCTACTGCCGTCGGTGAAACTGCAGATTGGCGATCGCGACAACAGCGGTAACTACTGGGACGGCGGCCACTGGCGTGACCACGGCTACTGGAAAAAGCACTACGAGTGGCGAGAGAACCGCTGGCAGCCGCATCGTCCGGACCGTCGTGACTTTCATCACGATAACGGCCGCCATCTGGGCCATGGCCCAGACCGTCACCATCACTGATAACAGCTGCGACGCGGGCGCGCTTAGCGCTCGCGACGCTTAAAGACCAGCTCGTTCTTTTTCGACGTCTCTTCATCAAAGACGTAGCCATCCACATCAAACGCCTTGAGCTGCTCCGGCGTGGTCAGGCGGTTTTCAATAATGTAGCGGCTCATTAGCCCGCGCGCTTTCTTGGCATAGAAACTGATCACCTTAAAGGTGCCGTTTTTCTCATCAAGGAAGACTGGCTTGACGATCTCGCCGTCGAGCTGCTTCGGCTTCACCGCCCGGAAATACTCATCCGAGGCCAGGTTAACGATAATGTTATCCCCCTGAGCCGCCAGCGCCTCGTTGAGCGTTTGAGTAATCGTGTCCCCCCAGAACTGATAGAGATCGCTGCCTTTCGGATTTTGCAGGCGAATACCCATCTCCAGACGGTAGGGCTGCATCAGGTCGAGCGGACGCAGCACGCCGTAGAGACCTGAGAGCATCCGCAGGTGCTGCTGGGCGAAGGTAAAATCGTCGTCGCTGAAGGTCTCAGCCTGCATACCGGCATAGACATCGCCCTTAAAGGCCAGAATTGCCTGACGTGCATTGTCAGGGGTGAAGTCCGGCTGCCAGTCGTGAAAGCGGGTCGCATTAAGATCGGCCAGCTTATCGCTGATGCCCATCAGGGTTTTGATTTGCGGCGCGGAGAGCTGGCGGGCAACGTCAATCAGCTGCTGGGAATGGTCCAGCAGCACCGGCTGCGTATAGCGCTGGGTTGCCAGCGGGCTTTGGTAATCCAGCGTCTTGGCCGGAGAGATCAGGATCAGCATGTCCACTCCTCTGGGAAAATTTGCGCAGACTTTGGCAAAAAACGGACTTTAGCAAAAAAAGCGCCTGCGTTGATCGATAGTTGTGATTGCCATCCTAACGGTCCTGTAGGTTATCCCACGCGCCGGGAGCCAGCTGACGTTGGATCTCCGGGTAGCGTTGAGGGTTAAACACCGGCCGTACCCCCAGCCTGCGCTGGCGCAGATAGTCATTGGCGATGATGCGCACCACCGGCGACAGCAGCAGGATGGCGCTGAGGTTAACAATCGCCATCAGCGCCATTATCACGTCCGCCAGCTGCCAGACCATCGGCAGGCTGAGCAGCGATCCGGTTATCACCATCAGCAGCGTACCGACACGCAGCAGCCAGAGGTTACGTGCATTGTGCAGGCGCAGAAAGATCAGGTTGTTTTCGGCATAGATGTAGTTCACCACGATGGTGGTGATGGCAAACAGCAGGGTGATCACGGCGACAAATCCGGCGGCCCAGCTGCCGGTCAGAGAGACCATCGCCAGCTGCACCAGCTCAATACCGTTTAGCGTGGTAGGGACCGCCGACTTGTTGGCCAGCAGGACGATGAGCGCGCTGGCGGTACAGACGATGATGGTATCGGTAAAAACACCAATCATCTGCACAATCCCCTGCGCGGCTGGGTGCGGAGGCCAGGATGCCGCCGCCGCCGCCGCATTGGGGGTCGTGCCCATGCCCGCCTCGTTCGACATCATGCCACGCTGAAAGCCGCTGGTCAGCGCCTGGCTGACGGTGTAGCCGAGCGCGCCCGCTGCCGCCTCGTGCCAGCCGAAGGCGCAGCGGAAGATGGCGTTGACGATGCCGGGCAGCTGTTCAACGTGCCAGGCGCTGATCAGCAGGCTGGCGAGCACCCACACCAGCGTCATAGCCGGAACCAACCACTGCATTATTCGGGCGACGTCACGAATGCCGCGCATAATTAGCAGCAGGGTAGTGATTGCTAAAAGTATGCCGCTGAGCAGCTCCGGTATTCCCCAGGCGTAGCGCAGGGCATGAGCCACAGCGTTGGACTGGACGGTGTTGAAAATAAGGCCATAGATCAGCAGCAGGAAGAGGGCGAATACAATGCCCATCCAGCGCATGCCCAGACCGCGAGTGATGTACCAGGCGGGGCCGCCGCGAAACTGGTTATGCTCGTCACGCTCTTTATAGAGCTGTGCCAGCGCGCATTCGGCAAAGGCGGTCGCCATGCCGATCAGCGCGGAGACCCACATCCAGAACACTGCGCCCGGCCCGCCAGCGGAGACCGCCAGCGCCACGCCCGCCAGGTTGCCGCTGCCGACGCGGGCAGCGAGGCTGATACAGAGCGCCTGGAACGAGGTCAGCCCGCCAGGCTGGGGCGTCACGCTGTTTTTCAGACTTTTGCCGACGTGGCGAAGATAGCGAAACTGAATAAATCCCGTACGTACGGTAAACCAGATCCCTGCCCCAATAAGCAGGTAGATCATCACCGAACCCCAGAGTATTTCATTGATAAACAGGAAAAAATCTGGCATTCACATTCCTCTTGTTCATGCCGCTAAGCTAGTGTAAACGCTGCCATTTTCAGGCGGCGCTACGCGTTGTTGAGCGAGTTTACCATACTCCAGGATAGGGCACTGTCTACGGTTGCGCTGGCAGTGCGTCGTGATATCATCAGGGAAGACCGGTTACATCCCCCTAACACGCTGTTTAAAGAGAAACGCAATTATGACGGATAAATTGACCTCCCTGCGTCAGTTCACCACCGTGGTGGCCGACACTGGAGACATTGCGGCAATGAAGCTGTATCAGCCGCAGGATGCTACAACCAACCCTTCTCTGATCCTGAACGCCGCCCAGATCCCCGAATACCGCAAGCTGATTGACGACGCCGTGACTTGGGCAAAAAGCCAGAGCAGCGACCGCGCGCAGCAGATCGTTGACGCCTCCGATAAACTGGCGGTGAACATCGGTCTGGAGATCCTCAAGCTGGTGCCGGGCCGTATCTCTACTGAAGTAGACGCACGTCTCTCCTATGACACTGAAGGCTCCATTGCCAAAGCCAAGCGCCTGATCAAGCTCTACAACGACGCAGGCATCAGCAACGATCGTATCCTCATCAAGCTGGCCTCCACCTGGCAGGGCATTCGTGCCGCTGAGCAGCTGGAGAAAGAGGGCATCAACTGTAACCTGACCCTGCTGTTCTCCTTCGCCCAGGCGCGCGCCTGTGCTGAAGCGGGCGTGTTCCTGATTTCGCCGTTCGTGGGCCGTATCCTTGACTGGTACAAATCTAATACCGACAAGAAAGAGTACGCGGCCTCTGAAGATCCGGGCGTCGTCTCCGTGACCGAAATCTATGAATACTACAAGCAGCACGGCTATGAGACCGTCGTCATGGGCGCAAGCTTCCGTAACGTCGGTGAAATCATTGAGCTGGCAGGCTGTGACCGCCTGACTATCGCCCCTGCGCTGCTGAAAGAGCTGGCAGAGAGTGAAGGTACGGTAGAGCGTAAGCTCTCCTTCAGCGGTGAAGTGAAAGCGCGTCCGGAGCGTATCACCGAAGCCGAGTTCCTGTGGGAGCATAACCAGGATCCGATGGCCGTAGACAAGCTGGCGGACGGTATCCGCAAGTTTGCCGTTGACCAGGGTAAACTGGAAACCATGATCGGCGATCTGCTGTAATCCTTCTGCGTGGCCGGGTCTCCGGTCACGCTACTCCTTTTCGATCCTGTCTGTTGTTCCTCTCTGCGTGTATCATTCCCGTATCGATATTGTTTGAACGGAAATGCTATGAATACATTACGCATCGGCTTAGTCTCAGTCTCCGACCGCGCCTCCAGCGGCGTCTATCAGGATAAAGGTATTCCTGCCCTTGAAGCCTGGCTGGCCTCCGCCCTTACTACCCCTTTTACTATCGAAACCCGTCTTATTCCGGACGAGCAGGCAATCATTGAGCAGACGCTGTGCGAGCTAGTGGATGAGATGAGCTGCCATCTGGTCCTGACCACCGGCGGCACGGGACCAGCACGCCGGGACGTCACGCCCGACGCGACGCTTGCCGTTGCCGATCGCCAGATGCCGGGCTTTGGGGAGCAGATGCGGCAGATCAGCCTGCACTTTGTGCCCACCGCGATCCTGTCGCGCCAGGTAGGGGTGATCCGCAAGCAGGCACTGATCCTCAATCTGCCGGGCCAGCCGAAATCGATCCAGGAGACGCTGGAAGGCGTTAAAGAGAGTGATGGCAAGGTCGTTGTGCCTGGTATCTTTGCCAGCGTACCGTATTGTTTACAGCTGCTTGAAGGGCCTTATGTGGAAACTAATCCAGACGTGGTAGCAGCTTTTCGGCCTAAGAGCGCGAGGCGTGAAACAATCTCCTGAAAAAAACGCTTTTTTAGTATAAGCCGTGCAGGGTGTGGCGTATTGATATTTTTACGATATAGTAATTTTAACTTTACATAAGCCGTAGAAATATATTCATTCACCCCCTCTTTGCACAGAGTTCGCTATGTCTGAAATCGCACGCCCGCTGAATCGCCAGGATTATAAAACGCTCTCGCTCGCTGCCCTTGGCGGCGCGCTGGAGTTTTACGATTTCATTATCTTCGTCTTCTTTGCCGCCGTTGTCGGTGCGCTGTTCTTCCCGGCAGATATTCCCGAGTGGCTGCGTCAGGTCCAGACCTTCGGCATCTTTGCCGCAGGTTATCTGGCGCGCCCGCTGGGCGGCATTATCATGGCGCACTTTGGCGATCTGGTTGGGCGTAAAAAGATGTTTACCCTGAGCATTTTGCTGATGGCGGTGCCAACGCTGGCGATTGGCCTGCTGCCGACCTATGCCTCCATTGGTATTGCCGCGCCGCTGCTCCTGCTGCTCATGCGTCTTTTACAGGGGGCGGCGATCGGTGGCGAGGTGCCGGGCGCATGGGTTTTTGTTGCTGAACACGTGCCTGCCCGCCGGATCGGCATCGCCTGCGGTACCCTGACGGCGGGGTTGACCGTAGGCATCCTGCTGGGATCGGTGGTTGCCACGGTGGTGAATCGCACCATGACCCCGGAGATGTTGCACGAATTTGGCTGGCGCATTCCGTTCCTGCTCGGCGGCGCGTTTGGTCTGGTGGCGATGTACCTGCGCCGCTGGCTGCAGGAGACGCCGATCTTCCTGGAGATGCAGCAGCGTAAAGCCCTGGCCCAGGAGCTGCCGGTGAAGGCGGTGGTGGTAAAGCATAAGAAGGCGGTGGCGATCTCAATGCTGCTCACCTGGCTGCTCTCCGCCTGTATCGTGGTGGTGATCCTGATGTCGCCGGTGTGGCTGCAAAAGCAGTACGGCCTTGCCCCGGCGCTGACCCTGCAGGCTAACAGCGTGGCCACCATCATGCTCTGCATCGGCTGCCTGCTGGCCGGGCTGTCGGCCGATCGCTTCGGGGCGAGCAGAACCTTTATCGTTGGTAGCATTCTGTTGGCTTGCACCAGCGGTATTTTCTATCACTTCGCCGGTACGCACCCGGAGTACCTCTCTCTACTCTATGGCCTGGCGGGGCTGGGTGTCGGGGTAGTAGGGGCGGTGCCCTACGTCATGGTGCGGGCCTTTCCGGCCGAAGTGCGTTTTACCGGGATCTCCTTCTCCTACAACGTCTCTTACGCCATCTTTGGCGGACTGACGCCGATTGCTGTCACCCTGCTGATGGGCGTCTCGCCGCTGGCCCCGGCCTGGTACGTGCTGGCCCTGGCGCTGGTGGGATTAGGGTTAGGGATCTGGCTGCGGCAGGATCTGAACTATGATGATGTAGTAGAAGAGTCGTTACAACATTCTTGAGTGTTTAAGCCCGGCAAACGCATGCGCCGCCGGGCTTTATCATTAGATCCTTTCGCCAATCGGCAATACGGTACGACCGTACTGCTCATTCAGCACTTCACCCATTGCCAGATAGATTGCGCTTGCGCCGCAGACCAGGCCAACCCAGCCCGCGATGTGGACAATGCTTTCGTTATCCGCCAGGTGTCCCACGCACAGCAGCGCAAACAGCACCGTCAGGCTCAGGAACACGAACTGCAATACGCGCGCGCCTTTCAGCGTGCCGAAGAACATAAACAGGGTAAAGACGCCCCAGATACCCAGGTAGACGCCGAGGAAGTGGCCGTTGGCCGCCTCTGCCAGACCCATTTTCGGCATAAGCAGGATCGCGACCAGCGTCAGCCAGAAGGAGCCGTAAGAGGTAAAGGCGGTTAAGCCAAAGGTATTGCCTTTTTTATATTCCAGCAGCCCGGCAAAAATTTGCGCGATGCCGCCGTAGAAGATGCCCATTGCCAGGATAACGCCATCCAGTGGGAACATGCCAATATTGTGCAGGTTAAGCAGAATAGTGGTCATGCCGAAGCCCATTAAGCCCAGCGGAGCCGGATTAGCCAACTTAGTGTCGCCCATAAATCCCCAAAAAATCATCATAAAAATGGTGAAAGTAAAGGCCCCGCCAAAGGATAGTGAAGGCGGGGCGCGGCATCATAATGAGCGGCAATGACGCTGTCTATGATCTGAACAGGGTGAAATGAAATAATTTTTTGGCAGAGGGGATCAGGTCTGTGCAACGGCGTTCATCCGCCGCAGGCAGGCAATCTGTAACACGGCGGGAATGGTGACCCGATAGGCACTGCCGCTCACGGCCTTAACACTGTTAAACGCCGCTCCCACCGGGCCGCCAAGCCCGGCTCCGCGTACCAGCCCATGACCGATAACACTGATGGCTGCATGGGTGCGCAGAATGCGGGCCAGCTGGCTGGAGAGCAGATGAGAGACACCTTTCGCCAAGGCGGGATCTTCAAGCAGCAGCGGCAGCAGCTCTTCAAGCTCAGACACTTTTGCCTCGACCGCCTGCAGAAATTCCTGCTTTTGTTCGGCATCCATCTTCTGCCAGGCGTTACGCAAAAAGTGGGTCAGCAGCGCCTGCTCAATTTCAAAGGTTGTGCTCTCTTTATCCGCCTTAAGCTTTAGCCGTTTCGTCACGTCCAGCAGAATGGTGCGGTAGAGCTTGCCATGACCGCGAAGTCTGTTGGCGATGCTGTCGCCGCCGTAATGCTGTAGCTCGCCAGCGATCAGCCGCCAGTTGCAGCGATGCTGCTCAGGGTGACCCTCCATCGACCTGAACAGCTCATTGCGCTGCAGGGAACCCGACAGGCGAGCCTTTCCTTTATCATTATGGGTAAGTAAACGAGTCAGCTCGGCCAGCTGCTCTTCGCTGCAGTGCCGAAGAAAGTCTAAATCCTCGTCGTTTAGATATCTGATCTCCATTGTCTTCTCTTTGCTGGATTAATGGTCCTTTGCCAGCCTCCATAATAACCTTATAAACAGAGGGTTAATGAAACTAATCTTTTCTTTTTATTGCATTTTTACTTTGAATTATTTTCTCTTCTTAATTGGTTGAGTGAATGTGTTATGTGAAGAGAGGTAAAACGAAAAAAAATTTTTCGGCCCCGCCCCTTGATGCGTTGCGTTACGTCCCCATCTTGTAGTCAACCGAAGTGGTGAGTCTGAAAAAAAACAGATCGGGGCAGTTGAAACCGCACGTTTCGCCCCTATTACAGATTCACAACCACATGATGAACAAATTTTTAGTGGAGACGTTTAGATGGGTAAAATTATTGGTATCGACCTGGGTACTACCAACTCTTGTGTAGCGATTATGGATGGCACCACTGCACGTGTGCTGGAGAACGCCGAAGGCGATCGCACCACGCCGTCAATCATTGCTTATACCCAGGACGGTGAAACTCTGGTGGGTCAACCGGCTAAACGTCAGGCAGTGACAAACCCGCAAAACACCCTGTTTGCGATTAAACGCCTGATCGGTCGCCGCTTCCAGGACGAAGAAGTACAGCGTGATGAGGCCATCATGCCGTATAAAATTATCGGTGCTGACAACGGCGACGCATGGATCGATGTGAAGGGCCAGAAAATGGCGCCGCCGCAGATCTCTGCTGAAGTGCTGAAGAAAATGAAGAAAACGGCTGAAGATTACCTGGGCGAACCAGTAACTGAAGCGGTTATCACCGTACCTGCATACTTCAACGATGCTCAGCGTCAGGCAACTAAAGATGCTGGCCGTATCGCGGGTCTGGAAGTCAAACGTATCATCAACGAACCGACCGCTGCTGCGCTGGCTTATGGTCTGGATAAAGAAGTAGGCAACCGTACCATCGCGGTATATGACCTCGGCGGCGGTACTTTCGATATCTCTATTATCGAAATCGACGAAGTTGATGGTGAGAAAACCTTCGAAGTGCTGGCAACCAACGGTGATACTCACCTGGGTGGTGAAGACTTCGACAGCCGCATGATCAACTACCTCGTTGATGAATTTAAGAAAGATCAGGGCATCGACCTGCGTAACGACCCGCTGGCGATGCAGCGCCTGAAAGAAGCCGCAGAGAAAGCAAAAATTGAGCTTTCTTCTGCTCAGCAGACCGACGTGAACCTGCCGTATATCACCGCAGACGCGACCGGTCCGAAACACATGAACATTAAAGTGACCCGTGCGAAACTGGAAAGCCTGGTAGAAGACCTGGTGAACCGTTCTATCGAGCCGCTGAAGGTTGCGCTGCAGGATGCGGGTCTCTCTGTCTCTGATATTCAGGATGTCATCCTGGTCGGTGGTCAGACGCGTATGCCGATGGTGCAGAAGAAAGTTGCTGAGTTCTTTGGTAAAGAGCCGCGTAAAGACGTTAACCCGGATGAAGCAGTGGCAATTGGTGCTGCGGTTCAGGGCGGCGTGCTGACCGGTGATGTAAAAGACGTTCTGCTGCTCGACGTAACTCCGCTCTCCCTGGGTATCGAAACCATGGGTGGCGTGATGACTGCGCTGATCAACAAGAACACCACTATCCCGACCAAGCACAGCCAGGTGTTCTCTACTGCGGAAGATAACCAGTCTGCGGTAACCATCCATGTGCTGCAGGGTGAACGTAAACGTGCAGGCGATAACAAATCGCTGGGCCAGTTCAACCTCGACGGTATTAACCCGGCACCGCGCGGCATGCCGCAGATCGAAGTGACCTTCGACATTGACGCCGACGGTATTCTGCACGTCTCCGCAAAAGACAAAAACAGCGGTAAAGAGCAGAAGATCACTATCAAAGCCTCTTCTGGCCTCAACGAAGATGAGATCCAGAAAATGGTTCAGGATGCGGAAGCTAACGCCGAGTCTGACCGTAAGTTTGAAGAGCTGGTTCAGACCCGCAACCAGGGTGACCACCTGCTGCACAGCACCCGTAAGCAGGTTACGGAAGCAGGCGATCAGCTGCCGGCTGACGACAAAACTGCTATCGAGTCTGCACTGAGCGCGCTGGAAACCTCGCTGAAAGGCGAAGACAAAGCCGATATCGAAGCGAAAATGCAGGCGCTGGCGCAGGTTTCCCAGAAGCTGATGGAGATCGCTCAGCAGCAGCACGCCCAGCAGCAGGCCGGCGGCGCTGACGCTTCTGCGAACAACGCGAAAGATGACGACGTAGTCGACGCTGAGTTCGAAGAAGTTAAAGATAAAAAATAATCGCCCTGATGTAGGGTAGAAAACCAGCACGGGCGTAGAGGTTTCCTCTCCGCCCGTGCTCGCATGTTAGGGGCAGATAACCAAATGGCAAAGCAAGATTACTACGAGATTTTAGGCGTTCCGAAAAGTGCGGAAGAGCGTGAAATCAAAAAGGCCTATAAGCGTCTGGCGATGAAGTATCACCCGGACCGTAACCAGGGCGATAAAGAGGCCGAAGCCAAATTTAAAGAGATTAAAGAAGCGTACGAAGTTCTGACCGACGCGCAGAAGCGTGCGGCCTACGATCAGTACGGCCACGCCGCGTTTGAGCAGGGCGGCATGGGCGGCGGCGGCGGTTTTGGTGGCGGCGGCGCTGACTTTAGCGATATCTTTGGCGACGTGTTCGGCGATATCTTTGGCGGTGGTCGCGGTCGCCAGCGCGCAGCGCGTGGAGCAGACCTGCGCTACAACATGGAGCTGACTCTGGAAGAGGCCGTTCGCGGCGTCACCAAAGAGATCCGCATCCCGACGCTGGAAGAGTGCGACATCTGTCATGGCAGCGGTGCGAAAGCGGGTACCCAGCCGCAGACCTGTCCAACCTGTCACGGCTCCGGCCAGGTGCAGATGCGCCAGGGCTTCTTTGCGGTTCAGCAGACCTGTCCGCACTGTCAGGGGCGCGGTACGCTGATCAAAGATCCGTGCAACAAGTGCCACGGTCACGGCCGCGTTGAGAAGAGCAAAACCCTGTCGGTGAAGATCCCGGCAGGCGTCGATACCGGCGACCGTATCCGCCTCTCTGGCGAGGGGGAAGCAGGGGAGCACGGCGCACCGGCAGGCGATCTGTACGTTCAGGTACAGGTGAAGCAGCACCCGATTTTCGAGCGTGAAGGTAACAACCTTTACTGCGAAGTGCCGATCAACTTTGCCATGGCGGCGCTGGGCGGTGAGATTGAGGTTCCGACGCTGGACGGTCGTGTTAACCTGAAGGTCCCGAGCGAAACCCAAACCGGCAAGCTGTTCCGCATGCGCGGTAAGGGCGTGAAATCGGTACGCGGTGGCGCGCAGGGCGACCTGCTGTGCCGCGTGGTGGTTGAGACGCCGGTTGGCCTCAACGAGAAGCAGAAGCAGCTGCTGAAGGATCTTCAGGAGAGCTTCGGTGGTCCAACGGGCGAACATAACAGCCCGCGCTCCAAAAGCTTCTTCGACGGCGTAAAGAAGTTCTTTGACGACCTGACGCGCTAAGCACTAGCGTCTGCGTTCATTAAAGCCTGGGGTTACTCCCAGGCTTTTTCATTATTTCTGTCCCCTGGCGATCGAGGCGGTTAAACTGTTTCAGACGATTAGTAAATTATACAGAAGGAGCCGTTGTGAAACATTTGCGCCGCTTTATCAACAGCGATGCGTCCGGGGGTGTGACGCTCATCGTTGCCGCTCTGCTGGCGATGCTTTGCGCCAATCTTGGTGCCACTAAAGAGATTTATAATACTTTCCTTGAGCTGCCGGTGCAGTTCAGGGCCGGGCCGCTCGACATCAATAAAAACATGCTGCTGTTTATTAACGATGCGCTGATGGCCGTCTTCTTCCTGCTGGTCGGCCTTGAGGTGAAGCGCGAACTGGTACAGGGCGCGCTGGCTAGCCGCCATCAGGCGATGTTCCCGGTCATTGCTGCCCTGGGCGGCATGGTTGTTCCGGCGCTAATTTTCCTGCTGTTTAACGCTCACGATCCGGTGGTCAGCCATGGCTGGGCGATCCCTACCGCGACCGATATCGCCTTTGCGCTGGGCGTGCTGGCGTTGCTGGGTAGTCGCATTCCGCCAGCTCTGAAGATCTTCCTGATGGCGCTGGCGATTATCGATGACCTGGGTGCCATCATTATTATCGCGCTGTTCTATACCAGCGAGCTGTCAATGGTGTCGCTGGGCGTCGCCGCGCTGGCGGTAGTAGTGTTGGCGATAATGAATGCTCTTAACGTACGGCGCACTGGACTCTATATTCTGGTAGGCCTGGTGCTCTGGACCGCGGTACTGAAGTCGGGCGTGCATGCCACCATCGCCGGGGTGATCCTTGGGTTCTTTATCCCACTGACGAAAGAAGAGGGCGTATCACCTTCCCGCCAGCTGGAGCATGTGCTTCATCCATGGGTCGGCTGGCTGATCCTGCCGCTGTTCGCCTTTGCTAATGCAGGAGTCCCGCTGCAGGGCGTAACGCTGAGCGGGCTGGCCTCAATGCTGCCGCTGGGGATTATTGCCGGGCTGCTTATCGGCAAGCCGCTGGGTATTACCCTCTTTACCTGGCTGGCGCTGCGTCTGGGACTGGCAAAGCTGCCGCATGGCGCGCAGTTTAACCAGATCATGGCCGTTGGCGTGCTGTGCGGCATCGGCTTCACGATGTCTATCTTTATCACTAACCTGGCGTTTGACGGTATCGATCCCGAGCTGGTGGACTGGGCGAAGCTGGGTATCCTGACCGGTTCGTTATTGTCGGCGGTGATTGGCTATACGCTGCTACGGGCGCGTTTTAAAGTGCCAGCGGTTGCATAGTCCATAGTCCAGACGTAAAAAAACCCGCCTTGGCGGGTTTTTTTAACAAAGCTCAACGGGTGGCGATTAAGCCATTTTGTTGATCTGCGCGGTCAGGTTAGCCTTATGGCGCGCTGCTTTGTTTTTGTGGACCAGACCTTTAGCGGCCTGACGATCCACGATCGGTTGCATTTCGTTAAATGCTTTCTGTGCAGCTGCTTTGTCGCCAGCTTCAATCGCTGCGTATACTTTCTTGATGAAAGTACGCATCATAGAGCGACGGCTTGCGTTGTGCTTGCGTGCCTTTTCAGACTGAACGGCGCGCTTCTTAGCTGATTTGATATTAGCCAAGGTCCAACTCCCAAATATGATCTATGTGGACAATTCAAAGGCCGAGGAATATGCCCTTTCAGCCTTCTTTTGTCAATGGATTTGTGCAAATAAGCGGCGCTACGTTGCGACGCTCGTTACGTGTGATGGCGCAAGATTCTACCAGCTTGCTGGTGATGAATACAGCCTTTCTACGACAAAAATCGCTGTGAAACACGAGTTTTTCTTAATGCAGGCAGACAGCGCGATGAAATCCTTAGCGCTTTCTGTTTTACGAAGCCAATCGCCGGTTAACCTTAAACGCTGTACAAGGTATACTCGGACGATTTTCACTGTTTTGAGCCAGAGATGAAGCTGATACGCGGCATACATAACCTCAGCCAGGCCCCGCAAGGGTGTGTGCTGACTATTGGTAATTTTGACGGCGTGCACCGGGGGCATCAGGCGCTGCTACGCTGCCTGAATGCAGAGGGGCGCAAGCGCGGCCTGCCGGTGGTAGTGATGATGTTTGAACCGCAGCCGCTAGAGCTGTTTGCTGGCGATAAAGCCCCGGCCCGTCTGACGCGCCTGCGTGAAAAGCTGCGCTACCTGGCCGAGTGCGGCGTTGACTACGTGCTCTGCGTGCGTTTCGATCGCCGCTTTGCTGCCCTGACGGCGCAGAACTTTGTCAGCGACCTGCTGGTGGATCGCCTGGGCGTGCGCTTTCTTGCCGTCGGCGACGATTTCCGCTTTGGTGCTGGTCGGCAGGGCGATTTCTTGTTATTACAGAAGGCTGGCCTGGAGTATGGCTTTGACGTCACCAGTACCCAAACCTTCTGCGAAGGCGGCGTGCGCATCAGCAGCACGGCGGTGCGCCAGGCGCTGGCAGAGGACGACCTGCCGCTTGCCGAGAGCCTGCTGGGGCATCCATTCTCCATCTCCGGCCGCGTCGTGCATGGCGATGCGCTGGGACGCACCATCGGCTTCCCGACGGCAAACGTTCCGCTGCGCCGTCAGGTCTCCCCGGTAAAAGGGGTCTATGCGGTGGAAGTGATGGGTCTGGGCGATAAGCCGCTGCCCGGCGTGGCCAACATTGGTACCCGCCCCACGGTCAAAGGCGTGCGCCAGCAGCTGGAAGTCCATCTGCTGGACGTTGTAATGGACCTTTATGGCCGCCATATAGAAGTAGTGCTGCGAAAAAAGATCCGCAGCGAAAAGCGATTTGCCTCGCTGGATGAGCTGAAGGCGCAAATTGCCAAAGATGAGTTAACCGCCCGCGAGTTATTTGGGTTATCAAACCTGGCGTAATGGCTAAACACGTTTTTAAATACGGAACCGAGAATCTGATGAGTGACTTTAAATCAACCCTGAATTTGCCGGAAACAGGGTTCCCGATGCGTGGCGATCTCGCCAAACGCGAACCGGGAATGCTGGCGCGTTGGAACGATGATGACCTGTACGGCATCATCCGTGCCGCGAAAAAAGGCAAAAAAACCTTCATTCTGCATGATGGCCCTCCTTATGCGAATGGCAGCATTCATATTGGTCACTCGGTTAACAAGATTCTGAAAGACATTATCGTCAAGTCCAAAGGGCTGGCGGGCTTCGATTCGCCTTACGTGCCGGGTTGGGACTGTCACGGTCTGCCGATTGAGCTGAAGGTAGAGCAGGAGTACGGCAAGCCGGGCGAGAAGTTCACCGCCGCCGAGTTCCGCGCCAAGTGCCGCGAGTACGCTGCCGCGCAGGTTAACGGCCAGCGGGAAGACTTTATCCGTCTGGGCGTGCTGGGCGACTGGGCGCATCCGTACCTGACCATGGACTTCAAAACCGAAGCCAATATCATCCGTGCGCTGGGCAAGATCATCGGCAATGGCCATCTGCACAAAGGCGCGAAGCCGGTGCACTGGTGCGTTGACTGCCGCTCCGCGCTGGCCGAGGCTGAGGTGGAGTACTATGACAAAACCTCTCCATCTATCGACGTTGCTTTCCAGGCTGCTGACCAGGATGCGGTAAAAGCGAAATTCGGTCTGCCGGGCGTGAGCGGCCCGATCTCGCTGGTGATCTGGACCACCACCCCGTGGACGCTGCCGGCGAACCGCGCTATCTCCCTGTCGCCTGAGTTTGAGTATGCGCTGGTGCAGATCGACGGCCAGGCGCTGATCCTTGCCAAAGATCTGGTTGAGAGCGTAATGAAACGCATCGGCGTGGCGGAGTACAGCATCCTCGGTACGGTTAAAGGCAGCGAGCTGGAGCTGATGCGCTTTACCCATCCGTTTATGGGCTTTGACGTGCCGGCAATCCTTGGCGACCACGTGACCCTCGACGCCGGTACCGGTGCGGTGCATACCGCTCCTGGCCACGGCCCGGACGACTACGTGATCGGTCAGAAATATGGACTCGAAACCGCGAACCCGGTGGGTCCGGACGGCTGCTATCTGCCGGGAACCTACCCGACGCTGGACGGCGTGAACGTCTTTAAAGCCAACAACCTCATCACCGAGCTGCTGACGGAGAAGGGCGCGCTTCTGCATCTGGAGAAGCTGGTCCACAGCTACCCGTGCTGCTGGCGTCACAAAACGCCGATCATCTTCCGTGCCACCCCGCAGTGGTTTATCAGCATGGATCAGAAGGGCCTGCGCGAGCAGTCTCTGAAAGAGATCAAAGGCGTGCAGTGGATCCCGGACTGGGGCCAGGCGCGTATCGAATCGATGGTTGCCAACCGCCCTGACTGGTGTATCTCCCGTCAGCGTACCTGGGGCGTACCGATGTCGCTGTTCGTGCACAAGGATACCGAAGAGCTGCATCCGCGCACGCAGGAGCTGATTGAAGCGGTAGCTAAACGCGTTGAAGAGGACGGTATCCAGGCGTGGTGGGATCTCGATCCGCGCGACATCATGGGTGACGATGCCGACAACTATGTGAAGGTGCCGGATACGCTGGACGTCTGGTTTGACTCTGGCTCTACCCACTCCTCAGTAGTAGACGTGCGCCCTGAGTTTGCTGGCCACGCAGCGGATATGTATCTGGAAGGTTCTGACCAGCATCGCGGCTGGTTCATGTCTTCCCTGATGATCTCCACCGCCATGAAAGGTAAGGCGCCGTATCGCCAGGTGCTGACCCACGGCTTCACCGTGGACGGTCAGGGACGCAAGATGTCGAAATCTATCGGCAACACCGTCTCGCCGCAGGACGTGATGAACAAGCTGGGCGCGGATATTCTGCGTCTGTGGGTAGCCTCGACGGACTACACCGGCGAGATGGCGGTATCGGATGAGATCCTCAAGCGTGCCGCCGACAGCTATCGCCGTATCCGTAACACCGCGCGCTTCCTGCTGGCGAACCTCAACGGTTTCGATCCGGCAAAAGACATGGTGCAACCGGAAGAGATGGTGGTGCTGGATCGCTGGGCGGTAGGCTGTGCCAAAGCCGCGCAGGAGGATATCCTCAAGGCGTACGAATCGTACGACTTCCATGAGGTGGTGCAGCGCCTGATGCGCTTCTGCTCCATCGAAATGGGTTCGTTCTACCTCGACATCATCAAAGATCGCCAGTACACCGCGAAAGCGGACAGCGTTGCCCGTCGCAGCTGCCAGACCGCGCTGTACCACATCGCCGAGGCGCTGGTGCGCTGGATGGCACCGATCATGTCCTTCACTGCCGATGAGATCTGGGGCTACCTGCCTGGCGATCGCGAGCAGTATGTCTTTACCGGTGAGTGGTATGAAGGGCTGTTTGGCCTGGCCGAAACCGAAGCCATGAACGATGCTTACTGGAGCGAGTTGCTGAAGGTCCGTGGCGAGGTGAACAAAGTTATCGAGCAGGCGCGCGCCGATAAAAAGGTAGGCGGTTCGCTGGAAGCAGCGGTGACGCTCTACGCAGAGCCTGAGCTGGCGGCGAAGCTGACGGCGCTGGGCGATGAATTGCGATTCATCCTGTTGACCTCCGGTGCGAAGGTTGAAGACTATACTAACGCGCCGGCCGAAGCCCAGCAGAGCGAACTGCTCAAAGGGCTGAAGGTCACGCTTAGCAAGGCCGAAGGTGAGAAGTGTCAGCGCTGCTGGCACTACACGACCGACGTCGGTAAGGTGGCGGAACACGCAGAAATTTGCGGACGCTGTGTGGTTAACGTCGCCGGTGACGGCGAAAAACGTAAGTTCGCCTGATGAGTAAACCGATCTTTTCAACAGGGCTACGCTGGCTGTGGCTGGTGGTAGTCGTGCTGATTATCGATCTGGGCAGTAAATTCCTGATCCTCCAGAATTTCAACCTGGGGGAGACGGTTTCACTGTTCCCGTCGCTTAATCTGCACTATGCGCGCAACTACGGCGCGGCGTTTAGCTTCCTCGCTGATAAAGGCGGCTGGCAGCGCTGGTTCTTCGCCGGGATCGCCATTGGCATCTGCGTGGTGCTGGCGGTGATGATGTACCGCGCAAAGGCATCGCAGAAGCTGAACAACATCGCCTACGCGCTGATTATTGGCGGCGCGCTGGGTAATCTGTTTGATCGCCTGTGGCACGGCTTCGTGGTCGATATGATCGACTTCTACGTTGGCGACTGGCACTTCGCAACCTTTAACCTTGCCGATACAGCGATCTGTATCGGTGCGGCGTTAATCGTGCTGGAGGGTTTTATTCCTTCAGCGGCGAAGAAAAAAGCGGCATAGCCGCAGCGCAAAACCTGTAGGCCCGGTAAGCATAGCGCCACCGGGCAAACACATTGAAAGGCTATATCTGCATGTCTAACTCTGTACAGAGCAACAGCGCGGTGCTGGTGCATTTCACGCTGAAGCTTGATGATGGCTCCGTTGCCGAATCTACGCGTAACAACGGTAAACCGGCGCTGTTTCGTCTCGGTGACGGCTCGCTGTCGGAAGGGCTGGAGCAGCATCTGCTGGGGCTAAAAGCGGGCGATAAGCGTGCCTTTTCGCTGGAGCCGGACGCTGCTTTTGGCATCAGCAGCCCGGATCTGATCCAGTACTTTTCGCGGCGTGAATTTATGGATGCGGGCGAGCCGGAAACGGGCGCAATCATGCTGTTTACCGCAATGGATGGCAGCGAAATGCCAGGTGTGATCCGCGAAATCAACGGCGATTCGATCACCGTTGACTTCAACCATCCGCTGGCCGACCGAACCGTTCATTTTGATATTGAAGTGCTGGAAGTCGATCCGGCACTGGAGGCATAAGATGCAGATCCTGTTGGCCAACCCGCGCGGCTTCTGCGCCGGGGTAGACCGCGCTATCAGCATTGTTGAGAACGCGCTGGCAATCTACGGCGCACCAATTTACGTGCGTCATGAAGTGGTGCATAACCGCTACGTTGTCGATAGCCTGCGCGAGCGTGGCGCCATCTTTATTGAGCAAATCAGCGAAGTGCCGGACGGCGCTATTCTGATCTTCTCTGCCCACGGTGTCTCCCAGGCGGTACGTAACGAAGCCAAAAGCCGCGATCTGACGGTATTTGACGCTACCTGCCCGCTGGTAACCAAGGTGCATATGGAGGTGGCGCGCGCCAGCCGCCGCGGCGAAGAGTCGATTCTCATCGGCCACGCCGGTCACCCGGAAGTGGAAGGCACCATGGGCCAGTACAGCAACCCGAAAGGGGGCATGTACCTGGTGGAGTCCCCGGAAGATGTGCTGACGCTCAACGTCAAAGACGACACCCGACTGTCGTTTATGACTCAGACGACCCTGTCGGTTGATGATACCTCAGACGTCATTGATGCCCTGCGTAGCCGTTTTCCAAAAATCGTCGGGCCGCGTAAGGATGATATCTGCTACGCCACCACCAACCGTCAGGAAGCGGTGCGTGCGCTGGCCGAACAGGCCGACGTGGTACTGGTGGTCGGTTCGAAGAACTCCTCTAACTCCAATCGGCTGGCAGAGCTTGCCCAGCGGATGGGGAAAGCCGCGTTTCTTATCGACGACGCGTCCGATATCCAGGAAGCATGGGTAGCAAACGTGGCCTGCGTCGGTGTCACCGCCGGTGCCTCCGCGCCGGATATTCTGGTGCAGAACGTTATTGCCCGCCTGCAAACCCTGGGTGGCGGAGAAGCGATCCCTCTTGAAGGCCGTGAAGAGAATATCGTTTTTGAGGTACCGAAAGAGCTACGCGTGGACGTACGCGAAGTCGAGTAACCCTCAAACAATGCCGGTGGGCATCTTTTCGGTGAGATAGTTAATCATTGCCCGCATTTTCGCGGGCATATGTTTATTACGTGTCCACAGCAGCCACAGCTCCCCGGAGTAGGTGCTGATAAACTCCCACTCCGGCAGCACCTGCACAATCTCTCCCCTTTCCAGCGCCTCGCGGGCGGTAAACAGCGGCAGGCTGCCAATGCCAATATGGAGCTTGACCGCATCGAGACGTACGCCGGTATGGTTCGCCGCATAGCGTCCCCGCGTCTGCACGGTCTCTGTCTTTTCCCGCAGGCGAAACTTCCAGCGTGCGTCAGCGGGCGTTTCGCCCAGAGAGATACAGCTGTGACGACGCAGATCCTGCGGGTGCGTGGGCATGCCATGCTTGCGTAAATACTCAGGCGTCGCGCAGATAACGTGGGTTACCGGCATCAGCGCTTTGCCATATAGCCCCGGCGAAGGAGAGTCGGTGATGCGCAGCGCCAGATCGACGCCGTCGTTAATTAAATCGACATAGCGATCCTCCAGGCGCAGAGCAACGTCGATCTGCGGATAGCGGACAAGAAACTCAGGCATTAGCGGGTGAATAACAAAGCGCCCAACGGCTTTTGGGACGCTTAAAGTAAGTTTGCCCTGGGCAACGGTTTGCAGGCTGCCGCCGGAGTCTAACGCCTGCCGGGCTGCCTCCAGCATCTCCTGGGCATGCTCGTAGACGGCTCTGCCTGTCTCTGTCAGGGCCAGCCTGCGGGTGGTGCGGTGCAGCAGCTTACAGCCCATCTCCTGCTCAAGGCGCGAGACGCAGCGGCTGATGGCAGAGGGCGTTACGCCACCGGAGCGCGCCGCAGCAGAGAAGCTACCCTGTTCAACAATAACAGCAAAGGTAGCGAGGTCGGGAAGCAGAAGTGGATTCATCTGTGCCTGTTAAGCAAAAGTGCAGTGATTGAAAAGGGAATTATCGCCCTGAAGATTATGAATATACTGTGCTCAGACAGAGGAGAACAACCATGACTGAACGTCTTTATTACACCAGCGATGCCACCCAGAGCGTCGTCCAGGTGCTTAGCTGCACTGAAGAGGCGGAGGGCCGCTATGCCATCGTGCTGGATAAGACGCTATTTCATCCGCAGGGGGGAGGGCAGCCCGCTGACAGAGGATCCATTAATGGCGTAGCCGTTGAGAGTATTATTCAGCGCGGCGAGAACGTAATACACATTCTGCCTGAACCGCTTGCAACAGGTGAAGCGATGCTGGAAGTCGATGCGGAAACGCGAGCCTTGCACTCGCGCTGGCATAGCGCAGGCCATCTGATTGGCTATGCAGCAGAGCAGCACGGCTGGCAGCCGATAAAAGCGCACCACTGGCCGGACGAGGGTAAAGTGACCTTTATTGCGGGCGAGGGGGCAGAGGTGCCGGACAGCGACAGGCTAACAGCGAGCATCGAAACATGGATAGCTGCCGGGCTGCCCCGTCATGTAGAATTTGAAAAGGGTCGGCGTAGGGTAAGCTTTGGCTATCTTCCTGCCTATGAGTGTGGGGGCACGCACGTTTCGAGCCTGCAAAATATCGGTAAGCTGGTGATTAGCAGCATAAAACAGAAAAAAGGCCAGCTGACCATCGGTTATCTCCTGCCATAGCACGTTGCTGCCGCTCAGGCAGCAATCATGTCTTTTGCTGATACTTTTCGGCGTTTATCATTAAATTCTTATTATCGACGTTTTCGGCTGGCGGCCCGGTAGCGGGCTGGTTAATCTGGAAGCGATTTATAGCATTTCATTAACAAAAGAGCACAACTATGCACGAAGCACAAATTCGCGTTGCTATCGCGGGCGCTGGTGGGCGCATGGGCCGCCAGCTGATCCAGGCGGCGCTAAACATGGATGGCGTAGCGCTGGGCGCGGCGCTGGAGCGGGAGGGATCTTCCCTGCTGGGCAGCGATGCCGGAGAGCTGGCGGGTGCTGGCAAAGCAGGGGTGACGGTACAGAGCAGCCTTGAGGCGGTAAAAGACGACTTCGATGTATTTATCGATTTTACCCGTCCGGAAGGCACCCTGACCCATCTGGCTTTCTGTCGTCAGCATGGCAAGGGTATGGTCATCGGCACTACCGGCTTCGACGACGCGGGCAAGCAGGCCATCAGCGACGCGGCACAGAGCATCGGTATCGTTTTTGCCGCTAACTTTAGCGTTGGGGTCAACGTTATGCTTAAGCTGCTGGAGAAGGCGGCGAAGGTCATGGGTGACTACACCGACATTGAAATTATTGAGGCGCATCACCGTCATAAGGTTGATGCCCCGTCAGGAACTGCGCTGGCAATGGGTGAAGCTATTGCTCATGCGCTGGATAAGGATCTGAAGAGCTGTGCCGTCTACAGCCGCGAAGGCCACACCGGCGAGCGTGAGCCGGGCACCATCGGTTTTGCCACCGTCCGCGCGGGCGACATTGTGGGTGAGCATACCGCTATGTTTGCTGACGTTGGCGAGCGAATTGAGATCACCCATAAGGCCTCCAGCCGCATGACCTTTGCAAACGGTGCCGTTCGGGCCGCTTTATGGCTTGAGTCGCAAAAGAGTGGTCTTTTTGACATGCGTGATGTGCTGGAACTTAACAGTTTGTGATATTTATTACCCATCGTGATGTGGTTATTGTGATCGCAATGCTTTGATTGCAAGGGGCAATATTTTATTGCCCCTTTATTTTATCCTTTATCTCTTTTTTTCTACTTAAGTCTGCCATAAGTTAATCTTTTACTGCCTGTTTTGTTTAAAAATGGCACATTTCCCGCGTCAGACGCTGTTTTTACCGCCTCGTATAAAAAAGAGTAATTCACAATCGTGCGCAAGCGTTTTCCTCTGCAATTTAGCTGGCTTTTTTGCATCTTAAAGTGCCGCTTACTCCTCAGGTTGGCAAAAAACTAAGAAAAAGTACGTTTGAATGTAGACTTTTACCAGGCTTGTCTCTAGAATGCCGCCGTTTGCCAAAAATACACCGGTAAGCAGATTTGCATTGATTTGTCGCTTCAATATGAATTAATATGCAAATAAAGTGAGTGAATATTCTCTGGAGGGTGTTTTGATTAAGTCAGCGCTATTGGTTCTGGAAGACGGAACCCAGTTTCACGGTCGGGCCATAGGGGCAACAGGTTCGGCGGTTGGGGAAGTCGTTTTCAATACTTCAATGACCGGTTATCAAGAAATCCTTACTGATCCCTCCTATTCCCGCCAAATCGTCACTCTTACTTATCCCCATATTGGTAATGTCGGCACTAACGAAGCCGATGAAGAAGCGTCCCAGGTTCATGCTCAAGGCCTGATTATTCGCGACCTGCCGCTGATTGCCAGCAACTACCGCAATACTGAAGACCTCTCTTCTTACCTGAAACGCCATAACATCGTGGCCATTGCCGATATCGATACCCGTAAGCTGACCCGCCTGCTGCGCGAGAAGGGCGCACAGAACGGCTGCATCATCGCGGGCGACAGTCCGGATGCCGCCCTGGCGCTGGAGAAAGCGAAAGCGTTCCCGGGCCTGAACGGCATGGATCTGGCGAAAGAGGTGAGCACCGCGGAATCCTACAGCTGGACTCAGGGGAGCTGGACGCTGGCCGGTGAGCTGCCGGAAGCGAAGAAAGAAGAGGAGCTGCCTTTCCACGTGGTGGCTTACGACTACGGTGCGAAGCGCAACATCCTGCGAATGCTGGTGGACAGAGGCTGCCGCCTGACGGTTGTCCCAGCCAAGACCCCGGCGGAAGAGGTCCTGAAGATGAACCCGGACGGCATTTTCCTCTCCAACGGTCCCGGTGACCCGGCCCCCTGCGATTACGCCATTGATGCTATCCAGGCCTTCCTGGCGACCGACATACCGGTGTTTGGTATCTGCCTCGGCCATCAGCTGCTGGCCCTGGCGAGCGGCGCGAAAACCGTGAAGATGAAGTTCGGCCACCACGGTGGCAACCATCCGGTTAAAGATATTGATAACAACACGGTGATGATTACCGCGCAAAACCACGGCTTCGCGGTGGATGAGGCGACCATGCCAGCTAACCTGCGCGTCACGCACACGTCGCTGTTCGACGGTACCCTGCAGGGTATTCATCGTACCGACAAGCCAGCGTTCAGCTTCCAGGGTCACCCGGAGGCCAGCCCAGGCCCGCATGATGCCGCGCCGCTGTTCGATCACTTTATCGAACTTATCGAGCAATACCGTAAGTCTGCTAAATAATCAGGAGCCGAGAAGACCATGCCAAAACGTACAGACATTAAAAGCATCCTGATCCTTGGCGCTGGCCCGATCGTCATCGGCCAGGCCTGCGAATTTGACTACTCCGGTGCTCAGGCCTGTAAAGCCCTGCGTGAAGAGGGTTACCGCGTCATCCTGGTTAACTCTAACCCGGCAACCATCATGACCGACCCGGAGATGGCAGACGCCACCTACATTGAGCCTATCCACTGGGAAGTGGTGCGCAAAATCATCGAAAAAGAGCGCCCGGATGCGGTGCTGCCTACCATGGGCGGCCAGACCGCGCTGAACTGCGCGCTGGAGCTGGAGCGCCAGGGCGTTCTGGAAGAGTTTGGCGTGACCATGATCGGTGCCACCGCCGACGCGATTGATAAAGCGGAAGATCGCCGCCGTTTCGACGTCGCCATGAAGAAAATTGGTCTCGACACCGCTCGTTCCGGCATTGCGCATAACATGGAAGAGGCCCTGGCGGTTGCCGCTGACGTCGGTTATCCGTGCATTATTCGCCCCTCATTCACCATGGGCGGCACCGGCGGCGGCATCGCTTACAACCGCGAAGAGTTTGAAGAGATCTGCGCCCGCGGTCTGGATCTCTCCCCAACCAACGAGCTGCTGATTGATGAGTCGCTGATCGGCTGGAAAGAGTACGAGATGGAGGTGGTGCGCGATAAGAACGACAACTGCATCATCGTCTGCTCTATCGAGAACTTTGACGCCATGGGTATCCATACCGGTGACTCCATCACCGTCGCTCCGGCGCAGACCCTGACCGACAAAGAGTATCAGATCATGCGTAACGCCTCGATGGCGGTACTGCGTGAAATCGGCGTCGAAACCGGCGGCTCGAACGTCCAGTTCTCGGTGAACCCGAAGAACGGTCGCCTGATCGTTATCGAGATGAACCCGCGCGTCTCTCGCTCCTCGGCGCTGGCGTCGAAGGCAACCGGCTTCCCGATTGCGAAAGTCGCGGCCAAGCTGGCGGTGGGCTATACCCTCGACGAGCTGATGAACGACATCACCGGTGGCCGTACCCCGGCGTCGTTTGAGCCATCCATTGACTATGTGGTCACCAAAATTCCACGCTTCAACTTCGAGAAGTTCGTCGGTGCCAACGACCGTCTGACCACCCAGATGAAATCCGTAGGTGAAGTAATGGCGATTGGCCGCACCCAGCAGGAGTCGCTGCAGAAAGCGCTGCGCGGCCTGGAAGTGGGCGCGACCGGTTTTGACCCGAAGGTGAGCCTGGACGATCCGGAAGCGCTGACCAAAATCCGCCGTGAGCTGAAAGACGCGGGCGCAGAGCGTATCTGGTATATCGCGGATGCGTTCCGTGCGGGCCTGTCGGTTGATGGCGTCTTTAACCTGACTAACATCGACCGCTGGTTCCTGGTACAGATTGAAGAGCTGGTGCGCCTGGAAGAGAAGGTGGCGGAAGTGGGCATCAACGGCCTCGACGCTAATTTCCTGCGCCAGCTGAAGCGTAAAGGTTTCGCCGATGCGCGTCTGGCTAAGCTGGCGGGCGTACGTGAATCCGAAGTGCGCAAGCTGCGCGACCAGTACGACCTGCACCCAGTCTACAAGCGCGTGGACACCTGTGCGGCAGAGTTCTCCACCGATACTGCCTACATGTACTCCACCTACGAGGAGGAGTGTGAGGCTAACCCGACTCAGGATCGTGACAAAATCATGGTGCTGGGTGGCGGTCCAAACCGTATCGGCCAGGGCATCGAGTTTGACTACTGCTGCGTACACGCCTCGCTGGCGCTGCGTGAAGATGGCTACGAGACCATCATGGTCAACTGTAACCCGGAGACCGTCTCCACTGACTACGATACCTCTGACCGCCTCTACTTCGAGCCGGTAACGTTGGAAGACGTACTGGAAATCGTCCGCATCGAGAAGCCGAAGGGCGTTATCGTGCAGTACGGCGGCCAGACCCCGCTGAAGCTGGCTCGTACCCTGGAAGCCGCTGGCGTGCCGGTTATCGGTACCAGCCCGGATGCCATCGACCGCGCTGAAGACCGCGAGCGTTTCCAGCAGGCGGTAGATCGTCTGAAGCTGAAGCAGCCGGCGAACGCCACCGTGACCGCTATCGAGCAGGCGGTAGAGAAGGCGAAAGAGATTGGCTACCCGCTGGTGGTGCGCCCCTCTTACGTGCTGGGCGGTCGGGCAATGGAGATCGTCTACGACGAGATCGACCTGCGTCGCTACTTTATGACGGCGGTCAGCGTCTCCAACGACGCACCGGTGCTGCTGGATCGCTTCCTTGACGACGCGGTAGAGGTAGACGTTGACGCTATCTGCGACGGCGAAATGGTGCTGATTGGCGGCATTATGGAGCACATTGAGCAGGCGGGCGTGCACTCAGGTGACTCGGCCTGTTCACTGCCGGCTTACACCCTGAGCCAGGAGATCCAGGACGTGATGCGCCAGCAGGTGCAAAAGCTGGCCTTCGAGCTGCAGGTGCGCGGCCTGATGAACGTGCAGTTCGCGGTGAAAGACAACGAAGTTTACCTGATTGAGGTCAACCCACGCGCGGCGCGTACCGTACCGTTCGTCTCCAAAGCCACCGGCGTGCCGCTGGCGAAGGTGGCAGCGCGGGTAATGGCAGGTAAAACTCTGGCCGAGCAGGGCGTGACTAAAGAGATTATCCCGCCGTACTACTCGGTGAAAGAGGTCGTGTTGCCGTTCAACAAGTTCCCTGGCGTGGATCCGCTGTTAGGGCCAGAGATGCGCTCTACCGGTGAGGTCATGGGCGTAGGCCGCACCTTTGCCGAGGCGTTTGCCAAGGCGCAGCTGGGCAGTAACTCGACCATGAAGAAACAGGGCCGGGCGCTGCTCTCCGTACGCGAAGGTGATAAAGAGCGCGTAGTAGACCTGGCCGCCAAGCTGCTGAAGTTCGGCTTTGAGCTGGATGCCACCCACGGCACGGCAATTGTGCTGGGCGAGGCCGGTATCAACCCGCGTCTGGTGAACAAGGTGCATGAAGGTCGTCCGCACATTCAGGATCGTATCAAGAATGGCGAGTACACCTACATCATCAACACTACCGCAGGCCGTCAGGCGATTGAGGACTCCAAACTGATCCGCCGCAGCGCCCTGCAGTACAAAGTGCACTACGACACCACGCTGAACGGCGGCTTCGCCACGGCGATGGCGCTGAATGCAGATGCTACCGAGAAAGTCACCTCCGTACAGGAGATGCACGCCCAGATCGCTAAATAAGCGTCCTGCTATGTTGCCAAAACCCGCTCCGGCGGGTTTTTTCATTTTAAGCAGTTACGGCATTGTGTTATTGCCTGGCGTATAAGAGTGTTCTGTATTCTCCTGAAACATCAGACAAATAGTCTACCTTTAATCAGGAAGACCACTGAAAATCACTGAAAAGCAGGGAGAACACCATGCAAAAGCGCACTCTTATGGCATCTGTTTTAGCCGCAGCAACGTTGTTTACCGTAGCAGGTTGCTCCTCTAATCAGGCCGTGAAAACGACCGATGGCAAAACTATCGTTACTGATGGAAAGCCGCAGGTCGATGATGACACCGGCATGGTGTCGTATAAAAATGCCGCAACGGGTCAAACAGAGCAGATCAATCGCGACCAGCTGAAAAATATGAGCGAACTCGATAACTAATTTTATTCTTAAGCTTGTCGCCCAACGCCCGGTAGTGTAACACTGCCGGGCTTTTTTATTATTGCTGCATGAATAATAACTCAGATGAATATATTTCTAATCGCTTCGCCGTTAGCATTTTAATATATTTTTGCGATACTAAATAATATATCGCTTCGCTACACTCTCATCTCTACGATTTTAGGAGAGTGTTATGAAGAGGATTGCTGCTGTTCTGTTACTGGGTGCCGTATCGCTGTCGCTGGTGGGCTGCTCCAGCGACTACATCATGTCGACCAAAAGCGGTGAGATGATTGTCACCCAGGGCAAGCCGGAAATTGATAAAGATACCGGCATGACCCGCTACGTTGACCAGCAGGGCTATAGCCGTCAGATCAAAACGTCCGATGTCTCCCAGCTGATAGAAAAAGAGTAAGCAAAGCGGATCTTTCTTCTGTAAGCGCATCCATTAACTGTCTAAACTCACTGCCATTACAACAGTGCAGTTTAGACAGGTTAATGAATGATTCTGATTATTTATGCCCATCCCTATCCGCGGCATTCGCACGCGAATAAGCGGATGCTTGAACAGGCAGGAACGCTGGACGGCGTCGAGATCCGCTCGCTTTACCAACTCTATCCCGACTTCAATATCGATATCGCCGCCGAACAGGAGGCCGTATCACGCGCTGAGCTGGTGGTCTGGCAGCATCCTCTCCAGTGGTATAGCGTCCCGCCGCTGCTCAAGCTATGGATGGATAAAGTCCTGACCCACGGCTGGGCCTACGGTGAGGGCGGTACGGCCCTGCACGGCAAGCATCTGCTGTGGGCCGTGACCACCGGCGGCGGCGAGCATCACTTCGATATTGGATCGCACCCAGGCTTTGAAGCCCTGGCGCAGCCCCTACAGGCCACGGCAATCTACTGCGGCATGAAGTGGCTGGCCCCTTTCTCTATGCACAACACGTTCGTCAACGATGATGAAACCTTGAATGCCAAGGCGCGTCACTATAAACAGCGGTTGATGGCGTGGCAGGAGGTGAATCATGGATAGCCATACCCTGATACAGGCGCTGATCTACCTGGGATCGGCGGCGCTGATCGTGCCGATTGCGGTGCGCCTCGGCCTCGGCTCGGTGCTCGGCTATCTGATTGCGGGCTGCATTATTGGTCCGTGGGGGCTGCGGCTGGTCACCGACGCCGAGTCGATCCTGCACTTCGCTGAGATCGGCGTGGTGCTGATGCTGTTTGTCATCGGTCTTGAGCTGGATCCCCAGCGGCTGTGGAAGCTACGCGCCTCGGTGTTTGGCGGCGGCGCATTGCAAATGCTGGTCTGTGGCCTGCTGCTGGGTGCGTTCTGTATGGCGCTGGGTCTGCGCTGGCAGGTCGCGGTGCTGATCGGCCTGACGCTGGGACTCTCCTCGACGGCGATCGCCATGCAGGCGATGAACGAGCGTAACCTGATGGTCTCGCAGATGGGACGCAGCGCCTTTGCCGTTCTGCTGTTCCAGGATATCGCCGCCATTCCGCTGGTGGCGATGATCCCCCTGCTGGCAGCCAGTGGCGGGGCCACTACCCTGGGTGCCTTTACCCTTTCGGCGCTGAAGGTGGTCGCCGCGCTGGCTATCGTGGTGCTGATTGGCCGCTACGTTGCGCGCCCGGCGCTGCGCTTTGTCGCTCGCACTGGCCTGCGGGAAGTGTTCAGCGCCGTCGCGCTATTCCTGGTCTTTGGCTTCGGGCTGTTGCTGGAAGAGGCCGGGCTGTCGATGGCGATGGGGGCCTTCCTGGCCGGAGTGCTGCTGGCCAGCTCCGAATACCGCCATGCGCTGGAGAGCGATATCGAGCCGTTTAAAGGCCTGCTGCTGGGGCTGTTCTTTATCGGCGTCGGTATGTCTATCGACTTTGGTACTCTGGTGACGCACCCGCTACGCATTATCATCCTGCTGGTGGGCTTCCTGGTGATTAAAACCCTGGTGCTGTGGCTGATAGCCCGACCGTTAAAGGTGCCTGGCAAACAGCGGCGCTGGTTCGCGGTCCTGCTGGGGCAGGGGAGCGAATTTGCCTTCGTGGTGTTTGGCACGGCGCAGAGCGCCAACGTGCTCGATCCCGAGTGGGCTAAAGCGCTCACCCTGGCGGTGGCGCTCTCAATGGCAGCAACGCCGCTGCTACTGGTGTTGCTCACCCGTCTTGATAGCAAGACCACGGGCCAGCAGCGTGAGGCGGATGAAATTGACGAAGAGCAGCCGCGGGTCATTATTGCGGGCTTCGGACGTTTCGGACAGATTGCCGGGCGTCTGCTGCTCTCCAGCGGGGTGAAAATGGTCGTACTCGATCACGATCCCGACCATATTGAGACCCTGCGCAAGTTTGGTATGAAGGTCTTCTACGGCGATGCGACTCGCGTAGATCTGCTGGAGTCCGCCGGGGCGGGCAAGGCCGAGGTGCTGATCAACGCCATTGACGATCCCAAGGCCAACCTGCAGCTTACCGAGCTGGTCAAAGAGCACTTCCCGCATCTGCAGATCGTTGCTCGCGCCCGCGACGTCGATCACTTTATTCGTCTGCGCCAGGCGGGCGTAGAGCGTCCAGAGCGTGAAACCTTTGAAGGCGCACTGCGTACCGGCCGCCTGGCGCTGGAGAGCCTTGGGCTGGGAGAGTATGAGGCTCGGGAGCGCGCCGATCTATTTCGCCGCTATAATTCAGACATGATAGAGGAGATGGTTCAGGGTGAGGACGATACCCAGGCGCGAGCCGCGGTATTCAAACGCACCAGCGCGATGCTGACGGAGATCATCACCGAGGATCGGGCGCACCTCTCTCATACCCAGCGGCACGGCTGGCAGGGTACGGAGGAGGGTAAACACTCCGGCGATGCCAGCGACGAGCCGCAGGCGAAGCCGACGGTTTAATCATCTACGCTGGCGGCCCGGAGGCAACTGCGGGCCTGCCAGCAGAATGAAAAATTTTCGTTCCCTTTACCTTGCCGCCAGTCGACGAGCGTCAGCGCTTTCCGTATAGTGGCGACAATTTTTAGCTCCGGGATATATACAATGATCAGTCTGATTGCGGCGTTAGCGATCGATCGCGTAATTGGTATGGAAAACGCCATGCCGTGGAATTTGCCTGCCGATCTCGCCTGGTTTAAACGCAATACGTTAAACAAACCGGTGGTGATGGGCCGCCTGACCTGGGAGTCCATCGGACGTCCGCTGCCGGGTCGTAAAAACATTGTCATCAGCAGCCAGCCGGGCAGTGACGACCGTGTCCAGTGGGTTAGCTCTATTGAGGATGCAATTGCCGCCTGTGGCGATGCGGAAGAGATTATGGTGATCGGTGGTGGGCGTATTTACGAGCAGTTTTTGCCGCAGGCCCAGCGCCTCTATCTGACGCATATCGATGCGGAAGTGGAAGGAGATACTCACTTCCCGGACTACGAGCCGGACGACTGGGAGTCCACCTTTAGCGAGTTTCACGATGCCGACGCGCAGAACTCCCACAGCTACTGCTTTGAGATCCTCGAGCGTCGTTAACGCGTATCCCCGGCAAGCGCAGCGTCGCCGGGGAGAACATTACGAAGCAACCACCTCACCTTCGCCCAGATCCAGATGGCGGCTCGACGCCTGGGTAAAGTAGGCTTTATCTTCCCAACGCAGGCAGGTCAGAACGCCACCCCAGCAGCAGCCGGTATCGAGGGCGTAGACGCCCTCCGGTGTGCCTTTCCCCTCCAGCGACGCCCAGTGACCAAACACCACGCTGTACTCCTGGGTCACCGGGCCTGGGATCACAAACCATGGCTTCAGCGGGGCAGGGGCGTTGTCCGGCATATCTTTGCAGTACATGTCCAGCTGGCCATTCGGGAAGCAGTAGCGCATCCGCGTAAAGGCGTTGGTGATAAAGCGCAGGCGCGCCAGACCGGTTAGATCCTGGCTCCAGTTGTTGGGCAGGTCGCCATACATCGCATCTAAAAAGAGCGGGTAGGAGTCGCTGGCGAGCACCGCTTCAGCATCCCGGGCGCAGGCCTGAGCCGTCGGCAGATCCCACTGGGGAGTGATCCCCGCGTGCGCCATCACCAGCTTTTTCTCTTCGTCTACCTGCAGCAGCGGCTGGCGACGCAGCCAGTTCAGCAGCTCATCGGCATCCGGTGCTTCCAGCAGCGGCGTAATACGATCCTTCGGTTTATTTTTACTGATGCCGGCAAACACCGCCAGCAGGTGCAGGTCATGGTTGCCCAGCACGATGCGCACGCTGTCCCCTAAGGACTTAACAAAGCGCAGCACCTTCAGCGATGCCGGGCCGCGCGCAACCAGATCGCCCGTTAACCAGAGGGTATCGGTTTTAGGATCAAACGCGACCTGTTTTAACAATGCGATCAGTTCATCGTAGCAACCATGAACGTCGCCAATAAGATATGTTGACATGGATTAATGAATGAGAGTTGAAACGGCAAGTCGGAAGACCGGTATGGCGATGCGGAACGGCTTGCCCTCGGCATCGATCATCTCATAGTGGCCCTGCATGGTACCCAGCGGCGTTTCGATAACCGCTCCGCTGGTGTATTGATACTCTTCGCCGGGGGCAATGTGCGGCTGGACGCCAACCACACCTTCGCCCTGTACCTCGGTTTCACGGCCATTGCCGTTAGTGATAAGCCAGTAGCGCCCTAGCAGCTGCACGGGCGTGCGTCCCAGGTTACGGATGGTCACCGTGTAGGCGAAAACATAGCGCTGTTCGTCGGGTGCCGACTGCGATTCGATATAGACGCTTTGTACCTGAACACATACCCGGGGCGAATTGATCATGGCTTAACTCTCCTTCGGCGGCGCGTTATCTGTCAGGTAGTTTGCCATCTGGCAGTACTGGGCGACAGAGATATTTTCTGCCCGCACCGCCGGATCAATACCCAACGAGGTTAACACCTCCGGCGTAAACAGATTGCCGAGGCTGTTACGAATGGTTTTACGGCGTTGGTTAAACGCTTCGGTGGTAATGCGGCTCAGAACGCGAACCTCTTTTACCGGGTGCGGCATAGTGGCATGCGGTACCAGGCGCACCACCGCAGAGTCTACTTTAGGCGGCGGCGTAAAGGCCGTCGGCGGAACTTCCAGCACCGGGATCACCTGACAATAGTATTGTGCCATTACGCTTAAACGGCCATACGCTTTGCTGTTCGGGCCTGCAACCAGACGATTCACCACCTCTTTTTGCAGCATGAAGTGCATATCGGCGATGGCATCAGTATAGCTAAACAGGTGGAACATTAACGGTGTAGAGATGTTATAGGGCAGGTTACCAAAGACGCGCAGCGGCTGACCCAGGGTCTGAGATAGCTCACCAAAGTTCATGGTCATGGCATCTTGCTGATAGATGGTCAGCTTCGGCCCAAGGAACGGATGCGTTTGCAGGCGCGCAGCCAGATCGCGATCCAGCTCGATGACGGTCAGCTCGTCCAGGCGCTCGCCTACCGGCTCGGTCAGCGCGGCGAGGCCGGGACCGATTTCAACCATGGCCTGGCCTTTTTGCGGATTAATGGCTGATACAATGCTGTCGATGACAAATTTATCGTTAAGGAAGTTTTGCCCGAAACGTTTACGGGCCAGGTGCCCCTGATGGACTCTGCTATTCATTGAGTATTAGTAATCATTTTGATGGCGAGATTAAGCGCCGTAATAAAACTGCCGACATCGGCTTTCCCCTGGCCCGCAAGTTCTAATGCGGTGCCGTGGTCTACGGATGTGCGAATAAAGGGTAAACCGAGCGTAATGTTCACACCGCGGCCAAAGCCCTGGTATTTTAGCACGGGCAGGCCCTGATCGTGATACATCGCCAGCACCGCATCGGCGCGATCGAGATATTTTGGCTGGAAAAGCGTATCCGCAGGCAGCGGGCCGCTGAGGTTCATCCCCTGGGCGCGCAGCTCCTCAAGCAGCGGAATGATAGTGTCTATCTCTTCGCTGCCCATATGGCCACCTTCGCCAGCGTGCGGGTTCAGGCCGCAGACCAGCACGTGCGGATGGGCAATGCCGAACTTGTTTTGCAGATCGCGATACAGAATGGTGATGACATCGCGCAGCAGCGTCGGGGTAATGGCATCCGCCACCTCCCGTAGCGGCAGGTGGGTCGTCGCCAGCGCCACGCGCAGCGCCTCGGTCGCCAGCATCATTACCACTTTTGCTGTGCCGGAACGCTCTTCAAAAAACTCGGTGTGCCCGGTAAAGGGTACGCCGGCATCGTTAATCACCCCTTTGTGTACCGGGCCGGTGACCAGGGCAGCAAATTCACCGTTCAGGCAGCCGTCACAGGCGCGGGCAAGGGTATCAACAACGTAACCACCGTTAGCTACGCTAAGCTGGCCGGGAACAACCGCCGCACGCAGGGTAACGGGCAGCACCGTCAGGGTGCGGGCGCGCTGCGGCTGCGCGGGCTGGTCTGCATCGTAGGGGAGCAGGGTCAGCGGCAGACCAAGCTGTGCCGCCCGGTCAGTTAACAACTGCGGGTCGGCACAAACTACCAGCGCCATGGGCCAGTCGCGCTGGGCCAGCTGGACTACCAGCTCCGGACCAATCCCGGCGGGTTCGCCGGGGGTGATAACGATGCGTTGAACGTTCATTAGTTGCTCAGGATCTTAACGTAGGCGCTGGCGCGCTGCTCCTGCATCCAGCTGGCCGCCTCTTCAGAGAATTTACGGTTCATCAGCATGCGGTAGGCACGATCCTTCTGCGCGGCGTCGGTTTTATCCACGTTACGCGTGTCCAGCAGTTCGATCAGGTGCCAGCCAAAGGAGGAGTGCACCGGGGCGCTCATCTGGCCTTTGTTCAGCTTCATCAGCGCATCGCGGAAGGCCGGATCGAAAACATCCGCTGCCGCCCAGCCGAGATCGCCGCCCTGGTTAGCCGAGCCGGGATCCTGGGAGAAGGATTTTGCCGCTGCAGCAAAGCTGGTCTTACCGCTCTTAATATCCGCTGCGATCTGCTCCAGCTTCACGCGGGCCTGGTCATCGGTCATGATCGGCGACGGCTTCAGCAGAATATGGCGCGCGTGAACTTCAGTCACGGAGATGCTTTTGCTCTGGCCACGCAGGTCGTTCACCTTCAGAATATGGAAGCCGACGCCGGAACGGATCGGTCCGATAATGTCGCCTTTTTTCGCCGTGCTTAGCGGCTGGGCGAAGATAGAAGGCAGTTCCTGAATACGTCCCCAGCCCATCTCGCCGCCTTTCAGCGCCTGCGGATCGGCAGAGTAGGTGATCGCCAGTTTGCCAAAGTCATCGCCGCCACGCGCCTGCTCAATGATAGAGCGTGCCTGGCTCTCCGCCTCGTTAACCTGATCGGAGGTTGGGTTTTCCGGCAGCGGGATCAGAATGTGGCTCAGATTCAGCTCGGTGCTGGCGTCGTTCTGGTTACCCACCTGCTGGGCAAGAGAGTCTACTTCCTGCGGCAGAATAGTAATGCGGCGGCGCACCTCGTTGTTACGCACCTCGGAAATCAGCATCTCCTTGCGGATCTGGCTGCGGTAGGTGTTGTAGTCCATACCGTCATAGGCCAGGCGGCTACGCATCTGATCCAACGACATGTTGTTCTGCTTGGCGATATTGGCAATAGCCTGATCGAGCTGCTCATCGGTGACTTTGACACCCATCTTGGTGCCCATCTGCAGAATGATTTGATCCATGATCAGACGCTCCAGGATCTGATGACGCAGCGTGGCATCGTCAGGAAGCTGCTGACCCGCCTGACCGGCGTTAAGCTTTACGGATTGCATCAAACCATCAACGTCACTTTCCAGTACAACACCGTTATTAACGACGGCAGCGACTTTATCGACAACCTGCGGCGCGGCGAAGCTGGTATTCGCCACCATGGCGATACCGAGAAGCAGCGTTTTCCAGTTCTTCATACTTTTTCCATTTCAATTAACCGCAATGCGGATTACGTGGCAAATCAACTTCATAACCAATCTACTTCATAACTAAGCAATTACATTACAAAGAGCTACTATAAGGCAGAATGTTCGAACGCAGCATCTGCTGCGTACCCAGCCCGTAGTTGGAGCTAAGGCCGCGCAGCTCGATGTTAAAGCCGACGACGTTGTCGTAGACGCTCTCTGTCGGTGCAGGTCCCCAGCCGTTGAGTTTACGCTCGTAGCCGAAGCGGATAGCGTAGCAGCAGGAGTTGTACTGCAAACCGAGCATCTGATCGGCGGCTTTGTTCTGTTTGGTGTCGAAGTAGTAGGCTCCGACCACAGACCAGCGATCGACGATCGGCCAGCTTGCCACTCCACCCACCTGAGAAATACCGTCTTTGGTCTGAGGGGCATAAGCGTAGTTTGGCAGCGTCGCCTGAATATACTCCTCGCTGGCGTAGCGGTAGTTCAGCTGCAGAACCCGATCCTCGTCGCGGCGGTACTCCAGCGTCGCATTACCGTTAGCTACGTTGTCGAGGCGCGTATCGTACTGCACACCACCGCGCAGGCCCCAGCGTTCACTCATGCGCCAGTAGGTGTCGCCCGCCCAGACCAGCGATCCGGTCTGATCGTCTTCTTCCCATTGGATCCTGTCATCACCGGTACGGGACTCGGTGAAGTAGTAGATTTGACCCACGGAAATGTTAAAACGTTCAATGGATTCCTGATCGTATACGCGCGATGTGACGCCGGTCGTCACCTGGTTCGCTGATGCGATGCGGTCGAGGCCACCGTAGGTTCGGTCACGGAACAGGCCGCCGTAGTCAAACTGCAGCAGAGACGAATCATAGTTTTGGATATGGCTCTGGTCGCGGTAAGGCACGTAGAGATACTGGGCGCGTGGCTCCAGGGTCTGGCTATAGCCCGCCAGCCAGTTCATATCACGCTCAAAGATCAGCTTGCCGTCCACCTTAAACTGCGGCATCACGCGGTTTACCGAGTCTTTATAGTCGGTGCCGTTCGCCAGGTTGTAATCTTCGAGATTTGTCTGCTGGTAGTGGGTTGCCAGCAGCTTGGCTTCGGTGTTGACGCTGCCCCACCGGTTAGAGAGCGGCAGGTTAATCGTCGGCTCCAGATGCAGACGGGTGGCTTCCGGCAGATCCGAGTTGGTATTGGAGAAATGCACCGCCTGGCCATAGATATGCGTATCAAACGGACCGACGTCGTTCTGGTAGTAGTTCACATCCAGCTGCGGCTGAGCGGCGTAGGAGTTGCTGTGCTCGGCGTCAAAGACCTGGAACTGTTTGGTCGTCACCGTGGCGTCGAAGTTATCCAGCGCGTAGCCGACGCTGAATTTCTGCGTAGCGTAGCCGTCGGTGCTGGATCCGTAGGTCGAGGTAAAGTCGTTGAAGTAGTATGGATCGCTGACCTTGGTATAGTCGATATTGAAGCGCCATACCTGATCCATTACGCCAGCGTGCTGCCAGTAGAAGAGCCAGCGGTGCTTATCAGACTCAGCGGGATAGTCTTCTTTAAAGACATCATCTGACGGCAGGTAGTCAAACTCCATCAGGCCCATACCCGCCTGGGTCAGGTAGCGAAATTCGTTCTGCCACTGAATGCTGCCCCGCTTGTCCATATAGTGCGGCGTAATGGTGGCATCGAAGTTCGGCGCAATGTTCCAGTAGTACGGCAGCGTAAACTCAAAGTAGTTCTTGGAGCTGTATCTGGCGTTCGGGATCAGGAAGCCGGAGCGGCGTTTGTCGCCAATCGGCAGCTGCAGATAGGGGCTGTAGAACACCGGAACCGGACCCAGTTTAAAGCGCGCGTTCCAGATCTCCGCGACCTGCTCTTCGCGATCCTGGATCACTTCGCTACCCACCACGCTCCAGGTATTCGACCCTGGCAGACAGGAGGTAAAGGTCCCGTTATCCAGAATGGTGTAACGGTTCTCGCCGCGCTGCTTCATGAGATCGGCGGTGCCGCGTCCCTGACGACCTACCAGCTGATAGTCGCCGTTCCAGACGTTGGTATCTTTGGTGTTCAGGTTAGCCCAGGCTTTTGGTCCCTTCAGGATCACCTGGTTATCGTCGTAGTGCACGTTGCCCAGCGCATCGACGGTACGAACCGGATCGGTCTGACCCTCCGGCTGCTGCTGGTGAAGCTGCATCTCATCTGCCTGCAGGCGGCTGTTACCCTGCTGGACATCCACGTTGCCGGTAAATACGGCATCTTCAGGATAGTCACCTTTCGCATTATCGGCGTTAATGGTGACAGGCAGCTGGTTAGGTTCGCCCTCTACCAGAGGACGGTTGTAGCTCGGGACGCCCAGCAGACACTGCGAGGCGAGATCGGCTGCCAGCCCCTGCTGACTGTACAGGGCTGTGCCAATCATTGTGGCCAGAAGGGTGGGAATACGTTTTTTCATACGTTGTATTTGTTGTTCCGTCATCAGTGGCTTTTCAGCTTGCAAGCGCTCAGAGACTAACTTACTCACCTTCACAGCGCTAGTGTTAATCCTGCCCGCTTTCGAGCCTGGTAGAGAAGGCTGTGCCTGTGCACGGCATAGAATGACGGGTATGATAATGCAAATCTTAGCCGACAGCATGACCATTTGGGGAGTATATGCAGTATTGGGGAAAAGTGATTGGCGTCGCCATCGCATTAATGATGGGCGGCGGTTTCTGGGGCGTGGTCCTCGGCTTACTCATTGGGCACATGTTTGACAAGGCGCGCAGCCGCAAAATGGCGTTTTTTGCCAACCAGCGCGAGCGGCAGACGCTCTTTTTTGCCACCACCTTTGAGGTGATGGGGCACCTGACCAAATCCAAGGGGCGCGTCACCGAAGCGGATATTCAGGTGGCAAGCCTGTTTATGGATCGGCTCAATCTGCACGGCGATTCACGCGCCTTTGCCCAGCAGGCCTTTCGCGTCGGCAAAACCGACAACTATCCGCTGCGGGAGAAGATGCGTCAGTTTCGCAGCGTCTGCTTTGGCCGCTTCGATCTAATTAGGATGTTTCTGGAAATTCAGATCCAGGCCGCGTTCGCTGATGGCTCGCTGCACCCGAACGAGCGGGCGGTGCTGTACGTCATCGCCGAGGAGCTAGGGATTTCCCGCGTCCAGTTCGATCAGTTCCTGCGCATGATGCAGGGCGGAGCACAGTTTGGCGGCGGCTTCCACGGGCAGCAGCAGTCCAACGGCGGCTGGCAGCAGGCCCAACGCGGACCAACTCTGGAAGATGCCTGTAACGTGCTGGGCGTGAAGCCTGGCGATGACGCGGCCACCATCAAGCGTGCCTACCGCAAGCTGATGAGCGAGCACCATCCGGATAAGCTGGTGGCGAAAGGGCTGCCGCCGGAGATGATGGAGATGGCGAAGCAGAAAGCGCAGGAGATTCAGAAAGCTTACGAGCTAATCAAAGAGCAGAAGGGTTTTAAATAGCCTGGCGCGTCGGTGTAGCTCGTGCCGATGCTGGCACGAGCTTGACCACGCTATTCAGCGAGAAACAGCTCCAGCAGCGAGTTTAAAAACAGCTTGCCGTGCTCCGTTATCTGCCACGCGTCAGCGGACTCGGTCACATAGTTGAGTGCTAAAGCACGCTCGACCTGCGGACGGATCGCTGACTCATCCAGCCCGGTGTAGCGGGTAAAGTCAGCCCGTGGGGCAGGCTCCAGCAGGCGGAAACGGTTCATAAAGAACTCAAACGGCTTGTCGGCGGCTTCAACCTCATGCTGCCGATCGCGATAGGTTCCCTGCATATAGCCACGCGGATGGCGCGTTTTGGCGGTGCGTAAAATGCGTCCATCGGGGAAGGTCACCTTGCCGTGCGCGCCGCAGCCGATGCCAAGATAGTCGCCAAAGCGCCAGTAGTTCAGGTTATGCTGGCACTGATAGCCCGGCTTCGCATAGGCCGACGTCTCATACTGGCGGTAACCCGCCGCCGTCAGCAGCTGATGGCCCTGCTCGAAAATCTCCCACAGCGAATCGTCATCCGGCAGCACCGGCGGGCGGGATCCAAACAGCGTGCCCGGCTCAATGGTCAACTGATACCAGGAGAGATGCGGTGGGTTCAGGGCAATCGCCTGACGCAGATCGTCCAGCGCCTCTTCCAGGGTCTGGTCCGGCAGGCCGTGCATCAGATCGAGGTTAAAGCTGCGCAGCCCTAATCCCGTTGCCAGCCGGGCAGCGCGTTTCGCCTCTTCGGGGCCGTGGATACGTCCCAGCCGCGTCAGCTTGGTTTCGCTAAAGCTCTGCACGCCAATAGAGATACGGTTAACCCCCGCGCGCTGGTAGTCGACGAAACGGTCGGCCTCCACCGTGCCGGGGTTGGCCTCCATGGTGATCTCCGCGTCAGCGGCCAGATTGAGGCGCGCCCGCACGCCGTCGAGCAGGGTCTGCATCGCCGGGCCAGAGAGCAGGCTCGGTGTCCCGCCGCCAATGAAGATCGTCTTAACCTCACGCCCCTGTGCCCAGGGCGCATCGGCGTCGAGATCGCTCAGCAGATGCTGAACGTAGTCGTCATGGGGAACTTCCCCTTTCAGCGCGTGCGAGTTGAAGTCGCAGTAAGGACACTTCTGCACGCACCAGGGGATATGGATGTAAAGGCTCAGAGGTGGCAAATCAGCCATTACGCAGGGCTTCCAGTAACAGTTTCAGCGCCTGGCCACGGTGGGAAGCGGCGCGCTTCTCGTCCGCGGTCAGCTCGGCAGCGGTTTTGCCTGCCTCCGGCACAACGAAGATAGGATCGTAGCCAAAGCCGCCGCTGCCCGCAGGCGCACGGGCGATAGTGCCCTGCCAGCTGCCGTGGCACACCAGCGGGGTCGGATCGTCAGCATGGCGCATATAGACCAGCACGCAGTGGAACTGCGCCTGGCGTTCGCTGTCGGGTACGTCCTGCAGCTCAACCAGCAGCTTATCAAGGTTCTGCTGGTCGGTGGCATCTACACCGGCAAAGCGCGCGGAGTAGATCCCTGGCGCGCCGCCGAGGGCATCAACCGCCAGCCCGGAATCGTCGGCAATCGCCGGCAGGCCGGTCACCTGCGCAGCATGGCGCGCTTTGATGATCGCATTCTCGATGAAGGTCAGCCCGGTTTCCTCGGCAGACTCGACGCCCAGCTCGGTTTGCGCCACCACGTCGAGACCAAAATCGTTAAGCAGCGAGGCCAGCTCGCGCACTTTACCGGCGTTGCCGGTAGCAAGAACTACTTTTTGCATAGTTAAATCCTGATTCATTTACACCACGGCAGGCGGCGCTTAGAGCGCCATCCACAGCCCCGGCAGCAGCATATTCCCCGTGCCCTGCAACAGCTCGGCGATCCCCATGTTAATCACATAGAGCAGCAGAACCAGGATCATCGGCGAGAAATCGATCCCACCCATGGAGGGCAGCAGACGGCGGATAGGGCGCAGCAGCGGATCGGCGAGCTGCATCAGCACAAACTCAACCGGGCTACGTCCCTGGCTGACCCAGCTCATGATCGCCATCAGCAGCAGCACCCAGAAGATCAGCTGGCCGATGGTTTTCAGCAGGATCAGCACGGCGGCAATCCAGATGATCGGCTGGAAGGTCACCACCATAAACAGCACGATAGCCTTCAGCACGCAGAGGACAAGCGCCAGCAGCACCGAAGCGCTGTCGAGCGGGCCCATGGCCGGAATAATGCGGCGCAGCGGCCCCACCACCGGCTGGGTGATCTTCACGATAAACTGTGAGAAAGGGTTATAAAAATCCACGCGGGCCCACTGCATCCAGACCCGTAACAGCAGCACCATCGTATAAAGCTCAATTACCGTTGAGAGCAGGAAAGTCAACGTCTTCATGGCGTTCCTCAGTTTTCCTTAATTTTTTGTATAGTCACGAGCACCAAATATGGCGGTGCCGATGCGTACCAGGGTGCTGCCCGCCGCGATGGCGGCTTCCATATCGTCGCTCATCCCCAGAGAGAGCGTATCTACCGTCGGGTAGCGCAATTTAAGCGCGTCAAATGCTACAGCCATTTGCCGTGCCACCGCAAACTGCCTTTCATAAGTTGACACGGGGGCGGGGATCGACATCAGCCCACGCAGGCAGATGCCCGGCAGCGCTGCCACCTGCGCGGCAAGAGCATCCAGCTCGGCAAGCGGAATACCAGACTTGCTCTCTTCATCGCTAATATTGATTTGAATCAGGATGTTAAGCGGCGGCATGCCGGCCGGGCGCTGGTCGCTCAGTCGGCTGGCAATGCGCAGGCGATCGACGGTATGACACCAGTCAAAGTGCTCGGCCACCAGGCGGCTTTTGTTGGACTGTAAAGGTCCAATAAAGTGCCATTCCAGCCCCGTTACTCCCTGCTCCTGAAAGTGGCGAATCTTATCCACCCCTTCCTGAACATAGTTTTCGCCAAAAGCGCGCTGTCCGGCGTCGATGGCCTCTGCGACAGCGCTCGCAGGTTTGGTTTTGCTGACTGCAAGCAGAGCAACATCTTCTGAAGCACGGCCGCAGCGTAGCGCAGCGGCTGAGATTTTGTCCCGGACCTGTGCCAGGTTATGCGCGATATCGTTCATCTTTCCCGGAGGCTTAATCATGGATATGGAAGAAATAGTGGCCCTTAGTGTAAAGCATAACGTCTCGGATCTACACCTGTGCAGCACCTGGCCGCCGCGCTGGCGCAGGCAGGGTCTGCTTGAAGATGCCCCGTTTCCACCTCCGGACATTGAGGCGATCCTTCGCGAGGCGCTGACCGACGAGCAGCAGGGTGAGTGGTGGGCCAACCGGCAGGTGGACTTTGCCCTTGAGCTGGCAAACCAGCAGCGGCTGCGGGCCAGCGCCTTTATGCACCATCGTGGCATCTCGCTGGCGCTGCGCCTGCTGCCCAACGACTGTCCGAAGCTTTATGCCCTGGATGCCCCGCCTGCGCTGGAGCAGATCCTCGCCTGCGACAGCGGGCTGGTGCTGGTCACCGGCGCAACCGGCAGCGGTAAATCCACGACCCTGGCGGCGATGGTGGACTACCTCAACCACCGCCTGGCAGGGCATATTTTGACCCTCGAGGATCCGGTAGAGTTTGTTCATCGGGGGGCGCAGTGCCTGATTGAGCAGCGGGAGATAGGCCAGCACTGCCCGTCGTTTGCTGATGGCCTACGCGCCGCCCTGCGTGAAGATCCGGATGTGATCCTGATCGGTGAGCTGCGCGACGGCGAGACCATACGTCTGGCGCTGACCGCCGCTGAGACCGGGCATCTGGTGCTGGCGACGCTGCATACCCGTGGTGCAGCTCAGGCGATAGAGCGGCTAATCGACACCTTTCCTGCCGAGGAGAAAGCCTGGGTGCGCAGCCAGCTGGCGGGCAGCCTGCAGGCAGTGATGGCGCAAAAGCTGGAGGCAGATAAGCAGGGCGGGCGCGTGGCGCTGTTTGAGCTGCTGGTTAATACCCCGGCGGTAGCGAACCTGATACGCGACGGTAAAACGCACCAGCTGCCTGGCCTGATGCAGACCGGACAGCAGGCAGGGATGCAAACCTTCCGCCAGAGCCGCCAGCAGCGGGTTGCTGCCGGGAGGCTGGGGGAGCAGGGTGGGGATCAGGCGTGCTGTTCGAAGTAGCTTTCGAGGATGATCACCGCCGAGGCGGAGTCTACGCTGCCTTTGTTCAGCGCCCGGTAGCCGCCATGGGCGAAGAGTCCGGAGCGGGCTTCAACGGTGCTCAGACGCTCGTCATGCAGAGCAATACGCACCCCGAAGCGGCCATGGATCTTATTGGCAAAGTTGCGCGCCCGGGCGGTAAGCAGCTGCTCGCTGCCGTCCATATTCAGGGGCAGACCGACCACGACCTCATCGGGCTGCCACTCTTTTAGCAGGCGCTCAATCAGGTTCCAGTCTGGGGTGCCGTTTTGCGCCTTCAGCGCCGCCAGCGGGCGGGCGGTGCCGGTTACGCGCTGGCCAATCGCCACGCCGATGCTTTTAGTGCCGAAGTCAAAGGCTAACAGAGTGTCGCTCATCAGGCATGTCCCGCTACGCCGGGCATGGTCGAGATATCGATGCCGATCAGCTTTGCCGCATCGCGCCAGCGGTCAGCGATAGGCGTCTTAAACAGGATGTTCTGATCCGCCGGGGCAGTAAGCCATGCGTTGTCGAGGATCTCCTGCTCAAGCTGGCCCTTCTCCCATGAGGAGTAGCCGAGCGCTACCAGCACCTCGGCGGGCTGCTCGTCGGTACCCAGCGTCTCCAGCACGTCCCGGGAGGTGGTGATCACCGTGTTGTCCGAGATGCGGATGCTTGAGGAGAACTTCGCCGGCGGCGTATGCAGGATAAAGCCGCGATCCTCCGCCAGCGGGCCGCCGAGCAGCACCGGTTTATCCAGACGGATCGCCGGGTCGCGCCCCTCTGGGTTGATCTTAAGCTTCTCCAGTACCCCTTCGACCTTCAGGTTTTCCAGCGGCTTATTGATGATGATCCCCATCGCGCCATCTTCGTTATATTCGCAGATATAGACCACGGCGCGGCGGAAGAAGGGATCCTGGAGAGCAGGCATGGCAATCAGAAAGTGATGCTGTAAATTCATTGTCAGAGGTTCTGTTCCTGGTTCAAAAAGCAACAAGCACCCAGTATGCGGTGAAAGCCCCAGCTTTGCTATCCCTGTGGATCGCAATTCCGGGTCTTTCACCTGCAAACAGGCCGTTACGGGCGTGCTGAATTTAGTGGCCGAGACGCTTTTCGATGGCGTCCATCAGCATGCCGGTAATGGAGACCGGGAACTCCGCTTCGATTTCACGGATGCAGGTCGGGCTGGTGACGTTGATCTCGGTCAGGCGATCGCCAATGATATCAAGACCGACAAAGATCAGCCCTTTGGCCTTCAGGGTAGGCGCGACGCGACGGGCGATATCCCAGTCGCTGTCGGTTAACGGTCGCGGTTCACCACGCCCCCCGGCGGCCAGATTGCCACGGGTTTCGCCGCCCTGCGGGATACGCGCCAGGCAGTATGGGACGGGTTCGCCATCGACCACCAGCACGCGCTTGTCGCCGTCTTTGATCGCCGGCAGATAGTTCTGCGCCATGCAGTAACGGCTACCATGCTCGGTCAGCGTTTCGGTAATCACGCCGAGGTTCGGATCGCCCTCTTTTACGCGGAAAATAGACGCGCCGCCCATGCCATCCAGCGGTTTCAGGATGATGTCGGTATGCTTCTGCCAGAACGCCTTAATCTGCGCCTTATTGCGGGTGACCAGCGTTTCCGGGGTCAGCTCCGGGAACCAGGCGGTGAACAGCTTCTCGTTGCAGTCGCGCAGGCTCTGGGGCTTGTTGACGATCAGCGTCCCTTTCTCTTCCGCGCGCTCGAGGATATAGGTGGCATAGACAAATTCGGTATCAAAAGGCGGATCCTTACGCATCAGCACCACGTCAAGATCGGCCAGCTCGATATCCTGCTCGCCGTTGAACGTATACCACTGGTCGTAGTTCTGCTCTACGCTCAGGAGGCGCGTGCGTGCGCGGGCCTGGCCGTTAATCAGATAGAGATCCGCCATCTCCATATAGTGCAGCTCGTAGCCACGACGCTGCGCTTCCAGCAGCATGGCAAAGCTGGAGTCTTTCTTGATGTTAATGCTTGCGATGGGATCCATCACAATGCCGAGCTTAATCATTCGCTTTCTCCGTTTAAACCTGTAGCCAGTTTTACCCTAAATCACCGAAACGCACCTGAAGTGCGGTAATGGCGGTGAGCGCGGTCGTTTCAGTGCGCAAGACGCGTGGTCCTAACAGAATATCAGTAAACTGATACTGTGCGGTCATGGCGATCTCATTCGCCGTCAGGCCGCCTTCCGGGCCAATCAGCAGCCGCACGCGCTCAACCGGCAGCGGCAGCGTATTGATGCTGGCGCTGGCGCGCGGGTGCAGGTTCAGCTTTAGCCCATCCTCAGGCTCGGCGCACCAGGCTTCCAGATCCATTGCCGGACGTATCTCCGGGATCCGGTTGCGGCCACACTGCTCGCAGGCAGCAATGGCGATCTTCTGCCACTGCTGGATCTTCTTGTTCAGACGTTCAGGATCCAGTTTAACCCCGCAGCGCTCAGAAAAAAGTGGCGTAATGAGGCTTACTCCCAGTTCGATCGATTTCTGGATGGTAAATTCCATCTTTTCGCCCCGGGACATCACCTGGCCGAGATGGATATGCAGCGGCGACTCGCGATCGTCAGTCTCGCCTGACAGTAGATTGACCACCACGCTCTTCTTATCAGCGCGCAGGATCTCCGCCTCAAAAAGCTGGTTGCTGCCGTCAAAAAGCTGCAATGCCTGGCCTGCGCCCATGCGCAGCACGCGGCCAACGTGGTTTGCTGCATCGTCGCTCAGTGCAACCTGCTGGCCAACGGTAAGGGATTCAGGGTGATAAATGCGGGGTTTACGCATGAAAACATCGTCCGGGATAGAGAGTGCGGCAAGGCTGCCGCACGGTTAACAAGATGCCGCTAGTGTAGGTAGCTCTTTCACCCCTGACAAGCGCGCTGCACGTAGGGATTGGGGTTGCCCTGAACCTTATTGATCCGCCTGTCGCGCTCGCACTCCCAGGGCGTGACCGGATAGATCTTGTTCCAGGCCTCAAACAACTGCGTCTGCTGGCGGGAGAGTGACAGCGAGTAGCGATCGCGCATATAGAAGTAGATGCGGGCGATGGCGCCGCGGGCGCGGGCTGGCGGTTCGGCCATCTTCTCTTTGAAGTCGACCTTCATGTCGCACTGGCCGTACTGGCCCTCGCCGCCGTTCCACTGGCTGTACATAAAGTTGCCGCGATCGCCGTTGACCTCGCCAACGGCGGGCTGCAGGTTATGCATGTCGCTCTCCATCTGGCGGTAGATCGGATCTTTCGAGCAGTTTTTGCGCCCGCCATCCTGCCAGCACTGGCGCTGGTGGCCAAACTGCCAGGCGGGCACCACGTGTTCCCACTCGATGCGGCTGGCGCGGTTGGCATTTTTACGCACCTTGTAGCCGCAGGAGGCGAGATCGACAACGCCCTTTTTGCCTTGCCAGATAATGGTGCAGCCGCAGTAGAAATCCCCCGGCGCGTCGGCATTGATCTTCACGCCTGCCGCCTTGGCCTGGGCGAAACTGTGGATACCTTCGGCCAGCGCGGTGTGGGAGAGGCTGGCTGCCAGCAGGGTAAGAGTGAGAAGGTGAGGGCGGAACATGACAAACTCCATTGCATAACGTAGGCGCACCCTAGCGAATGCGGTTCTCAGATGCAATCAGTCAGTTCACAAAAGGGTTTGATCGTTCAGGCTTGTGCCGGTTCGGCAACCAGCGGCTCGCCACAGTGCACGCAGCGGTAGACCGCTTCGCCACGCAGAATGCGGTTGTGGCGGCGCACGGTTAGCTGATGCTGCTGGCAGGCGCAGCGGTAAGGCCAGGTGTTCCGTTGTACCGAAGCCAGCTCAAACTGGTGGGTACGACGGGCAGGCACGCCAAGCACGCTCTCCATCATCCACTTCCACTCTTTGCCATGCGGCGCAACGCGGCCAAAGTGTTTCCATACCAGCAGGTGGGCCAGCTCGTGCGGCACGACCTCATCAATAAACGCCTGCTGGTTCTCCAGCAGCAGCACCGGATTGAGCCGGATCTCATAGCTGGCAAGCCAGGCCGTACCCGCCGCCGCGCCGCGCTGCTGATAGACGAGGGTAGGTTCAGGATAGCTACGTTCAAGATGACGGTTCGCCTGGGCAAGCTTGTCACGCAGGCTGCGCATAATGGCCTGCTGGAGGGCGATGGGGATTCGTGGCGTTTTCATAACCGCAGAGGATAATCGCTAAAAAATACCGCTGCAACAGCCGCCCGGCGCTCAGGCTGGAAAACGCAGGGAGAAGAGGTGATACCCGTCGGCAAAACGGTACTCTGCCGAGCCTGAATGTAACGCCATAATGGCTTTCACCATCGATAGTCCCAGGCCGTAACCGGATGAGTGTCGGGCGTTATCGCCTCGCCAGAAACGGTTAAATAGCTTGTCCGGCGCGTCTAGTTCGTTCCCCGGATTGATCACTTCAACAACTGTTTCGCTATTTTTCACCTGTGTAGCTACCCGGATAACGGCATTTTCCGGGGAGTATCTGACTGCATTGCTGAGCAAATTTAACAAAACGCGCTGGAGTAAGATCCGGTCGGCCTGAAGCGTCCCCTCGCATGCGTTGACAAAGGTGATATTTTTTTCATCTGCGTCATACTCCAGAAACTCAATCAGATCACCGATCGTATCAGCAGCAGAGATCGCCTCTTTTTTCAGCAGAATATTATTATGCTCAGCGCGAGCGAGGAAAAGGATGTTTTCCGTCAGGCGAGAAAGACCCTCAAGCTCTTCGATATTGTTCGCCAGCGCCTGCTGATATTCATCAATGGTGCGCTCTTTACTTAAGACCACCTGATTATGGCCGAGCAGGATATTCACCGGCGTGCGTAATTCATGAGCCAGATCGTCAGCAAACTGATTCAGCCGCGTAAAATCGTCAGCCAGTTTCTGGCGCATAATATTTAACGCACTGCCCAGCGGTTTCAGCTCAGCGGGCAGCGCTTTTTCATCTAAAGGCTGGCTAAGCCCGCGGCTGTCTATATTCGCCGTTAACCGACTGAGTGCGTGAATGGCGTTCAGGCCACGTCTGATTAATAGCGGACTGAGGGCACAACAGATCAGAATAGCGATAAGGCAGATGACGATACTGTTATTGCGATACTGTTCCAGCATATATTGCCGCTCTGATGCCAGTCTGGCGACGGTAATGGTCACAGGCTGGTCATAGCTGAGCGCGGAGATGCGTATTGCAGACAGCTCTGTACCGGCAATATCGCGTTTCGCGATTGTCGCCAGCGCAGGTTTTTTTAGCGTAGGTAATGCATCCAGCAGCGAGGGATCCACGCCTGTGTGGTTGACGGAAATAGTCTGTGCGTTGGGCGAGTGGATGAGCAGAATATCCTGATGAGTATTCATCATGCGGTTAAAATAGAGTGGGAGATTCTCTGCTTTAGCACCATCCAGCAGCAGCTGCCTGATCTGCTCAGCCCGGTTAATCAGCGTGATATCATCCCGCCATGTTAATTCGTGGCTTAGCGCCCGGTATAGCGTCCAGCTGACGCCGGTGCAGGCTAATGCCATTACCAGCACAAATGATAACGTCAGACGTAACGTCATGGATAACTCAGGTTTCACTCTTTTCCTCTGCCCCGAATCTGTAGCCCATTCCTCTGACGGTGCCGATCAATTTTGTATTGAAAGGATCGTCAACCTTTGCCCGCAGGCGACGAATGGCGACATCAACCGTGTTAGTTTCATTGTCAAAATTAATGCCCCACACCTCGCTGGCAATGAGCGCTCTGGGAATAATTTCACCAGCTCTTGAGACCAGCAGCCACAGCAGGAGAAACTCCTTGCGGGTTAAAACGATGGTTTTCCCATCCCTGGAGACGCTCTGTTTAATAGAGTCCATCTCCAGCCCATTCGATTTCAGGTGCGTGTGGGCAACAGGATTGTTTCTGAGCTGCGCGCGCACTCTTGCCAGCAGCTCAGCAAATGAGAAAGGCTTAACCAGATAGTCATTGGCACCCAGTTCCAGCCCCTTTACCCTGTCTTCAACCGCATCGCGGGCGGTGAGGCAGATAACCGGTGTCTGATGCGCCGTTCTTAGCGCTTTCAAGACCTGCCAACCGTCCAGGCCCGGCAGCATAATATCCAGAATAATCAGCGAGTAGGGTTCATGCAGTGCGAGGCGTAAGCCGTTTCTGCCATCGCTTACCGTATCTACGACGTAGCCCGCCTCGGTCAGTCCCTGACTGACCCAGTCGCTGGTTTTTTGATTATCTTCAACAAGTAGGATCTTCATGGATTCACTATGTCATAAGCGTCAGGTGAGGTGGGGAAATATCATCAATGATGACGAAAATGTAATCCTAATGTCAGGTTAACGCCGCTCGGGTCATATACATTTCAGGTACCTACTTGAACACGGAGCGACACATGAAAAAGCCTATCCTGACCGCAGCGATGCTCGCTGTTATTTCTGCATCCCCTCTCGCCATGGCGGCTGCCAATAATATTCTGAGCGTGCATATTCTCGACCAGCAGACCGGCAAACCTGCCGAGCATGTTGAAGTGGTGCTGGAGCAGAAAAGCAATAGCGGATGGCAACAGTTAAACAGTGGCTATACGGATAAAGATGGCCGCATTAAGGCGTTATGGCCAGAGCAGGAGGCGAAGCCCGGTGATTACCGCGTGACGTTTAAAACCAAACCCTGGTTTGACAGTAAAAAGCAGGAGAGCTTTTTCCCGGAGATCCCGGTTGAATTTCACATCAGCAACACGGATCAGCACTATCACGTTCCTCTGCTGTTAAGTCCGTATGGTTACTCAACGTATCGGGGAAGCTGACGGCGGGTAGAGTAAAAAAGCCTCCCCCCAGGCGGGAGGAGGCTTATCAGGTTAGTTGCTTGCGCCAATCTCGCGCAGCTTGCGGCCTTTCATCAGATTACGTTCAATATGCTCCAGCGAAACATGCTTGGTTTCTGGCACCAGCCACAGGGTCAGGACAATGAACAGCACGTTCAGCGCACCGTAGACCCAGAAGGTGTTGGCGTTGCCCAGGGTGTTGAGCATAGTCAGGAAGGTTGCACCGACGATCATATTGGCGATCCAGTTGGTCGCGGTAGAGCAGGTGATACCAAAATCACGCCCTTTCAGCGGCTGGATCTCAGAGCACAGTACCCAGATCAGCGGTCCGGCGCTCATCGCAAAGCCCACGATAAACATCAGCAGCATCGCGACGGCAAAGTACTGCGCCGTCGGGGTGTGAATGCCGATGTGCATCATAGTACCCAGAATGCCCATACCGGCAGCCATCACCAGGAAGCCCAGCACCAGGGTCGGCTTACGGCCCCAACGGTCAACCAGCCCAATAGCGATAAAGGTTGCCAGCACGTTGGTCAGGCCAACGATAACCGTCCCCCACATCTGCTCGGTAGTATTGGTGTAACCCGCCAGCTCAAAGATCTTCGGCGCGTAGTACATGATGACGTTCATCCCGGTGAACTGCTGCATTACCTGCAGCAGCACGCCAAGGAACACCGCACGGCGGAAGTTGCTGTTCTCTTTAAACAGCGCCCAGCCGCTCTGCTTCACCTGCAGGCTTTCACGGATCTCATCCAGCTCGTGCTTCGCTTCGGCGCTGGTATCGCGCAGGCGGAGCAGCACGCGCTCAGCGTCGTGGAAGCGACGTTTAGCGGCAAACCAGCGCGGACTGTCCGGCAGGAAGAAGACGCCAATCAGCAGCAGGATTGCCGGAATGATGATCACGCCGAGCATCCAGCGCCATGCGCCGCTGTAGCTAAAGGCGGTATCAGAGAGGTAGGCACCCAGAATACCGATGGTGATCATCAGCTGATACATCGAGATCATGCTGCCGCGGATCTTCTCCGGGGCGATCTCAGACAGGTAGAGCGGGGCGGTGTATGAGGCAACGCCAACCGCCAGACCCAGCAGCACGCGGGAGAGGATCAGTACCTCAACGTTGGGCGCAGCGGCTGAGAAGAGCGAGCCGATCACAAACAGGATCGCACCAATCATCAGGCTCTTCTTACGGCCCAGCTTGAAGGAGAGCCAGCCGCTGCCTACGGCACCGACGGCAGCACCAAACATCATGGAGCTAACGACCCACTCCTGCGTGTGTGAACTAATCTGAAATTCGTCGGCGATAAAGGGCAGCGCGCCCGCAATGACGCCGATATCAAGGCCGAACAGCAATCCGGCCAGCGCGGCGAGAAAACAGACAAAGAAGGTCATTGCCTTGTTCGAGCGCCCCGATTTTTTATTGTCAGGCATACTGCCCTCCAGTTGGGTTATTAGTTTTGACGGTAAAAGGTTAGGTTAGAGCTGCGTAAAAAGATGTGAGGCTAATCACATCAGTGTAATCGGTTACACTCGTTTCAGGCAGGTTCACCAAAAAGTAACAATACAAATCATAAAGTTAATGAATAGTAGCGTAATCTTGTGTAAAGGGGTTCAGACTATACCGAAATATTATGTAACAAACCCACCTTATGCGGCATTTCGCACAAATTAGGGGAATAAACCCGCGAATCATGCGTGTAATCGTTATCAGAAAGGGGATAGAAAAAAGGCCAGCACGAGGCTGGCCTTAAAGAGAAGGGGAAAGCGGGGGCTTATTTCAGGCCAGCGGCTTCGCGCAGTACGTCTGCTTTGTCGGTTTTTTCCCACGGGAAGTGTTCGCGACCAAAGTGACCGTAAGCGGCAGTCTCTTTATAGATCGGGTGCAGCAGATCCAGCATCTGGATCAGGCCGTACGGACGCAGGTCAAAGAACTCACGTACCAGCAGAGTCAGCTGCTCGGTAGCGATCTTCTCAGTACCGAAGGTTTCCACCATGATTGAGGTTGGCTCGGCCACGCCGATAGCGTAGGAGACCTGGATTTCACAGCGGTCAGCCAGGCCAGCAGCAACGATGTTCTTCGCCACGTAGCGCGCCGCGTAGGCCGCAGAGCGGTCAACCTTCGACGGATCTTTACCGGAGAACGCACCGCCGCCGTGACGAGCCATGCCGCCGTAGGTATCAACGATGATTTTACGTCCGGTCAGGCCGCAGTCACCCATCGGGCCGCCGATAACAAAGCGGCCGGTCGGGTTGATAAAGAATTTAGTCGAGCTGTTCAGCCACTCGGCAGGCAGGATCGGCTTGATGATCTCTTCCATCACGCCTTCCTGCAGCGATTTCTGGTCAATATCTTCTGCATGCTGGGTAGAGAGCACTACCGCGTCAATGCCGACAATTTTGCCTGCATCGTACTGGAAGGTCACCTGGCTCTTCGCATCCGGGCGCAGCCACGGCAGGGTGCCATTTTTACGCACTTCAGCCTGGCGCTGCACCAGACGGTGAGCGTAGGTGATCGGCGCCGGCATCAGCACGTCGGTTTCGTTGGTGGCATAGCCAAACATCAGGCCCTGGTCGCCTGCACCCTGCTCCAGCGGATCGGCACGGTCAACGCCCTGGTTGATATCCGGAGACTGTTTACCGATAGCGCTCAGTACCGCACAGGAGTTCGCGTCAAAGCCCATATCTGAATGGACATAGCCGATTTCACGCACGGTGTTACGGGTGATCTCTTCGATATCGACCCATGCGCTGGTGGTGATCTCACCGCCGACTAAAACCATGCCGGTTTTAACGTAGGTTTCACACGCCACGCGTGCTTTCGGATCCTGCTCAAGGATTGCATCCAGCACCGCATCGGAGATCTGGTCAGCAATTTTGTCAGGATGCCCTTCGGAAACTGACTCGGACGTAAAAAGGTGTTTTGCCATGTTCTCTTCACCCTGGGGGAAATTTTGTTAGCTCGGACTCAGTGCCTGTATAAGCCTTAACAAGGCGTGCAGGTAAATGGCACCGGAGGTCTGAGGGTTAATCGGTATGGATGGATTAACATCTGGACGGCTATTTTAGGTCACTTCTTAACCCCGTTTCCAGCATTTTTTGATATTCATCGCACTATGGGTGAAATTCAGGACGTAACTTTCTCTATCCACGCGGCAAAACGGGCTTTTTTGTTTTGCTTTTTCACCCCGTTATCGGTATAAAACGCCGCACGCGGCTTGTATACCTGGACCAGCCGCTAACCAGCTGGTTGGCGTGGAGGTGATACCCAATAATGAACCGTTGTTTACCGCTAAATCTGCCGCGCCGTTCTGGCGTGCTCGCATTTCCCGCTACCCGCAAATCTACCCTGCAAACCTGCCGATGTTATACCCATTTCGGCGCTTCTCAGGACTCCCGGGCCGGTTACGCCTGGTGACAACTGAACAAGGGCGCTCTTGTTAATTCAGGAGTTTTCTCGTGGTTTCGCCGAACCTTGTCATACAGAGTTCGGATACGTGTTTTACAATGATATGAATAAGAAACCGGTCGCACGGCTTTGGTATCAGCATAATACGCTGGATAACCGGGCTGTTTATGGGTTGTTATCGCCATTCCTAATCGCGATAGTAGTCAACTGTTTTACACTTACTAATACAATTTGAGGTTCGCTATGTCTGACGACATCTCTTCGGTTTCGCCTTCGTCAGCGGGCGAACAAGGTGTACTACGTTCCATGCAGGAGGTAGCGATGAGCTCCCAGGAAGCCAGTAAGATGCTGCGCACATACAATATTGCCTGGTGGGGCAATAACTATTACGACGTCAACGAGCTGGGCCATATCACCGTCTGCCCCGATCCTGACGTGCCGGAAGCGCGCGTTGACCTCGCTCAGCTGGTGAAAGCCCGCGAGGCCCAGGGGCAACGCCTGCCTGCGCTGTTCTGCTTCCCGCAGATCCTGCAGCACCGTCTGCGCTCTATTAACGCCGCGTTCAAGCGCGCCCGTGAGTCCTACGGCTATAACGGCAACTATTTTCTGGTCTACCCCATCAAGGTTAACCAGCACCGCCGCGTCATTGAATCCCTGATCCACTCCGGCGAGCCGCTGGGTCTTGAGGCCGGCTCGAAGGCCGAGCTGATGGCGGTCCTGGCGCACGCGGGCATGACCCGCAGCGTCATCGTCTGTAACGGCTATAAGGACCGGGAGTATATTCGCCTGGCGCTGATCGGTGAGAAGATGGGCCACAAGGTCTATCTGGTCATTGAGAAGATGTCTGAAGTTGCCATCGTGCTGGAAGAGGCCGAGCGTCTGAACGTGATCCCACGCCTTGGCGTGCGGGCGCGTCTGGCCTCGCAAGGCTCCGGCAAATGGCAGTCCTCCGGCGGCGAAAAATCCAAGTTCGGTCTGGCAGCAACCCAGGTATTGCAGCTGGTGGAGATCCTCCGCGAGCGCGGGCGTCTCGACAGCATTCAGCTCCTGCACTTCCACCTCGGTTCGCAGATGGCCAACATTCGTGATATCGCTACCGGCGTGCGTGAATCGGCCCGTTTCTACGTTGAGCTGCACAAGCTGGGCGTCAATATCGAGTGCTTTGACGTGGGCGGTGGCCTGGGCGTGGACTACGAGGGCACCCGCTCCCAGTCTGACTGTTCGGTCAACTACGGCCTGAACGAGTATGCGAATAACATTATCTGGGCCATTGGCGACGCCTGCGAAGAGCACGGTCTGCCGCACCCGACGGTGATCACCGAGTCCGGCCGTGCCGTCACCGCGCACCATACCGTACTGGTGTCAAACATTATCGGCGTAGAGCGCAACGAATATACCAAAGCGACGCCGCCAGCCGACAATGCCCCGCGCGCGCTGCAAAGCATGTGGGAGACATGGCAGGAGATGCACGAGCCAGGCACCCGCCGCTCGCTGCGCGAGTGGTTGCACGACAGCCAGATGGATCTGCACGATATTCATATCGGCTACTCCTCCGGCGCCTTCAGCCTGCAGGAGCGCGCCTGGGCAGAGCAGCTCTACCTGAATATGTGCCACGAAGTGCAGAAGCAGCTCGATCCGAGCAACCGCGCGCACCGTCCGATTATCGATGAGCTGCAGGAGCGGATGGCGGACAAAATGTACGTCAACTTCTCGCTGTTCCAGTCGATGCCGGATGCGTGGGGGATCGACCAGCTCTTCCCGGTGCTGCCGCTGGAGGGTCTGGATCAGGTGCCGGAGCGTCGTGCGGTGCTGCTGGATATCACCTGCGATTCCGACGGGGCTATCGATCACTACGTGGACGGGGACGGGATCGCCACGACGATGCCGATGCCGGAGTACGATCCTGACAACCCGCCGCTGCTGGGCTTCTTTATGGTCGGCGCGTATCAGGAGATCCTCGGCAACATGCACAACCTGTTTGGCGATACCGAAGCGGTTGACGTCTTTGTCTTCCCCGACGGCAGCGTTGAGGTAGAGCTATCCGACGAAGGGGACACGGTGGCGGATATGCTGGAGTACGTGCAGCTCGATCCGAACACGCTGCTGACCCACTTCCGCGATCAGGTGAAGCAGACCGGGCTGGACGACGCGCTGCAGCAGCAGTTCCTCGAAGAGTTCGAAGCCGGGCTTTACGGCTACACCTATCTCGAAGACGAGTAATCGTGTTTGCCCGGCGGCCTCAGTGCTGCCGGGCTTTTCTATGAAGATCACAAAACTCTACAGTCAGAATGTGACCAGCATCACCTGAAATCTTCCCAGGTCGTGATGGCCTTCGCTTTTTCTCCCATTCTCCGGCTTTCGGACCTCTTTCTGCCAGCCCTCGTAATTTACTTCCCGCTGTGGTACCGCCATGCTTAACCCATCGCTTAATCGTGTTGCAGGCTGGCAATCAAGGTCGCGATACGCTGCGGATTGAGCAGCGTTTCGAAGGCAAGCGGATGCTGCGCCCCGTGCTGCTCAAACCACGCCGTAAGCTCCCGATTCTGACGGCTAAATTCGTGTAGGGCAGCATTGAACTGGGAGCGGATATCCGCCTGTTCCCCATATTTACGCAGCCAGAGCTTGAGCGTCAGCGCCTGGGTGAACGCGCTGTAAATCTGGGTGTACTTTAGGGCACGGACAACGCTGCCGCTGATGGCTTGCCGGGTTTCGCCCGCCAGCGGAGCATCGGGCAGCAGCTTAAGCGAGCGGCTATGCATGTAGTCGGCAAGAAAGCGGCTGCGCTGGATCTCCAGCTCAATCAGCTGTCGCTGCTGATAACCCAGGTCGGGATCGTCGCTGGGCATCAGAGGCTGAAAGGACTGTGTCCAGTTGGCGCTGCGGGTATCAAGATGAAGCAGGTGCAGCGCATGGGTAAAATCCGCCGGGAGCCGACTGTGGCTCTGCAACACGCGGCCTAACAGATTGGGTGTCTTACAGCTCCACTCATGGCTGGCAATGATAATATCGCCGATCGCGCTGAGATCGTGAGCGGATATGGCGGCACGCTGCTGCAGCCAGTGGCTAACAATCTGGCGCGAAGAGACGTCCGGCTCGTTAACCAGGCGGGAAAGGCCGGAGAGGTTAAGTTCATTGAGGGAGTCAGAAAGGGCCAGATCCGGCAGCCACTCCCAGTCGATACGTACGGAAATGGCCTCGGGAGCGCTACCGGCGTGCTGGCTAAGCCAGGTGAGCCGTTGATGGATCTCTTCCAGCAGGTAGCAGGGGAGCAGGGTCCAGCCATACTCCAGGCCCCAGAGATCCAGCTCCAGCCACTTCCGGTTACCGTGAATGTTAAGCAGGTTAGGGTTATTGGCAAAGCCCGGGCGGTAATCAAGCTCGGTGGCCTTAACAGAAGCGCGGACATCGTCGGGAAGCGCTTCCAGGGCGATACGCAGCATCTGCCGGGGCCAGGTTTTGTCCTGATAGTCGCGCAGGATAAGCTGGCGTCCCAGCTGACGAATACCCTGGTAAAGCGTTTTTAGTGACGTTTTCCAGCGTTCATTGCTGACGTCGGGAGTCGATAGCGAAAGACGCAAGCCGCGAACGGCAGGCAGCGCGGCCAACATCTGCGGAATGCTGTGCTGAAAGAAATAGTCAATAAAATCGCTGGCGCTATTTTCAGAGAGAAAAAACTCCGGGAACTTTGCTTTTAGCTCATGGCTATCGGGCGTGGCTTCGCCCTGTAACCAAAATTGTAAGCCGCGCTGCTGCAAATATTCTCCCGCTTTTTGCAGATAAATAAGCGCGTTTTCCTGAACAAGCTTCAGGTTAATTAACTCAGCGCTATGACAGCGCGGTGACGGTGCGGCCAGGCGGGCTAATAACGACTGTTGATGAATAACGATGCCCTGAAAGCCATAGCGTTGCGCCATGCTCACGGTTTTTTCAAAAAAAGACCAGCGCCATATTTCAGGGGAGTTTATTTCCATTAACAGATAAGGCTTCGTTGTTGTCATTACGCATATCCCGCAGCCAACGTTGAGCGGGAATGCTAGAGGCGGCGTGGTGAAAGGTCAAACATCGCGGCCTGAGTAAAACAGAAAGTGTGAGCCTGCTCGAAGGCGACCGGGCTGATTGCGTATCAATGAGAGGAAGGTATGGCTAAAGGTACTACGCTGCAACTAAACTATGAACGTTATATTGATGAAGATACCGGTGCGAAGGTCACTCGTTTTACGCCAACGGATGTTATTTGCCACCGTAATTACTTTTATCAGAAGTGCTTTATTGACGGCGGCAACAAGCTTATTTTTGCCGGCGAGTTTGATACCCATCGTAATTACTATTTACTTGACCTGGCTACCGGCGTAGCGACGCAGTTAACCGAAGGGCCAGGGGATAATACCTTTGGCGGTTTTTTATCCCCCGATGAACATTATCTCTATTATGTCAAAGGTGAACGCAATTTAATGCGCGTCACCCTGGCGACCTTACAGGAGGAGGCGGTATACCGTGTGCCCGATGAGTGGGTAGGATATGGCACCTGGGTGGCAAACTCCGCCTGCGACAAGCTGGTTGGCGTAGAGATCCATCGCGACAGCTGGCGGCCCATCAGCGACTGGACCGTCTTTCAGGAGTTCTATGCTGAAGAGCCGCGCTGTCGTGTGATCCGTATCGACCTGCGTAGCGGAGAGCGGGAGACGCTGCTGGAGGAGAACCAGTGGCTGGGACATCCCATCTACCGACCGTTCGATGACAACACCGTGGCCTTCTGCCACGAAGGGCCGCTCGATCGCGTCGATGCCCGCATGTGGCTGATGAATGAGGATGGCAGCAACATCCGCAAGGCCCGGGAACCTGCGCCGGGAGAGAGCTATACGCATGAGTTCTGGGTGCCGGATGGATCTGCCCTGATGTATGTCACCTACGTCAAAAACAGCCCCGTGCGCTATCTCTGCCGCATCGACGGTGAGACCGGCGAAGATGAGCGCCTGATGGCGATGCCGCCCTGCTCACACGTCATGAGCAACGACAGCGGATCGCTGGCGGTCGGGGATGGTTCCGGAGTACCCATTGATATCGCCGATAACGCAGGCTATGGCGACACCAGCGATCCCTGGCTGTGGCTCTTTGATTTAAAAAACAAGCAGGCCCACAAAATTGCCCGCCACGGCTCCTCATGGCAGGTGCTGGACGGCGACCGGCAGGTGACGCATCCGCATCCGTCATTCACTCCCGATGAGAAAGCGGTTCTGTTCAGTACCGACAAAGACGGCAAGCCAGCACTCTACCTGGCCGAAATTCCAGAAGACGTTTTACGCCAGATCCACAGCTAAACAAGGAGCTTTTCATGCATAAGCTTATCGCCCCCGTTGCCGCGTCGTTTTTGCTGGCGTGCTCCTGTCTGACGGCTGCCCAGGCAGCGGAGATCCGTATCTCATGGTGGGGCGGTAACAGCCGTCACCAGGCCACGCTGGAGGCCATAAAACTGTTTGAAGATAAGTATCCCGATATCAAAGTGAAAGCGGAGTACGCCGGCTGGGAAGGCTACCTGTCACGCCTGACGGTGCAGATAGCCGGAGGGAACGAGCCGGATGTGATCCAGACCAACTGGAACTGGCTGCCGCTCTTCTCAAAGGACGGTAACGGTTTTTACGACCTTTATAAACAGAAAGCGGTGCTCGATCTTCAGCAGTACGATCCGCAGTCGCTCAGCAGCACCACGGTAGACGGCAAGCTGAACGGTCTGCCGGTGGCGGTCACCGCCCGCAGCTTCTACTACAACAAAAAGCTGTGGGAAGAGATGGGCGTCAGCTATCCACAGAGCTGGACAGAGCTGATGGCCGCCGGAAAAGCCTTTGAGGCAAAAGATAAAGAGAAATACCCGCTGGTTCTCGACTACATGGAGTCGCTGACGCTGGTTCAGTCCTGGATGGTGCAGAAGTACAACATTCCGGCCATCAATGAGAGCACGGGAAAATTCACCTATACCCCGCAGCAGTGGGAGGCTTTTTTCCAGATCTATAAGGATCTGGTGGATAACCATGTTTTCCCCTCCATGCGGGTGCTGACCTCTTATGGCAAAACCAACACCTGGGAAATGAAGCCCTGGATCCAGGGCAAGTGGGGCGGCGTCTATATGTGGAACACCAACGCCGTGATGTATGAAAACAACCTGACCGCGCCTTACGACACACTGGAGCTGGGACCGTTCTTCATGCTGCCGGGGGCAAAGGATGCCGGGCTGTTCTTCAAACCGACGATGATGTTCAGCATCGGTAAATCGACGAAGCACCCGGCGGAGGCCGCGAAGCTAATCGACTTCCTGATGAACGATCCCCAGGGTGTGAAAGCCATGGGGCTGGAGCGTGGGACGCCGCTGAGCAAAAAGGCTTACCAGCAGCTGAGCGAGGAGGGGGTTATTCAGGAGGACAATATCACCGTGGCCGGGATTAAATCCTCGCTGGCGCTGCCCCATGCCATTCCCACCTCGCCCCATTTTGATAATCCGAAATTCGTGGAGCTGTGGCGCAACACCATAGAGAACATCGACCACGGCAAGCTGACGGTGAAAGAGGCAGCAGAGCAGTTCCCCCGTAATGCCAGCCGAATCCTAAGTAAGGCAGTGAAATAACATACCGGGCCGGGACCCTGGGTGCCGGCCACGCTATCAGGGTGGACCTATGATCAGATTTAGCGCAACGCTGACGTGCCGGTATGACACGCTCTTTTCGCCATTTACGGCGAATGAGCTGGAACAGGGCCTGGCCTGGCTGGCGAAGAGCGGCTTTGATGCCGCCGAACTCTGCATTAATGATTACGAAGGGATTGATATCGCCAGGCTGAAACAGCGCCTGGACTATCACGGGCTGGGCTGCACCACAATCGCCACCGGCCAGGCTCGCAAGCTTGACGGTCTGTCGCTGCTCGCCAGCGGCAGGGCTATTGTCGAGCGCACCCGGCAGCGGCTCTCTGAGCATATTGATGTTGCCGCCCAGTTGGCAAGCCACGTCACAATTGGCTCTCTGCGGGCGACGGACCGCGCCTTGAGCAAAACGCAGTATATGCACGAGCTGGCCGAGGCGATGCAGCCCTGCGTTGAGCAGGCGCAGAAGTGCGGGGTGACGCTGGTTATTGAAGCGCTTAACCGGTACGAAATGGCCCATCTGCACAGCGCAGAGGATATGATGGAATTTTTAACCCTTAGCGATGCGCCGGAAAACGTTGGCGTGCTGTGGGATATTTTCCACGCCAACATTGAAGATCGCGATTTTGCCGCAGCGATTGATACGCTGGGATCGCGCCTGAAGCACGTCCACTTCGCCGACTCCAACCGGGCCTTTCCGGGGTATGGCCATCTTCCCATTGATGATATCTATCGGGCATTAAAAAACAGCGGATATCACCATGCGGTCTCCCTGGAGTGTCTCTGCGCACCCTCGACGCAAACCTTAATTGAGGAGGCCGGGCCGCTCATCACCCATCTGCGTGGGCTATAATCGTCGATACGAACGTAAACGCAGGGGTGATGGGCAGATTATTTTGGACTTACTTGAACCGGTACAGATTAACGGCGATAATCCGCCCCAGACAAGCAGTCACCCCATTCAAACCCTTCCTCGTCGGGCCTAACGACGCGGAAGGGTTTTTTTATCGACGAAAAAGAGGTCATAGCCATGAGCACCTTAGGTCATCAATACGATAACTCTCTGGTATCTAACGCATTTGGTTTTTTACGCCTGCCGCTGAACTTCCAGCCGTACGACAGCGATGCTGACTGGGTTATCACCGGTGTGCCGTTTGATATGGCGACGTCCGGACGCTCCGGTAGCCGTCAGGGTCCGGGCGCTATCCGTCAGGTCTCTACCAACCTGGCGTGGGAGCACTGCCGCTTCCCGTGGAACTTCGACATGCGCGAGCGCCTGAACGTGGTTGACTGCGGTGACCTGGTCTACGCCTTTGGCGACGCCCGTGAGATGAGCGAAAAACTTCAGGCCCACGCCGAGCGTCTGCTGGCGGCGGGCAAGCGTATGCTCTCCTTCGGCGGTGACCACTTTGTCACCCTGCCGCTGCTGCGCGCGCATGCGAAGCACTTCGGTAAGATGGCGCTGGTGCACTTCGATGCCCACACCGATACCTACTCCAACGGCTGCGAGTTCGATCACGGCACCATGTTCTATACCGCGCCGAAAGAAGGTCTGATCGATCCGAACCACTCTGTGCAGATCGGGATCCGTACCGAGTTTGATAAAGACAACGGCTTTACGGTGCTGGATGCCTGCCAGGTAAACGATCGTAGCGTTGATGACATCATCGCTCAGGTGAAGCAGATCGTTGGCGACATGCCGGTCTACCTGACGTTTGATATCGACTGCCTGGATCCGGCTTTCGCGCCGGGCACCGGTACGCCGGTAATTGGCGGCCTGACCTCCGATCGCGCGATTAAGCTGCTGCGCGGCCTGCAGGATCTGGACATCGTGGGGATGGATCTGGTGGAAGTCGCGCCGGCATATGACCAGTCGGAGATTACCGCCCTGGCCGCAGCGACATTGGCGCTGGAGATGCTCTATATCCAGGCGGCGAAAAAAGGCGAATAAGCCTCTCGCTGTGGGATAAAAAAACCCTCTCCTGTGAGAGGGTTTTTTATTGTCCTTAGAAGACGTTAAACGGATATTCCACGAAAGCGCGGATCTCGTTGCCGCCCACGTTGTAATCGCTGGCGTTGCTGGAGACGCGCAGTACAGAGTAACGCAGCTTCAGCTTCAGATCTTTAGCCGGGCCATCCTGCACCTGGTACTGCACCTGGTTAAACCACTCGTGCTCTTTACCGTTACTGGTGTCAGGCGTCTTGATGTTATCGCCGCGCACGTAAGCGGTAGTCCAGCTCAGGCCCGGTAAACCGAGACCGGCAAAATCCAGCCCGTATGAGGCCTGCCAGGAGCGTTCATCTTCGCCGTTAAAATCGGACCAGTAGGAGTTCGCCAGCCAGATGGTGTTGCCGCCGTCGCCCACGCCGCCCCGATCGCGATAGCTACCGTAGTGATAGCCGGTGCTGCCGCTGCTCTGTTGATATGCCACCTTGAAGGTATGAATATCCCAGATATAGCTGGCTGCCAGGCTCCAGATGCTGTTGCTACGCCCGGTGTTAAGCTCGTTAGCATAACCCTGATCCAGACGGGAGTTATAGCCATTGAAATCGAGTACCAGCTGCTGCCCGGTGCTGAACGGTTGCTTAAAGTTCAGGCCCAGATACTGTTTATTCAGCACATCTTCTACGTGTGAAGCATAAAGTGCGCCGCTGAGCTGGTCGTTGAACTGGTAGCTTGCGCCGCCGAAGGAGAGGCTCTTCAGGCCGCTGTCGTGGCGATCGTCGCTTTTACGCTGTTCATCGGTAAGGTAACCGGCGTTAATCTCCAGTCCGTCGATCTCCTTCGAGTTCAGCATGGTGCCGGTATAGGTTTCAAACAGCAGACGAGAGGCGTCGGAATTGATAATAGGTAATTCAGGACGCTGGGTGCCGTAGCTCAGTATGGTGTTGGAGATACGCATTTTTGCGGTTGCACCAAACTTAGCCAGTTCGGACTTCGCACGACCGTCATCTTCCTGTTTGAAGAAGTCGATGCCGCCTGCGCCGCTGCGGCCACGGCCGCCGTCCAGACGCACGCCATACTGGGCAATACCATCAACGCCAAAACCAATAAGTCCTTCGGTATAGCCAGACTGATAGGTGGCAATAATACCCTGACCCCATTCGGCCCTGTCCTGCGCGCCCTGCTGATAATCCCGGCCAATATACGCATTGCGTAAAAGCACATTTAAATGGCTGTCGTCAATAAAACCCTTGCTGTCGGATTGTTGGCTGGCAACGGCGGGAATAGCGGCGAATAAACTTAATGCAATTAATGATAACTCTTTTTTCACGGGGGGAACTTCTCTTTCTGGATAATATCAAATTGTGTTGTTGCGTGTTCGATATTCACCTGAATGATAAATCATTGCAATAATTATGTCACCAGAGCTATCAAGGTTTACAGGCAGGCGCAGCGGGCGATGGAAGAGCGCTAATTATATTGAAAGCTATATTTACCGTTATGTGCGGTTTATTTAGCAATTGATGCGAAATAATAAGGAGGCGATATCGCCTCCTGTTATTAATTATTTAATGCCGTCTGCCGCCATGCGATCCCGAATATGCTGCGCACGGGCCTCGGATGCCGGGTGATCGTCAAACATGGTACTTTGACGACCCGCTTCCTGCTGGGCCAGCTTCTCGAAGCTGGTGGCTAAGCCTGACGGGTTGATGCCGCGCTTGCGCAGCAGATCGTAGGAGTAGTCATCGGCTTCTGCTTCCTGCCGCTGGGAGAACTGGGCGTTCACCAGCTTCTCGCCAAGATCGCCAAGCTGCGATTGGGAGAGGCTGCCTACAATGCCACCGGCTGAGGCAGCGGCAACGCGCACGGCGTTGGTGCCCAGCGCGACCTGCATACCGCGCTTCACGTGACCGAGCGCAACGTGGCCCATTTCGTGGCCGATAACCGCCTCGACCTCGTTGTCATTCATCATATCCATCAGTCCGCTGTAGACGCGAATGCAGCCATTCGCCATCGCGAAGGCGTTAACGTCTTTAGTGATATAGACGTTGTAGTTCACCGGCTGGCCGTTAATGTTGTCGCCAAGCGCGGAAGCGATCTTGTCCAGACGCTGGCGATACGCGCTGTTGGCTGGCGCCAGCGTGGCTTTGCTGTCCATCTCTTTACAGGCTTCGTCGCTCAGCGTTTTCACCTGGGCATCGCTCAGGGAGTAGGCTTGAAACGCTTCTGCCCCCGAGCTTAATAAACCGTTTGAATCCATGTTCTGGCAGCCGGATAACGCCGCTGCCACACCCAGAGCGAGCAATGCTTGCCGAATTTTCATTGGTATCTTCCGCATCAATATATTGATAATTTTAATGGTCTTCCCGGCGCAGGGAGGCGGGAACCTTCTCTGAGTATAAAGAAAATCACAAGCCGTGGGCGAGTGTTTGCGCAACCTGCGAGCGGCTTCCAGAGATTTCTGAAGTGGCAAAAGGATGCTCCATGTACATGGCTAGCCGCTTGGGTTACATTGTTGACACTTTTTTCCGGCGTAGCCCATATTGCGCTGTAGTCAAGTCGCTACGGGCATGGCCTTTAACAGTCCGATCTGGAGTCAAAATGTCCTCACGTAAAGAGCTTGCCAATGCTATTCGTGCGCTGAGCATGGACGCGGTACAGAAAGCCAAATCCGGTCACCCGGGTGCCCCAATGGGTATGGCAGACATCGCCGAAGTCCTGTGGCGTGATTTCCTGAACCACAACCCGGTCAACCCGGCATGGGCCAACCGCGACCGTTTTGTGCTCTCCAACGGCCACGGCTCAATGCTGATCTACAGCCTGCTGCACCTCTCCGGCTACGACCTGCCGATCGAAGAGTTGAAGAACTTCCGCCAGCTGCACTCCAAAACGCCGGGCCACCCGGAAGTGGGTTACACCGCAGGCGTTGAGACCACCACCGGTCCGCTGGGGCAGGGCATTGCCAACGCCGTGGGCATGGCGATTGCGGAGAAGACCCTGGCCGCGCAGTTTAACCGTCCGGGCCATGACATTGTTGACCACCACACCTACGCTTTCCTTGGCGACGGCTGCATGATGGAAGGCATCTCCCACGAAGTGTGCTCCCTGGCTGGTACCCTGAAGCTCGGCAAGCTGGTGGCGTTCTATGACGACAACGGCATCTCCATCGACGGCCACGTTGAGGGCTGGTTCACCGATGACACCGCAGCACGCTTTGAAGCCTACGGCTGGCACGTCGTGCGCGGCGTGGATGGTCACGACGCAGACGCTATCAAGCGCGCCGTTGAGGAAGCACAGTCCGTTACCGACAAGCCGTCCCTGCTGATGTGCAAAACCGTTATCGGCTTCGGCTCTCCGAACAAAGCCGGGACTCACGACTCCCACGGCGCGCCGCTGGGCGATGCAGAGATCGTTCTGACTCGCGAGCAGCTGGGCTGGAAACACGAGCCGTTTGTTATCCCATCTGACATCTACGCCCAGTGGGATGCCAAAGAGGTCGGCACGGCAAAAGAGAACGCCTGGAACGAGAAGTTCGCTGCCTACGCCAACGCCTTCCCGCAGGAAGCCGCCGAGTTCACCCGCCGTATGAGCGGTGAGATGCCAGCTGACTTCGACGCGAAAGCGAATGAATTTATTGCTAAGCTGCAGGCGAATCCGTCCAAAATCGCCAGCCGTAAAGCGTCCCAGAACGCTATCGAAGCCTTTGGCCCGCTGCTGCCGGAATTTCTTGGCGGCTCCGCTGACCTGGCTCCGTCGAACCTGACCATCTGGTCTGGCTCTAAAGCCATCAACGAAGATGCAGCCGGGAACTACATCCACTACGGCGTGCGCGAGTTCGGTATGACCGCGATTGCCAACGGCATCGCCCTGCACGGCGGCTTCCTGCCGTACACCTCGACCTTCCTGATGTTCGTTGAGTACGCCCGTAACGCGGTGCGTATGGCTGCGCTGATGAAGCAGCGTCAGGTGCTGGTCTACACCCACGACTCCATCGGTCTGGGCGAAGACGGCCCGACCCACCAGCCGGTAGAGCAGGTCGCTTCCCTGCGTCTGACCCCGAACATGAGCACCTGGCGTCCGTGTGACCAGGTTGAATCCGCGGTGGCGTGGAAATACGGCGTTGAGCGTCAGGACGGCCCGACCGCGCTGATCCTCTCCCGCCAGAACCTGGCTCAGCAGGAGCGTACCGAGCAGCAGCTGGCGGACATCGCTCGCGGCGGCTACGTGCTGAAAGATAGCGAAGGACAGCCGCAGCTGATCCTGATTGCCACCGGTTCGGAAGTAGAGCTGGCAGTGAGCGCATGGGAACAGCTGATTGCCGAAGGCGTGAAGGCGCGCGTGGTCTCCATGCCGTCCACCGACGCATTCGACAAACAGGATGCGGCGTACCGCGAATCCGTGCTGCCGAAAGCCGTTTCTGCCCGTGTGGCCATCGAAGCGGGTATTGCAGACTTCTGGTTCAAGTACACCGGCCTGAACGGCGCGATCGTCGGGATGACCACCTTCGGTGAATCTGCTCCGGCAGAGCAGCTGTTTGAAGAGTTCGGCTTCACCGTGGAAAACGTGGTAGCCAAGGCGAAAGCGCTGCTGTAATCCGCTAACGCCCGCTGGCGCTGCGCTTAGCGGGCCTGGGGTTACAGATCGCAGTGGTCTTCAACAATGCGGCCATCGGCCAGACGAACGATGCGCGGGAAATTATGGCGGATGAAATCGTAGTCATGGCTGATGGCGAGCACCGTTGTGCCACGCTGGCGGCAGAGAGCCAGCCAGCTTTCAAATATACCCAGCCAGCGATCGTCAAAATCGCGGCTGGGTTCATCAAGCAGCAGCAGCGGCGGCGACAGCGCCTCCAGGCTTGCCACGGCGACCATCCGGCGCTGGGCAACGTGGAGATCGAGCGGATGCGCCTGGGCTACCTCTTCAAGATGGCATAGCGTTAACGCCTCTTCGACTCTTCGCTGGATCTCATCCTGCGGCAGCTTCTGCAAGCGCAGGCCATACGCCACTTCGGCAAACACCTGGCTGTGCACTATCTGATTTTCTGCCTCCTGAAAAAGCACGCCGGTAAGCATGGCCCGCCCCTTCACCTTAAGACGCGATAGCGCATGGCCCTGCACGGTGACGCTGCCAGCAGCAGGCGTCAGCAACCCGGCCATAATGCGCAGCAGCGTGGACTTACCCGCACCGTTATCGCCAATCAGCGCCACAAACTCGCCTGGGATCAGGTGTAGCGATACATCGCGCAGGCAGCGCTGCTCTGCCTTTGGCCAGCGAAAATCAACGTTGTCTACTTTTAGCATAGCGGCTCCAGTCCCTCCATCGTGAGCTGCCAGACCTGTTGGCAGAGATAGCGCACCGGCTCAAGTCTGCGCTCAAACAGCACGATCAACGCCTGCTGCGCCGTGGCCCAGGCGGAGAGGCGCTCAAGCATCCGCTGCGTAGCCTGCGGCGTCAGGCGGCTGAAGGCCTCATCCAGCAGCAGGATTTGCGGCTGCATCGCCAGTGCGCAGGCGATAACCACCCGCTGCGTCTCACCGCCGGAGAGCGTGGCAGGGTGACGATGACGCAGCGGCTGACAGTCGGTTAGCGTCAGCGCCACATCAATACGGGCAAGGATCGCCTCCTCGCTCAGGCAGAGGTTTTCCGGCCCGAAGGCGACCTCCTCCTCAACGCTGAAAGTGCATCCCGAAAGCTGAAGATAGGGCGACTGCTGCACCAGCTGGATGGTCTGCGCCTGCGCTGCGAGGGAAAGCGTGCCGATCGGCTGCCCAAGCAGGCTGCCGGATCCGCTAACGGTGCCGGGAAGAAAGTCCGGATACCAGCCCGCCATCAGCTGCGCCAGGGTACTTTTGCCGCTGCCGTTACCGCCAATAATGGCCACCATGCCGGGAAGAGAGTAATGAAAGTTGAACGTCTGCCGGGTAGCGCTGGCTTGCAGCGGCTGGTAGCAAAAGTCCTTTAACGTAACCATAGCCATGCGCCTGCCTCCGTCACAATTAGCGCCAGCATGCCGTAACGCACGGCGCGCTGAAGGATGCTGTCCTTCGGCGCCCACAGCGTGGTGCGGGTACGGTGCAGGCGAAAGGCGCGCATATCCAGCGCAGCGCCGCGTACGGCAAGATCGTTAAGCGCGCCCTGGGTCAGAGGCAGCACCAGGGCCGGGATTGCCCATAGCCGTTGATACCAGCTGCCGTCCAGCGGTACGCCCCTGGCGCGCTGGGCTTCATGAATACTGCTCAGCCGGTGCTTTAGCTGCTCGATAATCAGCAGCGGTCCGGAGAGCACATAGGCGAGACCCGGCGGCAGACGGCTGGCAAACAGCGCACGGATAAACTGCCGTACCGGGACACAATACATCCACAGTTGGGCGGTAGAGACGATTGCCAGAATGCGTAGCCAGAGCGTAACGGCGTGCGCCCAGGGCCGAGGATCGCGCGGCTGGCCGCTGAGCCATTCGGTTAACCAGCCGCCGTGCACCAGCCATAGCCCGGCTCCCAGGGAGAGCATCAGCCAGCCGACGTAGCGCGCCCGCCTGCGGGTGGCACGAATGAGCAGCAGGCTGGCGAAGGCGGCTGCGCTCCAGATTGTCAGCGTCAGACCCGCTGGCAGCAGCAGCGTAGAGCATGCTGCAAGGCCCCACAGCGTAAGTGACGTAAAGGGGTGCATTTAACGCACGGCGGCCATAGCGGGGAAGTGGCGCGTGGTGCGCAGCGGCAGCTGGCGCAGCAGGATCCAGACCACGATCGCCGTGAGGATCTTATCCACCAGGTTGGCCCCGAGCACGGTAATTGCTACCGACGCCATCAGATCCTGCCCCATTGAGTGCATCCAGGCGACAAAGAGATCGGCTCCGCTGCCGGTAACACCGCCGAACAGCGCGGTGCGGATCGGCACTGCCACCACCGTAACCGCGAGGGTAATAACCACGCCGCTGGCGATCACCGTCGGCAGGATACGAAACCAGCCCAGCCGAGCCAGCCAGCCGGCGACCAGGCCAATCACCATCGCCACTGGGGCAAAAGCGGCGGCAATAGGATCGGTGAGTAGCCCCCAGAGCAGATTGGTCAGCAGGCCGGTGAGCATGCCGATAAACGGTCCCAGCAGCACGGCGCTAATCAACGTGCCGATGGAGTCGAGGAAGATCGGCAGCTTAAGCAGGCTAATCAGCTGGCCACCAATCATATTAATGGCGATAGAGATAACGATCAGTGCCAGCGTCTGGCTGGCGAGTTGGCGACGTGCCATGGCGACCTCATAGGGTTAGGGAAATTAGCGCGCGTTGACGACCAGCTCGTCATAGCCGGAAACAGGACAGGGTTGGCGGCTGAAGACGAGGGTGGTTAGTTCGCCGATCACTACTTCAAGCGTGGTGCGTACCGTACAGCCAGGCATGACATGTCCGCCGGTCATTACGCCATGCTCATCGGCCACGCTGAGGTGCAGATGCTCACCGGCCAACTCCAGCGTGCCGCCAAGGGAGATAACCTCAAAGGTACCGCTTAACAAGGTCGTCTCGTCGCGAGCGGCGAAGCGCAGCGCGACGTCCGTCAGGCTGCCAGTACAGCCAGCAATCCACGCGGCCTGCAGGGTGTGATGCTGGACAAACGCGCGCAGGGCAGTGAGCAGCTCATCGCCGGGAAGCAGACGCAGGGCGTAAAAGCGGGCGCTGGATTCAGGGATGCCGGGGATCATGGTCATAGGCCTCGTAAACGCCAAATTGGCAGCAATCATAAGAGCGACAGCAATTTGTTTTAATGATGTATATCAGGAAAAAGCCGCGGCCGATGGCAGATTTGCGTATAAAGGAATACGGATTCCGGCAATGGAATAATTCTGCCGTAGTGTGACGGTAAAGTGTGACGTAGATCAGATAACTGGCGTAACCCTACGGCGACGGATTCCCTTTATTCCGTGTTTCGCTTACTCTAGCTGAAGCGTTTCAGTCGAAATTCCGTTCGACATTTAACCACTTAGTCACAGTTTGTGACAGGCGAGGTTTCCCTGACTATGCCGCTGCATTACTCTGTCAGCCATCGACTCAGGGATAGCTTTGCAGGAGACTTATGACCCTACGCATCGCGATAAATGGCTTTGGTCGCATCGGGCGTAACGTGGTTCGTGCTTTGTATGAATCCGGACGCCGGGCGGAGATCGCCGTAGTGGCCATTAACGAGCTGGCAGACGACGCAGGCATTGCGCATCTGTTGAAGTATGACACCAGCCACGGCCGCTTTAGCCAGCGTGTTCATCACGAGGGCGGACAGCTGTTTGTCGGCCATGACGCGATCCGTCTGCTGCACGAGCCAACCATTGACGCGCTGCCCTGGCGCGCGCTGGACATCAATATCGTACTGGACTGCACCGGGGTGTACGGCAACCGTCAGCACGGCGAGGCGCACCTGGCCGCCGGGGCAAAGAAGGTGCTCTTTTCCCATCCGGGCAGCAGCGATCTCGATGCCACCGTGGTCTTCGGCGTCAATCAGGACGATCTGCGTCCGGACGATAACATCGTCTCTAACGCCTCCTGCACTACCAACTGCATTATTCCGGTGATCAAGCTGCTTGATGATGCCTTCGGCATTGAGTCGGGTACGGTCACCACTATCCACTCGGCAATGCACGATCAGCAGGTGATCGACGCCTACCATCCGGATCTGCGGCGCACGCGTGCGGCGAGTCAGTCGATCATTCCGGTGGATACCAAGCTTGCGGCGGGCATTACGCGCTTCTTTCCAAAATTTAACGATAAATTTGAAGCCATTGCCGTACGCGTACCGACAATCAATGTGACGGCAATTGACCTTAGCGTGACGGTAAGAAGTCCGGTAAATGCATGTCAAGTCAACCACTTGCTGCAAAAAGCGTCACAGGAAGCATTTCATGGTATAGTTGACTATACGGAATTACCGTTGGTCTCAACTGATTTTAACCACGATCCGCACAGCGCCATCGTTGATGGTACTCAGACGCGGGTCAGTGGGGCACACCTCATCAAAACGCTGGTCTGGTGTGATAACGAATGGGGTTTCGCTAACCGAATGCTCGACACGACGTTAGCGATGGCTGCCAAAGGTTTTAGGTAGGACGCGCTTTGCGTCTGCAAAACTTTAAGAATCAACGAGAGGATTCACCATGTCTGTAATTAAGATGACCGATCTGGATCTAGCTGGTAAACGCGTTTTTATCCGTGCGGATCTGAACGTACCGGTTAAAGATGGTAAAGTAACCAGCGATGCGCGTATCCGTGCCTCCCTGCCGACTATCGAACTGGCCCTGAAACAGGGTGCGAAAGTGATGGTTACCTCTCACCTGGGTCGCCCGACCGAAGGCGAGTACAACGAAGAATTCTCTCTGCTGCCGGTTGTTAACTACCTGAAAGAAAAACTCTCCAGCCCGGTACGTCTGGTTAAAGACTACCTGGACGGCGTGGAAGTAGCTGAAGGTGAGCTGGTCGTTCTGGAAAACGTTCGCTTCAACAAAGGCGAGAAGAAAGACGACGAAACCCTGGCGAAAAAATATGCTGCCCTGTGCGATGTGTTCGTCATGGACGCATTTGGTACCGCTCACCGTGCACAGGCTTCTACCCATGGCGTAGGCAAATTTGCTGATGTTGCATGCGCAGGCCCGCTGCTGGCTGACGAACTGGACGCGCTGGGTAAAGCGCTGAAAGAGCCGGCTCGTCCGATGGTGGCTATCGTTGGCGGCTCTAAAGTGTCTACCAAGCTGACCGTGCTCGACTCGCTGTCTAAAATCGCCGATCAGCTGATCGTCGGTGGCGGTATCGCTAACACCTTCGTTGCCGCTCAGGGCCACAACGTGGGCAAATCCCTCTACGAAGCCGACCTGGTTGACGAAGCGAAACGCCTGCTGCAGACCTGCGACATTCCGGTGCCTACCGACGTGCGCGTCGCGACCGAGTTCTCTGAAACCGCGACGGCGACCCTGAAATCTGTTAGCGACATCAAAGATGAAGAGCAGATTCTGGATCTGGGCGATGTTTCCGCTGAGAAACTGGCTGAAATTCTGAAAAATGCCAAAACTATTCTGTGGAACGGCCCGGTTGGCGTTTTCGAGTTCCCGAACTTCCGTAAAGGTACTGAGATCGTGGCTAACGCTATCGCGGACAGCGAAGCGTTCTCCATCGCAGGTGGCGGTGATACCCTGGCGGCGATCGACCTGTTCGGCATCGCTGACAAAATCTCCTACATCTCCACCGGTGGCGGCGCGTTCCTTGAGTTCGTGGAAGGCAAAGTGCTGCCAGCCGTAGCGATGCTCGAAGAGCGCGCTAAGAAGTAATGCCTGAGCAGGCGGATTGCTCCGCCTGATTTCAGACCCGTTTTCTGTAAATACAGGATTTACAACATGTCTAAAATTTTTGATTTCGTAAAACCAGGCGTGATCACCGGTGATGACGTTCAGAAAGTATTCCAGGTAGCTAAAGAGAACAACTTTGCTCTGCCAGCGGTTAACTGCGTGGGTACCGACTCCATCAACGCCGTTCTCGAAACTGCTGCAAAAGTAAAAGCGCCGGTTATCGTTCAGTTCTCTAACGGCGGTGCTGCATTTATCGCAGGTAAAGGCTTCAAAGGTGAAGGCCAGCAGGCGGCTATCCTGGGCGCAATCTCCGGTGCCCACCACGTTCACCAGATGGCTGAGCACTACGGCGTGCCGGTGATCCTGCACACTGACCACTGCGCGAAGAAACTGCTGCCGTGGATCGACGGTCTGCTGGACGCGGGTGAAAAACACTTTGCCGCTACCGGCAAACCGCTGTTCTCCTCTCACATGATCGACCTCTCTGAGGAGTCACTGGAAGAGAACATCGAGATCTGCTCTAAGTACCTGGAGCGTATGTCCAAGCTGGGCATGACTCTGGAGATCGAACTGGGCTGCACCGGTGGTGAAGAAGATGGCGTGGACAACAGCCATATGGACGCTTCTGCTCTGTACACTCAGCCGGAAGACGTTGACTACGCGTACACCAAGCTGAACGCGATTAGCCCGCGCTTCACCATTGCTGCTTCCTTCGGTAACGTACACGGCGTATACAAGCCGGGCAACGTTAAGCTGACCCCGACCATCCTGCGTGACTCCCAGGAGTATGTTTCTAAGAAACATAACCTGCCGCACAACAGCCTGAACTTCGTGTTCCACGGCGGTTCCGGCTCTTCTGCTCAGGAGATCAAAGATTCCGTAAGCTACGGTGTGATCAAAATGAACATCGATACCGATACTCAGTGGGCTAACTGGGAAGGTATCCTGAAGTATTACAAAGAGAACGAAGCTTACCTGCAGTCTCAGCTGGGCAACCCGAAAGGCGAAGACCAGCCGAACAAGAAATACTACGATCCGCGCGTATGGCTGCGTGCTGCACAGTCCAGCATGGTGACGCGTCTGGAGCAGGCATTTAAAGAGCTGAACGCGATCGACGTTCTGTAATTTAACGCGAGCAATAAACGGTGGCTCCCTACGGGGAGCCATTTTTTTTAACTGAAGATCGTAAACCCATTCTGAAAATCTACACATGTTGCAGGCGTTTTGTGCGGGCGTTGCGCTTAAGGTTTGGCATAGGTGTGGTTTTTTGTTTACGCTTTGCTGACCTGTTTCACGTTTTTACGTGTTGATGTGATTTTTTTCGCTTGGGCAAGCATAAGGAATAGTGAATGGAAGACCTTAATGTGATTGATAGCATAAACAATGCGGGAGGCTGGCTGGTGCGCAACCAGGCGCTGCTGCTGAGCTATGCCGTCAACATCGTTGCTGCAATTTTTATCATCATTATCGGGATGGTGGTGGCCAGGGCCATCTCTAAAACCGTCAACCGGGTGATGGTCGCTCGCCATATTGATCCTACGGTTGCTGATTTTCTCTCTGCGCTGGTGCGCTATGGCATTATCGCCTTTACCCTGATCGCCGCACTGGGCCGGGTAGGGGTACAGACCGCATCGGTGATTGCCGTGCTGGGTGCCGCAGGTCTGGCTATTGGCCTTGCGCTGCAGGGATCGCTCTCCAACCTCGCCGCAGGCGTGCTGCTGGTAACTTTCCGTCCGTTCCGTGCCGGTGAGTATGTCGATCTGGGCGGCGTGGCGGGTACCGTTCTGCACGTGCAGATCTTCTCTACTACCATGCGTTCAGCCGATGGCCGTTACATTGTTATCCCTAACGGCAAAATCATTGCGGGCAACATCATTAACTTCTCCCGCGAGCCGGTGCGCCGTAACGAGTTCATCATCGGCGTCGATTACGATGCGGATATTGATCTGGTGAAAAAACTGCTGACCGAGATTATCGAGTCTGACGATCGTATTCTGAAAGATCGCGAAAGAACCGTGCGCATGAACGAGCTGGGTGCATCATCGGTTAACTTTGTGATCCGCACCTGGAGCAATAGCGGCGATCTGCAAAACGTTTACTGGGACGTGCTGGAGCGCATCAAGAAGACGTTCGATGCTCACGGCATTGGCTTCCCCTATCCGCAGATGGACGTGCATTTCAAGCGCGAGAAAGCGGCTCAACCCGCCGAGCAGCAGTAATCTCTCCAGGGCCAGCTTTGCTGGCCCTTCTTCTTATTAGCTATACTGATTACAGATTAGAATTTTAAATTTCCGCTTATAATAAGGGCGCGGTATAGTCTCCGCCATGAGATATCTGGTAGAGGCATTTACGGTGTTAACTTATTATTTTCAAGGGCTTGCTTTAGGCGCGGCGATGATCCTGCCGCTGGGGCCGCAGAATGCGTTTGTGATGAATCAGGGGATCCGCCGACAGTTTCCGTTGATGGTGGCCGGGCTGTGTGCCCTTAGCGATCTCATTCTGATTTGCGCCGGTATCTTCGGCGGCAGCGCGCTGCTGGTGCAGTCGCCCTGGTTAATGGCGCTGGTCACCTGGGGCGGCGTGGCGTTTCTGCTCTGGTACGGCTTTGGTGCGCTAAAGACGGCCTTTAGCCAGCAGCTTGAGCTGGCCAGCGCTGAGGTGTTAAAACAGGGGCGCTGGCGAATCATTATGACTATGCTGGCGGTGACCTGGCTCAACCCCCACGTCTATCTCGACACCTTTGTTGTGCTCGGCAGCCTGGGCGGGCAGCTGGCGGCCGAGCCGAAACGCTGGTTTGCGTTGGGTACTATTAGCGCCTCGTTTATCTGGTTTTTCGGCCTGGCGCTGCTGGCAAGCTGGCTTGCGCCGCGCCTGCGCACTGCAAAGGCGCAGCGTATTATTAACGTCGTCGTTGGCGCTATCATGTGGTTTATTGCGTTTCAGCTGGCGAAAGAAGGTATTCATCATCTGCAGGTGCTGTAGGGCAACGTTATCAGGTTAAGTCCGATGGACAACCGGGCCGGAAACGTTAAGCTTGCAGCCAGACGTCCGCGTCCGCGGCGAATATTCAGACAAGGAGAAGCTACGGTGAAGTTCAAAGTGATGGCCCTTGCGGCATTAGTTGGATTAGGTGCGCTGTCGGTTCAGGCAAACGAGTTGCCAAACGGCCCGCATATTGTTACCTCGGGGACGGCGAGCGTGGATGCCGTGCCGGATATCGCCACCCTGGCGATTGAAGTTAACGTTGCGGCAAAAGATGCGGCATCGGCGAAGAAGCAGGCCGACGATCGCGTTGCGCAATACCTGAGCTTCCTTGAGCAGAATGGTGTGGCGAAGAAGGACATTAACTCCGCTAACCTGCGCACGCAGCCGGACTACGACTATCAGAATGGCAAAAGCATTCTGAAGGGTTACCGGGCGGTACGTACCGTAGAGGTAACGCTACGCGAGCTGGATAAGCTTAATTCGCTGCTGGATGGCGCACTGAAGGCAGGGCTGAATGAGATCCGTGCGGTCACGCTGGGCGTTGCACAACCAGAAGCCTATAAAGATAAGGCGCGTAAAGCGGCAATTGATGACGCAGTGCGTCAGGCCGGTCAGTTGGCTGCGGGCTTTAAGTCTACCCTGGGACCGGTGTACAGCGTGCGCTACCACGTCTCTAACTATCAGCCTACCCCAATGGTGCGCATGATGAAGGCAGACGCGGCGACGGCGTCGGCTCAGGAGACCTACGAGCAACCAACGATCCAGTTTGACGATCAGGTGGACGTGGTGTTTGAACTGCAGCCGCAGGCGGGAAGTACTTCTCAGCCAGCACAGTCAACGCCAGCGCAATCCACTCCGGCTCCAACTGCCCCTGCTGCACAGTAACCTCTCTTATGGCTCCGCATTGGCGGGGCCATTCTCTGCTTTATGTGTGCATCTGTAAAACTGTGACCGTTGCGGTCTCTATTTTTGCCCAACTGACGAATATAGCCATGGCTAAAGGGAGAAACCCATGGACATATTTATCTCAAAAAAGATGCGTAACTTTATTCTGCTGGCGCAAACCAACAGCATTGTAAAAGCAGCAGAAAAGATCCACCTGACCGCCTCGCCGTTTGGAAAAAGTATCGCCGCGCTGGAAGAGCAAATAGGCTACGCCCTGTTTAACCGCAAAGATAACGGCATCACCCTGAACAAAGCCGGGCAGGAGCTTTACCAGAAACTTTTTCCTATCTATCAGCGGCTGGCAGCAATCGATAATGAAATCAGCCATAGCGCGGCCAGCAAGAAAAATATCGTGCTGGGGATCGATAACACCTACCCAACGATCATCTATGACCAGCTGATCAGCCTGAGCGACAAATACGACGGTATCACCGTTCAGCCTTTTGAATTTACGGATAACGCAGTGATTGACGATCTGCTCGATCGTCGGCTCGATTTTATTATCTCTCCCCAGCAGGTGTCCCAACGCCTCGCTAACCTGGAAAACCTTGCGGTTAACGAACTGGCTCCGTTGCGGCTTGGCTTTCTGGTATCGCGACGGTATGAGGAGCGACAGCCAGCTGAGCTGCTGAGCGAGCTGCCGTGGTTACAGATGCGCTTTCAAAATCGGGCCAATTTTGAATCCCTGCTGGATGGTTATATGCGCCCCTGCGGTATTCACCCCACCATTATCTATCGGCCTTACAGTTTTATGGCAAAAATTAGCGCGGTAGAACGTGGTCAGTTTCTGACGGTGATCCCGCACTTTGCCTGGCGGCTGGTTAATCCAGCGACGCTTAAATATTTTGATGCGCCGCACCAGCCGATGTATATGCGCGAATATCTCTACTCCCTCAGGCATCATCGCGCGACGTCAACGATGCTCCAGTGCATCGCTGACGATCGTGAGGCGGGTTAACTCTCGCCAAGCATCGATCCGCAGGCGAGCAGGTTTTTATGCAGATCGAAGGCATGACTGAGATCGTGGCGCAGATGCCCGCCCTGGGCGTTGCTAAGATAGCGGTGCAGATAGTCGCGATAGAGCGGATGGGCGCAGTTATCAATCATCGCCCGCGCCCGCTGCAGCGGCGACAGACCGCGTAAATCGGCGACGCCCTGTTCGGTTACGATAACCTTGACGCTGTGTTCGCTGTGATCGACATGGCTACACATCGGCACAATGGTAGAGATTTTCCCCGCTTTGGCAGTGGAGGGGGCCATAAAGATCGACAGATACGCGTTGCGCTCAAAGTCGGCGCTGCCGCCGATGCCGTTCATCAGGCTGACGCCCGCCACGTGCGTTGAGTTAGCATGGCCGTAAATATCAAACTCCAGCCCAACGTTTAGCGCGATTACGCCCAGGCGGCGAATGATCTCCGGGTTATTTGAGATCTCCTGCGGCCGCAGGACGATACGGCTGGCGAAGAAGTCCATATTGTCGTAAATCTTCTCCAGCGAGGCGCGGGAAACCGTCAGGCTGGAGGCGCTCGCCCCGGTGATTTTCCCACTCTCCAGCAGGTGCACTACCGATTCCTGGAGGACTTCGGAGTACATCATAAAAGGCGGGATATCGCTGTTCTCTCCGAGCCGCGCCATCACCGCATTGTTGATGTTGCCCACGCCGCTTTGCAGCGGTAAAAATTCCGGCGGCAGGCGGCCAAGGGCCATCTCGTTCAACAGAAATGCCACGACGTTGTCGGCGATCCGCTGGCTAACCGGATTCGCTTTCTCCAGCACGTTGCCGGCATCGGGCAGTTCGGTCTCTACAATTGCGACAATTTTTGCCGGATCGATCTGCACATACTGGGTGCCGATGCGATCCATCGTATGAAAAATCGGTACGCTGTTGCGCCGTGGCGGCAGACCCGGCATGACAATATCTGCCAGCTCTGCCACCCGCGGGGAGTGATAGCGGTTTAGCTCGATGACGATCCGTTTAGCGTTATGCAGCCAGGTGGGTGCATTACCAATGCCGCTGGTGAGCCAGATGCGACCATCGTCAGCCACCCGGCTGGCTTCGATCACCGCCACGTCGATCGGCCCGAAAAAGCCATAGTTGACCATCTGCGCCACTTCGCTCAAATGCAGATCGACGAAGTTCACCTGGCCCCGGTTGATCTTCTCTCGCAGCCCCGACGCGGTCTGGTAGGGCGCGCGCCAGACGATCGCGTCGGCTTCTGCCAGCACATCGTCAGCATCGGCCCCGATCGATGCCCCCGTCAGCAGGCGGATCTGGAACGCCTGCTGACGTTGATGAAAATCGATGGCTCGCTGGGCAATGGCAACCGGCATCGCTTTCGGCGAACCGGCAGGGGTAAAGCCGCTGAAGGCCACCATATCATTGTGATGAATAAACTCAGCCGCCTCGTCAGCGCTCATCCTCGGAAAAGCAGATTGCATATGCCGCTCCTTATCCCTCGCTGCTTAACGACCAATAAATACTGGTTTACGTTTTTCCAGGAAGGCGTTCATCCCCTCCTGATAGTCCTGGCTATCGTATACCTCGCGCCGCATGCCCTGGATACGTTCAAACTCGTCTGAATTCATGGTGTGTGCTTCGCCGAGCACGCGCAGCTCCTCTTTGATCACCGCAATAGCCAGCGGAGCCTTCTCGGAGATGGTATGGGCCAGCTGTAGGGTGAAATCCTCCAGCTCTTCGGCTCCTACCACATGGTTAAGAATGCCCACCGCCAGCGCACGCTGGGCGGTAATCGGTGAGGCGGTGAAGATCAGCTCCTTAACGATGTGGAAACCGGCATCCCGCGTCAGGTTATGGATTCCCACCAGGTTATAGGGCACGCCAAGGTTGACCGGCGTCATAGAGAAGGTCGAGGTGCTGGCGGCAACGATAATATCGGAGCTCATGATCATCTCAAATGCACCGCCCCAGACGCTGCCCTCAACCATGGAGATCACCGGTTTGGGATACTTTTGGATCGTGCGAGCGATCTGGCGTAGCGGATCGTCGTAAGAGAGCGGATCCCGTCGCCCGGTGGGCAGCTCATGAATATCGTGTCCGGCTGAGAAGACTTTCGATCCTGCGGGTGCACGCAGGATCACGCAGCGGATATCGGCATTGTTGAGATCGTGCAGCGCCTGGAGCAGATCCTCGATAAAGACCTTGCTGAGCGCATTGAGCTTGCGCGCATAGTTAAATTCAATGATGCCCACGCGATTGGCGATCAGGACATTCACATACTGATACGACATGGTTCTGTTCCTTTAAGTAAGAAAAAGGCGTTGGATAAGCTGTTGGATCTGCGCCATGCCCGCCCGGGGAGAGATCCGATTTTGCGCAACGGCCTGCTCCGTTTGCTGGTAAGCATCGGCAAAATCGGGTTGGTTAAACACCATGCTCAGCAGAGCGTCTTCGCTCTGCTGGTGCAGCCACGCTACGGCCTGCTTTTGGCGCAGAGCGGTTAGCTCACCGCTGTGTGACAGCGTGGTGTAGAAGGCGTTGATGCTCTGCCAGACCGCGTCAATGCCGCGCTTCTCTTGGGCGCTACAGCTCAGCACCTGCGGCTGCCACTGAGGATACTTTTGCCGCAGAATATGCAGCGCGCTCCGGTACATCTGCCGGGCAGCGGCGACGTTTTGACGGTTATCGCCATCATCTTTGTTAATAACGATAAGGTCGGCCATCTCCATAATGCCTTTCTTAATTCCCTGTAGCTCATCGCCGCCGCCTGCGATCTGCAGTGAGATAAAGCAGTCCACTATGTTCGCGACTTCCGTTTCAGACTGGCCGACGCCAACGGTTTCTACAATCACCACGTCGTAGCCTGCGGCTTCCGACAAGAGGATCAGCTCCCTGGCGCGCTGGCTGGTACCGCCGGCGTAGCCGCCGGAGGGAACCGGGCGGATAAAGGCGCTGCTGGAGCGGGAGAGGGCGCTCATGCGGATCTTATCCCCCAGAAGACTGCCGCCGCTTATCGGACTGCTGGGATCGACGGCGATGACCGCAACGCGATGGCCTTCGCCAACCAGCAGCATGCCGAAGGCGTCGAGAAAGGTGCTCTTCCCTGCACCGGGCGTGCCGGTGATGCCAAGGCGAATGGCGTTACCCGTATCGGGCATAATGGCGTCAAGCAGTTGGGCGCTGAGCGCCTGATGACGCGGGTGGCTACTCTCTACCAGGGTCATCGCCCGGGCCAACGCCACTCGATCGCCAAGCCTGAGCCGCGCAACGTAGCTTGCCAGCGTCGCATCGTTAATCATGCTGGCTCACCAATTTTGGCGAGCACGTCGCGCACGCTGGTCAGCATCGGGGTGCCGGGGCCGTAGATGGCCGCCACGCCGTGATCGAAGAGGAAGGCATAGTCCTGCGGCGGAATGACCCCGCCCGCCACGACACAAATGTCCTCCCGGCCAAAGGCTTTCAGGGCGTCAATTAGCTCCGGGATCAGCGTCTTGTGGCCCGCCGCCAGCGAGGAGGCACCGATAACGTGCACGTCGTTCTCCACCGCCAGTCGAGCAATCTCATCAGGGGTAGAGAACATGGGGCTAAGATCGACATCAAATCCCAGATCCGAGTAAGCGCTGGCGATCACTTTAGCCCCCCGGTCATGGCCATCCTGGCCCATTTTAGCAATCAGAATACGCGGGCGACGGCCATGCTCCTCATAGAAGCGTGCCGTTTGCGCAAGGATGGCGTCAAAGTCGGCAGCCTCTTTTTCGCTCTGGTGGTAACTTTGCGCAATGACTCCGGTTACGCACTGGCTCGGCACCAGATAACGGTCAAACGCGGCCTCCAGAGCATCGGAGATTTCACCCAGCGTGGCCCGCGCCCGGGCGGCCACAATGGCGGCGTCGAGCAGGTTGCCATCGTGCAGCGCCGCCTGATGCAGCGCATCGAGCGCAGCCCGCACCGCCGCGCCGTCGCGTGTGGCGCGGATCTGGTTGAGCTGAGCGATCTGTTCGTTACGCACCTTCACGTTATCGATATCCAGCACCGGGGTTTCAGCCTCTTTATCGAGCCGATATTTATTGACGCCAACAATCACCCGTTTCCCCTGATCGATCAGCGACTGCTCCCGGGCAGAGGCCTCTTCAATCATCCGTTTCGGCAGGCCGATTTCAATCGCCTTCGCCATTCCGCCTACTCCGTCTATCTGCTGCATAATTGCCCGGGCTTCCTTGACGATGCGGTCGGTCAGGGACTCAACGTAGTAAGAGCCTGCCAGCGGATCGACGGTACGGCAGATACCAGACTCCTCCTGCAGGACAATCTGTGTGTTACGAGCGATGCGTGCGGAGAAGTCCGTTGGCAGACCGAGCGCTTCGTCAAAGGCGTTAGTGTGCAGGGACTGGGTACCGCCAAGGGTCGCGCCGAGGGCCTCAATGGTGGTGCGGATAATGTTGTTATAGGGATCCTGCTCGGTCAGGCTCCAGCCGGAGGTCTGGCAGTGCGTACGCAGCGCCAGCGATTTGGCCTCTGTGGCACCAAAGGCGCTCACCGCTTCGCTCCACAGATAGCGCGCCGCACGCAGCATGGCGACGTTCATAAACAGATCCATGCCGATGCCAAAAAAGAACGATAGCCGGGGGGCAAACTCATCGATTTTCAACCCGGCGGCCAGGGCTGCACGGATATACTCGATCCCGTCGGCAAGGGTAAACGCCACCTGCTGGACGCAGTTCGCGCCCGCTTCCCCCATGTGGTAGCCGCTGATGCTGATGGTGTTAAAGCGCGGCATATGCTGTGAGCACCAGGCGATGATATCCGCGATGATGCGCATAGAGGGTTTAGGCGGATAGATATAGGTATTGCGGCAGAGGTACTCTTTTAATATATCGTTTTGAATGGTGCCGGTAAGCTGCACTGGGTTAACGCCCTGCTCTTCGGCGGCGACAATATAGAACGCCATGATGGGCAGCACCGCGCCGTTCATCGTCATTGAAACCGACATCTTATCCAGCGGGATCTGGTCGAACAGCACCTTCATATCTTCTACGGTATCAATGGCTACCCCAGCTTTACCTACATCGCCCGCGACGCGGGGGTTATCGGAGTCGTAGCCCCGGTGGGTGGCTAAGTCAAAGGCCACGGAGAGGCCTTTCTGCCCGGCAGCCAGGTTGCGGCGGTAGAAGGCGTTGGACTCCCTGGCGGTAGAAAACCCCGCATATTGGCGGATGGTCCAGGGCTGCGCGGTATACATAGTAGCGCGCGGCCCGCGCACGAACGGTGCCATGCCAGGAAGCGAGCCGGTGACCTCCAGGCCCTGTAGATCCTCCTCGGTATAGAGCGGTTTCACGTCAATGCCTTCAGCGGTGTGGCACACCAGCGCCTCAACCGTCTGTTCCCGCCGGCTTAGCTCTCTGTTTGCCAGCTTCTCCCAATCCAGCCTGTTAGCCATTCCACAGCCCCTTGAATTTTTGCAAAACGACGCCGCAAAGCCGGGTAAGGCCCTGAGTCGTCAGATAATTTGCAAATATGCTGAGCTTTTTTTTATCCGCTGTCGCCAGCAAAAAAGAGCGCAGAGGACGTCATTTTTTATCGTCTGGTTTGCGCGTTTTTGCAGGGTGTCGCAAGATCCCCCTGCAACGGTGCGCAGGGGAGGGTGAGGGGGTATTAATCCTGACGCAGCACGCGGCGACCGTGGGCCAGCAGCGCTTCGGTGACGTTGCGCATCATGCGGCTCTCCGGGGCGAAGCGGTGCCAGAAGAGCATCCGGCGCTGGAACAGACCCGGCGTCAGGTCAATCAGCTCGCCGCTGTCCAGCTCGCGCTCGATCTGCAAATGCGGGATCATGCAGCAGGTCGTGCCCTGGCGCGCCAGCTGCACAAAGGCTTCGGACGAGTTAACGATATGGCACGGCACGCTGCCCGGCGGCAGGTCAAAGTTCTGCTGCAAAAAGGCCTGGTGCATATCGTCAAGATGATCAAACGCCACCGCCGGGGCCTTCAGCAGCGCCGAGCGGGTAACGCCGTTAGGGAAGTAGCGATCGGCAAAGGCTTTTGAACCAACAAACAGGTAGTCGAGCGCGCCGAGCCGATCCACGAGGCAGCTTGGCAGCGCCTGGGACTGGATACTGACCGCCCCGACCACTTCACCCCGGCGCAGACGCTCCTGGGTACGGGTCTCATCCTCTACCTGCAAATTAAGGCGGATGGGTGAGTCAACCAGCACCGGGGCCAGCGCAGGCAGGAGCCAGGTCGCCAGGCTGTCGGCATTGACCGCCAGGGAGAGCAGCAGCGGCGTGGAGCCGGTCTGCTCATCCCCCAGCCACTCATCTTCTAACAGCTCGACCTGGCGCAGCAGCGCCAGCAGCTTCTGCCCCTGCTCGGTTGGACGCGGCGGCACGGTGCGAACCAGCAGCGGCTGGCCGAACATATTTTCCAGCTGTTTAATACGTTGTGAGACGGCGGACTGGGTAATACACAGTTTTTGCGCGGCACGCTCAAACCCGCGTTCACGAATGACCGCATCAAGCGCCTGTAGTGTTCTGTAGTCCGGACGTTTCATTGCTAAGAGGTGCTCCAAAGTGTGATTAACAGCACTATGACATAAATTTTCGTTAGATACAGACGAAATGCACGCCTGGGGTTTTCACTAAGAGTTGTGACATAGATCACAGGGACATTTCAACGATCGATGCCTTATAATGCGCGCTGAGTCTCCACACCACAGGCAAACGATCATGACGCAGGATGAACTAAAAAAAGCAGTAGGCTGGGCGGCGCTAAACTACGTTGAGCCAGGCACCATTGTTGGGGTTGGCACCGGTTCAACGGCTGCGCACTTTATCGATGCGCTGGGCACGATGAAAGGGCAGATTGAAGGGGCGGTCTCCAGCTCTGACGCCTCCACTGAGAAGCTGAAATCCCTTGGCATCACCGTGTTCGATCTCAACGAGGTCGATCGTCTGGGCGTCTACGTGGACGGTGCTGACGAGATCAATGGCCAGATGCAGATGATCAAAGGCGGCGGCGCGGCGCTGACTCGCGAAAAGATCATCGCCTCCGTGGCGGATAAGTTTATCTGTATTGCCGATGCGTCAAAAGAGGTCGCGATCCTGGGGAACTTCCCGCTGCCGGTAGAGGTGATCCCCATGGCCCGCAGCGCCGTTGCTCGCCAGCTGGTGAAGCTGGGCGGCCGTCCGGAATACCGCCAGGGCGTAGTCACCGACAACGGTAACGTGATCCTCGACGTGCACGGTCTGGAGATTATTGACCCAGTGGCGCTGGAAAACGCTATCAACGGTATTCCGGGCGTGGTGACCGTCGGGTTGTTTGCCAACCGTGGCGCGGATGTGGCGCTGATCGGTACCGCCGACGGCGTGAAAACCATCGTAAAATGATCTGACGGCGAGCCGCGCTCACCGTTGAAAAAATTTTCCCTGGCTGAATTTGGTGACTTGTGTCACGTTTTCAGCCAGGCACTGGCGATCATGCCGCCGTTTCGCCGTTCTCTTAGCATTTTCCTCTGCCAAACTCCGCTGCGTGACTTTTCTTCATACCGCCGACGCAAACGTTCATATTGCCGCAATAGTTTTTTTTGATATGTTGGCTAAAGCGAACACACATTGATTTAGAAAATAACAGGGTCGGGGAAATGGCAAAAGTATCACTGGAAAAAGACAAAATTAAGTTTCTGCTGGTCGAAGGCGTACACCAGAAAGCGCTGGATAGCCTTCGAGCGGCGGGTTACACCAACATCGAATTTCACAAAGGGGCGCTGGACAGCGCTCAACTGAAAGAGTCGATCCGTGATGCCCATTTCATCGGCCTGCGTTCCCGTACCCATCTGACGGAAGAGATCTTCGCTGCCGCAGAAAAACTGGTTGCCGTTGGCTGCTTCTGCATCGGTACCAATCAGGTTGACCTTAACGCTGCCGCTAAACGCGGCGTGCCGGTATTTAACGCCCCGTTCTCCAACACCCGTTCGGTGGCTGAGCTGGTGCTCGGCGAGCTGCTGCTGTTGATGCGCGGCATCCCGGAAGCCAACGCCAAAGCGCACCGCGGCGTCTGGAACAAGCTTGCCGCCGGCTCCTATGAAGCGCGTGGTAAGAAGCTCGGTATCATCGGCTACGGTCACATCGGTACCCAGCTGGGTATTCTGGCGGAGTCGCTGGGGATGAACGTCTACTTCTATGATATCGAAAGCAAGCTACCGCTAGGCAACGCTACCCAGGTTCAGCACCTCTCCGATCTGCTGAACATGAGCGACGTGGTGAGCCTGCACGTGCCGGAAAACGCCTCGACGAAGAACATGATCGGCGTCGAAGAGCTGGCCCTGATGAAGCCCGGCTCGCTGCTGATCAACGCCTCACGCGGTACGGTTGTCGATATTCCGGCCCTGTGCGACGCACTACGTAACAAGCACCTGGCGGGCGCGGCCATCGACGTCTTCCCGACCGAGCCGGCTACCAACAGCGATCCGTTTGAGTCTCCGCTCTGTGAGTTCGACAACGTGCTGCTGACGCCGCACATCGGCGGCTCTACTCAGGAAGCGCAGGAGAACATCGGCCTTGAAGTAGCGGGCAAGCTGGTGAAGTACTCGGACAACGGCTCCACGCTCTCTGCCGTCAACTTCCCGGAAGTATCCCTGCCGCTGCACGGCGGGCGTCGCTTGCTGCATATCCATGAGAACCGCCCTGGCGTGCTGACCGCCATCAACCAGATCTTTGCCGAGCAGGGTGTTAACATCGCCGCCCAGTATCTGCAAACCACGCCGCAGATGGGCTACGTGGTGATCGATATTGAAGCGGAAGAAGAGGTGGCGCAGAAAGCGCTGCAGAGCATGAAGGGCATAGCGGGTACCATCCGCGCGCGTCTGCTCTACTGATCTATTCTATTTTGCCCGGCGTGTCTGCCGGGCCTACCACTGCCATGTCTGCGTTGGCGTCACCACCGCAGGCAACGGAATATCCCACTCCTCTACCGGCAGGGCATCGACCTGCTGGCAGTCATGGGCGTAGCCCACCGGCGTAAAGCCGTGCTGGTGCCAGTTTTGTAGCGTGCGATCGTAAAAACCGCCGCCCATCCCCAGCCGTTGCCCCTGATTGTCAAAGGCCACCAGCGGCGTGACTAAAACATCCAGCTTATCGAGCGGCGTGACGTCGCGCAGATCGAGCTTTGGCTCGTAAATTTTCAGATGATTCACCACCAGCTCGCTCTCGGGATGGTAGTGGAGAAACAGCAGATTACCGGGGCTAAAGGGGTGCAACACCGGCAGGCAGACGCGTTTGCCGCTGCGCCAGAGCTGCTCGATCAGCGGGCGGGTATCAAGCTCACCGTCGAAAGAGAGAAACAGCGCCACCGTATGGGCCAGCACCATGGGCGGAAACGCCATCATGCGGTTAGCGGCCTGTTGGGCATAGCTACGCTGCTCGTCGTTGCTTAAAGCACGGCGACGCTGGCGGATCTGCTGGCGAATGAGCTGTCGGGGTGAAACGGGTAGCGCGAGTGATGTCATGGTATCAGGTAGAGGAAGGGGAATCTCCGAGATGCCGCCGCAGGCTGTAACCCTTGAACCCTTGGTTCAAGGTGAATATGTCGTCATAGTTTTAAGGCTTCTCGGACGAACCGAGCATGCTCACCAACCATGGAGCGCCACATTCTTGTGGTATGAAATATCGGCTCAGGGGACTGGCCCGCTTGCGAACATCTCAGAGAAATTTTTTCTTCACGGTCACTCTACCATAGTAGACCTTGAAGTGTTATTCAAACTTAGGCCCCGGTCTTTCGTTTATGCGACCCTGATCAAGCAATGCCTGTTCGATGGTCTGCTGTAACAGTCGAATACGCTGCTCCATGCTGGATGCGTAGTCCCGGGTTTTTGCCTTTTCCTGAGCCAGTTCGTAGCTAATGTTCAACGCGGCGATGAAAACGAGCTGCTCAGTATTTGTGACTCTAGTGCGAACTTTCAGATCTTGCAACCGCTGATTCAGATCATCTGCAGCCTGATTGAGAGCGTCCCGCTGTTCAGGCGGACAGTTCACGCGCAGTGAACGGCCAAAAATTTGGATATCGACGGGTTGTGCAGACATGACACCTTCCTGCTGTTTGACTGCGCTCTACCTTGGCAACCGAGTCCTGGCTGCGAAGGGGCGACACTATAGCTACCCTGGTTAGAGGATTCAAGCAGATTCTCATAACCTGAACTCTTAGCCTATTCTCTTAACATAGCCGTAAAAAGAAACCTATACGTAAAGGTCGCAAACGCATGTTTGGCGAAAGCTGACGGCTATATCACCAGGGTCCAAAGTGGTAGCATACCATGAATCTTTCTCCCAACGATGACGAATGCGCATGTCAATACAGAACGAAATGCCTGGTTACAATGAATTGAACCAGTTACTCAACCAACAGGGTGTTGGCTTGACGCCAGCCGAGATGCACGGTCTTATCGGCGGGATGCTTTGCGGCGGCAATAACGACACTTCGTGGCAGCCGTTGCTGCACGATCTCACTAACGAAGGCCTGGCGTTCGGCCATGAGCTGGCCGAGGCGCTGCGCAAGATGCACGCCGCCACCAGCGACGCGCTGGAGGACGACGGTTTCCAGTTCCAGCTCTTTCTGCCGGACGGCGAGGAAGTCAGCGTGTTTGACCGCGCCGACGCCATGGCGGGCTGGGTGAACCACTTCCTGCTGGGGCTGGGCGTTACGCAGCCGAAGCTCGATAAGGTCACTGGCGATACCGGCGAGGCTATCGACGACCTGCGCAATATTGCCCAGTTGGGCTACGACGAGGACGAAGATCAGGAAGAGCTGGAGATGTCGCTCGAAGAGATCGTTGAGTACGTCCGCGTGGCGGCGCTGCTCTGCCACGATACCTTTACTCGCCCACAGCCGACCGCACCGGAAGTGCGTAAGCCAACGCTACATTAAGCGTCGTACCGAATGCTAAAAAGGAGGTGTCATGACCCAGTCTGAGTTTCTTCGCCGCCGCCAGGCGCTGCTCGCGCAGATGGCCCCGGCCAGCGCGGCGCTGATCTTCTCCGCTCCGGAGGCAACCCGCAGCGCCGACAGTGAATATCCCTACCGTCAAAACAGCGACTTCTGGTACTTCACCGGCTTTAACGAGCCAGAGGCGGTGCTGGTGCTAATCAAGAGTGATGACACCCACAACCATAGCGTGCTGTTCAACCGCCTGCGGGATAAAACCGCAGAGATCTGGTTTGGCCGTCGGCTGGGCCAGGAGGCTGCGCCGGAAAAACTGGGCGTGGATCGGGCGCTGGCCTTTAGCGAAATCGACGAGCAGCTCTACCAGCTGCTTAATGGCCTCGACGTGGTCTACCACGCCCAGGGCGAGTATGGTTATGCAGATGCGATCCTCTTCACCGCGCTGGATAAGCTGCGCAAAGGATCCCGGCAGAATCTTACCGCGCCCGCTTCCATGACCGACTGGCGACCTGTCGTCCATGAGATGCGCCTGTTTAAATCCCCGGAAGAGATCGACGTTCTGCGTCGCGCAGGGGAGATCAGCGCGCAGGCACACACCCGGGCGATGCAGACCTGCCGTCCGGGAATGTACGAGTACCATCTTGAAGGCGAGATCCTGCATGAGTTCAACCGCCACGGCGCACGCTTTGCGTCGTATAACACCATCGTTGGTGGCGGTGAAAACGGCTGCATCCTGCACTACACCGAGAATGAAAGCGAGCTGCGTGACGGTGAGCTGGTGCTGATCGACGCCGGTTGCGAGTATCAGGGCTACGCAGGGGATATTACCCGCACCTTCCCGATCAACGGCAAATTTACCCCGGCCCAGCGCGAGATCTATGACATCGTGCTGGCCTCTCTCGACGCTGCGCTAACCCTGTTCCGTCCAGGCACATCTATTCAGGAGGTGACCGGCGAAGTAGTGCGGATCATGATTACCGGGCTGGTGAAGCTCGATATCCTGAAAGGCGACGTTGACCAGCTGATTACCGATAACGCCCACCGCGCTTTCTTCATGCACGGCCTGAGCCACTGGCTGGGTCTGGACGTTCACGACGTCGGCGTCTACGGGCCTGACCGCTCACGCCCTCTTGAGCCGGGCATGGTGCTGACCGTTGAACCGGGTCTCTATATCGCCCCGGATGCCGACGTGCCGCCGCAGTACCGTGGGATTGGTATTCGCATTGAGGATGACATTCTCATTACCGAGAATGGCAATGAGAACCTGACCGCCAGCGTGGTGAAAAAGGCCGATGAGATCGAGGCGCTGATGGCGGCGGCGAAGCGTTCATGAGCATCATTATTGTCGGCGGCGGGATGACCGGCGCTACGCTTGCGCTGGCTATTTCTCGCCTGACGCACGGTACCCTGCCGGTGCACCTTATCGAAGCCACCGCTCCGGAAGCCCAGGCGCACCCCGGTTTTGACGCTCGCGCTATCGCGTTGGCCGAGGGCACCTGCCAGCATCTGGCGCGGATTGGCATCTGGCAGCATATTGCCCAGTGCGCTACGCCCATTACCACCGTTCACGTTAGCGATCGCGGCCATGCGGGCTTTGTAACGCTGGAGGCGCAGGACTACCGCGTTGATGCCCTCGGGCACGTCGTGGAGCTGCACGAGGTGGGACAGCGGCTGTTTTCGCTGCTACGCCGCGCGCCTGGCGTCACGCTGCACTGTCCCGATCGGGTCAGCGACTTTACCCGCAGCGAGGAGGGCGTCAGCGTGACCCTGGAGAGCGGCAAAACGCTGCAAGGAAATTTACTGGTGGCGGCGGATGGCTCCCGCTCGGCGCTGGCAGCACAGTGCGGTATTGGCTGGCAGCAGACGCCATATCACCAGGCGGCAGTGATCGCCAACGTCACGACGTCGGTTGCTGGTCAGGGGAGAGCCTTCGAGCGCTTCACCGAGCACGGCCCACTGGCGCTGCTCCCTATGTCGCAGGGACGCTACTCGCTGGTCTGGTGTCATCCACTGGAGAAGCGCGATGAAGTGATGGCCTGGTCCGATGAACGCTTCTGCCACGAGCTGCAAAGCGCGTTCGGCTGGCGGCTTGGGCGCATTGTCCACACGGGCACCCGCAATGCCTATCCGCTGGCGTTAACCACCGCCTCGTCGCCGGTATCGCACCGCGTGGTGCTGGTAGGTAATGCCGCCCAGACACTGCACCCCATCGCTGGCCAGGGGTTCAACCTCGGCATGCGCGATGTGATGAGCCTGGCCGAGACGCTGGCTGACGCGTGGGCAGAGAGCAGCGACATCGGCGCTTATCCGGTGCTCCGCGGCTATCAGCAGCGCCGCCAGGAAGATAAAGAGGCGACTATCGGCGTCACCGATGGGCTGGTGCAGCTGTTTGCTAACCGTTGGTCTCCGCTGGTCGCGGGTCGCAATGCCGGCTTGATGGCAATGGAACTTTTTACTCCAGCACGCGACGTGCTGGCGCAGAGAACCCTTGGATGGGTCGCACGATAAATAAAGTCTTGGGAGCGAATTTTGCAGAGTGTAGATGTAGCAATTGTCGGCGGCGGCATGGTTGGGCTGGCGGTAGCCTGTGGATTACAGGGGAGCGGCCTGCGCGTAGCGGTGCTGGAGCAAAACCCGCCTCAGCCGTTGCCGGAGAACGCTCCGCCTGCGCTCCGCGTATCGGCCATTAACGCTGCCAGCGAGAAGCTGCTGACGCGTCTTGGCGTCTGGTCATCGATCGTGGCGAACCGGGCCAGCTGCTATCACGGTATGGAGGTGTGGGACAAAGACAGCTTTGGACGCATCGCTTTTGACGACCGCAGCATGGGCTATAGCCACCTGGGCCACATTATCGAGAACGACGTAATCCATCAGGCGCTGTGGCAGAAAGCGCAGCAGTGTCAGGACGTCACGCTCCTGGCACCCGCGGGCGTGCAGCAGGTCGCCTGGGGTGAAAACGAAGCCTTTCTGACCCTGAAAGATGGCGGCATGCTAACGGCGCGGCTGGTAGTCGGCGCGGACGGGGCGAACTCCTGGCTGCGCGATAAGGCCGACATTGCGCTTACCTCATGGGACTATCGCCATCATGCGCTGGTTGCCACCATTCGCACCGATGAGCCTCACGAGGCGGTGGCGCGTCAGGTCTTCCACGGCGACGGCATCTTAGCCTTCCTGCCGCTGAGCGATCCGCACCTCTGCTCTATTGTCTGGTCGCTGCCGCCGCTGGAGGCTGCCAACATGCAGGAGGCGACAGAGGAGGCTTTCAACCAGGCGCTGGATATGGCGTTCGACAACCGCCTTGGCCTCTGCCACGTTGAGAGCGAGCGGCTGGTCTTTCCGCTGACGGGCCGCTATGCACGTCAGTTTGCCGCGCACCGGCTGGCATTGGTGGGTGATGCAGCGCACACCATCCATCCGCTGGCGGGGCAGGGCGTAAACCTTGGTTTTATGGATGCCGCCGAGCTGGTCAACGAGCTTAAGCGCCTGCACGCTGCGGGTAAAGATATCGGCCAGCACCTCTACCTGCGCCGCTATGAGCGCAGCCGCAAACACAGCGCCGGGATGATGCTGGCGAGTATGCAGGGTTTTCGCGAGCTGTTTTCCGGTACGCATCCGGCGAAAAAGCTGCTGCGCGATCTCGGATTGAAACTGGCCGATACGCTGCCGGGCGTCAAGCCGCAGCTTATCCGCCAGGCGATGGGGCTAAACGATCTGCCGGAGTGGTTACGTTAAGTCGATCACACTTTCCCTCCTCTACCTTGAGGAGGGGGAGCGTCCCCTCATTTGAAATATTCTAATTTCACCCTCGTTTTCGGATTACTTTTTCTCATCCCTCCATTTTTTCCGCTCTGGAAATCTGCGCGCTTTGCCGCGTAATGCGCTGGCTTATCGGGCATCCATCGTCTGTTTTATGATGTTTATCGCAAAATAGCAGGGGGTTGCCAGTGTAATATCCTGCCGCCCGGTTTAGCTTTTACGGTCATAAGCTAATGTGATGGAACATTTTTGCTTATGGTTATGCCCGCTGTTCGATGATAAGTTCAGGCAAAAGGTAACGTTTGCATCGCCGTCTGGAAACGAGGCTACGTGCTTACCACTTCGCCTTATTTATCCTGGCCCCGCTTATTCAATGAGGAAAAGATGGCTCAGCAAACTCCTTTATACGAACAACACACGCTGTGCGGCGCTCGCATGGTGGATTTTCACGGCTGGATGATGCCGCTGCACTACGGCTCGCAGATCGATGAGCACCATGCGGTGCGTACCGATGCCGGTATGTTTGATGTCTCGCATATGACCATCGTTGACCTGCGCGGCAGCCGCTGTCGGGCGTTTCTCCGCCATCTGCTGGCCAACGACGTTGCTAAACTGACCCAGCCGGGCAAGGCGCTCTACAGCGGCATGCTCAACGCCTCCGGCGGCGTCATTGATGACCTGATCGTCTACTTCTTTACCGAAGATCACTTCCGCCTGGTGGTCAACTCCGCCACCCGGGAAAAAGATCTTGCCTGGATCACTCAGCACGCGGCCCCCTTTGATATCGACATTACCGTCCGTGACGACCTGGCGCTGATTGCCGTCCAGGGGCCAAACGCCCAGGCGAAAGCGGCAAGTCTGTTTACCGAGGCTCAACGCCAGGCCGTAGCAGGTATGAAGCCCTTCTTTGGCGTGGAGTCGGACGGCTGGTTTATCGCTACCACTGGCTACACCGGTGAGGCGGGCTATGAGATTGCGCTACCGAGTGAGCAGGCGGCGGATTTCTGGCAGGCGCTGATTGGCGCGGGCGTGAAGCCCTGCGGTCTGGGCGCTCGCGACACGCTGCGTCTGGAAGCGGGCATGAACCTCTATGGCCAGGAGATGGACGAAGGCGTTTCGCCGCTGGCGGCCAACATGGGCTGGACCATCGCCTGGGAGCCAGCCGATCGTGACTTCATCGGTCGCGAAGCGCTGGAGGCACAGCGTGAGCGGGGCACCGAACAGCTGGTTGGCCTGATCATGACCGAAAAAGGCGTTCTGCGTAACGAACTGCCGGTGCGTTTCACCGACGCCAGCGGCAATTCGCAGGAAGGCATTATTACCAGCGGCACCTTCTCGCCGACGCTAGGCTACAGCATCGCGCTGGCCCGCGTTCCGGCTGGCATTGGCGACACGGCTATCGTGCAGATCCGCAACCGTGAAATGCCGGTGAAGGTAACAAAACCTGTTTTTGTACGCGCTGGCAAAGCCGTCGCGTAACCTAATCTATCGTGGAGAAATGTTAATGAGCAATGTACCAGGCGACCTGAAATACAGTAAAGAACACGAATGGCTGCGCAAAGAGGCAGACGGCTCCTATACCGTTGGCATCACCGAGCATGCACAGGAGCTGCTGGGCGATATGGTGTTCGTTGACCTGCCGGACGTGGGCGCTACCGTCAGCGCCGGCGATGACTGTGCAGTAGCAGAATCCGTGAAGGCAGCCTCTGACATCTACGCTCCGGTAAGCGGCGAGATCGTGGCAGTCAACGACGCGCTTAGCGACAACCCGGAGCTGGTCAACAGCGAGCCGTACGCCGGTGGCTGGATCTTTAAAATCAAGGCCAGCGACGAAGCAGAGGTAGAAGCCCTGCTGGATGCGACTGCATACGAATCTTTATTAGAAGACGAGTAAAGCCTCCAGGCCCGGTAAGCGTCAGCGCCACCGGGTATTTCACGGTAAGACAACCACGATTCACCGCACGTTTCAGGAACCATCGCTCATGACCCAGACTTTAAGCCAGCTTGAACACCGCGACGCCTTTATCGATCGCCATATCGGGCCGGACGCTGCTCAGCAGCAAGAGATGCTGAAAACCGTTGGCGCAGATTCACTCAACGCCCTGATTGGCCAGATTGTCCCACAGGACATTCAGCTGGCGACGCCGCCGCAGATTGGCGAAGCGACCACGGAGTTTGCTGCGCTGGCCGAGCTGAAAGCTATCGCCGCACGCAACAAGCGCTTTAAGTCTTACATCGGCATGGGCTACACCGCCGTGCAGCTGCCGCCGGTGATCCTGCGTAATATGCTGGAAAACCCAGGCTGGTACACGGCCTATACCCCTTATCAGCCGGAAGTCTCCCAGGGCCGCCTTGAGGCGCTGCTCAACTTCCAGCAGGTTACGCTGGATCTGACCGGCCTTGATATCGCCTCCGCATCGCTGCTTGACGAAGCGACGGCAGGGGCCGAAGCGATGGCGATGGCCAAACGCGTCAGCAAGCTGAAGGGAGCAAACCGCTTCTTTGTCGCCGCCGACGTGCATCCGCAGACTCTCGACGTGGTGCGCACCCGCGCGGAAACCTTTGGCTTTGAGATCGTGGTTGACGATGCCGACAAGGCGCTGGATCATCAGGATCTCTTCGGCGTTCTGCTTCAGCAAGTAGGCACCACGGGTGAAGTACATGACTACAGCGCGCTGATTGGCGAGCTGAAAGCGCGCAAGGTTGTGGTAAGCGTCGCGGCAGACTTTATGGCGCTGGTGCTGCTGACCGCACCAGGCAAGCAGGGCGCGGATATCGTCTTCGGCTCCGCGCAACGCTTCGGCGTGCCGATGGGCTACGGCGGCCCGCACGCAGCCTTCTTTGCTGCCAAAGATGAATTTAAACGTTCCATGCCAGGCCGCATTATCGGTGTATCGAAAGATGCTGCCGGTAACACTGCGCTGCGCATGGCGATGCAGACTCGCGAGCAGCATATCCGCCGTGAGAAAGCGAACTCCAACATCTGTACCTCGCAGGTGCTGCTGGCGAATATCGCCAGCCTCTACGCCGTCTATCACGGCCCGGTTGGGCTGAAGCGCATTGCGGGCCGTATCCACCGCCTGGCCGATATCCTGGCTACCGGCCTGCAGCAGAAAGGGTTGAAGCTGCGCCATGCGCACTTCTTTGACACCCTCTGTGTCGAGGTCGCTGACAAAGCGGCAGTGCTGGCACGTGCCGAAGCGGCAGAGATCAACCTGCGTAGCGACATCCATAACGCCGTAGGTATTACCCTCGACGAAACCGCCACCCGCGAAGATGTGGTTAAGCTCTTCGACGTGGTTGTCGGCGATGGTCATGGCCTGAATATCGACGCGCTGGATAAAGAGGTGGCCCACGACAGCCGCGCGATCCAGCCGGGCATGCTGCGTGATGACGCGATCCTGAGCCATCCGGTGTTCAATCGCTACCACAGCGAAACCGAGATGATGCGCTACATGCACTCGCTGGAGCGTAAAGACCTGGCCCTGAACCAGGCGATGATCCCGCTCGGCTCCTGCACCATGAAGCTGAACGCTGCCGCAGAGATGATCCCGATCACCTGGCCAGAGTTCGCTGAGCTGCACCCATTCTGCCCGGCAGACCAGGCGGAAGGGTATCATCAGATGATCAACCAGCTCTCTGACTGGCTGGTGAAGCTGACCGGTTATGACGCCCTCTGCATGCAGCCGAACTCCGGCGCGCAGGGCGAGTATGCAGGCCTGCTGGCTATCCGTCACTATCATGAGAGCCGCAACGACGGTCATCGCGATATCTGTCTGATCCCCAGCTCTGCCCACGGCACTAACCCGGCGTCGGCGCAGATAGCGGGCATGCAGGTGGTTGTGGTCGCCTGCGATAAAAACGGTAACATCGATCTGGCCGATCTGCGTGCCAAAGCCGAGCAGGCAGGGGATAACCTCTCCTGTATCATGGTGACCTACCCGTCTACCCACGGAGTCTATGAAGAGACGATCCGCGAAGTGTGCGAAATCGTCCACCAGTACGGCGGCCAGGTCTATCTTGACGGCGCGAACATGAACGCCCAGGTAGGGATCACCTCCCCTGGCTTTATTGGCGCAGACGTGTCGCACCTCAACCTGCATAAAACCTTCTGCATTCCGCACGGCGGCGGCGGCCCAGGCATGGGACCTATCGGCGTGAAAGCGCACCTGGCACCGTTCGTTCCGGGCCACAGCGTGGTACAGATTGAAGGGATGCTGACCCGTCAGGGTGCGGTCTCCGCCGCTCCGTTCGGCAGCGCCTCAATTCTGCCAATCAGCTGGATGTATATCCGCATGATGGGCGCAGAAGGGCTGAAAAAGGCCAGCCAGGTAGCGATCCTCAATGCTAACTACATTGCTACCCGCCTGCAGTCTGCCTTCCCGGTGCTCTATACCGGTCGCGATGGCCGGGTAGCGCACGAGTGCATTCTGGACATTCGTCCGCTGAAAGAGCAGAGCGGCATAAGCGAGCTGGATATTGCTAAGCGCCTGATTGACTACGGCTTCCATGCGCCAACCATGTCCTTCCCGGTAGCAGGCACGCTGATGGTGGAGCCGACGGAGTCCGAGAGCAAAGCCGAGCTGGATCGCTTTATTGACGCAATGCTGGCTATCCGCATGGAGATCGATCGCGTACAGGATGGCGAGTGGACGCTGGAGGATAACCCGCTGGTTAACGCCCCGCATACCCAGCATGAGATGGTGGCGGAGTGGAACCACGGCTACAGCCGCGAGCTGGCGGTCTTCCCGGCAGGGTCTGCAAACAAGTACTGGCCGACCGTGAAACGCCTTGATGATGTCTACGGCGACCGCAACCTGTTCTGCTCCTGCGTGCCGATGAGCGAATATCAGTAATATTTTGTGTCATAGTGTAGGCCGGGCAAGCTTCAACGCTGCCCGGCTTTTTTATTGGGAGAATGCAGATGGCAATCGCACTGGTAACCGGCGCAAGCCGGGGGATTGGCAGGGTCACGGCGCTGGAGCTGGCGCGTGAAGGCTACAGCGTAGCGGTTAACTATCATCACAACGTGGATGCGGCAGCCGATGTGGTAAACACCATCCTCGCTGCGGGCGGCAGAGCCTTCGCGGTCCAGGCGGATATCAGCGATGAAGCACAGGTGTTGGCGATGTTTGTCCGCCTCGACGAGGAGGGTGAACCGCTGACCGCGCTGGTCAATAACGCGGGCATTCTGTTTACCCAGAGCACCGTGGAAAATCTCACCGCCGAGCGCATTAACCGCGTGCTGACAACCAACGTGACGGGCTATTTTCTCTGCTGTCGCGAGGCGGTAAAGCGAATGTCGCATCGGCACGGCGGCAGGGGCGGGGCCATCGTTAACGTCTCTTCAGCGGCGGCAAGGCTGGGTTCGCCCGGAGAGTACGTGGATTATGCTGCTTCGAAAGGGGCAGTCGATACGCTGACTACCGGACTGTCGCTGGAGGTCGCGGCGCAGGGCATTCGCGTCAACGGCGTGCGGCCGGGGTTTATCTATACCGAGATGCATGCGGACGGCGGTGAGCCAGGACGAGTGGATCGGGTTAAATCAGCGCTGCCAATGCAGCGTGGTGGTCAACCGGAAGAGGTGGCGCAGGCGATAGTCTGGCTGCTGAGCGAGAAGGCGTCGTACGTGACGGGGAGTTTTATTGAGATGGCGGGCGGCAAGTAGCCGCCCGGCAATACGGAGTTACAGATTCTCGCCGTTGCTGGCGATCACCTCTTTGTACCAGTTAAAGCTCTTCTTGCGGGAACGGGACATGTCGCCGGTGCCGTCGTCGTGCTTGTTCACATAGATAAAGCCATAGCGCTTGCTGTACTGGCCGGTTGTGAACGATACGCAGTCGATGCAGCCCCACGGAGTGTAGCCCATCAGATCGACGCCGTCGTAGGTCACGGCTTTGATCATCTCTTCAACGTGAGCGCGAAGGTAGTCAATGCGGTAGTCGTCATTGATGCTGCCATCCTCTTCCACTTTATCGTACGCGCCGAAGCCGTTTTCCACGATAAAGAGCGGCTTCTGGTAGCGCTCATACAGCTCGCACAGGGCATAGCGCAGGCCAACCGGGTCAATCTGCCAGCCCCAGTCGGAGGCTTTAACGTGCGGGTTCGGCACGCTGCCTTCGAAGCCAGAGATTGCGTCACCACTGCCGCCTTCCGCTTTCACTGCGTTGGTCATGTAGTAGCTGAAGCCGAGGTAGGCGCAGGTACCCTCACGCAGGATCTGCTCGTCATTGGCTTCCATCTTGATATCGAAGCCGCGGCGTTCCCACTCGTTTAGGACGTAGGAAGGGTAGTAGCCACGCAGCTGCACGTCGGTAAAGACCCAGCGCTCGCGCATTGACTCCTGGGCATACATCACGTCTTCCGGTTTACAGGAGAACGGATAGAGCGGCACCATCGCCAGCATGCAGCCAACCTGCATCTCAGGGTTGATCTCCCGCGCCGCCTTCACCGCCAGCGCGCTAGCGACGAACTGGTGGTGCAGCACCTGATACATGGTCTCTTCCGGATTTTCATGCTCGGTATAAACCACGCCGGAGCAGCAGTAGCCAAACAGCGGTGCGCGCCAGTTACGCTGGTTGTTAATCTCGTTGAAGGTCATCCAGTACTTGACCTTGCTCTTATAGCGCTCGAAGACCACTTCGGCGAAGCGCACAAAGAAATCCACCACTTTACGGTTGGTCCAGCCGCCGTAGGCCTGCACCAGGTGCAGGGGCATCTCAAAGTGGGAGAGGGTGATCACCGGCTCGATGTTGTATTTCAGCAGTTCATCGAACATGTCGTCATAGAACTTCAGCCCCTCTTCGTTTGGCGTCTGCTCATCGCCATTAGGGAAGATACGCGTCCAGGCGATAGAAGTACGGAAACACTTAAAGCCCATCTCGGCAAACAGCTTGATGTCTTCTTTGTAGTGGCTGTAGAACTCAATGGCTTCGTGGTTCGGGTAGTATTTGCCGGGCACAACGTCCTGGGTTATCTCACGCGGTACACCGTGGGCACCGCCGGTCAGCACGTCGCAGATGCTCGGGCCTTTGCCGCCTTTGTTCCAGCCGCCTTCAACCTGATGCGCAGCGACCGCGCCGCCCCATAAAAAGTCTTTTGGTAAGGTGATCTTTTTCATGCTTATTTATCCCGCTGTAACCGACAGAAAATAGGTTTACGCCGAGTCTAGCAAAGCTTAATCGAAAGTCACGATATAACACTTTGCCGCTTCGGTAATATGTTACAGAGAAAAAACAGCCTGTTTTTTAGGCCAGTTTTTTCGCCAGCTTGCGGCCCAGGGTTTCAAGAATATAGATAACGGGAATTTGGGTAGTCAGATCGTACCCACCTGAAATGCGCGTCTGGGGAATATGCCAGGAGAGATTAAAATCCGCCAGCTTAGCTAATGCCGAATGCTCGTGGCTGGTGATAGACATCACTTTACAGTGATGCAGGCTGAACTGGCTGGCGAAGCGCAGGATCTCTTCCGTCTCACCGGAGACGGAGAGGACAATCGCCAGCGCATTTTTTGCCATATCATTGGTGACGGGAAAATAGGGATCGTCAACGTGGTTACTGAATTTACCCACGTTGGAAAAAAAACGTGCGCCATATTTCGCCAGCGATCCGGATGTGCCTACGCCGACAAATATAATTCGCTCGGAGGCCATGATAATATCGGCAGCCTGATCCAGCAGACGATCAAATTCATCATTATTAACGCTTTTAAAAAAGCTAATAATTTCGCTGGCACCAAAATTAGCGGGCTGTGGTTCGCTCTGCGCTAAATAGAGTTTAAAGCGCACACGAAATTCCGAATATCCTTCGCAATCCAGCTTACGACAAAAGCGGAGAACGGTCGTGGTGGAGACGCCTGCCGCATCGGCCAGTTCGCGAATGGTCATGTACATCACCTTGTCGCGATTTTTAATGACCACGTTGTAGACCATCATCTCAAGGTTATTGAGGCTGGCAACAGCGGAATGGTTAAACAGGGTCACGAGGCTTCCTTTTTCAGACGGTTATCTGCGCAGTATGGCACCTCTCTATGCTGCCACATTTTGCCCAAAACGGGAATCTGCGCTGCAGCGTGAGGCTTTCTAAAAGGCGGAACAGCTGTAGCCTGAACGAGGCGTGAGCTTATTGCATTTTTTTGACGCTAATATTTATTTTAGCTAACAGGTGTGCACTGAAATCATTCTCAGTTACTCTATACTGGTTATCATTCAGGCAGCTACAGGCTACTGAGTGACCCGGCGTAAGCCTCTGTTTTATGGAGTAAGCTATGGTTGATAAGCCATTAAAAAAACAGGGATATTCCTTGGCTGAGGAGATAGCCAACAGCGTTAGCCACGGTATTGGGCTGGTTTTCGGGGTAGTTGGACTGGTGCTATTGCTGATGCAGGCGATGGATAATCATGCCAGCCCTCTGGCGATTACTAGCTACAGCCTCTACGGCGGCAGCATGATCCTGCTGTTTCTTGCCTCAACGCTCTACCACGCTATTCCCCATCCGCGGGCTAAGCCCTGGCTGAAAAAGTTTGACCACTGCGCTATCTACCTGCTGATAGCCGGGACCTATACGCCTTTTTTACTGGTGGGGCTGGATTCGCCGCTGGCACGCGGCCTGATGATTGTCATCTGGGGCCTGGCGCTGCTGGGGATCCTGTTTAAACTGACCATTGCCCACCGTTTTAAGGTGCTCTCGCTGGTGACCTATCTGGCGATGGGCTGGCTGTCGCTGGTGGTGATTTACGAGCTGGCCGTCAGGCTCTCGGCGGGCGGCCTCATATTGCTGGCTGCGGGGGGCATTGTCTACTCGCTGGGGGTGATCTTCTACGTGTGCAGACGCATTCCTTACAACCATGCGATTTGGCACGGCTTTGTGCTGGGCGGCAGCCTGTGTCATTTCCTCGCAATCTACTTCTACGTTGGCCAGGCTTAGGCAGTAACGCCGGGTGGCGGCTTCGCCTGACCCGGCCTACGACCTTGTAGGCCCGGCAAGCCTGCGCCGCCGGGCAATCAGCGCTTAAGCTTCCTCAAGCGAATAGGGCAGCGGCTCGATGCTGAGCGTATTGGCATCGTCGCGTACGCGGAAGATGCTGTCCGGCTCCATATCGTTGTTCATCACTGCCTGTACCAGCAGGCGGCCATCCTCAAGCTGTACCGCTGCCAGAATGGTACCGGTACGACGCCAGTTTTCACCCATCTTCAGCTCAAGATCTTCACCCGGCTCCGGCAGGCGGCTCGCTTTACCGGCGAGATACCACAGCGCGCGCTTGTTGGCACCGCGGAACTTCGCCCGGGCCACCATCTCCTGGCCGGTATAGCACCCTTTTTTAAAGCTGATGCCGCCGAGTGCCTGCAGGTTGGTTGCCTGGGGAATGAACTGGGCGCTATTAGCGGCGTCGATTACCGGCAGGCCCGCTTCAATGTTCAGCGCCAGCCACTGCTGGCTGTTGTTCAGCTGCGCTTCACCGCGCAGTTTCTCACTAATGATTTCCGCCGTAGCAACGTCCGTCACCAGCAGGAAACGCTCTGCCGGGTGTTCGAACCACAGAATCGACGTTGCCCCCTCCTGCACAACCTGCTTTTCAGCATCCGGCAGGGCGGTAAACACATTCGCCAGCGCGGCGCGGGCCTGGAAACCGGCCACGCCTAGCAGCACGTGTTCGTCATCCGGCGCGATAGTGACCTTCGAGAAGACCGCATATTTTTTTAACTCGGTCAGCTGAGCGTCACGAATGCTGCGGCGTTCAATCAAAGCAAAGCCGCCGTCGCGGCGAAACAGGCGCAGGTTGCTCCACATCTTGCCTTTGGCATCGCAGTGCGCCGCCAGCAGATGCTGGTGCTCAGTCAGGGCAGCAACGTCTGCAGTGACCTGGCCCTGCAGATACTTTTCGCTATCTGCACCGGTCAGGGTTGCCAGCGCCCAGTCATCGAGCGTCATAAGCGTCAGCGGCAGACGCGCAGAGGCGGAAGGCTGGCGCGGAGGAAAAGGAGTAAAGGCCATAATAGTGTCCTGGTTTGCTTAACGCTGTTAGATGCTTAATGGTAAAAGAGCCGCCGACCAATGCAAGCGGTAAAAGCATACGATTCGTGCTCACTGTGCCAGGATGCGTAGCGCTGCGCAATAAAATGCAAAACGTACGCCCGGAATGTTTTATCCTGGAACCACCCTTCCTAATTATCAACTTTCCAGTAAAGGATGAACAAAAAACACGATACACTGTCTGCACTATCGATACTTCTATATCGTAATGCAGGGAGAAGACATGGACATAAATAATAAAGCCCGCATCCATTGGGCATGCCGCCGGGGAATGCGCGAGCTGGATATCTCCATCATGCCTTTTTTTGAACACGAGTACGATACGCTGAGCGACGACGATAAACGGCTGTTTGTCCGCCTGCTGGAAAGTGACGATCCAGACCTGTTTAACTGGTTAATGAATCACGGTGAACCTGCCGACACGGAGTTGCAGAGAATGGTGCAGTTAATTCAGACACGGAATCGGGAACGTGGTCCTGTGGCAATCTGATCTACGCGTCTCGTGGCGCTCCCAGTGGCTCTCTCTCCTGCTTCACGGCCTGGTGGCAGCGTTAATACTGCTGGCCCCCTGGCCGCTACGCTATACGCCACTGTGGCTCATGCTGCTGTCGCTGGTGGTGTTTGACTGCGTGCGCAGCCAGCGGCGTATCAACGTCTGCCACGGTGAGATAAAGCTGCTGATGGACTCCCGGCTGCGCTGGCAGGGCGTGGAGTGGGAGATTATCGGTACGCCCTGGATGCTGACCAACGGCATGATGCTGCGTCTGCGTAAAGAGCAGGGCGGGCGTATTCATCACCTGTGGCTGGCGTCGGATAGCATGGATGAGAGCGAGTGGCGTGACCTGCGCCGGGTGCTGCTTCAGCAGCCGGCGGCTGGGGCACGTTGAACATAATCAGGCGAACTGCTCGGCCATTTCGCTGAGGATCTGTTCGCACCAGTTCTGGATGCGCTCTTCACTCAGATCGTACTGGTTGGTTTCATCCAGCGCCAGGCCAACAAAGAGCTGTCCGTCGGCAATCACCGGCTTAGGACTGGTAAACTCATAGCCTTCCGTCGGCCAGTAGCCGATAAAGGTCACGGCCTTGGCGGCCAGCTTGTCGTGCAGCATGCCGAGTGCGTCAAGGAACCACTCGCCGTAGCCGAGCTGATCGCCCATGCCGTACAGCGCAATAATTTTACCGTCGAGATTCAGGCCGTCGAGCTGGTCCCAGACCGCCTCCCAGTCCTCCTGAAGCTCGCCAAAATCCCAGGTGGGAATGCCGAGGATCAGGACATCGTACTGCTCCATTAAGGAGACAGCGTCGTCTTTCAGGTTGTGTAGCGTAACCAGTTCCGGGCCGATAACGTCGCGGATTTTCTCTGCGGCCATCTCGGTGTAGCAGGTACTGGAACCATAAAAAAGACCAATGTTCATAGCGTAGACGTCTCAATTCCTGATGGGGCTTTGCGCACAGTGTACCAGAATCGGTGGGCAATCAGGCATAATGGAGAGCCGCAGACCACAAGAGGCTCAAATGGATCAGGATCTCGCACGCATAGAACAGTTTCTTGATGCGCTCTGGCTGGAGCGTAATCTGGCGGAAAATACGCTGAGCGCCTACCGCCGCGACCTCAGCATGGTGGTTGAGTGGCTGCACCATCGCGGTCTCTCGTTACAGAGCGCGCAAAGCGACGATCTCCAGGCGCTGCTGGCGGAGCGCGTTGAAGGCGGATATAAAGCTACCAGCTCCGCGCGACTGCTGAGCGCCATAAGGCGTCTCTTTCAGCACCTGTACCGGGAGAAGCTGCGTTCGGACGATCCCAGCGCCTTGCTGGCGTCGCCCAAGCTACCGCAGCGGCTGCCAAAAGATCTCAGCGAGGCTCAGGTTGAACGGCTGCTGCAGGCGCCGCTGGTGGATCAACCCCTGGAGCTGCGGGACAAAGCAATGCTAGAGGTGCTCTATGCCACCGGGCTGCGCGTCTCGGAGCTGGTAGGGCTGACTATGAGTGACATCAGCCTGCGCCAGGGCGTAGTGCGGGTTATCGGTAAAGGTAACAAAGAGCGGCTGGTGCCGCTGGGGGAAGAGGCGGTCTACTGGCTGGAAAACTATCTTGAGCATGGGCGGCCGTGGTTGCTGAACGGGACCTCAATCGATACGCTCTTTCCCAGCCAGCGCGCGCAGCAGATGACCCGGCAGACCTTCTGGCACCGGATCAAGCATTATGCTCTGCTGGCGGGCATCGACAGTGAAAAGCTTTCGCCGCACGTATTGCGCCACGCGTTTGCCACGCATCTGCTAAACCACGGCGCTGACCTGCGCGTGGTACAGATGCTGCTTGGACACAGCGATCTCTCAACGACGCAGATCTACACCCATGTGGCTACGGAACGCCTGCGACAACTTCATCAACAGCATCACCCCCGGGCATGATGCTGAACAGTTAAGGATGGTTATGAAAAAGAGTTTAATGATGTTTACCCTGCTGGCGGCAACGCTCTCCGGGATGGCTCACGCTGATGACGCGGCAATCAAACAGTCGCTGGCGAAGCTGGGCGTGCAGAGCACCGAGATCCAGCCCGCGCCGGTGAGCGGTATGAAAACCGTCATGACCAACAGCGGCGTGCTGTACGTCACCGACGACGGTAAACATATTATTCAAGGACCAATGTATGACGTCAGCGGCGCGCAGCCGGTCAACGTCACTAACCAGATGCTGATGACCCATCTCAACGCGCTGGAAAAAGAGATGATTGTCTATAAGGCTGCGCAGGAGAAGCACGTTATTACCGTGTTTACCGATATTACCTGCGGCTACTGTCATAAGCTGCACGAAGAGATGGCGGACTACAACGCGCTGGGCATCACCGTGCGCTACCTTGCCTTCCCACGCCAGGGCATCCAGAGCGATGCGGCAAAAGATATGAAGTCGGTCTGGTGTGCGAAAGATCGTAATAAAGCTTTCGACAACGCGATGAACGGCAAAGGCGTACAGCCAGCCAGCTGCGATATCGACATTGCTAACCACTATGCGCTGGGCGTGCAGTTTGGCGTCAGCGGCACCCCGGCTATCGTCCTGAGCAACGGCTACGTCGTGCCGGGCTATCAGGGTCCGCAGGAGCTGAAAGCGTTCCTCGACCAGCAGCAAAAATATACGAGCGGTAAATAATTTTCGTGAAACATCAGAGACAACTTCGTCGCCGGGCAGTGGATGAGGCGGCGGAACTACCAGCGAACCTCCCTCCGCTGCTGCGGCGCTTATATGCCAGCCGCGGCGTGCGTTCGGCCGGGGAGCTGGAGCGCAGCGTAAAAGGGATGCTCTCATGGCAGCAGCTCAGCGGCATCGATAACGCCGTGGCGCTGCTCTATCGCGCCCTGCAGGAGGAGTTGCGCATCGTCGTGGTCGGGGATTTTGACGCCGACGGTGCCACCAGCACTGCCCTCAGCGTGCTGGCCCTGCGCGCGCTAGGCTGCGGAAACGTCACCTGCCTGGTACCGAACCGCTTTGACGACGGCTATGGGTTAAGCCCGGAGGTGGTCGATCAGGCGCATGCCCGTGGCGCGCAGATGATCCTGACCGTGGATAACGGTATCTCCTCCCATGCCGGCGTCGATCGTGCCCATGAGCTGGGGATCCCGGTGCTGGTGACCGATCACCACCTGCCGGGAGAGACGCTGCCGGACGCCGAGGCGATCGTAAACCCGAACCTGCGCGACTGCACCTTCCCGTCTAAGTCGCTGGCGGGGGTAGGAGTGGCGTTCTACCTGATGCTCGCCCTGCGCGCCCATCTGCGTGACCAGGGCTGGTTTGCAGCACGTGGTCTGGCCGAGCCTAACCTGGCGGAGCTGCTGGATCTGGTTGCTCTCGGCACGGTGGCCGACGTGGTGCCGCTGGATGCCAACAATCGTATTTTAACCTGGCAGGGGCTGAGCCGCATTCGCGCAGGCAAGTGCCGCCCAGGCATTAAGGCGCTGCTGGAGATCGCTAATCGCGACGCACAGAAGCTGGCGGCCAGCGATCTTGGCTTTGCTCTCGGCCCCCGGCTTAACGCCGCCGGTCGGCTCGACGATATGTCGGTAGGCGTGGCGCTGCTGCTCTGTGACAACGTGGGTGAGGCCCGGGTGCTGGCCAGCGAGCTGGATGCCCTCAACCAGACGCGTAAAGAGATTGAGCAGGGGATGCAGGCCGAGGCGCTGGCGCTCTGCGAGAAGCTGGAGCGCAGCAGCGAGACGCTGCCCGGCGGGCTGGCGATGTACCATCCCGAGTGGCATCAGGGCGTCGTTGGTATTCTCGCCTCGCGCATTAAAGAGCGCTTCCACCGCCCGGTAATAGCCTTTGCCCCGGCGGGGGATGGCCTGCTGAAAGGCTCTGGTCGCTCCATTCAGGGTCTGCATATGCGCGATGCCCTGGAACGCCTCGACACGCTCTATCCGGGCATGATGCTGAAGTTCGGTGGACACGCCATGGCGGCAGGTCTGTCGCTGGAGGCATCGCGCTTCGAGGAGTTCCAGCAGCGTTTTGGCGCTCTGGTCACCGAGTGGCTGGATCCCGCCCTGTTACAGGGTGAGGTAGTCTCTGACGGCCCGCTTGCGCCCGCCGACATGACGCTGGAGGTGGCAGAGATGCTGCGCGACGCCGGTCCATGGGGACAGATGTTCCCGGAGCCGCTGTTTGACGGACATTTTCGCCTGTTGCAGCAGCGTATTGTCGGCGAGCGCCATCTGAAAGTGATGGTCGAACCGGTCGGTGGCGGCCCGCTGCTGGACGGCATCGCGTTTAACGTCGATACCACTATCTGGCCGGACAACGGCGTGCGTGAAGTGAGCCTTGCCTATAAACTTGATGTTAATGAGTTCCGAGGTAACCGCAGCGTGCAGCTAATCATCGACGATATCTGGCCGATTTAGCATCACTTTCACTGTAAAAAAGGGCGCGAATCCGCTAAGATCCCGCCCTTATAACCGCATTTTGACTAGCGCAGAAAAGAATACAGCCATGTTTGAAATCAATCCTGTAAAAAACCGCATTCAGGACCTCACAGAGCGCTCAGACGTTCTTAGGGGGTATCTTTGACTACGATGCCAAGAAAGAGCGTCTTGAAGAAGTAAACGCCGAGCTGGAACAGCCGGACGTCTGGAACGAACCCGAACGCGCACAGGCGCTGGGTAAAGAGCGCTCCTCCCTGGAAGCCATCGTCGATACGCTGGATCAGATGCGCCAGGGCCTGGAAGATGTCTCCGGCCTGCTGGAGCTGGCCGTGGAAGCGGACGACGAAGAGACCTTTAACGAAGCCGTTGCCGAGCTTGACGTGCTGGAAGAGAAGCTGGCGCAGCTTGAGTTCCGCCGCATGTTCTCCGGCGAATACGATAGCGCCGACTGCTACCTGGATATTCAGGCTGGCTCCGGCGGTACGGAGGCCCAGGACTGGGCCAGCATGCTGACACGTATGTATTTGCGCTGGGCCGAAGCGCGCGGCTTCAAAACCGAGATTATCGAAGAGTCCGAAGGTGAAGTTGCTGGCCTGAAATCCGTGACCATCAAAATCATTGGCGATTACGCCTACGGCTGGCTGCGTACCGAAACCGGCGTACACCGCCTGGTGCGTAAGAGCCCGTTTGACTCCGGCGGTCGTCGTCACACCTCCTTCAGCTCTGCATTTGTCTACCCGGAAGTGGAAGACGATATCGATATCGAAATCAACCCGGCGGACCTGCGTATCGATGTTTACCGTGCCTCCGGCGCGGGTGGCCAGCACGTTAACCGTACGGAATCGGCGGTGCGTATTACCCACATCCCGACCGGATTAGTGACACAGTGCCAGAATGACCGTTCCCAGCATAAGAACAAAGACCAGGCCATGAAGCAGATGAAAGCAAAGCTTTATGAGCTGGAGATGCAGAAGAAAAATGCTGAGAAGCAGGCGATGGAAGATAACAAATCCGACATCGGCTGGGGCAGCCAGATCCGTTCTTACGTACTAGACGACTCCCGTATCAAAGATCTGCGCACCGGGGTTGAAACCCGCAACACGCAGGCGGTGCTGGACGGCAGTCTGGACCAGTTTATTGAAGCAAGTTTGAAAGCAGGGCTATGAGGAACCAACATGTCTGAACAACAAGCACAGGGCGCTGACGCGGCGGTCGATCTTAATAACGAACTAAAAACCCGCCGCGAGAAGCTGGCGCAGCTGCGTGAGCAGGGCGTTGCGTTCCCGAACGACTTCCGTCGCGATCGCACCTCCGATGCGCTGCACGCCGAGTTTGACGCAAAAGAGAACGACGAGCTGGAAGCGCTGAACGTGGAAGTGAGCGTTGCTGGTCGAATGATGACCCGCCGTATCATGGGTAAGGCATCCTTCGTCACCCTGCAGGACGTTGGCGGCCGCATTCAGCTGTATGTTTCCCGTGACGACCTGCCGGAAGGCATCTACAACGAGCAGTTCAAGAAGTGGGACCTCGGGGATATCCTCGGCGCGAAGGGTAAGCTGTTCAAGACCAAGACCGGTGAACTCTCCATCCACTGCACCGAGCTGCGCCTGCTGACCAAAGCCCTGCGCCCGCTGCCGGACAAGTTCCACGGCCTGCAGGATCAGGAAGCGCGCTACCGTCAGCGTTACCTGGATCTCATCTCCAACGATGAGTCCCGCAAGACTTTCAAAATTCGTTCCCAGATCATGGCCGGTATTCGTCAGTTCATGGTGGGCCGCGACTTTATGGAAGTGGAAACCCCGATGATGCAGGCGATCCCGGGCGGCGCGTCTGCACGTCCGTTCATCACCTACCACAACGCTCTGGATATGGATATGTACCTGCGTATCGCGCCGGAGCTGTATCTGAAGCGTCTGGTGGTCGGTGGTTTTGACCGTGTGTTCGAGATCAACCGTAACTTCCGTAACGAAGGCATCTCCGTGCGCCATAACCCAGAGTTCACCATGATGGAACTTTACATGGCGTACGCGGATTATAAAGATCTGATCGAGCTGACCGAGTCCCTGTTCCGCACCCTGGCGCAGGACATTCTGGGCACCACTCAGGTTCCGTATGGCGAAGAGACCTTCGACTTCGGCAAGCCGTTTGAGAAGCTGACCATGCGCGAGGCGATCGGGAAGTACCGTCCGGAGACCAACATGGCCGACCTGGATAACTTCGACGCAGCGAAAGCGCTGGCCGAGTCAATTGGTATTCAGGTTGAAAAGAGCTGGGGACTGGGGCGTATTGTCACCGAAATCTTTGATGAAGTGGCAGAGGCGCATCTGATCCAGCCGACCTTCATCACCGAGTACCCGGCAGAAGTCTCCCCGCTGGCGCGCCGCAACGACGAGAACCCGGAGATCACCGATCGCTTTGAGTTCTTCATCGGCGGACGTGAGATCGGCAACGGCTTCAGCGAGCTGAACGACGCGGAAGACCAGGCCCAGCGTTTCCAGGACCAGGTGGATGCGAAAGCCGCCGGTGACGACGAAGCGATGTTCTTCGACGAAGACTACGTGACCGCACTGGAGCACGGGCTGCCGCCAACAGCGGGCCTGGGGATTGGTATCGACCGTATGGTAATGCTGTTCACCAACAGCCACACCATCCGCGATGTGATCCTGTTCCCGGCGATGCGTCCGGTTAAGTAAGACGTAACACGTTAATCAGGCCCCGACGGTGATGAACTGCGGGGCTTTTTTTATGACGTGCGCCACCGGGCATCAATTCCCCTGAAATGTAAATCGCGGTGAAGACATTTAGCCTTCGGCGTATGGCTGCTATCATAAACAACCCCATAACAATTACCTGAGGATCCGTTTTGAGTGCAGGACGCCCGATGAGAAAACCGTTTCGCCTTATTATTTGCCTGATGCTGGGCATGCTGCTGGCCGCCTGTTCATCGAACAAGCTGTTGGATGAAGATGTCTACGTCGTAAAACGTGGCGATACGCTGTCGCGCATCTCGCGCCTGACCGGCACCAGCGTCAGGGATCTGGCGCGCCTTAACGGTATCTCTCCGCCCTATACCATTGAGATCGGCCAGCGGCTGCGAGTTAATGGTTCAGGTAAAAAAACCTCCGGTAAGCGCAGCAGCGGTTCCTCCTCAAGAGTCGTCACCGTGCCGCCAGCCTCCTGGCCACCGGTAGGGCAGCGCTGCTGGCGCTGGCCGACGAGCGGCACCGTGGTGCTGCCATACTCCTCGGCTGATGGTGGCAACAAGGGCATCGACATTGCCGGCTCACGCGGGCAAGCGATCTATGCCGCCGGGGCAGGGAAGGTAGTTTACGTCGGCAACCAGCTACGCGGTTACGGCAACCTCATTATGATCAAGCATAACGAGGACTACATCACCGCCTACGCTCACAACGACACGCTGCTGGTAAACAACGGCCAGAGCGTAAAAATAGGGCAGAAGATCGCCACGATGGGCAGCACCGATACCGATTCGGTGAAGCTGCACTTCCAGCTGCGCTACCGCGCCACCGCCATCGATCCAATCCGCTACCTGCCGCCGCAGGGTACTCCACCGAAGTGCTAACTGATTAATTAATCATCGGTTAGCCGCTATCTGCCTTGCCAGACGGTGCGTAAGGTTTATAATGCCTTACGCACCTCAAAGCGGGCGTAGTTCAATGGTAGAACGAGAGCTTCCCAAGCTCTATACGAGGGTTCGATTCCCTTCGCCCGCTCCAAACAAACCTTTCTCAAGTTATCTCAAGCTCTACAAAGCCCAGTAACCATAAGCATCTCAGGCTGATTTGATGATTTCAAGCTCTACATAGTTCTTGTGAAATTTACACATACAGTTGTATAGGAATGCGTATAGGCGGTTCGCCATCATTTGGAACTATGCACAATGCCAATTACTGATCTTGAAATCAGACGTTTTAAGTCGCGTGAGAAGCTCTATACGCTTAGTGAAGGTATCCAGATGATGGTTAATCTGATGAAAGGGATTATCCATCACAAGAACGGCGGCAATTACCTTTCAAAAAGTGCCATTTCACGTACCATCAACAGCAGGATGAATTATGCCCTATGCATTTCCTAAGCGGCTATAGAGCTCCTGTTGTTTCATCCACCAGCAACCATTCAGGGGGCACCATTAACCAGACCAACCACCACAACATAACCGCTGGTGGTGTGGATGCTGACGAGCTAGTGAGGCGTATCAAGCAGGAACAGTCAGAAGATATACATCAGGCACTGGGCATAACCATGACCGAGAAATTTTAACGCACCTGCCAGAGAAAAAATCACTTCGTAAATCATATCCTCCATACACTCCGCTCAAATATTTTTAAGCGGGCAGAGGCTCAATGAGCTTTAAATACATTTCTTTTGCTGGTGTAGGTAAGACCATATAAATATTCAGTTACGGACAGCTTCCTGATAGGATTAATCCGAAATTCTTAATTGGGATAGGGATATGAAGAAAACTTTGATTGCAACATTAGTGAGCATAACGGTGTTAACCGGGTGCGGGCCAAAAGAATTAACTCCAGAGCAAAAGCAGGAAGTTGCAGCTCTTAAGGCTGAGCTGTCCCAAACTGAGGGAGAAATCTCAGCAGCGAAAGAAGTCGATCAACAATTTTCTGGTGGACTGATCAAGAATTTAACCATCGCAAGACTGGAGGTTTTAGGAACGAATAAAGCTCTTTTAGAACAGCGTATAAATGCTATTGAGTCAGGTGCCAAAATTGAAGTCGTTGTCGCAGGTATCAAGCCAGACCCTGAACTTGCAGCTTCTATTAAAACTGATATGGATAACCTAACTGTAAAAATCAACGAAGCTAAAGCAGATGCCAGCCAGTACAGTGGCGGTTTGATACAGGTACTTAAACTATCAACCGTTGCTACTGAAGAGCAGAGCATGGCTATGCTGCAGCAAAAATATCTTACCGCTAAGTATGGGCTTGCTGAAGTTAAGCTGGCACCGGTTCAGAATAATGCCGCAACTGCCAGTACCAACAAGGAAGCAAGTGTTGAAACTCCACAAGAACAACCACCTCTGTTGCCCCCCGCTGAAGGCCCTTTCGGTCTTGAGGCTGGCCTGACCCAAAAAAATATCGAAGATATGATCGGGGCAAAGCTAAAGCCACTTCCAGACAGCGTGAATCTGTATACTTCCGATAAGTTACCAAAGCAAAACGCAGATTTTGAAATGTATGGTTTGTTGATCTCACCTAAAGCTGGCTTATGTCAAATCAGAGCTGTCGGTAAAAACATTGATACCGATAGTTATGGGATTGCTTTAAAATCCCGGTTTGAAGATTTGAGTAGTTCGTTAAGTTCGCTTTATGGAAAAGCTGACACCACTGACTTTGTACTGAATGGTTCAATCTGGAAAGAACCTCAGGACTGGATGATGGGGCTAAACAAAAAAGAAAGATTCTTATCAGCCACTTGGAAGGGAACAAAAGAAACACCAATCAAAAATAATATTGGTGCTATCTCTATCGAAGCCAGAGCCAACAGCTCTTCAAAGGGGTATGTCTACCTCCAGTACTCATTTATAAATGATGATGTCTGTCAGGAAGAGATTGAGGGGGCGAAAAAAAGCTCACTATAAAATAACCACCCCCATTCGAATGGGGGTGGTTTTATTAAAAGTCAGAAATAGTCATGTTATTCAATGAAGTATGAATGCTATCAATATACTCTATTCGTCTGTTCTGCTGCCTTCATTTTTCTCCAGTAAGGAATCTTTCGGGTTGGAGATACGTCTCCTCTCTCGCATTTCATCATCAGTCAGTAGATGATAGTTAATAATGCAATTTAATTTATAAAGATAATCGCTTGTATTTATTACGTCCTGAGGGATGTTTATTGATGATATGACTTTTTCAGCATTGATGCTTTTTAACGGATTTAACGTTTGCCATACTTGCAGGTAGAGCCGATGGTGCACTCTCACAAAATAAGGCATTGCAGAAAATATTCGATCGAATTGTGGGTGTGACATTCATTGGATTAGGATTAAGGTTGGCTCTTACTCGTCGTTAAAAATGAGGGGACATTTCTCCCCTTGTCTTATTCTCTCAACGCACTTAGCCACATCATTAACAGGTATAGTTGTTGTCCTGTCATGCCTAGTAATTTGACCCGTCTTCGGGCTTCTACGTTGCACAGCGCGAGCAGCTAACCCCATGTTTTAGGAGTGACTGTATGTAAATCAGCCCTTATGATTGCAATACATGCAAAGTCATAAGGATTGAGACGTGGATACAGTCGAGGAACTTAACGGAACATACTTCTATGCGGGACGTTCAAACCTCACCGCCTCCGAACTCTTTTTCATGGTGTTTGTTTTCAATACTGCTGATCAGTTCGGTATTAAGGATGTCGCCGCTGTTTATGCTCTCTATGCTGGTATGAATGACTAGACTACACGGACTAAACCTGGTACGGCGATTCCTGGAACCTCCAGACTATTGAAAGGTGTAAGGCGGGTATTTGGAAATAGAATGTTCCCGTTTGGGTTAAAGATGCCTACATGGATTGGCGGTTATACCCCGTGGACTGTAAAACGTAGGATGGTGAGGAAGATCGGAACGTGGGTAGGGCGAACTATCCCCCTCATAGGTGAAGTGATTCTTGTGGCTGATGTATCGCAGATCATCTACAACTCGATCACTGAATACAACACCATTGCACGGGGTAATGATAAGTTATGGTAGACGATATCGAAAAACGAGTAATCGAGATGTTCACTATCCGGGGTGGTACATATCTGTTCAGAAAAAAGAAATACGACACCTACACGGCAGAATCGAGCATTCATTTTGATGTGCAGCTTGATCAGGATGAGGTTGAAGAGTTGGTAGAAGACTACTCGAAAGAGTTCAACGTTGATATGTCGGATTTCCATCTTGAAACCTACTATCCTGAAGTCAGCTTCTCATGGAACCCGTTCAAAAAGCCTGAACCCGTGGATGTTCCAGATTTCACCATTGATATGTTTATCCAGTCTGCAAAAGCCGGCAGATGGTTGTACGAATGAGGGGGAGGCAAACTGCCCCTTACATTCATTTCATCGCACATACGTAATAAAGCAAACGTTTCACACAGTTTTCGTACCTGTTCAGCAGTTGCTTTAATTGGTCTGCCACAATGCTTACGTTCTAATTGAGCGCATTTGATTCCTGCTGTTCTACGTTCTGCTATTAGCTCTTTCTCCAGGCTGGCGAGTTCCGCCATCATGGTGAGCATCAATCGGGGCTCGAAAAATCGTGTTTCCCCCCCTTCAAGGGGGGTATCAAAGTCACCTGTGCTCGCTATTTCAGGCTCCTGCTTGATTTACTTTACCAGCAGCGAAATCAGCGGGCTGCCTTCCCGAATAAAAAGCGGAATCGTCTCCAGTTCGGCAGGAACCGAAATACGCTGCCCGCCCTGATAGCACTCTCCCTGTAAATTGACCCACTGGTGATCGCCCGGTAGCCAGACATCGCGCTGACGTTGACCGGCGTGCATAACCGGAGCGACCAGTAAATCACGGCCAAACAGATACTGGTCTTCGACCTGCCAGCTTTGCGCCTCGTCGGGATAGTGCCAGAAGAGCGGACGCATGAGCGGATCGCCGTGTTGATGCGCATTGGCGTAAAGTTCATCAATATAGGGGCGTAGCGCCTCGCGAACGCCCAGCCAGCGCTGCATAATCGCGAAGTTCTCCTCACCGTAGCTCCACAGCTCGTTGGGTGAACCGCTATCGCATTGAGGAATACCGTGGCGATAGCTTTCCGGCGGCTGGATCCGTGGCTCGCGGTAGCCGTGCATACGCAGGACCGGACAGAACACCGCCCATTGGAACCAGCGGATCAGCAGTTCGTGAAATTCGGGATCGTGGATGTTGCCGCCCTGGAAACCGCCGATATCGGTGGTCCACCATGGAATGCCCGCCAGTCCCATGTTAAGCCCGGCAGCCAGCTGATTGCGGAACGAATGGAAGGAGGAGTGAACGTCCCCAGACCACGCGAGTACCCCGTAGCGTTGGCTGCCTGCCCAGCTACAGCGCACCAGGTTGACGATCTCCTTTTCGCCTTCTGCACGCATGCCATCGTAGAAGCCCTGAGCAAAATCGCGCGGATAGCGGTTGCCTACTTCCAGTACCGGTCCAGCGTGGTAGCGATAGTTATCGAAGTCATAGGCACGATACTCCGGCTCGGCTTCATCCAGCCAGAACAGCTTGATCCCGTAGTCAAAATAGTTTTTCTTCACCGTATCCCAGACAAACTGCCGCGCCTGCGGGTGGGTGGCATCAAAGAAAGTGGTATTGCCCATAAAATCCAGGTTGATCTGCACGCCGCGATCGCTGGTCACCAGCCAGCCTTTGGCTTTCATCTGCGGAAATAGCGGGCTACGCGCTTCCACGGTCGGCCAGACCGAAACCATTAGCCTGATGCCCATGGATTCCAGCTCTTCGACCATCGCCTGCGGATCCGGCCAGTCGGTAGGATCGAAACACCAGGTACCCTGATTCGGCCAGTGGAAGAAATCGATAACCATCACCGACAGCGGCAGGTTGCGACGGTGATATTCGCGAGCGACGTCCAACACCTCCTGCTGGGTGCGGTAGCGCAATTTACACTGCCACAGGCCGCTGATAAATTCCGGCGCGGCGGGCGGCGTACCGGTGGCTTTGGCATACTGGCGGGTCATCTCCATCACGTTATCACCGGCAGTTATCCAATAGTCCATCTCCTGGGTGACACGGGCGGTCCACTGGCTGTGGTTTTTCGCAAAGCTAGCCTCGCCAATGGCCGGATTATTCCATAACAGGCCATAGCCGAGGCTGGATTGGACAAACGGCACGCTGGCCTGCGAGTTGCGCTGCGCCAGCTCCAGAGCGCAGCCTTTCAGATCCAGCCAGGGCTGCTGGTACTGTCCCATGCCATACAACCTTTCTTCATTGCGGGCTTCAAAACGTACCGTCAGCTGATATTTACCGCCGGGCAGCGGTTTAAATTCTCGTCCATCCAGCTTCAGGGCGCTGACGTACTTGTCCTGGCTTTTTTCGCTGGCACCGATGCCAACCGTAGAGCGCTGTCGCCACATCTCTTCCAGCAGCAGCTCGCCGTGCTGATTGTAAAATGCCAGCTGGCCCTTAAGGTTCAATACCGCGGTGATGTTGCCGTTGCGCAGCGTCAAGGTTTCAGCATCCCGAATAATGTCGGCCTGGCATGATTCTGGCGTCAGCAGAGCGTGAAGCTCAGAATTAAACTCCGGCGCGCAGGTGGCGCGCACCCGCAGGCTATGCTTGCCCCAAGGCTCAAGACGTAAAATCTGTCGTTCGAAGCGCCATTCGATGGCGTTAGCGTGCTCAATTAATTCGCTCATGGAGAGGTCATCCTTTCACAATAGATTGCATTTTAGCCAAATTGATCTCCTGCATAGTCTGGTCATCAAGCTTGTACCAGCGCAGGGTGGCGAAAGCCGCCAGAGAGAGCAGTCCCGGGACGATGGTGAAGAGGGCGACGATGCTGTGCATTGCCAGCGACGTCTGTTCCGGCGCGTTGGCGACGTAGCCGCTGAAGGCCAGGGTCCAGCCGACAATGGCACCGCTGAGCGCCATTCCCAGTTTGAGGACGGCGAGGAAGGTGGAGAAAATGATGCCATCCATACGTTTGCCCTGACGCCATTCGCCATAGTCGGCGACGTCGGCCATCATCACCCACATCAGCGTGGTGGTCGCCTGATAGAGCGTCGAGACAATAAACGTTAGCGGAACCAGGACGAAAACGGATTTCGGGGCAAAGAACAGGGCGATGCTGAGCACACCTGCCAGTACCGCACAGTAGCCGAACATCTGCACTTTATTGAAGTTGCGGGTAAGACGCTTGGCCAGCAGGCTCCCAGCGGCTTTGCCAAGGATATGCGCGGCGAGCATCCACATGAAATAACTGGCGCTGCCGAGGTAATAAGTGACGAAGTACATCATTGCCCCAAGGCGGATCACGCCAAAGCCAATGTTGGTTACCACGAGCACCGCGACGACGCGCCATTGATCGTTACGCAACAGATCCCGTAGTTCGGCCAGGTAGTTATTGTGAGTGGCGGGCGCCTTAATACGTTCGCGGGTATTGGCAAAGCAGATCCAGAACATAATCACCGCCGCGCTGGCCATAATCGCCATCGCCCAGCGATAACCTGCCAGCTTATCCGCGCCGCCCAGGTATTCCGCCAGCGGCATCATGAAAAATGTCGACATTGCACCGCCAAGGGTGGCAAGGAAGAAGCGCCAGGACTGTAGGGAGATGCGCTCGTCGTTATCAGGCGTAATCACTGCACCCATCGAGCAGTAGGGGATGTTGATGGCGGTATACATCAGCATCATAAAGGTGTAGCTAATGCTGGCGAAAATCATTTTACCGGTCATATCCAGCGATTGCGGTACGGCATAGGTCAGAAGGCAGCTCAGGCCAAAGGGTAGGGCCAGCCACAGCATCCATGGGCGAAATTTTCCCCAGCGGGAGCGGGTACGGTCGGCCATATAGCCCATCGCAGGGTCGATAATGGCATCGGCGGTGCGGGCAAGCAGAAACATGGTTCCGACGAATGCGGCCGGCAGACCCACCACATCGGTATAGTAAAACGTGAGAAAAATAATTACGTTATCTAAACCAACATGGCTAGCCATATCCCCAAGGCCATAACTGATCTTCTCTTTACGGGTAACTTTAGTTGTCATTGATGTCACCAGGTGTCGTTAAGGTACGGGTTCTATAATCAGGAACCATAGTGTGGTTGAAGCGGGAGGGTTAACAATTGCGGGATTTAACATCTGGGTTACGTAAAGTGCTTTCCGTGATACCGGTAACAAGATTGCTATAATCGAATGCCACACTATCTGGACAGGTTCAGTAGTAGTTAAATTATGATAATGTCCCGTAGAGATGATCTTATACGAGGCAAACAAACACTGTCACTTCCCCGCAACCCATACTGCTCAAACTCAATCACCTCCCGAACCTTTATATTGGTTGCTATCGACTGAAATCATGGAGTTAGATCATAGATTGCGTATAAAGTAGTCGTTATGATTGTATTTCACACAGCGTTAATAAGGACTTTAGAGGATGGAAAGCGCAACGGATTTGGCAAGGGAGATGCTCTCCGCACTGGATCTACAAGATGAAGGAATGTTGGTTGCATATATTAAGGGCTTTGTTCACTTCCCGGTTAACCTGTATTACCTCGCTTATGATTTCATCCATACCGATGACAGACGGCAAAACATGGACGATGACATGAGGCTTGCGGAGTTGGTCGAGCGTGCAACGTCAAATAAGCACATCAACTTGGTCGCAAGAGCGGTGAATGTGTTCGTTGACGATTTCATGAAGCACGTCAATATGGCTGACATAGCAAAGAAAGTGGCAGAGGACACTATAGCTTCAACACTGGGGAGTTATACCTTTGGCGAGCTTACCGGATTAAAAATAGGCAAGCTGATTTCTTCACGGATCACCGTATCAATCGCCTTTAGCATGTCTATCAGCACGTTGTTAATGATTGGAGGTGGCGCTTCCAGGGCTATACATGCTTCCAGATCCCTTAAAACGAGTAATTACGGCGTATACCGTACGCTGAAAGATCTCGGTGATTTGGATCTCCTCTATTTTGCCATTCAAGACCGGGTTAAACCATTTGAGAAAGCAACCAAACTTTCGAGGGAGAATCCCGCGCTCTTCAATCAGGCGGTAGAGTATTTTTTCAACGGCCTGTAAGCGCTTATTTTTTTGTCTGTCGATACAGTAGCCAGAAAATTAGCCCCATGACGATAGTGAACATCCAACGCCCTAAAATGAACATGTAAGCGTACTTATCCCCAATCGATTCGGGGAACGCGCTGAACATGAGGATCACGTTAGAGATTGCTGACGTTATAGCGAAGAGGGCAGAAACTATGATCCCTGTCCAAATCAGGAAAGTTAGCCGTTTTTTCATTCTTGATTTCCTTATCAATCATCTGGTTTATCCCTTCGCAAGTGTACTTAATCGACAATAACGAGTAAACGGGCATATATAACTATGCCATCATATAAGGGTAGGTTAAGTGTCGCTAAAGAAAAAAAGGGACGTTGCGCCCCCCTAATCATTCTAGTAAAGCCCGTAACATCGATTCATAGCGCGCCTTCATAATATGTATCCATGACAATTTTTTGATTGTACTGGATTGAGCAAGCTACCATCCCGCTATTCGTGACTCAAGCTTACAGTGGGGGGAAGGATGGTTAATGCAGGTGCGCATAAGGCGGGATGGGGATCGCTCTCCGGCTGGCTTAACGGTTTGCTTGGGGTGATTATCTTTAGCGGCTCGCTGCCCGCTACCCGTGTTGCCGTACTCAATATAGATCCCTTTTTTCTGACGTTTCTGCGCGCCTCGATTGCCGGTCTTGTCGCGGCCGGACTGATTGCTGGCTTTCGTGAAAAACGTCCGCATCGGTCGCAGCTTGTGCCGCTGGTTATCGTTGCGCTGGGCTACGTGTCGCTGTTTAGCATGCTTATCGGATTTATCTTCTGGTATAAGGGACTGGCCCTTGGCGGCATCGCTGCCGTAGGACAGCTGCAACTGTTGCAGCCATTTATCGGGCTTGGCTTATCCGCCACGCTGTTGCACGAATCCGTCGATCCGCTGATGCTCGCCAGCACGCTGGGTGTGATCCTGTGCGTGGCCGGATCGCGGAGATTTGCCCGCTAGCTCCGGCCATTAACGATCATACTATCCGGGCATACTGCAACATGACCTGTAGCAGCACGTTTGCCCCGGCGGTGACGTGCTCCGGCGAGGCGTACTCGATCTCGTTATGGCTAATCCCATCCTTGCAGGGAATGAAGATCATTCCGGTGGGAGCCAGATAGCTCATATAGACCGCATCGTGTCCGGCTCCGGAGACGATCTCGCGGGCAGGGTAGCCCAGCCGCTCAGCCGCCTCGGCAATTGCCGCCTGGCAGGCGGGGTGGAACGGGGCGGCCGGATAGTGGCTTACCTCTTTTAGCGCGATCGCCATGCCGCTCTCCTGCTGAACCCGGGCGATAAAATCACGCAGCTGGCGATCCATCTCATCTACCGCCGCATCGCTGATATTGCGCATATCAATGGAAAAGGTGACCTCCCCCGGCACCACGTTGCGGCTGTTGGGGTAGACCTGCACCATCCCGACAGTCCCGCGTCCCTCCTCGCTGCGCCCGGCGATGGCGACCACCTCCTGCATGATGCGGGTGGCGATCTGCAATGCATCCTGACGCAGACGCATCGGCGTCGGCCCAGCGTGGGACTCCTGGCCGGTGACCACGCAGTCGTACCAGCGAATGCCCAGTACGCCTTGAACCACGCCAATCACTTTCTCTTCATCTTCCAGGATCGGACCCTGCTCGATGTGCGCCTCAAAGTAGGCACCTACCGGATGGTCCCCCGGCGTCTGGCTGCCAACGTAGCCAATCCGCGCCAGCTCCTCTCCTACGGTTTTGCCCTCGGCATCTTTCGCCGCGTAGGCCTCCTCCAGTGGCAGAACCCCCGCAAAGACGCCGGAACCCATCATCACCGGCACGAAGCGCGATCCCTCCTCATTGGTCCAGAACACCACTTCAATCGGCGCTTCGGTGGTTATCTTCAGATCGTTAAGGGTGCGTACCACCTCCAGCGCCGCCAGCACGCCGTAGTTGCCATCAAACTTGCCGCCGGTGGGCTGAGTATCGATGTGGCTCCCGGCAACTACCGGGGGCAGCATCGGGTTGCGGCCTTCCCGGCGCATAAAGACATTACCGATCTTATCCACGGTGATGCTCAGGCCAGCATCTTGCGCCCAGCCGATCACCAGCTCCCGCCCCTGACGATCGAGATCGGTCAAGGTCAGCCGACGGCAACCCCCCTTCGGCGTCGCGCCAATCTCCGCCAGGGTCATTAATGAATCCCATAGCCGCTCGCCGTTAATGCGGCAAACCGTTGTATCTGCCACCGGGGTAAACAGGACATCACTGCTCATGGTTGTCTCCTTGCATAAATGAAGCGGCCAGATCGACCAATAAACGATCGCTACCGCGTGGACCCAGAAGTGAAATACCCAGCGGCAGGCCACCCACCTGCGTGACTGGCAGCGTGACCTGTGGACGTCGGGTCATGACCGAAATCAGTAAAATATCGTGGGAGAGCCGACGTACCGCCTCAATCTCATCCGCCTGGGCGGTGAGCAGCGGCGCGCCGTCGGGCACGGTGGGCAGAACCAACACCGCGTCGCCAAGCTGCTCTTCCCACCAGGCGGTAAATTGATCTCGCAGCTGGCAGGCAGCCTCAAATTGCGCCGTGGTCACCGCTTTCCCCCAGAAGAAACGCTCACGTACATCCGGCCCCAGTTGCAGGCCGTAGCGCTCAATGGTCGCTCCCTGCGACTGCCACGCTTCGTAGCCTTGGATCTGGCGGAAAGCGAGATAGATCTCCTCAACCTCCGGCAGCGGAGAGTTCAGGCTTGTAATGTCGCCAAAGTGGCTAGCCAGCCGCTGGCGAACGGGAAGCAGCGCCTGCTGGCTGTGCGGCGGCAGGCGGGAGAATAGCCCTTCATGGCAGGCCAGCTTTACCGTTGATGTGGCCAGACTATCGTTGCCCAGCAGACAATCCGCGACCGCTTTAAAAACTTCTGGAGTGCGGGCGAAGAAACCGCAGGTATCCATGGTGGCGCAGAGTGGCTGACAGCCATCAAGGGAGATGCGCCCGTGGGTTGGGCGCAGACCGTACAGGCCGCAGTAGCTGGCTGGCGTGCGTACCGAGCCGCCGGTATCGGTGCCGAGGGCAAAGTCACACACGCCGTTAGAGACCGCCGAGGCCGAACCTGATGACGAGCCGCCGGGAATATGGTCTGGCGCAGCGCCGTTGCGCGGCCAGCCGTAGTGAACGTTATGGCCGCTCATGGAGTAGGCCAGCTCGCTGGTATGGGTTTTACCCACGAACCGCGCACCGCTGTTTAGCAGACGCTGCACCACCGGTGCGGTGTGGCTCTTAATCCCTGAGAGCGCAAGCAGATGCGGGTTACCGCCTCCGGTCGGATAGCCTGCAACATCGAACAGATCCTTAACGGCGAAGGTCATGCCGCTCAGCGGCCCGCTGGTGGCGTGCGGTACCGGGTAAGCCGGGTAGGGCATAAAGGCGTGAATATCATCCTGCATGTTGGCTCCTCTGGATTATGACGTAAACAGGTTCAGGCGTAGCTTGCCTGGCGTTCGGAGGTGGCTGCCAGCTCTCGCCAGCGATGACAGCTCACTACGTGACGCTCGGTTACCTGCTCGGTAGCCGGCTGGCTCTCGGTGCAGGCGGGCAGGGCGTGGGGGCAGCGATCGGCAAAAGCGCAGCCTGCGGGCAGGCGGGAAAGATCCGGCGGCGAGCCGGGAATGCAGTGCAGGGCATCGCCTTTTTTCAGTCCCTCTTTGGGACGGCTGCCGAGCAGAACCTGGGTGTAAGGGTGGCGCGGATGGTGCAGGATCTCCGCCATCGACGCCTCCTCAACAATGCGTCCGGCGTACATCACCGCCACGCGGTCGGCGATCTCTACCGCTGCGCCAATGTCGTGGGTGACAAAAATGATCGACAGATCGCGCTGCTTTTGCTGCTCGCGCAGCAGGATCAGGATCTGGATCTGCACCGTGGCGTCGAGGGCGGTGGTTGGCTCGTCCGCCAGCAGCAGCTGCGGATTGCATGACAGGGCAAGGGCGATCATTGCCCGCTGGCGCATGCCGCCGGACATCTCGTGGGGGTAAGCATCCAGCCGCCGCTCGGGGCTGGGGATCCGCACCTGACGTAGCGCGTCGAGCGCCCGCTCCCTTGCCGCCTGCCGGGAGAGTCCCTCATGGCGACGCAGCCCCTCAACGATCTGCTGACCAACGGTATAGACCGGATCGAAGGCCAGCAGTGGCTCCTGGAAGATCATTGCGCACTGCGCGCCACGATAGCGCCGTAGCTGGGAGGCGCTCATGGTCAGCACGTCCTCATTGCCGACCCGTAGCGTTCCGGAGAGCAGGCTGTTTTTTGGCGGATGCAGGCGCATCAGCGCCCGCAAAGTGACGCTTTTGCCCGATCCCGACTCACCGATCAACGCCATCACCTCGCCTTTACGCACGTCAAACGAGACGCCGTTCACCGCATTGATCGTCTGGCCCTCGCGGCGAAACTCAACCCGCAGATCGCGGATATGGACAAACGCTTCATGCGACATAGCTTACCTCCTGAACAGCGATATCCCGATGCCAGGGCGAACCCGGCTGCGCCATCAGGCAGGCGCTCTGATGCCCGTCACCCACGCTCTCTAGCCTGGGTTTAACCTGCGCGCACACTGCTTTGGCATGCGGGCAGCGGGTATGAAACCGACAGCCGGAAGGCGGGGAGATCGGGCTGGGCGGATCGCCACTCAGCGGTGACGTCAGGGTGCGGTTATGCGGATCCATCGACGGCATCGAACTGAGCAGAGCGCGGGTATAGGGGTGAGCGGAGGCGGTAAAGAGCTGCTCTGCCGGGCCGATCTCTACCACCTCACCGAGATACATCACCAGAATGCGATCCGACAGCCAGCGCACCACGTGCAGATCGTGGCTGATAAAGACATAGGTCAGCTCCAGAGTGCGCTTAAGCTCCTGCAACAGCTGCAATACCTGAGCCTCAACCGACTTATCCAGCGCGGATACCGCCTCGTCGAGGATCACCAGCCGCGGCTTCATTGCCAGGGCGCGAGCGATATTCACCCGCTGGCGCTGGCCGCCGGAAAGCTCATGCGGATAGCGGTGGGCAAAGCGTCCCGGCTCCAGGCCGACGTGGGCGAGCAGATAGCGAGCATACTCGCTAGCCTCTTTGGCGCTGATGCCGTGCACGCGCTGGCCAAAGGCGATACTCTCCTCCATCGTCATGCGTGGGTTGAGGGAGGCATAGCTGTCCTGAAATACCATCTGCACCTGGCGGCGATAAGCCTTCATCGGCAGATGTGTCGATCCCACTGCCAGCCCATCGAAGATCAGCTCTCCGCTGTCTTGATTGAGAAGCTGCATCAGCAGGCGTGCCGTGGTGGATTTACCGCAGCCCGACTCGCCCACTACGCCAAGGGTTTCGCCTTTCACTACCGTAAAGCTGACGTCATCTACCGCCTGCACTACGTCATGCTTCTTGCCGCCGCCGGAACGAAAATACTTCAACAGATTATGGACTGTCAGCAGCGGCTGCGCTGGCCCGCCCACGTCAACATTCACAAAAGGTTGCATCGCTTACTCCTTAATCGCCATTGCCGCACGCAGGCGGTCCGCGAGGATGTTGAACGAGATGGAGGTGATAAAGATCATCAGGCCTGGCAGGGCCGCCACCCAAGGCTGGGTGTAAATAGCCGTGCGCAACGTATTGAGCATCAGGCCCCACTCCGGCTCTGGCGGACGCACCCCCAGTCCCAGAAACGACAGCCCGGAGGCGAGGATCATACAGACGGAGATCAGCCCGGTAGAGAAGACGAAGATCGGCCCCAGCACGTTGCCCAGCACCTGGACGCGGATAATGGTGAGGGCGCTGGCACCGGTGGCGCGGGCAGCGTCGATATAGTCCATATGCCGCACCTGGGCGGTAACGCTCTCAGCAATGCGCGCTACCTGCGGGACAAACACCAGGGTCAGCGACAGCAGGGCATTACCGATCCCCGCACCCATCGCGCCCGACAGGGCAATGGCCAGCAGTACCGACGGGAAGGCGTAGAAGACATCCACGGTACGCATAATGATGGTGTTGGTTTTCCCCCCCGCGTAGCCAGCGATAATGCCGATCGCACCGCCGATGAAAAAGGCGAACACTACTGGAACAATCCCCATAAACAGTGACAGACGGGTACCGAGGATCAGGCGTGAGAGCATATCCCGCCCCAGCTCATCGGAGCCGAGAGGAAAGCCGTCGGTGCCAATGGGCTTCAGACGCAGGAACATTGAGGTCTGGTAAGGATCTTTTACAATCAGCCATGGGCCAAACAGCGCCAGGGCCAGCAGCAGCAGAATGATCGCCCCGACGATCACGCCGCCGGGATCGCGTAGCAGACGACGGAAGACGCCGTGCCAGTAACCCTGGCGAGTGGGCAGCGTCAGGGAAGCGGGGACGGCTTTCGTGGTTGCAGTATCCACCATAATCAGCTCCTCTTGATGCGCGGGTCGAGGGTGGTTTGCAGGATATCCACCAGCAGGTTGAGCAGAACAAAGAACAGCGCCAGTACCCAGATGGTTCCCTGCAGCAGCGGCAGGTCACGCTGGAAGATGGCGGTATTGAGCAGCAGGCCGGTGCCGGGCCAGGAGAAGACCGTCTCCACCAGGATCGAGCCACCCATCAGGTAGCCCACCTGCAAGCCCATCACCGCCAGTGCGGTAGGAGCGGCATTCTTCATGACGTGGAGAAAGATACGCGACTCGTTCAGCCCGCGAGCGCGCAGGCCCACGATAAACTCCTGGCTGAGAATATCGGCCACCTGTGAGCGCACGGTACGGGCAATGATGCCGGTCGGGATCACCGACAGAGTAATGGCTGGCAGCAGCATGAATTGCAGATGCGCCCAGTCCCACTGCCAGCCCACTTCGCCAATCGGCCCGCCGCCGGTGGCAGGGAGCAGGGCAAGCTTGACGCTGAAGGCGATGACCAGCAGCATCCCCAGCCAGTAATGCGGGACGCTGACGCCGAAGACTGACAGCACTGAAGCGAGACGATCGATAATGCTGTTGCGGAAGTACCCGGCAACGAAGCCGAACAGGCTGCCCAACACAAAGCCGATAATGGTCGCCAGCAGCGCCAGGCGCAGGGAGTAAGCGACCGCCGTCATCACCTCATCGATCACCGGTCGCCCGGTGGCCACCGACATGCCGAGATCGCCCTGCAACGCCCGCCACAGCCAGTTGACGAACTGCAGCGGCAGCGGCTTATCGAAGCCGTAGGCCTGCAGTAGCGTCTGGCGCAGGGCTTCCGAGGCGTCCGGCGGCATCACCGAGACCAGCGGATCCCCTGGTGCAATCTGCACCAGCATAAAACAGATCACGGCGACCCCCAGCATGGTGGGTACGGCCAGCAAAATGCGGTATAGCAGCGTATTGATCATCTTTTGCCCCCGTTGCGATTACTCTTTTTTGCTCACCAGACTGAGGTCGATAAACCAGCTTTGCGGTTGCACCACTCCGGTGACCGCAGGCGAGATCGCTCGCGGCCCGACGTCATGAGCTACAAACAGGAATGGCACCTGATCTACTATTGCAGCGTGCAGCTCTCCGGCAGCCTTATCCATCTCTGCCGGGGTGAAGGCGTGCTTCACTGCCGTGGCCAGCTTCTCTGTTTCCGGCGTAGAGAAGTAGCCCCAGTTCACCGCCAGCGGCGGGAAGGCTTTGGCGGTGGCGAAACGGATCATGCCGAAATAGGGATCGTTGACCGCAGCGCTAACGTTGATCGCATCGATCCCTTTGCCGGACTGATCTTTTGCCCCAAGACGCCAGTTGGTAAACAGGGTGTTCCACTCGTTGACTTTAAGATCGACGTTGAAGAAGCAGCTTTTCAGGCTCTGCTGGATATATTCGTTCATCGGCAGGGGCTGCATCTGGCCGGATCCGGAGGCGGAGGTGGCGACGGTGACGTGCAGCGGCTTGCTTTCGCTAAACCCGGCCTCGGTCATCAGCTTGCGGGCGGTATCGGGATCGTACTTGATCTGGAAGGTGGGCTTGCCGCGCCATGGGCTATCGGCTTCATAAACGCCGGTCGCCTCAGCCATGTAGCCGCCAAGGTAGCTCTTCAGCTCGGCGCGGTTGAGACACAGGTTGGCGGCTTTGCGCACGCGGATATCTTTCCACGGCGATCCCTCCGCAAAAGAGAATTGCCACGGCCAGAGATGCGGCTGGGTATTGGCGTAGATTTTAAAGCCCTGGGCTTTGATCTGATCCACCGCGTCGGGGGCCGGGGCTTCAATCCAGTCCACCTGCTTTGAAAGCAGAGCGGCGGTGCGGGCGTTAGCTTCCGGGAGGGGGATCAGCACCACTTTATCCACGCGCGGCACGCGATCTTTATTCCAGTAGTCGGGATTCTTACTAAGGATCAGCTGCTGGCGCGGCACCAGTTTTTCCAGCTTAAAGGGACCGCTGCCGACGGCGTGGGCGGCAAACTCCGTCCAGGCTTGCTTACTGCGGGCGGCGGTATCGCCGGTAGCGGCAGGAACCGCATCGTAAAGTTTCTGCCAGGCAGTCGGTGAGACGATAAACAGGTTAGTGATGTTATAGGGTAGCAGCGCATCCGGTTCGGACGTCGTGAGGGCGACGGTATGGTCATCTACCTTCTCGACGCCTGCGAGAGTCGGCATGCGGGAGAGGGTATTGCCGATCTGTCCCGGCGCGTACTGCGGCGCGCTCTTATTCAGCACCTTATCGACGTTCCAGACGATGGCATCGGCATTCACCTCGGTACCGTCGTGGAACTTCACTCCCGGGCGCAGCGTAAAGATCCAGCGGCTCTGGTTCTGCGGATCAACGTGCCACTCGGTGGCCAGACCCGGCACAATCCCGCTGGGCTTTTCGCCCTGGGAGAGATCCCACTCCACTAGCGCATCGTACAGCGGAATACCGGTAAATCGGTTACCTTCAAAGCCCTGATCCGGCTGGCCGAAGGTTAAGGGAATATCTGCGGCGGTCATAGCGATCCGCAGCGTTGAGGCATGGGTCTGAAAGGTGGAGAACAGCGCCAGCGCCCCAGAAACAGCAACGGCGATACGGCATTTACGCAAGAGTACGGTATTCAGCATCACAGGGTCCCTGTTAAATAGAGTGTCGTTTTTTAACAGGCAAGATACATACCAGTTCTGAATTTCCTGAAAATAGCCGTGAGCCGGGCCATAAAATAGAAATGACTTATCGTAGGCTGCGGATTTGTCCTGCGAAATAAAATAACCTTATGTTTATGCACCCTATATGGGAATTGTGTTGCGGAATTGCACCAGCAGGCGTTTTCTCTCTTTTTTACTGGCGTAATATAGTTACGCTCCGGTATTTTTTATTAAATAAATTAATGATATGTTTTTATTAATAAGCTTCAGCAATTAAATTAAAGAGACAGATAATAAATGGTGACTATTGCAACCTCCAGACTGACTTGCACGCAGATAGCGGAGAGCGACTGGACATTTTTCCGCGCGCTACAGCAAGAGCCGCAGGTGATGTATTACGTCGCGGATATGCCAACGGAGGAGGAGATACGTGCCGCTTTTGAATCCAGATTGCCGCTCTGGTCGCCCCACAGCCCTCACTGGTTGTGCCTTGTGGTTTCTGAAAAGACGACCGGAAAGAAGCTGGGCGTTACGGGCTATATCCATCGCGGCCCTGACTGTGCCGAGGTGGGTTTTCTCTTTGCGCCGGAAGCGCAGGGTCTGGGCTACGGGACAGAATCCCTGCGGGCCGTTTGTGATTATGCTTTCCGCGAGGGCGGGATTGAACGTCTGATTGCCACCGTCACCGCAGGGAATTTTGCTTCCCGCAGCGTGCTGGAAAAGGTGGGCTTCACCCTGGAGCAGGAGCTACACGAAAGCTATCGGCTGCGTAATCAACTGCATAACGACTGGCTGTTTGGGTTGATGCGTAACGCCTGAGGGCGTGCGCTTACCCGTTTCTTACCCCCCTCTCTAACCCTTTCCCCGCACAAAACGACAAATTTGTTAGCACGCTAACCCTATATTTTTTTTGTGATCGTTGTAACATTGTTTCGAAATTGTTGTAAAACGCCGTTTCAATTGTACATTTGTCTATGTCAGGGAAATCATGCTTAACAAAATAACAAGTATCATCATCGCGCTCATTGGGCTTGCGATGCTCTTTATGGGGGCGAAGCTGCTGCTGGTCGGCGGCTCGCCATTCTACGCCGTGATGGCGCTGGGGCTAATAGCCACTGCCGTTACGCTCTACCTGAACAAGCGGATCGCGCTTAGCCTCTATGCGGTGCTGATGTGGATTGTTCTGGTATGGATCATTTACGAAGTCGGATTTGATAAGTGGCAGTGGATCCCACGTGGCGATCTGATTGGCGTCATTGGTCTCTGGCTGGCGATGCCGTGGGTGGTTCGTCCGCTATTCCGCGCTAGCGGGGCAGGGGAGCGTCGCTTCCATCCTTTCCTCGGCGGTACCGTGGCGGTGATGATTGCCCTGGTAATCGGTCTCTGCTTCTACGATCCCTATCCGCAGGACGGCACCATGACTAACGCGCGTAACGCCTCCAGCGCCGACGTCGCGGAAAACAACTGGACCGCCTACGGTGGCACCACCAACGGCCTGCGTTTCTCTAAGCTCAACCAGATCAATAAAGATAATGCCAGCAATCTGGAAGTGGCCTGGACCTACCACACCGGGGATCTGCGCGAAAGTACAGACGCGACCGAGTACACCTTTGAGGCGACGCCGCTGAAGGTGAACAACGCACTCTACTTCTGTACGCCGCACAACGAAGTGCACGCTCTCGATCCGCAGACCGGGGCGCTTAAGTGGAAATACGTTCCTGAAAAGGATCGCTCCTACCTGCAACAGCACCAGACCTGCCGTGGCGTAAGCTACTATGACGGCAGCACAGCCCAGCAGACTGAATCTAACCCTGCTCCTGCAGCCTGTACTCGCCGCATCTTCAACGCGACTACCGACGCGAAGCTGGTGGCGCTGGATGCCGATACCGGTAAACCGTGCGCCGATTTCGGCACTAACGGCGTCGTCGATCTGCATGACAACATGGGTACCATTCGTCCGCACGCGCTGATGCAGACCGCCGCCCCGCTGGTGGCCGGTAAGCTGGTGATCCTCGGCGGCTCCGTGATGGACAACGGCTATAACACCGGTAACCCGTCGGGCGTGATCCGCGCCTTTGACGCCGTAACCGGCCGTCTGGTCTGGAACTTCGATCCGGCAAATCCTGAGAATACCCAGCCGATTGCCGCCGGGCAGACCTTCCCGCAGGATACCCCTGTGGCCTGGGCCACCCTCAGCGCCGATCTGAAAAACGGCCTGGTCTATGTGCCGTTTGGCAACGCCTCGCCGGATGAAGTTGGAACCCAGCGCGATCCGCAGAGCAACACGGAGAAATTCCGCGACACGCTGGTGGCGCTGGATCTCAACACCGGTGCGTTCAAGTGGCGCTTCCAGTCCTCTAAGCACGATCTGTGGGACCGCGACAACCCGTCCCAGCCGTCGCTGCTGGATATCGACTACCAGGGTAAAAAACAACCGGTCGTTATCCTGCCGACCAAAACCGGTAACCTGTTTGTGCTTAACCGTCTGACTGGCGAGCCTGTCTACCCGATTAACCAGCAGAAAGTGTCAACCGAAGGCGGCATCACCGGGGAGAACTTCTCACCGACTCAGCCGGTCTCCGCGCTGAACTTTATTCCCGATCCGCTGAGCGAAAAAGCGATGTGGGGGATCACGCCGTTCGATCAGATGGCCTGCCGCATCGATTTTAAATCGCTGCGCTACGACGGTAACCCATGGACGCCAGCCACCGAAGGCGGTTCGATTGTCTTCCCGGGTAACATCGGCGTGTTTAACTGGGGGTCAGTGGCTATCGATCCGGAGCGTCAGATCCTGATCGCTTCCCCGGTACGTCTGGCCTACAAATACAACCTGATCAAGCGTACTCCGCAAACCGAAGAAGAGCGTCTGTTTACCAAGGAGAACTCGCCGTACTGGAACGAGAACTTCCAGGGCACCTACGCGATCCACATTCAGCAGCTCTCTTCCGATCTGGGGATTCCCTGTATTGCTCCGCCGTGGGGCCGGATGGTGGGCGTCGATCTGACTACCGGTAAAACGGAGTGGATGCGTCGGGTCGGTACGACCAAAAACCTCAACACCACCTTCCTGCCTGGGCGTTTCCCAATCGGTTTCCCGATGGGGATGGTTGCTCATGGTGGTCCGCTGGTAACGGCGGGTGACGTGGTGTTCCATGGCGCAACGGCGGATAACTTCTTCCGCGCCTACGACATCAATACCGGTAAGCTGCTGTGGCAGACCGAGCTGCCAGCGGGCGGCCAGGCGACCCCGGCGACCTACCTGGGCAGCGATAACAAGCAGTACGTGGTTATTGCCGCGGGCGGTCACGGCTCGCTGGGCACCAAAGGCGGCGACGCCGTTGTTGCCTACCGTCTGAAGTAATCTCTTTACTCTTCCCTGCGGTCCACCAGGCCCGCAGGGAAGAGCTTTCCCTTCTGTAAATCTACATCTGCATTCAGTGCGTTATTACCCTGTTTTGTCTACGATTGCCTGTACCGTAACTAAAAAAGGGGTATTGCGCATGGCTTTACGTTCATTAGGCACGACGGGATTACACATTCCACCGCTGGTTTTTGGCGGTAACGTCTTTGGCTGGACCGTTGATGAGAAGCAGAGCTTTACTCTGCTGGATGCGCTGCTGGAGCGTGGTCTGACCGCTATCGACACCGCCGACGTCTACTCCGCCTGGGTGCCTGGCAACAAAGGCGGCGAATCCGAAACGATTCTCGGCAAGTGGTTTGCCGCCCACCCTGGCGTACGGGAAAAAATCACCCTGTTTACCAAAGTCGGCTCAGACCTTGGCGAGCCGGGGAAAAAAGGGCTGTCTGCCCGCTGGATCGAACAGGCGGTAGATGACTCCCTTAAACGGCTGCAAACGGATTATATCGATCTCTATTTTTCCCACTGGCCGGACGACAGCACGCCCTATGAGGAAACCCTCGGCGCGTATGAGAAGCTGCTGAAAGCCGGAAAGATCCGTGCCGTTGGCGCATCTAACCTCAATGGGGCACAGCTGGAGGCATCACTTAAGGCGGCCGATGCTAACGGCCTGCCGCGCTACCAGGTGCTACAGCCGGAGTATAACCTCTACGATCGCGACGGCTTTGAAGGCGATCTGCAGGAGCTGGTGGTTCGGGAGAACATCGGCGTGGTGACTTACTACAGTCTGGCCTCCGGCTTCCTCTCCGGGAAGTACCGCAGCGAGAAGGATCTGGGCCAAAGCCAGCGCGGCGAGGGCGTGGGTAAATACCTTAACCCGCGCGGCTACGCCATTCTGGAAGCGCTGGACAGCGTTGCGGAGAAGCACGGCGTGAAGCCCGCGCAGGTGGCGCTCGCCTGGCTGATTAGCCGTCCCGGCGTGACCGCACCTATCGCCAGCGCCACCAAAATCGAGCACGTTGATGGCTTTGTTGCGGCGATAAACCTTCAGCTTACGCCGGAAGATATCCTCGCCCTCGACAAGGCTGGTGCGTAACGCTTCTCTCGGCCCGGTGTTTATCACCGGGCGCTCTATTATTGCCGCGCTTCGCAAAAGCTAAGCCATTTAAATTCTTTGTCATTACCGCCGTTTTCTCACATCGTTTGCCTGTCTGACATCGGGGTAAGAGGTGGGGAAAAATGGCAAAAAGCACCGCTGGCTGGCTGCATGAAGAGCAGCGCGACTGGGTTCGGCAGCGTGCTCGCTCCTGGCTGTGGCGCAGCGAGCTGCCAACCTGGATTTTGATCGCGGTAATTTACGGCGGCTGGTTTGCCACGCTGGCGTTCTGGCAGACGCTGGGGCTGCTGCCCGCTACGCTGCTGCTGATCTGGTTCACCACCTGGTACATGTCGCTCCAGCATGAACTGATCCACCGCCACCCAACGCGCTATCCGCGGGTAAACCAGCTGCTGGGGCTGATGCCGCTGGCGATCTGGTATCCGTACGGTCTCTATCGGGATGCACATCTGGCGCATCACCGTACCCATCTGCTCACGCAGCCGGAGGACGATCCCGAGTCCTACTATATTCCCGAGTGGCGCTGGCGGCGCTATGCGCCCTGGCAGCGAAAACTTATTGGCCTGCGCAATACTTTTCCCGGTCGCCTGCTGCTGGCTCCGGCGCTGGATATCGTCCAGCTGCTGGGCGGCATGATGGCGTCGTTTCGCCGCCTCGATCGTCAGGCAATGGCGATGTGGATCGTGCACGGTGTTCTGCTGGCGTTGACCTTTACCTGGCTGCTGCGCTGCGAGTTCTCGATCCTCTACTTCGTGCTGGCGGTCAGCTATCCGGCGCTGGCCCTGACCAAGGTGCGATCCTTTCTTGAGCATCGGGCGGATAACGATCCGCTTGCCCGCTCGGTGATCAACGAGGCCTCGCTGCCGTGGCGGGTACTGTTTCTTAATCTGAACTACCATTCTGTGCATCACGATCTGCCGGGCGTACCCTGGTATGCATTACGCAAACTCTACCTGCGCGATCGGGCGAGCTATCAGCAGCGCAACGGCGGTTTTCTGGTGCGGGGCTATGGCGAATGGCTGCGGCACTTTTTATGGCGCTCGGTGAACGTTAATGCCCATCCCGGCTTTAACAAGGCGAACGGTAATGAGCAGTAAGATTGCGTTTCCAATGTATGATCTCTACCGCCCCGATAGCGAGGCGCTGATCCAGGCTATGCAGGATCTGCTGGCGGCAAGGGGCGTTGCCGTCACGCCGGTCTGGCCGCAGGAGGATCTGCTGACCCACTGGCAGAGCGACGATCTTCTGCTGAGTCAGGCCTGCGGCTATCCGCTGGTTACGCGGCTGACGGAGGTGCAGACGGTGGGCTGCTTTCACTATTTGGCTCCGGGTTGCGAAGGCATTCGCTACCGCAGCCTGCTGGTGGTGCGGCAGAGCGACAGGCATAAAACGCTGGCGGATTTTCGTGGCAGCCGCGCGGTCTGCAACGCACCCGACTCCCAGTCAGGCTACAACGTGTTTATGCAGATGGTCGCGCCGCTGGCACAGTCTGGAAACTTTTTTAATGACGTTATCTTCAGCGGCAGCCACCGCCAGTCGCTGGTTGAAATCGGCGAGGGCAGGGCGGACATTGCGGCCATCGACTGCGTTACCTTCGCTCTACTTCAGCGCCATGCGCCACAGTTAATCTCTGAGCTTGCCGTTATCGGGGCAAGCCCCGCCGCGCCCGGCCTGCCGTTGATTACCGCCAGAAACACGCCGCCGTCACGCATCGCGCTGCTGCGGGACGCGCTGCGCCAGCTGGTCAGCGACCCGGCGTATCGAACCCTTTGTACAGCGCTGTTTATCAGCGGCTTTAGCGACGTCTCGCGGCAGGACTATGCGCCAATCCTCTCTGGTGATTATCCACACCCATAAATAGTCCTTTCTATTTTCCACTATTTTTCAGTAATCAATTGCGCAGTACAGTTCATCCATGCCCTGACGATGCGGTGACGGGCAATCCCGATACTCACTATTAAACAGGTAAGGAACATTAAGATGAGCAAACAACTCGACGGTAAAATTGCGCTGGTCACCGGTGGTACAAGCGGCATTGGTCTGGCAACGGCACAGGTGCTGGCGGCTCAGGGAGCGCAGGTATTCATTACCGGACGTCGCCAGGCAGAGCTGGACGCGGCGGTGGATGCCATCGGCGCGGCAGCGACCGGCATTCGCGCCGATGCCTCTAAGCTGGCAGAGCTGGACGCGGTCTATGCCCAGATAGCTAAACAGGCCGGGCGGCTGGACATTCTGTTTGCCAACGCCGGGGGCGGCGACATGCAGCCGCTGGGGGCCATCAGCGAAGAGCATTTTGATCGTATCTTCGGCACGAACGTGCGCGGTGTAGTGTTCACAGTGCAGAAAGCGCTGCCGCTGCTGGTAGATGGCGCATCGGTAATTTTAACCGGCTCGACCACCTCGGTTAAGGGCACCGCCAGCTTCAGCGTCTACAGTGCCAGTAAGGCCGCCGTGCGCAACTTTGCCCGCTCGTGGGCGCTGGATCTGAAAGACCGTGGCATCCGCGTTAACGTGGTCAGCCCTGGCCCTGTTCGTACCCCGGGCCTCGGTGAGCTGGTGCCTGATGAGCATCGCCAGGGGCTGTTTGACGCCCTCGCCGCACAGGTGCCGCTGGGTCGTCTGGGCGAGCCGGAAGAGATTGGTAAGGTGGTGGCGTTTCTTGGATCCGATGCGGCCAGCTTTATCAACGGCGCAGAGCTGTTCGTTGATGGCGGTATGGCGCAGATCTAAAGAGTACGCGTCTCATACTACGAACAATGTAAAACTACTTCAGAACCTGGCGAGAGCTATCCGCGCGGTCTACGGTTAAGTGACACTACAAGACAATACAGCGGGTAACCTTGCAATGGTGAGTGGCAGTAAAGCGGTCGTTTCGCCCCAGCGCGAAATTGAAGTAATGAGACAATCCATTGATGAACACCTGGCTGGCCTGTTACCTGAAACCGACAGCCAGGATGTCGTCAGCATTGCAATGCGTGAAGGGGTCATGGCACCAGGCAAACGGATCCGTCCGCTGCTGATGCTGCTGGCCGCCCACGATCTCCGTTATCAAGGCAGTATGTCCACGCTGCTCGATCTCGCCTGTGCCGTTGAACTGACCCATACCGCGTCGCTGATGCTCGACGACATGCCCTGCATGGATAACGCCGAGCTGCGCCGTGGTCAGCCTACCACTCATAAAAAATTTGGCGAAAGCGTGGCAATCCTTGCTTCCGTTGGGCTGCTCTCCAAAGCCTTTGGCCTGATCGCCGCCACCGGCGATCTGCCGGGGGAGAGGCGCGCCCAGGCGGTCAACGAGCTTTCTACTGCCGTCGGCGTGCAGGGCCTGGTGCTGGGACAGTTTCGCGATCTTAACGATGCTGACCTGGACCGTACCCCTGATGCCATCCTCAGCACCAACCACCTGAAAACCGGCATTCTGTTCAGCGCGATGCTGCAAATCATCGCCATCGCCGCTGCGTCGCCTGAGAGCACGCGGCAGACGCTGCACGCCTTCGCACTCGACTTCGGCCAGGCCTTCCAGCTGCTGGACGATCTGCGTGACGACCATCCGGCAACCGGCAAGGATCGCAACAAGGACGCCGGTAAATCAACGCTGGTGAATCGGCTGGGCGCGGATGCGGCCCGGCAAAAGCTGCGCGAGCATATTGATTCCGCCGACAGACACCTCACCTTTGCCTGTCCGCAGGGCGGGGCCATCCGACAGTTTATGCATCTGTGGTTTGGTCATCACCTTGCCGACTGGTCACCGGTCATGAAAATCGCCTGATACCGCCCTTCGGTTCAAGCCGCACTCAACTATGGAACCACATTACAGGAGTAATGATGAATGAAGGACGAGCGCCTTGTTCAGCGTAAAAACGATCATCTGGATATCGTCCTCGACCCCCGTCGCGCCGTAACCCAGGCCAGCGCAGGCTTTGAGCGCTGGCGCTTTACCCATTGCGCCCTGCCGGAGCTGGATTTCAACGACATTACGCTGGAAACAACCTTCCTCAATCGACAGCTACAGGCTCCGCTGCTGATCAGCTCCATGACCGGCGGCGTCGAGCGCTCACGCCATATTAACCGTCACCTTGCCGAGGCGGCGCAGGCGCTGAAGATTGCGATGGGGGTTGGCTCCCAGCGCGTCGCCATCGAGAGCGACGCCGGGCTTGGGCTGGATAAAACCCTGCGTCAGCTGGCACCCGACGTACCGCTGCTGGCAAACCTTGGCGCGGCACAGCTGGCGGGCAAAAAAGGTATCGACTACGCCCGCCGCGCCGTAGAGATGATTGAGGCGGATGCCCTGATTGTGCACCTCAACCCGCTGCAGGAGGCGCTACAGCCCGGCGGCGATCGCGACTGGCGCGGACGGCTGGCGGCTATTGAAACCCTGGTCCGTGAACTGCCCGTTCCGCTGGTGGTGAAAGAGGTGGGGGCAGGGATCTCCCGCACGGTAGCCGGGCAGCTGGTGGATGTCGGCGTTGCCGTGATTGACGTCGCAGGCGCAGGCGGCACAAGCTGGGCCGCCGTCGAGGGCGAGAGGGCGGCGACTGCGCAGCAGCGCAGCGTAGCCAACGTCTTTGCCGACTGGGGGATCCCCACCGCCGAAGCGCTGGTTGAGATCGCCGACGCCTGGCCGCAGGTGCCCATTATTGCTTCCGGCGGCATTAAAAACGGCGTCGATGCGGCGAAAGCGCTGCGGCTCGGGGCCTGCATGGTGGGGCAGGCCGCCGCCGTGCTCGGCAGCGCGGGCATCTCTACGGAGAAGGTGATCGATCACTTCAACGTCATTATTGAACAGCTGCGGGTCGCCTGCTTCTGCACCGGCAGCAGCAGCCTCTACGATCTGAAGCAGGCGGATATCCGCTATTTGCGGGATGCGCCATGAGCCATTTTGCCATCGTGGCACCGCCGCTCTACAGCCACGCGGTGGCGCTGCATGCCCTGGCGCTGGAGCTGGCCCGGCGCGGCCACCGGCTGACCTTTCTTACCGGCAACGTCGCCTCGCTGGCAGAGCAGGAAACGGAGCAGGTTGATTTCTATCCGCTTCCCGCCAGCGTGCAGCAGGCCCAGCGTAGCGTCCAGCAGCAGAGCAACGGTAACCTGCTGCGGCTGATTGCCGCTATGTCATCCCTGACCGACGTGCTCTGTCAGCAGCTGCCCACTATTCTGCAGCGGCTGGCGGTGGACGCGGTGATTGTCGATGAGATGGAGCCTGCCGGCAGCCTGGTCGCTGAGGCGCTGGGGCTGCCGTTTATCTCTATCGCCTGTGCGCTGCCTGTCAACCGCGAGCCGGGCCTACCGCTGCCGGTGATGCCGTTTCACTACGCCGAGGATAAGAAAGCCCTGCGGCGTTTTCAGGTCAGCGAACGTATCTACGATACCCTGATGTACCCGCACGGGCAGACGATCCTGCGCCACGCCCAGCGCTTTGGTTTGCCGGAGCGCAGGCGTCTCGACGAGTGCCTCTCGCCGCTGGCGCAGATCAGCCAGTCGGTGTCGGCCCTCGACTTTCCGCGCCGGGCGCTGCCGGACTGTTTCCACTACGTGGGGGCGCTGCGTTACCAGCCGCCACTACAGATAGACCGCTTTCCGCGCAGCACGCCAAGGATTTTCGCTTCGCTGGGTACCCTTCAGGGCCATCGTCTGCGTCTGTTCCGTAAGATCGCCCGGGCCTGCGCCAGCGTGGGGGCGGAGGTAACTATTGCCCATTGCGACGGCCTGACGCCTGCCCAGGCCGACTCGCTCTATGCATGCGGCGCTACCGAAGTGGCCAGCTTTGTCGATCAGCCGCGCTACGTTGCGGAGTCAGATCTGGTGATCACCCATGGCGGTCTCAATACCGTGCTGGATGCGCTGGCCGCCGCCACGCCGGTGCTGGCCGTGCCGCTCTCTTTCGACCAGCCCGCCGTGGCTGCCCGACTGGTCTATAACGGGTTAGGCCGCCGGGTATCACGCTTTGCCAGACAGCAGACCCTGGCGGATGAGATTACCCAGCTGCTGCGGGACGAGACCCTGCATCAACGTCTGGCGACGGCCCGCCAGCAGCTTAACGACGCCGGAGGCACTCTGCGTGCGGCGACCTTAATTGAACAGGCTATGACAGGGAGCAAAAGCGTATCGTGAGGGATCTGATTTTAGTCGGCGGCGGGCTGGCCAACGGGCTGATCGCCTGGCGTCTGCGCCAGCGCTACCCGCAGCTCAACGTACTGCTGATCGAGGCTGGGGATCAGATTGGCGGGAACCACACCTGGTCATTCCACGAGGACGATCTCACCCCCGAACAGCACGCCTGGCTGGCTCCGCTGGTTGCTCACGCCTGGTCAGGCTATGAGGTGCAGTTTCCCCATCTCAGCCGTCGCCTCGCGCGCGGTTACTACTCCATTACGTCAGAGAGCTTTGCCGAGGCCCTGCATCAGGCGCTGGGGGAGAACATCTGGCGTAGCTGTCCGGTGAGCGAGGTCTTACCCAACAGCGTGCGTCTTGCCAGCGGCGAGGCGCTGCTTGCCGGGGCGGTGATTGATGGCCGTGGCGTGACTGCCCATCCGGCAATGCAGACCGGCTACCAGCTTTTTCTCGGCCAGCAGTGGCGGCTGCGCCAGCCCCACGGCCTGACCGTACCGATCCTGATGGATGCCACGGTGGAGCAGCAGCAGGGCTACCGCTTTGTCTACACTTTGCCGCTCTCTGCCGACACGCTGCTGATTGAGGACACGCGCTACGCCAACGCCCCGCAGCTCGATAGCGATACCCTGCGCCAGACGATTACCGACTATGCTCACAGCAAGGGGTGGCAGCTGGATCAGCTTGAGCGCGAAGAGTCCGGCTGCCTGCCGATTACCCTGGCGGGCGACATGCATGCGCTGTGGGCCGATGGGGCGGGCGTGCCGCGCTCGGGAATGCGGGCGGGGCTATTTCATCCCACCACCGGCTACTCACTGCCGCTGGCGGTCGCTCTGGCTGACGAGATCGCTGACAGCCCGCGGCTGAGTAGCGTCCCGCTCTATCAGCTCACCCGACAGTTTGCCGAACGCCACTGGCGCAGGCAGGGATTTTTCCGCTTGCTAAACCGGATGCTTTTTCTGGCGGGACGCGAGGAGAACCGCTGGCGGGTAATGCAGCGCTTTTACGGGCTGCCGGAGCCGACCGTAGGCCGCTTTTACGCCGGTCGGCTCTCGCTATTTGATAAGGCCCGCATTTTGACGGGCAAGCCGCCGGTTCCGCTGGGGGAGGCCTGGCGGGCGGCGCTGAACCATTTCCCTGACAGGCGAGAAAAAGGATGAAGAAAACCGTTGTGATTGGCGCAGGCTTTGGTGGCCTGGCGCTGGCGATCCGCCTGCAGGCGGCAGGGATCTCAACCGTGCTGCTGGAGCAGCGGGACAAGCCTGGCGGTCGGGCCTACGTCTGGCATGATCAGGGCTTTACCTTTGATGCCGGGCCGACGGTGATCACCGATCCCACCGCGCTTGAGGCGCTGTTTACCCTGGCCGGCAGACGGATTGAGGATTACGTCAGGCTGCTGCCGGTGAAGCCCTTCTACCGCCTCTGCTGGGAAACCGGAAAAACGCTGGACTACGCTAACGACAGCGCCGAGCTTGAGGCGCAGATTACTCAGTTTAACCCCCGCGATGTCGAAGGCTACCGGCGCTTCCTGGCTTATTCCCAGGCGGTGTTCCAGGAGGGCTATCTGCGGCTGGGCAGCGTGCCGTTTCTCTCGTTTCGCGACATGCTGCGCGCCGGGCCGCAGCTGCTTAAGCTTCAGGCGTGGCAGAGCGTCTACCAGTCGGTCTCGCGCTTTATTGAGGATGAGCATCTGCGGCAGGCGTTTTCGTTCCACTCCCTGCTGGTGGGCGGCAACCCCTTTACCACCTCGTCCATCTACACGTTGATCCACGCCCTTGAACGGGAGTGGGGCGTCTGGTTCCCAGAAGGCGGCACCGGGGCGCTGGTCAACGGCATGGTGAAACTGTTTACCGATCTCGGCGGAGAGATCGAGCTGAACGCCCGGGTTGAAGAGCTGGTGGCAAAAGATAACCGTATCAGCCAGGTGCGGCTGGCGGATGGCCGCACCTTTGATGCCGATGCCGTAGCCTCAAACGCTGACGTGGTGAATACCTATAAAAAGCTGCTCGGCCACCATCCGGTGGGGCAGAAGCGGGCGGCAGCGCTGGAGCGCAAGAGCATGAGCAACTCGCTGTTTGTGCTCTACTTCGGTCTGAACCAGCCCCATCCGCAGCTGGCGCACCATACCATCTGCTTTGGCCCGCGCTACCGGGAGCTGATTGACGATATCTTTACCGGTAGCGCGCTGGCGGATGACTTCTCGCTCTACCTGCACTCGCCCTGCGTGACCGATCCCTCGCTTGCTCCTCCCGGCTGCGCCAGCTTCTACGTGCTGGCCCCGGTGCCGCATCTCGGCAACGCACCGCTGGACTGGGCGCAGGAGGGACCGAAGCTGCGCGACCGCATCTTTGACTACCTTGAAGAGCGCTACATGCCTGGCCTGCGTAGCCAGCTGGTGACCCAGCGTATCTTTACCCCGGCGGATTTCCACGACACGCTGGATGCGCACTTAGGTTCGGCCTTCTCCATCGAGCCGCTGCTCACCCAAAGCGCCTGGTTCCGGCCCCATAATCGCGACAGCGATATCGCTAATCTGTACCTGGTCGGCGCTGGCACCCATCCTGGGGCGGGCATTCCCGGCGTGGTGGCCTCGGCGAAAGCCACCGCCAGCCTGATGATTGAGGATCTGCAATGAGCCAACCGCCGCTGCTTGACCACGCCACGCAGACCATGGCCAACGGCTCGAAGAGCTTTGCCACCGCCGCGAAGCTGTTTGATCCGGCTACCCGGCGTAGCGTGCTGATGCTCTACACCTGGTGCCGCCACTGCGATGACGTTATTGATGACCAGACCCACGGCTTTGCCAGCGAGGCCGCGGCAGAAGAGGAGGCGACGCAGCGCCTGGCCCGGCTGCGCAAGCTGACCCTGGCGGCGTTTGAGGGGGCGGAGATGCAGGATCCCGCCTTTGCTGCTTTTCAGGAGGTAGCGCTGACCCACGGCATTACGCCCCGCATGGCGCTCGATCACCTCGATGGGTTTGCGATGGATGTGGCGCAGACCCGCTATATCACCTTTGAGGATACGCTGCGCTACTGCTATCACGTGGCGGGCGTGGTGGGTCTGATGATGGCCAGGGTGATGGGCGTGCGGGATGAGCGGGTTCTGGATCGCGCCTGCGATCTGGGGCTGGCTTTTCAGCTGACGAATATCGCCCGGGATATTATTGACGATGCGGCCATTGACCGCTGTTATCTGCCCGCCGAGTGGCTACACGATGCCGGGCTGACCCAGGAGAACTATGCCGCACGGGAGAACCGGGCGGCGCTGGCGCGGGTGGCGGAGCGGCTCATTGATGCCGCCGAGCCGTACTACATCTCCTCGCAGGCCGGGCTGCACGATCTGTCCCCCCGCTGTGCCTGGGCGATCGCCACCGCCCGCAGCGTCTATCGGGAGATCGGTATCAAAGTAAAAGCGGCGGGAGGTAGCGCCTGGGATCGCCGCCAGCACACCGGGAAAGGTGAAAAAATCGCGATGCTGATGGCGGCGCCGGGGCAGGTTATTCGTGCGAAGATGACGAGGGTGACGCCGCGTCCGGCTGGTCTTTGGCAGCGCCCCGTTTAGGCGGGCGGCCATGACGCTTGCGCAGGATCGCCTGTAGGTCGGCAGGCTTGCGGGCGTAAATAAAGCCGAAGGAGACGCAGCCCTCCCGGCCGCGCACCGCATGGTGCAGGCGGTGGGCAACGTAAAGCCGCTTCAGGTAGCCCCGGCGCGGGATCCAGTGGAAGGGCCAGCGCTGGTGCACCAGACCGTCGTGCACCAGGAAGTAGAGCAGGCCGTAGACCGTCATGCCGCAGCCAATCCACTGCAGGGGCCAGATCCCCGCCGTGCCCGCGGCGATCAGCGCGATGGCCACCCCGGCGAAGATCACCGCAAAGAGATCGTTCAGCTCAAACACTCCCTTGCGCGGGGTGTGGTGCGACTCATGCCAGCGCCATCCCCAGCCGTGCATAATGTAGCGGTGGGTGAATGCGGCGATGCCCTCCATCGCAATAACGCTCAAGATGACGATCAGACTATTTACTAGCATAGCGGTGCGCGCTCCTGCGACTCAGACTGGCTTAATCAAAACCCTTAGCCTCTAAGCATAGTCGCAATCGCTGGGCGCGCGTCGGTATCAGGCCAAAGCCTGCTTGAGGTCTGCCAGCAGATCCTTCTCATCTTCAATGCCCACCGACAGGCGGATCAGCTGCGGCGTAATGCCGTTCGCCAGGCGCTGCGCCAGCGGGATCGAGGCGTGGGTCATGCTGAACGGCTGGCTCACCAGACTTTCAACGCCGCCCAGGCTCTCGGCGAGGGTAAACAGCTTCAGCTTGCTAATGACCTCTGCCGCGCGCCGATCGTCACCTTTGATCACGATGGAGATCATGCCCCCCGGCTGAGCCATCTGCTGGCGCGCGAGGGCATACTGCGGATGCGACGTCAGCCACGGGAACCAGACTTTCTCCACCTGCGGCTGCTGCTCAAGCCAGCGGGCCAGCGCCAGGGCGTTGCTGCTGTGGCGCTCGATGCGCAGGGCGAGGGTGCGGATCCCGCGCAGGGTCAGGAAGCTGCTGAACGGATCGAGCACGCCGCCTACCGCGTTTTGCAGGTAGCCCAGCTTCTCCGCCAGCGCCGGGCGATCGCCCACCACCGCCAGTCCGGCCACCACGTCGGAGTGGCCGTTGAGGTATTTAGTAGCCGAGTGCACCACGATATCAAAGCCCAGCGTCAGCGGACGGTGGATCAGCGGCGAGGCGAAGGTGTTATCCGCCACGCTAATGACGTTATGACGGCGGGCGATCTCAGCGATGGCCGCCAGGTCCGCCAGCTTCAGTAGCGGGTTGGTGGGCGTCTCTACCCAAATCATCCGCGTATCCGGACGGATAGCGGCCTCCAGCCCGACCAAATCGTCTGGCTTCACCCAGCTCACCTGTAGACCGGTGCTACGGCGGCGCACGTTTTCAATGAGACGATAAGTACCGCCGTAGACGTCGTCGATGGCGACGATATGGCTATCTTTATCCAGCAGTTCCAGCACGGTGGAAATCGCCGCGAGGCCGGAGGCGAAGGCGTACCCGCGCGTGCCGCCTTCCAGCTCGGCGATGGCGCTTTCGAGGGCATGGCGCGTCGGGTTGCCGCTGCGGGAGTACTCGTAGCCGGTATGCTGCCCCGGCGCAGGCTGGGCAAAGGTCGAGGTGGCATAGATAGGCGGCATTACCGCCCCGTGCTGGTCGTTAAATGCTCCGCTGTGTACGCTGAGGGTGGCCAGAGCGCTAACAGGCGCAGCGGGCGCGGGTTGGTCATCATCCTGCAAGCCCTGTTGTTGCAGCCACTCGTCGTTAAACATGCGGGAGAGGTACTTGTTGCCGCTATCGCAGGCGAAGGTCACCACCCGCTTCGGCGTTGTCTGGGCCTGGCAGTAGCGTAGCGCAGCGGCCAGCAGCGTGCCGGTAGAGGAGCCAGCCAGCACGCCCTCCGTCTGCAACAGCTGGCGGGCAGTGGCAAAGGCCTCCGCATCTGATACCCGGTACGCCTGACGGACGTTCTCCAGATGGGCAAGAGGTGGGATAAAATCTTCCCCAATCCCTTCTACTCGCCAGGATCCCGCCTCGCCATGCTGCCCGGTTTCAACCTGATCCGCCAGAATCGAGCCGATGGGATCGGCAAGTACAAACTCGGTATGCGGAGAGTGTTTGGCAAACCATGCCTGTAGCCCGCCGAGCGTGCCGCCGGAGCCAACGCCCACCACCACCGCATCAATCCTGCCCGCCAGCTGGTCGAACAGCTCTGGTGCGGTGGTAGTAGCGTGCGCCAGCGGGTTGGCCGGGTTAGAGAACTGATCGATGTAGTAAGCGCCGGGCGTCTCCTCCGCCAGGCGGCGAGCGTAGTCCTGATAGTATTCCGGATGGCCTTTGGTCACGTCGGAGCGGGTTAGCCGCACCTCCACGCCCAGCGCACGCAGATGATAGATCTTCTCCTGGCTCATTTTGTCCGGTACCACCAGCACCAGCTTATAGCCCTTCTGGGCGGCAATCAGCGCCAGCCCAAGGCCAGTATTGCCTGCGGTGGCTTCAATAATGGTGCCGCCGGGAGTCAGCAGGTCCCGACGCTCGGCCTCGTTGATCATCGACAGCGCGACCCGGTCCTTTATTGAGCCGCCGGGATTCTGGTTCTCCAGCTTAAGAAAAAGCTCGCACGAACCGGTATCCAGTTTGTGTAGCTGTAAAATCGGCGTCTGACCAATAAGGTCGGTAATGGAGTGGAATACGGACATGTTTTGTCACCTGATATGAGATGCGATAGCAGGAGGATAGGGTGGTTAAAAGCAGGTTTTAAAGAATGATTCTCTGCTAACTAGAACGAAATGGCATATCTGTGCTATTTAGCCGTCAGGATGGAAAGAAGTCTACTTCTGGGGATAGATAGTGATGCGCTTATCCGATTTGTAAATCAAGGCGTTAGCATTGATCACTGCTGTCGTCGCCAGGCAAGCAGTGCTAATCTTATGCGCTTTTTCGATAACGGTTGCTGAATTAATCCTATAGACGCCAGGTCACGGTATGAGCCGCTTAGATCTGCACGTTATATCTTATTCATTTTTTGTTATTTCAAAGATAATAACGGCTGTTTATCATCATTCAGACATCCATACTGCTAAACCGCCATAACGGATACACCAACGAAAATGATCGTCCTGAGGAATATCTCTAAGATTTTTGACCACGGAAAGGTACCTATTACCGCCGTGGATAATGTGAACTTGACGGTCGAGCAGGGGCAAATCTACGGCATTATCGGCTACAGCGGCGCGGGCAAAAGTACCCTGATCCGCCTGCTTAACGGCCTGGAGAAGCCTACCGAGGGTAGCGTGACTATCAACGGTCAGGATATCTCCGCGGCACGCGGTGAAAGCCTGCGCCAGGCGCGGCTGAAGATCAGCATGGTCTTTCAGCACTTTAACCTGCTCTGGTCACGTACGGTAAATGAGAACATCGCCTTCTCGATGCAGATCGCGGGCGTGCCGAAAGCAAAAATCACCGCTCGGGTGGCGGAGCTGGTTGAGCTGGTCGGTCTGACCGGGCGCGAACATGCTTACCCGTCCCAGCTGAGCGGCGGGCAGAAGCAGCGCGTCGGCATCGCCCGCGCGCTGGCTAACAGCCCGGACGTGCTGCTGTGTGACGAAGCGACCTCGGCACTGGATCCGCAGACCACCGATCAGATCCTCGATCTGCTGCTGGATATCAATCGCCGCTTTAAGCTGACCATCGTGCTGATCACCCATGAGATGCACGTGGTACGTAAGATTTGCGACCGCGTGGCGGTGATGGAGAACGGCAAAGTGGTGGAAGAGGGTGACGTACTGGATGTCTTTACCCGTCCGCAGCAGCCGATCACTCGCCAGTTTGTGCGCCAGGTAAGCCAGTATGCGGAAGAAGAGACCTTTAATCTGGAGCTGGCTAACGATCTGGCTGGCAGCGTCATCAAGCTGACCTTTACCGGCCACAGCACGCACAAGCCGATCGTGGGGGAACTGACCCTGCGCTACGGTCTGCCGTTCAATATTCTGCATGGCAAAATGACCCAGACGGCGCACGGCGTTTTTGGACAACTTTGGGTGCACGTCGTAGCAACCCAGGAACAACTAGGCAATATCCTCGCAGATCTGCAGAAAAGCGATATTGACGGCGAGGTGATCAAACATGGCTGAGAATTTATTCCCGCATCTGCGCCTGGACCAGCTCTGGTCCGCCACGCAGGAAACACTCTATATGACGGCGCTCTCTGGCGTCGCGACCTTTGTGCTGGGGATCCTGCTCGGGCTGGCGCTGTTTTTAACCGCGAAGGGCGGGCTGTTCCAGAACAAGCCGCTCTACAGCGTGATCTCCATCGTGGTGAACGTGTTTCGCTCGATCCCGTTCATTATTCTGATCGTGCTGCTGATCCCCTTCACCAAGACCATTGTCGGCACCATTTTAGGAGCCAACGCCGCGCTGCCAGCGCTGATTGTCGGCGCTGCGCCGTTCTATGCCCGCCTGGTAGAGATTGCGCTGCGCGAAGTGGATAAAGGCGTCATTGAAGCTACGCGCTCCATGGGTGCGCGCCTCAGTACGCTCGTGTTTCGGGTGCTGTTGCCTGAATCGTCGCCTGCGTTAGTGTCAGGCATCACCGTTACGCTGATCGCTCTGGTGAGCTACAGCGCAATGGCTGGTGTGATCGGCGCGGGCGGTTTAGGAAATCTTGCTTATCTGGAAGGATTCCAGCGTAACCACAACGACGTCACGCTGGTGGCGACGGTGACCATTCTGATCATCGTTTTCATCATCCAGTTCTGCGGCGACGTGATTACCTCACTGTTAGATAAACGCTAAACACAACAACAATTTGGGAACCAACATCATGAAAAAGACACTGACACTGATTGCCGCAGCAACCCTCAGCGCCCTGAGCTTTGCCTCCTGGGCTGATACCCTGACCGTGGGCGCATCCAACGTGCCGCACGCGGAGATCCTCGAGCAGGCTAAGCCAATCCTCGCTAAACAGGGTATCGATCTGGAGATCAAACCGTTCCAGGACTACATCCTGCCGAACACCGCGCTGGCCAGCCGTGACATCGACGCGAACTACTTCCAGCACATCCCATATCTGAACAGCGTGCTGAAAGATCACGAAGGCGATAAAACCTATGACTTCGTCAGCGCCGGCGCGATCCACATCGAGCCGATTGGTATCTACTCGAAAAAATACAAGTCGCTGAAGGATCTGCCGCAGGGTGGCAAAGTGATCATGCGTGATGCCGTCGCGGAAGAGGGCCGTATTCTCTCTATCTTCGAGAAAGAGGGCGTGATCAAGCTGAAGCCGGGCGTGAATAAAGTGAACGCACGCATCAGCGACATCGTGGAAAACCCGAAAAAGCTGGAGTTCCTGCCGAACGTAGAAGGCTCCCTGCTGCCGCAGATGTATAACAACGACGAAGGCGATGCGGTGGTGATCAACGCCAACTACGCCATCGATGCGGGTCTCGACCCGGTGAAAGATCCGATCGCGGTAGAGAGCGGTGAGAACAACCCGTACGCCAACATCATCACCGTTCACCGTGGCGACGAGAAGAAGAAAGACGTCGTCGCGCTGGTGAACGTGCTGCACTCCAAAGAGATTCAGGACTGGATCCGTACCAAGTACAAAGGCGCGGTGATCCCAGTTAACAACTGAGTTTGATCTGTTGTGTTAGAGAGGCCCGCCTAAGAGCGGGCTTTTTTACGTCAGAATTAATGCTTAAGAAAAGTATTATACGAATATAATAAAATAACGTATGTAACTATTTGTTAGCTAACTCAGCAATCCACTGATAAATAAGAACTTTAACCTATTATAAAATATTTGTAATTGTGACGTTAATAGCGGTCTGCTGTGATCTGCGTCGTTATTTATAGCCCAAAAAGCCTGGCTTTGTTGATATTCATCACGTCTTCACTTTCCTAATTTTTTGAAACAGCCAATTACGATCCCGATCACTAAAATAAAGTTATTTAAAAAATAAAATGCAATTCCATAAAAACGGAACATCATTTTAATTTTGAGGGTGGCTATGTTGAAGAATACTCTGATCCTTGCGTCTCTTATCGGTGCCTCTTTTGCTGCGCAGGCGGTGACTGTCGATCTGCGTCACGAATATATTGATAACGGCACTAACGCCGATCGCGTGGCGGTCTCTCACCGTTTTGATAACGGCCTGGGTTTTGGCGTCGAAGCAAAATGGAAATCTGGCGGTGATAATGCCGATCAACCATTAACCGAAATCGTTGGCAACGGCCACGAAGAATCCCTGAACTGGCGCTGGAAAGCGACAGATAATTTTGCTCTTAACCCGGGCATTAATATTGAAAGTAAAGATACCTTCTCTATCTATAAACCTTATCTGCATGCGCAGTATAGTTTTGACAGCGGCGTCTATATCGCTGGCCGCTACCGCTATGAGTACACCCGCAACCCGGACTCTAACGTGGTTGATAACAAAGTAAATAAATTTGATGCCTGGGTAGGCTGGGCGATGGGCGACTGGCGCACCGAGCTGAACTACGTCTACGCGAAAAGTACCGAAGACGTTATTCGTGAAAATAACAAAACCTATTCTAACGAATATAACGTTAAGCTCGCTTATAAATGGGATAAAAACTGGTCCCCGTATGGCGAAGTGGGTAACGTCGGCGTACGAAATACCGACGAGCGCCAGACACGTTTCCGTGTCGGCGTAGCATATACCTTCTAACAGAACCCTCATGAGAAGACCCCGGAGCAGTTAGCCGGGGTTTTTTCTTTATATTTTTAGCGTGAGTAGAAAATAGATTATTCAGCTGAAGTAAAACAGATAAAAAAAGGCCCTCCATACGGAGGGCAAGGCCAGTTACTAAACACACTCAATTATGCTTGTAGCCATTCACGCTGCTCGGGAAGCTGGGCAATATAGAGCGCAGGCTTACCGTCTTTGTCGGAGCTAAACAGAACCGCACTGTCGTCCGGCGTAAATGACGGATGCGGATGGGTCACCTGACGGCTATTTGCCACCGTTGCCCAGGAGGTATCGTGACGTGCCGCGCGGTAGTAGCGCTTCTCTGCTACGTCGAACACGTAAATATAGGGATCGTTATCGATGCTGTAGCCGTCGGCATCGTTGACATCAACCGGCGAGCCTGAGCCGTCACCTACCAGCAGGGTGCCGTCAAAGTTACTCATCAGATGCGAGCAGGCCGGCATATCCATAATCGCTTCGTTTACGCCGGTGTTCGGATCAAAGCGATAGATGGTGCGGCCCTGCTGTCCCTTCAGGTACGAGACGTAGACCAGCGCCGAGCCGTTAGGTACCCAGAACTCATGGGTGCAGCTTTCACCCTCGGCATGGGTTTTTACTTTACGGATGTTGCTGCCATCCTCATTGACCAGCCACATGCGGGCATCCACCAGATCGTGCGGACCTTCATGACAGAAGGCGACGGTGTTGTCGTCAAACGGACGGTAGATTGGATGGCCCAGCCAGAGCTTCTCTTCGTGAATGGTGGCGCTTTCGCCGGTCCGCAAATCGACGCGCAGCAGGCGACAGCGGGGGCCTTTCAGGAAGAAATCGTGGAAAATTTTCCAGTCGTTAAGCGGGGTCCAGTCGCTTTTGGCAATTTCGATGCCGACAAGCTTGGTGCAGTCGCTGTTCGCCACCCAGGTGCCGTAGCCAACCCACTCATCCGGCACGCGATAGACTTCACGCTCGGCCAGGGTCTCCAGGTTCACTTCCCGCAGGGTGCGATCGTTTTTAACGTAGTAGAGGGCGCTATCGTCCGGCGACAGAAAGCCACCAAAGGTGTTATCGCCAGCGCCCTCGGTCAGCTGCACTGCTTCAGCTTTCGCAATGTTCAGCAGATAGTAGTTCCAGTGACCATCAAATTCCCCTGCGAAGAGCAGATGGCTGCCATCGTTAAAAAAGCATTTCTGATAGAAGTAGTTCCGATGACAGGTGACTTCGGGAGGGGTTAAGCGGATCACTTCCGCACCCGTGTCCGGATCGCGGCTGACTTCATAGTTGAGCTTAACCCGCATACCTTTCGCCATACTTATCTCCTTGTTAAGAGGGCCTGTCACGATGTTTCGGCCAGCGTAATGACCCGAATAGATTATGAGTTTAAAAACTAGGTGTTAAATTATCAAAACATCGTTTCAGTATGTGTGATTGGTCACGCACTTTATAAGAAAAAAGTCTCATAAAAGCAGCGTAGGGTAGTAAGAAAATGGACGTCTTTGATTTGCGACAAGAAAAATCAACGGGATAGCTAAAATTCAAAGATTTTATAAGTTTTTGTTTATAAAGATTTTTTCAACACTCGCCTCAGGCCACATTCGTCTGCTAAAAAACGTCTACAACGAACAATCGTGATCCTAATTCCAATTTTCAAATGAAATAGCAGAAAAAATGAAACAATGTTTTATTTGTAATTGAAAACACGTTTTAGCCGGGATACTATGGCCGCCATACTACAAAACGGAACAGCGTTTCGACGCTCCGTTGCGTGACGTTCGGTCAAAAACGATTTCGGAGGTAAATGTGGAAGTCAGACAAAGCATCCACAGCGCACATGCTAAGACGCTGGATACCCAGGGGCTGCGCGACGAGTTCTTAGTTGAGCAGGTATTCGAGGCGGACGCTTACACCATGGTGTACAGCCATATCGACCGCATTATCGTTGGCGGCATCATGCCGGTGGCGAAAACCGTTGCCGTAGGCGGTGAAGTGGGCAAGCAGCTGGGCGTCAGCTACTTCCTTGAGCGCCGCGAGCTGGGCACCATCAACATCGGTGGTCCGGGTACCATCACCGTTGACGGCCAGTGCTACGAAATCGGTCATCGCGATGCGCTCTATGTCGGAAAAGGGGCACAAGAGGTGGTGTTTGCCAGCGTCGATCCAGCAAAACCGGCCAAGTTCTACTACAACTGCGCCCCGGCCCATACCGCTTACCCGACCAAAAAAGTGACCCCGGCGGACGTCGCTCCGGTAACTCTTGGCGATCCGCTCACCAGCAACCGTCGTACTATTAACAAATACTTCGTGCCGGACGTGCTGGAGACCTGCCAGCTAAGCATGGGCCTGACCGAGCTGGAACCAGGCAACCTGTGGAACACCATGCCGTGCCACACCCATGAGCGCCGGATGGAGGTCTACTTCTACTTCAATATGGATGAGGACGCCTGCGTGTTCCATATGATGGGGCAGCCGCAGGAGACGCGCCACATCATCATGCATAACGAACAGGCAGTCATCTCACCGAGCTGGTCTATTCACTCAGGCGTTGGTACGCGCGCTTACACCTTCATCTGGGGGATGGTAGGCGAGAACCAGGTCTTTGATGATATGGACCATGTTGCCGTTAAGGATCTGCGCTAAGTCGCGGAGAGCAAAGCAAACCCTGCCTGGCGAACAGGCGCAGATAGATTAAGGAACCACTATGATTCTGAATGCATTTTCTCTTGAAGGTAAAGTTGCGGTTGTCTCTGGCTGTGATACCGGCCTGGGTCAGGGTATGGCCCTGGGTCTGGCGGAAGCGGGCTGTGACATCGTCGGGATTAACATCGTTGAGCCGACCGAGACCATTGAGCGCGTTACCGCGCTGGGTCGCCGCTTCCTGAGCCTGACCGCTGACCTGCGTCAGATCGACGGCATCCCTGCGCTGCTGGAGCGCGCGGTGAGTGAGTTCGGCCACATCGACGTGCTGGTGAACAACGCGGGTCTGATCCGTCGTGAAGACGCAATCAACTTCAGCGAAAAAGACTGGGACGACGTGATGGATCTCAACATCAAGAGCGTGTTCTTTATGTCTCAGGCGGCGGCGAAGCACTTTATCGCCCAGGGCAACGGCGGCAAAATCATCAACATCGCCTCCATGCTCTCCTTCCAGGGTGGCATTCGTGTACCGTCCTACACCGCGTCTAAAAGCGGCGTGATGGGCATCACCCGCCTGATGGCGAACGAGTGGGCGAAGCACAACATCAACGTGAACGCCATCGCACCGGGCTACATGGCGACCAACAACACCCAGCAGCTGCGTGCCGACGAGCAGCGCAGCGCTGAGATCCTTGACCGCATCCCGGCGGGCCGCTGGGGTCTGCCGAGCGATCTGATGGGACCGGTGGTGTTCCTCGCCTCCAGCGCTTCTGACTACATCAACGGCTACACCGTTGCGGTAGATGGCGGCTGGCTGGCGCGTTAATTCCCGATATTATGCATTATGAACCCTGCTCTTCGGCAGGGTTTTTTTTGCTTTTAAATCAGATAAGTCCATATGCATAATCACGAAATATCCATATACAAATGCCAAATAAAGGCGCTTACCTGTTTATTTATTAGCTAAAACATCAAATTAAAAGAATTTGATAATATTAACTTTGATTATCAAATTGGAATATCCATCACATAAACAATATGTATAGCAGTTTAATCCATATCTATGACCGTTACTCCCTGACACCTTTTGCCTTCCCTCTCTTACTTTCAATAGACGATTTATTACTTCAGGCAACAAAAGATGAGTTCATTGAGTCATAACGCACCGTCAGTGCCGCGCGCGTTACAGGATACGCGGCGCATGAATCTTTTTGTCTCTATCTCCGCCGCCGTCGCCGGTCTGCTATTTGGGCTGGATATTGGTGTGATCGCCGGAGCGCTGCCGTTTATTACCGACCACTTTACGCTAAGCAGTCGCCAGCAGGAGTGGGTCGTGAGCAGCATGATGCTGGGGGCGGCCATTGGGGCGCTGTTTAACGGTTGGCTCTCGTTTCGGCTGGGGCGCAAATATAGCCTGATGGCGGGGGCGATCCTTTTTGTAGCGGGTTCTCTCGGCTCGGCCTTCGCTACCAACGTTGAGGTACTGATTTTTTCAAGGGTGATCCTCGGCGTGGCGGTGGGCATCGCTTCCTACACCGCGCCGCTCTATCTCTCTGAGATGGCCAGTGAAAACGTACGCGGCAAGATGATCAGCATGTATCAGCTGATGGTGACGTTAGGGATCGTGATGGCATTTCTCTCTGATACGGCGCTGAGCTACTCCGGCAACTGGCGCGCCATGCTGGGCGTGCTGGCTCTGCCAGCGCTGGTGCTGATCGTACTGGTGATCTTCCTGCCAAACAGTCCACGCTGGCTGGCGGAGAAGGGGCGGCATATTGAGGCGGAGGAGGTGCTGCGTATGCTACGCGACACTTCCGAGAAGGCGCGGGAGGAGTTAAACGAGATCCGCGAAAGCCTGAAGCATAAGCAGGGCGGGTGGGGATTGTTTAAAGCCAACCCGAACGTACGTCGGGCGGTGTTTCTCGGCATGCTGCTGCAGGCGATGCAGCAGTTTACCGGGATGAACATCATCATGTACTACGCCCCGCGTATCTTTAAGATGGCCGGGTTTACCACGACCGAACAGCAGATGCTCGCTACCCTGGTAGTCGGTCTGACCTTTATGTTTGCCACCTTTATCGCCATCTTTATGGTGGATAAAGCCGGACGTAAGCCTGCACTGAAAATTGGTTTTAGCGTGATGGCATTTGGCACGCTGGTGCTGGGCTATTGCCTAATGCAGTTTGATAACGGCACCGCCTCCAGCGGTCTCTCCTGGCTTTCTGTCGGCATGACGATGATCTGTATTGCCGGGTACGCCATGAGCGCCGCGCCGGTAGTGTGGATCCTCTGCTCGGAGATCCAGCCCCTGAAATGCCGCGACTTCGGTATTACCTGCTCGACCACTACCAACTGGGTGTCGAATATGATTATCGGCGCAACCTTCCTGACGCTGCTGGATGCCATCGGCGCGGCGGGAACCTTCTGGCTCTATACCGCGCTGAATATCGCCTTTGTGGGCATTACCTTCTGGCTGATCCCGGAGACGAAAAACGTCACCCTTGAGCATATTGAGCGTAAGCTGATGGCGGGGGAAAAATTGAGGAATATTGGAGTATAAAAAGTTGCCCGGCGGCGCTTACGCTTGCCGGGCATTTTGCATTAACGCATCGCGCGTTTCAGGATACGTTCAGCCTGGCGCTGGAAGTCAGCCGCGGTCTCTTCCACGGTTTTCTGACCGTAATCAATATACTGCAGCGAAGTACCAAACTGGGCCACCACCTGCGGATCGTCAAAATAGGGTGATACCGTCAGCTTCGCCGGCAGCGACTGTGCCAGGCGCAGGCCCGCCACCGATGGATCTTCCTCTTTGATGGTGCCGTTCGCAGTCAGGGTCTCAACTGCCGCCTTGCTCAGCGGTACGCCGCGCTCGAGACCCAGCGTCTCCGCTCCCTCTTTGCTGTTCAGCAGGAAGTTAATCAGCTGCGCTGCCTCTTTCGGATGCTTAGTGGATTTGCCAATCGACAGCATCTGCGCCGGTTTAAAGAACAGGCCCGCGTCGGTTGCGCCCGGCAGCATCGGGTAGCTGCCCAGCTCCAGCTTCGCCGGTGGCTTCAGGTTATCGGAGTATTTGGTGATGGTGGAGTTCCACATGTAGGTGCCGCCCCATTCACCCTCAATCCACGGCTTCATCTCATACATGTTGCTCTTACCAAACGACGCGTAGTATTTGGTATCCGGCATCACGTGGCTATCAACAAGATCCTTATACGTCTGGAAGAACTCTACCCACTGCTCTTTGCTGTAGGCGAATTTTTTAGTCTTCTCATCCACTGCCGGGATATTGTATTTCTGGATCATGTACGAGTTCAGCAGCGCCAGGGTGTCCTGGTGCTCCAGCACCACCGGGTAGTACTGTTTTCCCAGCTTGCTCTCAAAGGTTTTGCCTGCGGCTTTTAGCTCATCCCAGGTTTTCGGGTACTCAACGCCCGCTTTTTTCCAGGTCTCGTTGTTGAAATAGAAGACGCGTGCGGTCACGGAGATCGGGATCCCGTTCAGCTTGCCGTTGACGGTGGTCGACTGTAACTCCTTCGGATCGAACTGGCTCAGATCGATCACATCCTTCACCTGATTAAGGTCGTAAAAACCGTCGCCGTTTTTGGAGAAGATCGGCAGCCAGTTCCAGTTGGTCTGCATCACGTCAGGCTCGGTGCCGCCAGCAATCTGCGTAGTCAGGCGGGAGAGATGGCCATCCCAGCCGGTGTATTCAGATTTTACATTAATGTCCGGATGCTGCTTGTGAAACTCCTCGATCGCCTTCAGTGTTACCTGGTGACGGCCATTACCGCCCCACCAGGACATACGCAGGTCAACGTTATCCGCCGCCTGTGAAGGAAGGGCACTCAGGCCTAATGTGGCGGAGATTGCTGCGCTTAAAAGCACTTTTTTCATTTTTATACTCCAGTTAGAGAGAGATGTTCTGTTCAGTTTTCGCGTCAAAGATATGACACTTATCCATGTCAAACGTAAACCAGACCTTACGGTTAAGGCCCTTTTCAATCATCGGCTTAGCTTCATCGGACGAAATACGGGCGGTCAGCTCGTAGTCGCCCACTTTCAGATAGACAAAGAACTCATGGCCCATGTTTTCGGTGCGCACCATCTCACCGGTGCAGCCGCCTTCGGCAAAAGGTTCATCGGAGAGGGAGACAAATTCCGGGCGCACGCCAAAGAACACCGACTGGTTCTGATACGCAGCGACCTTCTCCTGCTGGCGAGCGTTTAGCGGCAGACTCTCGTCGCCAATGGTGATATGCAGGCGACCCGCTTTATCAATCAGCTTGCCGGGCTTGATGTTCATCTCCGGTGCGCCAATGAACCCCGCCACGAACATGTTTTTCGGGTAGTGGTAGAGGTTATCCGGGGTATCCACCTGCATGATGTGCCCCAGCTTCATTACGCAGATGCGATCGCCCATGGTCATGGCTTCGGTCTGGTCGTGGGTCACGTAGACGGTGGTGGCTGGTTTACCGGAGCTTTTGAGCTGCTTATGCAGATCCGAAATACGGATGCGCATCGAGGCGCGCAGCTTGGCGTCGAGGTTAGAGAGCGGTTCGTCAAACAGAAATACGTCCGGTTTCTTCACAATCGCCCGGCCTACCGCCACGCGCTGGGCCTGGCCGCCGGAGAGCTGGCGCGGCAGACGCTCCAGCAGCTCCTCCAGCTCGAGGATCTTCGCCGCTTCGTCCACATACCTGTCGATCTGATCCTTCGGCATCTTGCTCAGCTTGAGGCCGAAGGCGAGGTTTTCACGCACCGTCATGTGCGGATAGAGGGCGTAATTCTGGAACACCATCGCAATGCCGCGCTCTTTCGGGGCCAGGTTGTTCACCACCTTTTCACCGATGCGCACTTCGCCGCCGCTGATGGTCTCCAGCCCGGCCAGCATGCGCAGGGTGGTGGACTTGGCGCAGCCGGATGGGCCGACAATCACCATAAACTCCCCGTCAGCGATCTTCAGGTCGATACCATGTACCGCTTTGAAGCCGTTGGAGTACACTTTTTCCAGCTTGTTGAAAATAACTTCAGCCATGATATTTCCCTCTTAACCTTTAATTCCGCTGCTGGTCACGCCCTGTACGAAGTAGCGTTGAGCCAGGAAGAAGACAATGATGGACGGCAGAATGGAGATACTCGCCATTGCCAGAATTTCGTTCCACGGCGCGCCTTCGGTCACGTCGATGGACATTTTGAGCGCCAGGGCAATCGGATACTTATCCACGCTGTAGACGTAGATCAGCGGCCCGATAAAGTCGTTCATCGACCACATGAACTGGAACAGCGCTACCGAGATAATTGCCGGTTTCAGGATCGGTACGACCACGTACCAGAGCACCTGGGCAGAGTTGCAGCCGTCGATCTGCGCCGCCTCTTCCATGTCACGCGGTACGCCGCGCAGGAACTGGATCAGCATGAAGACGAAGAAGCCCTGGGTGGCAAAGGCCAGCGGCAGATAGAGCGGCATATAGCTGTTGAGCATGCCCATCTCACGGAACATCAGGTACTGCGGGATCAGCAGCACGGTGCTTGGCAGCAGCATGGTGGTGATCAGCGTTGCGAACCAGAACTTCTTCCACGGGATTTCGAAGCGGGCAAAGCCATACGCCACGATGGTGGAGGAGATAATGGTCAGGATCACTTTCGGGATCACATACTTGAAGGTATTCAGCATGTAATGGCCGAAATTATATTCGGTACCGGTTTTCCAGCCGTTGATGAACCCGTCCCAGGTGGCGTTGGCTGGCCACAGGCTCAGGGTAGTGAAGATCTCGTGGTTAGGCTTGAACGCCGCCGAGAACATCCACACCAGCGGATAGAGCATCAGCAGACCAACGAACAGCAAAATGACATAGCGGATCCACGCGCTGATCTTCTCGCGACGCAGCGTGCGGGCCACTTCACGTTCGGCGTGGCTCGCTGCCGGGGTAATTTGTTGTACGTCAGCCATTTTTGCCTCCCTTATCGGCGGAGTAGAAGACCCAATATTTTGATGACTTAAAGGCAATGGAGGCGAAGACGGCCACCACCAGGAACAGTACCCACGCCAGCGCCGCGCCGTAACCCATATCGAAATACTTAAAGGCGGTGTCGTAGATGTAGAGCGAGAAGAGATAGGTGTAGTAGGTCGGGCCGCCGCCGGTAATGACGTACGGGCCGGTAAACTCCTGGAATGCCTGGGTGGTCTGCATAATGAAGTTGAAGAAAATCACCGGCGTAATCAGCGGCACGGTTACCTTCATAAACATCTGCCACTTCGACGCGCCGTCGATCATCGCCGCCTCATACTGCGACTGCGGTACGTTTTGCAGCGCGGCGAGGAAGATCACCATCGCGGAACCAAACTGCCAGACGCGCAGCAGGGTCACGGACATCAGCGCCAGCGACGGCTCACCCAGCCAGTTAATAGGATCGAGGCCAAAAACGCCGATAAAGCTGTTCAGCAGGCCGTCGATAGCAAACAGCGCGCGCCACAGAACGGCGATGGCGACGGAGCTGCCAAGAATCGATGGGATATAGTAGGCGGTACGGAAAAAGCCGATGCCGCGTAATTTAAAGTTAAGAACAAAGGCGATCCCCAGCGCAAAAGCGAGCTTCAGCGGGATCGTTAAAAATACGTAGGCAAAGGTGACGCCCATTGATTTCCAGAACAGGGAGTCTTCGGTCAGCATGTAACGGTAGTTTTCAATCCCGTTAAATACCGGCGGACTCATTAAGTCATACTCAGTAAAACTGAGGAAAAACGAGGAAACGAAGGGAAAGGCCGTAAAGACGATCAACCCGATGATATAGGGCGATATCCAGGCCAATCCCAGCAGTCTGTTTTCATTCATATATACCTGCCTGGGTGTATGATTGCTTTTTAAAACGGTGTTTTAATTTATCTTATTGCGATTTATAGCGCCGTCATTCGATTAATTATGGAAATGTGATCAAAGTCGAAACGACGTTTCAATAAGGTGAGCCAGGTGACATTTCCAGTGAGCACGTGGGGTAAGTGCCTGGAAAAATGAATGATTAACCCGCTAATGATTTGCTGTAAATAAAAATGCCCTCGCGGCGGAGGGCGTTTTAATAGGGGGGCGTTAACGGTTACGCTGTGAGGAAATCTTCACGTACCGGCGTAAAGGTGTCGAGCAGGGTGCCCGCTTTTAAGCAGACGCAGCCATGCACAATGTTTGGCTCTTTATAGAGGGTATCCCCGGCGCGGACGATATGTTTTTCATCACCGATGGTAAATTCAAACTCGCCGGACAAAACATAGGTAAGCTGTTCATGAGGGTGGTTATGCAAGGGGCCAATCGCACCTTCGCTAAAATTCACCTCTACCGCCATCATTTTGCCCGAGTGGGCCAGAATGCGCCGGGTAACGCCGTTGCCCAGATCGTCGAGCTGGGTCTGTTGGTGGAAAGTAAACATGAGAGCGTCCTGTAGTCGTGTAGGTTTAATATAAAACAATGTTTCATTAAATTTATATCAGCCAGCGTTAAAAAGAAACGCGACGCCTAATAAGTGGAAAGCCGATCACAAGTTTGTTTTCACGGGCGGATAACAGGAGAGAGGCAAGATGAAAACCATAGGACTGCTGGGCGGGATGAGCTGGGAATCGACCATTCCCTACTACCGTCTGATCAATGAGGGAATTAAAGCCCGGCTGGGTGGCCTGCACTCCGCCAACCTGCTGCTGCACAGCGTCGATTTTCACGAGATCGAGACCTGCCAGTCGAGCGGCGACTGGGACAAAGCCGGAGAGATCCTTGCCAGCGCTGCCGCAGGCCTTGAGCGCGCGGGTGCCGAGGGGATCGTGCTCTGTACCAATACCATGCATAAGGTCGCCGACCAGATTGAGGATCGCTGTAACGTGCCGTTTTTGCACATCGCTGACGCCACCGCCCGGGCGATCCAGAAGCAAAACCTGCAGCTGGTCGCGCTGCTGGGCACCCGCTATACCATGGAGCAAGATTTCTACCGCGGACGGATGCGCGATGCCCACGGCATTGAAACCTGCGTCCCGGACGGGGAGGATCGCGCCAGGGTTAATCAGATCATCTTTGACGAGCTGTGCCGGGGCACGTTTAGTGAGCCGTCGCGGGCATACTTTATTGACCTGATTGCGCGCATGGCGAGCCAGGGGGCGCAAGGGGTGATCTTTGGCTGCACTGAAATCGGCCTGCTGGTCTCCCAGGATCAAAGCCCGATCCCAGTGTTTGATACCGCCGCGCTGCATGCCGCCGACGTCGTCGATTTTATGCTGGATTAACCGTTCGCCAGCACCGCCTCTAACGGCTCGATAATGCGCGACACCGCCTGCTGTAAGTGGGTTGAGAAGGTATCCACCAGCGCGGACGCGGGGCGGTGCAGGGGGCGGATCAGGCTGACGGTAAAGGGCACGGCGATGCTAAAGGGCCTGACCACCACGCCGCTGCTGGCGTAGTCGAGAGCCGTGAGGGGGTTGACCACCGACACCCCAACCCCGGCGCGCACCATCGCGCAGACGCTGGCGGCGCTGTGGGTCTCAACCACCATGCGGCGTTTTACCTGGTGCTCGCTGAACAGGGCATCCAGCAGCTGGCGATAGCTGTCCGAACGCGACAGGCTGATGTAGTTCTCGCCCTGAAAATCCTGCGGCGTAAGCACTCTGTGCTGCGCCAGCGGATGCCCGGCGGGCAGAACGCACACCTCGTTGAGGGTCAGCAGCGGCGTGCGCTCGGTTCCGGCGGGGGTACTCAGGGTTTCGGTCAGGCCGAGATCGTGACGCTGGGCAGAGAGCCACTCCTCCAGCAGTGGCGACTCCTGCGGCACCACGTTGAGGCTCACCTCCGGATAGCGGGCAAGAAACGGCTGCAGCAGCAGGGGCAGAAATGATTGGGAGAAGACCGGCAGGCAGACGATAGACAACTCCCCCTGGCGGAACTCTCGAAGGCTCTCGGCGGCGCTGACGATGCGATCCAACCCGTACCACGAGCGCTGCACCTCTTCAAACAGGCGCAGGCCCTGCACCGTCGGGTGCAGCCTGCCCCGTGCTCGCTCAAATAACGTCAGGCCAATCACCTTTTCAAAGCGCGCCAGCTCCCGGCTGACGGTGGGCTGCGAGGTATGCAGCAGGCGTGCGGCCTCGGTCAGGTTCCCGGCGGTCATCACGGCGTGAAAAATTTCGATATGGCGAAGGTTAACGGCGGGCATCGACTTTCCTGCGGCGTAAGGTATATCAGATTTGCATAGAATCGTAACATAACGATATTTTTTATTCCCTTCGGCCTGTGGCGTAATAGTGAAAAATCATTATGGAGTCCGCCATGCCACGCCCGTTGAACAACACCGATACCGCGCTCACCGCCGCCAACCTGCACGGCCTGGTGACTGAATTTGGCTGCCCGGTCTGGGCCTACGACGCAGAGATCATCCGCCGTCGGATTGCCCAGCTGGCGAAGTTTGACGTGGTGCGTTTCGCCCAGAAGGCGTGCTCTAATATTCATATTTTGCGTCTGATGCGCGAGCAGGGCGTTAAGGTGGATTCAGTATCGCTGGGCGAGATCGAACGCGCGCTGGCTGCGGGCTACCAGCCGCAGAGCGATGCGGATGAGATCGTCTTTACTGCCGATCTGATCGACCCGCCGACGATGGCCCGCGTGCATGAACTACAAATCCCGGTTAACGCCGGCTCGGTGGATATGCTGGCCCAGCTGGGGGAGGTCTCTCCGGGTCACCGCGTCTGGCTGCGGGTTAACCCAGGCTTCGGTCACGGCCACAGCCAGAAAACCAATACCGGCGGCGAGAATAGCAAGCACGGGATCTGGTACAGCGATCTGCCCGCCGCGCTGGAGGTTATGCAGCGCTACCAGCTTAAGCTGGTGGGGATCCATATGCATATTGGTTCGGGCGTGGATTACGGCCACCTTGAGCAAGTTTGCGGCGCGATGGTCAGCCAGGTGATTGAGTTCGGTCAGGATCTGGAGGCGATCTCTGCCGGGGGCGGGCTGTCTATCCCTTACCGCGAAGGGGAAGAGGCGATCGACACCGATCACTACTTTGGCCTGTGGAACAGCGCCCGGGAAAAAATTGCTGCCCATCTTGGGCATCCGGTGAAGCTCGAGATCGAGCCGGGACGTTTCCTGGTAGCTGAATCCGGCGTGCTGGTGGCTCAGGTGCGCAGCGTCAAAGCGATGGGCAGCCGTCACTTTGTGTTGATCGACGCCGGCTTTAACGACCTGATGCGTCCGGCAATGTACGGCAGCTATCACCACATCAGTGCTCTGGCGGCAGACGGTCGCGACCTGGCGGCTGAACCGCTTATCGATACCGTCGTAGCCGGTCCGCTGTGTGAGTCCGGAGACGTCTTTACCCAGCAGGCGGGCGGGGAAGTCGAAACCCGTGCCCTGCCAGCGGTAGTGCCGGGAGATTACCTGGTGCTGCACGATACCGGAGCCTATGGCGCATCGATGTCATCCAACTACAACAGCCGTCCGCTGCTGCCGGAAGTACTGTTTGACGGCGGCGCGGCGCGGCTGATCCGTCGTCGCCAGACCATCGACGAGCTGCTGGCGCTGGAGCTACTGTAAGACGATGAGCGTGAAGATCCTGCCCCTGTATGACGCACCGCACTTTGCGGACCAGGTAACCGAATGGCTGTGGCAGGCCTTTGGCGAGACGCTGTCGCGAGACTTTTTTGCCAGCGTGATCGCCCATAGCCAGCGGCCAGAAGCGCTGCCGCTTACCTTTATCGCTACTGAGGGTGAGACGCTGCTGGGTACGGTGGGGCTTTGGCGCTGCGATCTTATTAGCCGTCAGGATCTCTGGCCGTGGCTGGCGGCGCTCTACGTCGATGAGGCCGCGCGCGGGCAGGGGCTGGCGGGCAGGCTTCAGCAGCACGTAAAGGATTACGCCCGCAAGCGGGGCTTTACCCAGCTGCATCTCTACTCCGCCTGCCGCGATTTTTATGAGCGCTTTGGCTGGGATTATATCGGTGACGGCCTGGACTACCCGGCCACCACGGTGCACCTCTACCGCTGCGCGCTTTAGCTCTCCTGAGAGGTCCCCACCGAATGACGCCGCACCAGCGTCGGGCTGAAAAGGTGGGTGATCTCCGGCAGGGGTTGCTCTTTCGCCAGCGCCAGCGCCAGCTCTGCGGCCTGGGTCGCCATTGTGACGATGGGATAGCGGACAGTGGTCAAGCGCGGACGGACGTAGCGGGAGATCAGCACGTCATCAAAGCCTATCAGCGAGATCTCGCCCGGCACCTCAATGCCGTTATCGTTTAACACACCCATCGCTCCGGCGGCCATCGAGTCGTTATAGCAGGCCACGGCGGTAAAATGCCTTCCCCGCCCGAGCAGCTCGGTCATTGCCTGCTCGCCGCCGCTCTCATCCGGCTCGCCCCAGGTCACCAGCCTGTCGTTACAGGGCAGGCCGTTCTCCCGCAACGCATCGTAATAGCCCTGGAGGCGATCTTCCGCATCGGAGATAGCATGGTTTGAGCAGAGGTAGCCAATTTTGGTATGCCCCTGCTGGATAAGATGCCGGGTCGCCAGCCATGCGCCGTAGCGATCGTCCAGCGCTACGCAGCGCTGCTCGTAGCCGGGCAGAATGCGGTTGATCAGCACCATGCCGGGCATCTGATCCATCAGCCCGGCTAACTCTTCATTGGGAATGCTTTTGGCATGTACCACCAGCGCCGCGCAGCGGTGACGCATCAGCTGCTCGATAGCGCGCCGCTCTTTCTGTTCATTATGGTAGCCGTTACCAATCAGCAAAAAGTTACCGGTGTGGTAGGCCACCTGCTCCACGGCTTTGACCATGGCGCCAAAAAAGGGATCGGAGACGTCGCCGACCACCAGCCCGATAGTCTCCGTTGACTGCTGGGCCAGCGCGCGTGCATTCGCATTGGGATGGTAGTTGAGTGAGGCCATGGCGCTCTGTACCGCCTGCCGGGAGGCGTCGCTGGCCTTGGGGGAGCTATTGATGACGCGCGACACCGTGGCGACGGAGACACCTGCGAGCTTTGCAACATCCTTTATGGTCGCCATTCTGAACCTTCTCTGATGGGTAAGCGGTTACACATGGTTAAGTGTTGCGGAAAAGCGCGGCGTGTTCAAGGCTCTTACGCCCCCGGAATGTGCAAACGTGAGCTAAAGCGCATGTGCACAGTGAAACCGTTACACCTTTGTTATCGGATAAATAAAACAGAAAAAGGGTAATTCAAACCTTTAGTTACACTTTGCGATGAGCTGTTGCGATTGTTCCCTGGCATCCGCAGGGGGGAGGGGCCACAATCAAGATCCCAGAGGTATTGATTGGTGAGATTTCAGTACGTATAGAGTACTCACTTTTTGCACCAACCTGCGCGGATGCGCAGGTTTTTTTTCGCCCCGATTTTGCCGCCCGCCACACTTCTCGTGTAATCTGCCACAATTCTTGCCATACCCCGAACGACTGAACAGGAAGTTAATGATGCTGGGCTTTTTCCGTACCCTCTTCCGTCTGCTCTACCGCGTCGAGCTGACCGGCGATACGCAGCCGCTGCGCGGCGAGCGCGTACTCATCACCCCAAACCACGTCTCCTTTATTGACGGTATTCTGCTGGCGCTGTTTTTGCCGGTGCGCCCGGTGTTTGCGGTCTACACCTCCATTAGCCAGAGCTGGTATATGCGCGCCCTGTCGAGTTTGATCGACTTTGTGCCCCTCGATCCCACCAAACCGATGTCGATCAAGCAGCTGGTGCGTCTGATCGAAAGCGGCCGTCCGGTGGTGATCTTTCCGGAGGGACGTATCTCCGTCTCCGGCTCGCTGATGAAAATTTATGACGGGGCCGCCTTTGTCGCTGCTAAATCGCGGGCAACGGTGATCCCGGTGCGCATTGAGGGGGCAGAGCTAACCTTCTTTAGCCGCCTGAAGGGGCTGGTGAAGCAGCGCCTCTTCCCGCGCATTAGCCTGCATATTCTGCCCCCAACCCAGCTGCCGATGCCCGATGCGCCGCGCGCCCGCGATCGCCGCAGGCTGGCTGGCGAGATGCTTCACCAGATCATGATGGAAGCCCGTATGGCCGTGCGCCCACGGGAGACGCTATTCGAAGCCCTGCTGGCAGCTCAGTACCGCTACGGCGCGGGTAAAAACTGCATTGAGGATATTAATTTCAAGCCCGATACCTACCGCAAGCTGCTGACCAAAACGCTGTTTGTGGCGCGTATCCTGGATAAGTACAGCGCGCAGGGCGAAAAAATTGGCCTGATGCTGCCAAACGCGGGCATCGCGGCGGCGGTAATTTTCGGTGCCATCGCCCGGGGCCGTGTTCCGGCAATGATGAACTACACGGCGGGGGTAAAAGGTATGGGCAGCGCCATTACCGCCGCGCAGATCAAAACCATCTTTACCTCCCGGCAGTTTATGGAGAAGGGCAAGCTCTGGCATCTGCCGGAGCAGCTGACCCAGGTGCGCTGGATCTATCTGGAAGATCTGAAAGGCGAAGTGACCACCGCCGATAAGCTGTGGATCTTCGGCCATCTGCTGATGCCGCGCCTGGCCCAGGTACCGCAGCAGCCGGAGGACACCGCGCTGGTGCTCTTTACCTCCGGCTCGGAGGGCAATCCAAAAGGAGTGGTGCACAGCCATAAAAGCATTCTCGCTAACGTGGAGCAGATCCGCACCATCGCTGACTTTACCGCCCGGGACCGCTTTATGTCAGCCCTGCCGCTATTTCACTCCTTTGGTCTTACCGTAGGGCTATTTACCCCGCTGCTGACCGGCGCGGAAGTCTTTCTCTACCCCAGCCCGCTGCACTACCGTATCGTGCCGGAGCTGGTCTATGACCGTAACTGCACCGTGCTGTTTGGCACCTCGACTTTCCTTGGGCACTACGCCCGCTTCGCTAACCCCTACGACTTCTACCGCCTGCGCTACGTGGTGGCCGGGGCAGAAAAACTGCAGGAGAGTACCCGCCAGCTCTGGCAGGACAAGTTTGGCCTGCGGGTGCTTGAGGGCTACGGCGTAACCGAGTGTGCGCCGGTAGTCTCCATCAACGTGCCGATGGCAGCGAAGCCGGGCACGGTGGGACGTATTCTACCCGGCATGGACGCACGTCTGATGGCGGTGCCGGGCATTGAGGAGGGCGGCAGGCTGCAGCTGAAGGGACCGAACGTCATGACCGGCTACCTGCGCGTCGAGAACCCTGGGGTGCTTGAGCGCCCGGCAGCGGAGAACGCTGAGGGCGAGATGGAACCCGGCTGGTATGACACCGGCGACATTGTACGCTTCGACGAGCAGGGCTTTGTGCAGATCCAGGGCCGGGCCAAGCGCTTCGCCAAAATCGCCGGGGAGATGATCTCGCTGGAGATGGTCGAGCAGCTGGCGCTGCTGGCTTCGCCTGACAAAATGCACGCCACGGTAGTGAAGAGCGATGCCAGCAAAGGCGAGGCGCTGGTGATGTTTACCACCGACAGCGAGCTAACCCGTGAGATGCTGCTTCAGCAGGCACGCGCTCAAGGCGTACCAGAGCTGGCCGTGCCACGCGATATTCGTTTCCTGAAGCAGCTGCCGGTGCTGGGCAGCGGCAAGCCGGATTTTGTGACCCTGAAGAGCAAACTCGACGAGACGGAAGAGCAACATGCATGAGTCAGTGAGCACTAACGATTCCCTGCTGTCGAAAGGCATGCTGGCGGTCACCGCCGCCCAGTTCCTCTCGGCGTTTGGCGATAACGCCCTGCTGTTTGCCACCCTGGCGCTGCTCAAGGCCGAGTTCTATCCCGACTGGAGCCAGCCGATCCTGCAGATGGTGTTTGTAGGCGCTTACATCCTCTTCGCCCCCTTTGTCGGCCAGGTGGCGGACAGCTTCGCCAAGGGACGCGTGATGATGGCCGCCAACGGGCTAAAGCTGCTGGGCGCGCTGAGCATCTGCGTGGGCCTCAATCCGTTTATTGGCTATACGCTGGTCGGTATTGGTGCGGCGGCTTACTCTCCGGCTAAATACGGCATTCTCGGTGAGCTGACCACCGGCGATAAGCTGGTGAAGGCTAACGGCCTGATGGAGTCCTCGACCATCGCCGCCATCCTGCTGGGTTCGGTGGCGGGCGGCGTGCTGGCGGACTGGCATGTGCTGGCGGCGCTCGGTATCTGCGCCCTGGTCTATGCCGGGGCGGTGGTGGCGAACCTGATGATCCCCAAACTGCCTGTGGCCCGGCCTGGTCTGAGCTGGCGCTTTACTCCCATGACCCGGAGCTTCTTTCACGCCTGTAAGACGCTGTGGCTAAACGGCGAGACCCGCTTCTCGCTGGTGGGCACCAGCCTGTTCTGGGGTGCGGGAGTGACGCTGCGCTTCCTGCTGGTGCTGTGGGTGCCGGTGGCGCTGGGCATTACGGATAACGCGACGCCAACCTATCTTAACGCCATGGTCGCGGTAGGGATTGTTGTCGGCGCGGGCGTAGCGGCGAAGCTGGTAACTCTGGAGAGCGTAGCCCGCTGCATGCCCGCCGGGATCCTCATCGGCGTGGTAGTAACGCTCTTTTCGTTACAACATGCTTTGCTGCCTGCCTACGGGCTGCTGGTGCTCATCGGTGTGCTGGGCGGATTTTTTGTCGTGCCGCTCAATGCGCTTTTGCAGGAGCGGGGGAAACGCTCCGTCGGGGCAGGCAACGCGATCGCTGTGCAGAATCTTGGCGAGAACGCGGCAATGCTGATTATGCTGGGGCTTTACTCGCTGGCGGTGAAAGCGGGTGCGCCGGTGGTTGGCGTTGGGGTCGGCTTTGGCGTGCTGTTTGCGCTGGCGATTGCCGCCCTGTGGCTGTGGCAGCGCCGTCGATAAAAAACATGCCCGGCAGACGTATTCCGCCGGGCAATTTACTTACGGTGCCGGGTAGGTATAGACCTTATGCACCGCCTCAATCTCCGCTAATACCTCTTCGCTCAGCTCCAGATAGAGGCTCTCAACGTTGGTTTTTAGCTGCTCCATGGTCGTCGCCCCCAGCAGGGTGCTGGCCACGAAGGGCTGGCGGCGGACAAAGGCCAGTGCCATCTGCGCTGCGTCCAGGTTATGCCGTTTAGCGATATCCACGTAGGCGGCAATTGCTTTTTGCGTCTGCTCGCCGCTGTAGCGCGTGAAACGGCTAAACAGCGTATTGCGCGCCCCGGCGGGCTTCGCGCCGTTCAGGTATTTACCCGTCAGGGTGCCGAAGGCCAGGCAGGAGTAGGCCAACAGCTCTACGCCCTCAAACTGGCTCACCTCTGACAGACCCACCTCAAAGCTGCGGTTCAGCAGGCTGTAAGGGTTCTGGATGGTGACGATGCGCGGCAGATCATGCTTATCCGCCAGGTGCAGATAGCGCATCACGCCAAACGCCGTTTCGTTGGAGACGCCGATGTAGCGGATCTTGCCCGCCCGCTGACATTCGGCCAACGCTTCCAGCGTTTCGAGAATAGTCACGCCGGGAGCGGACTCCGTCCACTCATAGCCCAGCTTGCCGAAGCAGTTGGTTGGGCGCTGCGGCCAGTGCACCTGGTAGAGATCGAGATAGTCGGTTTGCAGGCGTTTCAGGCTGGCGTCAAGCGCCTCCCGGATATTTTTGCGATCCAGCACCTGATTCTGGCGAATGCCGCTGTCATTATTACGGCTGGGACCGCTTACCTTAGAGGCGATAACCAGTTTTTCACGGCTGCCGTGCTTCGCCAGCCAGTTGCCGACGTAGGTTTCGGTTAAGCCCTGGGTCTCCGGGCGCGGCGGCACGGGATACATCTCTGCCACATCGATCAGGTTGATACCCTGTGCTACGGCGTAATCAAGCTGTGCATGGGCCTCGGCTTCGCTGTTCTGCTCACCAAAGGTCATTGTGCCCAGCCCCAGCGTGCTTATCTCAAGCGAGCTGTGAGGGATACGGTGATAATGCATAGCCGGCTTCCTTGTTTTTTAACAACGTCAGGGGCTTCCTGACAAAGGAATATAAACATGGCAGAGGGGAGGCAAAAGGGGAAGAGAAAAATCAAAAGGCCAGCAGATTGCTGACCTTAGCACTTAACGTTCGATAATTTGCGACACATCATCACGGTTAATCTGCATTTCGTTGCCCTGCAGGTCGCGGTAGCTGACCAGCCCGGTATCATCGTCTACGGCCGGCTTGCCTTCGGTCAGGATCATACGGCCATCTTTCGTCGCCATCACATAGTCGCTGCTGCATCCTGAAACTGCACAAGCCAAACCCACTGCGGAAATCACTACTGCCCATTTTTTCACGGCTTTTCTCCTTCTTAAGGCCAAAATCTGTATTGAGTGTAGTAATAACGCACGGATACGGAAGGAAAAAGCGGGAAAATCTTAAAAGCCAGCGCGAAATAGCGCCATTCACCACGGTTTGCATACCCATAGCCTGATAATATTTCCGTGACGTAATTAACGTTACAAGTAACTGAGAGGAGATATGGAGATACGCGTTAAAACGCTTGAGGAGAAGGTGGAGACACTGGTCACGGATGTCGCCGTAATTAAATCTAACTATGCAACAAATGAAAACACGTCCACGCTTGGAATTGAAGTTGCCAATTTCAAAGTCGAGCTACATAACGCTTTAAAGGTTCAGACTATGACTATTATTGGCTCAATGATCGTGATTACAAGCGTCGCATCGGGCGTCATCATCAAATTTCTCGCCCATTAATGCAGCGATGGCTCCCCCGGAGCGGGGGAGCGAGAGATCACAGCGGATTCTTTTTATTGCGCAACAGGTTCAGGGTCTCGACGGCGATCGAGAAGAACATGGCGAAGTAGATGTAACCTTTCGGCACGTGGATGCCAAAACTCTCCAGCATCAGCGTAAAGCCAACCAGGATCAGGAACGACAGGGCCAGCATTTTTACCGACGGGTGACGATCGACAAACTCGCCGATAGGGCGGGCGGCAAACATCATCACCCCGACGGAGATCACCACCGCCGCCATCATAATGAACAGATGATCCGACAGACCCACCGCCGTAATGACCGAGTCGAGACTGAAGATAATATCCAGCATCATGATCTGTACGATGGCACCAAGGAAAGAGTGAACGTTGGTTTTCAGCCCCTCCTCTTCACCTTCGATGGACTCGTGGATCTCCTTGCTGGCCTTCCAGATAAGGAACAGGCCACCGAGCAGCAGGATCAGATCCCGGGCGGAGACCGCGTGATCGAAAACGCTAAACAGCGGCGTGGTCAGCCGGGTTACCCACGAGATAGAGGCCAGCAGCGCCAGACGCATCAGCATTGCGCCCGCCAGGCCGATACGCCGGGCGTGGTTGCGCTGTGCGGTCGGGAGCTTAGCAACGACCAGAGAGAGGAAAATAATATTGTCGATTCCGAGCACAATCTCCAGCAGCGTCAGCGTACCGAGCGCGAGCCAGGCGTTGGGATCGGTTATCCATGCAAATAACATCGTAAAGTCCTGCCAAAAAAAGAAGCGCTAATTATAAGCCTGTGGCGGGCGAGGGCAAAAAATTTAATAACCCTGCAACAAAAAATGCCGCTCCAGCAGCGCGCGGGTAAAGTTCTTCTTCAGGTAGAAGCCTCGCGGCAGGGTGAGGATCGGCTGACCGTGCTGGCCCACCGCCTCGGTCAGCGCCTTGCTGTTCGCCGCCTTGGGCCGCAGCTGTAGCACCTCGCCATGGCGGGCGGTAATGCTCTCTACCTGGCCCAGCACGATAAGATCCATCAGCTCCTCCCAGTCCATCCGCAGCTGGTGTTCTTCCAGCTCGCTGGGGCTCCACAGCAGCGGCGACCCGACCCGACGGCTGGCAACAGGGATCTCTCGCGAACCTTCTACCGGGATCCACAGCACCCGCTTGAGCTTGTGACGCACGTGGCTGCTCTCCCAGGTGACGCCGCTGTTGCCGGTCAGCGGCGCAACGCAGACGAAGGTGGTCTCTAGCGGACGTCCCAGGCTATCCACCGGAATGGTTTTCAGCTCGACCCCGAGCGCGGCGAAATCCTGCTCAGGCTTGCTGCCGGCACTCGCCCCCAGCCAGCGCTCCAGCAATACTCCGGTCCAGCCTTTATCGCGCTTAAAATCTGTCGGCACTGGCAGGCCAGCCAGCGCACCCAGCTCGCCAAGGGTTAGCCCGGCGAGCCGTTGCGCCTGCTCCAGCAAAATGCTTTCCGAAGCGGGCGGGGAAGTAAAAGGGGAGAGCGGCAGCATATGAACAACCTCTGGTTAAAAAATGAACAGCAATAGTGCACAGGGGGTAATGCGTAAGATCTTTTCCCGCCGCGATAAACAACGCAATGATTTTTAGGATTTTTTTCTCTTGCTTTGCGTTTGTTGCGCAACGGCTCGCAAGGTTTTCCAAATCTGGTCACTGACAATGAACAGGATCTTACACCATGTTATCCACAGAAAAGTGGGATAAGTGAGGAAAACCCACACTACTGTTTCCATTTACAGCCTTGACGTGCGAGCAAAATCGAATTTTCACACAAATTGTGCTTAACTTATTGGCACAATCTGTGGATAAAACCGACTCTGTTCGATCTTTCATCAGTCGCCGGATCGGCCATGTGATACACATCACATATTGATCCCGCAGGCGTAAAGATCGTGGTATAACTTAATGAATAGTCGGATATTATTTTTTTGAGTGATAAACGCATTATTCAGGCGCGCCCAGGTTTTCCCGGAGTAATTCCATACTTCTGCACAACTCTATCCACAGAAATCGTGAATAAAACGGCGACCGGAGCGGCCATTCTGTTTATAACTCAGGTGATAATTGTGAGTTATTCAAATGTTATTCGGTTATAGCGCATTGAGAGAGTGGTTTACCGTACCTCACGAGTGTGAAACAATCGTTTAATTCAGGTTTATTTTGAGGTAGTCCGGTGATTGATGACGATGGCTACCGCCCAAATGTGGGTATCGTAATCTGTAATCGACAAGGCCAGGTAATGTGGGCCAGGCGCTTCGGTCAGCACTCATGGCAGTTTCCCCAGGGGGGTATCAACCCTGGTGAGTCCCCGGAGCAAGCTATGTACCGGGAGCTGTTCGAAGAGGTGGGGCTGAGCCGTAAGGATGTGCGTATTCTTGCTTCGACCCGCAGCTGGTTGCGTTACAAGTTACCAAAACGTTTGGTGCGTTGGGACACAAAGCCGGTTTGTATCGGCCAAAAACAGAAGTGGTTTCTTTTGCAATTGATCAGCAACGATGCGGATATCAATATGCAAACCAGCAGTACCCCTGAGTTTGATGGCTGGCGCTGGGTAAGCTACTGGTATCCTGTTCGTCAGGTCGTCTCGTTTAAGCGCGATGTCTATCGTCGGGTGATGAAGGAGTTTGCAAGTGTGGTGATGGCGCTGGCGGAGAGCACCCCGAAGCCACAGCACTCTCCTGCCTGGCGACGTAAAAGAGGATAAGCCCTACATATCATGCTCACCCGGTTGCGAGAGATAGTCGAGAAAGTTGCCAGCGCACCGCGCCTTAACGAGGCGCTGGATATTCTGGTGACGGACATTTGTCTGGCGATGAATACCGAAGTCTGTTCGGTCTACCTCGCCGATCACGACAGACGCTGCTATTACCTGATGGCGACGCGTGGTTTGAAAAAGCCGCGCGGCCGCACCATCACGCTCGCATTCGATCAGGGTATTGTCGGCCTGGTAGGCAGGCTGGCGGAGCCGATTAACCTTGCCGACGCGCAAAAACACCCCAGCTTTAAGTATATTCCCTCGGTAAAAGAGGAGCGGTTCCGTGCGTTTCTTGGCGTGCCGATTATTCAGCGACGCCAGCTGCTTGGCGTGCTGGTGGTGCAGCAGCGCGAGTTGCGCCAGTTTGACGAGAGCGAAGAGTCGTTTCTGGTTACGCTGGCCACCCAAATGGCGGCAATCCTCTCCCAGTCGCAGCTTGCCGCCCTGTTTGGCCAGTATCGCCAGACGCGTATTCGCGCGCTGCCTGCCGCACCGGGCGTAGCCATTGCCGAGGGGTGGATGGATGCAACCCTGCCGCTGATGGAACAGGTCTATGAGGCCTCGACGCTGGACACCGGCCTTGAGCGTGAACGCCTTACCGGCGCGCTTGAAGAGGCTGCCAGCGAGTTTCGCCGCTACAGCAAGCGTTTCTCTGCCGGGGCGCAGAAAGAGACGGCGGCTATTTTCGATCTCTATTCCCACCTGCTGTCGGACGCTCGTCTCAGACGTGAGCTGTTTGACGAAGTCGATCGCGGCTTCGTGGCTGAGTGGGCAGTAAAAAAGGTCATCGGGCGCTTTGCCGAGCAGTTTGCGGCTCTCTCTGACGGCTATCTCAAGGAGCGTGCCGGCGATCTGCGCACGCTGGGACAGCGTCTGCTGTTCCATCTTGATGATAGCCTGCAGGGACCTAATACCTGGCCCGAACGCTTTGTGCTGGTAGCTGATGAACTCTCTGCTACTACGCTGGCGGAGCTGCCCCACGATCGGCTGGTTGGCGTCGTGGTGCGCGACGGCGCGGCCAACTCTCATGCGGCGATTATGGTGCGAGCGCTGGGCATTCCTACGGTGATGGGAGCCGATATCCAACCCTCGGTGCTACACCACCGCACGCTGGTGGTAGATGGGTACCGGGGCGAACTGCTGGTCGATCCCGAGCCGATCCTGCTTCAGGAGTACCAGCGTCTCATTACCGAAGAGAACGAGCTAAGCAAGCTTGCTGAGGATGAGGTTAACCTTCCCGCCCAGCTGAAAAGCGGCGATCGGGTGAAGGTCATGCTTAACGCGGGCCTGAGTCCTGCGCATGAGGAGCAGCTCGGCAGCCGCATCGACGGCATTGGTCTCTACCGCACTGAAATCCCGTTTATGCTGCAAAGCGGCTTCCCCTCCGAAGAGGAGCAGGTAGCCCAGTATCAGGGAATGCTGCAACTCTTTAATGAGAAGCCGGTGACCCTGCGTACGCTGGACGTCGGCGCGGATAAGCAGCTGCCCTATATGCCCATCAGCGAAGAGAACCCTTGCCTTGGCTGGCGTGGCATCCGAATTACGCTCGATCAGCCAGAAATTTTCCTGATCCAGGTCCGGGCCATGCTGCGCGCCAACGCTGCTACCGGCAACCTTAGCATCCTGTTGCCGATGGTCACCAGCATCGAAGAGGTAGACGAAGCCCGGCGCCTGATTGAGCGCGCAGGGCGAGAAGTCGAAGAGATGATCGGCTACGCCATCCCCAGACCGCGCATTGGCGTGATGTTGGAAGTGCCTTCGATGGTCTTTATGCTGGCGCATCTGGCAAGCAGGGTCGATTTTATCTCCGTTGGCACCAACGATCTTACCCAGTACCTGCTGGCGGTCGATCGCAACAACACTCGCGTGGCGAGCCTCTATGACAGCCTGCATCCTGCCGTTCTGCGGGCGCTGGCGACGATTGCCCAGGAGACGGAGCGCCACGGGATCGATCTCTGCCTGTGCGGCGAAATGGCGGGCGATCCGATGTGCGTCGCGGTGCTGATTGGCCTTGGCTATCGTCATTTGTCAATGAACGGCCGCTCGGTGGCCCGTGTTAAATACCTGCTGCGCCATATCGATCGTGAGGATGCCGAGACCCTGGCAAATCGCGCCCTGGAAGCCCAGTTTACCAGCGAGGTGCGCCACCAGGTAGCGGCCTTCATGGAGCGCCGTGGGATGGGCGGTCTGATCCGCGGCGGACGCTAGCGTGAGCAGCAGCGGGTAAAGGCAAGATACAGATCTTTTACAACTTCGCCCTAATCGCCCGCCTGGCTTATGCTATGATTCCCAGCTTTGGAGCGCCCTGTTAAGCGGGCGCACATCTTAACCGCTGTCGATTTTTGGCGGAATAACAACACTTTGTGGTGACAGATGAATAATGGATATCTGCATTTTCCCGATTTCGATCCGGTAATTTTTTCTATCGGACCGGTTTCGCTGCACTGGTACGGCCTGATGTACCTGGTTGGCTTTATTTTTGCCATGTGGCTGGCTGGCCGCCGCGCAAATCGTCCCGGCAGCGGCTGGACGAAAAACGAAGTGGAAAACCTGCTCTATGCGGGCTTCCTGGGCGTCTTCCTTGGTGGACGCATCGGCTATGTGCTGTTCTACAACTTCCCGACCTTTATCCAGGATCCACTCTATCTGTTCCGCGTCTGGGACGGCGGTATGTCCTTCCACGGTGGCCTGGTTGGGGTGATCGTGGTGATGATCATCTTTGCTAAACGCACAAAGCGTACCTTCTTCCAGGTCTCCGACTTTATTGCGCCACTGATCCCGTTCGGGCTGGGTGCCGGGCGTCTGGGTAACTTTATCAACGGCGAGCTGTGGGGCCGCGTCGATCCTAACTTCCCGCTGGCAATGCTCTTCCCTAACTCCCGTGCCGAAGATATGGCGCTGCTGCCTTCGCACCCGGAGTGGCAGTCTATCTTTGACACTTACGGTGTACTGCCGCGCCACCCTTCACAGCTCTACGAGCTGGCGCTGGAAGGGGTTGTGCTGTTTATCATCCTCAACCTGTTTATTCGCAAGCCGCGCCCGATGGGGTCGGTATCAGGTCTGTTCCTGATTGGCTATGGCGCATTCCGCATCATTGTGGAGTTCTTCCGCCAGCCGGACGCGCAGTTTACCGGCGAGTGGGTGCAGTACATCAGCATGGGCCAGATCCTCTCTATCCCAATGATTATTGCGGGCGCGCTGATGATGGTTTGGGCGTACCGCCGTCGCCCGCAGCAACACGTCTCCTGAGGAATCATGAAACAGTATTTAGAACTGATGCAAAAAGTGCTGGATGAAGGCACGCAGAAAAACGACCGTACCGGCACCGGCACGCTTTCCATTTTTGGTCATCAGATGCGCTTTAACCTGCAGGAGGGCTTCCCGCTGGTGACCACCAAGCGTTGCCACCTGCGCTCAATCATTCATGAGCTGCTGTGGTTCCTGCAGGGCGATACCAACATCGCCTACCTGCATGAAAACAACGTCACCATCTGGGACGAGTGGGCCGACGAGCAGGGTAATCTCGGTCCGGTGTACGGCAAACAGTGGCGCGCATGGCCAACGCCGGACGGTCGCCACATCGACCAGATCGCCACCGTGTTGAACCAGCTGAAGACCGACCCGGACTCCCGGCGGATCATCGTCTCTGCCTGGAACGTCGGCGAGCTGGACAAAATGGCGCTGGCCCCGTGCCACGCGTTTTTCCAGTTTTACGTGGCGGATGGCAAGCTCTCCTGCCAGCTCTACCAGCGCTCCTGCGATGTTTTCCTCGGGCTGCCGTTTAACATCGCCAGCTATGCGCTGCTGGTGCATATGATGGCGCAGCAGTGTGACCTGGAAGTGGGTGACTTCGTCTGGACCGGCGGTGATACCCATCTCTACAGCAACCACATGGAGCAGACGCACCTGCAGCTGACCCGTGAGCCGCGTGCGCTGCCGAAGCTTGTCATCAAGCGCAAGCCGGAGTCGCTGTTTGACTACCGCTTCGACGACTTTGAAATCGAAGGCTACGATCCGCACCCCGGCATCAAAGCCCCGGTTGCTATCTAATATTCACAGCCTGCCACAGCCGGCGCGTTACTGCGCCGGTTTTTTTCCGCTTTTTCCCCATTCTGCGACCCGCCTTCCCGCTGTGATGTAACTCCCTGCAAACCCCGATCTTTCTCGCGTAGCGCCTCGTAAACGGGAGCATCTCGCCTCGCATGCATTGCGCTTCAGGTGCAGAGTACGGCCATGAAAAAAGAGCAGGGATACACCCTTATAGAAACCACGGTGGCGATGATCGTTCTGGTCATCCTTGGCGCGTCGGGACTGTATGGCTGGCAGAGTTACCAGGCGCACCAGCGTTTGTGGCAAACCGCCTGGCAGGTGCGTGACTATCTGGAGCTGCTGCGGGATGACGCCAACTGGCACAACCGGGATCGCAAGGTATGGGTGAAGCAGGAGAGCGGCCGCTGGTGCCTGCTGGCATCGGCTGACGTACAGGCGTCCTGCGGGGCGGAGAACTCTTTTGCGCTGCGTCCGTTATGGCCAGATGTGGCGCTGGTGGATATTACCCCCTCGCTCGGTTTTTACGGGCTGCGCAATACGGCATGGGCCGGACACATCACGCTGCGCAGCGAGGCGGGGGAGTGGCAAATTATTGTATCGAACTGGGGACGGATAAGAGTATGCCAGCGTATAGACAGCGGCTCATGCAGCTAAAAGAGGGCGGCTTCTCGCTGCTGGAGGTACTGCTTGCCATGGTTATCGGCAGCATGTTGCTGCTCAGCGCCGCCCGCTTTTTACCTGCGCTGCAAGCGGCAATGCTGCACCAGGCCCGGCAGCAAACTTTGGAGGAGGCGCTTTGGCAGCACCTCTTTACCCTGGGAAAGCATCTCCAGCGGGCTGGCTACTGCCGGGGGGAGTGCAGCGGAGAGCCGCTGGTTATTGGCCGCCAGGGAACCTGCATCATTGTGCAGTGGGATGCCAACAGCAACGGCCGGTGGGAGCACGCGCCCCTCTCCGAGGCGGAGCAGACCGGCTTTCGCTTGCAGAACGGCGTGCTGGAGACGCGGCAGGGGGCTGCGAGCTGCGAAGAGAAGGGGTGGGATAAAATCACCGATCCCGCCACGGTCAGCGTGCAGCACTTTACCGTGGTTCGCCAGCCGCAGGGCGTTTTAGCCCCCATGTTGACGGTGACGCTGACGGCGGCTCCCCTTGACCATCCCCAGAAAACCATTAGCGCGGCGTATAGCGTAGTGGGGTACAACCTGTGAGGGGTGAAAGCGGAATTTCATCCCTGGCGCTGGTTCTGCTCTTGCTGGTGCTGGGCAGCCTGATGCTTACCGGCTTAAATCAGCGCCAGCGCACCCATACGCAGCGCATCACCAGTGAAAGCCGGGCGCTGCGTAATTTAGCCGCTGCCCATTCGGCGCTGGAGTGGGGGCGAATACAGGCCTGGCAGATGCAGCCCGCCGTGCAGTGTCGGGAGCATAGCCACCAGCCGTGGCGAGCTTGCCTACGTATTTTTGCCGACCGGACGCTGGTGCTGATTGCCTCGAGCGGCAGTGAAACCCTGTGGCGCAGCGGGGTGATACGCGAGGGCAACGTGACGTTTTCTTCCCACGGCTGGAGCGATTTCTGTCCATTCAAGGAGATAGCACTATGCCGAATGCCGTAGCTTCCCAGAGAGGCTTTAGCCTGCCGGAAACGTTGCTGGCAATGGTGCTGCTGGTCATGGTTGTGACGGCGCTGACAGGGTATCATCGCGTGCTGCTACAGGGTTTCACCACCTGGAGCCACTATCGCTACCTGTGGCGCTACGGCTGGCAGCAGGCGCAGCCCAGGCCCGTGCCGCTACCGCCGGGCTGGCAGGCCAGCCGGGTACAGACAACGGACGCCGGATGTGTCAGCATCAGCGTAACCATCACCTCGCCGGTGGGCAGGCAGGGGAAGATGACGCGGTTACATTGCCCAGTTTATTAGTAGTCAGGAGCGTTTATGTTAAGGGTCTATCACTCCAATCGTCTGGATGTGCTGGAAGCATTGATGGAGTTTATCGTTGAGCGCGAACGGCTCGACGATCCCTTTGAGGCCGAAATGGTGCTGGTACAGAGTACCGGCATGGCGCAATGGCTACAGATGACGCTGTCGCAAAAGTTTGGTATCGCCGCCAATATCGAGTTCCCGCTCCCGGCGAGCTTTATCTGGGATATGTTTGTCCGCGTGCTGCCGGACATCCCAAAAGAGAGCGCCTTTAATAAACAGAGCATGAGCTGGAAGCTGATGACCCTGCTGCCGCAGATGCTGGAGCAGGAGGCGTTCATCATGCTCCGCCACTACCTCAATGACGATGATGACAAGCGCAAGCTGTTTCAGCTCTCGTCACGGGTGGCGGATCTCTACGATCAGTATCTGGTTTTCCGTCCAGAGTGGCTGACCCGCTGGGAAGAGGGCGGTCTGGTTGATGGCCTCGGCGAAGCGCAGGTTTGGCAGGCGCCTCTCTGGCGCGCGCTGGTGGAACACACCGCGGCGCTGGGACAGCCGCACTGGCATCGTGCCAACCTCTATCAGCGTTTTATCAACGTGCTGGAGTCCGCCACGACGCCGCCCGCCGGGCTGCCCTCCCGGGTCTTTATCTGCGGTATTTCCGCCCTGCCGCCGGTCTATCTTCAGGCGCTGCAGGCGCTGGGCAAGCACGTAGATATTCACCTGCTGTTTACCAATCCCTGCCGCTACTACTGGGGGGATATTAAAGATCCGGCGTTTCTCTCCCGGCTGATTGCCCGCCAACGTAAACACCACCTTGATGCCCATCCGGTAGCCCTGTTCCGTGAAGATCAGCCGGTAGAGGGCCTGTTTAACAGCGAAGGTGAGCAGGAGGTGGGTAACCCGCTGCTGGCCTCATGGGGCAAGCTGGGGCGCGACTATATCTATCTGTTGGCAGGGATGGATCGCTACGACGATCTCGATGCCTTTGTTGATATCACCCCCGGCGCGCTGCTGCAAAACCTGCAGTATGACATTCTGGAGCTGAAAAATAGCGCCGTTGCCGGCGTGACGGCGAAGGAGTATGAGCGCAGCGACAGCAAGCGCAGGCTGGAGCGGGAGGATCGCAGCGTAGCGGTTCACGTCTGCCACAGTCCGCAGCGGGAGGTCGAGGTGCTGCACGATCGTCTGCTGGCGATGCTGGAGGAGGATCCGAGCCTCTCCCCACGCGACATCATTGTGATGGTGGCGGACATCGACAGCTATAGCCCCTTTATCCAGGCGGTATTTGGCAGCGCCAGCGGGGAGCGCTATCTACCTTATGCCATCTCCGACCGCCGCGCCCGTCAGTCGCACCCGGCGCTGCAGGCCTTTATCAGCCTGCTTTCGCTGCCGGACAGTCGCTTCCAGTCGGAAGACGTGCTGGCCCTGCTGGATGTCCCGGTGCTTGCCGCACGGTTCAACATTGATGAAGAGGGGCTGCGCTATCTGCGCCAGTGGGTCAACGAGTCCGGCGTGCGCTGGGGTATGGACGATGACAACGTCCGCGAGCTGGCGCTACCGGCTACCGGCCAGCACACCTGGCAGTTTGGCCTGACGCGCATGCTGCTCGGCTACGCAATGGAGAGCCGCCAGGGTGAATGGCAGTCGGTGCTGCCCTATGATGAGTCCAGCGGCCTGATTGCCGAGCTGGTGGGCCATCTGGCCTCGCTGCTAATGCAGCTCAGACTCTGGCGCAAAGGGCTGGCGGAGGAGCGTCCTTTGGCAGAGTGGCTGCCGGTCTGCCGCGACATGCTCAACGACTTTTTCCTGCCCGATCCCGATACCGAAGCCGCGCTGGCGCTGATTGAGCAGCAGTGGCAGGCGGTTATCACCCAGGGCGTCGGCGCACACTATGACGAGGCGGTGCCGCTCTCGCTGCTGCGCGACGAGCTGGCGCAAAGGCTCGACCAGGAGCGTATTAGCCAGCGCTTCCTCGCCGGACCTATCAATATCTGTACGCTGATGCCGATGCGTTCGATCCCCTTTAAGGTGGTCTGCCTGCTGGGGATGAATGACGGCGTCTATCCGCGAGCATTGTCACCGCTCGGCTTTGATTTGATGAGCCAGAAACCGATGCGCGGCGACCGCAGCCGCCGGGACGATGACCGCTACCTCTTCCTGGAGGCGCTCATCTCTGCCCAGCAGAAGCTCTACATCAGCTATATCGGGCGCTCGATTCAGGATAACAGCGAGCGCTTCCCCTCGGTGCTGGTACAGGAGCTGGTGGACTACATCGGGCAGAGCCACTATCTGCCCGGCGATGAAGAACTTACCTGCGACGAAAGCGCGCGGCGGGTGGTCGATCACATTACCCACCTGCATACGCGAATGCCGTTTGATGCAGAAAACTTTATTGCTGATGAGCTGCAAAGCTACGCCCGGGAGTGGTTGCCCGCCGCCAGCCAGCAGGGGGTGGCGCACGCTACCTTTATTCAGGAGCTAGCGGAGGAGCCGCTGGAGACGCTGCCGTTTGAGCAGCTTCAGCGCTTCTGGGCGCATCCGGTGCGAGCCTTCTTCCAGATGCGTCTGAAGGTGAACTTCCGTCCTGAGGCGAGCGATATTCCCGACGCCGAGCCATTTATCATTGATGGCCTGGACCGCTACCAGCTCAACCAGGCGCTGCTCAATACCCTGGTGGAAGAGGAGGACGTCGAGAAGCTCTTCCGCCAGTATCGTGCGGCAGGCCAGCTGCCCTACGGCGCGTTTGGTGAAATTGTCTGGGAGACCCAGCACCAGGAGATGCAGCAGCTGGCGTCGCGGGTTCATGAGCACCGCAAGCCCGCCGAGAGCATGGAGATCGAGCTTGACTGCGGCAAGGTGCACCTGACCGGCTGGCTACAGCATGTGCAGGAGGATGGCCTGCTGCGCTGGCGTCCGTCGATGCTGAAGGTCTCGCAGGGTTTGCAACTTTGGCTGGAACATCTTGTCTACTGTGCCAGCGGCGGAACGGGAGAGAGTCGGCTGTTTGTCCGCAATGATAAAGCCTGGCACTTCCCGCCCCTGAAGCAGGATGAGGCGCGGAAGTACCTTGGAGAACTGGTTGAAGGCTATCGGGAAGGGATGAAAAAGCCGCTGCTTCTGCTACCTGAAAGCGGTGGTGCATGGATAAAAGCCTGTTATGACGCCACAAATGATGCGATGTTAAAAGATGAGGAGACGCTCGCTAAAGCGCGAAGCAAGTTCCTGCAGGCCTATGAAGGCAACATGGTGGTCAGTGGCGAGGGCGAGGACGTATGGTACCAGCGCCTGTGGCGCACCCTCGAACCTGAAAACTATGCCGAGATAGTTAAACAGGCAGAGCGTTATCTGCTGCCGCTCTTTCGCTTTAGTCAGTCCTGATGAGGTGTATAAAAATTGCGCAACGGAAGGGCTTCCATTATGATGCGCAGCGAATCACGGACTGATTGGATATGCCGGTCTTACCGGCACTGGTTTGTTAATGATGAGGTTCGTGAATGCCCAGCAGCACCTTGTTCAAAGCGTTAGTCTTATTTGTCGCCCTTTGGGCACCGTTAAGTCAGGCAGACACCGGTTGGCAGCCCGTTCAGGAAACAATTCGTAAAAGCGATAAGGACACCCGCCAGTATCAGGCTATTCGCCTCGATAACGGCATGGTGGTTCTACTGGTTAACGATCCGCAGGCAGTGAAATCGCTCTCCGCGCTGGTTGTGCCCGTTGGCTCGCTGCAGGATCCCGAGGCGCATCCCGGTCTGGCGCACTATCTTGAGCACATGACCCTGATGGGGTCTTCGCACTATCCGCAGCCGGACAGCCTTGCTGAATTTTTAAAGCTGCACGGCGGTAGCCACAACGCCAGCACCGCGCCCTACCGTACTGCCTTCTATCTGGAAGTCGAGAACGACGCGCTGGAGGGGGCCGTGGATCGGCTGGCGGATGCTATCGCCTCGCCGCTGCTTGATAAAAAGTATGCTGAACGCGAGCGTAACGCGGTCAACGCCGAACTAACCCTGGCCCGCTCTCGAGACGGGATGCGCATGGCGCAGGTGAGTGCGGAGACCATCAACCCGGCGCATCCAGCTTCGCGCTTCTCCGGCGGTAACCTGGAGACCCTGAGCGACAAACCGGGTAGCCCGGTGCAGGAGGCGTTGCTGGCCTTTCGCGATAAATACTACTCGGCAAACCTGATGAAGGCCGTGGTCTACAGCAACCGTCCGCTGCCGGAGCTGGCCGCCATCGCCGCGAAAACCTTTGGCCGCGTGCCGAACAAAGCGCTGGCTGTGCCGCAAATTGACGTGCCGGTGGTAACCGACGCGCAGAAGGGGCTGATCCTTCACTACGTGCCGGTGATGCCGCGTAAAGTGGTACGGGTTGAGTTCCGCATCGATAACAATACGCCGCAGTTCCGCAGCAAAACCGACGAACTGATTACTTATCTGATTGGCAACCGCAGTCCGGGAACGCTCTCTGACTGGCTGCAGCAGCAGGGTCTGGCCGAGGGGATCCGCGCCGACTCGGATCCTGTCGTTAACGGCAACAGCGGCGTGCTGGCTATTTCTGCGACCCTGACCGACAAGGGGCTGGCGCACCGTGACGAAGTGGTTGCAGCCATTTTTAGCTATCTTCAGCTGCTGCGCGAGCAGGGCGTGGACAAGCGTTACTTTGACGAGCTGTCCCACGTGCTGGATCTCGACTTCCGTTATCCCTCTATTACTCGTGATATGGACTACGTCGAGTGGCTGGCGGATACCATGATCCGCGTACCGGTTGAGCACACGCTTGACGCAGTAAACATTGCCGATCGGTTTGATGCTGAGGCCGTTAAGGCGCGGCTGGCAATGATGACGCCGCAGAACGCGCGCATCTGGTACATTAGCCCGCAGGAGCCGCACAATAAAACCGCCTATTTTGTTGATGCGCCTTATCAGGTCGATAAAATTAGCGACCAGACCTTCGCCGACTGGCAGCAGAAGTCCAGCGCCATCGCGCTGAAGCTGCCGGAGCTGAATCCCTATATTCCGGATGATTTCACGCTGCAAAAGCCAGCGAAAAACGTTAGCCATCCTGAGCTGATCGTGGATGAGCCAACCCTGCGCGTGGTCTACATGCCGAGCCGCTACTTTGCCAGCGAGCCGAAGGCAGACGTCAGCGTAGTGCTGCGTAATCCGCTGGCGATGGACAGTGCCAAAAATCAGGTGATGTTTGCCCTGAACGACTACCTGGCGGGGATCGCTCTGGATCAGCTGAGCAACCAGGCCTCCGTCGGGGGGATCGGCTTCTCCACTAACGCCAACAACGGGCTGATGCTTAACGCCAACGGCTATACCCAGCATCTGCCACAGCTTTTCAGCGATCTGCTGGCGGGCTACTTCAGCTATACGGCAACCGAGGACCAGCTGGCGCAGGCGAAGTCATGGTATGCGCAGATGATGGACTCCGCAGAAAAGGGTAAAGCCTACGAGCAGGCGATTATGCCAGCGCAGATGCTCTCGCAGGTTCCCTACTTCCAGCGTGAAGAGCGCCGGGCGCTGCTGCCTGAGATCACCCTGAAAGATGTCATGGCCTACCGCGAGCGGCTGAAAAGCAACGCCCGTCCGGAGTTCTTGATTGTTGGCAATATGAGCGAGGGGCAGGCGAAAGATCTGGCCCACAAAGTCCAGGATCAACTTGCAGCGAAGGGAAACCAGTGGTGCCGCAACCGCGACGTGCTGGTGGATAAAAAGCAGGGAATTATTTTTGAAAAAGCGGGCAGCACCAGCGACTCGGCGCTGGCCGCCGTGTTTGTCCCACCGGGCTATGACGAGTACAGCAGCTCGGCCTACAGTGCGATGCTGGGGCAAATCATCCAGCCGTGGTTCTACAACCAGCTGCGTACCGAAGAGCAGCTCGGCTATGCGGTGTTTGCCTTCCCGATGAGCGTTGGCCGCCAGTGGGGGCTGGGCTTCCTGCTGCAGAGCAGCGACAAGCAGCCGTCGGCGCTGTGGGCGCGTTACCAGGCTTTCTTCCCGACGGCAGAAGATCGGCTGCGGAAAATGAGCGCGGAGGAGTTTGCTCAGATCCAGCAGGCGGTTATTGCTCAGGTCACGCAGGCCCCGCAAACGCTGGGTGAAGAGGCCTCGCAGATCAGCAAAGATTTCGATCGGGGTAATATGCGCTTCGATTCCCGTGATAAAGTTGTCGCTGAGATTAAACAGCTGACGCCGCAGAAGCTTGCAGATTTCTTCCACCAGGCGGTGGTCGATCCGCAGGGGATGGCGATCCTGTCCCAGGTCTCCGGCACACCGAGTGATAAATCCGGGTATGTACACCCTGAAGGCTGGAAGATATGGGACAACGTCAGCGCACTGCAGCGCACGCTGCCCCTGATAAGTGAGAAATAATGAGTAACCCCGCTGAGACGCTAGACCCCCTGCGCTTACCTTTACGCGGTGAGCGCCTGATTGAAGCCTCTGCGGGCACCGGGAAAACCTACACCATCGCCGCCCTCTACCTGCGCCTGCTGCTGGGGCTGGGCGGCGAGAGCGCTTTTTCGCGTCCGCTTACCGTAGAAGAGCTGCTGGTGGTGACCTTTACCGAAGCCGCCACCGAAGAGCTGCGCGGCCGTATCCGCAGTAATATTCATGAGCTGCGCATCGCCTGTCTGCGCGAAAGCACCGACAATCCGCTTTATGCCCGCCTGCTTGACGATATTCCCGATAAGCAGCAGGCGGCGAGCTGGCTGATGCTGGCCGAGCGGCAGATGGATGAGGCCGCGGTCTTTACCATTCACGGCTTCTGCCAGCGCATGCTGAGCCTCAACGCCTTTGAGTCGGGAATGCTTTTTCAGCAGCAGCTGATTGAGGATGAGTCCCTGCTGCGGGCCCAGGCCTGCGCCGACTTCTGGCGTCGCCACTGCTACCCGCTGCCGCGCGATATTGCCGAGGTGATCCACGCTTCGTGGAAGGGACCACTGGAGCTGCTGAACGCGATTAACCGCTATCTGCAGGGGGAGGCGCCGGTAATTAAATCGCCGCCGCCAGCGGATGAAACTCTGGCCTCGCGTCATGCCAAAATCATCGCCCGCATTGATGGCATCAAGCAGCAGTGGCGTGCGGCAGTAGCGGAGCTTGACGCGCTGATTGAAAACTCTGGCATTGACCGACGCAAGTTTAACCGGGGCAACCAGGGCAAGTGGATAGAGAAAATAAACGCCTGGGCGGAGGAGGAGACCCGCAGCTACCAGCTGCCGGACGCGCTGGAGAAGTTCTCCCAGTCGTTTTTAACCTCGCGTACCAAGGCGGGTGGCGTCGTGCCGGAGCATCCGCTGTTTGTCGCCATTGAGGGCCTGCTGGCTGAGCCGCTTACTCTCAGTGACCTGGTGCTGACCACCGCCATGCGGGAGATCCGCGAGGCGGTGGCTCGGGAGAAGCGACGTCGCGGCGAGCTGGGCTTTGATGACATGCTGAGCCGCCTCGACCAGGCGCTGAACAGTGAAAACGGTGAGGCGCTTGCAGCCGCGATCCGCCAGCGTTTTCCAGTGGCGATGATCGATGAATTTCAGGATACCGATCCCCAGCAGTACCGTATTTTTCGCCGTATCTGGCGACAGCAGCCGGATACCGCGCTGCTGCTGATTGGCGATCCCAAGCAGGCTATCTACGCCTTTCGTGGCGCGGATATCTTCACCTACATGAAAGCACGTGGTGAAGTGAGCGCCCACTACACACTCGATACCAACTGGCGTTCCGCTCCCGGCATGGTTAATAGCGTGAATACGCTCTTCAGCCAGATGGAGAATGCCTTTATGTTCCGCGAGATCCCCTTCATGCCGGTGAAGGCGGCGGAAAGAAACCAGCCCCTGCGCTTTGAGCTGCACGGTGAAACGCAGCCCGCCATGAACCTGTGGCTGATGGAGGGCGATGGCGTTGGCATCGGTGACTACCAGGCCTTTATGGCCCAGCTCTGCGCGGCGCAGATCCGCGACTGGCTGGTGGCGGGACAGCAGGGCAGCGCGTTGCTGCACGACGGCAAGCGAGCCAGGGCGGTGCAGGCTTCCGACATCACCGTACTGGTGCGTAGCCGTCACGAGGCGGCGCTGATCCGCGATGCTCTGACGTTGCTGAATATCCCCTCGGTCTATCTCTCCAACCGCGACAGCGTCTTTGAGACGCCGGAGGCGCAGGAGCTGCTGTGGCTTATCCAGGCGGTGCTGACCCCCGAGCGGGAGAGCACCTTGCGTAGCGCGCTGGCGACGGGGATGCTTGGCCTGACCGCCCAGGATATTGAGCAGCTCAACAAAGATGAAGAGGCGTGGGATCGGGTGGTCGAGGAGTTTGACGGCTACCGCCAGACGTGGCAAAAGCGCGGCGTGATGCCGATGCTGCGTACCCTGATGGCCCAGCGCAATATTGCGGAGAACCTGCTGGCGACCTCTGGCGGCGAGCGGCGTCTGACCGATATCCTGCACATTAGCGAGCTGCTACAGGAGGCAGGGGCACATGCCGAGAGCGAGCATGCTCTGGTGCGCTGGCTGGCGCAGCATATCGCCGAGCCGGACAGCAACGCCGCCAGTCAGCAGCTCCGGCTGGAGAGCGACAAACACCTGGTACAGATCGTCACCATCCATAAAGCAAAAGGGCTGGAGTATCCGCTGGTCTGGCTGCCGTTTATCGCCAACTACCGGGCGCAGGACCAGGCTTTCTATCACGATCGTAACTCCTTTGAGGCGGTGCTGGATCTTAGTCAGGCCGATGAGAGCATTGAGCTGGCTGAGGCGGAGCGGCTGGCGGAGGATCTGCGCCTGCTCTACGTGGCGCTGACGCGATCCGTCTGGCACTGTAGCCTCGGCATCGCTCCGCTGTTCCGCCGCCGGGGAGAGAAGTCTGGCGAGAGTGATTTTCACCATAGCGCGCTGGGCAGGCTGATCCAGCGGGGCGAGCCGTGCGATGCCGCAGGCTTGCGCCGCTGCCTGGAGGCGCTGTGCGGGGACGATATCGTACTGAGCATCCCCGGCACGCCGGATAATTCACGCTGGGAGTATACGCTCTCGCTACCGCCGTCGCTGCGCGCCCGGCACATTGAGCGTCCCATTCTTGATGACTGGCGGGTGACCAGCTACTCCGGCTTACAACAACGCGGGCACGGTATCGCCCAGGATCTGCTCCCACGGCTGGACGTTGATGCCGCCGGCGAGCGCCAGGCGGACGAGGTGCCTGCCTTAACGCCGCACGCTTTCCCGCGCGGCGCGTCGCCGGGCACCTTCTTACATGGCCTGTTTGAAAATATCGATTTTACCCAGCCGGTGACCGAGGAGTGGGTGAGTGAGCAACTGCAGGCGGGCGGTTATGACGAGCAGTGGCAGCCGGTGCTGCTGGCATGGATCAACGCCGTTCTGCACGCGCCGCTTATTGAGACCGGCCTGTCGTTAAGCCAGCTCACCGCGAAAGACAGGCAAGTGGAGATGGAGTTCTATATTCCGATTGCCCAGACCCTGACGTCAGAGACGCTGGATGCGACGATCCGGCGTTACGATCCACTCTCGGCGGGCTGCTCGCCGCTGGATTTCCGCGACGTGCGCGGGATGCTAAAGGGCTTTATCGATCTGGTTTTCCGCCATAACGGGCGCTATTACCTGCTGGACTACAAGTCCAACTGGCTGGGTGAGAGCAGCGAGGCCTACACCCAGGAGGCGATGGCGGCTGCCATGCAGTCGCACCGCTACGATCTACAGTATCAACTTTATACCCTGGCGCTGCACCGCTATCTCCGCCACCGTATTGCAGGCTACGACTATGAACGCCATTTCGGCGGCGTGATCTACCTGTTTCTGCGCGGCGTCGATGAGCAAAATAGGGCGCAGGGCATCTACCGTACCCGCCCGGATGCGCGGCTGATTAGCGAGATGGATGCCCTGTTTAGCGGTGAAGAGTCAGAAGAGAATTATCAGGAGACCGCACAGTGACGATGCAAACTCTGCTTATAGAGGCGCTGGCCCAGAGGCTGTTTCGCCCGCTGGACGTTCAGTTTGCCCTGACCGTGGCCGGGCGCGACGAGCCAGCGGTAACCCTGGCGGCGGCGATACTCAGCCGCGATGCGGGTGAAGGTCACGTTTGCCTGCCGCTCTCCCGGCTGGCGGCCGAGGCTGAAGATAAGAGCCATTCGCTGCTGATGGCGCTGTTTGCCGAGGCGGGCGCACCCTGCGACTGGGCGGCAATTTTACAGCGATCGGACGCCGTCAGCGACGGTCATACTCCAGCGCCGATGGTGCTGGCTGGGGAGCGCCTTTACCTGAACCGCATGTGGTGCAACGAGCTTACCGTGGCGAGTTTTTTCAGCGAGGTTAACCAGCCGCTGAGCGTTGACGAAGCCCAGTTGCATCAGACGCTGGACGGACTTTTCCCACCAACGGAGGGGATTAACTGGCAGAAGGTGGCAGCAGCGGTAGCGCTGACCCGGCGCATTTCGGTGATTTCCGGCGGACCGGGCACCGGCAAAACCACCACGGTGGCGAAACTGCTGGCCGCTTTGGTGCAGATGGCGAACGGCGGTCGCTGCCGCATCCATCTGGCCGCTCCGACCGGGAAGGCGGCGGCGCGTCTGACGGAGTCACTGGGCGCGGCCCTGCGTCAGCTGGCGTTAACCGACGATCAGAAAAAACGCCTGCCGGTAGAGGCCAGTACGCTGCACCGTCTGCTTGGCGCACAGCCCGGCAGCCAGCGCCTGCGCTATCACGCCGGTAATCCGCTGCACCTTGACGTATTGGTGGTGGATGAAGCATCAATGATCGATCTGCCGATGATGTCGCGGCTGATCGACGCGCTGCCCGCCCATGGCCGGGTGATTTTTTTAGGCGATCGCGATCAGCTGGCCTCGGTAGAGGCGGGAGCGGTGCTGGGAGATATCTGTGCGTGGGTTAACGCTGGCTTTACCCCAGAGCGGGCGGAGCAGCTCTCTCGCCTGACCGGAATGATCGTTCCCTGCGGAGAACCCGGCGGGGCAGGCGCGCTGCGGGACAGTCTCTGCCTGCTGCAAACCAGCTACCGCTTCGGCAGCGACTCCGGCATTGGTCAGCTGGCGGCGGCGGTAAACCGGGGCGATAAGAAGAGTACCCGTTCGGTGTTTAGCCAGGGTTTTAACGATATTGAGCACAAATCCCTACAGGCGCGTGATGATTATCAGATCCTGCTGGACGATGCCCTGGCGGGCTACGGGCGCTACCTGCAACTGGTGCGTGACGAGGCGGAACCAGAGGCGATTCTGGCGGCCTTCAGTGAATACCAGCTGCTCTGCGCCCTGCGCGAGGGACCGTTTGGGGTAGCAGGCCTGAATGAACGGCTCGAGCAGACCCTGGCAAACCAGCGGCGAATCAAGCGAACACCGCACTCGCGCTGGTTTGATGGACGGCCAGTGATGATCTCCCGCAACGATAGCGCGCTGGGGCTATTTAACGGCGATATTGGCGTGGCGCTGAACCGGGGGCAGGGGACCCGCGTCTGGTTCCCACTGCCGGACGGTAAAGTTAAATCGGTGCAGCCCAGCCGCCTGCCGGAGCATGAAACAGCCTGGGCGATGACGGTGCACAAATCTCAGGGGTCCGAGTTTGATCACGCCGCGCTGGTCCTGCCGGGACAGATGGTGCCGGTGGTGACCCGGGAACTGGTCTACACGGCAATCACCCGTGCCCGCCGTCGGCTGTCGCTCTATGCCGACGAGCGTATACTGGTGCAGGCCATTGCCACCCGTACCGAACGACGCAGCGGCCTCGGCGACATTTTTGCGCAGGTCAAATAGAGAAATCCCTACCCAGTCGGGTAGGGTGTTTTGCTTAGGTAAGATCCGCCATCAGCACCTTTGAGCGGCGCTGATAGTTGTACATCTGCTTTTTGCTCTCCGGCAGCAGGTCGATATCTACCGGGGTAAAGCCGCGCTCCTGGAACCAGTGAATGCTGCGGGTGGTCAGCACAAATAGCTTGCTGAGACCCATCTGTCGCGCCTGAAGGGCAACACGCTCCAGCAGCGCTTCGCCGCGCGACGAGCTGCGGTAGTCAGGATGCACCGCTACGCAGGCCATCTCGCCAATCTTCTCTTCCGGGAAGGGATAGAGTGCGGCACAGGCGATGGTCAGGTTGTCGCGCTGAATAATGGTGAACTTGTCGATCTCCATCTCCAGCTGCTCGCGGGAGCGCCGTACCAGAATGCCCTGCTGCTCGAGGGGGCGGATCAGCTCCAGAATGCCGCCGATATCGTTGATGGTGGCGCGGCGGATCTGCTCGGCGCTCTCCATCACAATCTGCGTGCCGATGCCGTCGCGGGAGAAAAGCTCCTGCAACAGCGCACCATCTTCTTGATAGCTAATCAGGTGGCTGCGGCGCACGCCGCTACGGCAGGCTTTTACCGCGCCGCGCAGGAAGCGCACCGTACCGGAGTGATAGTCCTGCCGCGCCTCCAGCTCTTCGACTCGGGTCTGGGCATCGTTGGGGAACAGCTCAGAGACGATATTGCCTTCGTCGTTGATTACCCCCTGCGATGAGCAGAAGCCAATCATTTTCTCCGCCTTCAGTTTAATGGCGAGCTGGGTGGCAACCTCTTCTGAAGTGAGGTTAAAGCTCTCTCCGGTCACCGATACCGCTACCGGTCCCAGCAGCACAATAGCGCCGCCGTCGAGCTGACGGTGGATCGCCTCTTCATCGATGCGGCGAATACGCCCGCTGTGGCAGTAATCGACCCCGTCATCCACGCCCAGCGGCTGGGCAATGATAAAGTTGCCGCTCACCACGTTAATATGCGCCCCTTGCAGCGGCGTATTGTTCAGGCTCATCGAAAGACGTGCGGTGATATCAAGCTGCAGCAGGCCCGCCGCCTGCTTGACCAGCTCCAGGGTTTTAGCGTCGGTGACGCGGGTATGCTTGTGATAGATAGGCTCGTGGTGGTGCTCCGCCAGGTTAGCATCAATCTGCGGGCGTGCGCCGTAGACAACAACCAGGCGAATGCCGAGGCTGTGCAGCAGCCCGATATCGTTGACGATGCTGGAAAAGTTCTCATGCTCGATGGCTTCACCACCCAGCATGATGACAAAGGTTTTTCCCCGATGGGCATTAATATAGGGAACAGAATGGCGGAATCCCTGTACCAGTTCGGTTCGACGCTCCTTCACCACGGCACAACCCTCATTGCATGATTATTCGTAATTTCTGTATTTTTATTCTTTTATTGTCGTGGGCGCAAGTCAAAATTTCACCGGGATGTGAGAAAATGCTCCACATTGTCACCGCTGTTAAATTAATGTTTACCCTTTTGTTGATGACAGTTTATGCATCATTCGTTAAAGTTTTTCGTCAAGCAGGCCGTTTTAATAATAAATGACGTAATTTTTGCTCGGGAGAGGCATGTCAGGATCCAACTCAGCTCTTAGCCGTCGCCAGCTGTTACAAGGCGCTGGCGCTCTGTGGTTGCTTAGCGTAAGCAAGGCAGGTTTAGCCGCGGTTAGTCAGGTTATCGCCGTACGCGTCTGGCCCGCATCGACCTATACGCGCATCACCGTGGAGTCAAACCGGGTGCTGAAATACCGTCAGTTTGCCTTAAGCAATCCTGAACGATTGGTGGTAGATATTGAGGGCGTAAACCTCAATTCAGTGCTAAAAGGGGTTGGGACACAAATCCACGATAGCGATCCCTTTATCAAATCTGCCCGCGTCGGCCAGTTCGATCCTAAAACCGTGCGCATGGTGTTTGAGCTTAAGCAGAACGTCAGTCCGCATCTCTTCTCGCTGGCCCCGGTATCAGAGTTTAAAGAGCGCCTGGTGATGGATCTCTATCCGGTCAACGGCCAGAACGAGCAGGATCCGCTCCTGGCGCTGCTGGAGGATTACAACAAAGGCAACCTGGACAAGCAGGTGCCGCCTGCCCAGAGCGGTCCCCAGCCGGGCAAGGCCGGACGCGATCGGCCGGTGGTGATCATGCTCGATCCCGGCCACGGGGGAGAAGATCCAGGTGCGATCGGCAAATATAAGACCCGTGAAAAAGACGTGGTGCTGCAAATTGCCCGCCGCCTGCGCGCATTGATTGATAAAGAGGCCAATATGAAGGCCTACATGACGCGCAACGAAGATGTCTTTATTCCACTGAAGGTGCGGGTCGCTAAAGCGCAGAAGCAGCGCGCCGATCTCTTTGTCTCTATCCACGCTGATGCCTTTACCAGCCGGGCCGCTCGTGGCTCGTCGGTTTTTGCGCTGTCAACGAAAGGGGCCACCAGTACGGCGGCGAAATACCTCGCCCAGACGCAAAACGCCGCCGACCTGATAGGCGGCGTAAGCAAGAGCGGCGATCAGTATCTGGATCACACCCTGTTCGATATGGTGCAGTCCCTGACCATCAACGACAGCCTGAAGTTTGGCAAAGAGGTGCTAAACCGCCTCGGTCATGTCAACAAACTGCATAAGAACCGGGTCGATCAGGCGGGCTTTGCGGTGCTGAAAGCGCCGGATATTCCGTCGATCCTGGTAGAGACGGCATTTATCAGTAACGTGGAAGAGGAGCGCAAGCTCAGAACCTCGGCGTTTCAGCAGGAGGTCGCGGAGTCGATTCTGGCAGGGATCAAGGCTTACTTTGCTGATGGCGTAACGTTGGCCCGCAGGGGCTAACGTTTTTGCCGGGCAGGTTTGCCGGGAGGCAGAAACAAAAAAACACCCGTCAGGGTGTTTATTGTTGAAGTGGTTGCGGGGGCCGGATTTGAACCGACGACCTTCGGGTTATGAGCCCGACGAGCTACCAGGCTGCTCCACCCCGCGTCCGTCTCTGCTTATTCAGCAGGTTTCTTTCTTTCACACTGTATTGGTTGCGGGGGCCGGATTTGAACCGACGACCTTCGGGTTATGAGCCCGACGAGCTACCAGGCTGCTCCACCCCGCGTCCGTCTCTGCTTATTCAGCAGGTTTCTTTCTTTCACACTGTATTGGTTGCGGGGGCCGGATTTGAACCGACGACCTTCGGGTTATGAGCCCGACGAGCTACCAGGCTGCTCCACCCCGCGTCCGTGGAAGCGCACTATACTCCGCTCGCTCTTTGACGCAACCCTTTTTCAAGAAAATTGTTAAATTATGAAAGCATTCGCATAAAAATGGCACAATATGCGCGTTTTTTATACGTAATTGGCGTTAAGGCGACTATTACGCATTTCATTAGCGAAACTGGTTTGTTATCTTCATCACGCCCCCTGGTTAACCAAAAAGATGAGAAACAATGAAAGGACGTTGGTCGAAGTATCTCCTCACGGGCGCAGCGCTGGCGTTGCTTGCCGCCTGCTCCTCGAAACCGACCGATCGCGGTCAGCAGTATGAAGACGGGAAGTTAACCCAGCCTTTCACCCTGGTAAACCAGCCGGATGCGGTAGGTGCGCCGATTAACGGCGGCGACTTTGCCCAGCAGGTAGGCCAGATCCGCAGCGCCTCGCCGCGCCTTTACGGCAACCAGAGCGCCGTCTATAGCGCGGTGCAGGAGTGGTTGCGCGCCGGGGGCGACACCCGCACCATGCGCCAGTACGGCATTGACGCCTGGCAGATGAACGGCACCGATAACTACGGCAACGTTCAGTTTACCGGCTACTATACGCCGGTGGTACAGGCCCGCCATACCCGACAGGGCGAGTTCCAGTATCCTATCTATCGTATGCCGCCTAAACGCGGTCGCCTGCCGTCCCGGGCAGAGATCTACTCCGGCGCGCTCAGCGACAGCTATGTGCTGGCCTACAGTAACTCGCTGATGGACAACTTTATTATGGACGTGCAGGGCAGCGGCTATATCGATTTTGGCGACGGTAGCCCGCTGAACTTCTTCAGCTATGGCGGTAAAAACGGCCACGCCTACCGCAGCATTGGTAAGGTGCTGATCGACCGTGGGGAAGTGAAACGCGAGGATATGTCGATGCAGGCGATCCGCCACTGGGGGGAGACCCACAGCCCTGCCGAGGTGCAGGAGCTGCTGGAGCAGAACCCTTCCTTTGTTTTCTTCAAGCCGCAGTCTTATGCCCCGGTGAAAGGTGCCAGCGCCGTGCCGCTAATTGGTCGGGCGTCGGTAGCCTCCGATCGCAGCATTATCCCGGCAGGGACAACGCTGCTGGCAGAGGTACCGCTGCTGGATAACAACGGCAAGTTTAACGGTCAGTATGAGCTGCGCCTGATGGTCGCTCTCGACGTAGGCGGCGCAATCAAAGGTCAGCACTTTGATATCTACCAGGGGATTGGCCCTGACGCCGGGCACCGCGCCGGATGGTATAACCACTACGGTCGCGTATGGGTGCTGAAAAACGCGCCGGGGGCAGGAACCGGTAACGTCTTTAGCGGCTGAGTATGCTAATCTGCGCGCCCAATTTAGATATCTGAGGTCTTATGTCTGTGGTAATCAGCGATGCCTGGCGTCAGCGTTTTGGCGGCACGGCGCGGTTGTATGGTGAAGATGCGCTGGCGCTGTTTGCCCGTGCGCATATCTGCGTGGTGGGCATTGGCGGCGTTGGCTCCTGGGCTGCGGAAGCGCTGGCTCGTACCGGGATCGGCGCGATTACGCTGATCGATATGGACGACGTCTGCGTAACCAATACCAACCGGCAGATCCATGCCCTGCGCGACAGCGTCGGGCTGGCCAAAGCCGAGGTGATGGCGGACCGCATTCGCCAGATCAATCCCGAGTGTCTGGTGACGGTAGTGGATGACTTCGTGACCGCCGACAACGTGGCAACGCTGATGAACAAGGACTTCACCTACGTCATCGACGCCATCGATAGCGTGCGGCCCAAGGCGGCGCTGATCGCCTACTGCCGTCGGTATAAAATTCCGCTGGTCACCACCGGCGGCGCGGGCGGGCAGATCGATCCGACGCAGATTCAGGTCAGCGATCTGGCGAAGACGATTCAGGATCCGCTGGCTGCCAAGCTGCGCGAGCGGCTAAAAAGCGACTTTGGCGTGGTGAAAAACAGCAAGGGCAAGCTGGGCGTGGACTGCGTTTTCTCTACCGAGGCGCTGGTCTATCCACAGGCGGACGGCACGGTATGCGCCATGAAGAGTACGGCGGAGGGACCGAAGCGGATGGACTGCGCCTCCGGCTTCGGCGCGGCGACTATGGTCACCGCCACTTTTGGCTTCGTGGCGGTCTCCCATGCGCTGAAGAAGATGATGGCAAAAGCTGCCCGCGCCGTATAGGTTTTGTAGGCCCGGTAAGCGCAGCGCCACCGGGCAATACGGGCATATTCACCCCTGACGCGCCGCCTCAACCACCGCCTCGCTCAGCGCCGTCAGGCCCTGGTTACGCGAGGCGCTCAGCTGGGCGCGCAGGCCCAGCTCATCAAACAGCGCCAGCGGATCGCTCGCCAGCAGCGCTTCGGCGTTTTTGCCCTCGATGGCCGTTAGCAGCACCGCCAGCAGGCCGCGCACGATGCGCCCCTCGCTGTCGCCGAAGAAGTGTATTTTTCCCGTCGCCGCACGAGTGTGGCCGAGCCAGACCCGATTTTCACAGCCGGGAATCTCCCGGGCCTGCGCCTTTAGCTCCTCCGACAGGGGCGGCAGCTGCTTGCCGAGCATAATCAGCTGGCGATACTTATCTTCCCACTGGGTCAGCGGGCCAAAGGTCTTTTTTAGCGTCTCTTCGGTGACGGCGGTGCCAAACGGGTGTCCGGCAAAAGCAGGGCTAGTCATTAATCCACCAATATCTCAAGGGCGCGATCGACGGCGTTAACCAGCGCATCGACGTCCGCCTTCGTGTTGTAGGGCGCAAACGAGGCGCGCAGCGTCCCGCTCACCCCAAGGGCTGCCAGCAGCGGCTGGGCGCAGTGCTGTCCGGCGCGCAGGGCGATGCCGTACTCCGCCAGCAGGGTAACCATATCGCTGTGGTGAACGCCGGCAAAATCGAACGCCAGCAGGCTGGAGTCCTGGCAGCGGAACGAGCGGAAACCCGGTCGCTGAGCCAGCGCCTCTTCAGCCAGGGTTGCCAGACCACGGCTATAGCTCTCGGCCTGCACGATATCAAACCCCTCCAGCCACTCCAGTGCAGCGCAGAGACCTATCACGCCAGCAACGTTCGGCGTACCCGCCTCCAGGCGATACGGAACGGGCTGGGTCGTAAAGCCGTCAAAAGTCACTTCGGCGATCATCTTGCCGCCGCCCAGCCAGGGCGACATCTCATCCAGCAGGCTGGCCTTGCCATAGAGCACGCCGATGCCGGTCGGGCCGTAGAGCTTGTGGCCGGAGAAGGCGTAGAAATCGATGCCCAGCTTCTGGACGTCGGCGGGGAAGTGCACCGCCCCCTGCGCGCCATCGACCACGACAATCATCCCTGCGCTGTGGGCGTAAGCGGTAGCGCGGGCCAGATCCGGACAGCCGCCGGTGACGTTAGACATCTGCCCGAGAGCGAGAATACGGCTGCGGGGCGTGATCAGCCCGTCGAGCTGCTCTACATCCGGGACGCCGTTGGCCGCCAGCGGCAGCTGAACGATGCGCGCGCCGGTCTGCTCCGCCACCATGAGCCACGGCACCAGGTTGGCATGATGCTCGGCTACGCTGACGATAATCTCATCTCCCTCCTTAAGGCGAGGGCGGGCGTAGCACTGAGCGACCATATTGATGGCTTCGGTGGTGCCTCGGGTCCAGACGATATTCTTGCCGGAGGGGGCGTTAAGCAGGGCGGCAACGCGATCCCGTGCCGCTTCGTAGCGTGCCGTCAGGCGCTGAGCCTCGGCAAACTGGCTGCGGTGGACGTTGCCCGCGCTCAGGCTGTAGAACTGCTGCGTCGCGTCGATAACCGCCTGGGGCTTTAACGCCGTAGCAGCAGAGTCCAGGTAGATACCGGCATCGGCAAGCGCCGGAAACTGAGCACGAAATTGCGCAGGGTTAAAAGCGTTCATAAAATTCCTCATATCGATATAAGGATCGTCGCGCAATTTTCACCAATGTACAAGCAAAGTGCTAACCATCGGAATTATCTGTTTATCCTGGCGAAATTATGTAAGCCGATTATGCTGATAAGTGTTAGGTGACGATTGAAGCCTGTTATGAAAGACGGTTTGAATAGCATTTATTGCTAAAAGGAGAAGAAGATGAAAAAGACTGCCGCAATTATCTCTGCTTGTACACTGGCTTTTGCCCTGAGCGCCTGTTCTGGTCCGAACTATGTTATGCATACCAATGACGGTCGTACTATCGTTTCTGATGGTAAGCCGAAGACTGACGATCAAACCGGGATGATTTCGTATAAGGATGCGAACGGTAACAAACAGCAGATTAACCGCAGCGACGTGAAAGAGATGGTCGCGCTGGAGAAATAATCTCTGGTTAAGCTGTTGAAAAAAGAGTAAAAAAAAGCACCGCAATTCGCGGTGCTACATTAATCACTATGGACAGACAGGGTAAATGTACAGGAAGTGAAATAGGGTAGTTTTACTACCGTGGTCTGAAGTGCAGACCAAATGCAAACACAACAACACAACATCACAACCGTAAGCCAAAAGCCCATCAGAACACGCATTCCAAAAAAAGCTTTTCGTTCCGGCTCAGGAAGTGCCGCCACTATAGGTATTTGCTGGTAGTTCCTCAACGGACAATTTATAATGGCTCAGATAAAAAAAACTAATAGGTAACCTATTGTTTCCTGTTTGTTAAAATGATTTAACACCTAAGCCAAAATAACCCATGTCTAAGCGATTACCGCCCTTAAATGCATTACGTGTTTTTGATGCTGCCGCCCGCCATTTAAGTTTTACTCGCGCTGCCGATGAGCTTTTTGTGACGCAGGCCGCAGTAAGCCACCAGATCAAGTCTCTTGAGGATTTTCTTGGACTCAAGCTGTTCCGTCGTCGCAACCGATCCCTGCTGTTGACGGAGGAGGGACAGAGCTATTTTCAGGATATCAAAGAGATTTTTTCTCAGCTCACCGAGGCCACGCGCAAGCTTCAGTCGCGCAGCGCAAAAGGGGCGTTAACCGTCAGTTTACTGCCCAGTTTTGCCATTCAGTGGCTGGTTCCGAGGCTCTCTAGCTTTAACTCAGCTTATCCGGGAATCGACGTTCGCATCCAGGCCGTGGACCGTGAGGTTGATAAGCTGGCAGACGATGTCGACGTGGCGATTTTTTATGGACGGGGAAACTGGCCCGGCTTGCGTGTAGAAAAATTATACGCAGAATATCTGCTGCCGGTCTGCTCGCCGCTGTTGCTCACCGGTGATAAACCGCTAAAAACGCCCGAGGACCTGGCAAAGCATACGCTGCTGCATGATGCCTCCCGGCGCGACTGGCAGACCTACACCCGCCAGCTGGGCCTGAACCTCAACGTGCAGCAGGGACCGATCTTCAGCCACAGTGCAATGGTGCTGCAGGCGGCCATACACGGTCAGGGCATTGCGCTGGCGAATAACGTTATGGCCCAGTCGGAGATCGAAGCCGGGCGCCTGGCCTGTCCGTTTAACGACGTGCTGGTCAGCAAAAACGCCTTTTATCTGGTTTGTCATGACAGTCAGGCAGAACTGGGTAAAATAGCCGCCTTTCGCCAGTGGATCCTGGCCAAAGCGGCAGCCGAGCAGGAAAAATTTCGCTTTCGCTATGAGCAATAACTTATTAAGGCGCGTAGTTAGCGCATGACTTTAGGGTAAGACTATGACCAGCCGATTTATGCTGATTTTTGCCGCTATCAGCGGTTTTGTTTTTGTGGCCCTTGGCGCCTTTGGCGCACACGTATTAAGTAAATCGTTAGGTGCCGCCGAGATGGGCTGGATCCAGACCGGTCTTGAGTACCAGGCGTTTCATACCCTGGCGGTACTGGGCCTGGCGGTAGCCATGCAGCGCCGGATCAGCATCTGGTTCTACTGGAGCAGCGTCTTCCTGGCGCTGGGTACGGTACTGTTCAGCGGGAGTCTCTACTGCCTTGCGCTGTCGCATCTGCGCCTGTGGGCGTTTGTCACCCCGGTCGGCGGCGTCAGCTTCCTTACCGGCTGGGTATTAATGTTAATTGGCGCAATTCGTCTGAAACGTAAAGGCCCTGGTCATGAATAAGCTTGTATTGTTGTGTCGCCCCGGATTTGAAAAAGAGTGTGCCGCAGAGATTACCGATAAGGCCGGGCGGCTGAACGTGTTTGGCTTTGCCCGCGTTAAAGAGAACGCCGGGTATGTCATTTTTGAGTGCTATCAGGCGGAAGAGGCCGACAAGCTGGCGCGGGAGCTGCCGTTCAGCTCGCTGATTTTTGTTCGCCAGATGTTCGTGGTTGGCGAGCTGCTGCAGGATCTGCCCCCGGAAGATCGCATCACGCCCATCGTCGGCATGCTGCAGGGTGTGGTAGAAAAGGGCGGCGAACTGCGCGTTGAGGTTGCCGATACCAACGAAAGCAAAGAGCTGATGAAATTCTGCCGCAAGTTCACCGTGCCGCTGCGCGCTGCGCTGCGCGAGGCGAAGATCCTCACCAGCTACGAAACCGCTAAGCGTCCGGTGGTGCACGTCTTCTTTATCGCTCCTGGCTGCTGCTATACCGGCTACTCTTACTCCGACAACAACTCACCATTCTATATGGGCATTCCGCGTCTGAAGTTCCCGGCTGATGCGCCGAGCCGCTCTACGCTGAAGCTGGAAGAGGCGTTCCACGTCTTTATCCCGGCGGACGAGTGGGACGAGCGTCTGGCAAACGGCATGCACGCCGTTGATTTGGGTGCCTGCCCTGGCGGCTGGACCTATCAGCTGGTGAAGCGCAACATGTGGGTCGCGTCAGTGGATAACGGCCCGATGGCGCAGAGCCTGATGGATACCGGGCAGGTGACCTGGCTGCGAGAAGATGGCTTTAAGTATCGCCCGACGCGGAGCAACATTACCTGGCTGGTGTGCGATATGGTGGAAAAGCCTGCTAAGGTGGCGGCGCTGATGGCCCAGTGGCTGGTTAACGGCTGGTGCCGGGAGGCTATCTTCAACCTCAAGCTGCCGATGAAGAAGCGCTATGAGGAAGTATCAAACAACCTGGCTTATATCCAGCAGCAGCTGGAGGAGAACGGCATTAACGCCCAGATCCAGGCCCGTCAGCTCTATCACGACCGCGAAGAGGTGACGGTGCACGTCCGTCGCTGGTGGGCGGCCGTCGGTGGCCGTCGCGACGAACGCTAGAACAGACCGTTTCGCCCGGTGGCGCTGCGCTTACCGGGCCTACGCGATTAACCTTAGCTGTTGTAAATTGCCGTCGAGGTGCAGATCCGTCTGGAGCTGTGCCACCTCGCGGCAGATAAACGCCATCTCCCGGTGAGCCTCCAGCTTGCTGCGCCACTTCTCTGGCACATCGTTCAGATGGGCATAGATCCCTTCTAAAGTGTGAAACTGCGCCAGCAGCTGGGCGGCGCTCTTCTGACCAATCCCCGCGACGCCGGGTATTTTCGAACTGCTGATGCCCGCCAGTCCCCAGAAGTCCGTTAGCTGCTCCGGCAGAACGCCAAACTCGCTCTCGATAAAGGGGGCATCCAGCCAGCGCTTCTGGAAGTAGTCGCGAATGCGCAGAGTGGGGGAGAGTAGCTGGCAGTAGCCTTTGTCGGTCGAGACGATGGTCGCCTGATGCCCCGCCTGGGCTACCTTCACCGCCAGCGTGGCGGCGAGATCGTCCGCCTCGTTGCCCTCGGAGATCCAGCAGCGCACGCCGCGCTGTTCAAAGGCGGCGCGCAGGGCAGGCATTTCATCGTGCAGGGAGTCGGGCATCGGTGGGCGGCCTGCCTTGTAGTCCGGCAGCTTCTGATGCCGCCAGCCGCTGCTGCGGGCCTCGTCGTCAAACACCGCCACCGCATGGGTCGGCTGGCTGTGAACAATCAGCTGTCCCAGGGCGTGCGAACAGGCATCCACGCAGGGCGAACCCTGTACGGCATGAATACGACGAATAAGGTTAAGCGCATCAACGATAAGCAGATGAATGGCCACGTAAGCCTCCCGACAATGACAGACCGGCTAAGGGTATCATTGACGGGAGGCGGAGACCATTCATCACCCGAAGGGGATCAGTCGCAGGCGACGATTTTCATTGCCAGCCCGCCGCGGGAGGTCTCCCGATATTTGGCGTTCATATCCTTGCCGGTCTCGTACATCGTCTCAATGACTCTGTCGAGGCAGACGCGCGGCTCGCTGGTACGGCGCAGGGCCATGCGTGCAGCATTGACCGCTTTGACGGAGGCGATGGCGTTACGCTCGATACAGGGAACCTGAACCTGACCGGCAACCGGATCGCAGGTAAGTCCCAGGTTGTGCTCCATGCCGATTTCCGCCGCAATGCAGACCTGCGCCGGGCTGCCGCCCAGCAGCTCTGTCAGCCCGGCCGCCGCCATTGAGCAGGCGACGCCCACTTCGCCCTGGCAGCCTACCTCCGCGCCGGAGATAGAGGCGTTCATCTTATAGAGCGAGCCGATGGCGCTGCATACCAGCAGGTAGCGCGCCAGCGAGTTAGCGTTCACTTCGCGGATAAATTTATCGTAATAGGCCAGCACAGCAGGAACGATGCCGCATGCGCCGTTGGTAGGGGCTGTCACCACGCGCCCCCCAGCGGCGTTCTCTTCGTTTACCGCCAGCGCAAACATGTTGATCCAGTCAACGACCGCCATCGGATCGCTGCTGGTTTTATCGCTGCTCACCAGCATCCGGCGCAGCGCTGCTGCCCGACGCGGTACGCGCAGCTTGCCTGGTAATGCCCCTTCGGTGGTCGTGCCGCGCTCGATTCCGCCGCGCATCACCGCCCAGACGCTGGCGAAGTGCTGCTCCAGCGCCGCTTTACTGTGCAGGGCCAGCTCGTTCTCCATCATCAGTCCGGAGAGCGACAGGCCGGTCTGCTGGCAGTGACGCTGCAGATCGGCAGCGCTCTTATAGGGATAAGGCACGGCTACCGGCGAGAAGTTGGCTTGACCGAAGTGCGCCTCATCAACGATAAACCCGCCGCCGATGGAGTAGTAGGTCTGGCTATAGAGCAACTGCTCACCGGCCAGGGCGCTGATGCGCATCCCGTTTTCATGCAGGGAGAGATTATCAGCATGGAAATTCATGCTCTGCTCAAGAGGAAAATCCACCTCATGCTGACCGTTCGCCAGCGGCAGACGGCCCCGGGCGCTCACATCCGCAATAAACGCCGGGATGGCATCAATATCGACGCTGTCCGGCAGGTTGCCCGCAAGGCCCATAATAATGGCAATATCGGTATGGTGACCTTTGCCGGTAAGGGACAGCGAGCCATAGACGTCAACCACGACACGCGTCGTATCGGCAAGGATCCCGCGGTTAATGAGGTCATCAATGAACTGCTTTCCGGCTTTCATTGGCCCGACGGTATGCGAGCTGGAGGGACCAATACCAATTTTAAAGATATCGAATACGCTGATCATAATGCATTGTCCAGAGCGTTGGTTTGGGTTCGCCGCCCGGGTGGGCGGCGAGGGGGGAGCTAATTAAGCGGCAAAGAGATGATACAGCGAGTAGAAGATAGCGGAGATAGCGATCAGGCCCATCACCACCACAAACGCGTTGCTGATATGGCCGCTGTATTTGCGCATGGCCGGTACTTTCTGAATGGCATACATCGGCATCAGGAACAGGATCATCGCGATAACCGGGCCGCCGAGGGTCTCGATCAGGCCGAGGATGCTCGGGTTCAGCGTCGCCACCAGCCAGGTGGTCAGCAGCATGAAGATCGCAGTGATACGGTTCAGCTTGCTCAGTTCAATGGTTTTGCCTTTGCCGCGCAGGGACTTAATGACCATCCCGTTAAAGCCTTCGCGCGCGCCCAGGTAGTGGCCGAGGAAGGATTTAGTGATCGCGACCATGGCGATAATCGGTGCCATCCACTCAATCACCGGGGCATGGAAGTGGTTAGCCAGGTAAGAGAGGATGGAGATGTTCTGCTCTTTCGCCGCGATCAGATCGGCCGGGGCCAGGCTCAGTACGCAGCTGAAGACGAAGAACATTACCGTCAGCACCATCATGATGTGAGCATATGAGAGGATGCGGGAGCACTTTTTCTCAGCCTCATCACCATACTCTTCGCGCTTGGCAACGGCGAAGGAGGAGATGATCGGTGAGTGGTTGAAGGAGAAGACCATCACCGGGATCGCCAGCCACAGGGTCATCCACAGGCCCTGGCCGGTGTTAGCGGCAGCATCAAAGGAGAGGGTCTCCAGCGCTGCGCCGTTCCACTGCGGGATCAGGTAGAGCGCCAGCAGCATCAGGGCAATGACAAACGGGAACACCAGGATGCTCATCGCTTTCACGATCATCTTCTCGCCAAAGCGTACGATGGTCATCATGCCAACGATCAGGATCAGCGAGAGCACGACGCGCGGCGGCGAAACCATGCCCAGCTGGTGGGTCAGGAAGCTATCCACGGTGTTGGTGATCGCCACGCTGTAGACCAGCAGGATCGGATAGATAGCGAAGAAGTAGAGCAGGGTGATGACCTTACCGGCCCCCACGCCAAAGTGCTCTTCCACCACTTCGGTGATGTCTTCCCCGGGGTTTTTCCCGGACAGCACGAAACGGGTCAGGCCGCGGTGGGCAAAAAAGGTCATCGGGAAGGCGATAATCGCCATGATGATCAGGGGGATCATACCGCCGACGCCGGCGTTAATCGGCAGGAAAAGAACCCCTGCGCCAATCGCCGTGCCGTACAGGCCCAGCATCCACATGGTATCGCTCTTACGCCATGTGCTTCGCGTTTCCTGCGAAACAATAGTGCTGGTTTGCGTGGTTTCCATCTCTATCTCCATTTACTTTAAAAGCTAAATGCCAGGCGCTTAGTCAAATCCAATGAAAAAGTACCTGACGGTAATATGAAATTCGGGAAGTAACGTATTGGAATAGTTTTTCTTCGTTACATTTTGCGGCGGCAAGATACATTTAAGTGATGACTCTGACAGTGATCGCGATCTCAATTGCAATAATCCACTTTCTATGTGGATAGGTTTAGACCAACACGCTGTGAAAAAAGCGCATGGGGAGATTTATGGTGGCGAAGGCTACCATCGCCAGGATTTGCGATCAAAGCGGCGGACGCGAAATACGATAATCACGCGGTAAAAGGCGCTAATAGCAGCGTTTTATCAAATTTAAGCAAAACTTTTCTGCATAAATAACGGGGTGTGTTTTATAAGCAATCGATTGCTTATTGATGGGGGGTTCAGAAACATAAGGACGGCATATACATTGAGTAGGCCGGGTAAGCGCAGCGCCACCCGGCATGACAGGAGAATCAGGCAGAAATTTCGTAGCAGGGAATATAGGCCGAGCCAGGCAGCTTCATGCGGTGCTGGGCAACGAAGCCCTGCAGCAGATCGTCCATCCGGCGCATCATTGCCCGGTCGCCGTGGATCTTGTACGGCCCAGCGGCTTCAATGGCGCGAATACCGACCTCTTTAACGTTACCCGCCACGATCCCGGAGAAGGCCCGGCGCAGGTCCGCCGCCAGCATCTCGACCGGCCGATCCGGATAGAGCTGAAGGTTGGCCATGTTCTCGTGGGTCGGCTCGAAAGGCATCTGCAGATCCGACGCAATACGGATAGACCAGTTAAAGCTGTAGGCGTCCCCGGTATTGCGACGGTGCTCTTTCACCAGCGGCATCGCTTTTTTCATCTGCCGAGCCACTTCCGGCGCATCGTCAATGATGATGCGGTAGTAGCGGCGGGCCGATTCCCCGAGCGTGTGGGTGATAAACTCATCCAGCACGCGGAAGTAGTCGGCGCTCTGTTTCGGACCGGTGAGGATCAGCGGCAGCACCTGATGCTGGTTGGCCGGGTGCATCAGAATGCCGAGCAGATAGAGCAGCTCCTCTGCCGTACCCACTCCGCCGGGGAAGATAATGATCCCGTGGGCGATGCGCACGAAGGCTTCCAGACGCTTCTCAATATCCGGCATAATCACCAGCTCGTTAACCAGCGGGTTAGGTGGCTCAGCGGCGATAATGGACGGCTCGGTCATGCCGATAAAGCGTCCCTCTTTATAGCGCTGCTGGGCATGGCCCACCGCGGCACCTTTCATCGGCGCTTCCATCGCCCCCGGCCCGCAGCCGGTACAGATGTTCAGCTCGCGCAGACCCAGCTGGGTTCCGACCCGGCGGGCATAGAGATATTCGGTTTCGTTGATCGAGTGGCCGCCCCAGCACACTACCATATTGGGGGCTTCACCCACGTGCAGCGCCCGGGCGTTACGCAGGATCGAGAACACCAGGTTGCTAATATGGGTAGAACTTTCCAGGTTAAGGTGCTGGAAGCGCCCGGCGTTATGGATTTGTCCGTTGACGAAGAGAATGTCGCGCAGCACGGCAAAGAGGTTAGCCTGGAGCGAGCGGATAATTCGCCCATCAACGAACGCCTCTTCCGGCGGGTTGATCAGCTCCAGCTTGACGCCGCGTTCACGGCGTAACACGTTGATATCAAAATTCTCGAAGCGGGAAAGCAGCTCTTTACTACTGTCGGTCTGGCTTCCTGAGTTTAGAACGGCAAGTGAACAGTTACGAAACAGTTGATAAAGGTCGCTGCTGGCCGAGCTTTTGAGCATATCGACTTCCAGCTGCGACAACAGGTCCATTGAGCCTAGCGGGCTAATATGTGTAATCAAGTGAACTCCTTATGGGGCGAAGATCGCCGCTCCCTCTGATTACAATAGCCCTGGCTTATGACGTTTAACAACCTCAGGCGCGGAATCCACCGCGCAAATCAGTAAAAAATCGTACTTTTTGCCACCGTTACTGACGCACCAGACGGCCCGTGGCAGGCTGGAAGTCAGTGTTACTCCGCCATGGATTGATATCCAGGCCACCACGACGGGTGTAGCGGGCATAGACGCTCAGCTTTTCCGGCTGGCAGAAGCGCAGCAGATCGTTGAAGATGCGCTCCACGCACTGCTCGTGAAACTCGTTGTGATGGCGGAAGGAGACCAAATAGCGCAGGAGCTTCTCACGATCGATCTGCGGCCCGCGATACTGAATCTGAACTGAACCCCAATCCGGCTGGTGCGTGATTAGACAGTTAGACTTCAGCAGATGACTGACCAGCGTCTCCTCTACCACGCGGCCAGCGGCGGCGTTTTGTAGATAGTCAGCGTTGAACTGGTAGTCATCGATCACGATATCCTGGTTATCAATGCACTTGCCGTTGAAGTGGGCAATCGGCTGGCCTTCAATCTCATCTAACGAATAGAGCATTACGCTTACTTCGCCCTGCGCGCAGGCGCTGAGATCGCGTGCCAGCGTGGCGCGGACCTCCTCCCAGCTGCTAAAGCGCGTCTGGTTAAAGCTATTCAGGTAGAGCTTAAAGCTTTTCGACTCCACAAGGTTGACGCTGGCATAGTCCAGCTCAACATGGCCCACCGCCACCTGCGGCAGGCCGTTATCGTTGAGCCATGACAGCTCATACAGGCTCCAGATGTCGCCGCCGTGGAAGGGCAAGCTTCCAGCGTGCAGGCCAAGGGGATCGCGATTCAGGCTGCGGGGAACGCCCTGCAGCAGGGTTGCATCATAAACATCCTGGTAGCGGGTAGTTTTACCCAGGGTCAGGCCAGCCAGCGCCTGGTGGTTATCATAAGAAGACATGTTTCATCGCCGTTTTGCAGGTAAACTCTTTGCCATAAGTTTATCCTGGCTGAGTGAAGAGAGGAACCGGTGGACCAAGAGACATCCCACGCCCTGAAGGCTTTTACCGCGCGCTACTGCGACGCCTGGCACGAGACCCATAATAGCTGGCCGCAGAGCGAAGCGCTTTACGGCGTGCCGTCGCCCTGCGTCATCTCCTCGCTTAATGACCGGGTGATCTGGCAGCCCCAGCCTTTTGATGCAGAACCGAATGTAAACGCTGTTGAACGTGCATTAGATATTGTGATACAACCAGCAGTTCACAGCTTCTATTCCTCACAGTTTGCCGGTGATATGCTGGCACGATTCGATAATGAGACGCTGACGCTCCTGCAAACCTGGAGTGCGGACGATTTCCTGCGCGTTCAGGAGAATCTCATTGGTCATTTGGTGACGCAAAAGCGATTAAAGCTCTCACCAACGCTATTTATTGCGACGCTCGACAGTGAACTTGACGTCATCTCGATCTGTAACTTGACCGGCGAGGTGGTAAAAGAGACGTTGGGTACGCGTCAACGTACCGTGCTGGCCTCGTCGGTGACCCTCTTTCTCAACCAGCTTGAACCTGTTGTGTAATCCATTCCGCTATAACGCTTGTGAGAGATCTCTTACAAGCCTGTAGGATATTGCCATTTTGTTAAAAAATATTTTTAATATGTAAAATTGATAAATTTATTTTTTATCAGTCAGTTGCTGAAAATTAGCCGCTCTTTAACGCAAATTAATCCGTACTAAAGTCTTATGGCGTGCTTGCAAGACGAAGCGGAAAGTCCGATTCTATCTGTGTTGACAGGATGTCGCGCAAGAAGTGAATGTCAGGATGATGTCGCTTCTTAATCAGGACATATCGGGAAGGTATCGCAGGGAAAGGCTTCAGGATGAAGCAAAGAGGATAACGCCGGAGCGCGTTGAAGGACACCTCCAGGAAGGAGAATGTGAGCCGGGCAGGATATCCGGTGGATCAGGATGATTAGGAAGTCGCTTAACGGATTAAGCGTGTCGTATCGGGCGATGCGAGCAGGCAGCACGGTTTACGGATGAACAGGTCAGGAGACCGCAGGAAAAGTTTTCATGGATGAGCAGGGAGCAACAAGGTAGCTGGACTGCTGCTAAACGAACCGGGAGCACTGTTTAATTACAGTGCTCCCTTTTTTATTTCTTCCCCCGCAATGCTATTCTGCGCGCCAGTTCGATCGTCATTCGAGGTTTCTATGTCTCTTCATATCAGCGTACGCGAACAGCTGCACGCCATTGAGGCGCTGCTGCGCGAGAAAAATGCCTGGCAGGGCGTTGCGCCAGAGAGCAGCGCGTTTGCCAGCACCCAGCCCTTCTGCCTGGATACGCTTGCGCCGCTGGAGTGGCTGCAGTGGGTGCTGATCCCGCGTATGCACGCTCTGCTGGACAGCGGCCAGCCGCTACCGCAGGCCTTTGCCGTTACCCCCTACTATGAGATGGCGCTGGACGCCAGCGATCCGCTGCGTGACGTCATTATTGTGCATCTGCAACGCCTTGACGCACTCTTTACCGGTAGCGATGCCTGATGCTGGAGATTATCTATCAGGATGAGTGGCTGGTGGCAGTGAACAAGCCCTCCGGCTGGCTGGTGCACCGTAGCTGGCTCGATCGTGATGAAAAAGTGGTGGTGATGCAGACCGTGCGCGACCAGATCGGCCAGCACGTCTTTACCGCTCACCGCCTGGATCGGCCGACCTCCGGCGTGCTGCTGATGGGGCTATCCAGCGAGGCGGGGCGGCGGCTCTCCCAGCAGTTTGAGCAGCATCAGATCCAGAAGCGCTACCATGCGATTGTCCGCGGCTGGCTGATGGATGCCGCAACGCTGGACTATCCGCTGGTAGAGGAGCTGGATAAGATCGCCGATAAGTTCGCCCGGGCTGATAAAGAGCCGCAGCCAGCCGTGACCCGCTACCGTGGGCTGGCCACCGTTGAGCTGCCGGTCGCCATCAGCAAGTTTCCGACCACCCGCTACGGGCTGGTGGAGCTGGATCCGCAAACCGGGCGTAAGCACCAGCTGCGTCGCCACCTTGCTCATCTGCGGCACCCGATTATTGGCGACAGCAAGCATGGCGATCTGCGGCAGAACCGCAGCGCGGCGGCGCACTTTGGCCTGAACCGGCTGATGCTGCACGCCAGCGAGCTGTCGCTGAACCACCCCTTTACCGGCGAGCCGTTGACGTTGCGCGCCGGGCTGGACGACGTCTGGATGCAGGCGTTAACCCAGTTTGGCTGGCGCGGCCTTCTCCCGATGAATGAAAGGGTTGAGTTTGTGCCGGACAGCGACCAGGATGAAACGTATCAGGTAGCAACCAGGGAGTGAAAAATGGCAGAGATTGGTATTTTTGTTGGCACCATGTATGGCAACTCATTGCTGGTGGCCGAAGAGGCGGAGACGCTGCTAACCGCTCAGGGTCATAAGGTTAAGGTCTTTGAGGATGGGACGCTGGCGGACTGGGCGCATTACCAGGACAAGACCGTGCTGGTGGTCACCTCTACGACGGGGCAGGGCGATCTGCCGGATAATATTGCGCCGCTCTACGCGGCGATCCGCGACTCGCTCGGCTATCAGCCTAACCTGCGCTACGGCGTGATTGCGCTGGGGGACAGCACCTACTCCCACTTCTGCGGCGGCGGGAAGCGATTTGCCGAGCTGCTTGCAGAGCAGCAGGCGCAGCGCGTCGGTGAGGTTCTGCTGATTGACGCCAGCGAGCATCCCGAGCCGGAGACGGAGTCGAACCCGTGGGTTGAGCAGTGGGGAACCCTGCTAAAATAAACGCCTTTCCGCCCTCCCGGCTGTGGAGGGCCATCGTCCTTTTTCTTCTCTTTTATCCCTACGCTTTTCAATTCCGTGAACTACCCCCCATCGATTTGGGCCTATGCCCCAAAGCAGAACTATAAGCATCCTGAATGTTGTGTGCTTGCACGGTGAGCCGAATCTGGCCGCTTCATATACTTTTCTCGCCAGTTATTAAAACGCAGTACGCAGGGTAATAACGAGCCGCTGCACAGATACTGCAATAAAACACCAGTACGTCATTCTGATCTCCCTACAGGTTGTGCTTTTCAGAATGAATGTAGCTCAACGCTATAATTCAGGAGTGCAATAATGAGTTCATTAAGCCACGCAGCGAGCAGCGCCGAAAAGCGCACCAACGCCCGCTACTGGATAGTGGTGATGCTGTTTATCGTCACGTCCTTCAACTATGGTGACCGCGCGACGCTGTCTATTGCCGGCTCCGAAATGGCAAAAGATATCGGTCTCGATGCTGTTGGCATGGGGTATGTTTTCTCTGCATTTTCATGGGCCTATGTTATTGGCCAAATCCCGGGCGGCTGGCTGCTTGACCGCTTTGGTTCCAAACGCGTCTACTTCTGGTCGATCTTCATCTGGTCCCTGTTTACCTTGCTGCAGGGCTTCGTGGATATTTTCAGCGGCTTCGGCATCATCGTTGCGCTCTTTACCCTGCGTTTCCTGGTGGGCTTAGCGGAAGCGCCGTCCTTCCCCGGCAACAGTCGCATCGTGGCGGCCTGGTTCCCGGCGCAGGAGAGGGGCACTGCGGTGGCCATCTTTAACTCCGCCCAGTATTTTGCCACCGTTATCTTCGCCCCGATCATGGGCTGGCTGACCCACGAGGTGGGCTGGTCACACGTCTTCTTCTTCATGGGCGGCCTCGGCATTATTATCAGCTTTGTCTGGCTGAAGGTGATCCATGAGCCGAATCAGCACCCTGGCGTGAACAAGAAAGAGCTGGAGTACATCGCTGAAGGCGGCGGGCTGATTAACATGGATCAGCCGGGTAACAAAGTGAAAGTGCCGTTCAGCGTCAAGTGGGCGCAGATTAAGCAGCTGCTTAACTCGCGCATGATGATTGGTGTCTATATCGGCCAGTACTGCATCAACGCCCTGACCTACTTCTTTATCACCTGGTTCCCGGTTTATCTGGTGCAGGCACGCGGCATGTCGATTCTGAAAGCGGGCTTTGTCGCCTCTGTCCCGGCTATCTGCGGCTTCGCTGGCGGCGTGCTGGGCGGCATCATCTCCGACTGGCTGATGCGTCGTACCGGCTCGCTGAACATTGCCCGTAAAACACCTATCGTGTTGGGTATGCTGCTGTCGATGGTGATGGTGTTCTGTAACTACGTAGACACAGAGTGGATGATCATCGGCTTTATGGCGATGGCCTTCTTCGGCAAAGGCATCGGCGCGCTGGGCTGGGCCGTGATGGCCGACACCGCACCGAAAGAGATCAGCGGCCTCTCCGGCGGTCTGTTCAACATGTTCGGCAACGTGTCCGGGATCGTCACCCCGATCGCCATTGGCTACATCGTGGGCACCACCGGCTCCTTTAACGGTGCGCTGATCTACGTTGGTGTCCATGCTCTGGTAGCGGTACTCAGCTATCTGGTTATTGTGGGCGATATCAAACGTGTCGAACTGAAACCTGTGACAGGACGCTAATGATGAATACACAATCCAGCCCCGTTATTACCGATATGAAAGTGATCCCCGTCGCTGGCTACGACAGCATGCTGATGAATATCGGCGGGGCACATAACGCTTACTTCACCCGCAATATCGTGGTGCTGACCGACAGCGCCGGGAATACCGGCGTTGGGGAAGCCCCCGGCGGTGAAGTGATCCTCAAGACGCTGACCGACGCGATCCCAATGGTGATCGGCCAGCAGGTTGCCCGCCTGAATCAGGTGGTGCAGCGGGTACACAAAGGCAACCAGGCGGCTGATTTTGATACCTTTGGTAAAGGTGCCTGGACCTTTGAGCTGCGGGTTAACGCGGTAGCAGCCCTGGAGGCCGCGCTGCTCGACCTGCTGGGTAAAACTCTTGGCGTGCCGGTCTGCGAGCTGCTGGGACCAGGTAAACAGCGCGACGCCGTGACGGTGCTCGGCTACCTGTTCTACGTCGGCGATCGCCAGAAGACCGATTTGCCGTATCTCGTCAAAACCGAGGGCAATCACGACTGGTATCATCTGCGCCATCAGGAGGCGATGACCAGCGAGGCGGTGGTTCGCCTGGCCGAGGCGTCGCAGGATCGCTACGGCTTTAAAGATTTCAAACTGAAAGGCGGCGTGCTGCCGGGCGAGCAGGAGATCGACACCGCCCGCGCCCTGAAAAAACACTTCCCCGACGCCCGCATTACCGTTGACCCGAACGGCGCGTGGCTGCTGGATGAGGCCATTGAACTCTGCAAAGGGCTGAACGATGTGCTGACCTACGCGGAGGATCCGTGTGGGGCAGAGCAGGGCTTCTCCGGGCGGGAAGTGATGGCGGAGTTCCGGCGGGCAACGGGTCTGCCGGTGGCCACCAATATGATCGCCACCAACTGGCGTGAGATGGGCCACGCGGTCATGCTCAACGCGGTAGATATCCCGCTGGCGGATCCGCACTTCTGGACCCTCTCCGGCGCGGTGCGCGTGGCGCAGCTGTGCGACGACTGGGGTCTGACCTGGGGCTGCCACTCCAATAACCACTTTGATATTTCGCTGGCGATGTTTACCCACGTCGGTGCCGCCGCGCCGGGTAATCCGACCGCCATCGACACCCACTGGATTTGGCAGGAGGGCGATGCGCGCCTGACCAAACAGCCGCTAGAGATCAAGCACGGTCAGATTGCCGTGCCGGACGCGCCAGGCCTTGGCGTGGAGCTGGACTGGGACCAGGTACAGAAGGCCCACGAGCTGTATAAAAAGCTCCCGGGCGGGGCGCGTAATGACGCAGGCCCGATGCAATACCTGATCCCCGGCTGGACGTTCGATCGCAAACGTCCCGTCTTTGGTCGACACTAAATTTGTCAGAAAAAGGATTAAACGATGAGTAACCCATTCTCTACCCCGGTTGTAACGTCCATGCAGGTTATCCCGGTTGCGGGCCACGACAGCATGCTGATGAACCTGAGCGGGGCGCACGCGCCGTTCTTCACCCGTAACATCGTTATCATTAAAGACAACTCTGGTCACACCGGCGTGGGCGAGATCCCAGGCGGCGAGAAGATCCGCCAGACGCTGGAAGATGCCGCCGCGCTGGTGGTGGGCAAAACCGTTGGCGAGTACAAAAACACTCTGACCGCGGTACGCAACCAGTTTGCGGATCGTGACTCGGCGGGCCGCGGCCTGCAAACCTTCGACCTGCGCACCACCATCCACGTGGTGACCGGTATCGAAGCCGCGATGCTGGACCTGCTGGGTCAGCACCTGGGCGTTAACGTGGCGACCCTGCTTGGCGACGGTCAGCAGCGCAGCGAAGTAGAGATGCTCGGCTACCTGTTCTACGTCGGCAACGCCAAAGCGACGCCGCTGCCGTACCAGAGCCAGCCGGATGACAAGTGCGACTGGTATCGCGTGCGCCATGAAGAGGCGATGACCCCGGATCGCGTGGTGCGCCTGGCCGAAGCGGCGTATGAAAAATATGGCTTTAACGATTTCAAACTCAAAGGCGGCGTGCTGGCGGGGGAAGAGGAGGCCGAGTCTATCGTGGCGCTGGCGAAACGCTTCCCGCAGGCGCGCGTTACCCTCGACCCGAATGGCGCATGGTCGCTGGCCGAAGCGATCAACATCGGTAAGCACCTGAAGGGCGTGCTGGCCTACGCGGAGGATCCGTGCGGTGCTGAGCAGGGCTTCTCTGGCCGTGAGGTGATGGCCGAGTTCCGTCGCGCCACCGGCTTGCCGACCGCCACCAACATGATCGCCACCGACTGGCGGCAGATGGGCCATACGCTCTCCCTGCAGTCCGTCGATATCCCGCTGGCGGATCCGCACTTCTGGACCATGCAAGGCTCCGTGCGCGTGGCGCAGATGTGCCACGAGTTCGGCCTGACCTGGGGTTCGCACTCCAACAACCACTTCGACATTTCGCTGGCGATGTTTACCCATGTGGCGGCCGCCGCGCCGGGTAAAATCACCGCTATCGATACCCACTGGATCTGGCAGGAGGGCAACCAGCGCCTGACCAAAGCGCCGTTCGAGATCAAAGGCGGGATGGTGCAGGTGCCGAGCACGCCGGGTCTGGGCGTCGAGCTGGATATGGATCAGGTGATGAAGGCGCACGAGCTGTATCAGAAGCACGGTCTCGGCGCGCGTGACGATGCCATGGGCATGCAGTATCTGATCCCTGGCTGGACGTTTGATAACAAACGTCCGTGCATGGTGCGTTAATGCAGAGGCCGGTCCCGGCGGGATCGGCCTGTTCCCTGTTTTTCCGGCTGTAGGGTTAGGCAATCACTCTGCGTAAGGACGGCTTATGAAAATTGTTATCGCACCGGACTCTTATAAAGAGAGTTTGAGCGCCCTTGATGTCGCGACCGCCATCGAGGAGGGCTTTCGTGAGATCTTTCCGGCGGCGGACTATATCAAACTGCCGGTGGCGGATGGTGGTGAAGGCACGGTTGAAGCGATGGTCGCTGCCACGCAGGGGCGGATCGTACAGGTTGCCGTTACCGGCCCGCTAGGCACCCAGGTAGAGGGATTCTATGGTCTCTCCGGCGACGAGCAGAGCGCATTCATTGAGATGGCGGCCGCCAGCGGCCTTGAGCTGGTCGCACCCGAGCAGCGTAATCCGCTGATCACCACCTCGTGGGGAACGGGGGAGCTGATCCGCCATGCGCTGGACGGGGGCGTGAAGCATATTATTATTGGCATCGGTGGCAGCGCCACTAACGACGGTGGCGCGGGTATGGTGCAGGCGCTCGGGGCGAAACTGCTGGATAACGAAGGCAACGCCATTGGCCAGGGCGGCGGCGCGCTGGAGACGCTCTCCCGGATCGACATCAGCGCGCTGGACAGTCGGCTGCACAACTGCCGCATTGAGGTCGCCTGCGACGTCACCAACCCCCTGACCGGCAAAGAGGGCGCATCCGCCATCTTTGGGCCGCAGAAAGGGGCGACGCCGGAGATGATCGCCCGTCTCGATGAGGCGCTGGGGCACTATGCCCAGCTGATCAAGCGCGATCTGGATCTCGACGTGCTGGATCTGGCCGGTGGCGGGGCAGCTGGAGGGATGGGCGCGGCGCTGTACGCCTTCTGCGGAGCAGAACTGCGCCAGGGCATTGAGATTGTCACCGACGCGCTGCATCTCGATCGCTATGTTGCAGAAGCGGATCTGGTCATCACCGGCGAAGGGCGGATCGACAGCCAGACCGTGCACGGCAAAGTGCCGGTGGGCGTAGCAAAGGTGGCGAAGCGCTACAACAAGCCGGTGATCGGCATTGCCGGTAGCCTGACGTCGGACGTCGGCGTGGTGCACCAGCACGGGATCGACGCGGTATTCAGCGTGATCTATGGCATCTGCACGCTGGATGATGCCCTGAAAAACGCGGCGGAAAACGTGCGCATGACGGCGCGTAACGTGGCGGCGGTGCTGAAGGCGGGCCAGGGCTTGCGTTAACCTAACCACAGGCCGGGCAAACGCACTGCCGCCCGGCGTTACCACGATCTATCACCCAATCCACCTGCGCGCTTCCCGTGCCACGTTATCCATCTCATCCAGCAGCTCCAGGAACTCTGGCTCCAGATCCTCTGCGGGCATGCCGCTGCGCAGATGGTGTTCAATCAAATGGCACAGCCGCTTGAGGCGCGGTACGCCGCTGTAGCCACAGCTGCCGTGCAGCTTGTGGATGGCCTCCGTCAACTCCTCGGGCGCTTCCCCCACCAGCTGCTCCTCAACCTTATTACGGATCTCCGGCAGGAAGGCGATCAACATCTGTAACATCTCCCGCGCCAGATCGGGTTTATTGGCTGACTGGCGCAGGGCCAACTGCCAGTCCAGCGAGACGTCAGCATTGACCGGCGCTTCCACCGGCTCCGGTTCCGGCGGCGTTAGCCACTGGCTGACGCCTGGGCCGGGGAGATAGCGCAGCAGCAGGCTATGGAGCTTATCCTCTTCAATCGGCTTCGCCAGATAACCACTCATGCCCGCGCTCAGCAGCTTCTCTTTTTGTCCGGCCATGGCGTGAGCCGTTACCGCGATCACCGGCGTCTGCTGCTGGTGCGGCAGCTGGCGAATGGTTTCGCAGGCGCGGATGCCGTCGATATCGGGCATCTGAATATCCATCAGGATCAGATCGAACTGCATCTGCTTCGCGCGATCGATCGCGTTATGTCCGCTGTCGCACAGCTCGACGTGCTGCACCCGATCGTCAAGCAGCGCGCCAATAAGCTTCAAATTAGCCGGATTGTCATCTACCGCCATTACGCTCATCGGCAGCTTGCGGTCGTCGTTCAGCGCCTGCTCCCGGGGGTGGTTAAGACGGCAGTATTCGGTCAGGGCGGGCAGCAGGCGTGTGGCCGTCAGCGGTTTTAACAGACAGGCAGCGGCACCCTCTTGCTTGAAGCGCTCGGCGTTGATCTGCATATGGCACGGCAGCGCCAGCAGCAGGAAGTCGCTCATAGCGGCGGCCTTCGCCAGCCGCTCATGCTGCATAGTGAGCGGCTCGCGCAGGGTCACCGGCACCGCCAGCAGCAGGATATCGTAGCGATCCTCCGGCAATGCCGAGAAGGTCGGACTGTAGATCACCTCAAGCGGCGTCCCCTGAAGCAGATCCAGCGTGCTCTGAGCAGCGGCGGCATTTGGCTCAACGTAGGCCAGCCGTTTGCCGGCGAGGCAGTCGGTAGGCAGCCCTTCGCTGATGACGTTGGGGTTAAGATCGAGATTGATATGGAACCAGAAGGTCGAGCCGCGCCCGGGCTGGCTGTGGAAGGAGATATCGCCCCCCATTTCATTAACCAGCTTCTGGGTGATCACCAGCCCCAGCCCGGTGCCGCCGTGGCGTCGGGAGATGCTGGCATCCGCCTGGCGAAACGCCTGGAAAAGCCGGGACTGATCGCGCTCCGGAATGCCGATGCCGGTATCGCGGATCTGCATCTCAATCTGCACCTTGTTGTTGCTCAGGGCGCGCTTCTCCACCAGCACGTCAATGTTGCCGTTTTCGGTAAACTTAATGGCGTTACCCACCAGGTTGGTAATGACCTGCTGCAGGCGCAGCGGATCGCCAATCACGTTATCCGGCACGTCATTTTTGACGTTGAGGGTTAGCTCCAACCCTTTGTCATGAGCGGAGTGGGCTAGCAGCGTGACCACCTCGTCAAGGGCGTTACGCAGCGGGAAAGGAATGCTCTCGAGGATCAGCTTCCCGGCCTCCAGCTTGGAGAAGTCCAGCACGTCGTTGATGATGGTGAGCAGGTTATTGGCCGAGCGCTCAATGGTGTGCAGGTGGTCACGCTGGGTAGGCGTCAGCTCAGATTTCAACGTCAGCCGGGTAAAACCAATCACGCCGTTCAGCGGGGTACGCAGCTCGTGAGACATATTGGCCAGAAACTCCGACTTGATGCGTGCCGCCTCCTGGGCGCGCTTCTTTGCCAGGTCCAGCTCGACGTTCTGGATCTCCATCTGCTCAAGGGTTTCACGCAGATCCGAGGTGGACTGGTCGATGTTGTGCTGCATCTCCTCGTGGTAGGCCGCCAGCGACATCGCCATCGAGTTGATGCCGTTTTTCAGCATATCCAGCTCGCCCAACATAAAACCCTCTACACGGCTGTCGAGCTGGCCCCGGCGGATGCGATCCACCGTATTGACCATGTTGCGGATCGGTCCGGTGACGTCGCGCATCAGCCGCCAGCCAAAGATCAGCGCGATCCCGGTGCAGAAGAGCATCATCAGGGTGGCGATAAAGATCTCTTTATACTGCTGTAAACGCACGGAACGGAGATCCAGCTCCAGCGCGACGTAGCCCAGCCTGTTTTGTGCCGCTTTGATACCCGGCAGGGCAGGCTCGTCTGGCGAATAGCCCCCGGAGACGATAGGCGTGCGCAGGATCATCAGATCGCCCCGCCGCGTGACGTCCAGGGCATTGGGGAAGGCCGCACCCTCCGGCAGCCTTAACGCTTTGGGATCGAGATGAGAGTTAGAGGTGACAAACAGCCGGTTATTGTCATCGTAGACGGAGATCGCCCGCACAATGTCGGAGTGACGGCGGTGGAGAACGCTGATCAGCTGTCCGATGGAATCCCGGTTCTGCAGGTTCATACCGTACTCGCTCGCTACCGCCAGCGGTTCGATAATGCTCGCCCCTGCGTCCTCAAGCTGCTGCTGTAAGTCATTGTAGCGATGGACAACAAAGAAAATGCTGAGCAGTAAACCGATCAGGACGGTTGGCGCTAAGATCAAAATCATCATTCGCGCCCGCAGGCTGTAGTTGGTCATGGAGTTCCGTTATGGGACAATTAGAGTCATTATGTTTGATTGAGAAAAATCTCGGCAATGGCGCAATTCTACTCTGCAAAACGGCGCGTGACGACGCGTGAGATCATAACCGTAACAGTAAACGACCTGGATCCCTTTGGTCAGGGCGTTGCACGCCATAACGGCAAAGCGCTGTTCGTGCCCGGACTGCTGCCCGGCGAGCGTGGCGAAGTGACGCTAACTGAAGATAAACGCCAGTTCGCCCGCGGGACGGTGAAGCGGCGGCTGAACGACAGTTCGGAACGTGAAACGCCGCCGTGTCCGCACTTTGGCGTTTGCGGCGGCTGTCAGCAGCAGCACGCCAGCGTGGCGCTGCAGCAGCGCAGCAAAAGCAGCGCGCTGGCACGCCTGATGAAAAATGAGGTGGACGACATCATTGCCGCCGAGCCGTGGGGCTATCGGCGACGGGCACGGCTGAGCCTCAACTATCAGCCGAAGACGCAAACGCTGGAGATGGGCTTTCGCAAAGCCAGCGCCAGCGACATCGTGAACGTGGTGCGCTGCCCGGTGCTGACGCCCCAACTTGAGGCGTTAATTCCTTCACTACGTGAATGCTTGCAGAGTCTGGAGGGGATACGCCACCTCGGCCACGTTGAGCTGGTGCTGGCCGATAACGGCCCGCTGATGGTGCTGCGTCATACTGCGCCTCTCTCCCTTGCCGATCGCGAAAAACTGGAACGCTTTTCGCATTCTCAAGGCGTTGCGCTGTTTCTTGCCCCGGAAAGCGCCATACTGGAGCAGATCTCCGGCGAGCTGCCCTGGTATACTTCTGATGGTCTACGCCTGACCTTTAGCCCGCGTGATTTCATTCAGGTTAATGATAAAGTGAACCAGCAGATGGTAGATCGGGCGCTGGCGTGGCTGGATGTTCAGCCCGATGACCGGGTGCTGGATCTCTTCTGTGGCATGGGCAACTTTACCCTGCCGCTGGCAAAACGCGCCGCCAGCGTGGTGGGCGTGGAGGGAGTCGCCGCGCTGGTCGAGAAGGCGAAGGAGAATGCGCAGCAGAACGGCTTGCAGAATGTGACCTTTTTCCATGAAAACCTGGAAGATGACGTCACAAAGCAGCCCTGGGCACAGCACGGTTTTAACAAGGTACTGCTCGATCCGGCCCGCGCCGGTGCGGCAGGCGTAATGCAGCACGTGCTAAAACTATCCCCAAAAAAGGTGGTCTACGTGTCATGCAACCCTGCGACGCTTGCCCGTGACAGCGAAGCATTATTAAATGCGGGCTACACTATGTCGCACCTCACGATGCTGGATATGTTCCCGCACACCGGGCATCTGGAATCCATGGTGTTGTTTGAGCACGAGTGATTAATTCTGGCTTGCCGAATCCGGCAGGCTTCGTCCCTGAAAGGAGAGGACAATGGTTGCGGTAAGAAGTGCACATCTTAATCGAGCGGGTGAATTCGATTCGAAAAAATGGATCGCAAGTCTGGGGATCGCCAGCCAGCCCTCGTGTGAGCGCTTAGCCGAAACCTGGGCATACTGCCTGCAACATACCCAGGGCCACCCTGACGCTGAGCTGCTGCTGTGGCGCGGCGTCGAGATGGTCGAAATCCTCTCCATGCTCAGTATGGACCTCGATACGCTGCAGGCCGCGCTGCTCTTCCCGCTGGCGGATGCCGAAGTAGTCAGTGAAACGGTGCTGCGCGAAAGCGTGAGTAAGTCCGTTGTCGCGTTGATCTACGGCGTGCGCGATATGGCAGCTATTCGCCAGCTCAAGGCCACGCATACCGATGCCGTCTCCTCTGAACAGGTCGATAACGTCCGCCGCATGCTGCTGGCGATGGTGGATGATTTCCGCTGCGTGGTCATCAAGCTTGCCGAACGCGTCGCCCACCTGCGTGAGGTAAAGGATGCGCCGGAAGACGAGCGCGTGCTGGCGGCCAAAGAGTGCACCAATATCTACGCCCCGCTGGCGAACCGATTGGGCATCGGTCAGCTGAAGTGGGAGCTGGAAGATTACTGCTTCCGCTATCTGCATCCGGCAGAGTACAAGCGCATCGCTAAACTGCTGCACGAGCGGCGGATCGATCGCGAACGCTATATCGATGAGTTCGTCAGGCACCTGCGCGCCGAGATGAAGCAGGAGGGCGTCAAAGCCGAAGTTTATGGGCGTCCGAAGCATATCTACAGCATCTGGCGAAAAATGCAGAAGAAAGATCTCGCCTTTGACGAGCTGTTTGACGTTCGCGCGGTGCGTATCGTCGCCGAGCGCCTGCAGGACTGCTATGCCGCGCTGGGGATTGTCCATACTCATCATCGTCATCTGCCGGACGAGTTTGACGACTACGTGGCAAACCCGAAGCCGAACGGCTATCAGTCGATCCATACCGTGGTGCTGGGACCGGAGGGCAAAACCGTTGAGATCCAGATCCGCACCAAGCAGATGCATGAGGATGCTGAACTTGGCGTCGCCGCCCACTGGAAATATAAAGAGGGCACGACGGCGACCGGAGCGCGCAACAGCCACGAGGATCGCATCGCCTGGCTGCGTAAGCTGATCGCGTGGCAGGAGGAGATGGCCGACTCCGGCGAAATGCTCGACGAGGTGCGCAGCCAGGTCTTTGACGATCGCGTCTATGTCTTTACCCCGAAAGGCGACGTGGTGGATCTGCCTGCCGGATCGACGCCGCTCGATTTTGCCTACCATATCCACAGCGACGTCGGCCACCGCTGCATCGGGGCCAAGATTAGCGGGCGCATTGTGCCCTTTACCTATCAGCTACAGATGGGCGATCAGATTGAGATCATCACCCAGAAGCAGCCGAACCCGAGCCGCGACTGGCTGAACCCGAACCTGGGCTATGTGACCACCAGCCGCGGACGCTCGAAGATCCATGCCTGGTTCCGCAAGCAGGATCGCGACAAGAATATTCTCGCGGGTCGCCAGATCCTCGACGACGAGCTGGCGCATCTGGGCATCAGCCTGAAAGAGGCGGAGAAGCACCTGCTGCCGCGCTACAACTTCAATGAGATGGAGGAGCTGCTGGCGGCCATCGGCGGAGGCGACATTCGCCTTAATCAGATGGTGAACTTCCTGCAGTCGCACTTCAACAAGCCCAGCGCCGAAGAGCAGGATGCCGCCGCGCTGAAGCAGCTGCAGCAGAAAACCTACGCGCCACAGGGGCGCAACAGCAAAGACAATGGCCGGGTGGTGGTCGAGGGCGTCGGTAACCTGATGCACCACATCGCCCGCTGCTGCCAGCCGATCCCGGGGGATGAGATCGTTGGCTTTATCACTCAGGGGCGCGGGATCTCGATCCACCGCGCCGACTGCGACCAGCTGACGGAGCTGCAATCCCACGCGCCGGAACGCATCGTCGATGCGGTGTGGGGCGAGAGCTACTCGGCGGGCTACTCGCTGGTGGTTCGCGTCACCGCCAACGATCGCAGCGGCCTGCTGCGGGATATCACTACCATTCTCGCCAACGAGAAGGTGAACGTCCTCGGCGTGGCCAGCCGGAGCGATACCCGGCAGCAGCTTGCCACCATCGATATGAATATCGAGATCTATAACCTGCAGGTGCTGGGACGCGTGCTCGGCAAGCTCAACCAGGTTCCGGACGTGATTGACGCCCGTCGTCTGCACGGCGGTTAACCGCATATTATGTTGTAAGCCGGGTAAGCGTTAGCGCCACCCGGCGTTTTATTCAGGAAATCATATGAATCAAATCAATCGCCTGCTGGGCATCATGCAGCGCCTGCGCGATCCGGAAACCGGCTGCCCGTGGGATAAAGAGCAGACCTTCGCCACCATCGCCCCCTATACGCTGGAGGAGACCTACGAGGTGCTCGATGCCATCGCCCGCAACGATCTTGACGATCTGCGCGGCGAGCTGGGGGATCTGCTGTTCCAGGTGGTGTTCTACGCCCAGATGGCGCAGGAGCAGGGGCGTTTTGACTTTAACGACATCTGCGCGGCCATTAGCGACAAGCTGGAACGCCGTCATCCGCATATTTTTGCCGACGCTACCGCCAGCAACAGCAGTGAAGTGCTGGCGCGCTGGGAGGAGATCAAAACCAGCGAGCGGGCCGAAAAAGCCCAGCACTCGGCGCTGGACGATATTCCCCATGCCTTTCCGGCTCTGATGCGTGCACACAAGATTCAGAAACGCTGCTCGGCGGTGGGCTTTGACTGGGACTCGCTCGGTCCGGTGCTCGATAAAGTGCATGAAGAGATCGACGAGGTGATGCACGAAGCGCAGCAGGCGGTGGTGGATCAGGCCAAACTGGAAGAGGAGGTGGGCGATCTGCTGTTCGCCACCGTTAATCTCTCCCGTCATTTAGGGGTAAAAGCCGAAACCGCGCTGCAAAAAGCGAACCTGAAGTTTGAACGCCGCTTCCGGGAAGTTGAGCGAATTGTCGCCTCCCGCGGCCTGGCGATGACCGGCGTCGATCTCGAAACCATGGAAGAAGTCTGGCAGGAGGTAAAGCGCCAGGAAACTGATCTCTAACGAGTTTTGTGAATCAAGCGCGATTAGTGTGTTTTTTAAATAACAAGCGCTTGATTTACGTCAAAAACATTTGCCGCAAACGAGCTATTTTCTCACTCCCCATGGTTCGCTGAAGATGAGAAGAGGAGGGATAATGAAAGTTTGTGGCGACTGCCTAGTTCCGGTATACTACTTTCCCGTCCTGGTTATTCCATCGTCTTTTAAACCTAACTTCTCAGGTTCAGCATGACAACGAACTATATTTTTGTGACCGGCGGGGTTGTATCCTCTCTGGGTAAAGGCATTGCAGCCGCCTCCCTCGCAGCCATTCTTGAAGCCCGTGGCCTTAACGTGACCATGATGAAGCTGGATCCGTACATCAACGTCGATCCGGGTACCATGAGTCCTATCCAACACGGGGAAGTGTTCGTTACGGAAGACGGCGCCGAAACCGACTTGGATCTGGGCCACTACGAGCGTTTCATTCGCACCAAAATGACGCGCCGCAACAACTTCACCACTGGCCGCATCTATTCTGACGTACTGCGCAAAGAGCGCCGTGGCGACTACCTGGGTGCTACCGTTCAGGTTATTCCGCACATCACCAACGCCATTAAAGAACGCATCATTGCCGGTGGCGAAGGCCACGACGTGGTGCTGGTTGAGATCGGCGGTACCGTGGGTGATATCGAATCCCTGCCGTTCCTCGAAGCCATTCGCCAGCTGGCGGTCGATATTGGCCGTGAACACGCGCTGTTTATGCACCTCACCCTGGTGCCGTACATGGCTGCCGCGGGCGAAGTGAAGACTAAGCCAACCCAGCACTCGGTAAAAGAGCTGCTCTCCATCGGTATTCAGCCGGATATTCTGGTTTGCCGTTCCGATCGCGCCGTACCTGCCAACGAACGTGCGAAAATTGCATTGTTCTGTAACGTGCCGGAAAAGGCCGTTATCTCAATGAAAGACGTCGATTCGATTTATAAAATTCCGGGCCTGTTGAAATCACAGGGGCTGGACGATTATATTTGTAAACGATTCAGCTTGAACTGTCCGGAAGCTAACCTGAGCGAATGGGAACAGGTTATCTACGAAGAGGCGAATCCGTCAGGTGAAGTTACCATCGGTATGGTCGGCAAGTACATCGAGCTGCCGGATGCCTACAAGTCAGTGATTGAAGCGCTGAAGCATGGTGGCCTGAAAAACCGTGTTACCGTCAACATCAAATTGATCGATTCGCAAGATGTTGAAACACGCGGTGTGGAAATTCTGAAAGATCTGGATGCTATTCTCATTCCAGGTGGCTTCGGTTACCGTGGTGTAGAGGGCAAGATCGCTACCGCGCGCTATGCGCGTGAACATAATATTCCTTATCTGGGCATCTGCCTGGGTATGCAGGTTGCGCTGATCGAGTTTGCGCGCAACGTGGCGGGGATGGACAACGCTAACTCAACGGAATTTGTGCCAGACTGTAAGTTCCCGGTTGTGGCTCTCATTACCGAATGGCGTGACGAAGAAGGCAACGTCGAAGTACGCTCTGAGAAGAGCGACCTGGGCGGCACAATGCGTCTTGGTGCGCAGCAGTGTCAGCTTGATGACGATAGCCTGGTGCGTCAGATGTACGGTTCGTCGACTATCGTTGAACGTCATCGTCACCGCTATGAAGTTAACAACATGCTGTTGAAACAAATTGAAGCTGCGGGTCTGCGTGTTGCAGGCCGTTCCGGCGATGATCAGTTGGTCGAGATCATCGAGGTGCCAAACCATCCGTGGTTTGTTGCCTGTCAGTTCCACCCGGAATTTACTTCAACGCCGCGCGATGGGCATCCGCTGTTCTCAGGCTTTGTGAAAGCCGCCAGCGACTACCAGAAGCGTCAGGCGAAGTAAGAGTTAGAGCGATAACGCGTTGAAATGCGCCTATAGCTTTCGCGTTAGAACAAGGCAGCCCGTGAATGAATCCCCGGGAGCTTAGTGAACTAAGTGACTGGGGTGAGTGAGCGGACTAACGCAGTTATAGCGTGAAAGATGACGGCGCATGCGTTGTTTGTCTGGAGTTTTAATTAACTGGTACTGAGGAAATCCTAATGTCCAAAATCGTTAAAGTCATCGGTCGTGAAATCATCGACTCCCGTGGTAACCCGACTGTTGAAGCCGAAGTACACCTGGAAGGTGGTTTCGTCGGTATGGCTGCTGCCCCGTCAGGTGCTTCTACCGGTTCCCGCGAAGCGCTGGAACTGCGCGATGGCGACAAATCCCGTTTCCTGGGTAAAGGCGTGACCAAAGCTGTTGGCGCAGTTAACGGCCCGATCGCTCAGGCTATCCTTGGCAAAGACGCCAAAGACCAGGCTAACATCGATAAGATCATGATCGACCTGGACGGTACTGAGAACAAATCTAACTTCGGTGCGAACGCAATTCTGGCCGTTTCCCTGGCGAACGCCAAAGCTGCCGCTGCTTCTAAAGGCCTGCCGCTGTATGCGCACATCGCTGAACTGAACGGCACCCCGGGCAAATACTCCATGCCGGTTCCGATGATGAACATCATCAACGGTGGTGAGCACGCTGACAACAACGTAGACATTCAGGAATTTATGATTCAGCCGGTTGGCGCGAAATCCCTGAAAGAAGCCGTACGTATGGGTTCAGAAGTGTTCCACAACCTGGCAAAAGTGCTGAAGTCCAAAGGCATGAACACCGCTGTGGGCGACGAAGGCGGCTACGCGCCGAACCTGGGCTCCAACGCCGAAGCGCTGGCTGTTATCGCTGAAGCGGTAAAAGCAGCAGGCTACGAGCTGGGCACCGACATCACTCTGGCGATGGACTGTGCAGCCTCTGAGTTCTATAAAGATGGCAAATACGTTCTGGCTGGCGAAGGCAACAAAGCCTTCACCTCTGAAGAGTTCACCCACTTCCTGGAAGATCTGACCAAACAGTATCCGATCGTCTCCATCGAAGATGGCCTGGACGAGTCTGACTGGACCGGCTTTGCTTACCAGACCAAAGTGCTGGGCGACAAAATCCAGCTGGTTGGCGACGATCTGTTCGTAACCAACACCAAGATCCTGAAAGAAGGCATCGAGAAAGGCATCGTTAACTCCATCCTGATCAAATTCAACCAGATCGGTTCTCTGACCGAAACTCTGGCTGCGATCAAAATGGCGAAAGACGCTGGCTACACTGCGGTTATCTCTCACCGCTCTGGCGAAACTGAAGATGCAACCATCGCTGACCTGGCTGTGGGTACCGCTGCTGGCCAGATCAAAACCGGTTCCATGAGCCGTTCTGACCGCGTTGCTAAGTACAACCAGCTGATTCGTATCGAAGAAGCGCTGGGTGAACAAGCACCGTACAACGGTCGTAAAGAGATCAAAGGCCAGGCATAATCCCCTGACTTTTCACTCTTAATAAAAAAACCCGCTTCGGCGGGTTTTTTTATTGCTGCAATAGCGCAGCTGCTGCACATGACCTTAGGGCAGGGATCTGCGATACTTACCTTTTATAGCCAAACAGAGATGAGTATGCAGTACCCGATTAATGAGATGTTCCAGACCCTGCAAGGCGAGGGTTACTTTACCGGCGTTCCCGCTATTTTTATCCGTCTGCAGGGATGCCCGGTAGGCTGTGCCTGGTGCGACACCAAGCACACCTGGGATAAGCTCGCCGATCGAGAAGTGTCCCTCTACAGCGTGCTGGCGAAAACCAAAGAGAGCGATAAGTGGGGACCGGCAAGCAGTGAAGATCTGCTGGCTATCATTGAGCGCCAGGGCTATACCGCTCGCCATGTAGTGATCACCGGCGGTGAGCCTTGCATTCACGATCTGATCCCGCTGACCATGCTGCTGGAGAAAAACGGTTTTAGCTGCCAGATTGAAACCAGCGGCACGCATGAAGTGCGCACGTCGACCAACACCTGGGTGACGGTTTCACCGAAGGTGAATATGCGCGGCGGGTACGATATTTTACAGCAGGCGCTGGATCGCGCGGATGAGATTAAACACCCGGTGGGCCGGATGCGCGACGTTGAGGCGCTGGATGAACTGCTGGCGACGCTGCACGACGATAAGCCGCGGGTGATCGCGCTTCAGCCGATCAGCCAGAAAGAGGATGCGACGCGTCTGTGCATTGAGACCTGCATTGCACGCAACTGGCGTCTGTCGATGCAGACGCATAAGTACCTGAATATTGCTTAATAGTCCGATATGCCCGGTGGCGCTGCGCTTACCGGGCCTGGGTTAACCGTGCTGCGACCTCTATTCGCCGCGATAGACGCAACCCGCCGTACAGGTCTCTTTGATTGTCACCGCGCTCAGCAACGGCACAAGCGGCTTCATCTCCTCCCAGATCCACTTCGCCAGCACTTCGCTGGTCGGGTTCTCCAGGCCAGGAATATCGTTCAGATAGTAGTGATCCAGTCGGTCATAGGTCGGCTTGAAGGCGGCCTTCAGCTCGGAGAAGTCCATGATCCAACCCGTATGGGGATCGACTTCACCGGTAATTTCCAGGCGCACCATAAAAGAGTGACCGTGCAGGCGACCGCATTTGTGGCCTTCGGGAACGTGCGGCAGACGGTGAGCGGCTTCGAAGATGAAATCTTTAAATAACGTGGTAGACATGATCAATTCTCAGACAGGCAAAAACCGCCGCATACTACCGGAATTGACCATTTTTGGCATTAACTAAAACAGGCAAAAGCGGTAAAGCCCGGCCTGTGGCGGCGAAATTTGATTTTTATCTTTTAAAATCAGTGAATTAATCAACCTGTTTTACTGTTAATAACTATAACTAAAAGCGGTTAGCGTTTTTAGTTATTTGTTATTTCCAACCCTTCTTTAATTGTTATTATTCACGCCGTTACCCTTACACTCTGTTCTGTTTTTACGCTTTTTTAATAGCTTTGCTTACTGGAACATAACGACGCATGACGACACAGGCCCCACCTTCCGCTTTGCTTCCGCTGAACCCGGAGCAGCTGGCACGCCTTCAGGCAGCCACCACCGATTTAACACCGACTCAGCTCGCCTGGGTTTCCGGCTACTTCTGGGGCGTGCTTAACCAGCAGCCTGGCGCAGCAGCAATGGCTGCAGCACCGGCGCCGGCGGTAGAGACGCCGACGATCACGCTGCTTAGCGCATCGCAGACCGGTAACGCCCGTCGCGTGGCGGAAGCGCTGCGTGACGATCTGCTGGCGGCGAAGCTTAACGTCAACCTGGTTAACGCTGGCGACTATAAATTCAAACAAATTGCCAATGAAAAGCTGCTGGTTGTGGTTGCTTCGACCCAGGGGGAGGGGGAGCCACCGGAAGAGGCGGTCGCCCTGCATAAGTTCCTGTTCTCGAAAAAAGCGCCGAAGCTTAATGGTGCAGCCTTCGCCGTCTTTGGCCTGGGCGATACCTCCTACGAATTTTTCTGCCAGTGCGGTAAAGATTTTGATAGCAAACTGGCGGAGCTGGGCGCAGAGCGCCTGCTGGATCGCGTAGATGCTGACGTTGAGTATCAGGCAGCGGCCAGCGAGTGGCGCGCGCGCATCGTTGATATCCTGAAAGCCCGCGTGCCGACCGAAAGCCCGGCCCAGGCGGCAGTAACCGCTACCGGCGTGGTCAATGAGGTCTTCTCCAGCCCCTATACTAAAGAAGAGCCGCTGGTAGCGACGCTCGCCGTGAACCAGAAGATCACCGGCCGCGACTCCGAGAAAGACGTGCGCCATATCGAGATCGATCTGGGCGATTCCGGTCTGCGCTACCAGCCGGGCGACGCGCTGGGCGTCTGGTATCAGAACGATCCCGAGCTGGTGCGTGAGCTGATTGAATTGCTGTGGCTGAAAGGCGACGAGCCGGTTACCGTTGATGGCAAAACGCTGCCCCTCTCTGAGGCGCTGGCGTGGCACTTTGAGCTGACGGTAAACACTGCCAGCATCGTTGAAAACTATGCGAAGCTGAGCCGCAGCGAAACGCTACTGCCGATGGTGGGCGACAAGGCTCGTCTCCAGCACTACGCCGCAACGACGCCGATTGTCGATATGGTGCGCTTCTCTGCCGCCCAGCTGGATGCTGAGGCGCTGATTGGCCTGCTGCGGCCGCTGACGCCGCGCCTCTACTCTATCGCCTCATCCCAGGCGGAAGTGGAGAGCGAAGTGCACGTCACCGTTGGCGTAGTGCGTTATGACGTTGAAGGCCGTGCCCGCACCGGCGGTGCGTCGGGCTTCCTTGCCGATCGCGTAGAAGAGGACGGCGAGATCCGTGTGTTTATTGAGCACAACGATAACTTCCGCCTGCCATCTAACCCGGAAACACCGGTGATTATGATCGGCCCAGGCACCGGTATTGCGCCGTTCCGCGCCTTTATGCAGCAGCGTGCGGCGGACGAAGCGCCGGGTAAAAACTGGCTGATTTTTGGTAACCCGCATTTTACTGAAGATTTCCTGTACCAGGTTGAGTGGCAGCGTTACGTCAAAGAGGGCGTGCTGAACCGCATCGATCTGGCCTGGTCCCGCGACCAGAAAGAGAAAGTATACGTACAAGATAAACTGCGCGAACAGGGCGCGGAGCTGTGGCGCTGGATCAACGAAGGTGCACACATTTATGTCTGCGGCGACGCGACGCGTATGGCGCGCGACGTTGAGCAGGCTTTACTGGAAGTGATTGCCGAGTTCGGTGGCATGGACACCGAAACGGCTGACGAATATTTAAGTGAGCTGCGCGTAGAGCGCCGTTATCAGCGAGATGTCTACTAATGAGCGATAAACACCCAGGTCCGCTGGTGGTCGAAGGTAAACTGACCGACGCCGAGCGTATGAAACGTGAAAGCAACTACCTGCGCGGTACGATTGCGGAAGATCTGAACGACGGGCTTACCGGCGGTTTTAAAGGTGACAACTTTCTGCTGATCCGTTTCCACGGTATGTATCAGCAGGACGATCGTGATATTCGTGCTGAACGTGCCGAGCAGAAGCTGGAGCCGCGCCACGCCATGATGCTGCGCTGCCGCCTGCCGGGCGGGATCATCACCCCGGCGCAGTGGCAGGCTATCGACAAGTTCGCCGAAGAGAAGACCATCTACGGCAGCATCCGTCTGACTAACCGCCAGACTTTCCAGTATCACGGTATTCTGAAGAAGAACGTCAAGCCCGCTCACCAGATGCTGCATGAAGTAGGTCTGGACGCGCTGGCGACCGCCAACGACATGAACCGTAACGTGCTCTGTACCTCTAACCCGATTGAGTCCGAGCTGCACGCTGAGGCCTACGAGTGGGCGAAGAAGCTCTCTGAGCATCTGCTGCCGCGCACCCGCGCCTATGCCGAGATCTGGCACGATGCGGAGAAGGTAGCAACCACTGACGAAGAGCCGATCCTTGGGCAGACCTATCTGCCGCGTAAGTTCAAAACCACGGTGGTGATCCCGCCGCAGAATGATGTCGATCTGCACGCCAACGACATGAACTTTATCGCTATTGCCGAGAACGGCAAGCTGATCGGCTTTAACCTGCTGGTGGGCGGCGGTCTCTCTATCGAACACGGTAACAAGAAAACCTACGCCCGCACCGCGAGTGAGTTTGGCTTCCTGCCGCTGGAGCACACCCTGGCGGTAGCAGAAGCAGTCGTGACCACCCAGCGCGACTGGGGCAACCGTACCGATCGTAAAAACGCCAAGACTAAATACACGCTGGAGCGCGTGGGCGTCGAGACTTTCAAAGCGGAAGTTGAGCGCCGGGCAGGCATGAAGTTCGAGCCGGTTCGCCCCTATGAGTTTACCGGTCGCGGGGATCGCATCGGTTGGGTTAAAGGCATCGATAACAAGTGGCACCTGACGCTGTTTATCGAAAACGGTCGTATTCTTGACTACCCGGATCGTCCGCTGAAAACCGGCCTGCTGGAGATCGCGAAGATCCATAAAGGCGACTTCCGCCTGACCGCGAACCAGAACCTGATCGTCGCGGGCGTGCCGGAGAGCCAGAAGGCGAAGATTGAGAAGCTGGCACGTTCCCACGGCCTGATGGATGCGGTTAAGCCGCAGCGCGAGAACTCCATGGCCTGCGTCGCCTTCCCGACCTGTCCGCTGGCGATGGCGGAAGCGGAGCGTTTCCTGCCGAGCTTTGTTGATAAAGTTGAAGCGATCATGGAGAAGCACGGCGTCGGCGATGACCATATTGTCATGCGCGTGACTGGCTGTCCGAACGGCTGTGGTCGTGCGCTGCTGGCAGAGCTGGGCCTGGTGGGTAAAGCACCGGGTCGTTACAACCTGCATCTAGGCGGCAACCGTATGGGCACGCGCATTCCGCGCATGTACCGTGAGAACATCACCGAGTCAGAGATCCTCGACTCTATTGACGTGCTGGTAGGTCGCTGGTCGAAAGAGCGCGAAGCGGGTGAGGGCTTCGGCGACTTCACCGTTCGTACCGGGATTATCCGTCCCGTATTGGATCCGGCGCGGGACTTCTGGGAATAACGTGGTCATGCCCGGTGGCGCTTCGCTTACCGGGCCTACAAAACCGTAGGCTGGGCAAACGCAGTGCCGCCCGGCAGAAGTGAGGGGTATATGTCCAGACTCGATCTTAATGTTTTAAACGAGCTGCCAAAAGTCGAACGCATTCTGGCGCTGGCAGAGACTAATGGCCAACTGGAAAAAATGAGCGCAGAAGAGCGCGTCGTCTGGGCGTTAGAGAATCTGCCCGGTGAGTACGTGCTCTCCTCAAGCTTTGGTATTCAAGCGGCGGTTAGCCTGCACCTGGTTAATCAGATCAGCCCGGATATCCCAGTGATCCTGACCGATACCGGCTACCTGTTCCCGGAGACCTATCAGTTTATCGATGAGCTGGCAGATAAGCTCAAGCTGAACCTGAAGATCTATCGTGCAGAGCAAAGCCCGGCGTGGCAGGAAGCACGCTATGGCAAGCTGTGGGAGCAGGGCGTCGAAGGCATTGAGAAGTACAACGAGATCAACAAGGTTGAGCCGATGAACCGTGCTCTTAAAGAGCTGAAGGCGCAGACCTGGTTTGCTGGCCTGCGCCGTGAGCAGTCAGGCAGCCGCGCGACGCTGCCGGTGCTGGCTGTCCAGCGTGGCGTCTTTAAGGTGCTGCCCATCATCGACTGGGACAACCGTACCGTTTATCAGTACCTGCAGAAGCACGGGCTGAAGTACCATCCGCTGTGGGACCAGGGCTACCTCTCGGTGGGCGATACGCATACCACCCGCAAATGGGAGCCGGGAATGGCGGAGGAAGAGACCCGCTTCTTCGGCCTCAAGCGCGAATGCGGACTGCACGAAGGGTGATAACCCTCTTGAAAATGCTGACCTTAGGGTCGGCATTTTTTTTGGTTTTTTTGGCTGAGAATGGGTGGAAGATTGATTTAGGTTAGGGTAACGGTTGAGGGCGGCGGTAGAATTGAAGTTGTCATTAATGAATTTTATTTTTTCATTTAAAATCATTGTGTTACCCAAAGCATAATGATGCGTAATTGTTTATTGTAAGTTGGTAGTTTGTTGATTGATAAAAAAGCTCTTTAAAAACAAATAACTGTATTTAGAGAGTTCCCCGCGCCAGCGGGGATAAACCGGGCCAGGCGTTCGGCCAGTCAGCACAATCCAAGAGTTCCCCGCGCCAGCGGGGATAAACCGCGTAGACCAGTTCGCGGCAGACGTATGTTCCGGAGTTCCCCGCGCCAGCGGGGATAAACCGTTCAGGCTGAGTGTGAAAAAGCCTCTTCCCGACGAGTTCCCCGCGCCAGCGGGGATAAACCGCGCTGGTGGAATGGTGCGCCCCACGTCCGGGCGAGTTCCCCGCGCCAGCGGGGATAAACCGTGGTCTGAAGACGTTAAATAAGCAACCTCCCCGAGTTCCCCGCGCCAGCGGGGATAAACCGCGGGTTGTTTGAAATATAGACGGGCTATCTAAGAGTTCCCCGCGCCAGCGGGGATAAACCGGCTGCCCGCGCAGCGCCTCAGAGCCTGCCACAGAGTTCCCCGCGCCAGCGGGGATAAACCGGGGTTTACGACCCGGAGACCATCACGGATATAGAGTTCCCCGCGCCAGCGGGGATAAACCGAACAAAGACGACCTGTTTACAGAGATGCAGCGGAGTTCCCCGCGCCAGCGGGGATAAACCGCAGCGCCTCGCAGTTCTCCCAGGCGGGCGGACGAGTTCCCCGCGCCAGCGGGGATAAACCGATCACCGAGGTGTATCTCAACGGGAGGGGCGTGAGTTCCCCGCGCCAGCGGGGATAAACCGATGGCTACTCAATGCCAGCCATCCTCAAATGGGAGTTCCCCGCGCCAGCGGGGATAAACCGAAAACTATAAACGAGCAGATTGGCGATCGGATGAGTTCCCCGCGCCAGCGGGGATAAACCGGAGACTCTATGACGCCCTACAAAGAGGTTGGAGAGTTCCCCGCGCCAGCGGGGATAAACCGACAGTCACCCACCTCAACACGCTGTA
>NZ_DALZYX010000003.1:144311-157052 GCF_031987975.1 Pseudescherichia sp. | reverse complement strand
GGGATAAACCGACAGTCACCCACCTCAACACGCTGTATCGCGTGAGTTCCCCGCGCCAGCGGGGATAAACCGACAGTCACCCACCTCAACACGCTGTATCGCGTGAGTTCCCCGCGTTCGCGGGGATAAACCGCAGGCTGCTGATAGCTGGACTCAGCGGGACCAGAGTTCCCCGCGCTAGCGGGGATAAGCCGTGGTTGGCCTTCAGGATACAATCAAGATAAATAAGTTCCCCGCGTCAGCGGGGATAATCGCGCAGCAAATTAGGCTCACCAGTAATAAATACTGGGGCGTTTGTCAGCCAGCCAGGTAATACCATCAGGATCAGCATCACGCAGAATGCCGATGAGCATCAAGCGATCGGTAGCTCGGCGGCGGCGAGTGGTAGTTATTCTATTCCACCAGCCAGGGTTTTTATCGTAATTGCAATCCGGTGTGTTTGCTCCATATTGATCGTAATGATGGACATACATTACACCCCAGCGTGAAGGGTACGTGATACGGAAATGGGGTTTTGCTTTGCCGTGACGATCGCGGTCTTTTCGAGTATTGAAGTTGGACATTTTTAGCTCCTTTACGGTAACTAGAAATGCCCTCGCTTAGAGTAGTACATGGGTTCTCCTTAATCAGTTCAGCACAAATGGGCACCAACTTGCTGCATGTTCATCACTTGCGATCGGGTTTTAATCGACTGTCGAATTGAAACGAAATGGCTTTTGACTTTTGCGTAAGCTCGAAGAAAGCTGGATGTTCAGGATTTAGCAGATAGTTATTTTCCACCGGCGATAAAGCACTAGGCACTTGCAAGGCTATAGATGCCTTAGTGAAGCACCAGGCATCACCATAAGCGGCCAGCTCTGGTGGTGCTTCTTCATCGGCCCAATTATCAGGGACTTCTTCCATATTGGCCTTTTGAATCAGGTCATCAGGCACATCGATACTCAACAACGTGAAATAATCCATAATCTGTGCCGCACGCAGATGCACCAACGTTTCCAGCAGAGTTAACGATGCGGTTTCTGATACATAAACCATCGACGTACCGACGCTATTCCAGCGGCCTCCAGCCTCTTTGGCTCCATAACCAGTCCAGGCTGTAGAAAGATACTTAGTCTTTGTTAGCCGATAGAGGATCAAGAGTAGACTCCATGCTCCAGACGGGTGATCAGCTTCATGACTTCATAAGCCCCGGTTTCGGATGCCATCAGCTCTGCTGGCACTTTCCAGCCCAGCGCACGGTTAGGCTCATTCAACCATTTTTGCGCTTCATCTTTATCGCCTTCGAAAAGTTCTACCGCCCGATCAAGAACACGAATGATGCGCACCAGCCGTTCACTCTGATCGGCACTGAATCGAGCTTTCAGGCTGCGGCTGAAAGTGGTTGATGGGATACCCGACATTTTGCGCAGGTCGTTTTGCGTTATCTTTGCCCAGTCAACGATCAGGCTAGCAACTTTGCCATCAAGGCCTTCGTTAATCTGACCCAGCAGTGCCACACCATCGGCATTGTTTAAACCAGCTACCTGCCATAAACGGGGCGGCCTGGCCTGAGACGTGGATACGCTAAACGTTTTCATGATTAACCTCCATTTGGTGATTTAATTATATCCATATGGTGGGTGGTGGGCAAATATTAACCGCTTGAAGTATTACCCTACTAAGGCCTTAACCTTAGCTCTGATCACTTCTAGTTCCTGCTCTGTTACTCTGCCTTTTTTCGCTGCGTTTCTGACTTTCCAGGCGATGCATTTCACCTGATCAGCAAGCGCTACTGCGTTACGCTCACCGGAGAGTTCTACTTCAAAAGGGTAGCCCTTTGCTTTTGTGGTACAGGGAACACAAAGGCAAAGCCCTGTTTTATTGTTATAGATGAATGGACTTAGCACCACGGCAGGACGATGTCCTGCCTGCTCATTTCCTTTAGTTGGGTCAAAATCAACCCATATGAGATCCCCTGAATCGGGTACGAATCGACTTATCATTTACCAGGTTTCCTTACCTTCAGGTTTACCCCAGTCCACCAGCGCATGCTGGTTGTCGGACGTGATATCTTCAACCAGCTCTGCAAGCGAAAACACAGCCTCATTTCTTACTGGCTCGATGACAAGCTTACCTTCTACCAAATCGATCTTAACTTCATCATCAATATTAAGATTAAGGGCCTGCATTAACGTTGCTGGGATCCGGATCGCAGGAGAGTTTCCCCAACGTTTTACATTACTGCGAATCATATCTACCTCATGGTATACAGCCTGTGTCTACATTGTAGATATTTTTTGGTGTAGACACAATGTATCATAGGACCCAAATCCCACACCATCAGCTTCAGGCACCTTTCTCCGCTTTCGCCAGCTCTTTCATTAGCGGCAGCATGATGCGCATGACGTCGCGGCTGCGGCGCTCAATGCGGCCGGGCAGGGCGCTGTCGAGGAACTGCTGGTTATCCAGACGCACGTTATGCCAGCTGGTGCCGTCGGGGAAGGCTTTGGTTTTTGCCCGCTGCTGGTAGCCATCCTTTTTCCCCAGTGACCAGTTCGTGGCCTCGACGGAGAGCACCGGAATACCCGCCCGGTCGAAAACTTCACTATCATGGCAGCAGTCGGTGCCTTTTGGATAATCCGGGTTCAAACCTGGATTGGTGGCGGCGGTGATGCCATGCTGACGAGCAATGGCTAAGGCCCGATCCCGGGTCAGCTTGCGCACCGCAGCGGGCGTGCTTTTGCCGCTGTTGAAGTAGAGTTTGTCGCCAACGATCAGGTTATCGAGGTTGATCACCAGCAGCGTATTTTTCTTCTCGGCGTCGCTCATGCGCTGCAATAGATTTTCCGCCCCCAGCCGTCCCTCCTCCTCGCCGCTGGTAGCAACAAAGCGAATGCTGTACTGGGTTTGAATATGCTTGAGCCTATCCGCCAGCTCCAGCATCACTCCTAGGCCGGCGGCATTATCGTCGATCCCTTGCAGCGTCAGGCCGCCAAGGTTGTTATCGCTATCGGCATCGCTACGCGGCGCGTAGGTATCCAGGTGTGCCATCACAATGATCTGCTGGGCCAGCTTGCCTTCATGGGCGGCGATCACCGTACTACCGGTCACGTTGTGCCAGTTCTGGTTCTTGTTGCGTGAGGTATAGATGTAGCGGCTATTGAACTTGCGGATATCGCTCTGGTAGCCCATCTGTTCAAACTGCTGGCGTAGATAGTCGGCTGAGAGCATCTCCGCAGGCGTGCCGGTCATACGGCCTGGGAAATAGGTGGCAATATGGCGAGCCTGCTCGCTGGCCATCGCGCCGGGCTGGCTGGCTTTTGCCTGCCCCGGCACGGTAAAGCACACACCGAGCGCCAGAGCTACAACAAGGTGGCGCAATGCGGGAAACATAGTGAGTCCTTAAAAATGAAGCAAAATTTTTGACCTGCTTAGTATGAAACTGTGATCGCAGTTACACAATTTCAATTACGCTTAAACGCCCGTATTTTCTCGCGTTAAGCACTTTTTGATCTTTGCTTTTGCTCAACGTTATTCCATTGAGTAACTACTCATTCCAATTCGTAATTTCATTCGCCCTCAGACGCCCCCTATAGTCCCTCTATCCCTTATTTTTAGCGACTCATACGACGTCTAACAGACGTACAGAACAGATCGTCTCGTGTGGTAAATTTCCCTTTAAGGAACGGTTATGGATCAAAAACGACTCACCCACCTGCGACAACTGGAGGCGGAAAGCATCCATATTATTCGTGAGGTGGCGGCTGAATTTTCTAATCCGGTGATGATGTACTCCATCGGTAAAGACTCCAGCGTTATGCTGCACCTGGCACGCAAAGCCTTCTATCCGGGTACGCTGCCTTTCCCGCTGCTGCATGTCGATACTGGCTGGAAATTCCGTGAGATGTATGAGTTCCGTGACCGTACTGCCAAAGCCTACGGCTGTGAACTGCTGGTGCACAAAAACCCGGAAGGCGTGGCGATGGGGATCAACCCGTTCGTGCACGGCAGCGCCAAGCACACGGATATCATGAAGACGGAAGGGCTGAAGCAGGCGCTGAATAAATACGGCTTTGATGCGGCCTTCGGCGGCGCGCGTCGCGACGAGGAAAAATCCCGGGCGAAAGAGCGTATCTACTCCTTCCGTGACCGCTTCCACCGCTGGGATCCAAAAAACCAGCGCCCGGAGCTGTGGCACAACTACAATGGCCAGATCAACAAAGGTGAGAGCATCCGCGTCTTCCCGCTGTCGAACTGGACCGAGCTGGATATCTGGCAGTACATCTACCTGGAAAATATCGAAATCGTTCCGCTCTACCTCGCGGCTGAACGTCCGGTGCTGGAACGTGACGGCATGCTGATGATGATCGATGATGACCGCATCGACCTGCAGCCGGGCGAAGAGATCAAACAGCGCATGGTGCGCTTCCGTACCCTCGGCTGCTGGCCGCTGACCGGCGCGGTAGAGTCTGATGCCCAGACGCTGCCGGAGATCATCGAAGAGATGCTGGTCTCCACGACCAGCGAACGCCAGGGGCGCGTCATCGACCGTGACCAGGCCGGCTCGATGGAGCTGAAAAAACGCCAGGGATACTTCTAAGGAGCCGCCATGAATACCACTATTGCCCAACAAATTGCTAACGAAGGCGGCGTCGAAGCGTACCTGCACGCCCAGCAGCACAAAAGCCTGCTGCGCTTTCTGACCTGCGGCAGCGTCGATGACGGTAAAAGCACCCTGATTGGCCGTCTGCTGCACGACACGCGCCAGATTTATGAGGATCAGCTCTCTACGCTGCACAACGACAGCAAACGCCACGGTACCCAGGGCGAAAAGCTCGACCTCGCACTGCTGGTGGATGGCCTGCAGGCCGAGCGTGAGCAGGGCATCACCATTGACGTGGCCTACCGCTACTTCTCTACCGAAAAGCGTAAGTTTATTATCGCTGATACCCCGGGGCACGAGCAGTACACCCGTAACATGGCCACCGGTGCCTCTACCTGCGATCTGGCGATCCTGCTGATCGACGCGCGTAAAGGCGTGCTGGATCAGACCCGTCGCCACAGCTTTATCTCTACTCTGCTGGGCATTAAGCACCTGGTGGTGGCGGTAAACAAAATGGACCTGGTAGAGTTCAGCGAAGAGACCTTTGAAACGATTCGCCAGCAATACCTGACCTTTGCCGAGCAGCTGCCGGGCAACCTCGACATCCGCTTTGTACCGCTGTCGGCGCTGGAGGGTGATAACGTTGCCAGCCAGAGCGCGAGCATGCCGTGGTACAGCGGCCCGACCCTGCTGGAGGTGCTGGAGAGCGTTGAGATCCACCGCGTAGTGGAAACCCAGCCGATGCGCTTCCCGGTGCAGTACGTTAACCGTCCGAACCTCGACTTCCGTGGCTTCTCCGGTACCGTTGCTTCCGGCAGCGTTAAGGTGGGCCAGCGCGTTAAGGTGCTGCCGTCGGGCGTGGAATCCTCGGTCGCGCGCATTGTGACCTTCGATGGCGATCTGCCGGAAGCGGGCGCGGGCGAAGCGGTCACCCTGGTGCTGAAAGATGAGATCGATATCAGCCGTGGCGATCTGCTGCTGGATGCGCAGGAGAGCCTGCCAGCCGTACAGAGCGCGGCGGTGGACGTGGTGTGGATGGCCGAACAGCCGCTGACCCCGGGCCAAAGCTACGACATCAAAATCGCGGGCAAGAAGACGCGGGCGCGGGTGGACGGCATCCAGTATCAGGTGGACATCAACAACCTGACCCAGCGCAGCGTCGATGCGCTGCCGCTGAATGGTATCGGCCTGGTAGACCTGACCTTTGACGAGCCGCTGGTGCTGGATAAGTACCAGGACAACCCGGTTACCGGGGGAATGATCTTTATTGACCGCCTGAGCAACGTCACCGTCGGCGCGGGCATGGTCAATCAGCCGAACGCTGATGCTGTGGCAACGCCCTCTGAGTTCAGCGCCTTTGAACTGGAGCTGAACGCGCTGGTACGCAAGCACTTCCCACACTGGGGCGCACGCGATCTGCTGGGAGGCAAATAATGGCGGAGCATGACGAGAACGTCGTCTGGCACGCCCATCCCGTCACCGCGCAGCAGCGGGAGCAACTCCACGGTCACCGTGGGGTTGTGCTGTGGTTTACCGGGCTATCCGGCTCGGGTAAATCCACGGTTGCCGGCGCGCTGGAGGAGGCGCTGCATCGGTTAGGCGTCAGCACCTATCTGCTTGACGGCGATAACGTGCGCCACGGCCTGTGTAGCGATCTGGGTTTCAGCGACGACGATCGCAAAGAGAACATTCGTCGCGTGGGCGAAGTGGCCCGCCTGATGGTGGATGCGGGGCTGGTGGTGCTGACTGCTTTCATCTCTCCGCACCGTGCGGAGCGGCAGATGGTACGCGAGCGCGTAGGCGAAGGGCGTTTCTACGAGGTCTTTGTGGATACCTCCCTGGCCACCTGCGAAGCGCGGGATCCGAAAGGGCTGTATAAAAAGGCGCGTGCCGGTGAGCTACGTCATTTCACCGGGATCGATTCCGTTTATGAGTCTCCCGAGTCGCCAGAGCTGCACCTTGACGGCGAACAATTGGTAACAAATTTGGTGGCTCAATTATTAGATCTACTGAAACGGGACGATATTATCAGATCCTGAGACAACGCCGGGTGTTGCGCCCGGCAAGTCAGGTCACAGGATCCACTATGCGCAATAGCCAGAATATTACTATCAACCCATCTGAAACCGGCGTTGCCAACGACGAGCCGACCTGGTCACTGCCAGGAGCCGTCGTTGGCTTTGCCTCATGGCTGCTGGCGCTGAGCATACCGTTTCTGCTGTACGGCTCTAACACCCTCTTTTTCTTTCTCTATACCTGGCCATTCTTTCTGGCACTGATGCCCGTTGCGGTGGTGGTAGGGGTAGCCATTCACTCTCTGCTCAACGGCAGGCTGGTCTATAGCAGCCTGGTGACGGCGCTGGCCAGCGTCGCCATGTTCGGCGTCTTATTCATGTGGCTAATGGGTTAAAGCAAGCCATAATTCAAACCGTAACGCTTTTTAAGACGATGTTTCCAGGCCTGGACAGTGCCTGGAGCGGGTGAGGTATGGTACATTTGGCAGCGTCGTTGCGGTATCGGCTTAGAGTGGAGTCCTGGCGTAAGTTATGGGATGATGATGCCGTTTTACAGGGGGCAGGATGGGTAAATTAACGCTGCTGTTGCTGGCTTTGCTGGTCTGGCTACAGTATTCATTGTGGTTTGGCAAGAATGGCCTCCACGACTTCAGCCGCGTCAGCGATGATGTCACGGTACAGCAGGCAACAAACGCTAAGCTAAAAGCGCGCAACGATCAGCTGTTCGCCGAAATTGACGATCTCAACGGCGGCCAGGAAGCAATTGAAGAGCGCGCACGTAACGAACTCAGTATGACCAAGCCAGGCGAAACCTTTTATCGTCTGGTTCCGGATGCGTCCAAACGCAGCCCAGGGTCACCACAAAATAGTCGATAACAGGCCCAGGTTTTCTTACATGGCAGCAATAGTTCCGGCCATCTGTGCCGTCGTACCGGCCGCCGGATTTGGCCGTCGTATGCAAACGGAATGCCCTAAACAGTATCTTTCGATTGGCAATAAAACCATTCTTGAACATACGGTTGCGGCGCTGCTGGCGAATCCGCGTGTTGAGAGGGTAATTATTGCCGTCAGTCCGGGCGATGAGCGTTTCGCCGGGCTTTCGCTGGCGCAGCATCCCCAGGTTACCGTCGTTGATGGGGGCGCAGAGCGCGCCGATTCGGTGCTGGCTGGCCTGCACGCTGCTGGCGACGCCGGGTGGGTGCTGGTGCACGACGCTGCTCGCCCCTGCCTGCATCAGGACGATCTCTCTCGTCTGCTCTCTCTCTGTGAAACCAGCCGTACGGGCGGCATTCTGGCCGCCCCGGTGCGCGATACCATGAAGCGCGCCGAGCCAGGTAAGAGCGCTATCGCCCACACCGTGGATCGTAACGATCTCTGGCACGCGCTGACCCCACAGTTTTTCCCTCTGCCGCTGCTTAAAATGTGCCTGACACGGGCGCTTAACGACGGGGCAACCATCACCGATGAGGCTTCGGCGTTGGAGCACTGCGGTTACCATCCCGAGCTGGTCGCCGGCCGCGCTGATAATATTAAAGTGACGCGGCCTGAAGACCTGGCGCTGGCAGAATTTTATCTTACCCGTAACGCCTCTATGGAGAACTGATAATGCGTATTGGACACGGCTTTGACGTACACGCTTTTGGCGGAGAAGGCCCGATTATTATCGGCGGCGTACGTATTCCTTATGAGAAAGGCCTGCTGGCGCACTCCGATGGCGACGTAGCCCTGCATGCGTTAACCGACGCGCTGCTTGGTGCCGCGGCACTGGGCGATATCGGCAAACTCTTTCCGGACACCGATCCGGCGTTTAAAGGCGCGGACAGCCGCGAGCTGCTGCGTGAGGCCTGGCGTCGTATCCAGGCGAAAGGCTATACCCTTGGCAACGTTGACGTAACGATTATCGCCCAGGCACCAAAAATGCTGCCGCACATCCCGCAGATGCGCGTGTTTATTGCCGAAGATCTCGGTTGTCATATGGACGATGTTAACGTGAAGGCCACCACCACCGAGAAGCTGGGCTTTACCGGGCGCGGTGAAGGCATCGCCTGTGAAGCCGTGGCGCTGTTGAATAAGGCGGCTAAATGACCGAGTTTGACGCGCTGACGTACCTGCACGGCAAACCTCAGGGCAGCGGTCTGGTGAAGGCCAACCCGGAAGACTTCGTCGTGATTGAAGATTTAGGCTTCGCTCCCGACGGCGAGGGCGAGCATATTCTGGTGCGGGTGCTAAAAACCGGCTGTAATACCCGCTTTGTCGCCGATGCGCTGGCAAAATTCCTCAAGATCCATGCCCGGGAGATCAGCTTTGCCGGGCAGAAAGATAAGCATGCGGTGACCGAGCAGTGGCTCTGCGCCCGCGTGCCGGGTAAAGAGATGCCGGATCTCAGCGCCTTTCAGCTGGAAGGTTGTAAGGTGCTGGAGTACGCCCGTCACAAGCGTAAGCTGCGGCTGGGGGCGTTGCAGGGCAACCAGTTTACCCTGGTGCTGCGCGAAGTAAGCGACCGTGCCGACGTTGAGGCCCGGCTCAGTGCCATAGCAGAGCAGGGCGTGCCGAACTACTTTGGCGCGCAACGCTTTGGTATCGGCGGCAGCAACCTGCAGGGGGCGCTGCGCTGGGCGCAGAGCGATGCCCCGGTGCGCGATCGCAATAAACGCAGTTTTTGGTTGTCGGCGGCCCGCAGCGCGTTGTTTAATCAGATCGTCAGCGAGCGCCTGAAAAAAGCGGACTTTAATCAAGTTGTTGACGGCGATGCGCTACAATTAGCGGGGCGCGGAAGCTGGTTCGTGGCAACGCAGGAAGAGCTGGCGGCGCTACAGACGCGCGTCGATGACAAAGCGTTAATGATTACCGCTGCGCTGCCGGGTACCGGCGAGTGGGGAACCCAGCGTGAGGCGCTGGCGCGTGAAGAGGCGGCCATTAGCGATTCGCCTCTGCTGCAGTCTCTGCTGGTGCGCGAAAAGGTTGAGGCTTCGCGCCGGGCCGCGCTGCTCTATCCGCAGCAGCTAAGCTGGGAGTGGTGGGATGACGTCACAGTCGAACTGCGCTTCTGGTTGCCAGCCGGTAGCTTTGCCACCAGCGTAGTAAGGGAACTTATCAATACCTCGGGTGATTATGCGAATATTGCTGAGTAACGATGATGGGATCCATGCGCCAGGTATTCAGACCCTGGCTCATGCTTTACGGGAATTTGCCGATGTGCAGGTTGTCGCGCCCGATCGTAACCGCAGCGGAGCCTCTAACTCCCTGACGCTGGAATCTTCCCTTCGCACCTTTACCTTCGAGAACGGCGATATCGCCGTGCAGATGGGCACGCCTACCGACTGCGTCTTTCTGGGCGTCAATGCCCTGATGCGCCCGCGTCCGGACGTGGTGATTGCCGGGATCAACGCCGGGCCAAACCTCGGCGACGATGTGATCTACTCCGGGACGGTGGCGGCGGCAATGGAAGGGCGTCATCTTGGTTTTCCTGCGCTGGCGGTCTCGCTTAACGGCTATAAGCACTATGACACCGCCGCCGCCGTGACCTGCTCGATTCTGCGCGCTCTGAGTCGTGAGCCGCTGCGCACCGGCCGTATCCTGAATATCAACGTGCCCGATCTGCCTCTTGATGAGATCAAAGGCATCCGCGTCACCCGCTGCGGCAGCCGCCATCCGGCGGATAAGGTGATCCCGCAGGAGGATCCGCGCGGCAATACGCTTTACTGGATTGGTCCGCCGGGTGAGAAGCACGACGCCGGGCCGGACACCGACTTTGCTGCCGTAGATGAAGGCTACGTCTCGGTAACGCCGCTGCATGTGGATCTTACCGCACACAGCGCGCATGATGTTGTTTCGGACTGGTTAAGCCGTGCCGGAGTGAACACGCAATGGTAAGCAGACGCGTACAAGCCCTTCTCGATCAGTTACGCAGCCAGGGCATCAAAGATGAGCATGTCCTGGAGGCTATCGCACGGGTTCCCCGTGAGAAATTCATTGATGAAGCGTTTGAACACAAAGCGTGGGAGAACGTCGCGTTACCTATTGGCCAGGGGCAGACCATTTCGCAGCCCTATATGGTAGCGCGTATGACCGAACTGCTGGCGCTGACGCCGGACTCAAGGGTGCTGGAGATTGGCACCGGCTCAGGCTACCAGACCGCAATTCTGGCGCATCTGGTTCGCCATGTCTGCTCCGTCGAGCGAATCAAGGGCTTGCAGTGGCAGGCGCGTCGCCGTCTGAAGCAGCTCGATCTGCATAATGTTTCAACCCGTCATGGCGATGGCTGGCAGGGGTGGCAGGCACGCGCCCCGTTTGATGCCATTATCGTGACGGCCGCACCGCCGGAGATCCCCGCCGCGCTTCTGTCGCAGCTGGATAACGGCGGCATTCTCGTTTTGCCCGTGGGCGATGAGCATCAGCAGCTCAAGTGCATCCATCGGCGGGGAAGCGAATTTATCATCGAAACCGTGGAAGATGTACGTTTCGTCCCGCTGGTGAAAGGGGAACTGGCCTGAGACCCGGATTTTTCCTAAAGTTTTCAGCGAGTTTAAGCGTAAGGTGGGCGGCGTTACATTACGCTACGGTTTTCAACACGCACAAGTAAATACATTTTTGGGGGATAAATGAGCACGGGAAGCCCAACATTCACCTTAAGCCGGATTGCGGCATTGTCACTGGTTTCGCTCTGGCTGGCAGGATGCTCAAATTCTGGTAATCCACCCGCGCCGGTCAGCTCCGTAGACGGCAGCAGCGCATCAGGCAGCAGCACCGAATCCGGAATGTTAATTACCCCTCCACCGAAGATGGGCAGCACGCCGCAGCAGGCTCCGCAAATTCAGCCGGTTCAGCCGGTTATCACACCGCCAACGACGATCCAGCCATCAACTGCCCAGCCGGTGGTTTCGCAGCCGGTTCAGACGCAAAATGGCCGAATTGTTTACAATCGCCAGTATGGGAACATTCCGAAAGGTAGCTATACCGGCGGTAGCACTTACACTGTGAAACGCGGTGATACACTGTTTTACATTGCCTGGGTAACCGGTAACGATTTCCGCGATCTGGCCCAGCGAAATAGCGTTGCCGCCCCGTATAGCCTGAATGTCGGGCAGGTTCTGCAAGTTGGAAACCCATCCGGTACGCCAATAACTGGCGGTAACGCAATCACCCAGGCTGATGCTTCCGCACAAGGAATCGTGACGCAACCTGCACAAAATTCAACCGTAGTAGTTGCGCCGCAACCCACAATTACGTATTCTGAGGACTCAGGTGAACAGAGTGCTAACAAAATGTTGCCTAACAATAAGCCTGCGACGGTAGTCACAGCGCCTGTTACAGCGCCATCTGTTAGTACGACCGAACCGACAGCCAGCAGTACCTCTACCAGCGCGCCGATTTCATCCTGGCGCTGGCCAACTGATGGCAATGTTATCGATAACTTCTCTGCAACCGAAGGTGGCAATAAAGGGATCGATATCGCAGGGTCGAAAGGCCAGGCTATCGTCGCGACCGCAGATGGACGCGTGGTATATGCCGGGAACGCTCTGCGCGGTTACGGTAATCTTATTATCATCAAACATAACGATGATTACCTGAGTGCCTACGCCCATAACGACACAATGCTGGTCCGGGAACAACAAGACATTAAGGCGGGGCAGAAGATAGCTACTATGGGTAGCACCGGAACCAGTTCTACACGTTTGCATTTTGAAATTCGTTACAAGGGGAAATCCGTAAACCCGCTGCGTTATTTGCCGCAGCGATAATTTGGCAAAGTCGTTATGCTATCCTTTGCTTTGCCGTGGCAGCGTGCGTAAATGCTGCTGCCTCGAATAAAAGAAGGAAGCATGGAGATTTTGTTCAGGGATCACGGGTAGGAGCCACCTTATGAGTCAGAATACGCTGAAAGTTCATGATTTAAATGAAGACGCGGAATTTGATGAGAACGGAGTTGAGGCTTTCGATGAGAAAGTCCTGAATGAAGAGGAACCCAGTGATAACGAGTTAGCCGAAGAGGAGCTGTTATCTCAGGGAGCAACACAGCGAGTGCTTGACGCTACTCAGCTGTATCTGGGAGAGATTGGTTATTCTCCTCTGCTTACGGCTGAAGAAGAAGTTTACTTCGCGCGTCGCGCACTGCGTGGAGACGTTGCATCACGCCGTCGCATG
>NZ_DALZYX010000003.1:70558-144211 GCF_031987975.1 Pseudescherichia sp. | reverse complement strand
CACGCCGTCGCATGATTGAAAGTAACCTGCGTCTGGTTGTGAAGATCGCCCGTCGTTACAGCAATCGTGGTCTGGCTCTGCTGGATCTGATTGAAGAGGGTAACCTGGGGCTGATCCGCGCCGTTGAGAAGTTTGACCCGGAACGCGGGTTCCGTTTCTCAACTTATGCAACCTGGTGGATTCGTCAGACCATCGAACGGGCAATCATGAACCAGACCCGGACGATCCGTCTGCCAATCCATATCGTTAAAGAGCTGAACGTCTATCTGCGTACCGCGCGTGAACTGTCCCATAAGCTGGACCACGAGCCAAGTGCGGAAGAGATTGCCGAACAGCTTGATAAACCGGTTGATGATGTAAGCCGTATGCTGCGTCTCAACGAGCGCATTACCTCGGTAGACACCCCATTGGGTGGAGATTCCGAAAAAGCGCTGCTGGATATCCTGGCCGATGAGAAAGATAACGGTCCGGAAGACACCACGCAGGACGATGACATGAAACAGAGCATCGTCAAATGGCTGTTCGAACTGAACGCCAAACAGCGTGAGGTGCTGGCACGTCGTTTCGGTCTGCTGGGCTATGAAGCTGCAACGCTTGAGGATGTGGGCCGTGAGATTGGCCTGACTCGTGAACGCGTTCGTCAGATTCAGGTTGAAGGTCTGCGTCGTCTGCGCGAAATTCTGCAGACGCAGGGGCTGAATATCGAAGCGCTGTTCCGCGAATAAGCGACACCATTCCAAAAAAGGCCAGTCATATGACTGGCCTTTTTCTTTTACACGGGCCTACCGTAGGCCGGGCAAAGCAGAGCCGCCGCCCGGCGTGCTCCGATTAATTCAGGGTATAGTCCAGCGTAATCTCAGCTTTGATCAGCTGAGAGACCGGGCAGCCTGCTTTGGCTTTATTGATAATTTTATCGAAAGTTTCTTTTTCAATGCCGGGCACTTTCACCGTGCTGGTCAGCGCGATTTTAGTGATCGCAAAGCCCTCTCCAGACTTATCCAGCGATACGTCAGCCGTAGTATCAATGCTCTCCGGGGTATAACCCTCTTCACCCAGCATCAATGACAGCGCCATAGAGAAGCAGCCCGCATGCGCCGCGCCAATCAGCTCTTCCGGGTTGGTCCCGGCAGCGCCTTCAAAGCGGGTGTTAAATCCGTAAGGCTGCTGCTTTAGCGCGCCACTCTCGGTAGAGATGGTACCTTTGCCGCCTTTGATATCGCCTTCCCAGTGGGCCTGACCTTTCTTATGGATTGTCATCAGTTCGCTCCTTTTTTGGATGAAAACATAAGTATAGAAGCTCAGACCCGGCCCGCAGAAAACTACACCATATTCTTAAGGCGATAGATCCACTCCAGCGCCTGCCGCGGGGTAAGAGTGTCAGGATCGAGAGCCTCCAGCGCCTCAACCGCCGGGCTGGTCTCCTCAGGAGGCGCGAGCAGAGACATCTGAGTGCCATCAACCTGGGTTGCCGCCGCGTTTGGCGTAATACTCTCCAGCTCGCGAAGCTTCTGCCGCGCCCGCTTGATCACCTCTTTCGGCACGCCGGCCAGGGCCGCAACCGCCAGACCGTAGCTTTTGCTTGCTGCGCCATCCTGCACGCTGTGCATAAAGGCGATGGTGTCCCCGTGCTCGAGTGCATCGAGATGCACATTGGCAACGCCCTCCATCTTCTCTGGCAGCTGGGTCAGCTCGAAATAGTGGGTAGCAAACAGGGTCAGCGCCTTAATACGGTTCGCCAGGTTCTCTGCACAGGCCCACGCCAGCGACAGGCCATCGTAGGTGGACGTGCCGCGTCCAATCTCATCCATCAGCACCAGGCTGTTCTCCGTGGCGTTATGCAGGATGTTGGCGGTTTCGGTCATCTCGACCATAAAGGTAGAACGGCCGCTGGCCAGATCGTCCGCTGCACCAACACGGGTGAAGATACGGTCGATGGGGCCGATCTCAACCTTTTGCGCTGGGACATAGCTGCCGATATAGGCCAGCAGGGCAATTAGCGCGGTCTGGCGCATATAGGTACTTTTACCGCCCATGTTCGGCCCGGTAATGATCAGCATCCGCCGCTGAGGGGAGAGGTTCAGCGGGTTGGCGATAAACGGCTCGTTCAGCACCTGCTCAACCACCGGGTGACGGCCTTCGCTGATGCGGATGCCTGGTTTATCGCTGAAGGTCGGACAGCAGTAGTTGAGGGTATAAGCGCGTTCAGCCAGGTTCACCAGCACGTCAAGCTCGGCCAGGGCGCTGGCGCTCTGCTGGAGATCCGCCAGGTGCGGCATCAGCAGGTCAAAGAGTTCTTCATAAAGCTGCTTCTCTAATGCCAGCGCCTTGCCTTTTGAGGTTAAAACCTTATCTTCGTACTCTTTCAATTCCGGAATGATGTAGCGCTCGGCGTTCTTCAACGTCTGGCGGCGTACGTAGTGGATCGGCGCGTGCTGGCTCTGGCCGCGGCTGATCTGAATAAAGTAGCCGTGCACTGCGTTATAGCCGACCTTCAGCGTGTCGAGGCCCAGCTTCTCGCGCTCGCGGATCTCCAGCTTATCGAGATAATCCGTTGCGCCATCCGCCAGCGCTCGCCACTCGTCCAGCTCGGCGTGATAGCCGGGGGCGATCACGCCGCCGTCGCGCACCAGCACCGGTGGGGCGTCGATAATCGCCCGCTCCAGCAGCTCGCGCAGCTCGCTAAATTCGCCCATCGTCTCTCGCAGTCGCTGTACCGGCGCGCTGTTAACCTCGGCCAGCATCTCCCGCAGCGTTGGTAGCTGCTGGAAGGTGTGGCGCATGCGGGCCAGATCGCGCGGGCGAGCCGTGCGCAGCGCCAGACGCGCCAGAATACGCTCCAGATCGCCCACCTGGCGCAGCACCGGCTGCAGCTCGGTCGTGGCATCCTGTAGCGCGGCAATGGTCTGCTGGCGCTCTGTCAAGGTTTTGGTGTCGCGCACCGGCATATGCAGCCAGCGCTTGAGCATCCGGCTACCCATCGGCGTGACCGTGCAGTCGAGCACCGAGGCCAGGGTATTCTCAATGCCGCCGGCCAGGTTCTGGGTAATCTCCAGGTTGCGGCGGGTGGCGGCATCCATAATGATGCTGTCCTGCTGGCGCTCCATCGTGATCGCCCGGATGTGGGGCAGGGAGGTGCGCTGGGTATCCTTCACGTATTGCAGCAGGCAGCCTGCAGCGCAGAGACCCCGCGTCGCGTTCTCTACGCCAAAACCCACCAGATCGCGCGTGCCGAACTGTAGGTTTAGCTGCTGGCGAGCGGTGTCGATCTCAAACTCCCACAGCGGACGACGGCGCAGACCGCGACGGCCCTCAATCAGCGCGGTCTCGGCAAAGTCTTCGGCGTAGAGCAGCTCAGCTGGGTTGGTACGCTGTAGCTCGGCAGCCATGGTTTCGCGATCGGCAGGCTCGCTCAGGCGAAAACGCCCGGAGCTGATATCCAGGGTGGCGTAACCAAAGCCCTTGCTGTCCTGCCAGAGCGCGGCCAGCAGGTTATCCTGGCGCTCGTGCAGCAGCGCTTCGTCGCTGATGGTGCCGGGCGTCACGATGCGCACCACCTTACGCTCAACGGGTCCCTTACTGGTGGCTGGATCGCCAATCTGCTCGCAGATCGCCACCGACTCGCCGAGGCTGACCAGCTTCGCCAGATAGTTCTCTACCGCGTGGTGCGGCACGCCCGCCATCGGAATTGGCTCTCCGGCCGACGCGCCGCGTTTGGTCAGGGAGATGTCCATCAGCTGCGAGGCGCGCTTCGCATCGTCATAAAACAGCTCATAAAAATCGCCCATCCTGTAGAAGAGCAGGATGTCCGGATGCTGGGCTTTCAGCTTCAGGTACTGCTGCATCATGGGCGTATGGGCGTCGAAATTCTCTAGTGTACTCATGAAGTTATGTCCAGTTCCCTGATTTTAAATAAGGCAAGGGTCGTTTTGTTGACTTAAATATCTGATAGGGAGATATGATAACGGAGATGAGTATTCACTGGAAAGCAACGATAAAGAACTTCACGAGGCCCCTTCCAGTTTTGAAAAAGGGGAGGCGCATCATACGCGCTGGGAATTTAGCAGGAGTAATGGAAAATCAGGAGTTGTATGTGAAGACGTTTTTTTCATTCAGCCTTGCGCTGTTGTTTACGTTTGCGATTCAGGGGTGTAAGCAAACCAGGGGTTTGGATCCACAAGATTACTTCAGTGGCCAACAGCTCATTATGGCAAAGGCAATCGAGCGCGGCGAAGTGGACGAGGTAAAAAAACTCGCGCCAGAAACCGATCTTAACAAGCCCGGACGTCATGATATGACGCTGCTGTTCTGGGCGCTTAGCAATGCCATAAACGATAAAAAAACAGCCTCCCAGTTAGAGATCATTACCGAAGTGGTGAAGGCGGGGGCAGATCCGCTCCAGCCTCGCCCGGCCGGTGGAAGTAGCCCGGCTGAATTTGTTCTGCAAGGTGACAGTGGAGACTGGATTAGCGCGCTGCTTGACGGAGGCTTATCGCCTGATGCGAAAGATAAAGTGCATCACGATCCCATCATAATGGAGACGCTCAATGCTAAAAATACCGAGACGCTGAAAGTGATGCTAGATCGCGGAGCCAATATTAACGTTACCGATTCGCCAGGAAATACGCTGCTGATCTATGCACTGGATTATGGCAAGCATGACCATGTCTTGCTATTGCTGGATCGGGGAGCCGATCCTGAGATCCGTAGCGACGTCGGCTGGACGATGGGTAACCAACTACAGCGCCTTTTAAATGGCGCAAAAGAAGGCGATAAACACTATCAAGATTTAATCAAAATAAAAGAGAAGCTAATCCAGCATGGTGGAAAGTGGCCACCTTCGCCGCCTGTTCGACCAGCCGGGTAATAACTGGAGCTGTTAAGCAGTATGAGTACAAAAGATAAAGTCTTCTATTTTTGGCGCGCTATGGATGTGATCTGTATTGCCTCTGCCGATCCATGGCGGAGCTGCTATTAAATTTATCTTTCTAAATCTTTTCTCGCATCCAGCGTCTGCTGGTACTCATCCAGGAAAGGCTTCTCCGCCGGGTCGAGGCGGTCCATGCCACTGGTGAAGCGGTGCCAGTAGGGATAGCGCGGCGCAGGGCGCGTAGTCTGTTCGATACGCCGGCGCTGCTCGTCGCTAAGTGAAAGTTCCACAGCGGCCAGGTTCTCCCGCAGGTGCTCCTCGGTGCGGTTGCCGACGATCAACGAGGTGATCCCCGGACGGGAGGAGAGCCAGGCCAGGCACACCTGCGCCACGGAAGCATTCAGCTCCTTACCTACCTCAGCCAGCACATCAATGACGTTGTAAGCGTGCTCCATATCGTGCACGTACGGTTCCGGCCAGCCGTTACCCTGGCGCGAGGTCTCAGGTGTTTTAACGCCTCTGCGCACAGTGCCGGTAAGCAGTCCTTCCCCCATTGGTCCCCATACCAGAGTGCCAATATCCTGATCCAGCGCCATCGGCAGCAGCTCGAACTCTGCTTCGCGGGATTCCGGCGTATAGTAGATCTGCTGGCTAATGGGGCGGATGAGCTTATTCACCTCAGCCGTGCCAAGGGTTTTCATCATCTGCCAGGCGGTATAGTTTGAGGTGCCGAAGTAGCGAATTTTACCGCTCTTAACCAGCTCTTCAAGCGCACGCAGCGTCTCTTCCGCCGGGGTGATACCGTCCCAGTTATGGATCTGGTAGAGATCGATATGATCCGTTTTCAACCGACGCAGGCTATCTTCACAGGCTTTGATCAGATGGAAGCGACTGGCCCCGCTATCGTTTGGACCCTCGCCCATCGGGCTGCGTGCCTTAGTTGCTAATACGACCCGGTTACGGTTCTCGCCCAGCGCTTCGCCCACCACTTCTTCTGCGCCGCCGGATGAGTAGAGATCGGCCGTATCAATGATATTCACCCCGCGATCGAGGGCGATGTCGATGAAACGGCGCGCCTGAGCCACTCCAACGTTACCCGTTTTTTCAAAGCCAGCTTTGCCAGCAAAGGTGAGTGTACCCAGCGCGATCTCAGATACCATTAGGCCTGAATGTCCCAGTTTCCTGTACTGCATGATATCTCCTCCTGTTTCCAACGTGACAAGTAACAAAAGGTAGAAGCCGCTGGGACGATGTGCAAACCGACCAGGAGTAATCCGCATCTGGCGTTTGCCTGATGGAAAAGTGTGAACTAGATCTTAAAACTCACTTCTGTTCACCGTAGCGAGGGTTTGATGTTAAAAGCACCGATGGCGTTAATCATGGCAATGGCCGTCTCTGTCTGCTCAGGGAGCGTAAATGCGGAGCAGTCAGTTCGCGCTTTACAGGTAGGTAAGTTGACCATTGGACAGGGCCAGCCGGCGATTATCGTCTCGACTTCGGGTGAAGATGAAGCGAAAGTCTTGCAGGAGGCAGAGCAGGTTGCCCGGACACCCGAGGCCGATATGCTTGAACTGCGTGTGGATAAGCTGGCGTTCGCCACCGATGCAGCGAAGGTCACGGCGCTTGGTCAGGCCGTGCGCAAGGTGCTTAACGGCAAGCCGCTGCTGCTGACGTTTCGCACCAGGCCTGAAGGGGGCGAGAAAGCGCCTGATGATGCACGTTACATCGAACTTTATCAGCAGTGGCTGGCGGCCGGATTTGCCGATCTAATCGATATCGAGATGCGCATCGGTGAAACGGCGGTACGCAAGCTAATTGACCAGGCGCATCGGCATCGCGTAGCGGCCATTGTGTCGTATCACGATTTTAACGGCACCCCGACCAACGAAGCGATGCTGCAACGCCTGGCGCAGCAGGCGCAGTACGGCGCGGATGTGCTTAAGCTAGCGGTGATGCCAAAAACGCCCGAAGATGTTAACCGCCTGACCAGCATAACCTGGCAGATGCGTCAGCGCAGCGATCGGCCGATGCTGACGATGGCGATGGGCGGGCAGGGGACGGTAACACGACTGTCCGGTGAAATTTATGGCAGCAACCTGACCTTTGGCAGCATGGGCAGCGCCTCCGCGCCGGGACAGATAGACGTAAAGGTGCTGCATCAGACAATGGCGGCGCTGCATAAGGCAAATAAGGGCAGTTAAATTAGTGGGCTGGGTTATCTTTTTTGTTCAGGTAGCCCAGTCGGCAATGTAAAATAAAAGGACGAAATGTTAACTTAATGAAAAAAGCCGCATAAGAGTCGCTTGTTTGCCAGCGTGAAGAGCTAATTTAAGTTCAATTTTTAGCTTTTGCTGCTCATTTTTTCATGAATTTTATAGTATTGGGCCAGAATTATGGGTTGCCTGAAAAGGCGATCTTTATAACCTCTTGAAAATTATTTATTTATTTTTTAAGTTGGGTAATGAAATGGTTAATTACTCTGTTTGACTGTTCGTGTAATAAGGCATAATTTTGTCACGCCAGCGGACGCTGGTGAATTACATTATTTGTGGGTTAATTTGATGGAATAGATACCTATGATATGTGATATAACGGACTCTATTGGCAATACGCCGCTTGTTGAAATTCTCAAACAAAAATACGCTGGTACGCACCTCTATATTAAACTAGAATCCTTTAATCCCGGCGGTTCAATAAAAGATCGCGTTGCGCTACGCATGATTAATCAGTGCGAGTTATATAATAAAATTAAACCCGGAATGGAGCTGGTTGAAGCTACCTCTGGAAATACCGGCGTAGGCGTTGCCTGGATTGGCAAACATAAGGGCTATAAAGTCACTATCGTGACTCACGATAAAATTAGTAAAGAGAAATTGGCCCTGCTTAAGCATCTGGATGCAAACGTCATTATCACAACCTCTTCTGCACCCGCCGGCTCCTCTACACACTACATTGAGATGGCAAAAGTGTACGCCGCTGCGCAAGGGCGATACTACCTGAATCAATTCTCATCTCCCTATAATAGCGAAGCACACTACTTCTCGACCGCGCCTGAAATTTATCAGCAGATGCAGGGAAACCTGGATGCCATCATCTGCGGAATAGGCTCTGGCGGTACCGCAATGGGTCTGGCACGCTACTTTCGTGAACACGCTCCCCGCGTTAAAGTTATTGCTATCGATCCCGCAGGCTCTATTTATCATCCGCATAAGTACTCTGAAACGCATCAGCGAGCGCCGTGGCGAATAGAGGGGGTCGGATCGGATTTTATTCCTGATATTTATAATAAAGATTATATCGATGAGATCTATCAGGTCACCGATGGTGAAGCGATAGAAGCCTGCCATCAGCTCTACGTTAGCGACGGCGTTGATATTGGTCTCTCCAGCGGCGCAATCATGGCGGTCGCAGAGAAAGTCGCACGGATGGGATATTACGAAAATATTGTCTGTATCTCTCCCGACTCTGGAGAGCGTTACATCTCTAAGCTCTCCGCCATGTAGTCAACACTGCCGTCTATTTACGAGACTAATATTATGACCGTTGCTATTTATAAGGCAGACAGCGAGCTGTACGCTAATGTTGCTGCTGAAAAACAGGCGCTTGCCAAAGTAAAAGATAAACTCGCTACGCAATTTATTGTTTTAGTTGAAGGCGATCACTCAGAAGAGAATCGTGTTTATACTCATAACGCCGCCGACGAAATAAGAGGCATTCTGGCAATTGACCGGGCGCTGAATGCGCTTAACTTTAACTACAAACGCGTCGCCAGTACGGATGCGAAAATTAAAGACTATCTGGCAGTAGCCGATTACGTTTTTATCTATGCCCAGGGTGAGTATGGTGAAGATGGGCGCATTCAAGGATGGCTGGATTATTTGGGCGTTGACTACCCGGGACCAGGCGTTGCCGCCAGTGCAATCTGCTGCGACAAACTCTACTTTAAACACGTGATGAAAAGCGCTGGGGTAAGCACCGCAGCCTATTATGAACTTGGTGAAGACGAAACGCTGGATAGTCTCCTTACCAAAGCCAGCCTGCTGCAATATCCGGTGATGATGAAGGAGCGTCAGGGCGGAAGCAGCCTCGGCATTACCTTGATTAATAATGACAGTGAATTAACCCGCTGGCTGACAGTGGGGTGTCCGAAAGGCGTCTCCTCTTATTTTATGGAGAAGTATATTGCTGGCGCCTTTGCCACCGTGGGCATCATTCAGTTATCAACCGGCTACTATGTTCTGCCCGTATTAACCGCCAGGACGGAGGCTCAGTTTTATGACGCCGATCTTAAGCTCGGAAAAAGCAAAAACGCGATCCACTATTCCCTCGGCGGTAATTTTTCTCCAGAGCAGCAGCGGCAACTGAAAGAGACGGCATGGCAGGCTTTTGCCCATACCGGATGTGAAGGCATTTCCCGGGTCGATATGATGATTCAGGGGGAAGAGATCTTTGTGCTGGAGATTAATACCGTACCGGGGATCTCACACGGCGGTAATTTTACGCAGATGTTCACCTCGTTTGGCTTCAGCTATGACGAAATGATCCTGGCCATCATGAATACGGCTTTTCTTAAACATGCCGCACAGACGGGTAAGACAGCGTGAAAAGACCGCCCTACGTCTGCCAATACTGGACGGCAGACCTGCCTGAAAATACCGCTCTGCCTGAGCACCTTGCAGAGATCATGCGTTTCTGGTCGGTGCGCTCCTGTGGCCTAGCCTGCGCCAGTTCGGCACTGGCGCTGTTGGCAGGTCAGGTGGTTTCTGTCCAGAGCTTATTTAATCGCTGCGTCAGCACAGGCGGCTACTCGGAAAAGGGCTGGCGACATGAACAGCTCGCCCAAACCCTTTCAGCTTATGGGCTAGACGCCAGCGCCAGGGCATTAACCGTTGATGAGGTTATCGACATACTTCGTGGTGGACAGCTGGTTATCGCCTCGGTAACCCATCAGTTTCCCTGTGACGGCCGCCGGGGCGGGCATCTGGTTCTGCTGTACAGCGTCAGAAACCTGTTCGGGACACATTTCATCTGCTTTATGGATCCTACCCGCTGGGGTGAGAGACACCATGCCGTGCCCGTTGCGCGCTTCTCCAGTAGCTTTTCCATGAAAGGCATCGTTATATCTGACAAGGTAAATTAGTATGGCCCACTTCCTTTTTATTAACGCCAACCTCACCGGGTTAAAAGCAATCAAAGAGATCCTCGCCTTGGGGCATGACATCTCCTATATCGAGTCCTCTTCATTTATCTGCTATGCCGATACGCCAGAAAACAAATTTATTAAAAATTCGCTCACCGATATCTACTACTTTGAGGATACCGATAACGCTGAAAAACTGCTGACGCTGGCGACAGAGATTAATGCCAGGAAAACCATTGATGGCATAATTTGCATTGCTGAAAACTCGATGGAGTCTGCCGCCGCCGTTGCAGAAGCGCTGGCGCTGCCCTTTCCCTCCTGGCTGTCGGTATTGAAAAGCAGAAATAAAGATGACACTCGGGAGTGTCTCAATCAGCACGGTATAAAAAATGCAAAATTCCGCTATGTAAAATCCCTCAACGATCTTCTCTGGGCAGCAAAAGAGATTGGCTATCCGCTGGTCATCAAGCCAAAAACCTCGCTTAACAGTTTCGGCACGGCCATTGTTCGTGATGCCAACGGGCTTAATCACGCCTGGGAAAAAATTATGGCTGCGGTTGCCAGAGAGCCGCTAAAAATGCAGCAGCAGTTTCTGCGCGGTTTTATGGTGGAGGAGTATCTGGTCGGCACCATGGTTTCGGTGGAGGTTTTCCATGACGGTACTCAGGCCAACGTATTTATGATCTCTGGACGCGGGCGCTCAAGTCAGAATGAGCTGGTGGAATACAGAATTGATATGCCTGCCCGATTAACAGAGAATGAACAGCGGCACTGTAGCGAGTATACGATTTCGGTACTCTCCGCGCTGGGGTTGCGACACGGTATTTTTCATATTGAGGTCATTCTTACCGCATCCGGTCCGGTGCTGGTTGAGGTAAACCCGCGAATTATGGGCAGCTATATGCCCCTGCTGTTTAATAACGTCACGGGCAACAATATCTTTAGCTGGCTAGTGGATATTCATTCAGGCACGGCTCTGGACCAAAGCACGATATTAAAAACCGATAAGGTTGGTAGCGCAATCCGTTTTGACGTTGCAAAAGCGGGTGCATACTCTCCACCCGCATTCAAAAAGCTGGTTCAGTCCTGTTTCTCTCCTGTTTATGCCGAACTGCCAGGAGAGCAGGGGATTGTTAATGTGGAGCCGGGAGAGACGATCGGCAGAATTCAGGTTATTTATCCCGATCACGCTGCGTTAGAAAACGATCTCACTGTCTTCTTCTCACGCGTCGAGCAGCAGCTGGGTCTGGAGTTACTGCATTGATTAACGAAAGCGCGTTACGTTCTCCGCACCTGGGTCGGGCAAATATCGTTATGCTGGTTGCGGGATCGTTTCTTGCTACCGTTGGGAGAGGTGCGACTCTCCCATTCTTGCCGCTGTTCTTACACAACCAGCTGGGCATGAGCATTATTGATACCGGGACAGTATTAACACTATCGATGGTGGCCGGTATTCTGTTGAGTATCCCGTCGGGAAAACTTGCAAACCATTTTAGCCATAAGAAGCTACTTACCCTCTCGCTGCTGGTGTTCGCTCTGGCCTTTATTATTCTTGGCTCCGTCTATTCGGTGGTAGTGTTTGTTATCAGCTTTACGCTAATTAACTGCGCTTATGCCCTCTATTCGACCATTATCAAGTGCTTTATTTCCGACAATTTTCATGAGGGAGAGAAGACAAAGGTATTTTCGCTGAACTATACCTTTATCAATATTGGCTGGATGGCGGGGCCAGCCATAGGCGCAGCCCTGTCCAGCAGCGGTGTTTTTATCCCCTTTGCACTATCAGCCCTGACGGGGCTGTTGGCTATTGTTCTCACTGCACGCCTTAAGGTGAGGGCAACGGCGTCAGATCAGAATAGCAGAGCGGGTAACGGCCATCCCGGTGATAAAAAACGCTTTAGGCTGTTGCTGGTATTTACCGCTGCCATCTTTCTTGGATCCTTTGTATTCGATCGTTTCGCCAGCTGTATCTCGCAAATCTTGATGGTGGATAGCGATGCCGGAACGATTAGCCGCATTATTTCACTGCTTATTATAACCAATGCGTTAACGGTGGTGCTGTTTCAGTATGCAATCGGGCGCTGGCTGGAGAGGGTTACCGACAGGCAAGGTTTTTTACTGGGCACACTGGGTCTGATCGTCGGGCTGTTTCTGTTTAGCCAGGCGGACAGATCTCTCCCGCTCTGGATCGCAGGCATGTTTACCTTCTCGTTCGGGGAGATTATCTTCATGCCGTTACAGTACCGGGTGATCGACCGCATTGCGCCGCCTCAGGAGAGGGCGCTCTACTTCTCATTCCAGAATTTGGGCAGCCTTGGGGGAGCCATCAACCCGGTAATCACCGGTGTGCTGCTTACGCTTCTTCCTCGTGGAGATGTTTTTGCCGTGCTTATCGCGGCCAGCCTCGTCTGCTGTGTCGTCTTCCAGCTTGGGCTGCTGGTGGCTCGCAGGCAAAGCGACCCTGGCTAAAACCAGGGCCGCGTGGAGAGCGCTACAGGCCGCGCTGCGCCATCAGCTTCGCAAGATCAACCAGACGGTTGGAGAAGCCCCACTCATTGTCATACCAGGCGAGGATCTTGACCAGCTTACCGCCGATAACCAGCGTAGAGAGGCCGTCGATAATTGAGGATCGCGGGTCGCCCTGGTAGTCGCTGGAGACCAGCGGCTCGTCGCTGTAGCCAAGGATGCCCTGCAACGGACCCTCGGCGGCGGCCTGACGGAAGGCGTCATTGACTTCATCGACGGTCACATCGCGCTTGAGGGTCACGGTCAGGTCAACTATCGAGACCACCGGCACCGGCACACGCAGCGAGTAGCCAGTCAGGCGACCCTCGAGTTCTGGGATCACACGTCCCAGCGCTTTCGCTGCCCCGCTGGAGTAGGGAACAATCGACAGGGCCGCGGCACGCGCACCACGCAGATCTTTCTCCGGCTGATCGTGCAGCGCCTGGCTGTTAGTGTAGGCATGGGTGGTATTCATCAGGCCATGCTCAATGCCAAAATGCTGATGCAACACCTGGGCGGCGGGGGCCAGCCCGTTGGTGGTACAGCTGCCGTTGCTCACCACAAAATGCTTCTGTGGATCGTAGCTGTTGTGGTTCACCCCCAACACGATAGTGAGATCGTCGTTTTTGCCAGGGGCAGAGATGATCACCCGCTTAGCGCCGCCGCTGGTGATATGCACCGCCGCCTTTTCGCGATCGGTAAAGAAGCCGGTAGCTTCAATAACAATCTCGACGCCAACGCTGGCCCAGGGAATATTCGCCGGATCGCGCTCGGAAAAGACCCTTACGGCTTTACCGTCAACCTTCAGTTCACCTTCCGCCGCCTCGACCGGCACGGAGAGCGTGCCCAGCAATGAGTCATGCTTTAACAGATGCGCCAGGGTTTTGCTGTCCGTCAGATCGTTAATTGCCACGATCTCAATTTCTGCATTACCTAACGCGGCACGTAACACGTTGCGACCGATCCTGCCGAAGCCATTAATACCGACCTTAACCATGATGTACTCCTGTTATGCTGTAACTGGAATCAGAACCTGGAATCAGAGTAGGCCGCGTCCGTTATGGCGTAAATGACAAAAAAGGATCACTTTACGCCATCTTACGGCTGTGGAAGCGCTGGCGATACTCACCTGGGGTGAGTTTGAGCTGCTTTTCAAAAATCCTGCGCAAATTAATACTGCTGCCAAAACCGGTTGCCGCCGCCACGCGATCCAGCGTGTCGAGGGTTTGTTCGAGACGGTCTCTGGCTGCGGCCAGCCGCGCCTCTGCCACATAGCGGGCAGGGGTCGTTCCCGTTTCACGGGTAAAGACGCGGGTAAAGTTGCGGGGACTCATCGCCGCCCGATCCGCCAGCGTTTCTACCGACAGATCGGCGGTCAGGTTAGCATGGATCCAGCGCTGCACCTCGCCAATCGGGCCGGGGCTGTCGGCATCAAGCAGCTGAAAACGGCTGAACTGCATCTGCCCGCCGGGGCGGCGCAGGTACATCACCAGGTCCTGGGCAACGTCGCGAGCCAGCGTAAAGCCATAGTCCTCTTCCACCAGCGCCAGCGTGAGGTCGAAGCCAGAGCTGACCCCGGCAGAGGTCCAGATGTGGCCATCCTGAATATAGAGCGGCCCGCCTTCGACCCTTACCAGCGGATAGCGGGACTGCATCTCCTCCAGCCGCCGCCAGTGGGTCGTCGCCCGGCGACCATCCAGCAGGCCCGCCTGGGCTAGCAGCAGCGCGCCGCCGCAGATAGAGACCACCCGTCGCGCATGGGGCGCGGCCAGCCGTAGCCAATCTATTACTGCGCTGTTCTCCTGCTCATTCATACCCTTGCCGGTGACCATAATGGTATCCCGCGGCTCGGCATAATCGAGATCCACCAGCCTGAAATCCGCCAGCAGATTTAAGCCCGACTGGCCATGAATAACCTGGTGGGGCTGGGTCGTAGCGATGTCTATCCGGTAGCGGGCAGTGGAAAACTCTTCCAGATGCAGGCGGTTAGCGTGCATCAGAATATCGGCAATACCAGCGGCTTCAAATAACATTCCGCCATCAGGAACAATAATAAGAAACGTTTTCATGTCCTGAAAAGTACCCTTTTTATAAAATAAGTCAACTTTTACCTGCACGGATAAAAGTGCCGCATTTCAACTGTTTTTCACTGCTGTGCAGAGTTAAATCCCAAAAGTATTAGAAAAAGCGATGTTAAAATGTTTTTTTTAACGTGACCTGTTTAACAGTGATGGTAAAAAAAATATTCCGCTGCTAACGTTTGCACACATGAAAATCTTATTTTTAAAACGTGCCTTAATATACTCTGGAACCCATTGAAATACGAAGAAAGTATTAAATTAAATTAATTTTGTGTGAAACCTAATAAATTACCGTGATGTGCGGGGATGCCCCTCGCTTATTGCAGCAGCATATTAATGATAATGCTTATTTATTCCGGCATAAGGAAATAAGGACAGCACAGCTATGTTCAGCATTCACCGACGTAACAATTTAGTAAAACGCTTTCGTTCCGGAACGTGCTTATTTACTGCAAGCATTATTCTGCCGACGCTGGCGTACGGAGCCTCTCCTGAATACGATGCCCTGATTGTACAGGCGCGTGATGGGGAGCGAGCGCCGCTGCTGAATTACTTAAAAGCTCAGGAACAGCAGACGCCGCTCACGCCCGATCAGGTGGCTGACTGGCTGCAGGTTACCGCCTGGGCAGATGACAATGCCGAGACGATTCGTATCTGGCAGCGTTACCAGGACCGCCTTCAGGTTCCGCCACGTGGGAAAATTGCCGTTGCCCGTGCGTTGCGTAACCAGAAAAACTGGAATGCATCATTAGCCGTCTGGGAGAACGTCCTTAAGGAAGATCCAAAGAATGCTGATGCGCGCACCGGCTGGATCATGACCCTGGCCGATGCCCGCCGTAACGAGCAGGCAATTACCGAAGCCAACAAATGGGCGGCGGAAGAGCCGGGGGCCGAGCGTGATGCGCTGGTGGCCTATGTCTATCATTCCCAGGGTAAGAACTGGGATGCGCTGCTGGCGACCAGCCGGGCTGAGGCCCTGGATCCGCAGAACAAAAGTGCCCGGGACACCAAGCTGGCGGTGCTCTCTGCCAACCGCATCGCCGGTCCAGCGCTGGATCTGACGCCGCCGTCAGCGGCTTCCGGCCCGCTTGAACGACGCCTTGAGCTGGACGCGGTCGCGCAGACCGTACGTTCGGCATTTACCCCTACCCGCAACGAAGAGGAGCGTTTCCTCGTCGCGGATAAAGCCATCGCCCGCTACGACGCCCTGCTCGCCGCCTGGAAGGACGATCCTTCGGCGCAGGCCGACGTGCGCCGCGCTCGTATTGACCGTCTGGGGGCGCTGGTTATTCGCAAGCGTACCAAGGAGACCGTTAGGGAGTATGAGTCCCTCTCCGCCGACGGCCAGCCGATCCCGAACTATGCCAAACGCTGGGTGGCCTCGGCTTACCTTGCAGAAAAAAATCCTGAAAAAGCCGAAGAGATGCTGATGGCGATCTACTATCCCAACGGCCCAATCCCGGCGACGCCGCTTACCGAGGATGATCAGCAGGACCTCTTCTACGCCCATATCGACAGCGGCAATTACCCGGCGGCGAAACGTCAGGTTGACGATCTGATCAAACAAAGCCCCTACCTGACCCGGGTTTTAGGTTCCCCTGTACCGCAGCCGAACGATAGCTGGCTGCTGGGCCAGACCCTGCTGACCCAGTATGAGATCGAGACTAATAACCTGCCGGAGGCACAGAAACGCGCCGAGTGGCTGGCACGTACCGGCTCCGGTAACCAGGCGCTGCGCGTCACCTACGCCTCGGTGCTGCTCGCCCGTGGCCTGCCGCGCCAGGCCGAGCGCGAGCTTAAGCTGGCGGAGGTGATCGAGCCGAGCAACCTGGAGCTGGAGAAACAGCAGGCCTGGAACGCCCTTGAGTTACAGGAGTGGCGGCAGGCAGACGAGCTGACCAACGACGTGATAAAGCGCAGCCCGGATGATGAATCCTCCCTGCGTCTCGCCCGCGCCCGTGACGTACACAAGAAGACCGAGCTGCGGATCAACGGCTCGCAGGGGATCTCCTCTGACAGCCCGGTGAGCGGCCAGCACGACTTCACCCTCAACTCGGCACTTTACAGCCCGCCGATCGGCGACAACTGGCGGCTCTTCACGGCCTATAACTTCGCCAGCGGCGAATTTGAAGAGGGCAAGGGGATCAACCGCGATCTTGGCGTCGGTGCCGAATGGACGGCGCGTGACTACTGGGCCGAAATGGAGGTATCGACGCGTAACTACGGTGACGGGCAGAAGACGGGCGGACGCCTGTCGGCCTGGCATGACTTCAATGATAACTGGCGTCTGGGCGGCAACGTGGAGCGGCTGTCGCGCAATACGCCGCTGCGCGCCCTGCGCAACAACGTCTACGCCAACGGTGGCGATCTTTTCCTGCGCTGGCACCAGACCGAGCGTCGTGAGTACCAGCTGACCTTCGCCGCCTCACACTTCTCTGATGATAACGATCGCATTGAATACGGTTTGAGCGGCAAAGAGCGGCTGTGGACCACTCCGCGCTTTACCCTCGACTTCACGCCGGGCATTAGCGGCAGCACCAACACCAAGGAGGATGTCTACTACTACAACCCGAAACGCGATCTCTCTGTCGTACCGGCGCTGACTGCCGAGCACGTGATGTATCAGCACTACGACACGGTATGGAAACAGGAGATTGCCGCTGGGACCGGTGCCTACTGGCAAAAAGGCCACAGCGTCGGAGCAATAAACCAATTTGGGTATGGACAACGGGTTCAGTGGAACAACGTCGTGGACGGCGGATTGATGCTGACCTGGGATAAACGTCCCTATGACGGTAAGCGTGAGCGGAATATCTCCCTCGCATTTGATTTGAATGTCAGGTTCTGAGGACAGGTCATGTTTAATAAATGGCTGCGAGCCGCAACACTCATCGCCGGATGGATGCTCATCACCGCCTGTAGCAGTGCTGAGAAGCCGGAATATCTTCCACCTTCTGCCAGACCGCCGCTGAACGCGGATCAGGAGTGGCCAAAAAACAGTTTCCTGGTACTGGGCTATCACGATGTTGAGGATGGCGCTGCGGACCAGCGCTATCTCTCCGTTCGGACCAGTGCACTAAACGATCAGATTGCCTGGCTGCGGGACAATGGTTATCAACCCGTTTCCGCACAGCAGGTGCTGGACGCCCACGACGGCAAAATTACCCTGCCACAGAAAGCGGTCATGCTGACCTTTGACGATGGCTACAGCAGCTTCTATACCCGCGTCTGGCCGATCCTCAAAGCCTACAACTGGCCTGCGGTATGGGCCCCGGTTGGCAGCTGGGTTGATGCCCCAGCCAACCAGCCCATCGACTTCGGCGGCTTAAAAACGGCGCGTGACAAGTTCGCCACCTGGCAGATGGTGAAGGAGATGGGCGAGTCGCCGCTGGTAGAGGTGGGGGCGCACACATGGGCCTCGCACTACGGCATTCAGGCGAACCCGCAGGGCAGCAAGGAGCCGGCGATTGCCAACCGGGCCTATATCAAGGCCACCGGCAAGTATGAAACCGACGAGGAGTATGAGGCACGCATCAACAAGGATCTCGACCTGGTGACCAATAAAATCACCGAGGTGACCGGCAAAGCGCCTCGTGCCTGGGTCTGGCCCTACGGGGCGGCCAACGGGACGTCGTTGAAGCTGATCCATCAGCACGGCTACCGGATGGCTTTTACCCTCAACGAGGGGCTGGCCAACGCCGCTAACCTGGAGGATATCCCGCGCATCCTGATCACCAACAACCCGTCGCTGAAAACCTTTGCCAGCCAGGTTGCCCAGGTGCGTGAGAAGCAGAACATGCGCGTGATGCATATCGATCTGGACTATGTCTATGACAAGGATCCGGCCCAGCAGCGGCGCAACATCGACATGCTGATCCAGCGCGTCTACGACATGAAGATCTCCCACGTCTTCCTGCAGGCGTATGCCGATCCCAAGGGCGACGGCAACATTCACGAGCTCTACTTCCCGAACCGCTGGCTGCCGATGCGTTCCGATCTGTTCAACTTTATCTCCTGGCAGCTGCAGAGCCGCGGTGGGGTGAAAGTGTACGCCTGGATGCCGGTGCTGGCATTCCAGATGGACGATTCGCTACCGCTTGTCACGGCATGGAACCCGGAAACCAAGCGCAGCGCCGTGGAGCGCAAGCAGTACGTGCGTCTCTCACCGTGGAATCCAGAGGCCCGCAGGCGTATCACTGAAATCTACGAAGATCTGGCTAAAGGGGCTGCCTTCAACGGCGTGCTGTTCCACGATGACGCCTTCCTGAGCGATTTCGAGGACGCCTCACCGGATGCGCTGCGCGCCTACAAGGCGGCGGGCTTCCCGGGCAGCATCGAGGAGATCCGCAGTAATCCGGAGACCTTTGAACGCTGGACGCGCTTCAAGAGCAAGGCGCTGATCGACTTTACCCGCGATCTCACCGCGTCGGTTCGCGCCATTCGTGGGCCACAGGTGAAAACCGCCCGCAACATCTATGCGCCGCCCATCATGGAGCCGGAGAGCGAAGCCTGGTTTGCGCAGAACCTCGACGACTTCCTGACTACCTACGACTGGACGGCACCGATGGCGATGCCGTGGATGGAAGGGGTACCGGAGGGCGAGGACAAGGCCTGGCTGGACAGAATGGTGAAAATTGTCGGCCAACGCCCTGGTGCGCTGGAGAAGACCGTCTTCGAACTGCAGGCGCAGGACTGGCGTGCTGACGCGAAAGAGAAAGATATCAGTGGCAAACAAATGACCGAGTGGATGCGCCAGCTCAAGCTGAGCGGTGCGGACAGCTACGGCTACTACCCTGACGATTTCCTTAACGATCAACCCGAGATGTCTGAGATCCGCTCTGCCTTCTCATCATACTGGTATCCACAAAAATGACCGATCGCATTGTAGCGTTTCTCATACTGTGCCTGATGTTCAGCTTCCCGCTGGGGGTGGCCGCTATTTTCACCGGCGACATGATCCTGAACTTCGTCTTCTTCTGGCCGCTGTTTATGTCAGCGTTATGGATGAGCGGCGGGCTCTACTTCTGGTTCCACCGGGAGCGTCACTGGCCCTGGGGGCCAAACACGCCGCCGCCGGAGCTGGAGGGGAATCCGCTGATCTCTATCCTGATCCCTTGCTATAACGAGGGGCTGAACGCACGGGAGACCATCGAGGCGGCGCTGGCGCAGCGTTATGAAAATATTGAAGTTATCGCCATCAACGACGGTTCAAAAGATAACACCGGCGAGGTACTGGATCAGCTGGCCATTGAGTATCCGCGCCTGCGGGTGATCCATCTGGCGGAGAACCAGGGCAAGGCGGTGGCGTTGCAGACCGGTGCGGCCTCGGCGCGCAGTGACTTCCTGGTCTGTATTGATGGCGATGCGCTGCTGGATCGCGACGCCGCGGCCTACCTGGTGGCACCGCTGCTGCAGTATCCTCGCGTTGGCGCGGTAACCGGCAACCCACGCATCCGCACCCGCTCCACGCTGGTGGGGCGCGTGCAGGTTGGCGAATTCTCCTCGATCATCGGCCTGATCAAGCGTACCCAGCGCGTCTACGGCCAGGTATTCACCGTCTCCGGCGTGATTGCCGCCTTCCGCCGCCGCGCGCTGTCGGAGGTGGGCTACTGGAGCCCGGATATGATCACGGAAGATATTGATATCAGCTGGAAATTGCAGCTGCGTCACTGGACAGTTTTCTACGAGCCGCGCGCGCTCTGCTGGATCCTGATGCCAGAGACGATGAAAGGGTTATGGAAACAGCGTCTGCGCTGGGCCCAGGGCGGGGCAGAAGTGTTTATTGTTAATATGCGCCGCCTCTGGGCCTGGGAGTATCGCCGCATGTGGCCGCTATTCCTGGAGTTTTGCCTCTCAACCGCCTGGGCGTTTGCCTACGCGGTAACGATCCTGCTGTTCCTCGTTGGGCTGGTTATCCCCATGCCCAGTTCTCTCCATGTACAACACCTGTTCCCACCGGCTTTCACCGGGCTGATGCTCGGCGTGGTTTGTCTGCTGCAATTTTTGGTTAGTCTGCTTATTGAACGGCGTTATGAAAAAGGTATCGGCGCGTCGCTCTTCTGGATCATCTGGTTCCCGGTGGTTTATTGGATGTTGAGTTTGTTCACAACGCTGGTTGCCTTCCCCAAAGTGATGCTGATGCGTAAACGCAGCAGAGCGCGCTGGGTAAGTCCTGACCGTGGTATAGGAAGAAATGACCAATGAAACAACCGCTGATTTTTACCGAACTCCGTATTATGCCGCGTATTTTTGACGTGGCTCTGACCCTGATTGCCTGGCTTGGGTTCTCATACCTGGTCTATGCAGGGCTGATGACGGCGCTGGCCAACGCACCCTTTATTGGCTTTGGCCCGCTGTTCTCCACCGTGAACACGGTGACGTTTTACCTGATGGTGGCGCTGATCAACGCTGCGGTGCTGATTGGCTGGGCCAAATATAACCAGATCCGTTTCCGCGTGGAGCGCCGTAAGCGCCGTCCGGGGCTGGGGCGCGACGAACTGGCGGCCAGCTTCCGCATTGCGCCAGCGCTGGTGCAGGATTTGAGCAACGGCCGCGTGCTGACCGTGTTTCATTACGATACCGGTGCCATCAGCCGCGCGGAGGTGGATAAAGGCCTTATCGCCAGCGTTGCCTAAAGCCGTTCAGCGCCTTGCCCAGAACGCGGGAGAGCGACCTGGGCAAGGTACTTACCCTACCAAAATCGTACTTCTCGGTTATATTGTTAAAAACCAGAGAGGGCGTTTATGAAATTTCCCGGTGTACCTGTGAATGAAAGAGAGCGCTTAAAATCGCTCTATATGATGGATCTGCTTGATAAAAAAGATGATGAGCGGCTGCTCCGCCTGACGCGGCTGGCAAAGGCGACCTTTAACGTACCCATTGCGCTCATTACGCTGCTGGACCGGGATCGGCAGTGGATGATCTCCTGCGATGGCTTGAACATGCGGCAATCCTCACGCAACGTCTCCTTCTGCGCCCACGCCATCTTGTTGCAAGGTATTATGATCGTTAAGGACACACTAAAAGACGATCGCTTTGAAAATAACCCTCTGGTACTCGACGAGCCATATGTGCGTTTCTATGCAGGTTGCCCGGTGCGCCTGCCTGATGGCTCGATAGCCGGGACCATCTGTCTGATTGATAATAAGCCGCGGGATTTCACCTCTGATGAGATTAATCTGCTGCTTGATTTAGGGGCAATTGTCGAAGATGAACTGGTAATCATCGGCATGGCGATGACCGATAAGCTAACCGAGTTGCCTAACCGGCGCGGTTTTTTCCAGATTGGTGATAAACGCTTTGCCCAGCTGACCCGGGACGCTACGCCTTTTACGCTGCTCTATTTTGTGGTGGAAGATCTGCAATCGCTTAATGACATTTGGGGACATGCCGAAGGAGATAACGCCCTGCGAGCCTTTGCCAAATGCCTTAATAGCTGTATGAAAAGTGGCGATGTCTGTGGACGCGTGGAGAGCAGCGCCTTTGCCGTGCTGCTGGCGCATAATGGCGAGCATGACGCCGATGCATTCTTATTTAACCTGCAAAGTAAAATAGATGACTGGTTTGTTAACGTGGGTAAAAAATACCCGCTTAATTATGCTTACGGAATGCTCGAAAATAGTACGGGTAAATATGCAGATCTCGTTGAGATGCTAAAAGATGCCGACACGGTGATGTATTCCGAGAAGCGTAAAGGCCGTTAATCAGGGGCAGCCGCAGGCAATAAAGAAGCCCCCGCAGGGGCTTCTTTATTAATGAGGTACTTCAGAGACCTTCTGAACTTCGGACTGGTTTATCTGCTGCTTAACGCCGTTGGCATCTTTGTAGCCTAACAGGCCTGCATCAGTCTGCTCCGGTTTGCCATCGGTGATAATAGTACGGCCATCGGTAGTATGAATAGCATAGCTGGTACGTGTACAACCAGACAGGGCCGCTGCACCAAGTAAAATTGCAACAGGTAACATAATCGCTTTTTTCATTAGACTCTCCTGATTGTCGGTTGAATATTAAAGACCTCATCAAAATGTGATTAAAATCGAAGCCTTGAAATAAGTGTAGAAGATTTTTTTAACTCTACAACTTTCGTATTAACCTCAGGTGACCTGCCAATAAAGGGGGGTGCCATAAACCTCGACAAAATAATCAATCACTGCTCTCACCGTTAAAGGCGGATGGCGGGTGTTAGGGTAAATCAGGGCAATATGCTGCGGCCCAGCGTTTATTGTTGGATGATAGCCAGACAATAGCTCAACTAATGCCCCCTGACGCAGGCTATTGCCCATCATCCAGTCCGGGAATAAGACGATCCCCATGCCGTCCAGCGCGGCAGTAAACAGCGTCTCAGCATTATTTGAACTCAGGTGGGCGGCCACCGGGTAATGTACCCACTCGCTGCCCTGCGCTTTAAATAACCAGCGGTTTGGGCCAGAGGAGCCGCTATAGACCAGACAGCGATGCTGATTAAGCTCTGCCGGCGTCTGCGGCGTACCGTATTTTGCAACGTAGTCCGGCGAGGCGGCCAGATAATAGCGCTGGGTCCCTAAAATACGCGCATGGAAAGAGGAGTCGGTTAAGGTGCCAATACGAAAAATCAGATCGGCGGCGTCGCGATGGGGATCGATATAGTCGTCGGTTTGGTTCAGCTCAATTTGCAGCTGCGGGTAGCGCTCCACCAGGCCGCTGAGCCAGGGGGCGATATGGTGGTGGCCAAAAAATACCGGGGCGTTGATGCGTACCAGTCCGGCGGGCACGGCGGCACGGTTCTGCAGCTCCGTCTGCGCGCTGTGCATGTTTTCCAGCATGGCGCGGGCGTGCACCATAAATAGATGCCCCGCTTCGGTAGGAAGTACCGCCCGGGTATTGCGGTAGAAGAGCTGCTGCCCCAGCGTGTTCTCCAGCTGGATGACGGTGCGGGAGATCATCGAGGCGGAGACCCCCTCCCGGCGGGCCACCGCTGAAAAACTCTGTCTATCATAGACAGCAACAAAAAAGCGCAGCGCGCGCAGGGTAATCGAGCCTGTATCGTTCATTGATGCAAAACCTGCAAAGGTGTTTACTGCATTATAGCGTTTTTTAATATGTCAGGTTGCTATAGGCTGCTGCGCTTCTGTTCTTAAGGGATACGTAGTCATGCAATTTTTACTGATATTACTGGTGATCGTCGGCGGCATGGGACTGTCGGTAGAGGCGGGCATTCTCGGCCCGCTGGGGGGCGAGGTAGGACACCTGTGGGCCACCTTCAGCATCTTTGGCGTTGGGGCCGCGCTCACCTTCCTGCTGATGCTCTTCTTCAGCCCGCGCAACAGCCCCTCCTTTTTCAGCCAGCCCGGCTGGCAGCTGCTCGGCGGCGTGCTGGGTCCGGCTTACGTGGTGATCCTGACCCTGGCCGCGCCGATTGTCGGGGTAGCGATGTGCATGATCGGCATTCTCGCCGGGCAGGTGTTTAAGAGCCTGGTCATCGATCACTTTGGACTCTTTGGTACCGGGCGCAGACAAATTGATGCAAAGCGCCTGTGGGCACTGGTTTTCATCATCGCCGCGCTGGCGCTGGTAGCAAAAGGATAACGAACAATGATTCTACTGATGATTATTCTCTCCGTAGTGGGCGGGGCGCTGCTGAGCGTGCAGGCGGCGATCAATGGCCAGCTGGGCAGCAAGGTGGGCGTGTTTCGCAGCGCGTTTCTGACCTTCTCCGTCGGGGCGCTGATTACCGCCCTGCTGATCTTCTTCTTTGAGACAAAGCATGCGGTCACTCTGCTGGAGGTGCCGAAGTGGCAGCTGCTGGGTGCGCTGCTGGGCGTGCCCTATATCGTGATTATGGTGCTGGCGGTGCAGCGTATCGGCACGGCGGTGGCGACCGTTGCGGTGATCTTCGGCCAGCTGGCAATAAGCATGCTGATCGATAACTTTGGCTGGCTGCATAACGAGGCAATTCCTTTCTCCGCTACTCGCCTGGGGGCAGTAGTCTGCCTCGGAATTGCCCTCTGGTTCATCTACTCCGGCAGCAAAAGCCGCGCGGCAGAGTAGAGCGTTGCACCATTAACTCGCACTGCCCGCTTTTGGGGCGCACTTTTCGCCTGCTGCGCTCGCAGCAGGCACCGTTTGCGGGCGTTAACACCTATTTAACCCCTGGCATAGCTTTTGCAACCTTCTATTCAGAAGGCAGCGCAACACAACTTATCTGTAAAAAATAGCTGGCTAGGGTTCCGGTTCATCGCTGATGAATGCTGGTCCGAGAGCTGGCGACCTCTCTGAGGTTACACGGCGGGACAAAAGCCCGGGAGACAGCAGCACCAGAGGGTGTCGCGCTGCTCCCCATTTTTGTGCCAACCCGAGGTCAGATAATGAAAAAACGTTCCTTTCTCCGCACGCTTGCTCTGTCGCTGGCTCTGCTCACCAGCGTTCCCTCATTCGCGGCGGCTAAAAAAGAGTTCAACGTCTGCTGGACCATCTACGCGGGCTGGATGCCGTGGGGCACCATCAGCAGCGAGAAGATCATCGACAAGTGGGCGGATAAGTACGGCATTAAAATCAACGTTGTTCAGCTCAATGACTATATCGAATCCATCAATCAGTACACCGCAGGCCAGTTCGACGGCTGCACCATGACCAACATGGATGCGTTGACCATTCCAGCCGCGGGCGGCGTCGATACCACGGCGCTGATCCTCGGCAGCTACTCCGAAGGCAACGATGGCGTGGTGCTTAAGGGCGAAGGCAAAAAGCTCGCCGACCTGAAAGGGATGAAAATCTACCTGCCGGAGCTGTCTGTCTCCCACTATCTGCTGGTGCGCGGCCTGGAAAAAGCGGGGCTGCAGGAGCGTGACGTGACGGTAGTCAACACCTCCGATGCCGACATCGTCTCCGCGTTTGCCACCGATGACGTCCAGGCGGCGGTAGCGTGGAACCCGCAGCTCTCCACCATCAAGGCGACGCCGAAAACCACCGAGGTCTTTAGCTCTACCGCCGTGCCGGGGGAGCTGATCGACATGATGGTGGTTAATACCGAAACGCTGAAGGATAACCCGGCGCTGGGCAAGGCGTTGACCGGAGCGTGGTACGAGATGATGAGCATGATGAAAGCCCAGGATGCGAAGGTGCTCAATTCAATGGCGGCAGCCTCCGGCACCGATCTGGCCGGTTATCAGGCGCAGCTGAAAACCACCCATCTCTTCTATACCCCGGCGGATAACCTTGCTTTTGCTACCTCGGGCGATCTGCCGAAAACCATGCAGCGCGTGGCGCAGTTCTCCTTTGATAAGGGGCTGCTGGGTGACGGCGCGCAGAGCGCGGACTTCATCGGCATGGCCTTCCCCGGCAACGTGACCCAGGGCGATGCGGGTAACGTCAAGCTGCGCTTTGACGACAGCTTCGTGAAGCTGGCCGCCGACGGCAAACTTTAAGACTAACGGAGCCTGTGCATGCGACAAATTAACCGCCACCCACAGCCTGGTATGCGCCTTATGCTGGTGCTGCTGCCGTTTGTCCTGTTGCTGGCGGCCTACTTTCTTGGCTCTGCGGTGCGCCTTGAGGCTAACCCGCACGACAAGCTGCTGCCGGGCCTTGACGGTATGCTGGCCGCTATCGACCGGATGGCCTTTACGCCGGACAGGCGCAGCGGCGACTACCTCTTCTGGCTGGACACCCTGGTGAGCCTGGCGCGTCTGCTCACCGGGCTGGTTATCGCCTCGCTGATCGGGCTGTGCATCGGCATCACCGCTGGCGTCTTCCCGATGTGGCGTGCATCGCTGTCGCCGCTGATGACTGTGCTGTCGATGATCCCACCTTTGGCGATCCTGCCGGTGCTGTTCATCGTCTTCGGCCTCGACGAGCTGTCCAAGATCATGCTGATCGTTATCGGCATCACGCCGATGCTGGCCCGCGATCTCGAGCACCGGGCGCGGGAGATCCCACCGGAGATCCTGATCAAGGCCCAGACCCTGGGTGCCAGCAGCTGGACCCTGGTGCTGCGGGTGGTGTTGCCCCAGCTGCTCTCGCGCCTGCTCACCTCTCTGCGGTTGCTGCTCGGATCCGCATGGCTGTTCTTGATCTCCGCCGAGGCGATCTCCTCCACTGCCGGGCTGGGCTACCGCATCTTTCTGGTCCGCCGCTATATGGCGATGGACGTTATCATTCCGTACGTCGTCTGGATCACTCTGCTGGCCTGGCTGATGGATCTGGCGCTGCGGGCGTTGCACAGAACCTGTTTTCCCTGGGCGGAAGGAGGGAAGGCATGAGCTTTATCGATATCAACAATATCTGGCAAGAGTATGGCAACCACGTCGTGCTGGAGCGGGTCAACCTGCAAATCCAGCAGGGAGAGTTTTGCTCGATGGTGGGCGCGTCCGGCTGCGGCAAATCGACCTTTCTACGCCTGCTGCTGGGCCAGGAGCAGCCCACCCGGGGCAGCATCACTCTCGACGGCCAGCCGTTGGCAGCGGAGCCGGATCGCAGCCGTGGCGTTGTGTTTCAGCGCTACTCGGTATTTCCACACCTTAACGTGCTGGATAATGTCGCCATCGGCCTCGAATTGCCCGCAAGTCCGCTGCTCGGTCGCCTGTTCGGCAGCCGTAAAAAAGCGGCCCGCGAGCAGGCAGCGCAGATGCTGGAAAAGGTCGGCCTCGGCCACGCCCTGACGAAATATCCGGCCCAGCTCTCGGGCGGGATGCAGCAGCGTTTAGCCATCGCTCAGGCCTTCATCATGCAGCCGCGGGTGCTGCTGCTGGATGAGCCGTTTGGCGCGCTCGATCCGGGCATCCGCAAGGATATGCACGCTCTGCTGCTCCAGCTGTGGAGCGAAACCCGGATGACCGTCTTTATGGTCACCCACGATCTCTCCGAGGGGTTTAACCTCGGCACGCGCCTGCTGGTGTTCGACAAGGTGCGCATTGACCCCCATGAACCGAACGCTTACGGGGCGCGGATCACCTACGACATCCCGCTGAACGAGGCGCGTATGGCGGAGGTCATGACCCCGCCGCCCGCTAACGTCATTTCTTTAAGGAGCTAATTCGATGACGCACTCTCTGCATACCTCCACCGCCATTCGCGAGGAGACCGTCCCCGGCGGCGGCCATACCTCTTTTATTCTCAAGCGCGGCCAGATCCTGCGCCTGACCGACAGCGAGGGCGGGGCGAACGTCAGCATGATGATGCTCAACGCCCACGAGAAGAGCGAGCGCCTGAACCTGCCGGATACCCTCAAAGGCCAGCATACCGCCAGGCTTACCGCCGGACACTGCTTCTACTCCGACATGGGGCGCGTGCTGGCGGGCATCGTGGCGGATACCTGCGGCTGGCACGATCCCTTTGGCGGGGTGCTGAACGCCGAGGAGACCGCCGAGAAGTATGGCCAGGGTCGCTATCAGGAGCTGCGCAACGGCTTCTACCGCAACGGCATGGATAACCTGCTGGTGGAGATGGGCAAATGGGACCTCAATCTTGAGGACCTGCTGATGGTGGTGAACTTCTTCAGCAAGGTCAGCGTTGACGAGCAGGGCGCTTTCACCTTCCACAGCGGCTTTTCAACGCCGGGCAGCTATGTCGAGCTGTATGCCCCGATGGATACCCTGATGGTCCTGACCGCGCTGCCACACCCGATGGATCCGCAGCCCGAGTACGCTCCGCGTCCGGTGGCGCTGAGCTGGTTCGAGGCCACCGATCATGAGGCCGCCGTTAACGCCCTGCTGACTCGTCCTGAAAACGGCCGTGCATTTACTAACACCCAGCTGTTTGCCCTGTAAGGAGCCGAAAAATGTCTCTTGTTGAAAGCCAAAAACATCCGGCAGAGGCGGTGTTCCGCCATACCATTCCGGCGGGTGAGCACTACCTGTTTGAAGTGAAGAGGGGGCAGACCCTGCGCCTGCACGATCTTGAAGGCAACCAGGCCATCGACACCCTGTTCTATAACGCCGATAACCCGCGCGAACGCTACGATCCCCAGCGCACCCTGCGCCGCCAGAACAACGCCTACCTGACCACCGGCAGCGTGCTGTGGTCGGGGCTGGGCAATCCGCTGCTGACCATCGTCGCCGATACCTGTGGCCGCCACGACACCCTCGGCGGAGCCTGCGCTCAGGAGAGCAACACCGTGCGCTACTCACTCGACAAGCGGTATATGCACAGCTGCCGGGATAACTTTCTCTGCGCCTGCCTGCACGATGGCCGCCTGCACAAGCGCGACATTGGGGCCAACATCAACTTCTTTATGAACGTGCCGGTAACGCCCGAGGGCGGGCTGACCTTTGAGGACGGCATCTCCGCCGCGGGTAAGTACGTGGAGCTGCGCGCCGAGTGTAACGTCATCGTGCTGATCTCCAACTGCCCACAGCTCAACAACCCCTGCAACGGCTGGAACCCGACCCCTGCGGAGGTGCTGGTATGGAACTGAGCCGCCTGCGCCTCGCTATCTACCGCCTGTTTGCGGTGCGGGCCAACCGCCTGACGCTGGACAATAAGCTGCAGAAATAACAGCCTTTTCCCCCTGGACGACCAGGCGGCGAGATTATTCCCGGCGGGACGACCCGCCACGGTTCGGGTCTGGATCATGTTTACAAAATTACTTATTGCTAACCGGGGTGCCATCGCCTGCCGTATTCTGCGCACCCTGCGGGAAATGAACGTCAAAGGGGTGGCGGTCTGGTCGGAATCCGACGCCAGCAGCCTGCATATTCGTGAAGCCGACGAGGCGATTAGCCTTGGCGAAGGCCCGGCGGCGCAAACCTATTTACAGGTGGATAAGATCCTCGCCGCCGCCCAAGAGAGCGGGGCGCAGGCCATCCACCCCGGCTACGGTTTCCTGTCGGAAAACGCCGCCTTTGCCGAAGCATGTGAAGCCGCCGGGATCGCCTTCGTTGGTCCCACCCCGGAACAGCTGCGCATTTTTGGCCTGAAACACACCGCTCGCGCGCTGGCGAAAAGCCACGGCGTGCCGCTGCTGGAGGGCACCGAGCTGCTGGCTGACGTTGCTGAAGCGCTGGCTGCGGCAGAGAGCGTTGGCTACCCGGTGATGCTCAAGAGCACGGCGGGCGGCGGCGGGATAGGGATGCGCGTCTGCTACAGCCCGGCGGAGCTGGCGGAAGCTTTCGACGCGGTGCAGCGGCTGGGGAAAAACAACTTCAGCGACGCGGGCGTCTTCATCGAGAAGTACATTGAGCGCGCCCGTCATCTGGAGGTGCAGATCTTTGGCGACGGCGAGGGAGAGGTGATCGCTCTTGGCGTGCGCGACTGCTCGGTGCAGCGGCGTAACCAGAAGGTGCTGGAGGAGACCCCTGCTACGGCGCTGCCTGCGGGAATGGCTGAGGCGCTCTGCCAGGCGGCTATTGAGCTGGGCAAGGCGGTGAACTACCGCAGCGCCGGGACGGTGGAGTTTGTTTACGACAGCAGCGCGCAGCAGTTCTACTTCCTGGAGGTCAACACCCGGTTGCAGGTCGAGCACGGTGTCACCGAGCAGGTGTGGGGCGTGGATCTGGTCCAGATGATGATCGCCCTGGCCGCCGGGGATCTGCCGCCGCTGGCAGCGATCGCCGCAGGCTTAAGCCCGCGCGGTCATGCGATCCAGGCCCGCGTCTATGCCGAGGATCCGGGCCGCCAGTTCCAGCCCTCGCCGGGCCTGCTGACCAACGTTAGCTTCCCGGAGCAGGATCGCACCACGCTGCGGATCGACACCTGGGTAGAGTCCGGCTGCGAGATACCGCCATTCTTCGATCCCTTGCTGGCTAAGATCATTACCTATGCTGACACCCGCGACGAGGCGATCGATCGGCTGGACCGCGCCCTGGACGAAACCCGCCTTTATGGCGTAGAGACCAACCGCCAGTACCTGCGGCAGATTTTACGTGATACCCCCTTTGCCAGCGGCCAACCATGGACCCGCTGTCTGGAAAACCTGAGCTACCAGGCGACAACGCTGGAGGTCGTTAGCGCCGGGACGCAGACCACGGTGCAGGACTATCCGGGACGGCAGGGCTACTGGGCGGTAGGCGTGCCGCCATCCGGGCCGATGGACGATCGCGCCCTGCGCCTTGGCAACCGCCTGCTGGGCAACGCCGACGACGCGGCGGGGCTAGAGATCACCGTCAGCGGACCCACGCTGAAGTTCAACACCGATGCGGTGGCGGTCGTCACCGGCGCAGCGATAAACGTCGAGCTGGACGGCCAGCCGCAGGCAATGAACTGTACTTTCCTCATTCGTGCCGGTATGACCCTGAAGCTGGGGGAAACGCTGGAAGCTGGCGTGCGCAGCTACCTCTGCCTGCGCGGCGGCCTCGACGTGCCGGACTATCTGGGCAGCAAAAGCACCTTTACCCTCGGCCAGTTTGGCGGCCACGCCGGGCGCGCTCTGCGCACCGGGGACGTGCTGCACCTTGCGCCGTTAACCGATGCCCGCTGCGGTGCGGCTCTGCCCGCCGCGCTGCACACAACCCTCGGGGCGGTGCGCGAGCTGCGGGTGATCTACGGTCCACACGGTGCGCCGGAATACTTTACGCCGGAGTGGATCCCGACCTTTTTTGCTACCGAGTGGGAGGTGCACTTTAACTCCAGCCGCACCGGCGTGCGCCTGATTGGCCCGAAACCGGAGTGGGCGCGGGACAGCGGCGGCGAGGCGGGTCTGCATCCTTCGAATATTCATGACAACCCCTATGCCATCGGCGCGGTGGACTTTACCGGCGACATGCCGGTGATCCTCGGCCCCGACGGCCCGAGCCTCGGCGGCTTCGTCTGCCCGGTGACGGTAATCGAGGCGGATCTCTGGCAGCTTGGTCAGCTTAACGCCGGGGATCGGGTACGCTTTGTGCCGGTGGACATCGACACCGCCCGCCTGCTGGCACAGGGGCGCAGCCAGGAGCTGGCGAGCCTGCAACCGGTGGCGATTAACTGGCATACGCAGCCGCTCACCACCCCGGTGGTAATGGAGACCGGGACGGCGGATAAGCGGCTGGTGGCGCGCCTCTCCGGCGATACCCATCTGCTGCTGGAGATTGGCGACGCCGAGCTGGATCTGGTTCTGCGTTTTCGCGGCCACGCCCTGATGCAGGCCCTGGAGGCGCTGGCTCTCGACGGGGTCGTTGACCTGACGCCAGGCATTCGCTCGTTGCAGGTTCACTATCAGCCGGAGGCGCTGAGCCTGACGCGCCTGCTGGAGATCGTGCGCGGGGTGTGGCAGTCGGTGTGCCAGCAGGAGGATCTGCAGGTGCCGTCACGCGTGGTCTGGCTGCCGCTGTCCTGGGACGATCCGGCGTGCCAGAAGGCCATCGACAAGTACATGACCACCGTGCGGCGGGATGCGCCCTGGTGTCCGAGCAACCTGGAGTTTATCCGCCGTATCAACGATCTTGGTAACATCGACGAGGTCTACCGCACGGTGTTTGACGCCAGCTATCTGGTGATGGGCCTGGGGGATGTCTATCTCGGTGCGCCGGTGGCAACGCCGCTCGATCCGCGTCACCGGCTAGTGACCACCAAATATAACCCGGCGCGCACCTGGACGGCAGAGAACTCGGTAGGCATTGGCGGAGCGTATCTCTGCGTTTACGGTATGGAGGGACCGGGAGGCTACCAGTTCGTCGGGCGCACGCTGCAGATGTGGAATCGCTATCATGCCGTCGAGGATTTCGGCGGCAAGCCGTGGCTGCTGCGCTTCTTTGATCAGATTCGTTTCTACCCGGTCTCCGCCGAGGAGCTGCTGACCATCCGCCGCGACTTCCCGCTCGGGCGCTATCCGCTGCGCATTGAGCAGAGCACGCTGCGGCTGGCGGAGTACCAGCAGTTTCTTGCTGAAGAGGCAACCAGCATTGAGGCTTTCCGTCGCCATCAGCAGGCGGCGTTTAATGCCGAAAGAGAGCGCTGGGTGGCCTCTGGCCAGGCACACTTTGACAGCAATGACGCGATGCCGGACGTTGGCGACGATGCGCCGCTGCAGGCTGGTCAGCGCGGCATTGACAGCCCCATTGCCGGCAATCTCTGGCAGGTGCTGGTCAAGCCTGGTGACAGGGTAAAAGAGGGGGATGTGATGGTGATCCTCGAGTCGATGAAGATGGAGATCCCGCTGCGGGCTACCTGCAATGGCGTAGTGGATCAGGTTCGTGTGCAGCCGGGTTCATCGGTGCGGGCCGGGCAGTGCGTGGCGGTGGTTAACGCCGAACGCGCCGTGGCTTAGCGAACACGCACGCCCTTCGGCGGGTTGGCCTTTAGCGGGGCGTTGACCGGCATCTCGTCGGCCCACTGGGTGGCTGAGGACATCATCTCAGCCACCATCCCGCGGGTCAGTCCGAGCCGATAGGCCTGCTGGCTGGCCTCCTCCCACTTCCGCTGCTCGTACAGCTCGACCAGGCAAACAAACTGGTGCAGCATGCCCCGGTGCTGCTGCAGCGCCATGCGGACATCCTGGGAGATCACTACCTGGCCGATAAGCTCCTCCAGCGGGATCTCAAATACGGCATCCAACAGCGAGAAGAGTCCCACCATAAACGCATCGTTGGCCGAGACTCTGCCGCGCAGGCGGGCCGCGGCCAGTTCGCAAAACTTGGCGCGGATCAGGCTTTGGTAGTAGGTTTCGTTGGTTTTAACGTTATTAATCGAGCTTAAGCAGGTCACCAGCACAAAGCGCCGCAGCTCTTTGGCTCCCAGATAAACCACAATATCTTTTAGCGAGTGGCTGCGCGTCCCCTTAATTCCCCGGGTGTTATAGAGAATATTCTGCGCATAGCGCATCACCTTATAAGAGAGGGCGACGTCGTGCTTGAGTAGATCTTCAATGCGTTGCAAATTGGGCGCATCGGAATTGACCTCCTGAATTAGGTTCAGGGAGACAATGTGGTTCTGCACCAGCTTATTGCTTTTATAGACTACCGGCTTGCTAAAGAAATAGCCCTGAAACAGAGTAAAGCCAGCATTTTTAAATAGTTCGTATTCGTCGAAGGTTTCTACTTTCTCCGCCAGCAGTAGCGTATCTTTTAGTAACTCTTCGCGGCACAGCAGGTAGTCCTGAATTTCCGGCCAGCTATTTTCACGAATATCAAATTTGATAATGCTGATGTAGGGAATAAAGGTATCCCAGTCGCTGCTAAGAGAGAAGTCATCTAGCGCAATGCGAAACCCCTGCAGATGCAGCCGCTTAATGGCGGCCAGCAGCACCCCGGTCGGCTCGGCAGTTTCAAGGATCTCAATGACCACCCGGTCTTTGGGCAGGGTTTCCGCCAGCCCCTGGAGCAGCAGTTCATAGGGAAAGTTAACAAATACCGTGCCTGCATCCTTTTGGCTAGCGCTGGGCGCGCCAAAAAACTGCTCTTCAATGAGCTGGGCGGTGGCATGCTCAGGTGAAACGTTGGGAAAACGGTTAGCCATACTGTCCCGGAACAGGAGTTCATAACCAAACGTCTGCAAATTTTCATCAAAAATCGCCTGTCTGGCGACAAAAGAAAACATTCTCTATCCTCACCCCAGCGCTTGAAGCCCTACACTATGCCGCGTAACACACTATGACGCGTAACGCGCGGGCTGACTAATACTTTTCTCAAATTATCCCTTATTTGTAAAGTTTCGTCACAAAAAAAGTGAATCTGTTTATCTTTTAAAAACAGTTGCTTGACAGGGAGGTTATTTGAGAGGGCAAAGAAAGGCGTGGGAAATAGAGCGCGCCGCTCAGGCCTGAAGCCCGAACGGCGCAAAAACTTATATTACGCGGTCTGCCAGGAAGATTTAACCTCTTCCGAGTTTTTGTTGAGAACCACGTTGTTACCGTCAACTTTTTCCACCCAGCTCAGGGGAATATAGTGGTGTACGCCACCGGAAGCCGAATCACTTTTCGCCAGTTTGATTTTGTCTTCACCTTCGAGGTGGTCAACGGTGCCAACGTGGGTACCACAGCTGGCAATTACCTGAGCGTGTTCACGGATTTCACTTTTATTAACCATACATCCTCCTTTGTTGTGATGAAGTTTGAGTATAGTCAACGTTTTTAACTCTGCAGGACAGAACAATCTGAACTCTTTGAGCGGCTATTAAAGAAGATGTAATATGAATACCTCTTTTCCCACCTCAGGAGCGTCTCCTATGGCTGGCCCTCGCATCGCCCGTGAAAAACTCACCATCCGCAGAATGATTGCCCTCTATCAGCGCGGCGCGCCTGGAGCATCGACGGAACAGGGACACTATGAGGCGCTCTTTGCTTACGCAGAAAAACGATTGGATAAGTGCGTATTCGGTGAGGAGAAACCGGCCTGCAAGCAGTGCCCGGTGCATTGCTATCAGCCGGCGAAGCGGGAAGAGATGAAGCAGATTATGCGTTGGGCCGGGCCGCGCATGTTGTGGCACCACCCGATCCTCACCGTGCGCCATCTGATTGACGACAAGCGCCCGGTGCCGCCGTTACCGGAGAAGTATCAGCGTAAAAAATAATTTACCCCAACATTGTCTTATCAATCCCTAACCGTTTCATGCGCGAAAGCAGGGTGGTGCGCTTCAGGCCCAGCCGCTGGGCGGCGCCTTTCGGCCCGGCGATAACGCCGTTGGTCTCCCGCAGCACCCGCAGGATCAGCTGAGACTCCTCCTCACCGTCAGCGGCCATCGCCACCGGCGTGGTGGGGACCACAGCAATCTCCGGCAGCGAGAGCTGTAATACGCTGCCACGCGTCAGCAGCACTGCCCGCTCAATCACGTTCTCCAGTTCGCGCACGTTACCTGGCCACTCCATGCCGGAGAGAGTGCGCAGGGTTTCGGCAGGAATGCTGTCGATATTGCGCCCCAGCCGCCGGGCGATCTTAAAGGTAAAAGCCTTCACCAATAGCGGAATGTCTTCCGGGCGCTCGCGCAGGGGCGGGATGTGGATTGGGAAGACGTTAAGCCGGTAGTAGAGATCGCTGCGGAACTCGCGATCCTGCACCATCTGCCTAAGATCCCGGTTGGTGGCGGCGATCAGCCGGACGTCGGTCTGGATCAGCTTGTTGCTGCCGAGGCGCTCGAACTCCTGCTCCTGCAAAACGCGCAGCAGCTTAGGCTGTAACTCCAGCGGCATATCGCCTACCTCATCCAGGAAGAGTGAGCTTTTATCGGCCAGCTCAAAGCGCCCGATACGCTGGGCGCTGGCACCGGTAAAGGCCCCGCGCTCGTGACCAAAAAGATCGCTCTCCAGCAGGCCAGCAGGCATCGCCGCACAGTTCATCTTCACCATCCGCCGGGCACTGCGCCCGCTCAGATTGTGGATCGCCCGGGCGATCAGCTCCTTGCCGGTGCCGGTCTCGCCAAGGATCAACACCGTGCTGTTGCTCTGGGCGACCATCTCGACCTGCTTGAGCACGCTGAACATTGCCTCGCTGCGGCCAATGATCTCCCCAAACTCGCTCTCGACGTTGTTGAGCTGCTCGGTCAGGGCGAGGTTCTCATCCACCAACCGCTCCTTCAGGCGCTGGATCTCCTGATAGGCGAGGGCATTATCGACGGCGATTGCCACCCGCTCGGCAATCTGGCGCAGCAGCTGGAGATTCGCGGTGGTAAAGACCTTCTCCTCACACTGGGCCAGCTTCAGGACGCCCAGCAGGTTGTCGCCGGACATCAGCGGCAGCAGGCAGAGAGTCTGGATCTGGTTGCCCCAGGTCTCAAATAGCCGCCGCTCGTAGGGGGCCAGCCGGTCGCGCTCGTGCAGGTTAAGCAGCAGCATCTCTTTGCTCTTAAATACCCGCTCGGAGAGCGTGCCTGCCTCGTCGACCTCGCTCTGCTCATGGAGAGGCGCGCGCTCGTTGAGATAGTGCGTCGAGTAGATATTCAGCTTGCCCTTGCGGCTGCTGCGCAGCACGATGCTGATGGCGTCGATATCAAAATAGCGGTGGATCTCTTTGGCAATCTCGCCCACCAGCTCGTCCATGTCGAGGCGGGAGAGCACCGCGTTAGTGATGGCGACCAGTATGCGAAAGTTGTCGCGCTCCCGGCAGAGCAGATCGTAGTCCGGGCCGCTGTCGATCCGACTCTGGATCTGCTCCACCACCACGCCAACAATCTGGGTGAAAGTATGGAGGCGCTCCATCTCCTGGGCGCTCCAGGGCCTGTCATCATGGCGAATAAACTCGCAGCCGCCGAAGATATGTCCCTCCGCCGCCAGCGGCAGTAGCCCATAGTGGCCGAAGGTGGGATAGAGATGGCTGCCGGCCAGCTGCGGCCAGGCTTCGGTAAAGGTCCGGTAGCTACAGTGCAGCGCTTCCGGGCGGGAAAGTATGCGGCGAACCGGGCCGTGAGCCAGGGCGGTTTCATCCTCATACTCCACGGCGCTGCCGTCGGGGCCGCAGGCGTAGTAGCAGGCCCGCCGATCCCCGGCGCGCCAGAGAACAATTCCGGCGCGATCCGCCAGCGCCGCCTCCCTGACCAGCCCGGTCAGAGTCTGCGCCAGCGCGGTAAGATCCGGCTGCTGTAAGAGAGTCCGGGTGACATCGAACAGACCCTGCTGTCCGAGATCGCCCATCGGTGTATTCGACATTGTGCTAATCCAGAAAGGCACCGAAAAAGGTGCCAAAAGTTTTTATTTTGATAAAAATACGTTAACAGATCCGTGGCAGGGGTTCGGCATGGGGCAGATCCAGGGTGCGCTTCACGCCGTAGAGGCCGCTTAGGCGCACCCCTTTTCGGGCCACGACCTCACCGATAATCGCCGCGTCGCGCCCCAGCGGATGACTATGCAGCCGTTCAACAACGGCCTCGGCGGCCCGACGCTCGACGACAATCACCAGCTTCCCCTCATTGGCAAAGTTGAGGGCGTCGAGGCCCAGCAGCTCACACACGCCGCGTACGGCAGGCTTCATCGGCAGGCTGGTTTCGTTAAGCTCAATGCCGCAGCCGCTGCTGGCGGCAAATTCATGGACCACCGCGTTGACGCCGCCGCGCGTGGCGTCACGTAAAGCCTTGATGCCGTCAATCTCGCGCAGGGACTGGATCAGCGGCGTCAGCACGGCGCAGTCGCTCATCAGCTCGCCGTCCAGTCCAAGCTGCTCGCGCAGGTTAAGAATGGTCGCGCCGTGGCAGCCCAGCGTCCCGCTCACCAGCACGACGTCACCCGGTTGCAGCCCCTGCGCACACCAGTTCAGACCGGTAGGAATAGCACCGATGCCCGCGGTATTAATAAACAGCTTATCCGCCGCCCCGCGCTGCACCACCTTGGTGTCGCCGGTGACGATAGCGATATCTGCCGCCTTCGCCGTGGCCGCCATGCTGTTAACCACCGCCTGCAGGGTCGTCATCGGCAGCCCCTCCTCAAGAATAAATCCGCAGGAGAGATAGCGGGGGATCGCGCCGCTCACCGCAATGTCATTCGCGGTGCCGCACACCGCCAGCTTGCCGATATCGCCGCCGGGAAAGAAGAGTGGGTCGATCACATAGCTGTCGGTGGAGAAGGCCAGCCGATCGCCACCCGCCGCCAGCTCAGTAAGATCGAGACGGGCCTGATCCTCCTGCTCCGCCAGCCACGGATTATCAAACGCCTGCAGGAACAGGGCGTTAATCAGCTGCTGCATCGCCTGGCCACCGCTGCCGTGGGCCATTTGCACCGTACTCATACTTCACACTCCTGGGCGCGATAGTGATACCAGGCGGCGCAGGCTCCTTCTGAAGAGACCATCAGCGCGCCGAAGGCGGTTTGTGGATTACAGGTTTGACCAAACAGCGGGCACTGGTGCGGCTTACAGCGGCCCGTCAGCACCTCGCCGCAGCGGGCGCGCGGATCGTCATAGGTCTGCTGCGGACGGAGCTGAAAATGCATTTCTGCATCGAAGCGCCGGAACGCGTCGCTGAGACGCACCCCGGAGTGGGCAATCACGCCCAGCCCGCGCCACTCGCTTTCGCCCTCAACGGTAAACACCCTGGCGATAGCCTGCTGCGCCAGCGGATTGCCGTTATCGGGCACCACCCGCCGATATTGGTTCTCTACCCGGCTACAGGCTGCTATTTTCTGCTCAACCAGCATCATCACGCCTTGCAGTAGATCAAGTGGTTCGAATCCAGCCACCACTAATGGACGCTGAAACTCATCGGCGATAAAGCCGTAGGCCGCCGTGCCGGTGACCATGCTGACGTGACCGGGGGCCAGAAAGGCGTCGATGCTGTTGTCCGGCTGCTCCAGCAGGCTGCGCAGCGTGGGGGCGAGGGTGATATGCTGGCAAAAGAAGAAAAAATTGCTGAGATTGCGGGCGCAGGCCTGCTCCAGGGTCACGGCGGTGGCGGGCATGGTGGTCTCAAACCCCAGCCCAAAAAAGACCACCTTGCGATCGGGATGGGCTTCGGCAAGCTTCAGCGCATCCAGCGGCGAGTAGACCATGCGCACGTCGGCCCCGCGTGATTTCGCCGCCAGCAGCGAACCGTTTTTCCCCGGTACGCGGATGGCGTCGCCAAAGGTGCAGAAGATCACCTCCGGGCGGCTGGCTATCTCTACGCAGGCGTCAATGCGTCCCATCGGCAGGACGCAGACCGGACAGCCAGGGCCGTGGATAAACTCAATGTTTTCCGGCAGTAGCTGGTCGAGGCCGAACTTAAAGATAGCGTGCGTATGGCCTCCACATACCTCCATAATCCGCAGCGGACGTGCCGGGGTGTAGTCGAGACGGCGGGCGAGGTCGCGTAAGCGCTCAAGCAGGTGCATCACCGCCTCTGGGGCGCGGTACTCATCAACGAAGCGCATCAGGCACGCTCCCCGTACAGCAGCGCGCCGACGTCCGGCTCAACCTCAAACATGTTTTGCAGCGCCGCCAGGGTCTCCCGGGCCTCGGCTTCGTCGATCACGCTCATGGCGAAGCCGACGTGGACCAGCACCCACTGACCGATGCGGGAGCAGCCGGTCTCATCTACGCTGCCCACCAGGGTTAGATCGACGTCGCGCTGGATGCCGCACACCTCTACCTTCGCCTGTAGCCCGTCGATGGCGCTAATCTGTCCCGGGACGCCTATGCACATTGCTGCGCCTCCAGCCAGGCCAGCCACTGATCCATGCCTTCCCCGCTGGTGGCGGAGAGCTGGATAATTTCAATGTCCGGGTTCACCGCCCGGGCGCTGGCGAGGCATTTTTCCACGTCAAAGTGGAGGTACGGCAGCAGATCGATTTTGTTGAGCAGCATCAGCGAGGCGGCGGCAAACATATGCGGGTACTTGAGCGGCTTGTCTTCCCCTTCGGTGACTGACAGCACCGCCACCTTATGGCGCTCGCCGAGATCGAAGCTTGCCGGGCAGACCAGATTACCGACGTTCTCGATAAACAGGATCCCGCCGTTGGCCAGCGGCAGGCGCGGGGCGGCATCGGCGATCATCTGCGCATCCAGATGGCAGCCTTTGCCGGTATTAACCTGAATGGCCGGGGTGCCGGTGGCACGAATGCGCGCCGCGTCGTTGACGGTCTGCTGATCGCCCTCAATCACCGCGCACTCGGCGTTGCCTTTCAGGCGTAGCAGGGTTTCGCTCAGCAGGGTGGTTTTACCCGCGCCGGGGCTGGAGACCAGATTGAGCACCAGCTGCTGCTTCGCGGCAAAGCGAGCACGGTTGCGGGCCGCCAGATGGTTGTTCTTCGCGAGCACGTCGATCTCGATCTCCAGCATCCGCCGCTGGCTCATGCCCGGCGCGTGGGTTCCGGCTACGCCGTGGCCGTAGTGGAGATCGCCACCCGGCAAACGGGTTGGGGCGAAAGGAACGCTGCGAAATGGTGAGTGGGGGGTGTGCTCGTCGCCCTCAATATAGAGATTGCCTTCGCCGCAGCCGCAGGTACTACACATAGTCTACTCCTGTTCAATTTCGAGTCGCTGGATCTGCAGGCCATCGTCGGCCACGATCTGCAACATATCGCTCTGGCACCGGGGACAGCGCCGCACCCGTTGGCTCAGTAGGGTCACGTATTGCTGGCAGGTTTCGCACCAGCACTCCGCCTGCTGTTCATCAAGATGCAGCGTGCAGCCTTCCGCCAGCGTGCCCCGGCATACCAGCTCAAAGCAGAAGGTGAGGGCGCTGCTCTCCACGCAGGAGAACGCGCCAATTTTCAGCCATACGCCTGTCACCCGCCGCGCGCCGTGCGCCGCCGCCTGCTGTTCGATAAGCTCCAGCGCCCGCTGGCAAAGGGTAATTTCGTGCATGGGGCCTCCCGTTATTTACTGCGGCGTTAATGCAATAACGGTGCCAGCCAGCAAAAGCGACGTTACTGACGATGTCGACGCTGACGAAATGACACCGTCTTTTCTTTAATGTTATTTAAAATCATGCAGTTAAAAAATGGCACGGAAAGTGCTAAATGGGGTGGTCTCAACTAACCGGGTAACCTGAAATGACCATCTGGGAAATTAGCGAAAAGGCTGACTTCATCGCCGAACGGCATCATCGCCTGCAAGAGGAGTGGCAGGCCTACTGCAACTCGCTGGTTCAGGGCATTACGCTGTCCAAGGCCCACCTGCATCATGGCATGCACTGCGCGCCGGAGCGGGATCTCTGTTTTGTCCTGTTCGAACACTTCCTTATTACCGTCACCCTGGCGGACGGCTTTAACAGCCATACCATCCACTATTTGGTGGAGAGCAAAAACGGCGGCGAGCAAATGCTCATTGCTGAGGCGCAGCTGGCGCAGGATGGCCGCATCGACGACCGCATTAGCAACCGCGACCGCGCTCAGGTGCTTGAGCACTACTTAGAAAAAATTGGCCCAGTTTACAACGGCCTGTATGCGGCAATGGAGAAGGACGCGCCGGTCAATCTTCATCAGCTTATCAGTCAACCCGCGCAGGCCTCGGTGGCCTGAATGCCTGGTGTGTCGAGGGGTGTCGAAATGACAGACCATCGGCACGATTTCGTCAAAAATGACCACCTGAGGAGTGTCCGGTGAATCGTTTTGTTATCGCTGACGCCACGCTCTGTATTGGCTGTCACACCTGTGAAGCGGCCTGCTCAGAGACGCACCGCCAGCACGGGCTGCAATCGATGCCCCGCCTGAGCGTGATGCGCAGCGCGAAAGAGTCCGCCCCACAGCTTTGTCACCACTGTGAAGACGCGCCCTGTGCCGGGGTCTGCCCGGTCAACGCCATCAATCGCGTGGAGGGGGCCGTCCAGCTCAATGAGAGCCTGTGCGTGAGCTGCAAGCTGTGCGCTATCGCCTGTCCCTTCGGCGCGATTGAGATGAGCGGCAGCCGCCCGCTGCATATGCCCGCCAATGTTAATTCGCCGAAGGCACCGCCTGCGCCGCCTGCACCCGCTCGCGTCAGCTCCCTGCTCGACTGGGTGCCCGGCGTACGCGCCGTGGCGGTGAAGTGCGATCTCTGCGATTTCGATGAAGGCGGACCGGCCTGCATACGCACCTGCCCAACCAATGCGCTGCGAATGGTCAATTCGCTGGATATCGCCCGGGCCAGCAAACGCAAGCGCGAGCTGTCCCTGAACGGCGACTATGGCGATCTCTCGCTGCTCAACCTGCAAGGAGGCGCGAAATGAGCGCGTTTATGCTGATCGAGCTGGCCGTCCTGCTGTTTGTTGCGGCGGGCGTGCTGGCCTCTCTTTTTTCGTTTCATCGCAGGCTGAGCGGCCTGTTGGCGGGAGTCGGTGGGGCGGTAGCCTGTGCCATGGTCGTCGCCGTTGCTGCCGGGCTGTTAATGGGCAGGACAGCCAGCGGGGAGGGCGCCGCGCTTTACCTGCACCAGCTAATACGCCTGACGCCGCTCAACGCCGTCTGGCTGCTGGCCATCGCCCTGCCAGGACTGTTTATCAGCCTCTATAACGTGGCGTGGCATCGTCATGGGCAGGTGAAGGCTAACGGCCTGCTGGTCAATCTGCTGATGGCGGCGGCGGTCTGCACCATCGTTGCCAGCGATCTGCTTACCCTGGTGGTGATGGCGGAGATTATGGCGCTGTGCGGCGCATTTCTCACCGGTTGCGCACAGTCCGGCAAGCTATGGTTTACCCTGGGGAGGATCGGGACGCTGCTGCTGGCCGCCGCCTGCTGGCTAGCGTGGCAGCGCTACGGCACGCTGGAAATTACCCGCCTCGCGGTGCGTTTCGCTGAGGATGCGCCGGGTACGGCCATCTGGCTGCTCTGGCTGGTGGGATTTGGCATGCTGGCGGGAATTATCCCCCTGCACGGCTGGGTGCCGCAGGCCCATGCCGGAGCAGGTGCGCCTGCGGCTGCGCTCTTCTCCGGCGTGGTGATGAAGGTTGGACTGTTTGGCCTTTTCGTTCTACCGCTGCTTGCCGGGCAGGCTATGCCGCTGTGGTGGAGCCTCTGCCTGCTGTTGCTCGGGGCGGTGACCGCGTTTGTCGGCGGCCTCTATGCCCTGATGGAGCACAACATTCAGCGCCTGCTGGCGTATCACACTCTGGAGAATATCGGCATCATTCTGCTGGGTCTCGGTGCAGGCCTGGCCGGGGTGGCTATCAATCAGCCCGCGCTGATTGCGCTGGGTCTCGTTGGCGGCCTCTATCACCTGATCAACCATAGCCTGTTCAAAACCCTGCTGCTGCTGGGCGCGGGCAGCGTCTGGTTCACCACCGGCCATCGCGATATTGAGAAGCTGGGCGGCATTGGCAAACGGATGCCGGTTATCTCCCTGATGATGCTGGTGGGGCTGATGGCAATGGCGGGGCTGCCGCCGCTGAACGGTTTTGCCGGCGAGTGGGTGATCTACCAGGCCTTCTTCTCCCTGAGCGGTAGCGATGCCTTTATCGCCCGCCTGCTCGGCCCGCTGCTGGCGGTGGGGCTGGCGATCACCGGCGCGCTGGCGGTGATGTGCATGGCCAAGGTCTACGGCGTCACCTTCCTTGGCGCACCGCGTACCCCGGAAGCCGCTAAGGCTGGCCGCGCGCCGTGGTTGATGGCCGCGTCGGTCGTCGGGCTGGCGGCCTGCTGCCTCATCGGCGGCGTGGCCTCGCCGTGGCTGCTGCCGCTGCTCTCCGCCGCGGTGCCGTTACCGCTCACCACCTCAAGCGTGGTCTCGCAGCCAATGATTGCCCTGCTGCTGATCGCCTGCCCGCTGCTGCCGCTCATCATCATGATGCTGTTCAAAGGTCATCGCCTGCCGTCGCGCTCGCGCGGTGCGGCCTGGGCGTGCGGCTACGAGCATGAACAGTCGATGGTGATCACCGCGCACGGCTTCGCGATGCCGGTGAAAGAGGCCTTTGCGCCGGTGCTCGCCCTGCGTAAGCGGCTGGATCCGGTGGCGCTGATGCCGGTCTGGCAGCGTACCGCCCCGGCGCTGGTTCGCCGCCTGGCGCTGGTGGAGCTGGCGGTGCTGGTGGTTATTGTTCTTTCACGAGGAGCCTGAACATGAGCGTTCTCTATCCGTTAATGCAGGCGCTGGTGCTCTTTGCCTTTGCGCCGCTGCTGTCCGGGATAAGCCGCGTGGCCCGCGCCCGTCTGCACAACCGCCGTGGGCCTGGGGTGCTGCAGGAGTACCGGGATCTCATCAAGCTGCTGGGCCGTCAGAGCGTCGCCCCGGCGGATGCCAGCTGGGTATTCCGCCTGATGCCGTTTGTCATGATCGGCGTGATGCTAACCATCGCCACCGCGCTGCCGGTGGTGACCGTGGCTTCACCGCTGCCGGCGCTGGGGGATCTCATTACCCTGATCTACCTCTTCGCCATTGCCCGCTTCTTCTTTGCCATTGCGGGTCTCGATACCGGCAGCCCCTTTACTGGCCTCGGGGCCAGCCGCGAGGCGATGCTCGGTGTGCTGGTGGAGCCAATCCTGCTCCTTGGCCTGTGGGTCGTGGCGCTGGTGGCGGGATCGACCCACATCAGCACCATGACCGCCACGCTCTGGTCGTGGCCCGTCGGGCGCAGCATTCCGCTGCTGCTGGCACTCTGCGCCTGCGCCTTCGCCACCTTTATCGAGATGGGCAAGCTGCCGTTCGATCTCGCCGAAGCCGAGCAGGAGCTACAGGAAGGGCCGCTGACCGAGTACAGCGGCTACGGCTTTGCCCTGCTGAAGTGGGGCATTAGCCTCAAGCAGCTGGTGGTATTGCAGCTGTTTGTTGGCCTCTTCCTGCCGTGGGGACAGATGGTGACCTTTAGCGCGGGCGGCCTGCTGCTGGCGCTGGTGGTGGCCGCCGTCAAGCTGGTGCTGGGCGTGCTGGTGATTGCCCTGTTTGAGAACAGTATGGCGCGGCTGCGCTTCTGCGCGACTTCCCGCGTAACCTGGGCCGGGTTTGGCTTTGCATTTTTAGCCTTCGTCTCCTTGCTGGCGGCGTGATGAAAGAGAGTTTGAACATGTCTGAAGAAAAATTGGGTCAGCACTACCTGGCGGCGCTGCACCAGGCGATCCCCGGCGCGGTGCTGGATGAGGCCTGGCAGACCCGCGATCAGCTGACCATTACCGTGAAGGTGAACGCCCTGCCAGAGGTGGTGGAGTATCTCTACTACCAGCAGGGGGGCTGGCTGTCGGTGCTATTTGGCAACGACGAGCGCCAGCTGTGCGGCCGCTATGCCGTCTACTACGTGCTGTCGATGGAGCAGGGCACCAAGTGCTGGATCACCGTGCGCGTAGAGGTGGATGCCAACACGCTGGAGTTCCCGTCGGTCACGCCGCGCGTGCCTGCCGCCGTCTGGGGCGAGCGCGAGGTGCGCGATATGTATGGCCTGATCCCGGTTGGCCTGCCGGACGAGCGTCGGCTGGTGCTGCCGGACGACTGGCCGGATGAACTCTATCCGCTGCGTAAAGACAGCATGGATTACCGCCAGCGCCCCGCGCCGACCACCGACAGCGAGACCTACGAGTTTATCAACGAACTTGGCAGCAAAAAGAACAACGTGGTGCCCATCGGCCCGCTGCACGTCACCTCCGACGAGCCGGGCCACTTCCGCCTGTTTGTCGATGGCGAAAACATTATCGACGCCGACTACCGCCTCTTCTACGTCCATCGCGGCATGGAGAAGCTGGCGGAGACCCGCATGGGCTACAACGAGGTGACCTTCCTGTCGGATCGCGTCTGCGGCATCTGCGGCTTCGCCCACAGCACCGCCTATACCACCTCGGTGGAGAACGCGATGGGCATTGTGGTGCCGGAGCGGGCGCAGATGATCCGCGCCATTCTGCTGGAGGTGGAGCGTCTGCATAGCCACCTGCTGAACCTCGGCCTGGCCTGCCACTTCGTCGGCTTCGACTCCGGCTTTATGCAGTTTTTCCGTGTGCGTGAGACCTCCATGAAGATGGCGGAGATCCTCACCGGGGCGCGGAAAACCTACGGTCTGAACCTGATCGGCGGCATTCGTCGCGACATGCTGAAGGATGACATGATCCAGACTCGTCAGCTTGCCCGCCAGATGCGTCGCGACGTGCAGGAGCTGGTGGACGTGCTGATGAGCACGCCGAATATCGAGCAGCGCACGGTAGGCATTGGTCGTCTCGATCCGCAGATCGCCCGCGACTTCAGCAACGTCGGCCCGATGGTGCGCGCCAGCGGCCACGCCCGGGATACCCGCGCCGATCACCCCTTTGTCGGCTACGGCCTGCTGCCGGTAGAGGTGCACAGCGAGCAGGGCTGCGACGTTATCTCCCGCCTCAAGGTGCGCATTAACGAGGTGCTCACCGCCCTGAATATGATCGAGTTCGGGCTGGATAACCTGCCCGGTGGCCCGCTGATGGTGGAGGGCTTCACCTATATCCCTAACCGCTTCGCCCTTGGCTTTGCCGAAGCGCCGCGCGGGGATGATATCCACTGGAGCATGACCGGGGATAACCAGAAGCTCTACCGCTGGCGCTGTCGGGCAGCGACCTACGCTAACTGGCCCACCCTGCGCTACATGCTACGCGGAAATACCGTCTCCGACGCACCGCTGATCATCGGCAGCCTCGACCCCTGCTACTCCTGCACCGACCGTATGACGGTGGTGGACGTGCGCAAGAAGAAGAGCAAGGTCGTGCCTTACAAAGAGCTTGAGCGCTACGGCATCGAGCGTAAAAACTCGCCGCTGAAATAAGGAGTCGCCATGTTTACCTTTATCAAAAAAGCGATCAAAACCGGCACGCCGACGGCGTCGTATCCGCTGGCGCCCATCGAGGTGGATAAGCACTTTCGCGGCAAGCCGCAGCACGATCCCCGCCAGTGCATTGGCTGTGCGGCCTGCGTCAACGCCTGCCCCTCTAACGCCCTGTCGGTAGAGACGCTGCTGGCAAGCAGCGAGCAGGCCTGGCAGTTTAACCTCGGGCGCTGCATCTTCTGCGGGCGCTGCGAGGAGGTCTGCCCCACCGCAGCCATTACCCTCTCTCAGGAGTACGAGCTGGCGGTGTGGAAGAAAGAGGATTTTTTACAGCAGTCGCGCTTTGACCTGTGCCACTGCCGCGTCTGCGAGCGGCCCTTTGCCGTGCAGAAAGAGATCGACTACGCCATTGCGCTGCTGGCGCATAACGGCGACAGCCGGGCGGAACATCACCGCGAAGGCTTCGAAACCTGTCCGGCGTGCAAGCGACAGAAGTGCCTGGTGTCGTCTGACCGGATTGAACTCACTCGCCATATGCAGGAGGCCAGCTGATGAGCAACTTACTGGGACCGCGCGATGCCAACGGCATTCCCGTGCCGATGACGGTGGAAGAGTCCATCGCCAGCATGAAGGCGTCGCTGCTGAAAAAGATCAAACGCTCGGCTTACGTCTACCGCGTCGATTGTGGGGGCTGTAACGGCTGCGAAATCGAAATCTTCGCCACCCTGACGCCGCTGTTTGACGCCGAACGCTTCGGTATTAAGGTTGTGCCCTCTCCGCGCCATGCCGACATCCTGCTGTTTACCGGGGCGGTAACCCGGGCGATGCGCTCCCCGGCGCTGCGGGCCTGGAACTCGGCTCCCGATCCAAAAATCTGCATCTCCTACGGGGCGTGCGGCAACAGCGGCGGCATCTTCCACGATCTCTATTGCGTCTGGGGCGGCACCGACAAAATCGTCCCGGTGGATGTCTACATTCCCGGCTGCCCGCCAACGCCCGCCGCGACGCTGTACGGCTTTGCGATGGCGCTGGGTCTGCTGGAGCAGAAAATTCACGCTCGTCTGCCGGGGGAAGAGGATAACCAGCCGGCGGCGCTGCTGCATGAGGGTATCGTCCAGCCCCTGCGGGTACGCGTCGATCGTGAGGCGCGGCGGCTGGCGGGCTACCGCTACGGCCGCGAGATCGCTGACGACTACCTGCGCCTGCGGGCGCTGGGGGAGAACCAAGTCGCACGCTGGCTGGCAGCAGAGGACGATCCGCGTCTGAACGAGATTGTGGCGCACCTTAACGCCGTCGTCGATGAGGCGCGGATCTCATGAGTGAATCCGTGGTCTTCAGCCAGCTGAGCCGGAAGTTTATCGATGAAAACGACGCGACGCCCGCCGAGGCGCAGCAGGTGGTTTACTATAGCCTCGCCATTGGTCACCACTTAGGGGTGATCGACTGCCTGGAGGCGGCGCTGACCTGTCCATGGGACGACTATCTGACGTGGATCGCCACCCTGGAGGAGGGGAGCACCGCCCGTCGCAAAATGGCAGGGGTGCCGAAGTATGGCGAGATCGTTATCGACCATTCGCATATCGCGATGCTGGCAGGTGCCTTTGACCGGGCGCTGGCGGTTCAGACCCCGCAGCAGCAGACGTGGAGCAGCGTGCTGCTCAGCATGCTGCATGATATTCATCAGGAGAGCGCCATCTATCTGATGGTGAGGAGAGTTCGTGACTGACGTTTTACTCTGCGTAGGCAACAGCATGATGGGCGACGATGGCGCAGGCCCGCTGCTGGCGGAGATGTGCGCCGCCCGGCAGCCCGGCGCGTGGCGGGTCATCGACGGCGGCAGCGCCCCGGAGAATGACGTGGTGGCGATCCGTGAGCTGCGTCCGGATCGCCTGCTGATCGTTGACGCCACCGACATGGGACTCAACCCCGGCGAGATCCGCATTATCGATCCCGACGATATTGCCGAGCTGTTTATGATGACCACCCACAATATGCCGCTGAACTATCTGGTGGATCAGCTTAAAGAGGATGTAGGTGAGACGATCTTCCTTGGCATTCAGCCGGATATTGTCGGCTTCTACTACCCGATGACGCCGCCGGTAAAAGAGGCCGTGGAAACGGTCTATCAGCGGCTTGAGGGCTGGCAGGGGCAGGGGGGATTTACGGCGCTGTGACACTCTTAGTGTGACTTTGTGTAACTTAGAGTATACTTAGAGTGAGACATTGTTACACTCAATGGAGGCGCTATGCCACTAACAAAACTTAGGCAGCAAGGCGGTGCCGTAGTCGTCACAATTCCTGGTGAGATTGCCACCGCTATGGGTTGGACCGCAGGGACCACATTGGTTGTGAGCACCAACGGTAATTCAGTTAGCATGACGCCAGCAAAACGCGTTGCCAGAGGACGCCGTTCAGTCACGGAGATACTGCAGGGAATAGATAGCCAGGAGATCGCCAGTTTTAATACCGATCTTGCGGATGAACTAGCCGATAAGCCACAGGGCAAGGAGGAGATCTGATGGCGCAGGGAAGGAAAACACCAGCAAAGGGAGAGATATGGCACGTCAACGGCGATCCGGTAGAGGGGCATGAGTTCAAAGGTGCGCACTACTATCTGGTGATTTCAGATAGAAAGCTTGTCTCGGCACTGGGGACTGCGGTCTGTGTGCCGGTAACCAGCGGTGGCTCGCTAGCACGCTCCCATGCTGTCACGGTCTGGCTGGATGGTGAAAGCACGGATACGGGGAAGATCACCGGGGTAGTGCTGTGTTATCAGCTACGTGCACTCGATTTATCTGCCCGTAAAGCGCGTTATGCTGCCACTGTTGCTCCGCATATCATGGATGAAATTTTAAGCATGGTCGTGGATCTGATCGATCCTCAGTGACATGACGCCCGGTAGCGCTGTGCTTACCGGGCCTACAGACTACTCCAGATCCGCCCCGTTGCTGGCGATCACCTTCTTATACCACCAGAACGACTTCTTGCGGACGCGGTCAAGGGTGCCGTTGCCATGGTCATCGCGATCAACGTAGACAAAGCCGTAGCGCTTGCTCATCTCACCGGTTGAGGCGGCCACCAGATCGATACAGCCCCAGGAGGTGTAACCGAGCAGGGGAATGCCGTCTGCCACCGCCTCGCCCATGGCGCGAATATGCTCCCGCAGGTAGCTGATGCGGTAATCGTCGTTAATCTCGCCGTTAGCGTCAAACGCGTCCCGCGCGCCCAGCCCGTTTTCCACCAGGAACAGCGGCTTCTGGTAGCGGTCATACATCATGTTCATGGTGATGCGCAGGCCGAGGGGATCGATGCCCCAGCCCCACTCGCTGGCCTCGATATAAGGGTTTTTCAGCGACTTAACGACGTTGGCCGCGCTGGTGTTGCCCGCGTTCATCTCCGCCGAGGCGCAGCGGGAGGCGTAGTAGCTGAACGACACAAAATCGACGGTGTGCTTGAGGATCTCATCGTCACCGGGCAGGATTTCGATGGCGATCCCCTTCTCGCGGAACATGCGCCCCGTCCACGCCGGATAGGCTCCCCGCGCCTGGACATCAATGAAAAACAGGTTTTCCCGATCCTTCTCCAGCGCTGCCCAGACGTCTTCAGGTTTGCAGGAGTAGGGATAAAAGTTACCGCCCGCCAGCATACAGCCGACCTGATTGTTCGTGTTCACTTCATGGGCGATTTGGGTGGCCAGCGCGCTGGCGATCAGCTCGTGGTGCGCCGCCTGGTACTTGACCCACTCCGGGTTCTCACCCTCCTCGAACACCAGCCCCGCGCCCGAGTAGGGGCTATGCAGCATAATGTTAATTTCATTGAAGGTCAGCCAGTACTTCACCAGCCCGTCAAACGCCTCGAAACAGGTGCGGGCGTAGCGGGTGAAGAACTCTACCATCTTACGGTTACGCCATGAGCCGTATTCGCGCACCAGATGCATCGGCACATCGAAGTGGCACAGGGTCACCAGCGGCTCGATGTTGTACTTCCGGCACTCCTCAAACACCGCTCTGTAAAAGGCAATTCCTTCGGGATTAGGCGTCAGTTCGTCGCCGTTGGGATAGAGGCGCGCCCAGGCGATAGAGGTGCGAAACACGGTGAAGCCCATCTCTGCCATCAGGGCAATATCTTCCCGGTAGCGATGATAGAAATCGATCGCCTCGTGGCTGGGGTAGAACTCATCGTCGCGCAGGGCAAAGCGCTTTTCCAGGCCCAGCTTGACCGGCAGACGGTTTGCGCCGTGCGGAATAGTATCGACGGTGGTCAGCCCCTTGCCGCCCTCGCGATACGCTCCTTCCGACTGGTTGGCGGCCAGTGCGCCGCCCCATAAAAATCCCTCTGGAAATACAGACATAATTTACCTCTTGTTAAATCAGGCTCTGGCCGCTGCCGCTGGCTTTGCCGCCTGCAACGCGCGCGCTTTGGCTGCCTCATCCTCGACGGGCAGATCTTCAAAGCCCAGCAGCAGGGTGAGCACAAACGACAGCACTACTGCCAGCCCCATCACGGCAAAGACCCAGACAATGCTCATTGGATTAGCCGGATCGAAAAATTGTACGCTGGTAAAGAGTCCCGGCGCGGCCATTGAGTGGCTGGCAAGCCCGGCGATCCCGGCCACCGCGCCGCAGATAAAACCGCTGATCAGGCTGGCGACCAGCGGGCGCTTCAGGCGCACCGCCACCCCGTAGAGCGCAGGCTCGGAGATACCCGCCAGAATGGCCGAGGCCGCCGCCGCCAGCGCCGTCTGGCGCAGCTCCGGGTTTTTAGTTTTCCATGCCACCGCCAGCGACGAGCCGCCCAGCGACAGGTTGGCTCCGATTTCGGACGGCATGACCATACCCTCTTTGCCGGTCTCGGCGATGGTCTGAATGATGGTCGGGGTAAAGACGCGGTGCATGCCGGTCATCACCAGCAGCGGCCAGAGCGCGCCCATAATGGCAACCGACAGCCAGCCCAGGTAGCTGTGAATGGTGTAGACCAGCGCGGAGATGGCACTGCCGATCCAGATCCCGATCGGCCCGATCAGCAGGATGGCGAGCGGGGCGGCGATCAGTACGATCAGCATCGGCTTAAGGAAGTTTTTCGTCACCGCCGGGGTAATGCGATCCACCCAGCGCTCAATGTAAGAGAGGCACCAGGTCATCACCAGCGCCGGGATCACCGTGTAGGTGTACTTCACCGCCGTCACCGGAACCAGGGCGAACTCCACCTGCTGGCCCTGGGCCGCCTTCGCCATCAGCTCGATGAAGCTCGGATGAACCAGCACCCCGGCGATGGCAATTGCCAGCGACATGTTGGTTTTAAATTTCACCGCCGCCGAGGCCGCTACCATCAGCGGCAGGAAGAAGAAGGCCCCGTCGCCGATCACAGTGAGGATCGTCAGGGTAGAGGAGCCTTTCTCCAGCACGCCGGTCATCTCAAGGATCATCGCCAGCAGCTTGACCATCGATCCGCCGATGATCGCCGGGATCAGCGGCGACATGGTACCGATCAGCGCGTCGAGGATCCCTGCGCCAATGCGTCGCAGGGTCAGCTTCTGCGGTCCGGTATCAACCACTGGCTGCATATCGGCCGGCAGCAGGCGTACCACTTCGGCATAGGCCTGCGACACCGTATTGCCAATGATCACCTGACACTGGCTGTCGCTGCGCACCACGCCCATCACGCCCGGGGTGCTCTTCAGCGTGGCGCTGTCGATTTGCGTCTCATCTTTTACTACAAAACGCAGGCGCGTCATGCAGTGGGTGACGGCGGCGATATTGTCCGCCCCGCCCAGCGCGGTGACCACGGTCGTCGCCAGCGCGGCATAGTTTTTGGCCATCGGATTTTATCCTGTTTTAGTATTGGGTTACGACTGCACCGCGAGCGATGAGACGTGATGTAGGAAACCGGTTCCACAAAATCATGCTGAGTTTCATTTTTATATTCAATGGCGGATGTTTAGAACCGTGAAACGGATCACTGAAGATCGCAATGGGTAAAGCCCTGCAAATCCGCCGGTAGTGCAGTAAACTGCGGATATGCAAATGAAAGGAAAGCAATCATGACCACGATGCTGGAGGTAGCGAAGCGGGCAGGGGTATCGAAGGCGACGGTGTCCCGCGTGCTGTCAGGTAACGGCTACGTCGGCCAGGAGACGAAGGAGCGCGTATTCAGGGCTATCGAAGAGAGCGGCTATCGGCCCAACCTGCTGGCGCGTAACCTGGCGGCAAAAACCACCCAGACTCTTGGGCTGGTGGTGACCAATACCCTCTATCACGGGGTCTACTTCAGCGAGCTGCTGTTTCACGCGGCACGGATGACGGAAGATCGTGGCCGCCAGCTGATCCTCGCCGACGGCAAACACAGCGCCGAGGAGGAGCGGCAGGCGATCCAGTATTTACTCGATCTACGCTGCGATGCGATCGTGATCTACCCTCGCTTTCTCAGCGTTGACGAGATCGACACGATCATCGACGGCCATACCCAGCCCATTATGGTGCTCAACCGGCGGCTGCGTAAAAACAGCAGCCACTGCGTCTACTGCGATCAAAAGGCCACCAGCCTGGCGGCGGTAGAGACGCTGCTGGCCCAGGGGCATCGGGATATCGCCTTTATCACCGGCTCCCTCGACTCGCCTACCGGCAACGAGCGTCTCTCCGGCTATAGAGAGGCGTTGGAGCGGCACGGCGTGGCGGTGCGTAACGAGCTGATTGTCGAAGGAAAGTGGACGCCTGCCAGCGGCTCGGCAAGCGTTGCGACGCTGCTGGATCGCGGGGTGCGCTTCAGCGCGCTGGTAGCCAGCAATGATGATATGGCCATCGGGGCGATTAGCCAGCTGCACAGCAGCGGCATTGCTGTCCCCGAGCAGGTGTCGGTGATTGGCTTCGATGATATCGCCATCGCCCCCTATACCGTCCCGCCCTTAGCCAGCGTTAAAATCCCGGTGACGGAGATGATCAAAGAGACCATTAACCGCCTTATTTTTATGCTCGACGGGGGAGGGTTTACGTCTCAGCCAACGTTTACCGGGCAGCTGATCCTGCGCGGCTCCGTTAGCGATGGCCCACACGCCTGACATCGACAGCTGTCATCGTCACAAGTGTCGATGACAGTTTCCCTTTATTTTAAAACCTATATAAATCAATAAAATAAACTCTGGCACGATTCGTGAATACTCCGGCACACTACCGTTAATGCTGGAGAATTTGATGAACCGTTTCATCATGGCCGACGCCAGTAAATGTATTGGCTGCCGTACCTGCGAAGTTGCCTGCGTGGTCTCCCATCAGGCGCAACAGGATTGTGCCTCTTTAACCCCCGACACCTTCCTGCCGCGTATTCACGTTATTAAAGGCGTGAACGTCTCTACCGCCACCCTGTGCCGCCAGTGCGAAGACGCCCCGTGCGCCAACGTCTGCCCCAACGGCGCCATCAGCCGTGACAAAGGTTTTGTTAACGTCATGCAGGAGCGCTGCATCGGGTGCAAAACCTGCGTGGTCGCCTGCCCCTATGGCGCGATGGAGGTCGTTGTGCGCCCGGTGATCCGCAACAGCGGCGCGGGCCTGAACGTGCGGGCGGAGAAAGCCGAGGCCAACAAGTGCGACCTCTGCCACACCCGCGAAGCCGGTCCCGCCTGCATGGAGGTCTGTCCTACCGAGGCACTGGTCTGCGTCGACAGGGCACGTCTGGAGCAGCTCAGCGCCGAGAAACGCCGCCGCGCGGCCCTCGATACCGCCGCCTCACTTCTCTTTTAACTGAACAGTATTTCAACTTTTAACAGGTCTGTTACTGATGAAAAAAATTACGAGCGTTTGTCCATACTGCGGCGCAGGCTGCAAACTGAAGCTGGTAGTCGATAACAACAAAATTATTCGTGCCGAAGCGGCGGAAGGTATCACTAACCAGAATCAGCTCTGCCTGAAGGGCTACTACGGCTGGGATTTCCTTAACGATACGAAACTCCTGACGCCGCGCCTGACCCAGCCGATGATCCGCTACCAGAAAGGCGGCAAACTTACGCCCGTAAGCTGGGATGAAGCCATTCGCTACACGGCAAAACGGCTGGGGGAGATCAAGGCCCAGTACGGTGGCCGGGCGATCATGACCACCGGCTCCTCGCGCGGTACCGGCAACGAAACCAACTACGTGATGCAGAAGTTTGCCCGCGGCGTGCTGCACACTAACAACGTTGACTGCTGCGCCCGGGTCTGCCACGGCCCGTCGGTAGCGGGCCTGCAGGAGGCATTGGGCAACGGGGCGATGAGCAACTCCATCGGCGATATTGAACACTCCCGCTGCCTGCTGGTGTTCGGCTACAACTGCGCCGACTCGCATCCGATCGTTGCCCGCCGGGTGATCAAAGCCAAACAGAACGGAGCGAAGATCATCGTCTGCGATCCGCGCCGGATCGAAACCGCGCGCATTGCCGATCAGCATCTACAGATCAACAACGGCTGCAATATGGCGCTGGTCAACGCCTTTGGCTACGTGCTGCTGGAGGAGGAGCTGTACGACAGGGAGTACGTGGCCAGCTTTACCCGCGGCCTTGATGCCTATCGTGAGGTGGTCAAAGACTATGCGCCCGAGGCGGTTGAGCACCTGACCGGGGTCAGTGCCCAGCAGATTCGTCAGGCGATGCGTACCTACGCCGCAGCACCGTCGGCCACCATTATGTGGGGCATGGGCGTCACCCAGTTCGGCCAGGCGGTGGACGTGGTGAAAGGCCTGGCGAGCCTGGCGCTGCTCACCGGCAACCTGGGCCGGGAGCATGTCGGCGTCGGGCCGGTGCGTGGGCAGAACAACGTCCAGGGGGCGTGCGATATGGGGGTGATCCCCAACCAGTTCCCTGGCTACCAGGACGTGGTGGATCCGGCGGTGCGGGAGAAATTCGCCAGGGCCTGGGGTATCAACGCTGCGGATATGGATGACCAGGTCGGAGTGCGCATTACCGAAGTGCCGCACCTGGCGCTGGAGGGCAAGATCAAAGCCTACTACATCATGGGTGAGGATCCGCTCCAGACCGAAGCCGACCTGGGCCTGGTACGCAAGGGCTTTGAGGCGCTCGACTTCGTGGTGGTGCAGGATATTTTTATGACCAAAACCGCCGAGCAGGCGGATGTTCTGCTGCCCGCGACCTCATGGGGTGAACACGGCGGCGTCTTTACCTGTGCCGATCGTGGCTTCCAGCGCTTCGAGAAGGCGGTAGAGGCGCAGTACAACGTCAAACGCGACTGGGAGATCATCAGCCTGATCGCTACCGAGATGGGCTACCCGATGCACTACGACAGCAACCAGCAGATCTGGGATGAGCTGCGCGAGCTGTGCCCGCTCTTCTACGGCGTCACCTACGAGAAGATGGGCGATATGGGACATGTACAGTGGCCCTGTCCAACCCTGGATCATCCGGGTACGCCGTACCTCTACCAGGGAAACAGGTTCGATACCCCGGACGGCAAAGGGCACCTGTTTGCGGCGCAGTGGCGCGCGCCCGCCGAAGTGCCGGATGCCGACTTCCCGCTGGTGCTCTGCACCGTACGCGAGGTGGGGCACTACTCCTGCCGCTCGATGACCGGCAACTGCGCGGCGCTGCAAACCCTGGCCGACGAGCCGGGCTTTGTGCAGATCAACCCGGATGATGCCCTGGCGCTCGGTATCCATGATCGACAGCTGGTGTGGGTAGAGTCCCGGCGTGGGAAGGTGATCAGCCGAGCTGACGTTAATGAGCGCATTAATCGGGGCAGCGTCTACATGACCTACCAGTGGTGGATTGGGGCCTGCAACGAGTTAACCCAGGACAACCTTGACCCTATCTCCAAAACGCCGGAGACCAAGTACTGCGCCGTGAAGGTTAGCGCCATTGCCGATCAGCCCTGGGCGGAAAACTATACCCAGACCACCTATCAGGCGATGAAAACCCGCCTGCGCGACGCGGCGGTGTAGGGAAATGAGCGAGAGCGGCGTCCTTATCCGCGTGCGGGGCAAAGTTCAGGGGGTGGGCTTCCGCCCCTTTGTCTGGCAGCTGGCGCAGCAGCTCCAGCGTACCGGCGACGTCTGCAACGACGGGCAGGGCGTGGTGGTGCGGCTCTGGGGAGAGGAGTCCGGGTTTATGGCGCAGATGCGGCAAGCCTGCCCGCCGCTGGCGCGCATCGATCAGGCCGACGCCGTGCCGTTTCACTGGCCGCAGCGTCCTGTGGCGTTCACTATTCTGCCCAGCGCGGGGGGCGGAATGGATACCCAGATCGTGCCGGATGCGGCTACCTGTCCGGCCTGCCTGGCGGAGATGAACGATCCCACGGATCGCCGCTATCGCTACCCCTTCGTCAACTGCACCCACTGCGGGCCGCGGGTGACTATTATCCGCGCTATGCCCTATGACCGCCCGCAGACCGCGATGGCGGCTTTTCCGCTCTGTCCGGCCTGCGAGGCGGAGTATCGCAACCCGGCGGATCGCCGCTTTCATGCCCAGCCGGTGGCCTGCCCGGATTGCGGCCCGCAGCTGACGTGGCACGCGGCGGGGGAAACCCTGACGGGGGAGGCGGCGTTAAGGGCGGCGGTGGCGCGGCTGGATGCAGGCGGCATCGTGGCGGTGAAGGGTCTCGGCGGCTTTCATCTCGCCTGCGACGCGCTTAACCCGCAGGCGGTTGCGCGTCTGCGCCTGCGTAAGCGGCGTCCGGCGAAGCCGCTGGCGGTGATGATCGCCGATGCGCAGAACCTCCCTGAGTCGGCTCGCGCGGCGCTGGAGACCCCGGCCGCGCCGGTGGTGCTGGTGGATAAAACTCTGCTGCCCGAGTTGGACGCGGCCATTGCGCCGGGACTCAACGAGATGGGCGTCATGCTGCCCGCCAATCCTCTCCAGCATCTGCTGATGCAGAGCCTCAACCGCCCGCTGGTGATGACTTCCGGCAATCTCAGCGGTAAGCCACCGGCGTTAAGCAACGACGAGGCGCAGCGGGATCTCGCTGCCATCGCTGACGGTTTCCTGCTGCATAACCGCGATATCGTCCAGCGGATGGACGACTCGGTAGTACGAGCCGACGGGGAGATGCTCCGGCGCTCGCGTGGGTTTGTGCCGGACGCGCTGCCGCTGCCGCCGGGCTTTAGCGATGTGCCGTCGCTGCTCTGCATGGGGGCGGACATGAAAAACACCTTCTGTGTGGTGCGCGGCGGGCAGGCGGTGATGAGCCAGCACTTCGGCGATCTTGGCGACGAGGGCGTCGAGGCGCAGTGGCGACAGGCGCTGGATCTGATGCAGTCCATCTATAACTTCTCTCCTCGCCAGATTGTCTGCGATGCCCATCCGGGGTATCGATCCAGCCAGTGGGCAACCGAGAGCGGGCTGCCGGTCATGCGGGTGCTGCATCATCACGCCCATGCGGCGGCCTGCCTGGCCGAACACGGCTGGCCGCTGACGGGCGGGGACGTTATCGCCCTGACGCTGGACGGCATCGGCATGGGGACCGATGGCGCGCTATGGGGCGGGGAGTGCCTGCGGGTGAACTACCGCGAGTGTAAGCATCTGGGCGGGTTGCCCGCCGTGGCGCTCCCCGGTGGCGATCTGGCCGCGCAGCAGCCCTGGCGGAACCTGCTGGCTCACTGCCTGGCGTTTGTCCCCGAGTGGCAGCGCTACCCGGAAACCCAGCCGGTGCAGACACAGAACTGGCAGCCGCTGGCGCGGGCCATTGTGCGCGGTATCAATGCGCCGCTGGCCTCCTCCTGCGGACGGCTGTTTGACGCCGTGGCCTGCGCGCTGGGGTGCGCCCCGGCGATCCTGAGCTATGAGGGGGAGGCGGCCTGTCGACTGGAGGCGCTGGCTGAATGCTGCCCTGACGTAGCGCATCCACTCACTCTGCCACTGCATGAGGGCAGGCTGGATCTGGCGCGCTTCTGGCAGCAATTGCTGGGCTGGCAGGCGGAACCGCAGGCGCGGGCGTGGGCTTTTCATGACGCGCTGGCCCAGGGCCTGGCTGAGCTGATGCGGCAGCATGCTGATGCGCACGGGATCCGTACGCTCTGCTTTAGCGGCGGGGTGATCCATAACCGACTCCTGCGCGCCCGCCTGAACGTCTATCTGCACGATTTTACGCTGCTGTTTCCCCGCAGGCTGCCTGCGGGAGACGGAGCCATTGCCTTTGGGCAGGCGGCCATCGCCGCCGCCAGACTTTTATAAATAAGGAATCTGATAATGTTGATGCGAGTTTTACGCAGCGAGCCGCGTGCGGCGCTGCTGATGCTGGGGCTGGTGATGGCTAACCTGTTGGCCTGGGGCTGGGCGTGGCACGCTTTTGCCAGCAGTCCGGCGCTAATGGCCGCCAGCCTGCTGGCCTGGGGCTACGGCCTGCGCCACGCGGTCGATGCAGATCACATCGCCGCCATCGATAACGTGACGCGTAAAATGATGCAGCAGGGCAAACGTCCGTTTGGCGTTGGGGCCTGGTTCTCGCTAGGCCATTCCAGTATCGTCGTGCTGGCCTCGGTGGCCATTGCCGCCACGGCGGCAGCGTTTCAGAATCGGATGGCGTGGTTTCACGAGACCGGCAGCATGATTGGCACGGCGGTGTCGGCCATCTTTTTACTGGCGATGGCGCTGGTGAATCTGGTGATTTTGCGCGGCGTATGGCGCAGCTTTCAGGCCCTGAAGCAGGGTAAACCGGTGGATGCAGAAAGCACCACGCCGGGTGGGGTGATGCACTGGCTGTTTAGCGCTGCATTTCGTCTGGTAGGCCGGAGCTGGCACATGTATCTGGTGGGCTTTCTCTTTGGTCTCGGCTTCGATACCGCAACGGAGATTGGCGTGCTGGGGATCTCCGCCGCCAGCGCCTCTAACGGCATCTCTATCTGGTCGATTATGGTCTTCCCGGCGCTGTTTGCCAGCGGCATGGCGCTGGTGGATTCGCTGGATAACCTGCTGATGGTCAATGCCTACGGCTGGGCCTTTGCTAAACCCCAGCGCAAGCTCTACTACAACATGACCATCACCGGTACGTCAGTGGTGGTGGCGCTGTTTATCGGCGGGCTGGAGGCGCTGGGGCTGCTGGTGGATAAGTTCGCGCTCAGCGGCGGCGTGTGGGACGCCATCGCCACCCTGAACGACAACCTCGGCGACGCCGGTTTTATCGTGGTGGCGATCTTTATTCTTTGCTGGCTAGCCTCGATCGTTAACTACCGGGTACGGGGCTATGACTCGCTGGCGGGAGCTGCTTCAGTAGAGTAAACGCTTCTTTCATGCAATCCTCACTGACCACAAAGGCGCTGAGCTGGTCGCTCTCATCAAACCCCTGAGCGACCATCCCCGCAGCGCTGGTTTCCATCTGCCAGCGCAGATCGCGCCGTCCGGACTCGCCCGCCAGCTGCAAGGGCAGTTCGGGCGTTTTGACCTTTACCAGCATCGCAGGTAGCTTCAGCGGAACGCGGCCACCGAGCAGGTTTTTCGCCAGATAGATGGCGCTAAGCTGAATCGGCTGGAGGAACGGCAGCACGTTGCCATTTATCTCTGCGCAGTCACCCAGGGCATAGATATCCGGCTGCGTGGTTTGCAGGTAGCTATCAACCTTCACCCCGCGATGCGTTGCAGCTCCGGCGCGCTGCGCCAGCGCGGTCTCTGCCCGCAGGCCGGTGGCGGCCACCACCGCATCCACTTCAACGCTGCGGCTGCGATCCAGCTGAACGCGGATACCGTCAGCAGTTTCTTCCAGGCGCTGAAGCTGCGATTTCAACAGCAGCTGCACGCCCATATCGGTCAGGCGGTGCTGTAAGCGACTGCTTACTTCGGGCGGCATCAGCATCGGCAGAATGCTGGCCGCCTGGTCAACCAGGGTAACCGCTTTTCCGGCGCGGCAGAAATCCATCGCCAGCTCGGTGCCAATCAGACCGCTGCCGACAATCATCACCCGCTGCGCGTCGCGAAGCGCGGTTTCACAGGCGCGATACTCCCGCTGGCTGTTGAGGGTAAGCATTAGCTCACGCCCCTCAACCGGCGGTACAAAGGCGGATGCACCCGTCGCCAGCACCAGCTTATCGTACTGCCAGGATCGATCGCCCGCTTTCACCACGTGCGCGGCGGCGTCAATATCGGTTACCCAGGTATAGGGTAACAGCCGCAGGTTAAACTGTTCGGCAAACTCCCCCGCCGTTTGGCGGGTGAGGTCGTCTGCACGCTGGCTCTGGCTGATCGCGTGGCTTAAGTCCGGTTTGTTGTACTCATCGATGCTGTCGGCTGCAATCAGCGTCAGCGGGACGTTCACATCAAGCTTGCGGATATTCTTCACCAGCTGACGGGCGGCAAAGCCCGAGCCAATAATCACGATGCCGTGGTTCATTTAACCTCCGTAGCCAGTTCATCAAACACCTCTTTACCCAGCGAGCACTCCGGGCAGAGGAAGTTGTCCGGCACGTCGCACCACGGGGTACCGGGGGCGACGTCCTGCATCGGCTCGCCTTTCGCCGGATCGTAGATCCATTGGCAGACGCTGCACTGCATGCTCGGTCCCAGATCGGCGGCGGTTGCACAGGGGCTGGTTGCGGCCGCAGGTGCAGCGACAGGTAACGGAGTAAGCGCCCACTGACGTGCAATGTCACGGCCGTGCTGGCGGCAAATTTCCAGCGCATCAATATCGGGACGCCATTTCGCCTTCAGGCTCAGGGACATCTCAAAACCAGCATCCTGAAGTCGGGTAGAGAGGCGGTCTACCGCGCCGCCGCTCCAGCCGTGGGAGCCAAAGGCGCTGGCGCGTTTGTTGCGGAAGCGCAGGCCGGTCATCTCCTCTACCAGACCGGCAATTTTCGGCATCATCACGTTGTTCATGGTGGAGGTGCCCACCAGCACGCCTTTGGAGCGGAAGACGTTGGTTAATACCTCGTTTTTATCGCTGCGCGCCACGTTGAAGATTTTCACCGCCACGTTGGGATCGACTTCGTTGATCCCCTGGGCAATGGCGTCTGCCATCATGCGGGTATTGTTGGACATGGTGTCGTAGAAGATGGTGATGCGATCTTCCTGATAGTCCGCCGCCCACTTCAGATACAGCTCAACGATTTGGGTCGGATTTTCACGCCACACCACGCCGTGAGAGGTGGCAATCATATCCACCGGCAGGTTGAAACCGAGGATTTCGGTAATTTTTGGCGTGACCAGGCGGCTGAACGGCGTCAGGATGTTGGCATAGTAGCGCTGGCACTGCTCAAACAGCTCGCCCTGATCCACTTCATCGTTGAACAAACGTTCGTCGCAGTAGTGCTGGCCAAAGGCGTCGTTGCTGAACAGTACCGCGTCGCCGGTCATGTAGGTCATCATGCTGTCGGGCCAGTGCAGCATTGGGGTTTCAACAAAGATTAGCTGCTTGCCGTTGCCGATATCCAGCGTATCGCCGGTTTTCACGGTGTGGAAGTTCCACTCCGGATGGTGATGGTGACCGTTAATGGAGTCGATAGCGTTGGTAGTGCAGTAGATCGGCGTGTTTGGGATATGGGACATCAGTTCGGTCAGCGCCCCGGCATGATCCTCTTCGGCATGATTGATAATGATGTAGTCGATGTCATTTAGATCGATTTCGCTGTGCAGGTTCTGTACAAACTCGCGGCTGAATTTATGATCGACGGTATCGATCAGGACATTCTTCCCTTCACGAATGAGATAGCTGTTGTAGCTGCTGCCGCGCAGCGTTTTATATTCGGTTCCGTGGAAATCGCGAACTTCCCAGTCACGTTGGCCAACCCAATGAATGTTATTTTTAACCAGAATAGACATAGCAACCTCAATTTGAATAAAGCATGTTTCAATCAGATGCTTTGCTTATATCAAGCTGCATGCCAACTTTTTAACTATCTGAAATATATATAAATATGAATATACTCGCTCCAGGTGGGTAGTCATTATGACTATCGTTATTATTGTCAATATGACACTATGAATTGTCAAAATGACAGCGAGGCAAAGATGAGTTTTTCAGTTGAGGTTTTAGCGGAGATCGCCATTGAGCTACAGAGCGGCATCGGCCATCAGGATCGCTTTCAGCGGCTAATCGTTACCCTGCGCCAGGTCTTAGGTTGCGACGCCTCGGCGCTGCTGCGCTACAGCGCGCGGGAGTTTATTCCACTGGCTATCGACGGCCTGGCCCCGGACGTGCTGGGGCGACGTTTTACTCTGCAAGGGCATCCGCGGCTGGAGGCCATTGCCAGGGCAGGGGACGTAGTGCGTTTTCCGGCGGATAGCGACCTGCCCGATCCTTATGACGGACTGATCCCCGGTCAGGAGGAGCTGAAGGTACACGCCTGCATCGGCCTGCCGCTGTTTGCCGGGCAGCATTTGATTGGCGCGCTGACCCTCGACGGCATGTCGCCGGATCGCTTTGATAACTTCAGCGATGAGGAGCTGCGGCTGATTGCTGCCCTGGCGGCGGGGGCGCTCAATAACGCCCTGTTGATTGAGCAGCTGGAGAGCCAGAACATGCTCCCGGGCGCGCCCGCAATCTTCGAGCCGGTAACCACTACCCGGATGATTGGCCTGTCGCCGGGCATGACGCAGCTGAAAAAGGAGATCGACATCGTCGCCGCCTCGGATTTGAACGTGTTGATTAGCGGCGAGACCGGCACCGGCAAAGAGCTGGTGGCGAAAGCTATTCATGAAGGCTCTCCGCGTGCAGACCAGCCGCTGGTCTATCTTAACTGCGCGGCGCTACCGGAGAGCGTGGCAGAGAGCGAGCTGTTTGGTCACGTTAAAGGCGCGTTTACCGGGGCGATCAGCAACCGCAGCGGCAAGTTTGAGATGGCCGATAACGGTACGCTGTTCCTCGATGAAATTGGTGAGCTGTCGCTGGCGCTGCAGGCCAAGCTGCTACGGGTGTTGCAATATGGTGATATTCAGCGCGTCGGGGACGACCGCAGCCTGCGGGTCAACGTCCGGGTGCTGGCGGCCACTAATCGCGATCTGCGGGAAGAGGTGCTGGCCGGACGCTTTCGCGCCGATCTGTTCCACCGCCTGAGCGTCTTCCCGCTGGTGGTGCCGCCGCTGCGCGAGCGGGGTGAGGACGTGGTGCTACTGGCGGGGTACTTCTGCGAGCAGTGTCGGCAGCGCTTTGGCCTCGCGCAGGTGCTATTAAGCAGCGGAGCGCGTTCACAGCTGCTACAGTATGGCTGGCCGGGCAACGTGCGCGAGCTGGAGCACGCTATTCACCGTGCCGTCGTGCTGGCGCGTGCCGCGCGGGCAGGGGATGAAGTCACGCTGGAGGCGCAGCACTTTGCCTTTGCCGATGCGCCTCTGCCGCAGATACCGAACGCCGCGCCCTTCGTACCGGGCAGAAACCTGCGCGAGGCGACGGAGGATTTTCAGCGGCAGACTATCCGCCAGACGCTGGCGCAGCATAACCAGAGCTGGGCCGCCTGCGCCCGGGCGCTGGAGATGGACGTAGCTAACCTGCACCGGCTGGCGAAGCGGCTGGGCTTGAAAGCGTCGTAAACCTTACATCAGGGTACAATGCATTTGCATTGCACCCTGCCGCCAGCTAAAATATGGGTGAAATTTGTACATAGTTAACTAAGGCTGCTCATTATGCTCGCTTACGTTCGAACCGAAGATATTGCACTCGAAGCGGACTCAAAATTAACTGAGCGTCATCAGACGACGATCCCTGCCTCTATCAGAGATGCACTTCACCTTACCGGAGGGGACAGGATCCACTACAAGCTACTCTCCACGGGGGATGTACTGATATCACGCTATCGTGAAACGGAAGAAGATCATGTTATGCAGTCATTTCTCAATTTCCTGGCACAGGACATGATGAATAACCCTCAATCTATCAAGCCGCTAGACCTGTCTCGTGGCTATGAACTGGTTGCTGGCATGGACGTCAATCTTGACGATGAGATCATCGACGAAGACTAAACATTATGGATTTTCCCGCGAATCTGAACGGGTGGACGATATACGCCCACCCCTGCTTTGATACTCAGTATCAGGAATTAGTAGACTCGGTAGAAGCGCTGAAGAGAAAGTTTCCTGACGATTACCAGAAGAAAAAAGAGACTAAGGTTTTGGCGCACATGCTGAAATCAGTCTCCGATATTACCCACGATCCTCGCTCACCTGCATATCGACCAGGGGACAGTATTGGCGATAGCTATACTGACTGGTCACGCGCAAAATTTGGCGCAGGAAGATATCGACTCTTTTTTCGTTATAGTTTTGCCAACAAGATTATCGTTCTTGCGTGGTTTAATGATGGCGACACCCTGCGGACCTATGGCAGCAAGACGGATGCCTATAAAGTTTTCAGCAAGATGCTTGATAAAGGAAACCCGCCGGATAACTGGTCTACACTGCTAAAAACGTGCTTAGCTGAGCTTGAGAGTAAGTGCTCACAATAGAGCATTAATGCTTGCCATGCTGGCGAAGCGGCTGGGCTTGAAAGGCCAGCCAGATGATTTACCATGATTCATTCAGGTCGAATTTGTATTAGGGACAACCCATGTTTAAGCGTCGTTATATCACTCTTCTTCCCGCGCTTGTTTTGCTCTCTGCCTGCAGCAGTAAACCCGCAGCGACAGAAACACCTGCCGCGACCACCACCGGCACGCCGTCCGGCGGTTTTCTGCTTCAGCCGCAGCATGACGTCATCATGTCAGGCGGTGACTTTGCCAATAACCCGGCGGCAGAGCAGTTCATCAACAAAATGGTCAGCAAGCATGGTTTCGATCCCCAGCAGCTGCGTGAAATTTTATCCCAGGCGAAGCGTCTCGATTACGTCCTGCGCCTGATGGATCGCCAGGCACCTACCGGACCCGCTCCTGTTGGCCCGAACGGCGCATGGCTGCGCTACAAGAAGCAGTTTATTACCCCGGACAACGTGCAGAACGGTGTCGCATTCTGGAACCAGTATGAAGACGCGCTTAACCGCGCCTGGCAGGTCTACGGCGTACCGCCGGAGATTATCGTGGGCATTATCGGCGTTGAGACCCGCTGGGGGCGCGTGATGGGTAAAACGCGCATTCTGGATGCGCTGGCGACCCTGTCGTTTAACTACCCGCGTCGCGCCGAGTACTTCTCCAGCGAACTGGAGACCTTCCTGCTGATGGCCCGCGACGAGCAGGACGATCCGCTGGAGCTGAAAGGATCCTTTGCCGGGGCGATGGGCTACGGGCAGTTTATGCCTTCATCCTATAAAAAGCTGGCAGTCGATTTTAACGGCGACGGGCACATTAACCTATGGGATCCGGTTGACGCCATCGGCAGCGTGGCGAACTACTTCAAGGCTAATGGCTGGGTGAAAGGCGATCCGGTAGCGATCCCGGCTAGCGGCCAGGCGCCTGGCATGGCAAACGGCTTTAAAACCAAATACAGCGTTTCGCAGCTGGCGGCCGCTGGCCTGACGCCGCAGCAGCCGGTGGGCAACCATCAGCAGGTAAGCCTGCTGCGCCTCGACGTCGGGACCGGGTACGAATACTGGTACGGTCTGCCGAACTTCTACACCATCACCCGGTACAACGCCAGCACCCACTATGCGATGGCGGTCTGGCAGCTGGGCCAGGCGGTGTCACTGGCGCGCGTGCAATAATCTTTTCTCCCCTCCTTCGGGAGGGGAGTGTTATAACTCTGTTTGTATTCATTCAATGGCTGCAAAGTATTAATAAATTGACATTAACAATTAATGTTTAGTATCAATCAATAAATTTAATAGTTGAAGCAGTAATATCATGCCACTCAGGCGCGCTAAAATAGCTGATGCGCACGTTTTGCCTCTATTAATCCCTGTATGTGATCTTATACTTTCGCCACTTTATACATAATAGGAGGGTTACTGGGACACGAGTGCACAGTCCAATAACCTTTGAAAAAGAGTTTGACTCTTCCAGTCCATATCTATACAAGGCTGTGGCTAAAGGACAGACGCTGAAATCAGCAGAGTTTAAATGGTATAAGATAAATGATGCAGGGCAAGAAGTTGAGTACTTTAATATGCTTTTAGAAAATGTGAAAGTTGTGGCTGTTTGCCCGGTAATGCATGATGTAAAAAATCCTTTGATGGAAAAGCATAACCATCTTGAATCAATTTCGTTAAGATATGAGAAAATCACCTGGAAACATTGCGATGGAAACATCATATTCTCCGACTCATGGAATGAAAGATGATTAGGTGCACGTTCAGGCTCAACGGGCAAGGGATGAGCGTTCTAAGTTGCCCTGGAGTAGGTTTTTTCCGTGCATACTCTGGATATTCAGGTTCGACACGCAATAATCCGCGCGATACCGCCGTCCCGGATGCAGGACCATTACCAGCGGGGCGGTACTATATTGTCAGCAGACCTGAAGGTGGAACTCTTGGGCCTCTTCGTGATCTCACTGCGTCGATAATTAGCGGCTCTAATCGGACTGTGTGGTTTGCCCTTTTTCGTGACGACGGCAGTATCGATGATTTGACGTTCATTGACAAAGTTCAACGTGGGCGTTTTCGATTACATCCTGCTGGCTATAGGGGAATAAGTGAAGGTTGTATCACTTTTCCAAGTCGAGCTGAATTTGAGGTTTTAAGACAGGCATTACGTCAAACAGCCACGATAAAAATAACGGCATCGTTAACCGCTTTCGGAACGATACAGGTCTATTAATGAAAAGTGCCAACTACATAATGTCCTGGCTCTTTTTTGCCGCTTCATATGTCCTATTGTATGGACTAGTATTCGCCTTTTTTCCTGAAGGATGGTTATGGGATCGCGCACGTCAATTCCACACAGGTTTTATCGATGAAGGAACCTGGAATGATATTTATATGAGTGTCGTTTTAGTATTGGCTTTACTACTGAATATTATTTTTATGTTTCTCCTTCTTTCAGTTATTCGCCACGTAAAACGAAAGCGTAGCCTGTAGACACTCCCCACATGCAGCAACATTCTCGGCTCTGGCGGCTGCGGGGATACCTGCGCCAGCGCACGCTGGCCTTTTTTCTGAATCACCCTCGTAAAATCCCGCACTCGCCCCCATATTAAGAGAGAAAGTGCTATCTTATCTCTCTCATTTCAGCCGTTTACGGAGCGGTTATGACTGACAGTGAATTGATGCAGCTGAGCGAGCGCATCGGGCAGGCGTTAAAGGCGCGCGGCGCGACCGTGACCACGGCCGAGTCCTGTACCGGCGGCTGGGTGGCGAAAGCCATTACTGACATCGCCGGCAGCTCCGCCTGGTTTGAACGGGGGTTTGTCACCTATTCTAATGAAGCTAAGGCGCAGATGATCGGCGTCAAACCCGAGACGCTCGCCCAGCATGGTGCAGTGAGTGAGCCAGTGGTCGTTGAGATGGCCATCGGTGCGATTAAGGCCGCCCGTGCAACCTATGCGGTGTCGATTAGCGGTATCGCTGGCCCGGACGGCGGTAGCGAAAATAAGCCGGTCGGCACGGTCTGGTTTGGCTTCGCCAGCGCGGCAGGAGAGGGGATCACTCGGCGGGAATGCTTCGCCGGTGACCGTGAAAACGTGCGCCGTCAGGCCACCGCTTATGCCCTGCAAACCCTGTGGCAACATTTTCTACAAAGAGCTTGATACTGTATGCGTATACAGTATAATGAGCGCAACAAAACAGTAATCCCCGGCGAGCATCACCTGCTTTACCCGGCATGACAGGAGTAATAATGGCTATCGACGAAAACAAACAGAAAGCGTTGGCGGCAGCACTGGGCCAGATCGAAAAGCAATTCGGTAAAGGCTCCATCATGCGCCTGGGTGAAGACCGTACTATGGATGTAGAAACGATCTCCACCGGTTCGCTTTCGCTGGATATCGCCCTCGGTGCGGGCGGCCTGCCAATGGGCCGTATCGTAGAGATCTACGGGCCGGAGTCCTCGGGTAAAACCACCCTGACGCTGCAGGTTATCGCTGCTGCCCAGCGCGCGGGTAAAACCTGTGCCTTTATCGATGCAGAGCACGCGCTTGATCCTGTGTATGCGCGCAAGCTGGGCGTTGATATCGACAACCTGCTCTGCTCCCAGCCGGATACCGGTGAGCAGGCACTGGAGATCTGTGACGCGCTGGCGCGCTCTGGTGCAGTTGACGTGCTGGTGGTTGACTCCGTTGCGGCACTGACCCCGAAAGCAGAGATCGAAGGCGAGATTGGTGACTCTCACATGGGTCTCGCGGCACGTATGATGAGCCAGGCGATGCGTAAGCTGGCGGGTAACCTGAAGCAGTCCAACACCCTGCTGATCTTCATCAACCAGATCCGTATGAAGATTGGTGTGATGTTCGGTAACCCGGAAACCACCACCGGCGGTAACGCGCTGAAATTCTACGCCTCCGTGCGTCTCGATATCCGCCGTATCGGCGCGGTGAAAGAGGGCGATAACGTGGTAGGTAGCGAAACCCGCGTGAAAGTGGTGAAAAACAAAATCGCTGCACCGTTTAAACAGGCTGAGTTCCAGATCCTCTACGGCGAAGGTATCAACTTCTACGGTGAGCTGGTTGACCTGGGCGTGAAAGAGAAGCTGATCGAAAAAGCGGGTGCATGGTATAGCTACAACGGTGACAAGATCGGTCAGGGTAAAGCGAATGCGACCACCTGGCTGAAAGAGAACCCGGAGACCGCGAAAGAGATCGAGACGAAGATTCGTGAAATTCTGCTCACGAACCCGGACACCAAACCGGACTTCACGGTTGACGATAATGACGTTAATGCGAAAGAGACTAACGAAGATTTTTAATAATCTGACGTAATGAACAAGGGCTGCCGATGCAGCCCTTTTTGCTATCTATCAATCCAGCAGGTGTGCCATGACAGATACCTCGCCCCGCCGCTCCGCCTATGCCCGCTTGCTCGATCGCGCTATGCGTATCCTCGGCATGCGCGACCATAGCGAAAAGGAGTTCCGCCGCAAGCTGACCGCCCCGGTGATGACCAAAACCGGGCCGGAGCCGGTGGACGCTACCGAAGACGATATCAATAACGTCGTCAACTGGTGCTATGAAAACCGCTATCTCGACGACGCCCGCTTCGCCCGTCAGTTTATCGCCAGCCGCGGCCGTAAAGGCTATGGCCCGGCGCGTATCCGCCAGGAGCTGACCCAGAAGGGAATTGACCGGGAAACGGCAGAGGAGGCGATGCGCGAAAGCGACATCGACTGGATTGAGATTGCCCGCGAGCAGGCCCAGCGCAAATATGGCGATCCGCTGCCAGCGGTCTTTGCTGAGAAGGTAAAAGTACAGCGTTTTTTACTCTATCGGGGCTTCCTGATGGAGGATATTAAAGAACTTTGGTGAAATTTTGCGGCCTGGCTGCATACGGGATTTTACTTCGCAGTCAAGAAAACTTATCTTATTCCCACTTTTTCCAGTAGCTGGTCGTTGCCTGTAACAGGGAGAAACGCCCGCTACGACATTTCGTTAGCTTGATTTCAGGATAATTATGAGCAAGAGCACCGCTGAGATCCGTCAGGCGTTTCTCGATTTTTTCCATAGTAAAGGTCATCAGGTTGTTGCAAGCAGCTCCCTGGTACCCAACAACGATCCAACTCTGCTGTTTACCAACGCCGGGATGAACCAGTTCAAGGATGTTTTCCTTGGTCTCGACAAGCGTAATTATTCCCGCGCAACCACCGCGCAGCGCTGCGTGCGTGCGGGCGGTAAACACAACGATCTGGAAAACGTCGGTTACACCGCACGCCATCACACCTTCTTTGAAATGCTGGGTAACTTCAGCTTCGGCGACTATTTCAAACATGATGCTATCCAGTACGCATGGGAACTGCTGACCGGTGAAAACTGGTTCAACCTGCCGAAAGATCGCCTGTGGGTAACCGTCTACGAAACCGATGACGAAGCTTACGAAATCTGGGAAAAAGAAGTGGGCATCCCGCGCGAACGTATCATCCGTATTGGTGATAATAAAGGCGGTGCCTACGCTTCTGATAACTTCTGGCAGATGGGCGATACCGGTCCGTGCGGCCCGTGCACCGAGATTTTCTTCGATCATGGCGCGCATATCGCCGGTGGTCCTCCAGGCAGCCCGGACGAAGACGGCGATCGCTACATTGAGATCTGGAATATCGTCTTTATGCAGTTCAACCGCCAGGCCGATGGCACTATGGAGCCGCTGCCGAAGCCGTCAGTGGACACCGGTATGGGCCTGGAGCGTATTGCGGCGGTGCTGCAGCACGTCAACTCAAACTATGAGATTGACCTGTTCCGCGATCTGATCGCTGCCGTGGCAAAAGTAACCGGCGCAACCGATCTGAACAACAAATCTCTGCGCGTGATCGCCGACCACATCCGCTCCTGTGCCTTCCTGCTCGCCGACGGCGTGCTGCCGTCGAACGAGAGCCGTGGCTACGTGCTGCGCCGCATCATTCGTCGCGCGGTCCGTCATGGCAACATGCTTGGCGCGAAAGAGACCTTCTTCTACAAGCTGGTTGCTCCGCTGATTGACGTAATGGGTGCGGCAGGCGAAGAGCTGAAGAGCCAGCAGGCGCAGGTTGAGCAGACCCTGAAAACCGAAGAAGAGCAGTTTGCCCGCACGCTGGAGCGTGGCCTGGCGCTGCTTGATGAAGAGCTGGCGAAGCTGACCGGCGATACGCTGGACGGCGAGACCGTCTTCCGTCTGTATGACACCTACGGCTTCCCAATGGATCTCACCGCCGACGTCTGTCGCGAGCGCGATATCAACGTTGACGAAGAGGGCTTCAAAGCCGCGATGGAAGCGCAGCGTAACCGCGCCCGTGAGTCCAGCGGTTTTGGCGCGGACTATAACGCGATGATCCGCGTTGAAGGCGCATCCGAATTTAAAGGCTACGACAGCCTGGAGCTGACCAGCAAGGTAACCGCGCTGTTTGTTGAGGGTCAGTCCGTCGACACCATTGGCGCAGGGCAGGAGGCAGTAGTCATTCTTGACGCTACGCCGTTCTACGCTGAGTCCGGCGGTCAGGTTGGCGACAAGGGCGAGCTGAAAGGCAACGGCTTCACCTTTACCGTGACCGACACGCAGAAGTATGGCCAGGCGATTGGTCACCAGGGCAAGCTGGCATCCGGCTCCCTGACAGTAGGCGACGGTGTTAAGGCCGAGGTGGATGAAGCCCGCCGCGAACGTATCCGCCTGAACCACTCTGCGACGCACCTGATGCACGCCGCGCTGCGCGAAGTGCTGGGTACCCACGTGGCGCAGAAAGGCTCGCTGGTAAACGACAAGGTGCTGCGCTTTGACTTCTCCCACTTCGAGGCAATGAAGCCTGCGGAGATCCGCGCGGTAGAAGATCTGGTTAATGCCCAGATCCGTCGCAACCTGCCGATCGAAACCCAGATTATGGATCTGGAAGACGCCCGGGCCAAAGGCGCGATGGCGCTGTTTGGTGAGAAGTATGACGAGCGCGTACGCGTGCTGAGCATGGGCGACTTCTCTACCGAGCTGTGTGGCGGTACTCATGCCTCCCGCACCGGTGATATTGGACTGTTCCGTATCGTGTCTGAATCTGGCACCGCGGCAGGCGTTCGTCGTATTGAAGCCGTGACCGGTGAGAATGCGATTGCCATCCTTCATGCACAGAGCGATCAGCTGCAGGATATTGCCCAACTGTTGAAGGGTGACAGCCAGAACCTGGGCGAGAAAGTGCGCACCGTTCTGGATAAAACCCGTCAGCTGGAGAAAGAGCTACAGCAGCTGAAAGCGCAGCAGGCGGCGCAGGAGAGTGCAAACCTCTCTGATAAAGCAGAAGAGATTAACGGCGTGAAGCTGCTGGTGAGCGAGCTGGCGGGCGTCGAGCCGAAGATGCTGCGTACTATGGTTGACGATCTGAAGAACCAGCTCGGTTCCGCGGTTATCGTTCTCGCCACGGTAGCAGAGGGTAAGGTTTCTCTGATTGCGGGGGTCTCGAAAGAGGTGACCGATCGCGTGAAGGCAGGGGAGCTGATTGGTATGGTTGCCCAGCAGGTCGGTGGTAAAGGCGGTGGACGTCCGGATATGGCCCAGGCCGGCGGTACGGACGCAGCCGCGCTGCCTGCGGCGTTAGCCAGCGTGAAAGGCTGGGTAAGCGCAAAACTGTAATAACAAACAAAGCGAATGCAGACGCCATAGCCCCTGGGTTATGGCGTACTTGCCACTACGCTATTGATAACGATAAAGTCAGGTTGAAGTTGTGTATATCGGCTAAACTTACGTTTAACAGAATGTGATGCCGTGACTGCTTACACTTTACGTGTTTGTCATCGCTTACTTTTTGGCGTTATATGATGGATAATGCCGGGATACAAGAGACCCGACTCTTTTAATCTTTCAAGGAGCAAAGAATGCTGATTCTGACTCGTCGAGTTGGTGAAACCCTCATGATTGGGGACGAGGTCACCGTGACAGTTTTAGGGGTTAAGGGCAACCAGGTTCGCATTGGCGTGAACGCCCCTAAAGAAGTATCTGTTCATCGTGAAGAGATCTACCAGCGTATCCAGGCTGAAAAATCACAACAGTCCAGCTACTGATATCATCGCGTCTCGCCGCCTGGCGAGACGCGGCTCTTTCCAGCCTGCTTTTTTTCACTCTTCTTTCTCATTCTCCTCCTTTTGCATGACATTTTCATTTCTCTGCTCTCTTTCTTTACGCTGCGCTACGACAAGGATTCTGCTGATAAAACACTCTTTTTGATCCTTTTCAGCGCAAATTGTTTGCGAAGTGTGCAAACGAATCAGGGGCAGGAAAAATTGTTTGACTTATAAGTCCCAGAAAGTAATATGTGCGCCAACGCAGCGACGATGAGCAGAAACAAGTTCTTCGAAGCACTCGCAAGAGGCGTGTTGGTGAGGTGGCCGAGAGGCTGAAGGCGCTCCCCTGCTAAGGGAGTATGCGGTCAAAAGCTGCATCCGGGGTTCGAATCCCCGCCTCACCGCCATTTGCATCCGTAGCTCAGCTGGATAGAGTACTCGGCTACGAACCGAGCGGTCGGAGGTTCGAATCCTCCCGGATGCACCATCTTCTCTGAGATGACAGCTACACTGTTGTTTCACGGTCTGCGAGATTATCGCCAGCACCAGGGAGGATAACGTTGCGTAAGCAACGGCCCGAAGGGCGAGGCGACAGCCGAGTAATCCTCTCGGAGTGTTGCAAACAAAGAAGAAGTAAAGCAGTACCCTGATGCATCCGTAGCTCAGCTGGATAGAGTACTCGGCTACGAACCGAGCGGTCGGAGGTTCGAATCCTCCCGGATGCACCATATTCTCC
>NZ_DALZYX010000003.1:42500-70458 GCF_031987975.1 Pseudescherichia sp. | reverse complement strand
GGCTACGAACCGAGCGGTCGGAGGTTCGAATCCTCCCGGATGCACCATATTCTCCGAGATAACAGCCAAGCTGTTGTTTCATGGTCTGCGAAATTATCGCAAGCACCAGGGAGGATAACGTTGCTTCAGCAACGGCCCGCAGGGCGAGGCGCAGCCGAGTAATCCTCCCGGATGCACCATATTGTGCAGTGTTGCGGCAAGTTGAGCGACATTGAATAAGTAGTAAAAGCAGTAAAGCACCACCCTGATGCATCCGTAGCTCAGCTGGATAGAGTACTCGGCTACGAACCGAGCGGTCGGAGGTTCGAATCCTCCCGGATGCACCATATTCTCCTGATATTATCTTCACTGTTTCATCCTTATAATTTCTCTGTTAAATATCCTGTTTCACCCCCTAACTCCCTATCGCCATCAGCGACAAAACGCCCTGGTTACGTTAAAGTAATGTTCTGTTATCCGCAGTGTGAGAACGCGATGTACGAACGTTATGACGGTCTGATTTTCGATATGGATGGAACCATCCTTGATACCGAACCTACCCATCGTAAAGCCTGGCACGACGTGCTGGCGCACTATGGCATGCGCTTTGACGAGCAGGCTATCGTTGCGCTTAACGGCTCGCCGACCTGGCGTATTGCGCAGGCGGTAATTGAGTGGAACCACGGCGATCTCGATCCCTATGCCCTGGCGCTGGAAAAAACCGAGGCGGTGAAGGCGATGCTGCTGGACACCGTAGAGCCGCTGCCGCTGATCGAGGTGGTAAAAGCCTGGCACGGTCGTCGTCCTATGGCGGTAGGTACCGGCAGCGAGCGCGCCATTGCCGAAGCGCTGCTGGCTCACCTTGACCTGCGCCAGTACTTTGACGCCGTGGTCGCCGCCGACGACGTCGAGCACCACAAGCCTGCGCCCGATACCTTTCTGCTCTGCGCCGAGCTGATGGGCGTCGATCCCACCAAATGTGTGGTGTTTGAAGACGCTGACTTTGGTCTGGAGGCGGCGCGGCGGGCAGGAATGGATGCGGTGGACGTGCGTAAGCTGTGAGCGACGCACTGTCACTCCTCTCCCTTTTTACCAGCAGCTTTCTCAGCGCCACGCTATTGCCGGGCAGTTCGGAAGTGCTGCTGGTCGCTCTGTTAATCTCTGGCGTCAGTCAGCCCTGGCTACTTTTGTTAATAGCAACAATAGGTAATAGCCTTGGAGGGGTGACTAACGTTATCCTTGGACGTTTCTTTCCGCTGCGTAAAACATCACGCTGGCAGGAAAAAGCCCAACACTATTTGAAACGTTATGGCGCAGCCACGCTATTATTGAGCTGGATGCCTGTTATCGGTGATCTGCTGTGCCTGCTTGCGGGATGGATGCGCATTGCGTGGGGGCCGGTTATCTTTTTTTTATGCCTTGGCAAGGGGCTACGCTACGCCGTCCTGACGGCCGCAACCCTGCAGGGTATAACGTGGTGGCACTAATTGGTTGGTCATACGCTTCGATCGTCAACCATTACAATTATGCTTATTAGAAATGATTTCGACAGGCGGGAGGTCAACTTGATCCCGGACGTATCACAGGCGCTGTCCTGGCTGGAAAAAAATCCTCATGTCCTGAAAGGGATTATGCGAGGGCTGGAGCGCGAAACGCTGCGCGTTAACGCTGACGGCACGCTTGCAACTACCGGACATCCGGAGCAGCTTGGTGCAACGCTGACACATAAATGGATCACCACTGATTTCGCAGAAGCGCTGCTGGAATTTATTACCCCGGTTGATGGCGATATCGAGCATATGCTGACGGTGCTGCGCGATGTGCACCGTTACACCGTGCGCAACCTGGGAGATGAACGGCTGTGGCCGCTGAGTATGCCCTGCTACATTGAAAACGGGCAGGATATTGAGCTGGCGCAGTATGGCAAATCCAATATTGGTCGACTCAAGACGCTCTACCGTGAGGGGTTAAAAAACCGCTACGGTGCGCTGATGCAGACCATCTCGGGCGTGCACTACAACTTTTCCCTGCCGATGGCCTTCTGGCAGGCAAAGTGCGGTACGACAGATAAAGAGGCGGTCTCTGACGGTTATTTCCGTCTGATCCGCAACTACTACCGCTTCGGCTGGGTGATCCCCTACCTGTTTGGCGCGTCCCCGGCTATCTGCTCCTCGTTCCTGCAGGGCAAACCCACCACGCTGCCGTTTGAAAAGACGGAAGGGGGGATGTACTACCTGCCGTATGCTACCTCGCTGCGTCTGAGCGACCTCGGCTATACCAATAAATCGCAAAGCAATCTCGGTATTACGTTTAACGATTTAGAGGGTTATGTGGCAGCATTGAAGCGGGCGATCAAAACACCGTCCGCTGACTACGAGAAGATGGGGCTGAAGAAGGATGGCAAGCATCTGCAGATCAATACCAACATTCTGCAGATCGAAAATGAGCTTTATGCGCCGGTGCGCCCGAAACGTGTGACCCGCAGCGGCGAAGCGCCGTCGGATGCGCTCCTGCGCGGCGGCATTGAGTACATTGAGGTTCGCTCCTTGGATATTAATCCCTTCTCGGCGGTGGGCGTGGACGAACAGCAGGTTCGCTTCCTCGATCTGTTCATGGTCTGGTGCGTGCTGGCCGATGCGCCAGAGATGAGCAGCGACGAGCTGCTCTGTACCCGTACCAACTGGAATCGTGTGATTCTGGAAGGACGCAAGCCGGGCCTGACGCTGGGCATCGGCTGTGAAACCGCCCAGTTCCCGCTGAAAGAGGTCGGCAAAGATCTGTTCCGCGATCTTAAGCGCGTTGCGCTGACCCTCGACGGCATTGAAGGCGGCAGCGCCTATGCCGAGGTGTGCGACCAGCTGGTGGCGAGCTTTGACAACCCAGAGCTGACCTTCTCGGCGCGTATTCTGCACTCGATGCTTGAGAGCGGCATTGGCGGCACCGGCAAGGCGCTGGCGGCACAGTATCGTGATATGCTGCGGGAAGAGCCGCTGGAGGTTCTGCTGGAAGAGGACTTCACTCAAGAGCGTGATGCATCCTGGGCGCGCCTGCGGGAGATTGAGGCGGCAGATAGCGAGTCGTTTGAGGATCTGCTGGCAAGACACGCCTGATAGAAAAGAAAAAGGCCACATTGCTGTGGCCAAAATTTCATCTCTGAAAACAGGGATGATGATAACAAATGCGCGTCTTTCATATACTCAGACTTGCATGCGTTCAAAGAGTTCACTTAATTTTAAAAAAATCACTCCGGAGGTGACAAAATGCCGTTGTTGGATAGCTTCACTGTCGATCACACCCGTATGGAAGCGCCTGCTGTTCGCGTTGCGAAAACCATGAATACGCCGCACGGCGATACCATCACCGTCTTCGATCTGCGTTTCTGCATCCCGAACAAAGAAGTGATGCCGGAAAAAGGCATCCATACGCTGGAGCACCTGTTTGCGGGCTTTATGCGCGACCACCTGAACGGCAACGGCGTTGAAATCATCGATATCTCGCCGATGGGCTGCCGTACCGGTTTCTACATGAGCCTGATTGGTACGCCTGATGAGCAGCGCGTTGCCGATGCATGGAAAGCGGCGATGGCCGACGTGCTGAAGGTGAAAGAGCAGAACCAGATCCCTGAGCTGAACGTCTACCAGTGCGGCACCTACCAGATGCACTCCCTGGACGAGGCGCAGGAGATTGCCCGCCATATCCTGGATCGCGACGTGCGCGTCAACAGCAACGATGAGCTGGCGCTGCCGAAAGATAAGCTGCAAGAGCTGCATATCTAGTGATAAATGCCCGGCGATCCTGCCGGGCAATTAGCGTGACCCTACTATGACCACCACCACGACCTTCTCTTTTACCCACCGCCCGCTGCTCCCCTTTGCCCATGACTACGCGCATGGCGACAGTGAGCCGTGGCATCAGCATGACTGCGCGCAGTTGCTGCATAGCCTGAGCGGCGTAGTCAGGGTTGATACCGCAGCAGGCTGCTGGGTGGTACCGCCGGGGCGGGGCGTATGGCTTCCTGCCGCAACGCAGCATGCGTTACGTATTACCGGCAACGTGGCCGCCCGCACGCTATTTATCGATCCGCTGGCTCGCGCTGACCTGCCTGCGGCCTGCCAGATCGTGCAAATTTCTCCCCTGCTGCGCGAGCTGATTGTCTCATCGTTCGATCTGGCCGAGCGCTATACGCCGGGCAGCCGCGATGAGCGTGTGTATAAGCTGATCCTCGATGAGATCCGCGTGATGCAGGCGCTGCCGTTTCATCTTCCCGAACCGCACAGCGACCTGCTGCGCACCCTTTGTCAGCAGATCGGTGAAGAGCCTGCCCGGGAGTGGACCACGACCCTGGCGGCAAGCTTGACCAATATGAGCGAGCGCACGCTCAACCGCCACTTTCAGCAGCAAACGGGGTTAAGCTTCGGAGAGTGGGTACGCCGGGCGCGCCTGATGGCGGCTCTGTTGCGCCTGGCGCAGGGGCAGTCGGTGCTGCGTGTGGCGCTGGATACCGGCTACGGCAGCCATAGCGCCTTTACCGCCATGTTTCGCCGGGTGATGGGCGTTTCACCCAGCGACTATTTTCGTTAGGCCAGCGTATTTAGCAGCGCCTGGAGCGATGCGCGGGCTACGTCGTTATCGATGCCTACACCCCAGCGGCTGCTGCCATCCTGAAACAGACAGTGAATATAGGCGACCGAACGGCTATCGCTGCGCTCGCCCAGGGTGTGCTCATGATAATCTTTTATCACAAACGGCTGCGTTACCCATGACGATAATCCGCTGGCGGCGGCAGAGAGCAGCCCATTGCCGCACCCTTCAAGCTGTCGCGTTTCGCCGTCGTTCGAGACGGCGGCGGTTAAACGTAACAGTCCATCCTGCTGGCTCTCACTGCTGTAGCTGAGCAGCCGGAAGCGCGGCGCTGCCACCAGCCCGTAGCGACTGCGGAAAAGCTGCCAGAGCGCATTTTGCGTCATCTCTTTGCCGCCCTCGTCGGCCTCCCGCTGCACGTGCTGGCTAAAGTCCTGCTGCAGGGCGCGGGGCAGCGTCAGGCCGTGATTCTGCTCAATAAGCCACGCGCTGCCGCTCTTGCCCGACTGGCTGTTGACGCGGATCACCGCCTCATAAGTGCAGCCGATATCCTGCGGATCGACAGGCAGATAGGGCATCTCCCAGCGTCCACCGGGCTGGCGCGCGTCGAATCCTTTTTTAATCGCATCCTGGTGCGAACCGGAGAAGGCGGTGTAGGCCAGCCGTCCGGCCCAGGGGTGACGCGGGTGCACCGGCAGCTGATTGCAGCTTTCCACCACCTCTACCACGCGGGTCATATCGCTGAAGTCCAGCTCTGGCGTGACGCCCTGGCTGTAGAGATTCATTGCCAACGTCACCAGACAGACGTTGCCGGTGCGCTCGCCGTTGCCAAACAGACAGCCTTCAACGCGATCTGCCCCGGCCATGACCGCCAGCTCGGCGCTTGCCACGCCCGTTCCGCGATCGTTATGCGGATGGATGCTGATACAGACCGCCTCGCGCTGGCTGAAATGGCGGCAGAACCACTCAATTTGATCGGCATAAACGTTAGGCGTATTCACCTCAACGGTGGCGGGCAGGTTGATAATCATAGGCCGTTCAGCACTGGGCTGCCAGATAGCCGCCACCGCTTCGCAGATCTCCAGGGCGAACTCTGGCTCGGTAAAGCAGAAGGTTTCCGGCGAATACTCATACTGCCAGCACGTTTGCGGGTTCTCCTCGCACAGTTTACGAATCAGGCGCGTACTGCGGGTCGCAAGTTCAATAACCTGTGACTTCTCCATACCGAACACCAGGCGGCGGAACAGCGGCGCAGTGGCATTGTAGAGATGCACCGTTGCACGGTTGGCACCGCGCAGCGCGTCAAAAGTTCGCGTAATGAGATCCTCGCGCGCCTGAGTTAATACCTGGATCGTCACGTCGTCAGGAATGTGATCTTTTTCAATCAGCTGGCGAACGAAATTGAAATCGGTCTGCGAAGCGGAAGGAAAGGCCACTTCAATCTCCCTAAAACCGCACTCGATCAGCAGGTTCCAGAGCTGCATTTTACGCGTTACGTCCATTGGCTCGGCCAGGGCCTGGTTGCCGTCACGCAGATCGGTTGAGAGCCAGCGCGGCGCGTGGGTAATCTGCTTTTCCGGCCAGGTACGATCGGGCAGGGAGAGAGGAGGGTAGGGCTGGTATTTCTGAGCGGGATTTTTCAGCATGGTGTGCTCCTGTTGTCTTTTCACTATCGTGAAGCGATTTCAGGAGCACGGCTTTATCAGGACGGACAATCCCTGTCGCAGTCCGGTCAATTTACTTGGCGATCAGTGCGCGCCACCGCCGCCGCTGCCTGCACCAAACGGCGGTTTAGCAAACCACACCAGTCCCAGCATGATCACAAATATCCCCGCGGACATCCAAAATATCTCGTTGGCCGAGATAATCAGACCCTGGTTGGTGATCTGCTGGGCTATCCAGCCGGACGCCTGCTGCTGTGACATCCCCATTCCCTGCAGCTGGTCATACATGGCCTGGGCGTTAGGGTTGTAAGGGTTCACCGACTCCGTGAGCTGGGCGTGGTGCAGCGATTCCCGGTTGGTCCACAGCGTGGTGGTAATGGACGTACCGATGGAGCCGGCCAGCGTACGCGAAAAGTTCGACAGGCTGGAGGCGGCCGCAAGACGCTCAGGCGGCAATCCAGAGAGGATGATGGTCGTCAGCGGCATAAAGAAGCAGGCGACGGCAAAGCCCTGGATAAACTGCGGTAGCGCCGAGGCGGCAAAGTCCATGCCCGGCTCGAACGTATAGGCGCGCCAGTAGAAGCAGACCGCATACATAATAAAGCTGAAGGTGACCAGCCGACGCATATCCAGCTTGTGGGCGAAGCGACCGATGATCGGCGACAGGATCACCGGAATGATCCCCACTGGCGCAGAAGCCAGCCCCGCCCAGGTGGCCGTATAGCCATAGACCTCCTGCAATAGCTGCGGCAGCAGCACAATCGCGCCAAAGTAGAGCATGTAGGCCATGCTGATACAGAGGCAGCCAATAGTGAAGTTGCGCGACTTAAACAGCGAGAGATCGACTATCGGGTTCTCGTCGGTCAGCTCCCAGACTATCAGGAAGCTCAGCGCCACCACCGCCACAATGGTCAGGATGATGATCTCCCTGGAGTTGAACCAGTCCAGCTCTTTCCCCTGGTCGAGCATCACCTGCAGGCTGCCAATGCCGATCACCAGCAGCGCCAGCCCGACGGCGTCAATGCGTCGCTGCTCGGTGCGGGTTTCCCGACCGCGCAGGCTCTGCATCGCCATGATCACCACCACGATGCCAATCGGCACGTTGATAAAGAAGATCCAGCCCCAGTGGTAGTTATCGCTGATATAGCCGCCCAGGATCGGGCCGCAGATTGGCGCAACGATCACCGTCATCGACCAGAGCGCCAGCGCGATAGAGCGCTTCGCCGGCGGGTAGTTGCTGAGCAGCAGGCTTTGCGACAGCGGGATCAACGGTCCGGCAACGATCCCCTGCAATACGCGGAAGAAGATCAGCATGTTGAGGCTGGTGGACATGCCGCACGCCCAGGAGGCGATGGCGAAGGCGATGGTCGACCAGAGGAACAGCTTCACTTCACCAACGCGTTTCGCCAGCCAGCCGGTGATGGGAATGGAGATAGCGTTTGCCACCCCAAAGGAGGTGATCACCCACGTCCCCTGGCTCAGGGATGAGCCAAGGTTACCGGCAATGGTAGGGATCGCCACGTTGGCGATGGTGGAGTCCAGCACCTGCATAAAGGTCGCCAGCGACAGCGCAATGGTCATAATGACCAGCTGCGCCCCCTCCAGCGGTTTTCTCGGTTGCGTAGCGCTCATCAGGGTTAGCCCGCGTTGGCCTGCACGATATCGTTAATCAGGGTATTCACCGGCTCGAGGCCGATCTCCCGCGCGTTACTTTCGTAGGCTGGCGTAGCCCGGGCCTGGCTGGCCAGCACCTGACCGTCACGGTTGCTGGTATCTACCGTGACCAGCGTAGAGAGACCAATACGCAGCGGATGCTGTGCAAGCTGGTTGGCATCCAGCTCAATACGCACCGGCAGACGCTGAACCACTTTGATCCAGTTCCCGGTGGCGTTTTGCGCCGGAAGCAGCGAGAAGGCGCTGCCGGTACCCATATCGAGGCCAACCACTTTACCGGTGTAGGTCACCTCATCGCCGTAGATATCACTCACCACGGTCGCGCTCTGGCCAATGCGCATATGCGCCAGCTGAGTCTCTTTGAAGTTGGCATCGACCCACAGGCCAGAGGCCGGCACCACCGCCATCAGCGCGGTAGAGGGGCTGATCTGCGCCCCAGGCTGTACTGCACGACGGGAGACATAGCCGGTCATCGGACTGACGATTTTGGTACGCTGCAGAGCGAGCCAGGCGTTGCGCACTTCAGTGGCGGCCTGCTGCACCGCAGGCTGATCTTCCAGGCGGGTGCCAAGGATCATTGCCTGGTTAGCGTTATACTGCTGAACCGCTACGTCGAGCTGGGCCTGGGCGCTGGTTACAGCGTCGCGGGCGTGCTGCAGCTCTTCGCGGCCAATCAGATTGGCGCTACCCAGCGGCACGCGGCGGTTGAGATCGCTCTGCGCCTGGGCGAGAGCGGTTTTCTGCACCTCAATGTTGGCCTGATACTGCTTGCTGTTGATCATCATCTGGCGGGTCTGGCGCACGCTGGAGGCCAGCTCGGTCTGCGCTTTCTCAAACGCCTGCTGGGCATCGGTAGGATCCAGCGTGACCAGTACGTCGCCTTTTTTCACAAAGTCGGTGTTGTCAGCCCAGACTTTCGTCACGCTGCCGGACACCTGCGCCATGATTTGTACCTGGTTCCCTGCCACGTATGCGTCGTCAGTCTCTTCGTGATGACGCAGAACTAAAAACCAATAGATCCCATATGCCACGGCAATAACGATAAAGAGCAAGGCCAGAATAAGCAGGATGCGCGTACGCTTACCCTTCTTATTGTTGACCGGTTGCTGCGGGGTTTGACTCTCCGCATTTGCGCTCATGTTTGTTCTCCACGATCTTATTATTTCACATCGGCTGAGCCGACCTGTTCACCAAAAGGCCAGCACGCTGTGCTGGCCTGGCAATTTCTTATTTAATCAGGATTGTCGTGCGGATCGTCGCGTTAGCGCAGCGCCTCAAGGATGACGTCTTGTTCATCCATCTCATCCAGGCGCGTCAGCAGCTTACGGGTAATCTGCTCAAGCTGCTCTTTCTCTTCAACGGTAAGCGAAGACCAGAGCTGATGCAGGCAGTTATGCTGCGGGGGCAGCACCTGACGTAAAAATTCATGACCTTTATCAGTCAGCTGCAGATGCAGGCAGCGGCGATCGTTATCGCTCTCACGGCGTTCGATCCAGCCGCGTTTTTCAAGCTCATCGGCAATACGGGTCGCGTTAGTACGGGACGAACCCAGCGCACAGCTCAGCTCAGAGGGTTGAATACTGTGGTTTTCCTGAGACTCCAGCGTAATTAACGCCATAAATAACGTCTCGTTAATCCCTTGAGCTTTCAGCATCTTATTGCGGTTATCCAGCAGCTTCCCCTGCATGTGCATACACAGACGGGTAAGGAGGATCTCGTTAAACGGGAAATCCTCATAGCGACTGGCGCGAAATTTTAGCATTTGTTCAATGGGCGTAAACGAACTATCCATTTTGGGCATGACCTCATTAGTTACAGCCGATATAGTAACGATAGTGACAAATAAAGTAAATGTATTAATTGTGGATATACATTTAGGAACTGAAACCGTCACCAAGCGGGGGATACCTTACCACCCCCGCCGTTACCTAAGTCAACAAAAGGTCAATGAACGACTACTCCGTAGCCGATTGCCGGTGATAACCGCGCCACCAGACCAGCAGATTGAGCAATGCCACCACGCTGCCCGCGAGGCAGACGCCGCGCCAGCCGTCGTGCTGCCAGGCGCTGGCGGAGATCAGCGATCCGGCCGCGCCGCCAATAAAGTAGCTGGTCATGTAGCCCGCAGTGAGACGGTTACGTGCCTCTGGCTTAACGCGATAGATCACCGTCTGGTTGGTGATGTGCACACCCTGTACCGTGAGATCCAGCACGATAATACCGACGATCAGCGCCAGCGCCGAGGCGTGGCCGAACCAGATGGCGATCCACGACAGCAGGAGCAGCAGCAGTCCCCAGGTGGTGGTCAGGTGCGATTTACCGCGATCCGCCAGGCTACCCGCTGGACGTGCGCCGAGCGCACCCGCCGCGCCTGCCAGGCCGAACAGGCCGATGACGCCTTCGGAGTAGTTAAAGGGCGGGGCAGCGAGCAGGAAGGCCATAGAGGTCCAGAGGATGCTGAAGTTAGCAAAGGTGAAGCAGCCCAGCATGGCGCGGGTACGCAGCAGCCTGTCGCGGGTAAAGAGGGAGAACACCGAGCCGAGCAGCTGGAAGTAGTTGAGGTGGTTGTCCTGCTTGACCTTGGGCAGGCCGCGCCAGAGGGCAAACGCCATCACCACCATCAGGACGGTGGCCACCCAGTAGACCGTACGCCAGCCGCCGAGGTTCGCCAGCAGTCCGGCCACGGTGCGCGCCAGCAGGATCCCCAGCAGCAGGCCGCTCATGATTGTCCCTACCACCTTGCCACGCTTCGCCGGTGTGGCGAGGGTCGCGGCCAGCGGCACCAGAATTTGCGCCACGACGGAAAAGAGACCGGTGAGGGCGGTACCGAAGATCATCATTCCCAGTGACTGGCTGGAGGCGGTGATTAACATGCCGCCCGCCGCGAGCAGGGTCATTACCACGATCATCGTGCGGCGCTCAAACATATCCCCCAGCGGCACCAGCAGCAGCAGGCCTGCCGCATAGCCGAGCTGGGCGGCGGTCACGATAAAACCGGCCTGGCTGGAGGAGAGCGAAAAGGCGCGTGCAATGGTATCAAGCAGGGGCTGGGCATAGTAGTTACTGGCAACGGCGAGACCGGTAGCCACGGACATAAGCACGATCAGCGCGGGGCTGAGCGGATGGGTAGATTTAGTCATGGATAGAAGATCGTCAGATAAATGATTATTTATCATAACGAATCCGCCGGAGCGTGGGGAGGGATCGTGTGTCGGTTCGTGCGCTTGAAAAAATACTCCCCCACCGGCTGGTGAGGGAGAGAGAATTTACTGCTGAGCGGCCAGCGCCTCTTTTACCCAGCCATCAAACTGCTGCTGGTGGGCTTTGATCCAGCCATCGACATGGCCCTGGATATCCGCTTCCGACGCTTTACCCGCGTGCATCATTGCGTTCTGGGCATTGATATCCGCCAGCGGCAGCTTCATGACGGAGAACAGCTTCGCCGCCGCCGGGTTTTTCTCTGCCCAGGCTTTGTTGGCCACGATATGCATGGTGTTAACCGGGAAGCCATAGTTCATGCCGTTCGGCAGCTTGGTATCGATATCTTTCTGCTCGCCCGGCAGGGAGGAGAACGGTACCTGTAACCAGACAACGTCGCGGCCCGGCTTCATCACGTCGCTCACCCAGTATGGAGTCCAGGTGTAATAGATGATGGGCTTGCCTTCTTTGAAGCGGGCAATGGTGTCGGCCATCATCGCGGAGTAGTTGCCGTGGCTAACCTCAACGGTTTTCTCCAGATCGAAGGCTTTGTTCTGGTGGTTAATCACCGCTTCACAGCCCCAGCCCGGCGAGCAGCCCATCATGTCGGCTTTACCGTCACCGTTGGTATCGAACAGTTTGGCGATCTTTGGATCTTTCAGCTGTTCAATATTGGTGATGTGATACTTCTCGGCGGTTTTCTTATCCACCAGATAGCCCTGAGCTGCGCCGGAAACAAAGGTGCCTTCGCGGTAGAACTTCTTGTCACCACCGGCCGCGGCGTACATGTCGTCATGCAGCGGCTGCCAGTTAACGGCGGTGAAGGTGGCATCGCCGGAGGCGATAGAGGTGTAGCCGACGTTATAGTCCACTTCGCTGGTTTTATTCACGGTGTAGCCGAGCTTCTCAAGGGCGCGGCTGACCAGCAGGGTCTGGAAGGACTCTTCGGAGATGGTGCTCTGTACCGGCTGAACGGTAATGCCTTTGCCTGGCAGGTCAGCGGCGAAAGTGCTGGTTGAGACAAGGGTGGCAAACGCTGTGGCAATAAGTACGTTATGTCGCATCGTTGTTCCTTAATTATGGAGGGCTTATAGGCCCGGCAGGCGCAGCGCCGCCGGGCAAGAACTTACTTAATGAAAGGGCGGGTGATTAACCCAACCGGGCCGGAGGTATACCAGCGACGGTTACCACGGCTGCGGGAGTCGCGGCCAACGGCCTGGGTCAGGCGGTCAAGGATGATCGCCAGGATCACAATCCCGACGCCGCCCACGGTAGCGAGGCCCATATCGAGACGGCCGATACCACGCAGTACCATCTGGCCGAGACCGCCGACGGCGATCATCGAGGCGATCACCACCATCGAGAGAGCGAGCATCAGCGTCTGGTTAACCCCGGCCATGATGGTCGGCATCGCCAGCGGCAGCTGCACTTTAAACAGCATCTGACGCGGGCTGGCCCCAAACGAGCGTGACGCCTCGATCAGATCTTCCGGCACCTGGTTAATCCCCAGGATGGTCAGCCGCACGATCGGCGGCAGGGCGAAGATAATGGTCACCACCACGCCCGGCACGTTACCGATACCGAACAGCATGACGATCGGCACCAGGTAGACAAACGCCGGGGTCGTCTGCATTGCATCCAGCAGCGGACGGATAATTTTCGCCGCTCGCGGACTGCGCGCCAGCCAGATCCCCAGCGGCAGGCCGATCACCACGCAGAAGAGCAGGGCGGTCAGCACCAGCGCCAGGGTGATCATTGCCTGCGACCAGGCACCGATCGCGCCGATCAGGATCAGCGACACCAGGGTGGCGATCCCCATGCCCGCGCTACCGAACTGCCAGGCAATCAGCGCAAAGACCACGATGGCGACCGGGGCAGGCATGCCCAGCAGCAGCTGCTGGAAGCCGTTAAGGATATAGTCCACCGGTACGCGGATGCCCTGGAACACCGGACGGAAGTGGGTAACCACCCAGTCGATGCCGGTAGTGACCCAGCTGTCCAGCGGGATCAGCGTCTTGTGGAACGGATCCATGATATTGAAGTGTTCCGGCGCAGGCGGGGCACTGGTCAGCCAGTCTGCGCTGCCGCCGTCCGTCGGCGCGGGAGCTGGCGTGCCCCAGGCGTCTGCGGACTGTGTAGCGGTAGTTTGTGCGGCGCTGTCCGCCGCCTCGGTGGTTCCCCACGGATTAGATTGATCAGCCATTGTTTGCCCCCTCGCGATCTAAAGCCTGCAGCAGCATCCGTTTTGAGATGATGCCGACGTACTGTTGCTCTTCACCCACTACCGGCACGGCACAGGGTGCCTGACCTACATGGGAGAGCAGTTCGCTAAGCGGCGTCTCTGCGTCGACCGGAGCCGGAGAGTCGATTAATGCCGCGTCGATGCCCTGCTGCTGGCTGAGCGCCGCCTTCAGGGAGTCGATGGAGACGGTGCCGACAAACTTGTTGCCGCGCTCGATGACGTAGCCATACTCGCGATCCTCGTCCTCCAGCAGCTTCAGCGCCGAGCGCGGGCCGAAGCCAGGAGCTTTACGCAGCAGTCCAACCGGGCTGCGGCGGGCAATATCCTTGGCGCTAAAGACCTGGCTGATATCCACCCCGCGGAAGAAGGTGCGCACGTAGTCATTGGCCGGGTTGTTGAGGATCTCATCCGGCGTGCCGACCTGCACCACTTCACCGCCCTGCATAATGGCGATGCGATCGCCGATGCGCATGGCTTCGTCGAGGTCATGGGAGATAAAGACAATGGTGCGCTGCTGGCGGGACTGGAGCTTCACCAGCTCGTCCTGCATCTCGGTACGGATCAGCGGATCGAGAGCAGAGAACGCTTCGTCCATCAGCAGAATATCGGGGTTGATTGCCAGGGCGCGGGCAAGGCCAACGCGCTGGCGCATACCGCCGGAGAGTTCATCCGGGTAGGCGTGAGCGTAATTCTCCAGCCCAACCTGACGCAGCGCATCCAGCGCTTTGGTCTGGCGCTCACCGGCAGGCACTCCCGCTAATTCCATACCGAAGGCCGTATTATCCAGCACGGTCATGTGTGGCATTAGCGCGAATGACTGGAAGACCATCGCAATCTTTTTCCTGCGCACCTCACGGAGTTCGGCATCTGATATTTTGGCGATGTCCACGCCATCAATCAGCACCTGCCCGCGGGTGGGTTCAATCAGGCGATTGAGAAGGCGAACCATGGTCGATTTCCCCGATCCGGAGAGCCCCATGATGACGAAGATCTCGCCTTCTTCAATGGCCAGACTGGCGTTGATAACGCCAAGGGATAGCCCTGTTTTTTCCAGAATCTGTGCTTTCGAAAGTCCTTTTTCGATATATTTGAACGCCCTCTGCGGGTTGTCGCCAAATATTTTATAGAGGTTCTTTACTTCGAGTTTAATTGCCATGCAATAAAAAGGTTCCCGTATTTATTTATATCAATAACAATCCTGATGGAAATAATGACCGGGCTATACCCTAGCACAGTGAGAATCTGAGACAACCCTCAATTGCACTCTGGCATGGAAATTGCCGAACCGCGAATGGCGCGACTTCCAGTGATATAAGGGCCTGGCGGCGATATGCGAGGGGCGCAATTTTTTTGTTACGGCAACGGAAATTACTCCGAATTTAGACAATTCAGAGGAATAATTAGCAGGGGTTAACAGTAAGCTACAAAGAAATAAATTTGTAATATGAATGACGGTTTTGGGAAATATCCTGGCGGCCCGGGCGGAAATAGGGACCGCCGAAATAGCAATTAAAAATCCCAGTCCGCGTCTTCGGTTTCCACCGCTTTGCCCATGACGTAGGAGGAGCCGGAGCCGGAGAAAAAGTCATGGTTTTCATCGGCGTTCGGTGACAGCGCCGCCAGAATAGCCGGGTTCACGTTGGCCATCTCCGGTGGGAACAGCGCTTCGTAGCCGAGGTTCATCAACGCCTTATTGGCGTTGTAGCAGAGAAACGCTTTCACCTCCTCTTCCCAGCCGGTTCCCGCGTAGAGCGCCTCGGTGTAAGCCAGCTCGTTATCGTAGAGATCCATCAGCAGATCGAGGGCGAAATTTTTCAGCGCCTCCCGCTCGCCAGCATCCGCTTTTTCCAGCCCGCGCTGGTACTTATAGCCAATGTAGTAGCCGTGCACCGCCTCGTCGCGAATGATCAGCCGGATGAGATCGGCGGTGTTGGTCAGCTTGCCCCGGCTGGACCAGTACATCGGCAGCCAGAAGCCGGAGTAGAACAGGAACGACTCCAGAAAAACGCTGGCGATCTTCTTCTTCAGCGGCGCGTCGGCGGCGTAGTGCTGCAGAATAATCTGCGCCTTACGCTGGAGCGGGGCGTTCTCCTCGCTCCATGCGTAGGCGGCGTCCACGTCGCTGGTCTGGCAGAGGGTGGAGAATATCGAGCTGTAGGAGCGGGCGTGCACCGCCTCCATAAAGCTGATGTTGGACATCACCGCCTCTTCGTGGGGCGTAATGGCATCTGCCATTAGCGCCGGTGCGCCGACGCCGTTCTGAATGGTGTCCAGCAGCGTCAGGCCGGTGAAGACGCGGATCGTTAGCTGCTGCTCGGCGTGGCTTAGCGTTTGCCAGGCGGGAATATCGTTTGACAGCGGCACCTTCTCCGGCAGCCAGAAGTTGCTGGTCAGCCGGTTCCAGACCTCCAGATCCTTATCATCCTGAATTATGTTCCAGTTAACGGCGCTAACGCGTGATAAACGGCTCATCCTCTTCTCCTTACAGCGCGCATGACACGCAGCCTTCAATTTCGGTGCCTTCCAGCGCAAGCTGACGCAGGCGAATGTAGTACAGCGTTTTGATGCCCTGCTTCCAGGCGTAGATCTGCGCCCGGTTGATATCGCGGGTAGTGGCGGTATCCGGGAAGAAGAGGGTCAGGGAGAGGCCCTGATCGACATGACGCGTGGCCGCCGCGTAGGTATCGATGATCTTTTCCGGGCCGATCTCATAGGCATCCTGATAGAGATGCAGGTTATCGTTGGTCATAAACGGGGCAGGGTAGTAGACGCGTCCGGTTTTCCCCTCTTTGCGGATCTCAATCTTCGACACGATGGGATGAATGCTGGAGGTCGCATGGTTGATATAGGAGATAGAGCCGGTAGGCGGTACGGCCTGCAAATTCTGGTTGTAGATGCCATAGCGCATCACGTCGTCACGCAGTTGACGCCACATCGCCTGCGTCGGCAGAACGATCCCCGCTTTGGCAAACAGCGCGCGCACGGCCTCGGTTTTCGGCTGCCAGCTCTCCTCAATATACTGCGTAAAGTAGTCGCCGCTGGCGTAGCGCGACTGCTCAAATCCGGCAAAGCGCTGTCCACGCTCGCGGGCCAGCATCATGGAGGTGTTCAGCGCATGCCAGGTGACGGTGTAGAAGTAGAGGTTGGTAAAGTCGATCCCCTCTTCGCTGCCGTAGGCGATGCCCTCCCGGGCCAGGTAGCCGTGCAGGTTCATCTGTCCGAGGCCAATGGCGTGCGACGCGGCGTTGCCTGCCTCAATCGAGGGCACGGAGCGAATGTGGCTCATGTCCGACACTGCCGTTAGCCCGCGAATGGCGGTCTCTACGGTGCGGCCAAAGTTGGGCGAGTCCATGGTATGGGCGATATTCAGCGAGCCAAGGTTACAGGAGATATCGTGCCCGATCCGGGCGTAGTCGAGGTTCTCGTCATACTCCGAGGCGCTGTTGACCTGCAAAATCTCCGAGCAGAGGTTGCTCATGTTGATCCGCCCGGCAATCGGGTTAGCGCGATTTACCGTATCCTCGAACATGATGTACGGGTAGCCAGACTCGAACTGGATCTCCGCCAGCCGCTGGAAGAAGTCGCGCGCGTTAATGGTGGTCTTGCGAATACGATCGTCAGCGACCAGCGCGTCATAGTGCTCGCTGATCGCGATATCACCAAAAGGTTTGCCGTAGATGCGCTCGACGTCGTAGGGGGAGAAGAGCGCCATTGGGGCGTTCTCCTTTGCCAGGCGGAAGGTGACGTCTGGGATCACCACGCCTAACGAGAGCGTTTTAATGCGGATTTTCTCATCGGCGTTCTCCCGCTTGGTATCGAGGAAGCGCAGGATATCCGGGTGGTGGGCGTGCAGATAGACTGCGCCTGCCCCCTGGCGTGCCCCCAGCTGGTTAGCGTAGGAGAAAGCATCCTCCAGCATCTTCATCACCGGGATGACGCCGGAAGACTGGTTTTCAATCCGCTTGATTGGCGCACCCGCTTCACGCAGGTTCGATAGCAGAAAGGCTACTCCGCCGCCGCGCTTGGAGAGCTGGAGCGCCGAGTTCACCGCCCGGCCAATCGACTCCATATTGTCTTCAATGCGTAGCAGGAAGCAGGAGACCAGCTCCCCGCGCTGCTGCTTGCCAGCGTTTAAAAAGGTAGGGGTGGCGGGCTGGAAGCGGGCCGAGAGCATCTCTTCGGTAAGCTGACGGGCCAGCGCCTCATCACCCTGGGCCAGGGTCAGGGCAACCATTACCACCCGATCCTCAAAGTGCTCCAGGTAGCGCTTGCCGTCGAAGGTTTTAAGCGTATAGCTGGTGTAGAACTTCCACGCGCCGAGAAAAGTCTGAAAACGAAAACCGCTGCTGTGGGCTGTGGCAAAGAGATCGACGACAAATCCCTGGCCGTAGCGCGCCAGCACGCTGCCGTCGTAGTAGCCCTCGTTCACCAGATAGTCCAGCCGCGTCTGCTGGCTGGCAAAGGTCACGGTGTTGGGCAGCACATGCGCCGTGTGGAACACCTCCACCGCCTGCCGATCTTTCTCAAACTGAATGTGACCAGATGAATCATACAGATTCAGCATGGCATTCAGCGCATGGTAGTCCGGCGCGGCCTGCATCACGCGCTCTGCGGTTGTCGTTGCCAAAATTCGCTCACTCCTTTTCGCACGTTATCGAGATCCTGCTGCGTGCCCATCAGTTCAAAACGGTAGAGGTAAGGGACGCTGCATTTTTGGGAAATCACATCCCCGGCACGGCCATAGGCATCACCGAAGTTACGGTTGCCAGCAGCAATGACGCCGCGGATCAGCGCCCGGTTTTGTGGATCGTTCAGAAAGCGGATCACCTGGCGCGGCACCGCGCCTGCCGTACCGCCGCCGCCGTAGCTGGGAACGATCAGAATGTAGGGAACGTCCACCTGAATGCGTTCGCGCTCGTTAAGCGGAATGCGCACCGCCTGCAGCCCGAGACGCTCAATAAAGCGCTGCGTATTTTCCGAGCTGCTGGAGAAGTAGACGAGGGTGCTCATGCGCTGGCGACGCGGGAGGCGGGCAGCAGGCGGTTAATCATATCCGGACGGAAGCCGGACCAGCTGGTTTCGCCTGCAATCACTACCGGTAGCTGGCGAAAACCCTGCTCACGCAGCGTGTCGGCGGCTTCCGGATCGAGGTCGATATTCACCATCTCAAACTCAACGCCGCGGCTCTCCATGGCCCGTTTTGTGGCGTGACACTGGACACAGTCGTTTCGAGTGTAAATATTAATGCGCATGATTCGTATTCCCATCTATAATGGCAGGTCGGCGCGAAAAATCGCACCGGGATATGTTGTTCTTGCTTACAGGAATACTAGATGTAGTTATAAAAATTATCAACCACGCTATATATAGGTTTTAGGGATGATTTATGCCCCACCGAAGGATTCGGCGGGGACGGAAGGTTTTTGGCTGAAATTACAGGCGCATGGCAACGGCGAGGCGGTTAAAGGCATTCATCAGGCTAATGGCACAGGTCAGATCGCTCACCTGCTCAGCGCTAAAATGGGCCAGCAGAGGCTGGTAAACGCTCTCTTCCGCGTGGCTGTCGGCAATATGGGTGACCGACTCTGCCCACGCCAGCGCCGCCTGCTCTTTATCGCTAAAGTGATGACTGATACGCCACCCTGCCAGCGCATCGAGTTTTGCCTGCTCAACGCCTGCTTTACGTAGCGCCCGGCTGTGTTTGTCGAGACAAAATGCACAGCCGTTGATCTGCGAAACGCGCAGGTAGATAAGCTCAATAAACGTGTTATCAAGCGAGCACTGCTCCAGCGCCTGGCCGGCCTGAATAAGGCCGTTATAGATGGCTGGACTAAGTTCATAGAAAGGCTGGCGTAGTAGCTGGGTCATGACTCTTCTCCTCGTTAAGATGGCGAAAATGTAGCACTATGATGGTCTGCTCTGGAGAGCCATATTTTGATTAAAAAGGCAGACCATAATGGATGCACGCTATCAGCAAATTGCCCGGCAGCTTAAGGCCGCCATTACTTCAGGAGAGTTGAAAGCCGGAAGCCGTCTGCCGTCGAGCCGGACATGGGCTCAGGAGAACGGCATCTCACGCACAACGGTTGAGCAGGCTTACGGGGAGCTGGTGGCGCAGGGGTGGCTGGAGCGGCGCGGGCAGGCCGGTACCTTTGTAAGCCAGACCTTACCTGCGGCGGTGGCGGAGACGCCCGTCGTACAGTCCGGCGGTGAACATGAGCCAAAACCCTTTCAGATGGGGCTGCCCGCGCTGGATCTCTTCCCGCGCGCGCTGTGGGCGCGGCTGACCAGCAGACGCCTGCGCACTCAGTCGCGCTTCGATCTCACGCTCGGGGATCCGGCAGGGGAGGCCATTTTGCGCCATGCCATTGCCGACTATCTGCGCTTTTCCCGCAGCATTGAGTGCCAGCCGGAGCAGATATTTATTACCTTTGGCTATGCGCAGTCGATGAGCCTCATCCTGCAAACGCTGGCCAGCCCAGGGGATGGTATGTGGGTAGAGGATCCCGGTTTTCCGTTGATCTATCCAGCCATTGATAGTGAGGGGGTACAGCGTCTTCCTGTGCCGGTGGACCAGAACGGGATGGATATCGATGCTGCAATGCATCGCTGGCCACAGGCGCGTTTTGCATTGCTTACGCCTGCCCATCAAAGCCCACTGGGCGTTGCGCTGTCGCTGCCCCGGCGCAGGCAGGTGCTGGCGTGGGCGGCGGAGAACTCAGCGTGGATTATTGAAGATGATTATGACAGCGAGTTCCGCTATCACGGCAGGCCGCTGCCGCCGCTTAAGAGCCTTGATGCGCCGCAGCGGGTGATCTACACCGGTACGTTTAGCAAATCTCTGTTTCCGGCTTTACGCACGGCGTGGATTGTCGTGCCTGCCGCCAGGGTAGCGGCATTCCGCCAGCGAATAAACAGCACCCAGTGCAGCGTTCCTACCCTGTGGCAGTATGCGCTTGCGGATTTTATTCAGCAGGGACATTTCTGGCGTCATCTGAAAAAAATGCGGCTGCACTATGCTCAACGACGCGCCTGGCTGGAAGCGGCGCTTGTTCACTATGGATTTCACGTGGTGCCCCAGAGCGGCGGCATTCAGCTGGTGGTGGAGCTTGATGGTGATGACAAAAGTATCGTTGCGCGAGCGCAGCAGAAGGGGCTGGCGGTACAGGCCCTGAGCGACTGGCATAGCGCACGTCCTGGGCGGAGCGGGATCCTGATGAGCTTTACCAATATTACGTCTGCAGAGAAGGCGATGGAGTGGGTAGGGCAGTTATACGAGGGAGAATATGCGGGATAAAATTAACCCCGTGAGGATTAGCTCACGGGGTTAAGGGTATTTATCGACGAAGGCTTAACAGCGCGCCAAGGAAAATCCCGGCGGCAGCGGCAGCACCTACGCTGCACCATGGCCTGTCTTTTACAAAGCTGTCCGCACAGCCTGCTACGTCGCTTGCTGCCTGCGTAACGCGGTTACGGCCATGCAGCTTGGCTCGCGTTTTTTTCAGCAGCGCTTGCGCTTTACTGCGGGCACCGTCTGCATCATCTTTTGCATCGCTTCCCCAGGACTTCAATACCGCCTCCAGAGAGTCCGCTAGCTGGCTGACATCATTATTAATATCGTCTACGCCTGCATCTACGTCGTTACGGTTTGGTCTTCTAAGCATATGATCCTCCCTTGATTTCGATGTAATAGTCAGTGTAGCGCAAAATTTTAACCTCTGACGCGAATCACGACTTGACGCGTCGTTTATGGACTTTTCCGAAAGCGTTGCTAATGCTCAATACGGTAAGGTGGCGCAGCAGTAGCTGATGACGAGGAAAAAATATGTATTTACGACCCGATGAGGTGGCACGCGTTCTTGAGAAGGCGGGATTTACCATGGACGTCGCGACGCCAAAAGCCTATGGCTACCGTCGCGGAGATAACTATGTGTATGTGAATCGCGAAGCGCGGATGGGACGTACGGCGCTGGTCATTCACCCGACGCTAAAAGAGCGCAGCCAGTCGCTGGCTGAACCCGCTTCGGATATTAAAACCAGCGATCACTATCAGCATTTCCCGCTCTACCTGGGTGGCGATGCGCAGGAGCACTACGGTATTCCGCATGGTTTTAGTTCGCGCATGGCGCTGGAGCGTTATCTGACTGGACTATTTGGCGAGTCGGCCTGACTCGCCACGCCATCAGGCTTTAGCCTGATGATAGCTGCTGACCCGGAACAGGCGACGGCAGTAATCAAGGAAGTAGCCGTAGGCTGCGCCCATCACCATTGAAACCACGATATTTGAACTGACGGCAGCAGCGATCTGATGCCAGTCAGCGCCTACCGTTAACAGGATCGCTACGTACACCGGCGACTGAAAAGTCACATACGCCAGCACATCCGCCATGTTTTTAACCCAGCCAGCGGGAGAGTACCGCCGGGCGAGACGCATAAACGCATCACGGTAGAGGCCATAGGGCCATGCAATGATGATATTGACCGGGATCGCCACCAGCCGCGAGGAGAGGGACTGCTCGAACGTCATTCCCGAAAGAAATATCTCAATTAGCATGTTCACGACTGAACAGTAAACAACCATCGCAAACGTGTCTGCCATGGCGTGACGCAGGCGAGACTGCGGAGAGAACATGCTAATGCTCCTGTATAAAAACAGTAAAAGGGAATGTTTTGCCAGCGTTTTACGGTGCGGCTTTGATTGTGCATAGATTATATCTCTACCTGTCAACGCACAACTAGCGTAAAATTTTTATTTATCACGCTTTTGTCGATAACATTCTCTGCGGCTGACTGTTTTTTATCCGCTGCGTTATTTTTGTTGGGGATGGGGTATAAGGATTTATTTATCAGGGACTTGAGAGGAAGGGGTACGGTGAGCCGTTGCTCACCGTAAAAGGGATACCTTTAGCAGACGCCGAAGTTGCCCTCTTCTTTATACAGAGTGACATCAGCTGCCTTAATCGTTACCTTTTCACCCTGCTCGTTGCTGGCCGGTACGGCAACAATCTGGTCATCATTGACTTCAACTACTTTAAGTTTCTGGCCGCCGATGCGGGGCTGAACATAATCACCAACTGAAAACATACTCTCTCTCCTCTCTTTTGATGCATTCACTATAGGCCAGGCCACCGGCCTGAGAAAATGGGCACGATCGATTATAACTATCGTTCAACACCTTAAGACAGATTAAGCCGAAGTTTAAGGGTAAGTAAAAGAGGGTAAAAGCTCGGGGCGAAAGTGGCAGAGTGACTTAAAATAGCTACGCTTAAAGAGAAAATCTCTTTTTATACAGCCACCTGGATAAATTTTACACGGGAGTAATTATGGGTTTCTGGCGAATTGTACTAACGATTATTCTGCCTCCGCTGGGCGTCCTGCTTGGTAAGGGCTTTGGTATGGCGTTCATCCTGAACATCATTCTGACTCTTTTGGGTTATATCCCGGGTCTGATTCACGCCTTCTGGGTGCAGTCTCGTCCGTAGCGGGGCTTACGGGCAGCATACCTGCCCGTAGTTTTCACTCCGCTAGCGTTTTTTAACCGCTTCCAGAATATAGGGTTTCAGCAGCTGTGCTACGGCTGCGAAAACCGGGACCACGACGGAGTTGCCAAACTGGCGGTAGGCCTGGGTATCGGAAACCGGAATACGGAACGGTGCCTGCCCCGGTTTCTCAAAGCCCATCAGTCGGGCGCACTCCCTTGGCGTCAAGCGCCGGGGCCGTCGCAGCTGATTTTCAACGTTAGAGAAGTCAGCTTCGCCGATCGCCCGATCCCAACCCCTGTCGATGAGGATCTCTGACCCATCTTTGTAGTAGCGAGCCGACAGCGTACGGGCAACGCTCTCTGCACGCGTTGGATCGACCAGTCCAAAGCCGAAGCCGTTACCCCGGGCCTGATGTTTTTTGGCATAGTACCAGAGATAGTGCCAGAGTTTTTCAGACAGGATGTATTTGCTGTCAGCGTCCGGCTGCAGAAGCTCGCCAAAGGTGGGGCGACGTTCAGGATAAAAACGCGATACGTCGCGCAGGGTAAAACCGTTATGGATGCTCAGATCGCGCCGGAACCCGACCAGTACGATGCGCTCCCGGTGTTGCGGCAAAAAGTGTCTTCCATCGATGACTTTAGGATCGTCTTTCCCCACTGCCGCTGCGTCGGCTACCTCATAGCCCAGCTCATCCAGCGTCGCCATAATAACGGCGAAGGTTTTGCCTTTGTCGTGGCTCTTTAAATTCTTTACGTTTTCCAGCACGAAGATGGCGGGCTTTTTGGCTTTAATAATCCGTGCGACGTCGAAAAAGAGCGTACCCTGCGCCTCGCACTCAAAGCCGTGCGCCCTGCCAAGAGCGTTCTTTTTACTGACCCCTGCCAGACTGAACGGCTGACAGGGGAAACCCGCCAGCAGCACGTCATGATCGGGGATAGCATCGTCAATATGTGCATAGGCCTCTGTTTCAGATATGTCTTTATCAGCGCTAAGCGTGACCTCGCGGATATCCTGGTTAAACCGGTGAGACGCTTCGTCATTAAACCAGTTGGCCTTATAGGTACGCACCGCGTTTTTATTCCACTCGCTGGTGAATACGCACTGTCCGCCGATGGCCTCAAAACCGTGACGAATGCCCCCGATGCCGGCAAAAAGATCGATAAAGCGAAAAGCATAATGGGGATGTTGTGCTGGAGGGGAGGGGAGCATCTTATGTAACAGCTCTGCCTCCAGCGCCGTTAAGGATTTTGGTGCGCTCTTACCGTTCACCCAGCGGTTTAGCGTCTCCCGGCTCCACTCGCTCTTGCCCAGCTTTCGCAGCTGTTCGGCCACGTATTTTTGACCATAGATGGCCAGAACCCGATCGAGCAGCTTTCTGTCCTGGGCCTGCTGCTGCTCCTCTTCAGTGCGCGCGCGTTCCAGCAAATCCTGCGCTATTACATCAAATTCCGCCATAAGCTCTCCTTGGGTTTAATGCGTGAAAATATATCACTCATTTAACCCAGCGGAACTAAGATTTCTTGCTAAACAGCCCCGGGGATTCGACAAGCACTCCGTCGGCATGCAGCGTCTGCGCCGTCTTGTAGATAGCTTTATCATTATCACCAAGCAGAATAATCTTTGCTGACGTGTTGTTTTTGAAGCAACGTATCGCTTCGTTAATCTGCGTCTGCTGCGAAGCCTTTGATGCAGCTGATGGGTATTTCAGGCCATACCACTTCTCCATGGACGAAGAAGGAATATCGCAGCGATGATTTGTAATGATGTCTGCAAGCACTGTCTGCGTCGCACTTCCACTCTCAAAGCGGTCGATAGTATCGGGGAGTGCAGCCAGGTAGCGTTCATCCGTTGCGTATACGCGCACCCGATCGACGCTATGGCTGGCTTCCAGCGTATCTTCCAGCAGCACGGAGATAAGCTGGGGAGGAACGTTAATTGCCTTAATATCAAGGAAGAAAAAGGTATTTGGCCACCTCTTTAACACCTCTGCAAGGGTAGGAATTGAGAGATTTTTACCTCGCCAGGGGTACGCAGGTTTACCATACCAATACCCTGCATCCGCTCGCTGGAGATCACCAACGGTATAGGCGGAGACCGGACCTTGAAGATTGGTTAATGTTTTCAGATCGGCAGGCCGATAGAGAACGATTTCATTATCTTTAGTAAGCTGCAGGGTGAGCCATACGGCATCAGCCCCGCTATCGACAGCTTTTTCGATGGATAAAAGCGTATTCTCCGGCACGTCTGCCATACCACCACGGCATGCGATGATGAGCGGCTCTGAGGCCAGAGCCATTAAAGGTAATATCAGATTTACTAAAAATAGAAGCTTTGATAAAAAACGCATTGTAAGGTTCTCTGTAAGCACGGCGGCGCTGTTAAATTATCCTTTTTCCCATTAAAAATTTTGTTTAAAGATGGCATGTTTATTTTATTCATATGAGTGATACATTCACGTGGTCAATTATTGACGGATTAAAGCTCGATAAATGGATATTAAAACCTGTCGGGTAAGTTTCTGCTGATACGAATAAGCTTTCCTTTCTCCATCTCTATAAAGCCTCCTGCTTTAAGCTCTGACAGGATTTTCAGGATAATGCTTCGCGATAGCCTTGAAAAGGTCTGCATATATTTTACGACGGTATATCGCTCTTTGAGGGTACAGGTGGTCTCACTGTCCATATAGAGGAGATTGCTTCTGATGATTTCATATGCCGACTGTAGCCCGGACATTGCACTCCGCGCGGCCAGCTGGTTTATCGTCGCAATCATGATGTTTATGAGGTCAGGCCAAAGTCGTTGGGTTTCAATAACCTTTATAAAGTCGTCGACGCTTACCGAGTCAACCATACAGGGAGAGATGGATTCATACTGAGCAAGCGCGCCGGCAGAGCTGAGCTGGCCGAGGCCAATGATCGATGGGCTTACTACGATACCCAGGTTTTGTTTTTTTTCGTTTTCACCCACTGCGCCAATCATCGCGCCCTCAAGCAAAAAGTAAATTTTCCTTGATTGGTTTTCACCTCTTTTCTTTATTGGCAGGGTTTGGCCAGGTTCAAGGAGGCAGGGTTTAGAGATAGAGAAATGGGACAGAATTTTTTCGATTGAATCGCGTGGCTTTTCTATATGGCGGAGATCCATTCTTCTTCCTTATCCTTATTGGGATATATTGAAGGTGGATATAGTATCGTTTGGAGAGAACATAAGAAAAGTCATGAAGGGATAATAAATGAAGTCCATCATTTTAATAATGGTTTGATAATTTTTTTAACGGTTTTTTATTGATTTCACAGAGAGGTAGCAGCGAGAGGAATATGATGGCAGACAAGCGAGTCATCCGTGAATCGGTGGATCATTAACGAAGAGGGATCGTAAGCCGGAGGAACGCTGCCAGCTAAGGGTGCAGGCCAGGCAGGATAGGTTATCGTTATCAGGCGCGGCATGAATGTCTGAAAGCTGGGCAAGGAGCATAGAGCTTACTCGATGGGAGAAAAGGTATGAGTATAGACAACAAAAAAGCCCGCAGGCTTACGCCGTGCGGGCTCTTAGGACTTCATCGGATGACTCTGGTAATCACCGATGGAGAATTTTGGTGGAGCTGGCGGGAGTTGAACCCGCGTCCGAAATTCCTACATCCTCGGCACTACATGCTTAGTCAGTCTTTACATTCGCTTGCCAGCTGCGGACAGACACGCCACTAACAAACTAGCCTGATTAGTTTTAACGCTTCAACCCCAGGCAGGGCATCCGCGCGATCTCTTTTGGGTTTGACCTCTCTTGATCCCCGTCCTAAGAGCGGAGGCTAGGGAGAGAGGGCTCGAAGCAGGTTATTAAGCTGCTAAAGCGTAGTTTTCGTCGTTTGCGACTATTTTTTTGAGGCTTTTAACGAGGCAAACCTCCCCTCGGCATGCACCTTGGGTTTCGCAAATCCCGTCGAATCCAGAATCAGCCCCAATGTGTTGACTACAGTATAACAGGTTTTGCCGTTGGCGCACCAGTCCATATCGCTACAACATTCGCATGAGCTGCAGTTGCTTAAAGTATGACCAGTGCCGGTCTGGCTGAACGGAGGTGCTTCGTTGCTGTAATATGACCAACCTTATTCACTACATGCATTAAAGAAGAATATATCCAATATTTCCTATATAGGATATATCGTAACGCCAGTGATTCTTTTTCATTAATTATTAGAATTATATTTATTTATTAAGATGACTATTTCAGCGGCGCTTAAATAAAGGCTAATTCGTTAAGAATATATTCTGTATTTTAAAAAATTGTGAAAATTTGTGACTTAAGAGTTTGCCTAATTTCAGAGTATTGATTATATATTTTAATGAGATCATTTCTGCGTTTCGGTTATGGATAAGGTGGTAATTGGTTAAATATCAATAACTTGTAAAAATATCGTTTCGTTATCAGCAATCTGCCTAATTTCTGCCATTTTATTTTGGTTATGCCCTTTCTACGCCAAAAATAAAGCTGGCAAATGCACAAAATAGCGCCCTAAATAGCAAGAGGACATTATATGGCTCCCCAAATTAGCCCTGCTGGCTCAGTGGATATTATAAATCAAAGAACTGGTGACGTCGTTAGCCAATATGCCCAAAGTGCCGATCGCGTTGTTAATCTTACGCAAACAAGCATTGTTCGTATTAATGCCTCGCCTGAGTCTGTTAATTACTATCAGCGCGAAGGAAACGACCTGATCGTCCATATGAATGACGGCACCACGGTACGCTACCAGCGCTTTTTTGTGCTTGATGAGAATGGCTTACACAGCGAACTGATCTTTGAAGATAATCTGGGTTCACATCACGCGGTCTTCCCCTTTGCAGACGCCGCCGCGCCTGCCACGGCAGAGACAGTCGTGCCGGCCCTCTCTGAAGCATCGTTAGATTCTCTGGTTGGCGCAGGGGGAATTTCTGCACTGGCCGTGTTGGGTGGGGTAGCAGCAGTCGGGGGTATTGTCGGTATTGCCGCCGCAGCGGGAGGTGGTGGCGGCGGCAGCAACCGTCAGGAAGCAGAGGATAACGGCGTTCTTCCGCCCATTGATGGAACGCCGCCGGATGATGGCGGTACCACGCCGCCGGATGATGGCGGTACCACGCCGCCGGATGATGGCGGTACCACGCCGC
>NZ_DALZYX010000003.1:0-42400 GCF_031987975.1 Pseudescherichia sp. | reverse complement strand
CGGATGATGGCGGTACCGCGCCACCGGATGATGGCGGTACTACGCCACCGGATGATGGCGGTACCACACCGCCGGACGATGGTGGCACCACACCACCGGACGATGGCGGCACCACGCCACCGGATGATGGCGGTACCACGCCACCGGACGATGGCGGCACCACGCCGCCGGACGATGGTGAGGAGCCTACTCCGCCAGTCTCAACGCTGTGGGTCGCTCCGCTCACTGGCGATAATATGCTGAATCAGCAAGAGGTCAGCGCTAATCAGGTATTGAGCGGAGGCACCGAGGCAGAGAATGCCGGAAGTCAGATTACCGTTACCGTTGAACAATACACCTGGACCACTCAGGTCAACGCTGATGGCAGCTGGAACCTTGAAATGCCCGCTGACATTCTTCAATCTCTGCCGCAGGGCCTGCGGGTGTTAAACGTGGTATTGATTGATAGCGAAGGTCGAAATGTTACCACTTCCATGGATCTCTGGGTCGATACCATCCCGCCCGCGCTCCAGCTAACGCCTTTCGTACCAAACGACATTTTGGATCTCTCCCAGCTGGACTCTGCCAAGATCGTTCGCGGTTTTTCCTCTAGCGAGGATCAGGGCAGCGTAGTGACGGTAACGCTGAACGATAAAAGCTACTCCACTACGGTTGATAGCCTTGGCCGCTGGCAGTTGAGCATTCCACAGGCCGATATTCAACAGTTGCAGGATGGCCAGCCCTATACCGTGGAGTATCAGATTGCCGATCGGGCAGGTAACGTGACAACGGCGCAAGCTGACTTCACTACCAACTTCACCAGCCCACAGGTGATTGTCGATCCCTTAACGGGAGATAACGTTCTTAATACCGCTGAACTGTTGCTGAGCCAGACGCTCTCCGGACAAACCGTGAATATCCCGGCGGGGCAGCTTGTCACTATCACCCTCGGCAATAAGACCTACTATGCGGAGGTGATGGGCGACGGTAGCTGGAAAACTATTCTGCCGTCGGGCGATCTCTCTTCGCTGGCACAGGGGGATAATGCCCTTACCGTCTCGGTAAACGACGCCAACGGTAATCCGGTAGTGCGTACCGACACCATCAGCGTTGATGGCTCTCAGACTGGCATCGCCATTGCTATCCTCTCAACCGACGACTACCTGAACGCCGGCGAGGCGCAAAGCCCGCTGGAGGTGCGTGGTGTGACGACGGTCACCGGGCCTGACGTCAATATCGTCGTGCGCTTTAACGGCAAAGAGTATGCCGTTACCGCCATTGATGCCGCAGGTAACTGGAGCGTACAGATCCCATCAGCGGATCTGCTGCTGCTGCCGGATGGTCCTAACACCGTCGAGGCAGTCGTCACTCAGGGATCACAGGCGGCAGGCGATACCCATACGCTAAACGTACAGATCCACTACCTGCCTATACCAACTATCGATGCGCCGTTTGGTGATGGCTACCTTAACAGCGTGGAGAAAGGGCAGGATCAGGTCCTGAGCGGTAACACCGGCGTCTCCGGCAGCGGGCAGAACGTCAGCGTGCAGCTGGCGGGAAATACCTATCAGGCGCTGGTGGACGGCGATGGCAACTGGCGCGTAACCGTTCCGGCCAGTGATATGCAGGCGATCCCGGATGGGCTGCTAACCATTAACGTTAACGCCAGCGATGCCGCGGGCAACAGCTCCCCGCTGACCAGCACCGCGCAGGTTGATACTACCCTGCCTGCGCTCAGCCTGCTGCCGCTGACAGCGGATGGCAAACTCAACGGTCAGGAGCTGGGTCAGGATCAGGTTCTGAGCGGTATCAGCTCGGCAGCCGAGCGCGGCCAGCCGGTCACCATCACCCTGAACGGCAACACCTACACCACCACCGTTGGAACAGATGGTAACTGGCAGCTGCCGCTCCCGGCAGCGGACCTGTTGCAGCTGAGCCAGGGCAGTTATCCACTGACGGTAACGCTGACCGATGCGGCGGGTAACACCCAGACCGTCACGCAAAATATTGATGTAAAAACTGCTCTGCCAGTGCTTAACGTCCAGGCACTGACCGACGGTAACGATCTGGACGCGGCAGAGCTTAAGGTCGATCAGATCCTACAGGGAACGGTGACTAATGCCGAGCCGGGCAGCGTGATCGTCGTTATCCTCGGGTCAGGTAGCTATCAGGGCACGGTAGATGCAGGCGGCAGCTGGCGCGTCACTCTGCCCGCCGTGGAGCTGCAAAAGCTTCCGGACGGTATTAACACCCTTAACGTCAGCGTGACCGACGGCTATGGCCAGACGACCTCGGTTAATCAAAGCTTTACTGTGGATACCACCACCGATGCGGTAGCAATAAACATTATCGCTAGCGATGACTATCTGAACTTTGATGAGGCGGGTAACGATCTGGTTATCAACGGTAACAGCGCCGGGCTGCCGGTAGATACCGTTGTCACTGTAACGCTCAATGGTCAAACCTACACGGGGACTATTGGTGCGAACGGTGCATGGCAGGTCACGGTAGGATCCGCCGATCTGCTGGCGTTGCAGGATGGCCCTGCCGTGGTCACGGCCACTGCCACAGGTCCTGACGGCGTCGTTATCGACAGTCATATCTTTACGGTAATGATTAACGATCTGCCGCAGGCGGTGGTCAATACACCGTTTGGTGACGGCGTGGTGAACCTTGTTGAGTCAGGGCTGGATCAGTTCGTCACCGGCAATACCGGCGTCACGGGGCCGGGCCAGACAGTTATCGCTACCCTTAACGGCCAGCAGTACGTTGGTACCGTTGCCACGGACGGTAGCTGGTCAGTTGTCCTGCCTGCCGGGGCATTGACTATCCTGCCAGACGGCGCTGCCTCATTTGACGTAACGGTGGCTGATGCCGCAGGCAATGACGCCTCACAGACCATCCCGTTCACCGTTGATAAGCTGCCGCCTGAGGTGACCGTCCAGCCTATCAACGGCACGGATACGCTCAACGCCACGGAGGTGCAGAGCAACCAGGCTATCAATATTACCTCGCCAGACGCAGCTCAGGTTGTTGTGAATGTGAACGGTACGGGCTACACGGCATTGCCGGGTGTAACGCCGGGCAGCTGGGTGGTGACGTTGCCTGCCGGGGCACTGGCTTCGCTGCCGGACGGGCAGGTTGCTTATACCGTGTCCGTGACCGATGCGGCAGGCAACACCATAACCGTTACCCGGGAGGTTAGCCTTGATGCCACGCCGCCGAACGTAGTGGTCGATCCGGTTACCCGTGACAACGTGCTCGATCCTGCCGAGCTGGCAAACGGCTTTACCCTGACCGGTAGAACCGTACCTGCCGAGCCGGGTGCCACGGTGGCGCTTACCGTGAACGGCCAGCCGCTCAGCGGCGTGGTTAACGCCGACGGCAGCTGGGCGATACCGGTTCCGGCTACGGCCTTGAGCGATCTTGCCGATGGCCCTCAGCAGCTCACGGTGACGGTAACCGACAGCGCGGGCAATGCCTCCGCGCCAGTGACCGTTGACTTCGCCGTAGACTCTACCGCCAGCGCGCTGCTCATTAACCCGGTCGAAGGGGATAACGCCATTAGCCTGGCGGATATCAGCGACGGGATCACCATCAGCGGCTCCTCGGCGCGTATTCCTGAAGGCACTCCGGTCACCGTGACCCTTAACGGGCAGCAGTATCAGGGCGTGGTAAATGCTGGCGGTTTCTGGACCGTGACCGTACCCAATGCCGCTGCCGCACTGATTAGCGACGGAACGGCAACCGTGACCGTCTCTTCAGTCGATGTGAATAGCTTACCGCTCTCCAGTGAGCAGCAGTTCCTGATCGTTACCCAGCAGCTGCCCGTGGCGACGATCAATACGCCGTTTGGCGACGGCACCATCAACGCCCTGGAAGCGGCGGCAGGTGGTGCGCTGACCGGGACCACCGGCAGCAGAGGAGCAGGCCAGAGCGTGAGCGTTCAGCTGGACAACGGCGCGCCGATAAGCGGTACGGTGGATGCCAACGGTAACTGGACGCTGCCGCTGACCCCGACGCAAATCGGTCTGCTGGCTCAGGGATCGCATACGGTGACGGTCACCGTTGCCGATGCGGCGGGTAATCAGAACACGCAGACCGCACCGCTGAACGTTGATACCGTGCCGCCACTGCTGACTATCAATGGTGTGACGGCAGATAACATCGTCAACGGCAGCGAAGCCAGCGGAGCCATTGTTATCAGCGGCACCGGCGGGCCATACGATGCGCAGAACGTGCAGGCGGTGATCGTGCTGGTTAACGGCCAGAACTATGATGCGATCCTTCAGCCGGACGGGACCTGGAGCATTACGCTGCCAGCGGGGGCGCTGGCTAACGTTGCCGATGGTCCGGTAGCAATCTCGGCCAGGATCACCGATCCGGCGGGCAATACGACGACTGTCCCAGGCAGCTTTACCCTCGATGCATCACCGTTGAATGCCCCACTGATTGCGGTGAATACCGTGGCGGCGGATAACTATGTTAATGCTCTGGAGGCGCAAAGTCCGCTGACCATCGGCGGCACGACCACCCGCGTGGAGGAGGGGCAAACGGTCTCCGTTACCCTGAACGGCCAGACCTACACGACCAACGTTGCGGCAGACGGCAGCTGGACGCTGGATATCCTGCCGGAAGTGCTGGCGGCAGTGGCCGACGGGACACAAACCATCAGCGTGCAGGTGAGCGATCGCTCTGGCAACGTGGCGACCGGCGCACAAAACGTGATCTTTGCCGCCACGCCGGCGTCTCAGCCGACGCTGACCGTCAATACCGTGGCGCAGGATGACATCATTAATATCCAGGAGCAGGGTCGTGAGCTGTTAATTAGCGGATCCTCGACCAATCTGGCGGCGGGAACGGTGGTCAGCGCCACCTTTAACGACGTGACCTATAGCGCCACCATTGGCAGCAATGGTACCTGGCAGTTTGTCGTGCCACAGACGGCGGTGCAGGCGTTAACTGACGGAAACACCTATACCGTTACCGCCACGGCGGTGGATGCTGCCCAAAACGGAGCGCAGGCGACCCATTCCGTTAGTATCGATCTGACCCCGCCGCTGCTTACCGTGCAGACGGCAGGCACCTTCCTTGAAGATGGCCGGGTCAATATTGCCGAGTCGCTGCTGGATCAAACCCTCACCGGGACCGGTACGCCGGGCCTGACGGTGCTGCTGCCCATTAACGGCAAAACCATTGCAGCAGTCATTGACGATAACGGTGGCTGGAGCATGATTATTCCGGCGGCGGATTTACAGTCGCTGCCGCAGGGCACCTCCCAGCTAAACTTCAGCGTCACCGATCCGCAGGGTAATGTTCAGCCTGTGCCGGTGCCGATTAATGTTAACACCCAGAATGCCCCAGCCATTACGCTCAACCCTGTCTTTGGCGATAACATTGCTAGCTCGAATGAGCTGGCGGCGGGTACCACGCTGACCGGGACGGTTAGCGGCCTGCCAGCAGGCACACAGGTCACCGTCACTATTGGTACCCAAAGCTTCCTCGGCACCGTCAACGGTACTACCTGGGCCGTAACGGTTCCTGGAGAGGCAATACAGGTCCAGGCGAACAGCATCCTGCCTATTACGGTTACGGCGCTGGATACCTTTGGTAATCCGGCCACGGCCAGCGGCAGCCTCGATGCAGTACGCTTTGGACCTGCGGCAGAGCTGCCGCTAGCGCTGTTTGGTGATGGCTACCTCAACCAGCAGGAGGCCAATACCGGCGCGCAAATTACCGGCTCTACCGGCCAGGCCGGGCCAAACCAGCAGGTAAGGATCGTAGTGGATGGCCTACAGGAGTTTGTCGGTACCGTAGACGTCAACGGTAACTGGACGGTGCCGCTAACGCCGCAGCAGCTCAACGGCTTGCTTGACGGCACCCATGCCATGACGGTGATCCTTACCGACCGGGCGGGTAACGTCTCTACCTCGCCAGCGCAGGAGTTTATTGTCCGCACCGATGCGCTGGCGCCGCCAACGCTGAATACTGCCTTTACCGACGGCATCCTGAACTTCGCCGAGACGCAGGCTGACTCGGCGCTTACCGGTTCAACGGGCGTGCCCGCAGGGCAGGTGGGCAGCGTGCTGGTCAGCGTCAACAACGGTCCGGCCGTCGCTGCGACGGTAGACGGGGCGACCTGGACGCTGCCGCTGACGGCAGCACAGCTGCAGGCGCTGCCGGATGGCGTCCTGAGCGTAAACATTATTGTTACCGATGTTGCCGGTAACCAAATTACCGGGCAGGGCAGCTTTGAGGCGATTGTTGATGCCCTGCCGCAGGCGCAGTTTGTTACGCCGTTTGGCGATGGCACGCTGAACTTCACCGAGTCGCAGAGCGATCAGGTGCTGCGCGGCAATACCGGTGTCACCGGGCCGGGGCAGACGGTCAGCGTCACGTTAAGCACGGGGCAGACCTATACCGAGGTGGTGCAGGAGAACGGCGACTGGATCATCACCCTGCCAGCTGACGATCTGCAAGACCTGGCAAATAACACCACGCCAACCTTTGAGGTCACCGTCAGGGATCGGGCTGGCAATACCGATACCGATGCGGGCAGCTTCCAGGTACGTACCTCGCTGCCAGCGCCAATTGCTGATCCGCTGTTTGGCGATAACGTTCTCAACATCGCCGAGGCGGCTGGCGCAGCGCAAATCACCGGCTCTACCCAGGTGCTTGGGCCTAACCAGTTTGTGACGATTCGGGTCGATGTTAACGGCACGCCGTATACCGCTACCGTGCTGGAGGATGGCACCTGGACCATTAACCTGCCAGCAGGCTCGCTGCAGTCGCTGGCCCAGGGGCCACACACGCTGGTGATCTATGCAGAGGATCAGTTCGGCAACAGCGCTACCGTTCCGGTGCCATACCAGGTGGCACTGACCCCGCCGAACGTGACCCTTACTACGCCGCTGTTTGGCGATAACGTGGTTAACGTTGATGAGGCGAGCGGCACGAATACCCTCGCTGGCAGCTTTACCTCGCCTTACCCGGTGGGAACGCAGGTTAACGTGACGGTGGGCGGCAAGCTCTTTGCTAACGTGCCGGTAGAAGGTACGACGTGGTCCCTGACGCTGAGCGATGCTGACTGGGATGGGGTCGCACGCGGGGATCAAAGCGTGCAGGTCACGGTGATTGACGGGGCGGGCAACACAAATAGCACCAGCGCACCGGTCACTATCCTGATCGATCAGCCGGGACTGGTGGTTACAACGCCGTTTGCGGGCGATAACGTGCTGACCTACGACGAGAGCCAGACGGTACAGACCATTGCCGGGACCTCAACTAACCTGGAAGCCGGGTCGCCGCTGCAGGTTACCTTCCCGAACGGGCGTACTTTCACCACTACCATTCAGGCGGACGGCAGCTGGACGCTACAGCTCACGCCTGCGGATATGGCTGGGCTGACGGCGGGCAATATCACCGTTCAGGCCACGGATCGTGCTGGCAACCTGGTATCGATCGATGGCGGTACGTTGACGGTCGATCTCACCCCGCCGCCAGCCTTCCTGACGCTGGACGTGATTGCGGGCGATAACCTTGTTAACGCCAGCGAGTTTGCTACCGATACCCTGCCAATCAGTGGCCGGGCAACTAACGTGACGGGAACAGTTAACGTCGTGCTGGATGGAACCGTGATTGGCACAGCGACCATTGCACCAGATGGCAGCTGGGCCTTTAACGTGCCACGCGCGCTGCTGGGTGACGGACCACATACCCTTGGCGTCGAGAGCGTAACAACCCCAGGCTTTACCGCAGCGCAGGCGTTTGTCGTCGATACCCTTGCGCCGACCATCACGTTGAACAGCTTTGCCGGTGACAACATCGTCAATATTGATGAGAAAGGGCTAAGCCAGACCATCAGCGGTACCGCCAGCGAACCTGGCCGCGACGTGCAGGTGACCCTCAACGGTAAAACCTACTATGCGACGGTCAATCCTCAGGGCGAATGGGCAGTCACCGTTCCGCAGAGCGACGTCGCGGGGCTGGCCGACGGTACCTATCCGCTGACCGCCACCATTACCGATGCGGCAGGCAACCCGCAAAGTACCACCCAGCCAATAACGGTCGATGCCAGCGCGCCGCTGCTCTACGTTGACGCGCTGGGCATTCCAGCGGTGCTCAATACCGTCAGCGCTGCATCGGGTCTGCTGCTACAGGGAACCGGCGATCCGGGTAACGAGGTGACCATTCAGCTTGGGCCTATCAGTTGGACCGGGCAGGTCGATGCGCAGGGGAACTGGCGCTATGACTTCCCAAATATCGATTTCTCTACCCTGACCGATGGCGCGCAGGTGATCAGCATCACTTCACGGGATAGCGCGGGTAACGTCTCCACCAACAACGTCGCGCTGAACGTGGCGCTCAACCCGACGCTGGGCGTGCTCTTTGACTCGCTCTTCTTCGGCGATGGCATCCTGAACGTGGCCGAGTCGCTGGTCACCCAGACCCTGACGGGACAGGTTAGCGGCGACTACCGCGGGGCGCGGGTCAACCTGACGCTGGTGGGGACGGATGTCACCATCAACGATCTGCTGGTCGGCCCGGATGGCCGCTTCTCCGTCAACCTGCCGCCGACCCTGTGGCAGGGACTGCTCACCGACACCCTGGCGTTGCAGTTTGATGTGATCGATGCCAACGGCAATACCCGTCAGGAAATTGTCGATGTTGGCCTGGCGCTGACCGACCTGCCGGTGGTAGGCGATATCCTGATGACGGCGGACAACGTGCTCAACAGCGTGGAGAGCGGCGTTGCCCAGACCCTGACCGGTACGCTTAATAACGCGGCAAACGTCACGGAAATGGTGGTTAATTTCGGCGGCCAGGCGATCAATGCGGTTGTGGATACCGTCACCGGCACCTGGTCTGCGGTACTGCCAGATACGCTGCTTAATACTCTGCCGGATGGTCAGGCGAGCGTGGGCCTGGCGATCACCGATGCCTTTGGCAACGTGGTCAACACCAGCGCCAGCTTTAACGTTGCCCGTGCCCTGCCGACCATCGGACTCGATCCGCTGTTTAGTGACGGTGTACTGAGCATTCCTGAACTGCTGGGTGCGGCGTTGAGCGGCACCTCAACCCGTCTGGCCGGACAGCAGCTGACTATCCAGATCGGTGATGCAGAGGCCTTTACCACTAACGTTGACGGCAGCGGCCGCTGGGCCGTGAACCTGCCGGCAACGGTTCAGGCTCTGCTACAGGGAATTGGCACTGGGGACGTACCGATTACCATCAGCGCGCTCGACCAGTACGGTAACCCGGCGAGCCAGACCGCGCTGATCAAGGTGGATCTGGTCGCGCCGGTACTCAATAGCCTGGCAGTATTTACCGACAACGTGCTCAACGTAGCCGGCTCGCTGCTGAACCAGACCATCAGCGGCGTCGTGGGCAACGCCCCGGTAGGCTCCCGCGTCGAAGTGCAGGTGGCAGGTAAAACTTTCCTGGGTGCAGTGGACGCGGGCGGGGCGTTCTCTATTAATCTGGCACCATCCGATCTGACCGGCCTGCTGGACGGCGTATTCCAGCCGCAGGTAACCATTGTCACTCCGGATGGCAACACCGCACAGATTGCCGCCCCGGTCGAAGTGCGGGTAGGGCTGGCGAATCTGCCGACGGTAGCAATCAATACCCTGTTCGGTAACGATGGTTACATCAACCTTGCCGATCTGGGGGTGGCGCAGACCATCAGCGGTACGGCGGCGGGCCTCGCTTCCGGGGTCGTTAACCTGAGCGTGGCGGGCCAGAGCTTCGTCGGCAACGTGGTTGATGGCGTCTGGTCGGTGACGGTACCGGCAGGTGCATTAGCGGGCAGCGTAGTCAACGGCGCGCTCAACGTCACCGCCAGCGTCGTGGATACCGTCGGTAACGTGGTGACCGGCAACCAGGTGGTAAACGCCATCGTGCAGAACCTGCCAACCCTGGGCCTGAACCCGCTGTTTGGCAACGGTACGCTGGATCTCGGCGATCTGCTCTCCACGCCGCTGCTGTCGGGGACCAGTACCAACCTTGCTGTGGGTACGGTCGTTGACGTCAATATCGGTCCGCTGAGCCTGACCACTACCGTTGGGGCAAACGGTACCTGGCAGCTGCCGGTTCCGGCGCTATCGCTGCAAGGGCTGGCAGATGGCCTGCTGCAGGTTACCGCCACCGCCCGCGACGTGGCGGGTAACGTTGCCTCCACGGCGCAGGATCTGACGGTCGCCATTCAGCAGGCACCGTCGCTGCTGATCAACACCCTGTTCGGCGGCAACGGTCTGAACGCGGCGGAGATCCTCAGCGCGCAGGTGATTACCGGGACCAGTACCAACGCAGCCGGTTCGCTGGTCAACGTCTCTCTTGGCGGTAAAACCTACCAGTCAACGGTGGCGGCCAACGGCAACTGGTCCGTTTCGGTACCGAAAACCGATCTCGCGGCGCTGCTGGACGGGACGCTGACGGTCAACGCCAGCCTGGTCAACCCGGCAGGGAAGAACGCGACCGCCACCTCGCTGCTGGATGTGATCACCCACAACCTGCCGACTATCTCGCTGACCTCGCTGTTTGGTAACGACGGCTACCTCAACATTAACGAGGCGGCGTCGGGCCAGGTCATCGGCGGCAAAATTGGCGGTGTTCCGGCAGGCGCGTCGGTTGTCGTTACCCTTGGCGGGACGCCGATCAACGCTCTCGTCGACGCGGCGGGCAACTGGACGGCCACGGTCAGCAACTCGGTGCTGCAAAACCTCGCCACCGGCGCGCTGAAAGTGGGCGTAGCGGTAACCGACCGGGTAGGGAATACCACGGCAACCGAGGCGGACGTTAGCGTCAAGCTGACCCAGCCGACGCTGGCAATTAACCCGGTTACCAACCTGCTGGGCTTACTGGGTGGCGTGCTTACCGGCCTGCTCGGCTCGGCGAAGCTGACCATTAGCGGGACCTCGAATAACCTCGGTCAGGGGGCGCTGGTACACCTCAACCTGCTCAATCTTGCGCAGGCGACGGCAATAACCGGTGCAGATGGCCGCTGGTCAACTACGCTTGATGTAGGGCTTGATTTAGCAAGGATTTTATCGCTAAGCACCGTCCTCAATCTCTATGCAGCAGATGCTGCTGGTAACGTGGGATACCTGAACGTTGGCCTCAACGGTAGCAACCCCACCACCACACCGCCAGTCGGGACGCAAACTCTGGCAGCCGAAGCCACCAGCTTCTCGCTGCTGGCAGCCAGTGCGGTAGAGAGCAGCGATACCACTCAACAGACCACGGAGGAGAGCAGCACAGCGCCTGCTGCCGTGAGTCGCGTTGCGGCGACCAGTAGTGAGGAGAGTACCACTGACGCCAGCGCCCAGAGCGCATCGGCTGACGATGCCTTCACCATTGGCGGACTGAGCATCACGCTGGCTGACGGGACGCAGGAGAGCGGTGAGAGCGTGCAGGGTAGCGAGGGTAACGACACGATCCATCTCTCAACGCTGGGCTTTATCGATATTAACGGTGGTGCGGGGACCGATACCCTGGTGCTCGATGGCGTCAATATGATCCTTAACCTTATTGATGCCGCGAGCCGCGTCCACAGCATCGAGATTATCGACCTTGGTAAATCCGGTACTAACAGCCTGACGCTCGATCTGAACGAAGCGCTGACGGTAACCGATAAGCCGGAAGACGATCTGGTGATTAAAGGCAGCAACGGCGACCAGGTGAACCTGGTGCATGGGGCGAACGACATCTGGGCCATCAGCGGACAGCGCGAAGTGGACGGGATGCAGTTCGATGTCTATCACAACAGTGCACAAAACACGACGTTAGGCGATGTGCTGGTCCAGCAAGGGCTGCACGTCAATATGGTATAGCGTTATCCCTGTCATTTATGCCTCAGGGATGAGGCATAAAAGATTATAAAAATATCACCAGGGACAGTCAGGGTGGATAGATGAAAGCAAAGGCATTATATGTAGTTTTGCTGGCCGTGCTCGGAGCGAGCGTGATGACCTCAGCATATGGAGAAGAGCAGTTTAACTGGCAGGCCGCACCCGGAGAGCAGCTCCAGGCGCAGCTAACCATCAAAGAAGCGATTTTACGTGCCTTCGCCCGCAACCCCAAAATTGCCCAGGCGGCGGCGCAGATCCATGTAGGAAAGGCCAACCTCGACGAAGCGGAGAGCGCCTGGTTTCCACAGATATCCCTGCAGGGTAACGTTGGGCGTTCGCACCGCAATGACTCGGCAGGCTCCCTCAATAACAACGGCTCCGGCGGCGTCAGCCTCAAGCAGCTAATCTACGACTTTGGCAAAACCGGCGGCAGCATCGATGAGCAACATAACCTCTCCGACGCCTATCGCTACGATCTCTATAACTCCCTCAACGAGGTAGGGATGGAGACGCTGCAAACCTATCTACAGGTTAAACGCTACCAGGCGCTGGCCGAGGCGGCGCGCAAAAATATTGTCTCACTGCAGAGCGTGCAGGAGATGGCCGATCTGCGCGCCGAGGCCGGATTAAGCTCTCAGTCCGACGTGTTGCAGGCGCAGACGCGCATTGCCGGGCTGAACGCCTCCCTCGCCCAGTACGAGGCGCAGACCCGCTCCGCCCAGGCGGCGCTGAGCGTGCTCACCGGCGTGATGTCGGACACGCTCCCCGATCTGCCTGAAGATCTGATGAAGCAGAAAATTACCCTTAATTCGCTCCCCTACGAACGCAGCAATGCGGTGCGCAGCGCCCAGGCGAGGCAGCTGGCGGCGGACGATCGCATTCGCCAGGCCCAGGCCCAGCACTGGCCGACGGTTTCGGTGCAGGCGGGCAGGACGCGCTATCAGAACGATGACGATAGCTACTGGGATGACCAGGTGCAGCTGGTAGTGGATGCACCGATCTACCAGGGCGGGGCCGTCGGCGCGCGCGTTGATGCCGCCGAAGGGGACAGGGCCAGCGCCCGGGCGCAGGTGGAGGCCAGCAAGCTGGAGATCAACCAGCGCGCCGCCACCGCGTGGGCCGACCTCACCGGGGCGCAGCAGCGTCAGCGGGCAGGGGATGCGCAGTACCTGAGCGCCGATCGCGCCCGTGGGGTCTATCGCGATGAGTATCGCCTGAGCAAGCGCAGCCTTAACGATCTGCTCAGCATTGAGCAGGATGTATTTCAGGCCGATACCGCGTCGATTACCGCCCGCTACGACGCCTGGGACGCTGCGGTCCGCTATGCGGCCGCCGCGGATAATCTATTGGATATGTTAGGCATTGAGCGTAGCCGCACCATCGGCGATACCCTGCCATCACTTTAAGCGCTAACGGCCAAGGAGTAGTTATGCAACAGCCTGATACCGAGAGCTGGATCAATGTCATGGTGCGTGCGGCGGGGCGGTTTGGCCTGCCGGCGGACGCGCCTGCCGTACGCCAGCAGATGCGCTGGTTTGAGAGTTTGCCGCTTAACGCGCGGCTGGAGAGATTAAGCGGCCTGATGGGACTCCAGGTACGCGTGGTAGAGCTGGAGAAGATGCGCTGGAACGCGCAAAACCTGCCGGTCATCGTCCAACTGGAGTCCGGCGAGCTGATGCTGCTGGAGACTATCGACGCCGACGGACTGGTGGCCTACTGGCTCAGCGAGGGGGGCGATCTGGTGCGCGAGGAGGCGCTGGAGACGCTGCTGACCCGCGTCAAGCCGGAGGTAGTGATGCTCGGCATCGCCGCCCGGGGGCGCGACTCCCGTATCGATGACTTTACCCGCCCCTGGGAGGAGCATTGGTTCTGGCGGCACTTCCGCCACGCCAAGCGCAAGCTCTCGGAGATCGCTCTCGCCTCGGTGCTGGGCAACGTGCTGGCCCTGGCGGGGATCCTCTTCTCGATGCAGGTCTATGACCGCGTCATTCCCGCTCAGTCGATCCCCACCCTGTGGGTGCTGTTTATCGGCGTGCTGTTCGCCGCCCTGCTGGAGTTTATGATCCGCCTGGCGCGTACCCACGTCTCTGACATCATGGGTAAGCATATCGATCTCAACGTCTCCTCGCTCTTCTTTGCCCGGGCGATGGCGATCAAAAACGATGCCCGACCCAAATCTACCGGCTCGTTCATCTCCCAGCTGCGTGAGATTGACCAGGTGCGCGAGCTGCTCACCTCGACCACCGTCGGCGCGGCGATGGATATCCCGTTTGTACTGCTGTTCCTCGGTATCATGGCGCTGGTGGGCGGCCCGCTGGTGATCATCCCCCTGATCGCCATTCCGCTGATCGTGATCCCTGGGATCCTCGTTCAGTGGCCGATGGCGAGGCTGGCGAAAGAGGGGATGCGTGAGAGCGCGATCCGCAACGCGGTGCTGGTGGAGTCCATTGAGGGCGTGGAGGATATTAAAGCTCTACAGGCTGAGCCATATTTTCAGCGTCAGTGGGAGCATACCCATGCCGTGGGGGCTAACATCGGCATGAAGCAGCGCGTGTGGGGAGCACGGCTGAGCGGCTGGGCCTCTACCGTCCAGCAGATCACCTATGCCGGGATGCTGGTCTTCGGCTGCTATCTGGTTATGGAAGGTAACATTACGACCGGTACGCTGGTGGCCTGTAGCCTGCTCTCGTCGCGCACCATCGCGCCGCTGATGCAGCTGACCATGGTCTTCTCCCGCTGGCAGCACGCCAAAATGGCGATGAACGGCCTCGACGATCTGCTCAAGAAACCGCTGGATAAGAGCGCCGATCAGAAAATGGCCCACTGCCCGGTGCTGGCCGGTCACTACCAGGCGCAGAAGGTGCAGTACAGCTACGATCCCGAGAAGGGCGATCAGGCGGTGCAGATCGACGGTCTGGAGATCAAACCCGGCGAGCGGGTGGCGATCCTCGGCAAGACCGGGGCGGGTAAATCGACCCTGCTGAAGCTGCTCTCGGGCCAGGCGCAGGCCAGCAAGGGCAAGGTGATTATCGACGGCGTCGATATGGCGCATATCGATCCCATGGATGTCCGCCGCCAGGTGGGCTATCTCTCCCAGGATTCGCGCCTCTTCTTCGGCACCCTGCGGCAGAATTTGATGCTGGGCCATCCGCACGCCACCGAGGCGGAACTGATCCAGGCCCTGCGCATCAGCGGGGCGATCGGCATGGTGCAGCAGGATGCCGCCAGCCTCGACCGACTGATCAACGAGGGCGGACGTGGCCTCTCCGGCGGTCAGCGGCAAATGGTGCTGCTCAGCCGCCTGATCGTGCGTAACCCGCAGATTGTTTTGCTCGACGAGCCTACGGCCTCAATGGATGAGCAGCTGGAAGCGTGGGTGATCCGCCAGCTCCAGCAGTGGCTCACCGGACGTACCCTGGTGCTGGTGACCCATCGTCCGGCGCTGCTGAACCTGGTAGACCGGATTGTGGTGATGGAGAACGGCAAGGTTATTGCCGATGGGCCGCGCGATACCCTGCTGCAGCAGGCGGCGCGCAACAGCAATGTGGCATCGGTAGCCTGAGGAGCAAGCAATGAGTCAACTGAATATGCAGGACGATCTTGCCCGTCAGGGGCGGTTCTACTCGTCGGTGATCTGGCTGGCGCTGGCGGGGCTACTGATCTTCGTGGCATGGGCATGGTGGGCCATTTTGGATGAGGTCACGGTAGGCACCGGCAAGATCACGCCCTCAAGCCATGCGCAGGTAATCGAGAGCCTCGACGGCGGTATCGTCAGCGCAATGCTGGTGCGCGAGGGGGACATTGTCGAGCGCGGGCAGATGCTGGCTCGTCTCGATCCCACCCGCTTTCAGTCTAACTACGGCGAGTCGGCGGCCCGGGTACGTGCGCTACGGGCCTCCAGCGAGCGCCTGCGCTCGGAGCTGACTGGGGAGCCGCTGCGCTTTAGCGAAGAGTCGATGCGCGATCCGGAGCTGGTGGCGCGTGAGCGGCAGCTGTATGAATCCCGGCGGCGCAACCTGAACGAGACGGTGGCCAACCTGAAGAAAACGTATCAACTGGTGATGTCGGAGCTACGCATGACCCAGCCGCTGGTGGCGAAGGGGGCGGCAAGCGAGGTAGAGGTGATCCGCCTCCAGCGCCAGGCCACCGAGTTGCAGGGTAAGATCGACGAGGCGCGCAACCAGTTTGCAGTACGCGCCCGCGAGGAGCAGGTAAAAACCAACGCCGATCTTGAAGCCCAGATCCAGGCGATGAGCGGTAAGGCGGATCAGGTGGATCGGGCGACGCTCTTCTCCCCGGTGCGCGGCATCGTCAAGGACATTCAGGTGACTACCGTCGGCGGCGTCCTGCAGCCGGGGGGAAAGCTGATGGAGATCGTCCCGCTGGAAGATCAGCTCCTGGTGGAGACGCGCATTAACCCACGGGATATCGCCTATATCCGTCCAGGCCTGCCCGCGACGGTGAAGGTAACGGCCTACGACTCGTCGATCTACGGTAACCTCACCGGTCAGGTAGAGGTGGTGTCGCCGGATACGCTGCAGGATGAGGTGCGTCGGGATCAGTTCTACTACCGTGTCTATGTGCGGACTAAGAGCGCCGAGCTGCAAAACAAGAGTGGCCAGCGCTTCCCGATCCTGCCGGGCATGGTGGCGAACGTAGAGATCAAAACCGGACAGAAATCGGTGATGGACTACCTGATCAAGCCGCTGAACAAGGTCAACGAGGCGCTACGCGAGCGCTAGGTAATCCGCTAGTCGCACACCCTCTCCCCAGCGGAGAGGGAGGTGCTGCAAGCGTAGAGATTAGCGTCCGGCGTTCTTCATAATGCGGGCTTTATCTACCTGCCACTCACGCTCTTTCACATCGGAGCGTTTGTCGTGCTGTTTCTTACCGCGGGCGACGCCGATCTTCACTTTGCACCAGGCATTTTTCCAGTAGAGCGATAGGGCGACAACGGTATAGCCTTCGCGGTTTACGCGGCCATAGAGGGTGTCCAGCTCGCGCTGGTTGAGCAGCAGCTTGCGGTTGCGGGTAGGATCGCAGACGACGTGGCTTGAGGCGACGCTCAGCGGCGTAAAGTTAGCCCCGAACAGGTAAGCCTCGCCCTCAATCAGGATCACATAGCTGTCGCTGATGTTGGCCTTCCCGGCGCGCAGGGACTTCACTTCCCAACCCTGAAGGGACACACCCGCTTCAAACTCTTCTTCGATAAAATATTCGTGACGGGCGCGCTTGTTTAGCGCAATGGTAGCGGAACCCGGTTTATGTGCTTTTTTCTTTGTCATAAGTATCGTAAATCGTCGGTAATCAGCTGTTGAAAAATACCCCATCTATCCTGCGAGGTGTAACGCGTTATATTAGCATGAGTTTGGCTTTGCGTTTTCCTTTCCTGGACAGGAAATGTTATTATTTATGAGGTGTAGACCTCAGGATAACGCTATGCCGCAGATAAGCCGAACTGCTTTAGTGCCTTACAGCGCAGAACAGATGTATCAATTAGTGAACGACGTAAAGTCCTACCCGGAATTTTTGCCAGGCTGTACCGGCAGCCGGGTACTGGAGGCAAGCCCGACGCAGATGACGGCTGCCGTTGATGTCTCAAAGGCGGGCATCAGCAAGACGTTCACCACCCGTAACACGCTTACCAATAACCAAAGCATTCTTATGCAGCTGGTGGATGGTCCCTTTAAGCAGCTGATGGGCGGCTGGCGGTTTACGCCGCTGAGTCCGGATGCCTGCCGCATCGAGTTCAATCTGGACTTTGAGTTCACCAATAAGCTGATTGAGCTGGCCTTTGGTCGCGTCTTTAAAGAGCTGGCCTCAAACATGGTGCAGGCATTTACCCATCGCGCCAAAGAGGTTTACAGTGCCGGGTGACATTCGCGTCGAAGTGGCCTATGCCCTTCCAGAGAAGCAGTACCTGCAGCACGTGACGCTGAGCGAAGGGGCAACGGTGGAGGAGGCGATCAATGCCTCTGGCCTGCTGGAGCTGCGCTCGGATATCGATCTTGCGAAAAACAAGGTGGGTATCTTCAGCCGTCCGGTGAAGCTGGCTGATGCCGTTCAGGACGGTGACCGGGTAGAGATCTATCGCCCGCTGATTGCCGATCCGAAGGAGCTGCGGCGTAAGCGCGCAGAAAAAGCGGACGACGAATAGTTCTTGCTGGCACAAAAAAAGCGCTCACTGAGCGCTTTTTGTTTTTTTACCTGGCGGAACCTAGTTGGTCAGGGCCGGTTTGTTGTCGATGTTGGTCAGCACACCGTTGCTGTTAAAGGTCAGGGTCAGCGTCTGCTGCGTGACATCCTCATGGCCCGGCTGCTGGCGGAACACGTAGAACCAGGTGTTAGTACCAAACGGATCGCTCATCATCGGGGTACCCAGCGCATAGGCAACCTGCTGTTGCGTCATGCCGATACGAATTTTAGAGATGTCGTTAGGTGCCAGATAGTTCCCCTGGTTGATATCTGGGCGGTAAACCACTTTCTCCAGAGTGGAACAGCCTGCAGTCATCATCAGAAGAACCGCTGCGGCAGCAGTCAGCGTTTTACAGCGCATAGTGATTTGATTCCTTTTCGGGCCTGAGCAGTGCACGGCTCATTTGTAATATGCCGATCATAATAGACCTTTTACCACATTAAAATGGTCCAGCGGCGATTTTATGTCTCACTATGACTCTGAATTAGCCGAAAAGTTTAGGCTGCCAGTAGTTCTTTAGCATTAGCCAGCGTGTTGCGGGTGACTTCGCTACCGCCAAGCAGACGTGCCAGCTCCTGCAGTCGCGCTTTTTTATCCAGCGGCTGCATGTGTGTTTCGGTCATCGCGCCATCGGTCTCTTTGCTGACGTAGAAGTGGTGGTGACCACAGCCCGCCACCTGCGGCAGGTGCGTTACGCACATCACCTGCGTGGACTCGCCCAGCTGACGCAGCAGCTTACCGACTACGGCCGCGGTCGGGCCGCTGATACCTACGTCAACCTCATCGAAAATCAGCGCCGGGGTTTCCATCTTACGGGCGGTGATCACCTGAATCGCCAGGGCAATACGCGACAGCTCACCGCCGGAGGCGACCTTCGAGATGGCCTGCATCGGCTGGCCCGGGTTAGTCGTCACGCGGAACTCAATGCGGTCCGCACCTTCCAGCGTCAGGTGACGCTCGTCAAAGCTGACGTCGATATGGAAACGACCGTGCGGCATCGACAGGGCGTGCATGCTCTCGGTGATCAGCCCGCCCAGCTCCTGGGCATACTTCACTCGCTGGTCGTGCAGCTGCTGCGCGGTAGTTAGCGCCTGCTGATGGTGCTTCTTCACCGCCAGGGAGATCGTCTCCTGGGAGTCGGCCTGATCGTCAAGCAGCTGCTGCTCGTCAAGCAGCGCCTGATGATGTGCGGGCAGCTCTTCCGGCGTAACGTGGTGCTTGCGCGCCAGCGAAATCTGCTTCGCGATACGCTGCTCCAGCTCGTAGAGGCGGTTCGGGTCGAGATCGAGACGATCGCAGTAGTGGCGCAGCTCGTCGCTGGCCTCGCTCAGCTGAATAGCGGCCTCTTCCAGCATATCGAGCACGCTGGAGAGCTTGCTGTCCATGCCCACCAGCTCGGTCACCATCTGACGGGCGGTATAGAGCTGGCTCTGGAGGTTGGCGTCGTCGCTGTCGGCGAGCAGCGTCAGGGCGTGCTGGCTAGTGCTCAGCAGCTGGCCGCTGTTGGCGAGACGCTTGTACTCTTCGTCGATGCGCTCAAACTCGCCCGGCTGCGGGCTGAAGTCGTTCAGCTCTTTCAGCTGGTAGTGCAGCAGCTCGGCGCGAGCGCTGCGCTCCTGGCTCAGCTGCTGATGCTGGGCCAGCTCGCGGCAGCTGTGGTTCCACAGGCGGTAGTGCTCTGCCATCTGCTGGGTGAGGGCATACTCACCGGCATAGCCATCGAGCAGGGTCTTCTGATGATCGGATTTGGTCAGCAGCTGGTGCGCATGTTGGCCGTGGATCTGGATAAGAAGCTGGCCCAGCTCGCGCAGCTGCGAGAGCGGTACCGCCGTGCCGTTGATAAAGCCACGAGAGCGACCGTCGCTGCTGATGACGCGACGCAGCAGGCATTCACGGCCATCTTCAAGCTGGTTCTCTTCCAGCCAGCGCTGGGCAGCAGGGGTGTCTTTCAGGGAAAAGCGGGCGCAGAGATCGGCGCGTGCGGCGTCGGTGCGAACCATGTCGGCTTCTGCACGCCCGCCGAGGCACAGCCCGAGCGCATCGATGGCAATGGATTTACCCGCGCCGGTTTCGCCAGTAATGGCGGTCATGCCGCTGTGAAAATCAATTTCCAGCTCGCGAACAATTGCAAAATTACTGATGGTCAGTTGTGCCAGCATAGCCGCTTTCCTGTATGAAAAACCATAACTGTGTTTTCGTACAGTATAAACAGGTTTTATATCCAGTAAAGCACCCGCCGTCGATTTCAGAACAATTTTTTTGACCAGCCGAGCTTGGAACTCAACGTATTAAAGTAACTGTAATCTTTCGGATGGATCAGGTTGAGATGGTAGTCACAGCGGCGAATTAACACATCCTCGCCCTCCTGGATCGGCAGCGCAATCTGGCTGTCGCAGCTGATCTCCAGATCGTTACGCCGGTGGGAGAAACGCAGGCGAATGGTGCTGCTGCTGTTGATCACCAGTGGGCGCGCCGAGAGCGTATGCGGGAACATCGGCACCAGGGTAATGGCGTCCAGCGACGGGGTGAGAATTGGGCCGCCCGCAGACAGCGAGTAGGCCGTGGAGCCGGTAGGGGTGGAGATAATCAGCCCGTCCGAGCGCTGGGAGAAGGCAAACACCTCATCGATATAGACCTCAAACTCGATCATGTGCGCCACCTTGCCCGGATGCAGAACCACCTCATTGATAGCGGTGCTGATCCGCTTCTGGCAGTCGTGCTGGCACACCTGCGCCTCCAGCAAAAAGCGCTTTTCGGCAATGTAGTGTCCTTCAAGCACGTCTGCCAGCTGCTGCTGGGCGTTGTCCGGGTCGAGATCGGTCAGAAAGCCGAGGTTGCCACGGTTGATGCCGATCACCTTGATATCGTACCGCGCCAGGGTGCGCGCCGCGCCGAGCATATTGCCGTCACCGCCGACCACCACCGCCAGATCGGCCTGCTGGCCAATCTCCGCCAGCGTGCCGGTGCGCACGTTGGTAAGCTTTAGCTCCTGGGCAATTTGTTGCTCAACGATAACGTCATATCCCCGGCCGGACAGCCAGCGCCAGAGCATCTCATGTGTGGTCAGCGCCGTAGGGTGACGCGGGTGGCCGACAATCCCAATACACGTGAAATGAGTACTCATTATCTGGAGTCCTTGTGCCGAATGAAAGGTGACAATCTTAAGGCTTCTCTTGAAACCGGAAAACTGATCCCCATAATAAGCGAAGTTAGCGAGATCAATGCAAAAAAACGCGGAGAAATTCATGAGTAGTAAAGAACAGAAAACGCCTGAGGGGCAAGCCCCGGAAGAAATTATCACGGAGCAGCATGAAGAGGTTGAGGCAGTAGAGCCTGACGCTTCTGTTGAGCAGGTGGATCCGCGCGATGAGAAAATTGCGAACCTCGAAGCACAGCTGGTTGAGGCGCAAAATCGCGAGCGTGACGGTGTCCTGCGCATCAAAGCGGAGATGGAAAACCTGCGTCGCCGTACCGAGCTGGACATTGAGAAGGCGCATAAGTTTGCGCTGGAGAAGTTTATCAATGAGCTGCTGCCGGTGATCGATAGCCTGGATCGCGCGCTGGAAGTGGCGGATAAAGCCAACCCAGAGCTGGCACCGATGGTGGAAGGTATTGAGCTGACCATGAAGTCGATGCTGGACGTCGTACGCAAGTTTGGTGTTGACGTGGTTGCCGATACCAACGTGCCGCTGGATCCGAACGTTCACCAGGCGATTGCCATGGTTGAATCTGAAGAGGTTGCGGCAGGGAACGTGCTGGGCGTAATGCAGAAAGGTTATACCCTTAACGGCCGCACCCTACGCGCCGCGATGGTCACCGTCGCGAAAGCGAAGGGCTAAGCCTCCTGTGGTGCCGGGCGCCTTGCCCGGCCTACAGCTTTTACTCTGCCACGCTCTCCCGCAGCGGTTTAACCGGCAGCACCTTCACCTGCTTAATCATGTTGTCCTGCACGTCGAGAATATCGATGTCGTAATGGGCAATACGCACCCGCGTGCCTGCGGCGGGGATCTCCTCTAACGCCTCCAGCAGCATGCCGTTGATGGTGCGCGCCTCCTCTTCCGGCAGCTGCCAGTTAAAGGCTTTATTGAGTTCCCGCACGTTGGCCGTGCCGTCGATAATCACCGAACCGTCGTTCTGCGGGGTGACCTCTTCAGCAAGGGTAGGGGACATCGAGGTGGTAAAGTCGCCAACGATCTCTTCGAGAATATCCTCCACCGTCAGCAGGCCCTGCACGTCGCCGTACTCGTCCACCACCAGCCCCACTTTCTTCTTATTGCGCTGGAATTTCACCAGCTGGACGCTGAGGGGCGTGCCTTCCGGGATATAGTAGATCTCATCCGCCGCCCGGAGGAGCATCTCTTTAGTAAACTCCTGCTTCTCGGTCATCAGGCGATAGGCTTCGCGCACCCGCAGCATACTGATGGTGTCGTCCAGCGATTCGCGGTAGAGCACGATGCGCCCGTGCGGAGAGTGGGTCAGCTGGCGAACAATGGATTTCCAGTCGTCGTTGATGTCGATGCCGACAATCTCGTTGCGCGGCACCATGATGTCGTTAACGCTGACCTTCTCCAGATCCAGCACCGACAGCAGCATATCCTGGTTGCGGCGCGACATCTGCGAGCGAGACTCATGTACGATGGTGCGCAGCTCCTCTTTGCTCAGGGCACCGCTCACCACAACGTCAGCCTTGATGCCGACCATGCGCATCAGCAGGCGGGTCACGGTGTTAAGCAGCCAGACCAGCGGCATCATGACGATCTGTAGCGGCCCGAGCAGAACGCTGCTGGGGAAGGCGACCTTCTCCGGGTAGAGTGCGGCGATGGTTTTTGGCAGTACCTCGGCAAAGACCAGCACCACAAAGGTCAGTACGCCGGTGGCAATGGCCACCCCGGCGTTACCGTAGAGGCGCATCCCGACGATAGTGCCGATAGCGGAGGCGAGGATGTTAACCAGGTTATTGCCGATCAATACCAGGCTGATGAGGCGGTCAGGCTTACGCAGCAGTTTTTCTACGCGCTTTGCTGCGCGGTTGCCCTGCTTCGCCATGTGACGCAGCCGGTAGCGGTTCAGCGTCATCATGCCGGTTTCGGAGCCGGAGAAGTAGGCGGAGATCACCACCATGACGATCAGCGTGATAATCAGCGTGGTGGTGGAGATGTGTTCCAAGAGAGTTCCTTACGTGCTTAACGGGTGTACTTAGCCAGCAAACTGCTGAACAACGCGGCTACCAAAGTAGGCCAGCGTGAGGAGTCCTGCGCCCGCCACGTTAAACCAGACCACTGGGCGGCCGCGCCATCCTTTATGATAGTGCCCCCACAGCAGAACGATATAGACAAACCAGGCAATGATAGAGAGCACCGCCTTGTCGATGTTCTCTATGCTGAACAGATTACGCATATAGAACAGGCCGGTGCAGAGCGTCAGGGTGAGCAGCACCACGCCGATCTGGGTGATGTGGAACATCTTGCGCTCGATGCTCATCAGCGGCGGCATCTCGCTGCTGAAGGCCAGGCGCTTGTTCTTCAGCTGGTAATCGATCCACGCCAGCTGCAGGGCGTACATGGCAGCAATAATCAGCGTCGCATAGGCAAACAGCGACAGGCCAATGTGCACCATCATTCCTGGCGTCGCTTCGAGGTGGGTGATGAACTCATTGGGTACAAAGGTGGCGAAGGCCAGGTTGATCAGCGCGAAGGCGTAGACGATAGGCAGCAGCAGCCAGCCGCGATTCTTCGAGGCTACGATGGTCATGACCGTACAGATCATCAGGCTGACCAGCGAGCCGACGTTGAGCAGGCTCAGGTTTTGTCCCGTATCGCCGTCGGGAAAGATGCGCGCCTCCAGCGCCAGCGCATGGCTTACCAGAGCGATGACCGCAGAGATGATAGCCATCCGCCGCCAGCCGCTGTTTTTTTGCAGCAGGCCGGGAATAATCAGCGCCAGACTGACGGAGTAAGCAATAAGCGCAAGCAGGGCAAAAACGGGCATAGTGATGTCGATAGTTGCAGTAGTTAGAAGAGAGGCAGTATAGCGTTACGCGACCTTACCTCCAACCCTTGCATCCCAACAGCAGCGGCTTCATGTTATACTGCCGCAAAATCGTATTTATGTGTCGCCCAGGCGGCCAACCGTTTCCACCCCAGGTGAAAGACAATGTTTGATAATTTAACCGATCGTTTGTCGCGCTCGTTGCGCAATATCAGTGGCCGTGGACGCCTCACCGAAGAGAACATCAAAGAGACGCTGCGCGAAGTGCGAATGGCACTGCTGGAAGCGGACGTCGCCCTGCCGGTTGTACGCGAGTTCATTAACCGCGTAAAAGAAAAATCGGTTGGTCATGAAGTTAACAAGAGCCTGACCCCGGGTCAGGAGTTCGTCAAAATCGTACGCGGCGAGCTGGTTGCGGCGATGGGCGAAGAGAACCAGGTGCTTAACCTGGCCGCGCAGCCGCCTGCGGTGGTGCTGATGGCGGGCCTGCAGGGTGCGGGTAAAACCACCAGCGTCGGTAAGCTGGGTAAGTTCCTGCGCGAGAAGCACAAGAAGAAGGTACTGGTGGTCTCCGCCGACGTCTATCGCCCGGCGGCGATTAAGCAGCTTGAGACCCTGGCCCAGCAGGTCGGTGTCGATTTCTTCCCTTCCGACGTTGCCCAGAAGCCGGTTGATATCGTTAACGCGGCGCTGAAAGAGGCGAAGCTGAAATTCTACGACGTGCTGCTGGTGGATACCGCCGGTCGTCTGCACGTTGACGAAGCAATGATGGACGAGATCAAACACGTCCACGCCGTTATTAATCCGGTAGAGACGCTGTTCGTGGTCGATGCCATGACCGGTCAGGATGCGGCCAATACAGCGAAGGCGTTCAACGAAGCGCTGCCGCTGACTGGCGTCGTGCTGACCAAGGTTGACGGTGATGCCCGCGGCGGTGCGGCGCTCTCTATTCGCCATATCACCGGCAAGCCGATCAAGTTCCTCGGCGTGGGTGAAAAAACGGAAGCGCTGGAGCCGTTCCACCCGGATCGTATCGCCTCCCGTATCCTCGGCATGGGCGACGTGCTGTCGCTGATCGAAGATATCGAGAGCAAGGTAGACCGCGCGCAGGCAGAAAAGCTGGCGAACAAGCTGAAGAAAGGCGACGGTTTTGACCTTACCGACTTCCTTGAGCAGCTTAAGCAGATGAAAAACATGGGCGGCATGGCCAGCCTGATGGGCAAGCTGCCGGGCATGGGCCAGCTGCCGGACAACGTCAAATCCCAGATGGACGACAAGATTCTGGTGCGTATGGAGGCGATCATCAACTCGATGACGCTGAAAGAGCGCGCCAACCCGGACATCATCAAAGGCTCCCGCAAGCGCCGTATCGCGGCGGGCTGCGGCATGCAGGTGCAGGACGTTAACCGCCTGCTGAAGCAGTTCGACGACATGCAGCGCATGATGAAAAAGATGAAGAAGGGCGGGATGGCGAAAATGATGCGCAGCATGAAGGGGATGATGCCGCCAGGATTCCCAGGACGTTAATTGCTTTAGAGATTGCTTTTCGCGCCGAAACGAGTAAAATTTTCGGGCTTTTAATATGACACCGGGCTCCGTTCCTCGACGGGGCCTGGTGTTTTATTCACACAAGAGGATGTTATGGTAACTATTCGTTTAGCTCGTCACGGCGCTAAAAAGCGTCCGTTCTACCAGGTTGTTGTTACTGACAGCCGTAATGCACGCAACGGTCGCTTCATTGAGCGCGTTGGTTTCTTCAACCCGATCGCTAGCGAAAAAGAAGAAGGCACCCGCCTGGATCTGGATCGCATCGCTCACTGGGTTGGCCAAGGCGCTACCGTTTCCGATCGCGTTGCTACGCTGATCAAAGAAGCAAACAAAGCAGCTTAATCTGTCACGGTGGTCATGATGAGCATTAAAGCACCTGTTGAACCGATCGTATTGGGAAAAATGGGTTCTTGCTACGGGATCCGTGGTTGGCTCAGAGTGTTTTCCTCCACTGAAGACGCTGAAAGCATTTTTGATTACCAGCCCTGGTTTATCCAGAAGGCCGGTAAGTGGCAGATGGTCGAGCTGGAAAGCTGGCGTCACCACAATCAGGACATCGTCATTAAGCTGAAAGGCATTGATGACCGTGATGCTGCGAATGCGCTGACTAATTGTGAAATTGTCGTGGATTCGTCGCAGTTGCCGCCGCTCACTGAGGGTGACTACTACTGGAAAGATCTTATGGGCTGCCAGGTAGTGACCACAGAAGGGTACGCCCTGGGGAAAGTCATCGATATGATGGAAACCGGGTCAAATGACGTTCTCGTCATCAAGGCAAACCTGAAAGATGCGTTTGGTATCAAGGAGCGGCTGGTTCCGTTCCTCGATGGACAGGTTATCAAGAAAGTCGATCTCACTACTCGCACAATCGAAGTAGATTGGGATCCTGGTTTTTAAACCTCCGGATAAACGGTAGGCACGGCACGATGGGGATTGGCTTGTGTTCATTGGTATAGTTAGCCTGTTTCCTGACATGTTTCGCGCCATTACCGATTACGGGGTAACTGGCCGGGCCGTTAAAAATGGCCTGCTGAGCATCCAGAGCTGGAGTCCGCGTGACTTCGCTCACGACCGGCACCGTACCGTGGACGATCGTCCTTACGGCGGCGGGCCGGGGATGCTCATGATGGTTCAGCCCTTGCGGGATGCCATCCACGCAGCGAAAGCCGCGGCGGGTGAAGGCGCAAAGGTGATCTATCTGTCACCTCAGGGACGCAAGCTTGATCAAGCGGGCGTCAGCGAACTGGCAACGAATCAGAAAATGATTCTGGTGTGCGGGCGCTACGAAGGGGTCGATGAGCGTGTGATCCAAACCGAGATTGACGAAGAGTGGTCTATCGGCGATTACGTGCTCAGCGGTGGTGAGTTACCAGCAATGACGCTGATTGACTCGGTTGCCCGGTTTATTCCAGGCGTACTGGGGCATGAGGCTTCGGCAACGGAAGATTCCTTTGCCGATGGGTTGCTGGACTGTCCACACTATACCCGTCCTGAGGTGTTAGAAGGCATGGAGGTTCCGGCGGTTCTGCTGTCGGGTAACCATGCTGAGATACGTCGCTGGCGTCTGAAACAGTCGCTGGGCCGCACCTGGCTTAGAAGACCTGAACTTCTGGAAAACCTGGCTCTGACTGAAGAGCAAGCAAAGCTGCTGGCGGAGTTCCGAAAAGAGCACGCACAACAGCAGCAAATACATGATGGGATGGCGTGAGCCTCCAAATATCAGTTTACCCAGGATAAGAGATTAAATTATGAGCAACATCATTAAGCAAATTGAACAAGAGCAGATGAAGCAGGACGTACCTTCCTTCCGTCCGGGTGATACCGTGGAAGTGAAAGTATGGGTTGTTGAAGGTTCCAAAAAACGTCTGCAGGCATTCGAGGGCGTGGTTATCGCTATTCGTAACCGCGGTCTGCACTCTGCATTCACTGTTCGCAAAATTTCCAACGGCGAAGGCGTTGAGCGTGTCTTCCAGACTCACTCTCCGGTAGTTGACAGCATTGCTGTTAAACGTCGTGGTGCTGTACGTAAAGCTAAACTGTACTACCTGCGTGAGCGTACCGGTAAGTCTGCTCGTATCAAAGAGCGTCTGAACTAAGGTTCGCTGTCGCGACATCCGATAAAAAGGGGCTGGCCTGTGGGCTGGCCCCTTTTTTTATGCCTGTAGGCGCGATCTGTTAACCCCTGCGTTATAAATCCATTACAATGTCCCCTCTCGACCGGAGGGCTAGTGGCTAACCTGATGCATCACTCAACATGGAAACGCGCAGCGGCATTGACCGCGCTGTTTGCGATCCTGCTGATCGTGATTGCCCCATTGATCTCCGTCGCGCTGCAAAAAGATCCTATGAGCGCCATGCCTGGCATGCATCACGAGATGTCGATGATGTCTGAACATCATGCGATGCCCGAGCATCAGCCCGTGCCGCAAAGCATGCCGGTCGACCATGCCGAAGCGTGTGGCTACTGCGTGCTGCTGGCCCATGTGCCAGGGGTGATCCTTGCGCTTATCGTTCTGCTTTGTGGCGTGCTGCTCAGGCTGCGGATCACACCGCCACGCCCCGCCGTGCGCCACTGGCACTTCTTCCCCTGGCTCTGCCCCGATACCCGCGCCCCGCCGCGTCAGTCTGCTTTTTCCCTTTAAAAACAAAACCGATAACTTTTTGCCTTAGAAAGGAAAAGTATGACTACCTGCACATCGCGCGCGGCATGGGTAAACCTGCTGCGACGCCTCCATTTCTATATCGGCCTCTTTGTTGGCCCGTTTATCTTTATCGCTGCTCTCAGCGGGACGCTCTATGTCGCAACCCCACAGCTGGAGAGTGCGCTCTATCACGATGCACTCTACGGATCCGTAACCGGCGAGCGGCAACCGTTGGCCGAGCAGGTGGCGGTGGCCGAGAAGGTGACCGGCGGAACGTTGCGTCTACACGCTGTCCGCCCTGGGCTTATCGACGGGGAGACGACGCGGGTGATGTTTGCCGATCCGCAACTCGGCGTCTCGGAGAACCGGGCTATCTTTATCGATCCCGTGACTTTGGCGGTAAAAGGCGATATGACCGTCTATGGCACCAGCGGCATTCTGCCCCTGCGCCAGACCATCGACTACCTGCATCGTTCCCTGCTGCTGGGAGACGTTGGGCGAATTTACAGCGAGCTGGCCGCGTCGTGGATGTGGATCGCTGCCCTGGGTGGCATTGCGCTGTGGTGGTTTACCCGGCCAAAACGGCGGATTAACAATCGGGTGCAGAACAGCCGCCGCCTGCACGTCAGCCTGGGGTGGGCTCTGCTGGCGGGGATGCTGCTCTTCTCTGCGACCGGCCTGACCTGGTCGCAGTGGGCGGGTGGCAACGTGGATAAAATGCGTGCGGCGCTGGGCTGGATGACGCCGCAGGTGAATACTCAGCTGCGCGGTCCTGCCCAGCCTGCCGATCCCCATGCGGAACATCACGCGCATCACGATCACCATGAGGGGATGGCGATGCCGATGGAGGAGAGCGACGCCGACAGCGTCCAGTATGATGAGGTGTTGCAGGTTGCCCGCCAGGCGGGCATTGATGCCTCTCGTCTTGAGATCCGTCCGCCGCGCAGCGCAGATATGGCCTGGACGGTGACGGAGATTGACCGGGCCTGGCCAACGCAGGTTGATGCCGTGGCGATCGATGGTCACACCATGACCGTGATTGACCAAACGCATTTTGCCGACTTCCCGCTGATGGCGAAGCTGACCCGCTGGGGCGTCGATTTCCATATGGGGGTGCTGTTTGGTCTGCCAAACCAGCTGGCGCTGATCCTGTTTGGCGGTGCGCTGTGCGTCAGCATCGTGGTGGGCTACCGGCTGTGGTGGATCCGCCGTCCGGCGCGGGGTAGCGTGAGTCCGGTGCAAACCCTGGTGCAGAGCTGGCTGGCGCTGGGCGGAGGAGGGCGGCTGATAACCCTGGTCCTCGCCGTGCTGATTGGCCTGGCGCTGCCGGTGCTGGGCATCAGCCTGCTGCTGTTTATCGCCATCGATATTCTGCGCTGGCGGCGGGCCAGCGCCGCACGGCTGCAGCCAGAGCAAGAGTCAGGGCGTCTTTGAGTGGCGCTGCTTGACCTTGTACATGTTCTTATCCGCCAGCTCCAGCAGGCTATCGGCGCTGGCGTGCTCCCATGCCAGCGCATAGCCGATACTGAGGGTCATCATGGTCGTCGTGCCGTTGTGCAGATCGAAAGGCTGATAGAACTGCTGGGCCAGCGCGCCTGAGAGACGCTTAACCTCATGCTCGCTGTGCACGCCGGTGAGGATCATTGCGAACTCATCCCCACCCAGGCGGTAGACCGTATGCTGTTTACCGCCGAAGTCAGTTAAACGCTTCGCCACCTCAATCAGCACGCTATCGCCGACGGCGTGGCCCCAGGTATCGTTGATAAATTTAAAGTTATCTCCGTCCAGAAACAGCAGCGCCGAGCAGCTTTGAGCGGTTTCATCCTTCATCAGAGTAGTAATAGCGTTGCGAAAAGCGGCGCGGTTAGCCAGCCCGGTCAGCGGATCGTGCAGAGCGGTACGTAGCAGCAGAGCATTGCGCGCCTGTAAACTTAACTGCCACTCCTCCATCTCATCCAGCAGGCTATTAAAATCCTGGCCAAAGCGATGGAACTCATCAATACGCTCGTCGGCGACGCGGCGGGAAAAGTTGCGGTAGGTTCGCACGTCATGCACTACGTCGGTAATATTTTGCAGGGCGTTAAACACGCCGTTATGCAGGTAGCGGCTGATAGCAAGCGCCACCGCAGAAGCAAACAGGATCGAGCCAGTCAGCACGCCGAGGGAGAGCAGAACAAAGTGTCCAATCAGGCTGGCCTGAGCGGTCAGGCGCAGCTCGCCGATCTGCATGCCGTCGTGCATGATGGGCTGCGTAACCGGCTGGGAAAGCAGCCCCTGACGGATCAGCTCGCTGGCTTTGTCATAGCTGGTTTTCGGCGTCGAGGACCAGCCCGCTACTACGTGCTGTTTCGCGTCCCGCACCTCCGCTGCGCTATAGAGTTCGCGCTGGCCGAGCGTAGAGAGCGTATCGGCAGCGGCGGAGGCGTCGTTGCGGACAAGCGCGAACTCCAGGCTACGACTCATGGTCGCCCCCGTCAGCTCTAAATTGCGCTGGGCATACTCTTTAAGCGTTAGCACCGAGGTGACGGAGATCAGAAACCAGACCAGCGTCATCGTAATAATCACGTTAATAATATTGATTCGGCGTAGGGTTCGCTTAAAGGTTGGGCGTGAAAGATCCGTATTCATCATTATTTCCCCGCAACGACGGCTAAATATTACACGTAGCAGAAAAGCAGCGTTTGCCTGCATAGACCCTTGTACGATCGTGGTTATATTACTCCAGATGTGCCAAAGCCGATCGCGACGTATTCACAGATTGGATAATATTCCGACTGTTAATTGAGGATGGCGTCGCGGGTTCCCTCTGTCATTCCCGCTTGCCAGGCACTACGCAGCTGTGTGGCGCTCTCTTGCGTGTCGCAGCCAGCAGGGTAGATCTTACCCGCCCGGCCCCAGGCATAGAGAAAGTCGTCGTGGCAAATTCTCTTCAGGCCTTCCTTGTAGCCTTGCAGATAACGGTTTCGATCAACGTCGGCATCGTTATGTAACGCAGCCAGCACGCTGTTCTCTTTGACTACCGCGCCGGAGAGGGCGTCGTCTTTTCCGGCGCTGTACCAGTCCGTGCCGGTCCAGGTGGGAGCATGTGTGTAAGGTTCAACTGAACAGCCAGACAGCAGGATCGCTAATAGTACGTACATTCCAGGTTTCATCGTCGTGCTCCTTTTTCTTTTACTATAGCGTAGCCTGGTTGCCGTTAGGTTGCTCTCTGTACATTTATATTTACGAAGTAAACGCAAATAAATGGCCTTTTAGAGGTTAATGTAAACTATTATGTACGTAATATGGATTGAAATCTTTACCGGTTATGTTACTGTTAAGTCACTCTCTGACGAGAACACTATCGCAACGAACTATCGCAACAACCGACCAGGATCGCCATCATGCAAAAAGACGCGCTGAATAATGTCCACATCGCCGACGAGCAGGTTTTAATCACCCCGGAACGCCTGAAGGCGGAGTTTCCGCTAACGGCTGAGCAGGAGGCGCAGATCTCCCAATCGCGCCAGACCATCTCCGACATCATTGCCGGGCGCGATCCGCGTCTGCTGGTGGTCTGTGGACCTTGCTCTATTCACGATCCGCAGGCGGCCATTGAGTACGCTCACCGCTTTAAAGCCCTTGCCGCAGAGGTCAGCGATAGCCTCTACCTGGTTATGCGCGTCTATTTTGAAAAACCCCGTACCACCGTTGGCTGGAAAGGGTTGATTAACGATCCACACATGGATGGATCGTTTGATGTCGAAAACGGGCTGAAAATTGCCCGTAGCCTGCTGGTGGAACTGGTCAGCATGGGCCTGCCGCTGGCGACCGAAGCGCTGGATCCCAATAGCCCGCAGTACCTGGGCGATCTCTTTAGCTGGTCGGCCATCGGGGCGCGGACCACTGAGTCCCAGACCCACCGTGAAATGGCCTCGGGCCTCTCAATGCCGGTCGGGTTCAAAAATGGTACAGACGGCAGCCTGGCGACGGCGATCAATGCCATGCGCGCGGCGGCAATGCCGCACCGCTTTGTAGGTATCAACCAGGCCGGTCAGGTGTGTCTGTTGCAGACTCAGGGCAACCCGGACGGACACGTGATCCTGCGCGGTGGTAAAGCGCCAAACTACAGCCCGGCGGACGTGGCCCAGTGCGAGAAAGAGATGACTCAGGCGGGCCTGAAGCCAGCCCTGATGGTAGACTGCAGCCACGGTAACTCAAATAAAGATTACCGCCGTCAGCCTGCGGTGGCGGAATCCGTGGTGGCGCAAATTAAAGATGGTAATCGGTCAATCATCGGCCTGATGATCGAGAGTAATATCCATGAGGGTAATCAATCGTCAGAGCAGCCGCGCAGCGATATGAAGCACGGCGTCTCCGTGACCGATGCCTGCATCAGTTGGGAGACCACCGATGCGCTGCTGCGTGAGATCAACAAACATCTGCGTGGGCATCTGGCAGCACGTCTGGCTTAAGAGGTTGTTATGGTTGCTGAATTGACCGCCCTGCGCGATCAAATTGATGAAGTAGATAAGGCGCTGCTGGCCCTGCTGGCCAAGCGTCTGGATCTGGTGGCCGAGGTGGGCGAGGTTAAAAGTAAATATGGCCTGCCGATCTACGTTCCCGAGCGTGAGGCTGCCATGCTGGCCTCCCGCCGTCATGAGGCCGAGGCGCTTGGCGTGCCGCCGGACCTGATTGAGGATGTCCTCAGGCGCGTAATGCGTGAGTCCTACTCCAGCGAGAACGATAAAGGGTTCAAAACTCTCTGTCCGACGCTGCGTCCGGTGGTTATCGTGGGCGGCGGCGGCCAGATGGGGCGGCTGTTCGAGAAGATGCTGACCCTCTCCGGCTACCAGGTGCGTATTTTGGAGAAAGAGGACTGGGCGCAGGCGGGCAATATTGTCGCTGACGCCGGAATGGTGATCGTCAGCGTGCCAATTCATGTTACCGAGCAGGTGATTGCTTCGTTGCCGCCGCTGCCGGAGGATTGCATCCTGGTCGATCTGGCATCGGTAAAAAGCGGGCCGCTACAGGCGATGCTTAGCGTGCATAAGGGACCGGTGCTGGGGCTGCATCCGATGTTCGGCCCGGACAGCGGCAGCCTGGCGAAGCAGGTCGTGGTCTACTGCGACGGACGCAAGCCGGAAGCCTACCAGTGGCTGCTGGAGCAGATTCAGGTCTGGGGCGCGCGACTGCACCGCATCAGCGCCGTCGAGCACGATCAGAACATGGCCTTCATTCAGGCGCTGCGTCACTTCGCTACCTTTGCTTACGGGCTGCATCTGGCGGAAGAGAACGTGCAGCTGGAGCAGCTGCTGGCGCTCTCCTCGCCCATCTACCGTCTGGAGCTGGCGATGGTCGGGCGGCTGTTTGCTCAGGATCCGCAGCTCTATGCCGACATCATCATGTCTTCCGAGAGCAATCTGGCTCTGATCAAGCGTTACTATCAGCGCTTTGGCGAGGCTATCGAGCTGCTGGAGGAGGGCAACAAGCAGGCGTTTATCGATAGCTTCCGCAAGGTCGAGCACTGGTTTGGCGACTACGCCCAGCGCTTCCAGAGCGAAAGCCGGGTGCTGCTGCGTCAGGCCAACGACAACCGTCAATAGGTTAAAAGCTGTATATACTTTAAGGCCAGTGGGTTACCCGCTGGCCTTTTTACTGTATGGGAGTCTCTATGGCTGAGCCGCAACTGCTGTTTGATTACACCGGCCATCTGCCGGAATGTCCTGTCTGGAGCGAATCGGAACAGGCACTCTATTGGGCCGATATTCTGGAGGGGGAGATCCACCGCTACCATCTGGCCTCTGCCGAACATACCGTCCTGCGGTTCCCGGAAGAGGTGGGCTGCTTTGCTCTGCGCGAGAAGGGCGGCTTTATCGTCGCGATGCGTAACGCCATCTGGCTGGCGGACAAGCGCGGTCTGCTGACCCATAAAATATGTGATAACCCCTCTAACCCTGAGCTGGCGCGCTTCAACGACGGCGGTACCGATCATTTTGGCCGCTTTTACGCCGGCACCTTCTGGTCGCCGCAGGATTATAACGGCGCGCTGCTGGTGCGGGTCGATAACGATCTGACTCCGGAGGTTATCCAGTGCGATATTCTCGGGGCCAACGGATTAGCGTTTAGCCCGGACGGGAAGTGGATGTACACCTCCGATACGCCGCAGGAGGTGATCTACCGTACGCCGCTGGATGAGAAGGGTGAGCCTGGCAAGCGCGAGATATTCCACACCTTTAAAACAGAGGAGGGGCAGCCGGACGGTGCGGCGACGGACGTGGAGGGCTGCTACTGGAGCGCGCTTTATGATGGCTGGCGTATCGCACGCTTCTCTCCTGAGGGCGAGCAGCTTGAAGAGTATCGCCTGCCGGTGCGCTGCCCGACCATGGTCTGCTTTGGCGGTGAGGATATGAAGACGCTGTTTATCACCACCACCCGCGAGAATATGAAGAAAGATGAGCTGGCGAAGTTCCCGCTCTCCGGGGCGATCTTCACCCTGCCGGTAAGCGTGGCAGGGGTGAAGAAATCACCTTTTATTGAGCGTTAAGCCGGATCGACTGGCACAACGTTTTCGCCAGGATAGCAGCCCAGCACCTTCAGCGAGCGGGCGATCTCCCCCAGCTCGCGCAGGGCTTTCTGCATGGATGCAGACTCCAGGTTGGCCTGAATATCCAGATAGAACATCTCCTCCCACGGATTGCCGTAGATTGGGCGTGACTCCAGCTTGGTCATGATCAGGCCGTGGTTACGCAGCACCAGCAGCGCCTCAACCAGCGCACCGGCTTGCTGGCCCGTGGCGATCAGCAGCGTCGTTTTGGCCGGAACCTGATCGGAGACGTTAACCGGTTTGCGTGCCAGCACGATAAAGCGGGTGATGTTTTGCGTCTGGTTCGCCAGGTTACGCTCCAGTACCTGCAAGCCGTACAGCGCGCCGCCCGCTTCGCTACCCAGCGCGGCCACATGGGGCGAGTTCGCCTGGGCCACCCTCTCCATTGCCGCCGAGGTGCTCTCGGTATACTCAATTTTCCACTGCGGATAGCGGTTCAAAAACTGGCTGCACTGTTGGAAGGGCTGCGGATGGCTGTAGACCGTTTCGATTTTGCTCAGATCGGTGGTGCCAGAGACCAGCACGCAGTGATCGATAGGCACGGTCATCTCCCCGACGATCGCCAGGCTGGTGTGCTGGAGCAGATCGTAGACGTCGTTGATCGCCCCAGAGCTGGTGTTCTCCAGCGGCACGACGGCGTAGTCGGCCTGACCGGTCTCTACCTGCTGGAAAATATCGTGGAACCTGGCGCAGCCGCTCTCAATAAACTGTTCGAAATGACGCGCCGCATACTGACGTGCGGCCAGGTGCGAATAGGATCCTTTTGGGCCGAGAAAAGCGATCCGCGCCGAGTGCGGGTTGGTTTTATTGAGATGCTGCTGGAGCAGAGCCTGCTGGGTCAAAACGGAGTCTTCAATAATCAGCTGGAACAGGCGGGTGATGTAGTGCGCATCGAGATGGTGCGTTTTGCCCAGCTGGATCAGGTGCTCCAGCAGATCGCGTTCACGGTCGATATCGCGTACCGGGCGGTGGGAGGTCAGCTTGGCTTTGCCCACCTCAACGGCAAGCTGGCGGCGCTCGGCCAGCAGCGCCAGCAGTTGCTCATCCAGGGCGCTTATCTTTTTACGCAGATCCAGCAGCGGGTTTTCCGGTGTCATAGTGTTGCCTTAGTCATTATCGTTATCGGTCTGTCAGCCATAAAAAAGGCCCCCCGGTTTGGGAGGCCTTGCTGTTCGTCTTCGCACACACTCTTATACGACGAAACGCCTCCCGTTCAGGGGAAGGTAAAAAAGCGTGCGAAGAAAAACGGCGTCTGTTTCATGGAAGATTCCTGTGCGTGTCTGCAAGTTAAAGTAACCGTACTGTTTTCACCCTGTCAATAAAAAACGCGCCCGAAGGCGCGTGGATGAGACACTCAATGTAAAGGACTACTCTTCTTCTTCCACGAAGCTGGCGTCTTTCACCGAGGTGGTGGCACGACGGGCTTCGCCTTTGTGCTGCACTTTATTGAGCTGCCGTTCCAGCTTGTTAATCAAGTCGTTGATAGCGGTGTACATATCATCGTGTCGGCCGCTGGCAACCAGCTGTCCGTTAGGGGTATTAATGGTTGCGTCGGCAACGAAACCCTGTGGCTCCTTCGAGAGGATGATATGGGGGTTAATCAGATGGGTTTGCCACTTTTCTAGCTTGGCGAGACGGTCTGCGACATGTTGGCGAATAGCCGGAGTAATTTCCATTTGTTTACTGGTAATGTTCATTGTCATAGATGTTACCTCTTGTCTTTTCCGTCCAGGTAACCTCAGCATAACGAACCTAAGGTCAAAAAGTGTGATTAAGATCACGTATTTTTGTCACTTTTTGTCAAGGACGACTTTTTGTGAGGCAGGACAGGAAGAAGTGAGATTTCCCTTGAAGGATAATAGAAGGGGCGTCATAGTTGATAAGTTGTGTAGCGGCACTACTTCTTTAGAAGCAGCCGAAACCGCATAAAAAAACGGCAGCCCGAGAGCTGCCGTTTGGTTTTTCACGCGATCAGGTGTTGCTGCTGTTGGCCGCGATAATCTTCGCAACTTTTTCCGCCTGCGTGGTCATCTGCATCTGGCGGTAGGCGTTTTCCATCAGCGGCAGGGCGTTACGCGTCGCCTGGGTGTCCGGGTAGTCGCGCAGCATGCCTTCTACACGGTTCACTACCGCAACCCACGCCCCGCGTTGGGTGTAGTACTCCGCTACAGAGTACTCATACTTCGCCAGGCGATCTTTCAGGAAGATAAGGCGCTTGGTGGCATCGGTGACGTACTGGCTGTTCGGATAGCCGCGCACCAGCTTCGAAAAGTCGTTAAACGCATCTCGGGCATGCTGGGGGTCGCGGTCGCTACGATCAACACCGAAGAAACCCTGTAATGCACTGTCGTCCAGCGCCATGTCGGTCAGGCCGCGCATATACATGACATAGTCGATGTTAGGATGAGTCGGATTCAGGCGCATAAAGCGATCGATCGCGGCCTGAGCCAGCGGCAGATCGGCATTTTTATAGTAGGCGTAGATCAGATCCAGCTGAACCTGCTGGGAGTAGGGTCCAAACGGATAACGGTTATCCAGCGCTTCCAGTTGCGTTATGGCCTGTTTCCAGTTACCGTCCTGCAACTTTTGCTGGGCAGTCGCGTAGATCTCATTAGGCGGATTATCAGGCACCTCTTCCTTTGAACCGGAGCAACCCACCAAAGCCAGGCTCAACGTGGCGGCTGCCACCAGATATTTCATGCGCGTCATGACGTTTTGACTTTCCTCAAAATGTTTATGCGGGAGGATTCTCTGTTCCTGCTCCCGATTAAGACCAGCTACAATAGCACACTATATTAAACGGCGAAGCCGTAAAAACCCAAGGTTAACGAAGAAGCTGTCTATGGCACAACTAGTACAACTCACCGCAACGGTGTCCGAAAACCAACTCGGTCAACGCTTAGATCAGGCATTGGCCGAAATGTTCCCGGATTATTCACGTTCGCGCATAAAAGAGTGGATCCTTGACCAGCGCGTGCAGGTCAACGGCAAAATTTGCGACAAACCTAAAGAGAAAGTGTTGGGTGGCGAGCGTGTTGCCATCAATGCAGAGATCGAAGAAGAAGCGCGCTTTGAGCCGCAGGATATCCCGCTCAACATCGTCTATGAAGATGACGATATCCTTGTTATCAACAAGCCGCGCGACCTGGTCGTCCACCCCGGCGCGGGCAACCCTGACGGCACCGTACTGAATGCGCTGCTGCACTACTATCCGCCGATCGTTGACGTACCGCGTGCGGGCATCGTCCACCGACTGGATAAGGACACCACCGGCCTGATGGTGGTCGCCAAAACCGTTCCGGCCCAGACCCGGCTGGTAGAGTCTCTGCAGCTGCGTGAGATCACCCGTGAGTATGAAGCCGTTGCCATTGGTCATATGACGGCGGGCGGTACGGTGGAAGAGCCAATCAGCCGCCATCCGACCAAGCGTACCCACATGTCGGTGCATCCGATGGGCAAGCCTGCGGTCACCCACTACCGCATCATGGAGCACTTTCGTGTACATACGCGTCTGCGCCTGCGCCTCGAAACAGGCCGTACGCACCAGATCCGTGTTCACATGGCGCACATTACCCATCCGCTGGTGGGCGATCAGCTCTACGGTGGCCGCCCGCGTCCGCCGAAAGGGGCATCTGACGAATTTATCGCTGCGCTGCGCCAGTTCGATCGCCAGGCGCTGCACGCGACCATGCTGCGTCTCTATCACCCGATTACCGGTATTGAGATGGAGTGGCATGCGCCGATCCCCCAGGATATGATCGACCTTATCGACGCCATGCGCGCCGATTTCGAAACCCATAAAGAGGACGTGGACTGGTTATGACATCGCTGATTGTTCCGCAGTGGCCGCTGCCTGAAGGCGTCGCGGCCTGTAGTTCTACCCGCAACGGCGGCGTGAGCCTCGCCCCCTGGGACTCTCTGAACCTGGGCGCACACTGTGGTGACAACCCTGAGCATGTCGAGGAGAACCGTCGTCGGTTGTTTGCCGCAGGCGGCCTACCCTCAAAACCCGTCTGGCTGGAGCAGGTGCACGGTAAGACCGTACTGACGCTCTCCGGCGAGCCTTACGCCTCTAAGCGGGCAGATGCCTCTTACAGCAATACACCCGGCACGGTGTGTGCCGTGATGACCGCCGACTGCCTGCCGGTGCTGTTCTGTAACCGTGCGGGGACCGAAGTGGCTGCGGCACACGCGGGCTGGCGTGGCCTGTGCACGGGGGTGTTGGAAGAGACGGTGGCCTGTTTTGCAGATAAGCCGGAAAACATCATCGCCTGGCTGGGACCGGCCATTGGACCTGACGCCTTTGAAGTTGGCCCGGAAGTACGGGACGCTTTTATTGCTGAAGATTCGAACGCTTCAGCGGCGTTTCGTGCGGCAGGCGAAAAATATTTTGCTGATATCTATCAGCTCGCTCGTCAGCGGCTGGCACGCGTCGGCGTAGACGCTGTCTACGGTGGCGACCGTTGCACCTTCAGCGAGCAGGATGAATTTTTCTCTTATCGCCGCGACAAAACCACCGGGCGCCTGGCAAGTTTCATTTGGCTGATATAACCTAAAGAATCAAGACGATCCAGTACGTGTAACATTCTTTGTACATAATTTAGATCATTAACCTTGAATAATTGAGGGATGACCTCATTTAATCTCCAGTAGCAAATTTGACCTGTATTATGGGAGGAGTTATGCGTCTGGATCGTCTTACTAATAAATTCCAGCTGGCTCTTGCCGACGCTCAGTCACTCGCGCTGGGGCAAGACCATCAATTCATCGAACCACTTCATCTTATGAGCGCCTTGCTGACACAGGAGGGGGGATCGGTACGTCCGTTACTCACCTCTGCTGGTGTCAATGCAGGCCAGCTCCGTACCGCCATTGACCAGGCGCTGAGCCGTCTGCCGCAGGTAGAGGGTACCGGCGGCGACGTACAGCCGTCGCAGGATCTGGTGCGCGTGCTCAACCTCTGCGACAAGCTGGCGCAGAAACGCAACGATAACTTTATTTCGTCAGAGCTGTTTGTTCTGGCTGCGCTGGAGTCGCGCGGCACGCTGGCCGATCTGCTGAAAGCAGCGGGAGCGAATACCAACAATGTGACCCAGGCAATTGAACAGATGCGCGGAGGGGAAGGCGTGAACGATCAGGGGGCCGAAGACCAGCGTCAGGCCTTAAAGAAATTTACCGTTGACCTCACCGAGCGTGCCGAGCAGGGCAAGCTGGATCCGGTGATCGGTCGTGACGAAGAGATTCGCCGTACTATTCAAGTGCTGCAACGCCGTACCAAAAATAACCCAGTGTTAATCGGCGAGCCGGGCGTGGGTAAAACTGCCATTGTAGAAGGGCTGGCACAGCGTATCGTTAACGGCGAAGTACCGGAAGGGCTGAAGGGCCGTCGGGTGCTGGCGCTTGATATGGGCGCGCTGGTGGCCGGGGCGAAATATCGCGGTGAGTTTGAAGAGCGCTTAAAAGGCGTGCTGAGCGACCTGTCGAAGCAGGAGGGCAACGTCATCCTGTTTATCGACGAGCTGCACACGATGGTCGGCGCAGGTAAAGCCGACGGCGCAATGGACGCCGGGAACATGCTGAAACCGGCTCTTGCCCGCGGTGAGCTGCACTGCGTCGGCGCAACCACGCTGGATGAGTACCGCCAGTATATTGAGAAAGATGCGGCCCTGGAGCGACGCTTCCAGAAAGTGTTTGTTGCCGAGCCGTCGGTTGAAGATACCATCGCTATTCTGCGTGGACTGAAAGAGCGTTATGAGCTGCACCACCATGTGCAGATCACCGACCCGGCCATCGTGGCGGCTGCGACGCTGTCCCACCGCTACATCGCCGATCGCCAACTGCCGGATAAAGCTATCGACCTGATCGATGAAGCGGCATCCAGCATCCGGATGCAGATCGACTCCAAGCCGGAAGAGCTGGATCGTCTGGACCGGCGCATTATCCAGCTCAAGCTGGAGCAGCAGGCGCTGATGAAAGAGTCCGATGACGCCAGCATCAAGCGTCTGGAGATGCTCAACGGCGAGCTGGCCGATAAAGAGCGCCAGTACTCTGTGCTGGAAGAGGAGTGGAAGGCCGAGAAAGCCTCGCTCTCCGGAACACAGACGATTAAAGCCGAGCTGGAGCAGGCGAAGATTGCTATCGAACAGGCCCGCCGCGTTGGCGACCTGGCGCGGATGTCCGAGCTGCAGTACGGGAAAATCCCCGAGCTGGAGAAACAGCTTGAGCAGGCAACGCAGTCGGAAGGCAAAACCATGCGTCTGCTGCGTAACAAGGTAACCGATACTGAGATCGCCGAGGTGCTGGCGCGCTGGACCGGGATTCCGGTGGCCCGCATGATGGAGGGCGAGCGCGAGAAACTGCTGCGTATGGAGCAGCAGCTGCATAGCCGGGTGATTGGCCAGGACGAGGCCGTCGAGGCGGTATCGAACGCCATTCGCCGTAGCCGGGCAGGTCTGTCCGATCCAAACCGTCCGATTGGCTCCTTCCTGTTCCTTGGGCCAACCGGGGTAGGGAAGACTGAGCTGTGCAAAACGCTGGCTAACTTTATGTTCGACAGCGACGATGCGATGGTGCGTATCGATATGTCCGAGTTTATGGAGAAGCATTCCGTGTCGCGGCTGGTGGGGGCGCCTCCAGGATACGTTGGCTATGAAGAGGGCGGTTATCTGACCGAGGCGGTTCGTCGTCGTCCCTACTCTGTGATCCTGTTGGATGAGGTAGAGAAAGCGCACCCGGACGTATTCAACATTCTTTTACAGGTGCTGGATGACGGTCGTCTGACGGATGGGCAGGGGCGGACGGTAGACTTCCGCAATACCGTGGTGATTATGACCTCGAACCTGGGTTCCGATCTGATCCAGGAACGCTTCGGTGAGCTGGACTACAGCCATATGAAAGAGATGGTCATGGGCGTAGTGAGCCACAGCTTCCGTCCGGAGTTCATCAACCGTATCGATGAGGTCGTGGTATTCCATCCGCTGGGTGAGAAGCATATCGCCTCGATTGCCCAGATCCAGCTGCAGCGTCTCTATAAGCGTCTTGAAGAGCGCGGCTATGAGGTGCAGATGTCTGATGATGCGCTGAAGCTGCTGAGTGCAAACGGGTACGATCCGGTATATGGGGCGCGTCCGCTGAAACGCGCTATTCAGCAGCAGATCGAAAACCCGCTGGCGCAGCAGATCCTCTCCGGCGAGCTGATTCCAGGCAAAACGGTACAGCTGGTGGTAAAAGACGACCGCATTGCTGCCGTGCAGTAACTGGTAAAATTGCAAAACGGGTCCTCAGGGACCCGTTTTTGTTTATAATCCAGGCGAAAATAGGCTTTAGATTACTGTTTTGTTCAAAATTTGCGCTATCGATAACTTTTTTTAATTTTATACTTGTCAGCCAGAAATAACTCCCTATAATGCGCCACCACTGACACGGAACAACGGCAAACAAGCCGCCGCGTCAGCAGGAACTTCTTCGGAAGTTCTGCCAGAGAAAAGCAAAAATAAACGCTTGACTCTTGAGCGGGAAAGCGTAATATGCACACCCCGCGCCGCAGCGAAAATAGCGGCACTGCTCTTTAACAATTTATCAGACAATCTGTGTGGGCACTCGAAGACATGGA